>CAVRRU010000007.1:0-99424 GCA_963723695.1 uncultured Gaiellaceae bacterium | reverse complement strand
ACTACGACGAGGAGGAGTCTCGATGGGATTCAGGAGGCGAACTAGGCGGCGCGCACTCGTAGCCGGAGCAGCGGTCGCCCATCACAGGAACACGAAGATGAACGAGCAGCAGCAGGCCTACGAGGATGCACCCGCAGAGGCGCCGCCCGCCGAGGAGCCGGCCGAGTATGCGCCGCCGCCAGCGGACACGGCCGACGAGATCGAGCACCTCGCACAGTTGCACGCATCGGGTGCACTGACAGACGAAGAGTTCGCTGCCGCCAAGGCGAAGGCCCTTGGGACGTGAGCGCGACGACGACAGGAACCGGAGGCTGCCATGAGTGATTCACGCAAGGACGTGCTACTCAAGGCCCTCGAGGCCGAGGTCGGCGGAGGATCGGACGATGTGGGCGCGCTGTTCACCGACGATGTCGTCGGTTGGTCGCCATACGCATCTGTGTCGGGGCTGGAGGCGCTCAGCGAGCTCTCCGCGCTCCGCGAGATGGCGTTCTCCAACGTCGTCATCATGTTCCGAGGGCTCGACGAAGTGGGCAACAAGGCATTCGCCGAGTGGCTCATCGAAGCCGATCACACGGGGCCACTCGTCCTCGGCGAGGGTGGGGAGCTGGAGGCAACTGGAAGGCACGTCCGGTTGCCCGGCGTTACGGTGGCCGACTTTCGCGACGGGAAGATCCGGTCGTACCGGACGTACTTCGACGACCTCTCGCTCATCGAGCAGCTTGTAGGCGCCTGAGTCGGGTGCCGTGGAGTTCGAGGTCGAAGACGATCCGGATCCCCTCGACCTCGAATTCCTCGAAGTGCAGGTTCGCCGCGAGGCTTCGGCTGCCACGGGGCTCGGCGACGGAGACGAGCTGGCGATCTTCGTGCGAGACGCCGGCAAGGTCGTAGCCGGCATCACCGGCTGGACGTGGGGCGACAGCTGTGAGCTGCAGAACCTCTGGGTGGAGCCGAGCATGAGAGGTCGTGGGCTAGGGTCCAGGCTCCTGGCCGCGGCGGAAGCCGAGGCGTCGGCGCGCAACTGCTCGCAGACAGTCCACTTCACGTACGACTTTCAGACTGGCCGCCTTTACGAGCGCGCCGGCTATGAGCTGGTGGGTCGAGTCGAGGACTTCCCGTCGGGAGCAGATGTCCTCTGGTACCGCAAGCGCTTGAACCCACCGGGGGCAAGGCCGCATTCGGACGTCGCCGAGTCGAAGCAGCGACCCTGACTGCGACCATGCGGACACCGATCAGGCACCCCACCGACCCGATGTACGCGGAGTTCGAAGTGCACCGGTCGATGATCTGCGACCGCGTCCGTACGGAGGCATTCAAGCGCGCGATCGACTCCGTCGTGCGCTCAGGCGACGTGGTGCTCGACGCCGGGGCGGGAAGTGGCATCCTGAGCGTTTTCGCGGCACGGGCAGGTGCCGCACGCGTCTATGCGGTGGAACAGACGTCTATCGCTGTACTCGCGCAGGAGCTGGCAGCTGCCAACGGCGTCTCGGAGATCGTCAGGGTGATCCACGGCGACGTCATGAGCGTCGAACTGCCGGAGCGAGTCGACGTGATCGTTTCGGAGTGGCTGGGAGGGTTCGGGATCGACGAGGGGATGCTCGTCCCGGTGGTCGTCGCTCGTGATCGTTGGCTCAAGCCGGGCGGAATCATGGTCCCCCGCTCGGTCACGGCATGGGTGGCGCTCGTGCACGACCGCTATCTCTCGGAGACGATGGAGTTCCTACGGGACGATCCCTACGGCCTCGACCTCGGGGACCTCGCGGACAAGACCGTCAACGAGATCTCCTATTCAGGCGGATTCCGTCATCTCGGGGCGGGTGACAGACGCTCCGAGCCGTGTCAGTTGTGGGAGACGGACGTCGATCTGATCCCGCTCGAGCAAGCCCAGGCGCCTCACGAAGCCGAGGTGCTGTTGCCGGTCCACGATCACGGAACGGCCAACGCGCTCGCACTCTGGTTCAGCGCCACGCTCGCACTCGGCGTGTCACTCTCGGTGGGGCCTGGCGATCCACCGACACACTGGGGGATGACGACCGCGCCCCTGCGCTCACCGGTGGAGCTCACACCGGGGACGGTCGTTCGTGCCAACGTCAGGACCGCCCTTGCCCGGCCGGCCGGGACCTGGACGAGGTGGGCGATCGCGATGCCCGGCGCCGACTGGGAGGAGCACGACGAGCAGTCGGTGTGGGTGGAGATCGACGACGACTGAGCGAGTTCGATGCGAAGAAGGGGCAGATCCTCGGGATCGAGAGATCCGACTAGTGGAGCGTCTGCGCAGTTGGAAAGGCTCCGAGCTCTTGCGCGCGTGCAATCGCATCCTGGCGTGACGAGACTCGAAGCTTCTGGTAGATCGACTTCGTGTGTGAGTGGATCGTGTTGAAGGAGAGGAAGAGCTCCTTGCCGATCTCTCGCTTGGACAGTCCCTCGGCGAGGTAGCGGAGAACTTCGAGCTCGCGCTCCGTCAGGTCGCTGTCGCCCTCGATTCGGCGGTGCGCCGGCGTCAGCGTACGCGCGACCCCCACAAGGCGGGCGCTCAGAACACCTGGATCGGGGCAGGTCGCTAGGAGGTCTCTCGCCTCGTCCAGCATCGCTCGCGCGGGAGCAGGTGCCTCGAGAGCTCTGCGGACCGGGGCCGACACGAGTAGTGCATCCGCAATGTCCAACGGCTGGCCGAGCGCCCGAAGGTTCGCAAGGCCTCGATCGAGGAACTGCCCTGCCTCCTCGAGCTCGTTTCGGCTGGCGAGCGCCGCGCCAAGTGCCACGTGGGCGATGCCTGCGCCTGGCTTGTCGGCGACGCCGTGAACCTCGAGCGTGGTCAGCGCACGCCGAGCCACCACGACTGCAAGATCGACGTCGTCAGTCTCGAGCGAGATCCGCGCGAGCATAGCCCTGGCCATGCCCGCGACGAGCCATTGGTTCGAGCGCGCGGCGAGGAAGGCTGCCTGCTCGAGTGGCGCGCACGCCGCCGCGTCCTCGCCCCTGAGACGCAGCGCCCAGCCAAGCGCGAGGAGCGAGACCGGTCTCGCCATCGAGAATGCGTCGCTCAGCAGCTCTGAGGCCTGTGCAGCGGCGCCCAACATCCGAGCGGAATCGCCCCAAGGAAAGCAAGCTCGGGTCAAGGCGGTCGCAGCCTCGAACGGCACGCCGCACGGCATCGGCGGTGCCAATCCGGCTGACTCCGCCAACTCGAGCGAGGCGAGCGACTCCTCGCGGCGATTGAGCGCGCCTAGCGCCCATGCCCCAACGACAGCGAGTCGCGCATCTCGCTCGTCATTCGTCGGGGGAAGCTCCGCGAGTTGGCGGAGGATGCAAACGGCGTCGTCCTGCTCGAACGAGGGACGCCAGTCTTCCAAGACCAACGTGATCGCGCTCTCGAGCGCATGGGCGGCAACAGCGTGACGCACGGCCTCATATCGGTAACCCTCGGGGCCGAGCCACTCGGACGCCCGTCGGTGTACGGCGAGGGCGAGCTCGGGATCGCTCTGAAGGAGTCGGTTCCGGAGCACGTCGGCGAACAACTCGTGGTAGCGATACCACTCCCGGCGATCGTCGAGCGGTATCAGGAAGAGGTTGGCTCGCTCGAGCTCGACCAGCACCTCGGCGGACCGCTGCCTGCCAGTGGCTGCGTCGCAGAGAGGTCCAGACATCGTGTCGAGGACCGACGTCTCGAGCAGGAACTGGTGTTGGTCCTCGTCGAGCGCGTCGAGAACAACCTCGGTCAAGTAGTCGACGATGTAACGGCTGGCGCCGCCAAAACGTGCGACGAAACCAGCGGGATCGGCCTCGTGTGACAGCGACATTGCCGCCAAGTGAACGCCGACCGGCCAGCCTTCGGTGCGCTCGTACAGCGCACCGAGGCTCTCGGTGGCGAGGCCGAGGTGCATGATCTCATTGAGGAATGTGGCTGACTCGGCCTCGGTGAAGCCGAGATCGACGGCACGAAGCTCAAGTAGTTCTTCGACGGCGCGGAGCTTCCCCATCGGGATCGGTGGATCCGAACGTGTCGAGACGGCCACTGTGACGTTGCTCGGCGTCCGTTCGAGAAAGAAGCTGAGCGAGTCATGGCACATGCGATTCGTGATCTCCTGGTAGTCGTCGAGCACGAGGACGAGCTTCTCGCCGATTGCTTCCAGTCCGCGCAGAACAGCCGGGACGACTGCATCGACAGCATCCGCACGCGGCTCACGCGCCGCACGCACGTCAGCGGCGCCCCATTCAGGCACGGCGTGCCGGATCGCCTGGACGATGTAGCTCCAAAACGTGACCGGGTCGTTGTCCCCCGAATTGAGTGAAACGCAGGCGAAGGTGCGGCCGTCGACTTCGCGCCACTGCGCTAGGAGGGTCGTCTTTCCGAACCCCGGCGGCGCAGCAAGCAAGACCAGTCTCGGCGCAGACTCACACAGGACGTCGGTGAGGCGCGCACGCACGAGACTGTTGCGCGGCGCGCGAACTCGCTCGAACTTCCAATCGGAGAAGACCCCGTCATCGGAGGGGGTATCCGCGAGTCGGTCGGCCGCCGTCGCCGTTGTGGTCACGGCGATCCGACCTTGGTCCCGCTGCGAAGTGCTGAGGCGCCTGCCTCCATGTGCTGACCTCTCCCATAGAGGGACGCCTCCAGCGTCGCTCAGGAAGGCCCGCGTGACAATACGGCCGGCACGAAACTTTCGGTCGTGCCTGCGCCCGGGGTGCCTGCACCCCGAAGCAACATGCAAGTCCTCGCGCCTCTAACCCTGCGACTCGGGCCGAGACGATATTCGCCACTACGACCATCGCATGCCCGTCCGTCGACGGCGGCCAGGAACTCACCTGGGTGAAGACCATCGGCGGGTGAGGTCGGAGGCACAGACCGGTTGGACAATGGCGGAGGTTGTCCAACGCAGGAAGAGGGAGACGAGATGACGGACTACAGCTCTACGCAGTCCCAGGAACCCCGTGGATCCGCCGGCGGAGACGAGGTGACCGATTACGGGACAACGCGATCCACGGGGGTCAGTGAGTCCGCCGCCAGCGGCTACGTGTTTGCCGGCATCATCTTGATCCTGGTCGGCTGCTTCCAGGCGATCGCCGGCGTGGCCGCCATCTTCGAGGACGAGTTCTACGCCGTAACGCCGAACTACATCTTCGAAGTGGACACCACGACCTGGGGCTGGATCCACCTGCTGCTGGGCCTAGTCGTCGCTTTTGCGGGGTACGCGCTCTTCGCTGCCAAGACCTGGGCGCGCGTGGTTGGGGTGACGGTCGCGGCGCTGACTGCGATCGCGAACTTCATCTTCATTCCGTACTACCCGTTCTGGTCGATCCTGATCATCTCGCTGGCCATCTGGGTGATCTGGGCACTGACGCGGCATGTTTCGTCGGCGGACGAGCTGACGAGGTAGCGGCCGTATGAAGGTCTACGAGAACGGACGTACCGCGGTCGCGGCGGTCGTATCGCAGGTACGAAAGCCACGCTTTCGCCGCCGCCTTGCACGGCGACTGGAGCGCGGGATCCATCGGCTTTCGGCGCGCTTGCCCTTCCGCCGACGCGGATTGCGGCGTTGGCTACCGCTGCGGCATTGACCCTCGGGCAGACGCATGCAGTGCCCGCCTTGTCATCGAACGATCAGCACCTACAGGTGATTCGGACGAAAGGAGACCCATGAGCACCGAGCAATCCACCGCAACTCAGGTTCTCGACCTACTCGCGACGATGACCGCTGATTCGCTGGAGGCGACGAACCTCGACGCACAGTCGCTGATGCTCGTGCGCATCGCTGCGCTGGTCGCGGTCGACGCTCCGCCGGCGTCGTATCTACTGAACCTCGACGCCGCTGGCGCGGTCGGCGTCGACGAGGAGCAGGTCGGCGGCGTCCTCACTGCCATCGCGCCGATCGTGGGCACAGCGCGTGTCGCCTCGGCCGCCGGCAAGATGGTGCGCGCGCTCGGGCTCGCGATAGAGCTCGGCGAGCTCGAGGCGGAGAGTGAAACCGACGAGGAATAGCCCTCTCTCGATCCTTGGCCCGATCCCTCGCGCCCTAGCCGAAGTCGCGCCTGTGGGCTACGACCGCAGGCTTGCTTCGAACTCAGCGCCACACCGTCTACCGAGGAGGTTCCATGCTCGCTGCCGACTATCCGTTCCTCGACGTCCTGTGGTCGATGTGCATTTTCTTCCTGTTCGTCATCTGGATCTGGCTCCTCATCACGGTCTTTGCGGACGTCTTTCGCCGTCGCGACATCGGTGGTGGGATGAAGACGCTTTGGTGCATCTTCGTGATCGTGCTGCCCTACCTCGGAGTCTTCATTTACCTGATCGCGGAACACGATGGGATGGCCGAACGTAACGCCCAGCAGATGCAGGCTCAGCAGCAGGCGACCGACGCTTACATCAAGTCCGCCGCCGACGGTGGCGGCGCGGCGGCCGAGATCGAGAAGGCCAAGGGGCTCCTCGACTCGGGTGCGATCACCCAGGCCGAGTTCGACACGATCAAGCAGAACGCGCTGGTTTCGGGCTAGCGGATCGTCCATGTGGAGGGCCGGACGACGGTTTTCCACTCGCCCTCGCCACCGGTTCGGCGCGGCTCCCGTGCACAGCGAGCGGCGGCGGTGGGCCAGTGTTCAGTGGCCCCACAAGGCCAACGTCAGAGGAATCATGAACGTGACCAAGATCCATCATCCAAGCGTCGAGGAGCGTCGCGCGAACGGCGAGGAGTCGCGCGAGCGGACGCCCCCCTCGAGCCACGGCGAGTGGGTCGCGGGCGCGGAACGATCCGATCCGATCGCCCTACTCGAGCAACAGAACGAAACTCGCGAGCCCGACCTCGTGCCGGTGCGCCATGGCCGGATGATGGTCTCCCCCTTCACGTTCTACCGCGGCGCCGCCAAGATCATGGCTGCCGACCTCGAGGACACGCCCAGGGCTGGCCTGACGGTTCAGCTCTGCGGCGATGCCCATCTGTCGAATTTCGGCGCATTTGCATCGCCGGAGCGGCAGCTGCTGTTCGACATGAACGATTTCGACGAGACGCTCCCCGGGCCGTTCGAGTACGACGTCAAGCGTCTCGCGGCGAGCTTCACGATCGCGGCGCTCAACAACGGCTTCGGCAAGGCCGACGCCCGCGGCGCGACCCTTGCGGCCGTCCGCGGCTATCGAGAGACGATGGCCGAGTTCGCGGAGATGTCGACGATGGACGTCTGGTACGCCCACCTCACCGAGGCGACGCTCTTGGAGGCCATCGAGAGCCTTACGTCCGCGAGCGCGAACGGCGCGGACGATACGGGCTCTAGCAAGAAGAAGAAGAAGAAGAAGAAGAAGACAGCGAACGCAGAGGCGAAGGCGACGAGGACGCGCACGCTGGAGGTTGATGCCAAGCGTGCGAGGAAAGCCGCGGAGAAAGCTCGCACGCGCGACAGCCTGCAGGCGCTGTCGAAGCTCGCCGAGGTCGTGGGCGGCAAGTACCGGCTCATCAGCCAGCCGCCGACCATCATCCCGATGCGTGACCTGGAAGACCGTCACGGCCTCTCCGTCGAGGAGTTCGAGCACGTGATCCATGAACAGTTCCGGGCCTACCGGGCAACCTTGCAGCACGACCGGCGCCAGCTCCTCGAGCGGTTCCAGTTCGTCGACATGGCTCACAAGATCGTTGGCGTTGGCAGCGTAGGAGCGCGCGCGTTCATCGTGCTGTTGCAGGGACGCGACCAAAACGATCCGCTGTTCCTGCAGGTCAAGGAGGCAACCGCCTCGGTGCTCGAGGGTCACTTGCCGAAGAGCCGTTACAAGCATCCTGGGGAGCGCGTTGTACAAGGTCAACGGCTGATGCAGGCGGCGAGCGACATCTACCTCGGCTGGACCAAGGGTCTGCAGCAAACCCGCTACCTATATTGGCGACAGCTCCGGGACATGAAGGGCTCGGCAGAAGTCGAATCGCTCAGCCCCGCCGCTCTTGCGTTCTACGCTCACTGGTGCGGATGGACGCTCGCCCGCGCACACGCTCGCTCCGGAGACCCGATCGCGATCGCCACCTACCTCGGCGACAGCGATGCGTTCGACAGGTCGGTCACCGACTTCGGCGAGCGCTACGCAGAGCAGAACGAGCGGGACTTCCGGGCTTTCACGGAAGCGATCGGTTCAGGACGATTGAATGCGATCGAGGGCCTCTGACGCCGGACGACGCTCGGAACATGCACGGCGCCTAGACTCACGCGCCGGCCGCGCGCGTATCGCCGGCCTCGGCCTCTTCGGACAGGAACGCAAGGGTGGCCTTGACCCGCTTGCTGATGTCCTCGGCATCGGTGATCCCTAGCTTGAAAAAGATCGAGTGGATGTGCTTTTCGACGGCTCGCTTGCTCAGGACGAGGGACGTGGCGATAGCGCTGTTGCTCTTCCCCTGAGCGATCTGGGCGAGGACCTCGCGCTCCCGCGGAGTCAGAGCCGCCAGGGAGGAGCCTGCGGAGCGAGCCTTCGACCTGACGAGGAGGTCCACGATCTTCGTGTCGACCACAGAGCCACCGCCTGCGACGGTCTCGAGGGCGGAGAGGAGTTGTTCGCGGTCGTGCACGCGCTCCTTGAGCAGGTAGCCGCGGCCGTTCGAGCCCGACTCGAGCAGCGCCAGCACGTATTGAGGCTCCGCGTACTGGCTGAGCACGAGTACGCCAATCTGTGGGTTGGTCTCTCGCAGCTGAGCCGCGAGCCGGATCCCCTCGTTGCTGAGGGACGGTGGCATCCTGATGTCCGTCAACACCACGTCCGGTGGATCCGACTCGATTGCCTCGAGCAGCGACGGGAGGTCTTCGTGTGTGCCCACGAGCTGGACGCTCTGCTGTCCTGAGAGCAGTTGCTCGAGCCCCTCTCGCACAAGCAGATTGTCGTCCGCGATGACGACGCGGATAGGCATTGGTTCACGATACTCCCCGGCCATGCGCGATCGCCGTGCACGCACCCACATGGGACGCAAGTACACACACCACGTAGGTCACCTGCAAGCGTCATTGCAGGCCGAGTCTCTACAGACGACCATGAGGGGTACTGTCCGGACCAGGTCGTCATAGAACCCGAATCGATGCAAGAAGCACACCAGATGGAGACACGAAAGCGAGGAGCCGAAATGGTTCCACCGCCCTGCTCGGCGCATCTTGCGCGTCGGGATCGACGCGGGCTCTCACGAGAACCGACGTGAGTCTCGTTGGACGGCAAGCACGGGTCGGGATCGGAGTAATGACGGTCGACGACCAGGCCGTCTTTCGTGAGGCGGCACGGGAGGTGATCGAGGCGACCGCCGGCTTCGAGCAAGTGGGGGAGGCCGGCTCGGGGGAGGAGGCGCTCGCGCTTGTGGGGAAACTCGAGCCCGATCTCGTGCTCGTGGACATCCGCATGCCCGGAATCGACGGATTTGAGACGGCGCGCCGCCTCTGCGCTGCACATCCTGCCTCGACTGTCGTGCTCATCTCGACCGAGTGCCTCGACGATCAGACAGCGGCCGAGTTGTCCGGCGCGGCGGCGTTCGTCCGCAAGGAGAACTTCGGGCCTGCCCTACTCCGACGGTTATGGGTCGACCACGGCCGCCGTACGCTCGCTCCTGACGAGCTCGCCTAGGGCTCAGCCGCGGCGGCTTTCGGAGCGAGCGAGGACGCTCACTCGCTGCGTGGCGACGCCGAGCGGGATGTTCGCCCGGACCGTCGTACCCCGTCCCTGCGCCGACTCAACCACGAGGGTTCCACCGAGCGCGCCAATCCGGTCCGACATGTTCGCCAGCCCTTGACCGGGCTCGCGGGCTGATCTGGCGTCGTAGCCGACGCCGTCATCGACGATCTCGAAGTAGAGCCGGCGATCGCGCTCCCAAAGCCGAACCATAGCGGTCGCGCCCGCACCGGCATGCTTGTCGACGTTCTGGAGACTTTCCACGCAGCAGAAGTAGACGGCGCCTTCCACGTCTTCGGAGCAGCGGCCGATCGCTGCTGCCTCGAGCTTCGCGGGTGAAGCAGAACGCCGCACGGCGCTGCCCAGCGCCTCCCGGAGTCCGAACTCGCGAAGCAAGGGCGGATAGAGGCCATGCGCGAGGTCGCGGAGCTCTTCCAGAATCTCCTCGAGTTCCTTGCCGACGTCGTCGAGGCGCTGTGCGGCCTCTGGATCAGCCAGTTCGCGGGCCAGGCGGACTCTGATGCTGAGTGCGGTCAGATGCTGCTGCGCCCCGTCATGGAGGTCGCGCTCGATTTTTCGGCGCTGAGCGTCGCCCGTGGCGACGATGCGGGCACGTGTTGCGCGCAGCTCCGTGTTCATCGACTGGACCTCGCTCGTCAATCGACCGTTCTCGATGGCCAGCAGCAGTGCCTGGCCTGCGACAGTGACGAGCTCGGGGTCTGTATCCAAAGCCCTGTCGTGCATGATCACGGCCACTGTCTCGCCGTTCCGCGTGACCGGAGTCGACGACTGGCCGGCCGGAGGCGCGGACGGAAGAGACTCGCCGCTCGAGTCGACAAAGCCGCCGACCTGCTCGAGTCTGAACCCGATCTCGAGCGATGGATCATCGAGTGCAGCGGCCAGCGTCGTGCGAAGCTCACCGGCGCTCGGGTTCTCTACCACGCGGGTGACGATCTTCTTCAACACTGTCGCAGCGAAGAACGTGCTCACCACGATCGAAAGCACAAATCCGTAGGGAATCAGGGCGCGACCAACCGTGAGGAACCAGCCGACGTCCGAGATCGTGCTCGGATCCAGATCGAGATGTTGGGTGACGATCCCGTGGAAGATCAGGACAGGCACCGTGAGCAACACGGCCGGTACGTAGACGGGCATGAGCGCGCGCCTGCGCGGCCGAGTTGCCGTCGCCATGCGGTAGGACAAGAGCGCGATCGTCGCCACTCCGAGCGCGAGCGTCAGGTACGAGATGTTGCTGCCGAGCCCGTCGGCGATCGTTGGACGGTCGGCGATCATGAAGGCGTTCGTGGGACATGCCGCGTTGCAGCCGGCGACCGGCCCGCCGCCGCTCACGACGGGCGAGAAGAAAAGCTTTGGAAAGAAATTTGAGAAGGAGAGCACCCATCCCGCGAGCAGCAGCCGCTCCGGCGTGCGGGCAAGCCGTCCGTCGGGAAAGGCGAAGATGACAAAGTAGGCCAGGACGAACGAAGGGAAGTCACCGAACACACCAATGCTGTGGAGCAGGGGATCGGACGCCCCTTGCAGCGACATGACGACCGACGCAAGCGCCAGCGCCACGAACGCGAGGCCGAGGCGATTGCCGGGACGTCGAACCAGCCAATAGAGCGCCGCGCTGGACCATCCCACGATGATCACGGCCCGCTGGATGCCGTACGCAAGCGGATCGACGAGGTGGTCGCTCGTCGCGAGGAGCAGACCCGCTCCGATCGCGACGAGAACGCAAGCGATCGCAGCGGCGATCAGGACGCCGCGTCGAGCGAGGATCGTCGAGATGGTCGCCGCGGAAGCGGATTCGGTGGCCGCTGAGGCGGCTGAATGCTCTGCGACGGCCGAGGACACACAACCTCCGACTTCGTGGCGGCCATAGCTATTTAGCCAGGGACAGCGCTCTCTGTCCAGGCAACGCGCCTTGACACGAGCGTGACGGTCGGAGACCGAGCCTAGACGCCGAGGGTTGGAGCAGCGGGACATTGCGAGGGGGCGGCCGCTTCACCCGGGTGAACGAGGCGATGGGGGGTGCGATGGCGCCAGCCCGTGGCAACACTGGAGAGTCGGAATCGCGATCGAGCTCGGCGAGGAATTGCTCCTACGAGGAGGATCGACTATGGCAACTACGAAGACCCGCAGCACCCCCTCCGATCGGGACATCGCTGAGTTCATCGCACTGACGAGAGACGCCGACAGCGTCGAGCTCAAGCTGACGGTGCCGGTGTCTGACCGGAGCCGCGGAGCGGCGGCACTGGGGGTTGATCCCCTCGATGCTCAGATTCGGCAGGTCTACTTCTTCGACACCCCGGACCTGGCCCTCAACAAGAGCGGCGTCGTCGTTCGCGCCCGCCGGGTCCAGCGGAAGGGGGACGACACGGTCGTGAAGCTGCGGCCGGTCGTGCCAGACGAGCTCCCGCCTGAGCTGCGCCGCTCGCCGAACTTCGGCGTCGAGGTCGATGCGATGCCGGGCGGGTTCATTTGCTCGGGATCGATGAAGCGTGCGCTGAAAACCGCCGATGTCAGGGATGCGGTGTTGGGGAAGCGGTCGGTCACCAAGCTCTACTCCAAGGAGCAGCGTGCCCTCTTCGCGGCGCACGCACCCGCGGGGCTCGAGCTGGACGACCTCTTGATCCTCGGCCCGATCTCCGTGCTCAAGCTGAAGTTCGCGCCTGAGGGCTACGACCGTAGGCTCGTATCCGAGCTTTGGCTCTACCCGGACAACTCCATGATTCTCGAGCTGTCGACGAAGTGCGCGCCCTCGGAGGCGTTCCAGGTTGCCGCCGAAACGCGGTCGTTCCTGTCGCAAAAGGGCGTTGAGCTCACCGGCGAGCAGCAGACCAAGACGAAGAAGGCTCTCGAGTACTTCTCCGAGCGGCTGCGGCCAGACGGCGACTAGGCATCGACTCGATCGGGTCGGGAGGCGCCTGATGCTCGGCAAGGTTTCGTAACTTGCCCGCGCTCCCAAGAAGTGAGCAGTCGCGCTGGCCGACTCCTGTCTTAGCCTTCTCAGCGCACAAATCGGGGTCTTGTCTTGCCTGAGGCCGGTTGCCACCGCTCATCGTCGCGGCCGCGAGTGCCCACACATCGCCTTCATGCTGTTGATGCCCAACCGGCGTTACATGACTTCCTGTTGGCCTATGCAGCCGCTTCACCTGGGTGAACGAGGCTGGCGGGTGGTGTGAAGACAGCGGCGGGTCGCGAAACTGGAAGCCGGCGAATGAGGGATAGCTCTGCGATGTCCGTGACCGAGTCGAGCGAGACCGAGCCGAAAGTGGCAAGCGAGGTTGAGACCGCCGAGTCGAACACGGTCGCGACGACTGAGCAATCGCCGGATACGGACGCATCCGACGCTCCTGTACCTGCGTGGGTCTGGGTCGTTTTGGGCTCGCTGGGACTCGCGTTGGTCGTGGTAACCCTAGGTCTGTTCGTCGAGGCACGCGACGCCTCGACGAACGCGGACGCGGCCTCCGCGGAGGCCTCCCAGCTGCTGGACGATCTTGTCGCTGAGGTCAAGACGACCAACGATGAGCTCCGCACATTCAACGAGCAGTTCGAGTCCGCCGTGGCCTCTGCTCGGGCCGCGGCGGTGGAGGCGAAGCAGAAGCAATCGGAACGCTCGTCCTCGAATGTACGGAGCCCATGACTGCGCCAAACCCCTCCGTAGAAGCGGAGTCGGACGACGTCTCCGAGGCGGGCGAGAGCGAGATGCTCGTGGAGTCTCCGACTCCGGAGCCCGAGGCGGAGGAGGCGCCGGCCGTCGCGTCTGCCGTCGAGCAAGCCACGCCGGTGGAGGCGACGACCACTCGGCGTTGGACACCGGCGCCGGCCTGGGCGTGGGTCGCGATCACGCTGATGGCACTGCTGCTCGCGATGAGCCTGACCACGCTGGCAGTCGCGCGCAACGCCAACCCGAGCACGCCGGACGCCGTCGAGGACGTCCAGACACTGCTCGTGGAGCTCGAGACGCTGAACGGCTACCTCGCGACGACGAACCGGTTGATGTCGGATGCGATTACGAACGCCGAGTACATGAGCGCGAACGTGCAGGCCGAGCTCGCGGGCCTTTCGTCACAGCTCGCCGACGCCGAGGTCGGCGTCGGGCACGCACGCTCGCTTCTTGGCAGCCAGCTCTCAGGGACGATGCGGGCCGAGCTCGGAAAGCGCCAGGAGGAGCTCCAGTCTCTCCAGCAGACTCTCGCGCAGCGGGCCGGGCAGCTCGGGGAGCGCCAGCTCGCAGCGATCAGCCGGGATGTCGCGGCGATCGCCGACGAGTTCGGGGTCGCAACGAACCGGGGCTCCAGTCGCACGAGCGCGATCGAGGCTCGGATCGAGGCGCTCGAGAGCGAGCGGGCCGTGACCGACGAACTCAGGACGCAGACTGCCCGGCTTCGAGCCGAGGCCGAGCAACTCAGGGCGACGCTACGTGCACAGCGTGGGCGTGCGCAGGGCCTCGCCGCCCAGGTTCGGGAGCTGAAGCGGGCCGTGGCGCTGCTGCGGGAGCTTGTCGAAACGATGACTCCGAGTCCGTCGTCGTAGCTCTGTGTCGAAGCATCTGCAACGAGGACGAGTCCGTCGTCGTAGCTCTGTGTCCGAAGCATCTGCAACGAGGAGATCCCCTCATCGCGCCTCGAGGCAGGTGTCGTGCGCGCGGTCGCGACCCGACGCGTTTTCCCGTTCCTCGTTCTCCTGACGCTCGCGGTGGCGCTGCTTGCGGGATTCGTCATGACGCTCGTTGACGAGGAGGACTTTCCATCGTTCGGTATCGGCGCTTGGTGGGCGCTCGTCACGCTCGCCACCGTTGGGTACGGAGACGTGGTGCCCACGACTTCATGGGGGAAGGTGGTCGGGAGCGGTGTCATCCTCTTCGGTATCACCTTTCTCTCCTTCCTGACCGCAACGGTTACTTCTCTATTCGTCTCGAACGATCAGGAACGTAAGTCAGCCGAGGAGGCTGTGACACGGGCCGCGAGCGACGCGGAGACTCGAGCTCTCCTCCTTCGGCTTGACGAGCGTCTTGCCGCGATCGAGGCCAAGTTGGCGCGGTAGGAGTTCTTTTCTACGCAGATCGCCAACTCCCAGTCAGAGCAACGAGTCACCGCGTCCGCTGCGACGGCGCGAGTAGTCAGTCCGACCAGGCCGTGGGTGGAGAGTCACCACGACCACCTGAGCCAGCGCAAGCCGAGCACGACCACGGCGATGACGGGTGCGAATGAGCCGACCGCGAATCCGGCGAGGAAGTAAGCGGGCCTCACCAGCCGCCCCCGTCCGCGATGCCGCTGTCCGAACACACGCGGCGATAGCCGGGATTCCGTCAAGGCCGAGCCGGTCAGGTCTGCACCTTGAACCCGGATCGGATCTGGTAGATGCGCGAGCGAAGGTCCTCGGGTGGGAGCGCCGGGTCAAGGAGCGGGCTGCCCTCGATGCCGGTCAGAAGTCGCATGCAAGCGACCGCCGCAGCCGGGTCGAGAGCGAGCCCGCGATCATCGAGGTCGCGAGCCAGGGCCTCAAGCTCCTTCGCAGCGGCCATCACCCGCGCCCTGCTGACGAGTCCAGGCTACCGCAGATGGCTGCGGATCATGGCCGCAAAGGTCTGCCGCCGCTCGATGTCCGCTTCGCGGGACGCGTACGCTAGGACGTCCGGGATGACGTACGCATCGCGCACCCCTGACAGCCGCTCGACGAGATCCCAGTGGCGGAAGAGGGCGCGCAGGCCCAGTACTCCGACGGAAAGACCGCCAACGAGGAGTGGCAGAGCGAGCTCCGGACGAAACGCCGCCGCCACGACTGCAAGGACGACCGCGGCCGCCGCCAGGCCGAAATCCTCCCACTTCTCGTGACGCAAGTCGCGGAGGCGAGCGGCGGCGTGATCGACAGCTCGTGCGTACATGGCGCCTAGCGGACGATCTCGAGTGCCAGCTCAGCGGAGCAGCCCCGCTCGAGGAGCTCTGCGAGCTCGTGCCAATCGACCTCGTCTGCGACTGTCTCCGCGCAGAGGCGCGTCAGACCTAGCCGACGAAGCTGTTCCGAGCGCCAAGCATGCACCGTCTCGTCGACTCTGCTCTCGATGTCTTTGTCGAGCATCACGACGGATCACCTCATCCACGTGCTCGCGGTGCTTGTCGCGTACATGGGACGCACCGTGGCACGTCGTGGCCAGCGCAACATCACCTCGAGCGCAAGGTCACCTGGGTGATACGGATCGGCCCCGAGAGCAGGCCCCGACGCCCGAGCACGTCGCGAGGGGGAGGGTGGCCGCCTGGTCGAGAGTCGCAAGTCCGGCACGCATGGTCGGAGGTCGCTCGGAAAGCTCGACGAACAATCACTTCGCCAAGGCGTGTCAGACAGATGTCAGATCTGGCAGATCCGTCAAGCGACTTCGGCGCGTGCCCGTGCAAGCATCGGCGGCGTGTAGTGCTGCTTATGGGCCGACTTGAGGGCCACACAAGCGGCCGATTCACCCCGAGATCCGCCGCGTCATTGATGCGCCGCATGCGGCGTGCAGAGCCAAGATCCCAGACATACCGAAAGCAGCCGAAAGCCGGTTCGCGTACTCGTAATGAAGGGGTCCCGGTTCGAGTCCGGGCGTCGGCTTTAGGAAACCCCCGCAAACGCGGGGGTTTCTGTTTTCAATAAGGCGACGTAGAGGACGGATGGGCAACGTATTGGGCAACGCCGCGCATGGAGCAACGCTCGACCGATGAGCTCCGCGCCTCGGTGCGGTCATGACGAGAAAGACCACCACGAGAAAGGGGACGAACCCATGAAACTGACCACCATGACGCAGGTCACCGTCGATGGAGTGATGCAGGGAAACGGCGGCGCGACGGATGAGGAACGCAGGAGCGGATTCGAGCGCGGCGGATGGGCCATGGGGGTGTTCGACGACGAGACCGGGACGTTCATCACCGAGACCTACCAGCGCGCCGACGCGTTCTTGTTCGGCCGGGTGACCTACGAGCTCTTCGCCGGCTCCTGGGGAGCAATCGCGGATATGCGCGCCCACCCCATCGGCGTGGCGTTGAATGAGACGCCCAAGTACGTCGCATCGACCACGCTCACCGAACCGCGCTGGGCGAACACGACCCTCCTCTCCGGCGACCTCGCGGCTGCCATCGGCGAGCTGAAAGCCAAGCCGGAGGGTGAGCTGCAGGTGCACGGCAGCGGCGCCCTGATCCGATGGCTGCTCGAAAACGAACTCGTCGACGAGATCACCCTGCTCATCGTCCCCGTGGTCCTCGGCCAGGGCACGCGGCTGTTCCCCGACGCCGGCCCGGACATTGCGCTAGATCTGGTCGACTCGCGAGTCGACGCGAAGGGCGTAACGATCCAGGTCTACCGGCCTAACGGCCGCCCGCAGTACAAACCGGCCACGCTGACCCCGAGCACGTGACGTAGGTGCCGCACTCGTGCTCGCGGCACCGACGAGGCTTAGGGCGAGGTTCGCCAGCTCACGTAGCGCGTTGTCAGACGCGACGATCTCATACCTTGTGCTCGAGGTCGACGAGGCTTGCATCCGCTGTGACGGCGGTTAGGAGTCGTAATGCGCGTTGTAGCGCCTATCCCATTCGGGGCTCGTCTGGTCGATGACGAGGGCGTCGGAGCGCATGAATCGACAGTCCTCGCGTCGTAGCATCGTCGTCGTGTCTCGATACTCGCCGTTGTCGACTCCGCTCTCTCACGCTCTCGTAGCGTTCGCGATCGAGCTCGACAACGAGTTCGAGAGGCGGTTGGCTGAAGCCGGTGGCGGTGCCCGGGTGACCTCGCTGACCATGTGGTCGAACTTCCTGCGGTTCGTCGGCGACGGGATCACGGTCGGTGAGCTCCCGCAGGTCGCCGGTCTTCAGAAGGCGCGGATGCTCTCGACGCTGGGCGGGATGGAACGGTGGCGGTACGTCTTCGTCGCGCCAGCTCCGGCAGACGGGCCGCCGACCGCGAAACGCAAGGGGTCGGGGAGTGCTCGCGCGCTCCGTAGTGACTGGATCGTTCGGCCGACACCGGCAGGTCGCATCGCGCAGGGGATCTGGCCGCGGCTGTTCGGCGAGATCGAAGAGCGCTGGGAGCAGCGATTCGGCGCAGGGGCGATAGACGAGCTCAGGGAGTCGCTGCGAGCGATCGTCGGTCGACTCGAGGTCGAGCTGCCCGAGTTCCTGCCGATTCTCGGCAGCGCGAACGGGCTGGCTGCGGACATCCCGGCCCGGGAGCGACGAGACGACGTCGCGTCGAGCCTCCACCTGCTCGGTCTCCTCTCCCAGGTGCTGCTCGCGTACACGGTCGACTTCGAATCCGAATCGGAGCTGTCGCTTCCGGTGGGCGCCAACGTCGTGCGCGTCCTCGACGACTCGGGCGCGGCGGTGAGAGATCTGCCGGAGCTCGCAGGCGTCTCGAAGGAGGCGACGAGCATTGCGCTGACCGCTCTGACGAAGGCGGATGTCGTCGCGGTCGACGGAGCCACCGCGGCGACGAAGCGCACGCGCCTGACGGGAAAGGGTCGAGAGGCTCGGCAGGCGATCCCGCAACTGCATGCCCGCGTCGAAGACCGCTGGGACGCGCGATTCGGCGAGGACGAGGTCCGCCGGTTACGGGCGGCGCTCGAACGCATCCTCGGCCAGCGCGACGGCGAGCGCTCGCGGCTCTCTCTCGGACTGCAGCCCCACCCCGACGGCTGGCGCGCGAGCAAGCCTTACCTCGCGCGTACCGCAGCGATGATCGACGATCCGACCGTCGGGCTGCCTCACTATCCGATGGTGCTGTACCGCGGCGGCTGGCCGGACGGCAGCTGAGTCAGATCGCCACGTAGCTGGCGCCGAGTGCGTTCGCGAGCGTGCGATGCGCAGGGCTCGCGCCGATGAGAATCGAGCGAGCGGTGTCGACGTCGTGTGTTCGCGCGAACGCGAGCGGGAGGCCTGGTAGCGCCGGGCGGCACCAGCAGGTCGGCGGGCCGCCGGGATGCGGGCAGACCGCCGCGGCGACCGCGCCCGTGACGATCTGTGCGAGCTTCCCCGCGAGAAGGTCGAGATCCGTAGCGGAGCCTTCCGGTATCCAGTCGAAGAGGAGGTGCGGAGCGGCCGGATCGGCCTCGGCGACCAACTCCCGCCAGCCGGCGTGGCGCATGACAGGCGCTGCAACGAATACGCCCGTGCGCGCTCGCTCGGGATGCGGAGCGCGCGTGAACGCGATGTGCTCGACATCGACGAAGCCCTCGTCCTCGGAAGGCGGCTCGAGCTCGCGGAACGCCCGCATCTGGGACGTAGGAGCAAGGAGGCCCGGCTCAGCACGCGCGATCGCCTTCAGCTTCTCCGGAGTCGGGAGCTCACCGAACCGGTCGAGGAGCCGTTCGACGAGGTTGACCTGCGCCTGCGCGAGCGGCGTGTCGAGCCACGTGCAACGCGCGGGCACCCGGTGGCGAGCGGAGGCCTCGACGACGTAGCTGCGCGAGGCGCGCGTCAGATACGTGTTGTCGAGGACGACCTGATGTGTGCCTGATGCGAGGGCGTTCTCGAGATCGTCGGCGAGCTCCCGGAGTGAGCCGCCTCGCTCGTCGCGGTTCAGGCGGACGTAGCCTCGTGCGACATACGCCTCGGCAAGGAGCGACTTGCCCGCGCCGGGGACGCCCATCACGACGACGATGTCTGCCGACGTATCGCGTCGGCGTGGGGCTTTCGTGGCCCGCAGTCCGCCGAGCTCCATGCGCAGGCGCTTTCGCTCCGGCTCCTCGAGCCGGAGCGAGGCGGCTCGGGCAGAGGATCGGGCGGTCTCCGGTCGTCGTGCGCCGGGAATCGCGACCACGTTCGGCGCGAGGTCGAGTAGCCAGGCGAGCGCGACCTCCTGAGCAGACGCGTCCATCGTGGTGGCGACCTCGGAGAGCGGTTCCAGACGGGCAAGCCCCTTCGCGCGCTTCGGCCCGCCGAGCGGCGAGTGCGCAATGAGCGTGAGCCCCGCCTCCACGCAGCGGTCGAGGACGCCTCCGCGCAGCGCACGATCGTCGACCGCGCTGAGCGCGACCTGAACGGCCGCGAGCGGAGCCAGCTCGAGCGCTTCGTCCAGCTGGTCGCGGTTCACGTTCGCCACCCCGACGCGAGCAACGAGCCCGTCGTCCACGAGCTTCGCCAGCGCACGGATCGACGTCCGCCACGGCGTGCGTGGATCGGGCGCGTGCAGGAGGTAGAGGTCGATCGCGAGTCCGTCGAGCGCGTCGAGGCTCGCTTCGCAGTCGGCACGGATCGAGCGTGCGCGGCCGTCGGCCACCCAGGAACTGTCCGGCCGGCTCATGCCGCCCTTCGTCACGATGCGTGCGCTTTCTGCAGCACCGCAAGGTCTGAGTGAGCGCGCGAGCAACACCTCGTTGTCGCCGTAGGCGCGTGCGGTGTCGAACACGATGATCCCGGCGGACGCTGCGGCCGCGATCGTCTCGAACGCGCGCTCCTCGTCACGATCCTCGTCCGTCGAGAGCCGCATGCACCCGAGGCCGATTCGCAGCTCCGATTCGGAAAGCCAGGACATTGCAGGCATCTTGTCCGCTTCGCAGAATGAGAATCGCCCGTGCGCATCTCGCTCGTCGTCCTCGTCCTCGCTCTCGCGGGTCTGCTGGCGGTCGATCTCGAGTCGTCATCGTCGCCGCGGGCAGCGACATCCGCGCCCGCACGTCCGCTAGCCAGGTCGAAACCGGCGCCGGAGACGGTCGACGTCGCCTTCATGAAGAACGGCTGGATCGTTCGCGTCGAGCGGGTCGTCCCGAAAGGCATGGCGGCCGAGGAAGCCGCGCTCAGGGAGCTCACGCAGGGCCCGACGCGAGCCGAGCGGAGGAAGGGAATCCGCACGGCGATGCCCCAAACTGCGCGACTGCGCTCGCTCCGGACTGACGGTGAGGCGTGGTTTGCGAGCTTCTCGCGCTCCACGCTCGGCTCGGGCCCGGCTGAGACGAAGCGCACTCGCCTCTGGCAGATCGCCGCCACGCTCGCGCCGCATGGTGACGAGGAGCTCGTCGCAATTGCGGCCGAGGGCCGCCTGGTGACGACGCTTCGGCTAGGGGTTCGACCAGGCAGCTGGCGCGCGGAGACGGGGGAGAACGACTACCCGTTCGTCGTCCGCGGCCTCCAGCTCCGGCTCGCTGCGCTCGGCTATCTCGACCCCTCGGACGTCACCGGCTCCGCCGATTACCTCACCGAGCAGGCGCTCCTCGCGTTCCAGGGCTGGGAGGACCTCGACCGCACCGGCACCGTCACCGGGCAGACGCAGGTCGCGCTCTTCCGGGCCAGGAAGCTCGAGCCGGCCGCGCACCGCCTCGGCAAGCGGATCGAGATCTACCGCGACCTCGGAGTGCTGCTGATGGTCGAGGATGGGGAGGTCGCGCGTGCCGTGCACGCTTCGACCGGTGCCCCGGGTTGGAACACACCGGCCGGTGACTTTCGGATCTACGCCAAGGTTCTCTACTCGTGGTCGGTGCCGTTCCAGGTGTGGATGCCGTACGCGGCGTACTTCCGAGGCGGTATCGCGACGCATCAGTCGCCGGACGTCCCCTCGTACGGCGCTTCACACGGCTGCGTTCGGCTGCCCGAGGGCGAGGCGGAGCGCGTGTACCGCTTCGTCGAGGTCGGAACGTCCGTCGCCGTGCGGTGAAATCCGGGTTTCGCATCGACCCGTAGGGATAGACGAGCAAGTGTCGATGCTGAAACGACTCTTTCCCATGTGCCTGATCGTCGGGGCGGCGCTCGTGGCGATTCCGGCCACATCGGCGAAGGACGGTGACGTCCTCGTGCGCGGCACATGCACGAGCGCAAGCTCGTCCAAGCTGGAGCTGAGCCCCGAGGATGGAATCATCGAGGTCGAGTTCGAGGTCGATCAGAACCGGAACGGCGTTCGCTGGACGATCGTGCTGAGACGGCCGGCGCGCGTTCTCTTCCAGGGAACGAGGATCACTCGCGGGCCGAGCGGATCGTTCGAGCTCAGGCGCGTCGTGAGCGACACCGCGGGCGGCGACCGCATCATTGCCCGGGCGACGAGCCCTGCCGGCGAGGTCTGTCGCGCGGCCGCGACGTTCAGGTAGCGAGCGACAGCGTCACGAGCAGGGGCAGCACGATCCATACGCCGAGCGTGAGCGAGATCGCCACGACGGCGAAGCGGCGCGACTGATCCTTCGGCGGCGCCCCACAGCTCCCAATGGTTCGCCAGAGCTGCTCGAGCGGCTGACTCGAGGAGAGCCGGATGCGCCGGCTCGCGAGTGCTGCGCCGCGGAGGACGAACCGGGAGATCAGGAAGCCGACCGCGACGCCGATCGCTCCGGCGAGGAGCGGATCCACCACTCCCGGATCGTCCCGGTGGCGAGCCGCAAATGGACAGGCCGATGGGTATCAGGACGGCACCGATCACGAGTGCCGGCACACCGATCTCGCGGCTCTTGGTGATCTCCACGAGAGCTTGCGCGTCGATCCGCGCCGGCCGGACGAGCTCGAGCTCGTCCGACCCGCTCGGCGACTGCATCTCCCGAAGCCAGTAGAGGCTGCGCAAGTGCATGGCGACGTTCTTCACGTGCGAGACGACGACGTGCCGGGCGACGAGCTCGACGAGGAACCGGATCGGCGTGCGCAACAAATGGATGTGCGCACCCGAGCGCGCGCCGTGGTATCCGTGGCGGCGCAGGCTTTCGAGGGCAACCAGCACACGCCGGTGATCCTCATCGAAGCGGCCGGCCGGGCGAGCGAGGACGATCTGGCCAGCTCTCGCAGCATCTCGCGGTCGCGCGGGCCGCGGACGTCGATCTCGTCCAGGAACGCCGCGATCGCCAGGTCGTCTCCGCCGAGGAGCTGAAGACGCTCGAGCGGTTGTCGTAGAGCTCGTCGAGCTTGTCCTCGCCGACCGAAGTGGACGGATCGTGAATGACCAGCGCGATCGTATCGCCGCCCGGCGGCGGTTCTCCGTGGCAGGATGAGCCGCCGTGGAGACGATGCGCGCCATCCGCAAGCGCGAGTCCAGGCCCGGCCTCACGCTCGACGAGGTGCCCGTCCCGACACCAGGTCCGGACGAGGTGCTCGTCCGGATCGAGGCTGCTTCCATCTGCGGGACCGATCTCCACATCAGCCGTTGGGACCAGTGGTCGTCCGAACGGGTGGAGCTCCCCCTCACGCTCGGGCACGAGCTCTGCGGGACGGTGGTGGCTGCCGGGAGCGCCGTCCGCGATGTGGAGGAGGGCGACTACGTATCGGCGGAGAGCCATGTCACGTGCGGCGTGTGCTTCCACTGCAGAACCGGGAAGGCGCACATGTGCGAGCAGACGCAGATCCTCGGCGTCGACCGCGACGGCGGCTTCGCCGACTACGTCGCCGTGCCCGCGAGCGTCGTCTGGCGAAACGACCGCTCGAAGCTCCCGCCCGAGATCGCGTGCCTGCAGGAGCCGTTCGGCAATGCCGTCTTTGCGACATCCACCCAGGACCTCGCGGGGCGCGCGATCGCCGTGCTCGGTTGTGGGCCGGTCGGCCTCTTCACCATCGCGATCGTGAAGGCCTTCGGCGGTGGGAGGCTCTTCGCCTCGGACCACGTCCCGTTCCGCATGGACCTGGCACGGAAGCTCGGCGCGGACGACGTCGTGAACGTGGACGAGGTGGGCGACGTGCCGGCGTGGTTCCTCGAGCAGAACGAGGGCACAGGGGTCGGCGTCGTCTTCGAGATGTCCGGCGCGCTCCGCGCGATCGAGGATGCCTTCGGGATCGTGAGGCACGGGGGCAACGTCGTCCTCTTCGGGATTCCCGGGCGGCCCGCGACGATCGACATCGCCGAGTCGCTCATCTTCAAGAACCTCACCGTGACGGCTGTCAACGGCCGCGAGATCTGGGAGACGTGGTACACGACGCGCTGGCTGCTCGAGCACGGCGTCGTCGACCTACGCCCCCTGATCACGTCGGAGCTGCCGCTCGAGCGCTACGAGGAGGCGTTCGCGCTCCTCGAGTCCGGCGAGGCCTGCAAGATCGTACTGCGACCGAACGGAGCGACACCTTGAGCACAGCGCTGGATCAACAGCTCGGTGCGGAGCTCGACGGGCTCCGCGAGGCACGCACGTACAAGGAGTTCCTCACGCTCGAGTCCCCGCAAGGGCCGGTCGTCCGCATGGCCGGCCGGGGCGAGGTGATCGTCCTCTCGTCGAACAACTACCTCGGACTTGCCGGGCATCCCGAGGTCGTGCGAGCGGGGATCGAGGGCCTCGAGCGGTACGGGGCGGGAACGGCCTCCGTGCGCTTCATCTGCGGGACGTTCGAGCCGCATCATGCGCTCGAGCGGGCACTCGCGGATCTGTCGGGCACGGAGGCGGCACTCACGTACGTCTCCTGCTGGAACGCGAACGAGGCCGCGGTCCCGAGCCTCACGGACGAGACGACGGTGATCCTCACCGACGAGCTGAACCACGCGAGCCTCATCGACGCGATCCGGCTTTCGCGCCCGGCCGGCAAGGTGATCTACCCGCACTCGGACATGAGCGCGCTCCGCGACGGGCTCGCCGCGGCTCCGCGTGACGCGCGGAAGCTGATCGTCACCGACGGCGTCTTCTCGATGGAGGGCGACCTCGCAAAGCTTCCCGAGATCGTCGAGCTTGCTCGCGAGTTCGACGCCGTCGTGATCGTGGACGACTCGCACGGCGTCGGCGTGCTCGGGGACACAGGCCGCGGGACGGTCGAGCACTTCGGCCTCCTCGGGGAGGTCGACGTCCTCACGGGCACGCTCGGCAAGGCGCTCGGCGGCGCCGCCGGCGGCTACGTCGCGGCGTCGGAGGAGGTCTGCGACGTCCTCGCGCAGCGCTCGCGGCCGCAGCTGTTCTCGAATGCGCTTCCGCCGACGGTCGCGTGCAGCGCGCTGCGCTCGATCGAGCTCATGCTCGAGGAGCCCGCGTTGCTCGCGCGCCTCCGCGACAACACGCAGGTGTTTCGCGAGATGCTCAGCGAAGTCGGCTACCGGCCGCTCGACGGAGAGGCGGCGATCATTCCGATCATCATCGGCGAGACCGCCGACGCGATGGCGCTGTCCGCACGACTGCTCGACGAGGGCGTCTTCGTCACCGGCTTCGGCTTCCCGGTCGTGCCTGAGGGCACGGCGCGGATCCGTGTGCAGATGTCGGCCGCTCTCGAGCGCGAGCACCTCGAACGAGCGATTGCAGCTTTCGAGCGCGTCCAGTGCTGACGCTGAGTTGACGCAAGCCCAGCGGCCGCGAAGCGGACGCCTTTAGGGGTCTTCGCGATCGTAATCCGCACTCGCGGATTCCGATCTGCGCCGCCAATAGGGGGAGGAGAACGGTGCAATTGCCGCGAAAGATTCGTCCATGGAAAACTGGCCCGTAAACATCGTCGGCCTCGGACTCATCGTCGCCGGCGTCCTGTTCATGTACTTCCTGAACTTCGTCGGCTACGTCATCGGACTTCCGATGGTCCTCGGTGGGATCATCGCGTTGTTCATGACGTATCGACGCAAGAAGCTCGCCACCTAGCTCGGCGAGCAGGCTCCGCGGCTATCGCTTCGTGAACACGAAGTCGTTGCCGCGCGCCGCCATGTGGCAGCTCTGGCAGAGCTGGCCCTGCGCGAGGATCGTGTACCGCGAGCCCGACAGCTCGTACTCGATGTAGACCCAGCGTCCGTTCACTTTGCGCATCACGGCCACCTGACCGGGCATGCCCTTCCGCGCGGCACGCTGGATCGTCTTCACGATCACGGTGCCGTTCGGGTACTTCCTGCCGACCTTCTTCTTGCTCGCGTAGACGTTCTTGACACCAACGTGCGCGCTCGACAGCGGCCCTGTGCTCGTGAAGGGCTTCTTGTTGATCCGTGGCCACTTCGCGTATCCGTTGGTGTAGGAGGGGAGACCGGCTGCGGAGGTCGACGCGAGCGCGACGACCGCGACCGCGGTGGCTGTGGCGAGGACGGAGACGACCAGGACGATCCTGCGCACCCCTCGAGTGTGACGTTCCGGCGGTCGCGGGGAAAGGTTTAGGCGGCTGAAGCGTTCCTTAAGTCCGTTGGGGGGTGTGATGCCGGTTGCACACATGCCCCGATCCGGCAACACTCTCCCCCGCACGGAGGTATGGGTGAGCTCCGAGATCGCGACCAGCATCCCGAGGGAAGAAGCGCAGGCCGCCGTCGCACGGCGACCGTGGAGGACGCTCGCCGTTCAGCTCCTCGGCCCGCTCACGATCGTCGGAGCCATCGTCTGGGCCGTCGCCCAGCCCTATCGCATCGTGTTGCTGAATCGCGAGGGGCAGGGGCTCTACGACTACCTCTTCCAGCCGCAGTTGCTCGCCCTCCTCGTGGGGCTCGTCTTCACGCTCTGCATCGCTCCCGGGCTCGTCGAGGACCTCGACGCAGAGGAACAGGGTGGTCCCACGAGCTGAGAGCGCCCACTGGCTCGCGGCTGCGGTCGCGCTCCTCCTTGGGCTGCTCCTGATCGCCGAGGTGCTCGTCGGCAGTGAGGTCTTCCGGCGTCGCGCCTGGCGCGCCTACCTCTTTCCCACGGTCGTGATCGTCGCCAGCGTGGGGCTGTGGGTCATCACGATCTTCTCGACCTTCTCGACGATGCACCTCGTCGCGCACGCCGTGTGGGCGCAGGCTGCTCTGGTCGCGGGTGCGGTGGAGCTCGCAGTCGTGCGCGGAAAGCTCCGCAGCTCGCTGTGGTCGCTCGTGCCGGCGTTCGCCCTGTTCGTGTCCGGGGTGGCGTTCCTGGTGCACGAACCGAACCCCTGGCTCTACTCGCGGTCGGCGTTTCTCCATCACGCGATCGGCTGGATGCTCGTGGTCTGTGCGCTCTTCCCGCTCGGCCAGGCGCTGAGGCCCCGGCTCGTCGTCTGGCGTGCGGGCTTCGCGCTCACGTTCGTGCTGCTGGCCGTCCTGCTCTTCTCCGATCGGGACGAGGCGTCCATCTTCGGACACCTGGGGATCGGAGGGCCGTGACTCGCAAGCTGGCCTTGCTCTGCGTGCTCGCGGCGGCTCTCGTCCTGCCGTCAAGCGCGCTCGCGCACGTCACGCTCGAGAGCTCCGTGCCGGAAACGCAGTCGCGGCTGGAGACGGCGCCGCAGGAGATCCGTCTCGTCTTCAACCAGCCGGTGACCATCACGGAGAACGCGATCCAGGTGCTCGCGCCCGACGGGGGCGAGCTCTCGGGCCCTGCGCGGATCGAGAGCGACGGGTATGTCGTCGTCGCACCCGTGTCGCGCCTTGCCGAACGCCGGGCGTACACGGTCCGCTGGCGCGTCATCGGCGGCGACGGTCATTCGCCCGCTGGTGTGTTCACGTTCGGGGTCGGCGTGGATGCCCCGCCACCGACCGATGCCGTCGGTGCTTCGGGCACCACTTGGCGCGACGACCTCGCACGGTGGGCGCTCTTTGGAACCCTCGCTCTCCTGATCGGGCCGCTCGCCCTTCGTCTCGTGGTGCTGCGAGGCCCCGTCCCGGAGCAGCTCGAGCGGCGCGTGCACCTCGTCAGCGTCGTGGCTGCGTTCCTCGTCATCGACGTCGGCATCACTGCGTTCGTCCTCCGCGCCTCCAACGCGCTCCAGCTGCCGATCGCCGACCTTCCGTACGGCGATCTTCAGCCCTTCGCGGAGAAGACGCGTTTCGGCGTCGCGTTCCTCGTCATGACCGTCGGCTTCGGAATCGTGGCCGCGCTCCTGCTCGTCGGCTGGGTGTTCGACTGGCTCGAGCTGCGCTGGCCGGCGCTCGCGCTCTCGCTCGCCCTGGTCTCGGGTCTCTCGCTGTCGGGCCATCAGGCGACGGAGCCGAACTCCTCGTGGCACTCGCAGCTCGCGGACTGGTTGCACCTCGTCGCCGCCTCGATCTGGGTCGGCGGCGTCGCAGCGCTCGCTTTCGTCGTCTGGCCGCTCGCACCGGCCCTGCGCCGCCGTGCGTTTCTGGGTTTCGCGCGGCTCGCCGTCGCGCTCGTCGGCGCGATGGTCCTCGCCGGGGGGTACCTCGCTCTCGTGCGGCTGGCCGAGCTGAACGACCTGTGGGAGACGCAGTACGGTCGTTTCCTCCTGCTCAAGCTCGCCATCGTCGGGCTGGCGCTCACGTGGGGTGCGGTTCACCACTTCTTCGTTCGCCCGCGGTTCGAGGCGGGCGACGACCCGGACGTTCGGCCGAGCCTCGTCGGTGAGGCGGCGGTCGCGTTCGCCGTGCTCCTCGCCGCCGCGATCCTGACAAACCTCTCGCCCCCGCCCGTCGAGGACACGCAGACGACGATCGCGCGCTCGGCCCGGTAGAACCTCTCCGGTGGCCCACAAACACGACCACGCCCGGGCGGCGAGTCGCCGCGCGCTGGCCGTCGCACTCGCGCTGACGGCGTCCTACACGGTCGTCGAAGTCATCGGCGGTGTCGTCGCCGGCAGCCTCGCGCTCCTCGCCGACGCCGTCCACATGCTCTCCGACAACGTCGCGCTCGCTCTCGCTCTCGTGGCGGCCTGGCTCGCCGCGAAGCCGGCGACGCCCGAGCGAAGCTTCGGCTACAAGCGAGCGGAGGTGTTGGCGGCGCTCGCGAACGGCGTCCTGCTCGTCGCGCTCGCGATCTGGATCTTCGTGGAGGCGGTCCTGCGCCTTCGCGATCCCGGCGACGTGCTCGGCGGCTGGATGCTCGTGATTGCGCTCGTCGGCCTCGTCGTCAACATCGCGGCGGGCGTCGTCCTTTCACGCGCGCGCGCTCACAGCGTCAACGTCGAGGCTGCGTTTCGGCACGTCTTCGCGGATCTCCTCGGTTCCGCCGGAGTCGCGGTCGCCGCCGTCGTGATCCTCACCACCGGCTGGGTCGAGGCGGATCCGCTCGTGAGCATCCTGATCGGCGTTCTCGTGCTCGCGAGCGCGTGGACGATCCTGCGCGACTCGACCGGGATCCTGCTCGAGTCGACGCCACGCGGCATCGACGCGGACGAGCTCGGCCGCCGGCTCGCCTCGGCGCCCGGGGTCGTGGAGGTGCACGACCTCCATGTCTGGACGATCACATCCGGGTTTCCTGCGCTATCGGCTCACGTTCTGGTCAGGCCCGGCGAGGACTGCCACGCGCGTCGCCGAGAGCTCGAGCAGCTCCTCCGCGTCGAATTCGGCGTCGAGCACACGACGCTCCAGGTCGACCACGCCGACGAGGGCGGTCTCGTCGAGATGGCGCGGTTCTAGGGGGCTCGGTGGAACGGGCCCTCGGCACCCGGCGGCTCAGCGCCTGTTTCACCAAACCCTCCTAGGTCAGAAGCACTGCGGCTCCGCGGAGCGCGCCACTGCGGAGACGGCCGAGCGCCGCGTTCGCCTCCTCGAGCGGGAACGTCTCGACCTCGGTGCGGATCGGGATCGTCGGCGCGAGCGCGAGGAACTCCTCGCCGTCGACACGCGTGAGGTTCGCGACGGAGCGGACGACCCGCTCGCCCCAGAGCAGCTCGTATGAAAACGACGGGATGTCACTCATGTGGATGCCTGCGCAGACCACGGAGCCGCCTTTGCGCACATGACGCAGCGCTGCCGGGACGAGCTCGCCGACGGGCGCGAACAGGATGACCGCGTCGAGCTCTTCGGGCGGCCCCTCGGCCGCATCGCCGGCCCATGCCGCGCCGAGCAAGCGCGCGAACTCCTGCGACTCCTCGTCACCGGCGCGGGTACCGGCGAAGACCTGTCGCCCCTGCGCGACCGCGACCTGGCAGACGATGTGTGCCGACGCGCCGAAGCCGTACAGACCGATCCGTTCCGCATCCCCGGCGAGCCGGAGCGATCGAAATCCGATGAGACCTGCACACAGGAGAGGCGCCGCGTGCTCGTCGGCGTACCCCTCCGGGATCGGGAAGCAGAAGCGCTCGTCGGCGACGGCGACCTCCGCGTAGCCGCCGTCGACGTCGTACCCCGTGAAGCGCGCGTTGTCGCAGAGGTTCTCCACGCCGGCGACGCAGAACCGGCAGGTGCCGTCGGTCCGGCCGAGCCACGGGACGCCGACGCGCGCGCCCGCCTCGAAGCGTGCGCCGCCGGTCAGCACCTCGCCGACGATCTGGTGGCCCGGAACGAGCGGCAGCTTCGGATGCGTGAGGTCACCGTCGACGATGTGCAGGTCGGTCCGGCACACGCCGCACGCGCGGACGCGCAGTACGACCTCTCCGAGCTCGGGCTCAGGATCCGCAAGCTCCGCGAGTCGCAGCGGCTCCCCTGCCCGCTCCAGCACCATCGCGCGCATGGCTCAGAGAGTCAGCTCGGAGCGAGCCGTGCCCGCACGCTCGTGGCGCGCGACCACTCCGACGCGATCGCCTGCCTTCGCCTCGATCACCCACTCGACCTTCGTCCGCTCGGCCGTGGAGTGGTCTGTGTTCCACCACGTCACCTGGCGGCGCTCGACTCGCCCCCCGAGCTGGCCGGCCTCCTCGCGCTCCCTGCCGCTCGCGATCCGCGCGCCGTCCGGAAGCTCCAGCTCGACCTCGATCGGGCGAACGGCCTTTCGCTCGAGCGCCCTTTCGGAGACGTTCGTCGGCAGCCAGCCCGCGTTCTCGAGCACGAGTCGGAGCCGAAACGCGCCGTCCGCGACTGGCTCCGACTCGAACGAGCGAATCTCGAGCCGTGGGGAGACGAGGGCGAGGAAGAGCGCGAAGTCCGCGTGCGGCTTCACCTCCTCCTCCAGGCGTGAGAGCGGTGGGTTGAACCAGAAGCGGACGAGATCCCAGCCGCCGAGCTCGACCGGGCCGAGCTGCGGATGCTCGAACGCGTACCAGTCGACGTAGCCCTCACCGAGCTCGTCGGCGACCTTCAGCACCGCGAGCTCGTCCTCGGGCGAGTGCTCGCGGATCCAGTCGATGAAGTGGTAGTCCGAGAGACCGGCAGCGCGTTGAGGGCTCCAGAACTCAGTGACCCACGCGTACGCACCGAGGTGGTCGTAGATCCAGTCGACATCGCCGCCCTTGATGACGAGCTTCGGGTGGTACTTGAAGTCGTGGAAGATCGAGATCGACGGGTAGCCGGTGAGGCGCGTGGCCTCGTCGCCCATGATCTTGAACGCCCGGAGGTCCGGCACCGGGAAGTCGTCGTCGGGGTGGCCCGACCACGGCCGGAGGTGGACGCCCGAGAACGTGTGGTAGCCGACGTAAGAGATGATGTTCTTGCGCGCGACGATCGCCTCCACCAGTGCTCGCACCTCCGGCTCCGAGGTCGGGTACGGCCCCGCGCCGAGCTGCTCCGACTCTGGCGCCCAATCCGCGGGCCAGTTGCGGTTCAGATCGAGCCCTTCGAACGGCGCGGCAATCGGAATGTTCACGCCGTCCCAGTTTCGGATCGTCCCTTCGGGGAGCACACGGTAGAAGTCGCCCTCGATGTCGTCGGGCAGCCTGGCGACGAGGAGGCGCGCGTCGTCGGGATGCGGTTTCCACGAGCCGTTCGAGTCGCGTATCCGCATGAAGAGCACGCGGCCGTCGCCATCGACGTCGTCGCGATGCAGTCCGTCCTCCGGCTCCTCGCGCGGGTACGGCCGGACGCTCGACCGCCGGAACCGGCCGTCGGCGAGCCCGGCCTCGGCGCCGTCCGGGTTGACGCGCGGGACGACGTAGAACGTCCGCGTGTCCACCGCGTGGCGCGTGCGTGCGTCCTCGGCCTGAAGCAGATGGTCGAGCAGGTGGAGTGCCGCCGTGGTGCCCGTGAACTCCATCGCGTGGATCTGGGCGTGAACGAAGACGGCAGGCTTCTCCTCAGGCGGGCCGGTCTCCGTGTTCGTCACCGTGCAGAGCCAGATGTCGCGGCCCTCGTACGACTTGCCGATCGGCTCGAACCGGAAGCGCTCGGCGTGCTCGGTCGCCCAGCCCTCGAGCGTCTCCGTCAGCTCGGCGTACGTGTAGAAGCGGTCGAACTGGACGCGCACGGTGACCGCGAGCCTAGTCCATGCGGATCAACGTGCGCGAAGGATCAGGCGCCACCTGTCGGGTGTGATCGGCGTTTCTCCATCCCAGCCGCCGAACGCCTCGGCATCGGCGAAGCCCGCCTCACCGAGCATCCGGGTCCAACCCGTTGCGGAGTACACGTAGAAGCGGTAAGGACGCTCGACTCGATCGCCCTCGGTCGTGACGATGATCCGCGACTCCGCGATCGTTCCTGCGGCCCAGTCGAACGTGCGCTCCTCGAGGTAGAGCGAGCCGTCCGGTAGGCGCTGCCATGCGTGGCGCTGCGCACCACGAGCGAGTGCGTCCCGATGTCCGGTCTCGACGATGAGCGCTCCGCCGGGCCGCAACACTCGCCGCAGCTCGCGGAGCACCCCGACGTCCTCATCGCGCTCGAGGTAGCCGAGCGATGTGAAGAGGGTAAAGACGGCGTCGAAGCTCGCGTCCTCGAACGGCAGCTCGCGATAGTCGCCGCGGACGAGACGCGGCCACTCCGCTTCGCCTCGGCGACGCTCAGCCTCAGCGAGCAGGACAGCCGAGCGGTCGAGCCCCGTGACGCGGTAGCCCTCGTCCGCGAGGACGAGCGAGTGCCTGCCGTAGCCGCACGGGCAGTCGAGGATCTCCGCTCCGGGCTCGACGTCCGCGAGACCGGCCGCGCCGAGCGCTTCTGCACGTGTGCGCTCCGGGTCGACGAAGGGCTCGTACGTCTGGAGGTACGTCTCGTCGAAGACGGCGTCCCAATCGCCCATCTCGGGCAGACTCCCGCCCATGCGTGACCTCCTCGACTACCGCTCCGAATTCCCGATTCTCGAGCATACGACGTATCTCGCGAGCCACACGCTCGGGCCCATGCCGCGGCGAGCGGCTGAGCGCCTCGTTGAGTTCGCGACGATGTGGGCGGAGCGCGGTATCCGGGCCTGGGCCGAAGGGTGGTGGGAGGCGCCCATGCGCGTCGGCGACCAGATCGGCCGCATCGTCGGCGCTCCTCCCGGCTCGACGGTGATGCATCAGAACGTCGCCATCGCGGAGGCGGTTGCGCTCTCCTGCTTTCGGCCTGTCAATCCGGCGAAGAGCCAGGTCGTCTACGAGAAGGGAAACTTCCCGTCCGTCCGCTACCTCTACCAGGCGCAACCCGATCTCGATGTCGTCGTGTGTACCGACGATGCAGAGATCGTCGAGCGGATCGACGAGAGGACGCTACTCGTCCCGATCAGCCATGTCCTGTTCAAGGATTCGGAGATCCAGGACGTCGAGCCGATCGTACGGCGCGCGCACGAAGTCGGCGCGTACGTGATCCTCGACTGCTACCAGTCGGCCGGGATCGTCCCGCTCGACGTGACCGCGCTCGACGTCGACTTCGCGGTCGGCGGCTCGGTCAAATGGCTCTGCGGCGGGCCTGGCAACGGATGGTTGTACGTTCGGCCCGATCTCGCGGAGCGCCTCAACCCGACGTACACCGGCTGGCAGGCGCACGAGAGCCCGTTCGCGTTCGAGGAGACCATGCGGTACGCGGCGGGCGCGGTGCGGTTCCTCACCGGAACGCCGAACCCAGCCGCGCACTCCGCGGGTACCGCGGGCTACGACCTGATCGAGGAGATCGGGGTCGCAAGGATTCGCGAGCAGTCGCTGCGTCAAACGCAGCTGCTCATCGAGCTCGCAGACGGGGCCGGCTTCGAGGTTCACTCGACGCGCGACCCGACACGCCGCGGCGGCGCCGTGATCGTGGACGTGCCCGAAGCCGCTGCCGTCTACGCAGAGCTCGAGGAACGGGGCGTCCTCTGCGACTACAGGCCGGGCGCCGGCATTCGGATCGGGCCGCACTTCTTCACGATCGACGACGAGCTCCGCTTTGCGATCGCGCAGATCGCCGAGATCCTCGAGACCGGCGCCTTCGCGCGTCACGCCGGGGCAATCGCTCGCCACTAGACGATGAAGCACCCGATCGCAGCCGTGACCGTAGCCCTCGCAATGGCTGCGATCGCCGGACCAGCGAGCCCGGCTACCTCGGCGGAGATCCACGTGCCCGGCGACGTGCCGACGCTGCAGCTCGCGATCCAGCGCACGCAGCCCGGCGACACGATCGTGCTCGCCGAGGGCACCTATCCCGGCGGGAACGTCGTGCCACCCGCGAAGCGGGACATCACGATCCGCGGGGTCGATCGGAACGGCGTCGTCCTCGACGGGCAGGACCGGCGGAAGCACGGGATTCTCGTGCACGCGGACGGCGTGTCGATCCTCAATCTCTCCGTGCACAACTTCGTCGAGAACGCCCTGTGGTGGGACGGCGCGGATCGCTTCCGCGCCTCGTACCTGACGGTGTGGAACGTCGGGGAGTACGGCATCTACGTCGAGGACGGTCAGCGAGGGGTGATCGACCACGACTACGTGTCGGGCGCGGCTCGCGCCGCGTACTACATCGGAGAGTGCAGGCCGTGCCGCGCGACGGTCTCGGAGGTCGTAGGGACGCTGTCCGCGGTGGGGTTCTCCGGGACGAACGCGACCGGCGTCACGATCCGCGACTCGACCTGGGATCGGAATGGCGCCGGGATCGTGCCGAACACGTACGCGAACGAGGCACATCCACCACAAGCACGAGCGACGATCGTGGACAACGTGGTGGCGGGAAACGGCCGTGCTCGGGTTCCGATCGCGACGGCGCTCGCCGGCTTCGTCGGGATCGGCATCGCCGTCGCAGGAGGCAACGAGAACGTTGTCAGCCGCAATCGCGTAACGGGCAGCGAGCGGTACGGCATCGCCGTGTTCCCGACCGCCAGGAGCGTCGTCTTCGACCCTGGAGTGCCGGAGCCCGGACCTCCGTGGCGCCCCCGCGGCAACCGGGTCTTCCGGAACACCGTCACGGGCAGTCGCATCGCCGACCTCGCGCTCGCGGCGGGCTCGGGGAAGGGGAATTGCTTCGCGTCCAATAGCGTTGGCCGCACCCTGCCGAGAGATCTCCAAACGACGTCGTGCGTGCCGGCGGTGAAGGGGGACGCGTCGGTAGCAGCGCGACTCACCCGGCCGGTGCGCGTCATGTTCGACGAGACGATCCGTCGCCGTCAGCCTCCTCCGTACACGTCGATGCCGAAGCCTCCCCGGCAGCCGAGCATGCCTGGGTAGCCGGACTGAGTTCTGCGCAAGACCGGATCTGCGATCGCAGATTCCGGTCGTGCGAAATCCCTGAAGGGGTCCGTTTCGCGGCCGCTTTCGCTGCGATCCATTGCCCGTTCGTGACGGGCGTCGTACGATCCCGCTCGATGTCCCTGCAAACAAGTGAGAAGTTCCTGCAGGAGATCGTCTCCACGGTCGCCTCGTCGATCGAGCTCGCCGAGGTGCTGCCCGCCGTCGTGCGCCTCATGACCGCCGCGAGCGGCGTCCACGCATGCTTCGTCTACCTCCTCGAGGACGACACGCGGCTCGTTCTTCGCGCTGCCTCGCCGCCATACGAGAAGCAGGCCGGGAAGGTCGTTCTCGACCGCGGCGAGAGCCTCGCCTGGTGGGCGATCGAGCACGGCGAGCCGGCGTTCATCCGCGACAACGCGCTTGCGGATCCGAGGGTCAAGTACGTCTCCGAGCTCGAGGAGGAGCAGTTCCAGTCGCTCCTCGCGGTGCCTGTCGTCGGTCGCTCGGGTGACGCGATCGGAGCGATCACCGCGCACACCGAGGCGCCACGCGAGTTCTCCGACGCCGAGGTCGACTTCGTCGTCACGTCCGCGTCGCTCGTGGCGAGCGCGATCGAGAACGCGCGCCTCTACGAGGAGACGCGCCTGCGGGTCGTCGAGCTCGAGCAGCTGACGGAGCTCGCGGAGGCGATCGCTCGGGCGGAGGCGCTCGACGAGCTCCTGCAGACCGTGGTGGCGGACTCACGCCCGCTGCTCGCCGCGCGTGCCTGCCACGTCTATCTGCTCGACCCGTCCCGGGAGGAGCTCGACCTCGAGGCAAGTGATCCCGAGCCGGGCAACGCACGGCCCACGCTTGGCCTCGCGGAGCTCGGCCCGGAGCTCGCGCGCGGCGGTCGCAGCACCCGCCTCGCTGTCCCGCTCGTCGCGAGCGGCGAGCTCATTGGGCTCCTCGTCGCCGAGGGCAGCGCCAGGGTCGAGCTCGGCCGGGCGATCGCAAGCCAGGTCGCCGTCGGCGTCAAGAAGGTTCAGGTCATCGAGCAGCTCACGGAGAAGAACCTCATCAAGGACTTCTTCGAGGAGCTGGCTGGAGGGCGCTCGCGCGGCGATCTCGAGGGCCGGGCGGCACGCCTCGGCTGCGATCTCGATCAGCCGCACCTGGTGCTGATCGCGGAGCCGGCAAGCGACGCGCTCGCGCGAGCGTTGCGCCTTGCTGCTCCAGGGTCGCTCTTCGACCATCGCGAGGACTCGCTCCGCGCGCTCGTGAAGCTGACGACGCCGTCGAGCACCGGCTTCCTCGAGCGCCTGCGCCGGGTCCACGACGAGCTCGACGAGCCGGTCTCGATCGGTGTGTCGAGCGTTTGTCAGGGTGAGCCGTCGTTCGCGGACGGGTTTGCGGAGGCACAGCAGGCCATCGTCGGCACGGCCGTGCTTTCGGGCAAGGCGGCCGTGCTCGCCTACGACGACCTCGGCGCGTACAAGTACCTCCTCCGGGTCGCCGTCGACGGCGGGATCCGCGACGCGACCGTCGATGCCGTCGGGAAGCTCGCCGAGTACGACGCGCAGCGTGGCGCGCAGTTGCTCTCGACGCTGGAGGAGTTCCTCCGCCGACACGGCTCGATCAGCGCGACCTCCGAGGCCCTGTACGTCCATCCGAACACGCTCCGGCAGCGCCTGCGGCGGATCGGCGAGCTCTCGGGGCTCGATCTCCGGCGCGACGACTGGCTGGCCATCGAGATCGCCGTGAAGATGGTGAAGCTGCAGCAAGCCCTCGGGGCGGCGAAACAGCACACATAGAGACCGTGAAGGTGTGGAACACGCACCTTCATTCGCGTCAAGCGGGCTGGTAGGGCTATGGCCTCGACGTCAGAGGAGGTGTCGTAGTGCCAACGGCCGACGCGATCTGGAAGGACATGCACACACGCGGTGTCGAGTTCGTGTTCGCGCAGTTCGTCGACATGTACGCGCGGCCGAGCGCGAAGCTCGTGCCGGTAGGGTCGCGCGAAGCGTTCGACGGCCTGCTCGCAGATGGAGCAGGCTTCGCGGGCTTTGCCGCGGGGGAGATCGGCCAGGTGCCGAGCGATCCCGACATCGCCGCGATCCCCGACCTCGCGAGCTACACGCCCGTCCCCTGGCAATCGAACCTGGCGCGGTTCGCCTGCGATGTCACCGTCGAGGGCGAGGGGTGGCCGTACTGCCCGCGCACGATCCTCCGCCGGGTGCTCGCGCAAGCGAAGGAGAAGGGCTTCGAGTTCCGCATGGGCCTCGAGCTCGAGTACTTCCTCGTGAAGCAGCGCGAGGACGGCTCCATCGAGATCGCGGATGCGTACGACACGCTCGAGAAACCTTGCTACGACATGGCCGGCCTCACGCGCCGCTATGACTTCCTGACGACGGTCTCGCGCTACTGCAACGAGCTCGGCTGGGGCAACTACGCGAACGACCACGAGGACGCGAACGGCCAGTTCGAGCAGAACTTCACGTACGACGATGCGCTCATCTCATGCGACCGCGCGATCTTCTTCCGCTACATGGTGCATACGCTCGCCGAGCAGAACGGGATGATCGCGACGTTCATGCCGAAGCCGTTCTCGCACCTCACGGGGAACGGCTGCCACTTCCACATGTCCCTCTGGGACGGCGAGAGCAACCTCTTCCTCGACGAGTCAGACCCGCGCGGCCTCGGGCTCTCGGACACGGCGTATCGCTTCATCGGCGGCCTCCGGAAGCACGCCCGCGCGTACAGCGGCGTCACGGCGCCGACGGTGAACTCGTACAAGCGGCTGAAGCTCGGGACGACGACGAGCGGCGCGACGTGGTCGCCCGTGTGGATCTCGTACGGCTACAACAACCGCACGCAGATGCTGCGGATCCCTGGACCGGGCCGGATCGAGGACAGGACCATCGACGGCTCCTGCAACCCGTACCTCGCTGCCGCGGCGGTGCTGGCGGCCGGGCTGGACGGGATCGAGTCGGGGCTGGATGCAGGCGAGCCGAACTCGGACAACCTCTACTCGATCGCCCACGACGAGCTGCGCCGGCGTGGGCTCGAGGCGCTGCCGGCGAACCTCGTCGAAGCGATCGGCGAGCTCGAGGCCGACGACGTGCTGCGCGCGGCGCTCGGCCGCGGCCGCGAAGAGGACTACGTCGACTACTTCGCCCGCGTGAAGCGCGACGAGTGGTTTCGCTACCACGAGCAGGTCACGCCCTGGGAGATCCGGGAGTACCTGACGCGCTTCTGAGCGGGGTATGGAGGTTTTCTCCACATAGAAACGTCGTTCTCTGTCATATGACGCAGCACGATGTGTAGATACTGACCATATGTGTGGAATCGTCGGCCTCTTCGCGAAGTCGCCCGAGATCGAGCAGGAGCTCGGCGAGCACCTCGCGGCGATGCTCGTCCAGATGTCGAGTCGCGGGCCCGACTCGGCGGGAGTCGCGGTCTACCGCGACCCGGCGCCGAGCGGGTGGAGCAAACTCACGCTGTACTCCGCCGACCCGGACGAGCAGTGGTCCGCGGTGCGAGATGGCCTGCGCGAGGCGTTCGGCGCCTGTGAGGAGCCTTCGGTGCGCGCGAGTCACGCGGTGCTCGTCGTCGAGGCGGAGGCGCCGGAAGCGGAGGCGTGGATTCGTGAGCAGCGGCCGGACCTGCGCGTGATGAGCGCCGGCGAGGTCATCGAGATCTACAAGGAGACCGGTCTGCCCGAGGTGTTTGCCGAGGCGTTCGCCCTCGAGGACTTCCAGGGCACTCATGCGCTCGGTCACACGCGAATGGCGACCGAGAGCCGGGTGACGACCGAGGGCTCGCATCCGTTCTCCACAGGTCTCGACCTCTGCCTCGTCCACAACGGCTCGCTCTCGAACCACAACAGGCTGCGCGAGAACCTGCGGCGGGAGGGGGTCGAGTTCCAGACCGAGAACGACACCGAGGTCGCGGCCGGGTATCTCTCGTGGCGACTGCGGGAAGGCGCGAGCCTCGAGCAGGCGCTCGAGGGGTGCCTCGGGGATCTCGACGGCTTCTACACCTTCGCCGTGGGAACCGCCGACGGGTTCGCCGTCCTGCGCGACCCGATCGCCTGCAAGCCGGCGGTGCTCGCCGAAACCGACGACTGGGTCGCGATGTCCTCCGAGTGGCGCTCGATCGCGGTCTTGCCAGGCGCGGCGGATGCCCGGGCGTGGGAGCCGGAGCAGGGTGTGGTCTACGTCTGGGAGAGAGCCAGGGTCTGATGGCAGTTCGTGCTCCGACGGCGCCCGAGCTCGAGGTCGTCGACCTCGCGACGACGTCGCTGCGCGAGCTGAATCAGCGCTTGCACGACCTCGCTGGACGTGCTCCCGGCCCGCGTCACTTCCGGATCGTCAACCCGAGCGGAGCGCACGCCGTCGCCTGCGGGCTCGACGCCGAGATCGAGGTCGAGATCGACGGGCACGTCGGTTACTACTGCGCGGGCATGAACAAGCGCGCGACCGTGCACGTGCACGGAAACGCGAGCACGGGAATCGCCGAGAACATGATGTCGGGCCGCGTCGTGGTCGACGGCAACGTGAGCCAGTCGGCCGGAGCGACGGGGCGAGGCGGCCTCCTCGTCGTGCACGGGAACGCATCCTCGCGCTGCGGGATCTCGATGAAGGGGATCGACATCGTCGTCCAAGGCTCCGTCGGCCACATGAGCGCGTTCATGGCGCAATCCGGCTGCCTCGTCGTGTGCGGCGACGCGGGAGAGGCACTCGGCGACTCGATCTACGAGGCGAGGCTCTACGTGCGTGGCGCGGTCGCAAGCCTCGGCGCCGACTGCGTCGAAAAGAACCTGCGCGACGAGCACGTCGCGCAGGTTCGCGACCTGCTGGCAGCGGGCGGAATCGAAGCGGATCCGAGCGAGTTCCGCCGCTTCGGCTCGGCGCGTCGGCTCTACAACTTCCACGTCGACAATGCGGCCGCGTACTGATGTCCGTCGCCGAACGTCCCTGGAACCTCCGCGAGTCCTACCTCTTCGACCGCACCGTCATCGCCGAGATCCAGCGAGCGGCGCGCGAGGGGATCTACGACATCCGCGGGTTCGGGGCGAAACGCCGTCTGCCCCACTTCGACGATCTCCTGTTCCTCGGCGCGAGCATCTCGCGCTATCCGCTCGAGGGCTACCGCGAGCGCTGCGCGACTGACGTCGTCCTCGGTACGCGCTTCGCGAAGAAGCCCCTCGAGCTGACGATCCCGGTGACGATCGCGGGAATGAGCTTCGGCGCGCTCTCCGCGCCGGCGAAGGAGGCGCTCGGTCGCGGCGCGACCGAGGTCGGCACCTCGACGACGACCGGCGACGGCGGCATGACGCCCGAGGAACGCGAGCACTCGAAGACGCTGGTCTACCAGCTCCTCCCGTCCCGCTACGGCATGAACCCGGACGACCTGCGGAAGGCAGACGCGATCGAGGTCGTCGTCGGCCAGGGTGCGAAGCCCGGCGGCGGCGGGATGCTCCTCGGCCACAAGATCTCCGACCGCGTCGCGGAGATGCGTGACCTGCCGAAGGGCATCGATCAGCGATCTGCTTCGCGCCATCCCGACTGGACCGGCCCCGACGACCTCGAGATCAAGATCCAGGAGCTGCGCGAGATCACGGACTGGGAGAAGCCCGTGTTCGTGAAGGTCGGAGCGACCCGGACGTACTACGACGTCCAGCTCGCGGTGAAGGCCGGCGCCGACGTGGTCGTCGTCGACGGGATGCAGGGAGGAACGGCCGCAACGCAGGACGTCTTCATCGAGCATGTGGGTATCCCCACACTCCCGGCGACCCGCATTGCCGCGGACGCGCTCCAGGAGCTCGGGATGCATCGCCAGGTGCAGCTCATCGTGTCCGGCGGGATCCGGAGCGGGGCGGACGTCGCGAAGGCGCTCGCGCTCGGCGCCGACGCGGTTTCGATCGGGACGGCGGCTCTCCTCGCGATGGGCGACAACAGCCCCGAGCTCGACGAGGCGTACCGCGAGATCGGCAGCGCGGCCGGCTTCTACGACGACTGGCAGGCGGGCCGTGACCCCGCAGGGATCTCGACGCAGGACGACGTGCTTGCCGCCCGCTTCGACCCTGTCCTCGGCGGCCGGCGCATCGCGAACTACCTCCGAGTGTTGACGCTCGAGACACAGACGCTCGCGCGGGCGTGCGGGAAGTCACACGTCCACAACCTCGAGCCGGACGACCTCGTCGCGCTGACGGTCGAAGCGGCCGCAATGGCCAAGGTGCCACTCGCCGGCACCGACTGGATTCCCGGCTCCGCCTAGCGCATCTCGTCGAGAACGTCTCGGAGGTCGAGATCCGAAGCGATCTCCTCGGGCGCGGCGGCTGCCAGCGGAGACGCCGAGAGCGCGGAGTACACGTCGGCCATCGCCTCGAACAGTGTGGGCGTGAGGCCAGCGGCCGACTGGGTAGCGGCGATCTCTCGCATCTCACCGGCGTAGCGACCCGACTTCGACGCCGCCATGGCGAGCCGCCGCTCGATCCGCACTACGAGCTCGGGAGCGCCTTCGCGGAGGTCGGCGAGAACCTGGTCGAGGACGCCGTTCCGCTCCGCCGCGACCAGTGCCTGGGCGAGCACGGCGGTGGTGCCCTTGTAGACCGATGCCGTGCTCATCTTCACCGCGGAGGCTGCGCCGATCTCGGAGCCGACGACGATCCTCTCGACGCCGTCGAACGGCAGCGCCGCGGCCTCGGAAGCACGAGGCCCGGAGAGGTACACGCGCGTCGTACCGGGCCGCAAGGGCGGCGGGCCGGAGATGGAGCCGTCGACGAGCTCGAGGCCGGCGGCGGCGAGGGCGGACTCGATCCGCAGCGCGGTCGCGGGAGCGATCGCGTTCAAGTCGACGAGCAGGGGCTTCGCCGTGGCCGCTTCGGAGGCCGCCGCAATGTCGCCCGCGACCGTTGCAGCCGATTCGGGGGGGACGATCGAGAGGACGACGTCCGCCACGCGAACGAGGGCTGCGAGTCCGGGCAGGAGATCGGCGCCCGAGCGGCCGGCGAGCCGCAGTGTTCGCTCGCTTCGGCCGGACAGAGTTCCGACGACTCTCGCTCCCCCGACGGAGAGCGCGTGGGCGACTGCGCTTCCCATCGCACCGAGGCTCACGACACCGACGGTCGGCGTGGTGCCGGCGCTCACGGGTGGAACCGCAACCGGTCGACGATCTTGTCGACCACCTTCCTGTCGGCATGGAACGCGATCCCGACGAGGTCGAGCTCGTCCGCGGGTACCGCGGCGACGACGGCGCGATTCGCCTCGTCGTGGTTCGTCTCGAACAGCTCGCGCGTGTAGACGGCCGGGCGGACCCCGCGACCCATCGAGCGCTCGTACGCTCGCCTGAGGGCTACGGCGTCGGCCTCGTACACGAGCACGGGCTGGACGAACATCGGCAGGTACTCGTTTCCGGACGCGTCGCGGTACGGCTCTCCGACGACGCCGGGCACGGTCGCCGCGACTCCGCTCACAAGGAAGGCGGTGACGTTCGTCTTTTGCCAGACGGCGAGGTCGTCTCGAAGGACGACCGCGAGCTTCGTGTCGAACTGCACGCCTGGGACGCTACGCGTTCCGCCTCTCGAGAATCGGCTGCTCGACGTCGTCGGGCGCGAGCAGGATCGTCCAGCGCTCCGTGCTCGTGATCGTCAGCATCCCGTTGCGCGCCCAGTTGTCCTCCGCGAAACGCGCGCGGATCTCGTCCTCGGACTCCGCCTGGACGACATGCAGCACTTCACGGTCGCCCTCGAGCGGGCCGCCGAGGACGATGAGACCATCGTCGACGAGCCCGTTCATGAAGCGCGCGTGCTCGTCCCAGCCTTCCTGCTCGCGAAGGTCCCGCGACCAGTCCCATGGCCCTCCGCGCTCGACTCGAACTGCGAAGAGTTGGAGCGGCGACGGTGTGCTCGCCATCACGTGACTCCTTCGTACGTCGATCGGAGATACAGCCGTCTCGCTTCGTTGTCGCGAGGGGAGCACAGGTACTGCGTCCACGCGTGTCGCTCGTGACCGACGGCGCCGAGCTCCCACACGCAGAATGTCGGGCGATGCGCGCCTTCCGCATGCCATGGACGGAAGAACACGTCGCTCTCGCCGTCCTTCGCCCACACCGTCTCCCAGAGCTCGTTCTCGTTGCGCCAGGTGCAGACGAGCAGGAAGTAGAAGCTCGCGCCGCAGCGGTGGAGGATGACGAAGCCGAACTCGCCGAGGCGACCGAGCGCGCCGGCCCGCGCCGCGTCGCGCAGGTTCCGCCGGGCCAGCGCCTGCAGCGCGAGGGGGACGGAAGCGTCCACCGGCGCGATGTCGTACCACTTGAGGATCGCGCCGTCGAGCGCGAGGCTCGGAGCCGAGCGGACGACCTTCTCGATGTGCCGGTAATCCGGCGTCACGCTGCCGTGCTCGAGCGCGCTCACGCCGCCTCTTCCGCTCGTGTGAAGTCCATGATCCAGTTGGTCTCCCACGTCTTGCCGCCGTCGTCGGAGAAGGCTTGCTCCCAGCGCGGCGTCGACGTCGCGACGCCGAACCAGACGAATCGCACGAGGATCGCGCGACCTTCGAAGGTGTCCTCACCTTCGAACACGCCGGTGCCACCCTCGAACGAGCCGATGACGGGTGGGTCGAGCAGCCCGGGCCGCCGGCTGTCCGCCCAGTAGATCGACCACTTGCCGCTGTCGGGGTCGAAGAAGCGGAAGGACATTCCGACGAACCCACCGCCGTATTCGGTGCAGAACACGTCCTCGTTGCCGAGCCCTGCGGGCAGTGGCCTCGCCGCGACCTTCGAGTCGAACTCGTCCCACTCGTCCGATCCGGCGAGGCGCCGTACGAGTCGTCGGTTGCGCACGTTCCACTTGCCCATCCAGAAGTCGAAGTCCGTGGACGTCGCACGCTCTCTCACAGCCGTCGTCATCGCGCTCCTTTCGCGTCTAGTCGCCGGCTCGACCGTATCGCGTAAATAGGGCAGATTCGGCCCTCTATGTGTGCTTCACTTCGGCCGTGCTCACACCGACCGCCCGGCTGCTCGAGCTCCTCGAACTGCTCCAGACGCAGCCGCTCCTCACGGGTCGCGAGATCTCGGACCGGCTCGAGATCGATCCGCGAACGGTGCGTCGGTATGTCGAGGCACTGCAGAACCTCGGCATCCCCGTCGAGGGACAGCGTGGCGTCGGCGGGGGCTATCGGATCCGGCCCGGGTACCGGCTTCCCCCTCTGATGCTGACCGACGACGAGGCCGTCGCTGTCGCCCTCGGGGTGCAGGCCGCCGGCAGGCTCGGGCTGTCGGGCTCCGACGACGTCATCGAAGGCGCTCTCGCGAAGATCCATCGCGTCCTCCCGGACGGTCTGCGGCGACGCGTCGAAGCGCTCGAGGCGACGCTCGACTTCACGTCTCGCCCGAGGACGGCAGCCCCGGTCGGCGGGAACACCGTGCTCCTCCTCGCCGACGCGATCCGGAGGCGACGGCGCGTCCGGGGGACGTATCGCGCGTTCTCCGGCGACGAGACGCGTCGCGAGGTCAGCCCGCACGGCCTCGTCGTTCACTCGGGACGCTGGTACCTCGCCGCGCACGACCACCTGCGCGACGACCTCCGCACGTTCAGGGTCGACCGGATGCGACGAATAAGGGCTGTGCTGGAGCCGGCCGTCGACCCCCCGGACGGGTTCGACGCGGTTGCCTACGTCAGCACCTCGCTCGCCCGCGTTCCCTGGCGGTGGGAGGTCGAGGTGCTGCTCGAGTTGCCCGCCGACGAGGCGGCGCGGCGTGTTCCCGCGACCCTCGCGGAACTCGCCGACGAGGAGGGCTCGACGGTGCTGCGGATGCGCGTCGGGTCCCTCGACTGGATGGCGACCGTGCTCGCCGGGCTCGGCTGTGGTTTCTCGATCCGGCGTCCTGAAGAGCTGCGAACGAGTGTGCGAGATCTCGCCGAGCGTCTCGCCCGCTCTGCTTAGTTCAGCCGGTAGCGGTGGAAGAGGTGCGAGCCGTGCCGGCGAAGGCTCACGATCCGCGGGCGTGCCTCTGATGCAGCGAGGTCCGCGCCCTCGACGAGCCTGAGCCGCGATCCAGGTCCCGCGTCGCCGACGAGGAGCGGCGACATCGTGAGGAACAGCTCGTCGACGACCCCGGCTCCGAGCAGCGCTCCGAACGTGTGCGGGCCGGCTTCGCACAGGATCCGACGATGCCCGCGCTCGTGCAGCGCGTCCACGACGACCTTCGGCGCGATTGTCGTCGCGGCTCCGAGCGCGACGATCGACGAGACGCTCGGCAGCCGGCCTTCAAGCCGGTCGGCTCCCATGGCGCTGGTGAGCACGAGCGCTCCCGTCGCGAACAACGGGTGATCGGCGTCGATCGATCCGCTCCCGGTGACGACCGCGATCTCGGGCGCGTCCGGAACCCCGAGTCCGTGTCGCAGCTCGGCGTAGTCGTCGGTGGCCGGCGGGTAGATCTTCTCGGGCCGCCAGGTGCCGCGCGGGCTCGCACGCAGGACGCCGGCGCCGATCAGGACGACGTCGGCGAAGGCGCGCAGCAGCCCCATGACGAAGCGATCCGCGTCGCTGTCTCCTGCAATGAAGTCGTTCGAATTGGGCGCCGTCGGAATCGCGACGACACCGTCGAGCGTCGAGACGAAGTTCGCGTACAGGCATGGCTCGTCGAAGCCCAGGTCTCCGGCGTAGAGGCGACCGAGCTCTGGCGGAAGCTCGGTTGCCGGCAGCGACTCCGCCTCGAAGAGCAGCTCCAGCGGCTCGAGACTCATCGACGCGGGTCTACGGCTCGTCCCAGCCGAGCTCGCGCGAGATGGCCGCCGCGCGGTCGAGCAGGTGCGGGAGCGCCTCCTGCACCGCCGCATCGTCGAAGCGCGAGCTCGGGCCCTGGAGCGCGACGATCGCCTCCAGCTCGCCGCGCGCTGCTCGGATCGGCGCCGCGATCGCGGTGAGCCCCGGTTCCCGCTCGCCGACGGCCTGCGCGTAGCCCCGCTCCCGGACGAGCTCGATCTCGGCGGCGAGGGCCTGCGGGTCGGTGATCGTCCGCGTGGTGTACGCCCGGAACGGGCCGTCGGGAAGCTCGCGCCCGGAGAAGGCGAGCATGATCTTTCCGGCCGAGGTCGCGTGAGCGATCGACGGGCGGCCGAGTCGCGACACGGGCTGCACCTGGTGGGCGCCGGGAACGAAGTCGACGGTGATCGCGTCCTCGTCGCCCGGGACCGACAGGGTCGCGGTCTCGCCGGTTGCCTCGACGAGTGCGACGAGATGAGGTCGTGCGACCTCGCGGACGTCGAGCCTCGCGAGGACGGCGTTCGCGAGGTGGACGAGGCGGAGGCCGAGCTTGTAGCGGCCGGTGGCCTCGACGCGCTCGACGAGACCGGAGGCGGCGAGCGTTCCGAGCTGACGCGATACGGTGCTCGGCGTCATGCCCGTGCGACGCGCGATCTCGTTCGTGCCGAGCTCGCCCCCGTCTGCAAGGGTGTCGAGCACCGTGATCGCCCGCTCGGCAGCGCCAATTCGGCGGGTTGAAGGTTGACGAGTACGCGACATCGCGGTAGGTTCGTTGCGGATTCTGGCACGGCGTTGCTCAAGGTGCAATTCCCCTGATGTCCTTCCTCCTCTCGTGCCCGTTCTGCGGCCCCCGGCCGGTCGACGAGTACGCGTACTTCGGCGAGGTGACCACGCGGCCCTCGGCGTCGCCGAGCCTGCGTGAGCTGACCGACTACGTGTACTTCCGCGACAACGTCGCGGGCGTTCAGCGCGAGTGGTGGCAGCACCGCTCGGGCTGCGGAGAGTGGTTTCTCGCCGAGCGCGACACGCGGACGAACGAGGTGCTCGAGGTCATGCTCCCCGACCCGAGGAAGCCGGCATGAGGCTCGCGCCGAGGCGCGACGAGCGCATCGACCGCTCGCGGGCAGTCTCGTTCACCTTCGCCGGCTGGAAGGTCACCGGCTTCGAGGGCGACACGATCGCATCGGCCGCTTTCGCCGCCGGCAAGCGCGTCTTCTCGCGGTCCTTCAAATATCATCGCCCGCGCGGGCTCCTCTGCTGCTCTGGCCACTGCCCGAACTGCATGATGACCGTCGACGGCGTTCCGAACGTTCGCGTCTGCACGGAACCGGTCCGCGACGGCGCAGTTGTAGAGGGCCAGAACGTCCGCTGGTCGCTCGATTTCGACTTCATGTCCCTGACGGACAAGGTCGGCGTCCCGTTCACGCCTGTCGGCTTCTACTACCGGACGTTCATCCGCCCGCGCGCCGCTTGGCCCTTCTACGAGAAGTTCCTGCGCAACGCTGCCGGGCTCGGGAAGCTCGATCCGCACGCCGGGCACTCCCGCCGCTACGACACCGAGCACCGCCGCGCGCGGGTGCTCGTCGTGGGCGGTGGCGAGGCAGGGCGCGCAGCTGCCCTGGAAGCGGCGAAGGCCGGCCCGGGCGTCGTACTCGTCGAGGAGGACGCCCGGCTGCGGGATCTGACGCTCGACGGAGTCGAGGTCCTCGCACCCGCCAGTGCGCTCGGGATCTGGGAGGGAGGCCTCGTCCCGGTCGATGCTGGCACCATCCTCTACCGGTTCCGCGCCGAGCGAATCATCGTCGCGACCGGCGCAACGGAGCAGCCGCTCGTCTTTCCGGGGAACGACCTCGTCGGCGTGATGCTCCCCGACGGCGTGCGGCGCCTGCTGCGAGATTTCTCGATCCAGCCGGGCGAGCGCGCGGTCGTTCTCGGCTCTGATGACCACGCGCTCTCGATCGCAGATGAGCTAGCCGAGGTCGGGATCGAAGTGGCGAAGGCCCTCGACCTTCGCGACGCGCGTCCCAGTGAACTGGCCGCCCAGGGTCGCAAGGGTCGCGTCAAGCGTCTCGTCCTCGAAGGTGAGGCAATCGACTGCGACCTCGTCGTCGCGTCGGGAGGGCGGCAGCCGGCGTACTCCCTGCTCGCGCAGGCCGGTGCACGTGTCGAGTTCGACGAGGCGCTCGGCGTCTTCGTCCCCACGGACCTGCCCGCAGGCGTGGAGGCGGTCGGAAGCGTCACCGGGGAGGGACTCCCGAGGGTCGCGCCGGAGCCCGCGTATCCGGGCAAGGGGAAGTGCTTCGTCTGCGTCTGCGAAGACGTCACCACGAAGGACATGAAGCGCGCAATCGGCGAAGGCTTCGACTCGATCGAGCTCGCGAAGCGTTACACGACCGCGACCATGGGCCCCTGTCAAGGGAAGCTCTGCCACCTCTCGAGCATCCGCATCTACGCGCAGGAGAGCCGGATGTACGAGTCGGCGATCGGGACGACGACCGCGAGGCCACCGTGGGCTCCCTTCGAGCTGGGGCTGCTCGCGGGTCGCGACCTCACGCCCGCGCGCCGCGGCTCGATCCACTGGCGGCACGAGGAGGCGGGCGCGACGATCCAGTGGGCGGGCCCGTGGATGCGCCCCTACGCCTACGGCGAGCATCCGGAGGACGAGGTGCGGGCGGTGCACGAGTCGCTCGGCGTCATCGACGTCTCCACGCTCGGCAAGCTCATCGTCGAGGGGCCGGAGGCCGTAGCTCTCCTCGAGCGCCTCTACCCGAACCGCTTCGGCGACCTGAGGCCCGGGCGCATCCGGTACGGCGTCCTCACCTCGGACGGCGGCCGGATCATGGACGACGGCACGGTCGCTCGGCTCGCCGACGATCGCTTCTACGTGACGACGACCTCCACTGGCGCCGATGCTGTGACCGCGTGGTTCGAGTGGTGGAACGCGGTGTGGGGATACGACGCGGAGATCGTGAACGTCACGGGCGCTCTTGCCGCGGTGAACCTCGCCGGCCCGCAGTCGAGGCAGGCGCTCGGGCGCCTCGTCGAGGATGCGGACGACGTCTCCGCCGAGGAGCTCCGCTACCTCGATGCAAAGGAGATCGACGTCGCCGGCGTTCCCACGCTCGCGCTCCGGATCGGCTTCGTCGGCGAGCTCGGCTACGAGCTCCACTTTCCGAGCCCCGCAGGCGAGTACCTCTGGGACCGGCTGATTTCCGAGGGGGCGCGCCCGTTCGGCCTCGAGCCGCAGCGCGTGCTCCGCCTCGAGAAGGGGCACGTCATCGTCGGCCAGGACACGGACTCGGAGTCGAACCTCTTCTCGGCGGGGATGTCGTGGCTCCCGAAACTGGACAAGGACGACTTCGTCGGCAAGTTCGCGCTCGAGCACTTCGCCCAGCGTGAGGAGAAGGAACGCCTCGTGGGCTTCACGATGGAGGAGAACTTCCTGCCAGCCGAGGGTGCGCAGATCGTGATCGACGACTACCCGGCGGGCCGTGTGACGAGCGCGCGGCGAAGCGAGGCAGTCGGGGGCGTGATCGGGCTCGCGTGGGTACCCACGGATCGCTCCGAGCCGGGAACTCGCGTCGAGATCCAGGTCGATCGACTGCGCCGCGGCGCACGCATCACGCATGGCGCGTTCTTCGACGCGGCCGGCGAGCGGATGCGGGCGTGAACTTCCTCTCGCCGTTGCGCTGCGCTCCGGAGACGCTCGTCTCACCGCTTCGCCGCGCGCTGGAGGGCTCCGATCCGGCGACCGTGCGCGATCTCTCGCTCGAGGGCGTCGTCGAGCTCCGCGGGAACGTGGACGCGGTGGCTCCTGCAGGCGGAGAGGAGCTCGTCCGGCTCTCGCCGCGACGCGCGTTCCTGTTCACCCGGGACGACCCGGCCGTCGTCGCCGAGCGAGCCCGCGCTGCCGGTGCGCTCGCGTACGACGCGACCGGCGCGCTCGCCGGGATCGCGATCGCGAGCGAGCAGGTCATGCGGAGGCTCACCGACCTCGATCTCGAGCAGATCCCGACAGCGGGACCGTTCGCGCGCGTGACGGCGCTCTTCCGGCGAGGCGCGGACGGTTGGTACCACGTCTACGTCCAGCAGGAGCTCGGTCACTACGTGGCCGAGGCGGTCGTCGACGCGGTCGCGGGACTGGAGCAGACGACATGGCGCTGAGCGAGATCTTCTTTCCGAAGCGCATGTGGCGGCCGCGCCCGGAGCTGAAGCGCCGCTACGAGGTCGTCATCGTCGGTGGCGGCTCGCACGGGCTCGCGACTGCGTACTACCTGGCACGCAAGCACGGCATCCGCGACGTCGCGATCCTCGAGAAGTCGTACATCGGCTCAGGCGCATCTGGCCGGAACACGACAATCATCCGCTCGAACTACCGCACGCCCGAGGGCGCCGCGTTCTACGGCGAGAGCGTGCGCCTGTACGAGCGCCTGTCGGACAAGCTCGACTTCAACCTCATGTTCTCGCAGCACGGGCACCTGACGCTCGCGCACTCGGACCGCGCGATGATCACGATGCAGGAGCGCGCCGAGGTCAACAAGCTGCTCGGGATCAGGTCGAGCGTGATCTACGCCGACCGGATCCGCGAGCTCTGCCCGGAGCTCGACCTCTCGCAGCGACCCGCTTACCCGATCGTCGGCGCGCTCTACCACCCGCCCGGCGGGATCATCAGACACGATGCGGTCGTCTGGGGATTCGCCCGCGCGGCCGATCGCAACGGCGTCGAGATTCACCAGAACACGGAAGTGACGGGCTTCGAGCGCGAGGGCGATCGGGTCACGGCAGTGGATACGACCCGCGGACGCGTCGAGTGCGGCCAGGTCGTGAGCGCGACGGCCGGCTGGTCGTCGCTCGTCGGCAGGCTCGTTGGCCTGCGGCTGCCGATCACGACGCACATCCTGCAGGCATTCGTGACCGAGCCCGTGAAGCCGTTCCTCGACGTCGTCCTCGTCTCGTCGCAGCTCCACGTCTACGTCTCGCAGACCGACCGCGGCGAGTTCCTCATCGGCGCCGAGATCGAGCCGTACACGACATACAAGGGCACGGGCACGCTGTCGTTTCTCGAGTACTCGGCCGCGCACGCGATCGAGCTTCTCCCGCAGCTCGAGCGCACGAAGGTGCTGCGCACGTGGACCGGCCTCTGCGACCTCTCGCCCGACTACAGCCCGATCCTCGGGAAGACGGAGATCGACAACTTCCACGTCTCGACGGGCTGGGGCACGTACGGGTTCAAGGCGGCGCCGATCGTCGGCGTCACCCTCGCGGAGCTCGTCGCGAGCGGCAAGACTCCCGACCTCATTGCCCCGTTCGCGCTCGAGCGCTTCCATACGGACACGCTCGTCTCCGAGCTGGCCGCGGCGGCCGTGAGCCATTGAGCATGCACCGACCGTAGGGGCGAGATATATCTCGCCCCTACAGGAGAAGACAATGACGACGACGATGCCATCAAGCCTCGAGATCGCACAGGCTGCGACGCTGCGGCCGATCCTCGACGTCGCCGACGAGCTCGGGCTCGAGCCGGAAGAGGTCGAGCCGTACGGCCGCTACAAGGCGAAGGTCGACCTCTCCGTGATCGACCGCCTGGCCGACCGGCCCGACGCGAAGCTGATCAACGTCACGGCGATCACGCCGACGCCGGCGGGCGAAGGCAAGACGACCACGTCGGTGTCGCTCACGCAAGGTTTGGGCGTCCTCGGGCGCAAGCCCGTGCTCTGCCTACGCGAGGCCTCTCTGGGGCCGGTCTTCGGGGTGAAGGGAGGCGCCGCGGGAGGCGGCTACGCGCAGGTCGTGCCGATGGAGGACCTGAACCTCCACTTCACCGGCGATCTGCACGCGATCACGGCGGCGAACAACCTCCTCGCTGCGTTGATCGACGCGCACCTCCATCACGGCAACGAAGCCGGCCTCGACCCGCTCGCGATCTCGTGGCGCCGCTGTATGGACATGAACGACCGCAACCTTCGGAACGTCATCACCGGGCTCGGCGGCCGGGCGCACGGGTCGCCGCGCGAGACCGGCTTCGACATCACGGCCGCGAGCGAGATCATGGGGCTCGTCGCCGTCGCGCGCGATCTCGCCGACCTGCGCGACCGGCTCGGCCGCATCACGGTCGGCCAGACGTACGAGGGCGAGCCCGTCACCGCCGAGCAGATCAAGGCCGCCGGTGCGCTCGCGGTCGTGCTCAAGGAGGCGATCAAGCCGAACCTCGTGCAGACGCTCGAGGGGCAGCCTGCGTTCGTCCACTGTGGGCCGTTCGCGAACATCGCGCACGGCAACAACTCGCTCGTGGCCGACCGCGTCGGGCTGAAGCTCGGCGAGTACGTGGTCACCGAGTCGGGCTTCGCCTCCGACATGGGGATGGAGAAGTTCTTCGACATCACGTGCCGCATCGGCGAGCTGCGCCCCAGTGCGGTCGTCCTCGTCGCGACCGTGAAGGCGCTCAAGCACCATGGCGGCGACCTCGAGGGTGGCTCGCGCGAGATCGAGATCGGCGCGGCCAACCTCGCGCGGCACATCGGTATCGTCAACGGCTACGGCCTGCAGGCAGTCGTCGGCGTCAACAAGTTCCCGACGGACACGGACGAGGAGCTCGAGCTGGTGCGAAGGCTCGGCACCGAGTCCGGCGCGTATGCCGCCGAGATCAACACTGCGTTCGAGAACGGCGGCGCTGGAGCGACCGCGCTCGCCGAGGCGGTCGTGGCGGCTGCAGAGGAGCCGAACACGTTCGAGTACGCGTACCCGCTCGACGCGCCCATCGAGGAGAAGATCCGCCTCATCGCCACGCGCGTCTACGGAGCCGACGGCGCCGAGCTCCTTCCGGCGGCGAAGGCGAAGGCAGCCGAGTGGGCGGGCTCCGATCTAGCGCGCCTGCCCGATCTGCATGGCGAAGACTCATCTCTCCCTCTCGCACGACCCCGCGCTGAAGAACGCCCCGACTGGCTTCACGGTGACGGTGCGCGATCTGCGGCCATACACGGGCGCCGGGTGGATCGTCGCGCTCTGCGGCGACATGATGACCATGCCCGGCCTCGGCAAGACCCCCGCGGCCTTCTCCATCGACATCGACGCCGACGGCGAGACGGTAGGCCTCTTCTAAGCGGCGATCCGGCCGCGAAGCGGTCGGCTTTAGGGAGCTTTGCGCGACCGGAACCTGCACTCGCAGATTCCGGTCTTGCGCAGAGTCAGCCTAGCTAGCCGCGCGGAGCCCGAGCGCGCTTCGAGCTCGATCCTGCCAGTCCAAGTACTGGCCGATGCACGTCGGGCAAGCGCGCGCCGTCGTCCCTTTCAGCCCAGGATGGTCGACGGTCGAACCGGCGGGGAGCTCGACGCGCCCCCAGGAGGCGCCGGAAATCAGCCCGTCAGCTTGTCGTCTTTCGCAGATCGCGCAGACGAGATAGAGCCTCGACATCTATCGAACGCTACCTACCCCCACGGCCCGAGCCAGGGGCCGTCGAACACGTCGGTCGCCAGGATGATCGCCACGATCACGATGCAGGCGAGGGAGAGGAGCAGCATGAATGGAGCGACGCGCGGGTTCTCCTTCTGCAGCGGCGGGAAGTCGATCTGCTTGCCGGCCATCGTCGCCTCCTAGCCTCCGGTCGAGGGTCGGTTGAGTGCGCCGGAGGCTTTCAGGGCCGCCTCCTGGTGAGCCAGCTTGCGGTTCTCGAGCATGACGAAGCCGACAAATGCGATCACCATCACCGCAACTCCGAGCGCGGTGAGGATGTAGGTGCCCGTCGAGCTGCCCGGCCCCCACGTCCAGAAGCCGGCGATGTCCTCGCTCCACTCGTCATACGGGAACGTGTCGAACATCGCCTAGCTCCTTTCCTCGGCGCCGGCTCCGACACGTTCCGCCGGCTTGCCGTTCGTCTGCCAGTAGGCATCGAGCAATACCGGGGCGCCGTCGACCTCGCGGCCGTCCGGCTCGACGACGACTTCCGGAACGCGCTCGAACTCCGGGTAGAAGTCGACCCCGAACTCCGCCAGGTCGAGGCCCTCGAGCTCCACTTCCGGCGGCACGCGCAGGAGGTTGAAGCGCTTGAGCAGCCAGCTCACTCCGTAGCCGGGGAGGAACGCGAGTGGCAGGAACGCCATCATCCCCATCAGCTGGCCACCCATCGAGGACTCGACGTTCGCGAGTCCGGTTGGGTAGCCGCCTGCGAAGATGCCCACGAGAAAGACGCCGTAGAAACCGCAGACGCCGTGAACAGCGACTGCGCCCACCGCATCGTCGATTCGCAATTTCTTCTCGATGTAGTTGCCCGACCACACCGCGAGTATCGCGCCCGAGATCGCGAGCAGGTACGCCAGCGACGGGTGGTACACGTCGGCGCCCGCGGAGACGGAGATGACGCCGGCCAGGCCGCCTGAGAGGGTCCAGAACGGATCGCCCTTGCTCGCGAACCACCCGCCCGTGAATCCACCGGCGAAGCCGACCGTGATCACGAATGCGATGGCGCCAAGCGTGGTCGGCGAGCCATAGATGTTGAGCCAGCCGGGGAACGTCGTCGGCGTGATGAAGAGGCAGGCGGCATAGAAGCCGTAGAACCCGGTGAAGATGAGCATCAGCCCCATCAGCGTGAGATGGGTGTTGTGTCCTCGGAAGCTACGAGCCAAGCCGTCCGCTGTGTATTTCCCGATGCGCGGCCCGAGGTTCAGCAGCACACCCAGCGCAAATGCCCCCGCCACGCCGTGCACCACAAGGGACGCGATCGAGTCGTGGAAGCCGAACCGCACGGTCAGCCAGCCACCCGAGCTCCAGCCCCACGCGGCGTCCATGATCCAGACGCCGGACCCGAGCACCGAGCCGAGGATGAGGAACGCGGACAGTCGGACGCGCTCGATGAGGGCGCCGGACATGATCGACGCCGTCGTCCAGCTGAAGAGGAGGAAGGCGAGGAAGAAGACCGCGTTCAGGTGGTTCGCGAGGTTCGGCCCCATCTCGTCGGCCCACGGAGCCGTCTGCCCGCAGAACCCGGGGAACTCAGCCGGCCCGTCGTGCCCGTCGAGGGAGTCGGGTCCGACTGTGGGGAACCCAGGCTCGAAGCAGCCGTAGATGTACCACCCGATGTAGTAGAAGGTCGGGGTGACGACCGCGATCGTGAGGATGTTCTTCATCGCGGTCGACATCAGGTTCTTGCGCCGCGACGCGCCGGCCTCGTACGCCATGAAGCCGACGTGGATCAGCCACATGATCACGACCGTGAAGAAGTAGAACTGCTCGAGGAGGACGTTCGAGTTCAGCGCGAGCTTCGCGTCTACCTCTTCGGGCGTCACCTGGGCGAGCCAGGTCGGGATCAGCGACGAGATCATTCCAGCCTCACTTCCACAGGCAGCGGTGTCCGGTCGACGATGGGGGGACCGTACGAACCGGGCTAGCGCGTTTCCATGTCCGATCCAACCGGCGTTGGCGCCGCGACTATGTCGCGTCCATACACACCGTCAGCGCTTCGAGACGGCGCCCGTTGCCGCGTTGACGAGGAAGCTCTCGGTGCGGTTCGGCTCACCGTCGGCGTTGATCCGCTCCGAGAGGACGATGCCCCAGTAGCCGACCGGGGGCACGCCCTGCTGGAGGTAGCGCACCTGCCGGCAGATCTCCTCGGGGCACGGCGTGAACGACGCGTTCTCGATCGCGATCTCGACGGCCTCCTCCTGTGAGATGTCGTTTCGGTTCGACGCGCAGGTCTTCGACACGACGAGCGTGAAGAGGAGGAGCACGCCGAGTATCAGCGCACGACCCCAGAGGCTGTCGCGGAGATCGCGTCGGGGCGTCGGCTCGGCCGGCGGCCCGCCGTTACCCGGGTCTGGGGGTGTTCCAGCGCTGGTAGACACGGAAAGCCCTCAGAAAGAGGTAGCCGATGAAGTTCGTCAGGAAGACGAGGAAGAGCCACCAGAACCACCACAGGTAGTGCGGCCGCCACTCCAGGAGCTCGACGACCGTGAGCCACATGACGACGGCGAGCGTGAGCACGAGCAGCCACGGCACGGACCCGAGCAGCAGGAAGATGAGCACGCTAATCGTGGGAGGAACCTACGGTTCCCCCCACGAGCCCCCCTCCCTTACGGCAGCTATCCGTGAGCCGTGCTTGGCCTCCCGGCCGGCAAAGCCGGCCTCCGGCCTCTTGCCGCACGACAACACCAGCGGCTCGTGTGGTTGTGCCCAACGCACTATCCCGTGATCGTCTACGAGCTGTCAGCCGGGTGCAACTACGACCACGGATACGGCGACGAAGAAACCGGATGCAGGTCGCCGGTCGCGAAGCGCTCGTACCGGAACGGGTAGAGCAGGCGCGAGTGGTCTCCGAGGAGCACCGACGCGACCTCGCGACCGACGCCGATCATCTTGTAGCCGTGGTTCGAGTCGAAGATCCCGTAGACGTTCGGCCTGACGTAGTCGAAGACGGGGAAGTTGTCCGCCGTGAACGCGCCGACGCCGCCCGAGCGCGCCATCTTGTACTGCGCGCGGCAGCCCTCGAAGCGGCTCATCGAGTGCGAGAGCGCGGCGCACCACATGTCCGGGAAGCTCGGATCGACGTCCGTCGTCGACGGGTACGGGTCGAGGTCGACGTCGCCGTCGACGACCAGCGGCGACGCTCCGCCCTGCACGCCGTGGCGGTCGCGCTTGAAGTAGATCCCCCACAGCTCGTCGGTCACGAGGTCGCCGTCGTCGGTGTAGAGCGGCGCGTCGGTGTCGAGGTGGACGACAGGCGGCGCGCTGCCGTCCGCGGTCGCGAACATCAGCGGGTCGACCGTGATCTCGCCCTCCTGCAGGTTCCAGTACGTCCACATGGGGCGGTTGCGGACGATCTCCCCTGACGGCGTCGTGATGTCGATCTCGTCCGGCATGCCGAGCAGCGACCAGAACGTGGCGGCCCACGGCCCGGGAGCTACGACGACCTGCTCACCCACTTCGATCGAGCCGGCGTCCGTCTCGACCTCCGAGACGGAGCCGTCGTCGCGGGACGCAAAGCCCGTGACCTCGACCCCCTCGCGCACTGTGACGCCCTCGCCGAGGCACTTGTCGCGGAGGCCGAGCACCGACTCGACGTTGAAGGCGAAACCGCCCTGGTGCTCGTGGAGGCAAATGGTCACACCCTTCGCCCGCCAGTCGGGGAAGAGCGCCTTCATGTGCGCGTCGACATCGGCCTCGCCGGAGATCAGCTCGGAGCGGTAGCCGATCCGCTCCTGGCGCTCGAACGTCGCGGCGAGATCCGACTCCTGTACCTCCGCGCCGAGCGCGATGTACCCGACGGCGTTGTAGTGGTAGGAGGCGGGATCGGACTCCCAGACCTCGACGCACGCTTGCATCAACTCGCTCATGGCGGGCTGGAAGTAGTTGTTGCGCACGACGCCGCAGGCGATGCCGGATGCGCCGGCGCCGGGCTTCGACTTGTCAAGGACGACGACGTCTGCCCCGGATCCGGCGCCGCGGGCGCGGAGCTCCTTCGCGAGGTGGTATGCCGTCGAGAGCCCGTGGATCCCGGCTCCGACGACGACATACGGGGTTGGGCTTGGAAGCATCCTATTGCCTCATAGTCAACAGCATTGCCACTAGGAATACAGACCGTAGTCTACTCGGGAGTGAGTTGCCACTCAGGCAGGCTCCGAGCCTTGCGGCGTATCCGCCGGCGCCACCAGGGCATGAACCAGATGAACCACAGCATGAGCATGAGCGGAAGGAGGAGTAGCAGGCTCTCCGCGACGAACAGCCCGAGCATTCCAAGAACGAGCGTCACGCCGATCGCGACTGCGATCACGACGAGCCGGTAGTTCCGCATCTCGCGCATGATTCCCCAGTACTGCTCCTCGGGGATCTGCGCAGTGTTCCAGCGCCTGCCGCAGGTCTCGCACGACCAGGTCTCGCCGTACGGAACGTGGCGGGCCTGACCGCAGTGACACGAGACCGTGATCGGCGGCCCTTTCACGCGCCGATCGTAACGGGACGCTTGAAGTCGGACCTCGGACCCTGTTACGGTCGCGCGGATTCGGGGGATCCCGTCCCGGTTCCGCAAGGAGGTAGTCAGTGGCGACTGAGGCTGTCTATGCGGGCGCGATGATCGAGGAGCGCCAGCTGCTCAAGTCCCTTCGGTGGTACGACGGGTTCGTCATCGCCCTCGCGAACCCGGGCTTCCTGCTCGGCGCTCTCGGTGGGTCGATCGGCGTTCTCGGCGGGTGGGGGGCGATGGTGCTCTGGGGAGTCTCGATGACGCTCGGCGTACTCCAGAACTGGGTGTATTCGGAGCAGGCGGCCATGTTCCCCGACAAGCCGGGCGGCATCTCGCTCTACGCGCACGAAGGGTGGCGCAAGTACTTCACGTTGGTCGGTCCCGTCGCGACGTTCGGCTACTGGTTCGCGTGGTCGAGCGTGCTCGCCAGCTTCGGGCTGCTGATCGGCTACATCGTGCAGGCCGAGTGGTACCCGTCGTCGGCGACAAGCGCTGCGTGGACCTTCGACACCGGCCCTGTGACCGCCGGCTTCCCGCATGTTCTCGCGGCCGTGCTCATCGTGGCGGTCTGGGTCTTCAACATCTTCGGGGTGCGGCCCTCACTCTGGGTCGGATACGCGACCGGGGCGCTCATGATGATCCCCCTCGCGGTCTTCATCTTCCTGCCGTTCGTGACCGGCGACTGGCAGAGCTCCGACATGGAGTGGAGTGTCCCGAGCTGGCAGGCGGCGTTCGCGTGGCTCTGGCTCATGGGGTGGTCGGCGTACGGCGTGGAAGCGTGCGCGACATTCGCGCCGGAGTACAAAGACACGGCGCACGACACCTCACTCGCGTTACGGAGCGCAGCCATTTTCTCCCTCGCGGTCTACATCCTGCTGCCGCTCGGACTCGGCGGAATGCTGCCGCAGGAGGAGATCGCTGCGAATCCGTTCGCGTTCTACGTGCCGGTCTTCGATGAGCTCGTCGGCGGTGCATCGAACCTGATGGTGGTCTTGCTCATTGCGAGCCTCGTGCTTTCGATGAACACGGCCACGGCTGACGGTTCCCGCGCGTTGTACGGGATAGCCCGGGACGACATGACGGTGAAGCAGCTCTACCACCTGAACCGGTTCAACGTCCCGGCTCGAGCGATGACGGCCGACATGATCATCAACCTGGCCCTCGTCTTCTTCGTCGGGAACGTGCTGGCGATCTACGTCGTGGGGAACCTCGGGTACATACTTGCTCACGCGTTCGCGCTGAGCGCCTTCGTGCTCCTGCGCCGAGATCGGCCGGACTGGCCAAGGCCGATCAAGCTCAGCAACTTCTGGGTACCGATCGCGGCGTTCCTTGCCGCGTTCAATCTCTTCCTCACCGTGATGGGCGTCTGGTACACGGAGCTCATCGGCTACGGCGGGACGAAGGAGGTGCTGTACGGCGTCGGCGTTCTCTGCATCTCCATCCTCCTGTACCTGTTCCGGAGGATCGTGCAGGACAGGCAGACGCCCCAATGGCGGGAGGAGACCCCGACGATGCCGGCCTGACACCGAGCGGAGCTGTGGAAGGGGCGGCTACGGCCGCCTCTTTCGTGCGGTCGTCAGAATCCGCGTGATGGAAGGCCCGAGGCCACCGGAGTTCGAGGTAGAGATCGACACCGCGATCTCGGCGCCCGAGGCGTTCGGCGCCTCCTTCGATGCTGCACCCGCGGCCGGCGAGCTGGAGCTTGGCGAAGGGCTCGAGGGCGATCCCGCCCTCGCGTTCCGGCGAACGCTGGGCATGTTCGCGACCGGCGTGACGGTTCTGACCACGCGCGTCGGCGAACAGGTGCACGGCATGACGGCGAACGCGTTCATGTCCGTTTCGCTGAAGCCGCCCCTCGTGCTGATCTCGATCGACCGGCGCGCAAGGATGGGCGGGCTCCTGCACGAGGGCACGCACTTCGGCGTCAGCGTGCTCGAGGCGCGCCAGACGGGGCTCTCCGACCGGTTCGCGGGTCGGATCGCCGACGACCCTCCGGAGGCGACGTTCGAGATCGTGCACGAGACGCCGCTCGTCGAGGGCGCGCTCGCGCATCTCGTCGCCCGCGTCGTCCGTTCGTACTGGGGCGGCGATCACTCGCTGTTCCTCGGGCAGGTCGAGTTCGCCCGCTACGGGGACGGGCGGCCGCTGCTCTTCCACGGTGGGCGCTACGAGCGCCTCGTCGAGGATCCACGGGTCTTCTCGCTCCTGCCACGCGAGCTGCTCGATCCGATCCTCGCTCTCGGCGAGGAGCGCGAGTTCGCCGATGGGGAGCCGGTGATGCGCATGGGCGAGCCGGGCTGCGAGCTTCTGCTGGTGCTCGAAGGAACCGTCCGGGTCGAGCGCCCGGGCCGCTCGCTCACGCTCGGTGTGGGCGAGCTGATCGGCGAGATCGAGGTGCTCGATCCCGGAGGCGGGCGCATCGCCGACATCCACGCGGTCGGGGACGTCCGCTGCCTCGCCGTGTCGCGGGAGGCGCTGCTCGGCGCCCTGGAGACGGACTCGCGGGCGGCGGTCGCGCTCATCGAGGTGCTCGCGGCTCGCTTTCGCGAGACCGCGTGACGCCTAGCGCACGACTGCGGTCAGCTTGCTGAACGCGTTGGCCGTTCCGACCGAGTTCGATGCGACGACCTCGGCCTTCAGCCGATAGCCGCGATCGCGAAGCCGCACCTTGTACGAAGGCGCGACCGCGACCTGGTCGCAGAGTCCGCGCTTGCAGCGCTGCCAGCTGACTACGAGCTTCAGGTCCGTGCCCTCCCACGCGCCCGTGCGCGCGCGAAGCCGCGTCGCGACGCGTGGCCGTCCGACGATGGAAGGACGTCGCAGCATGCGCGGGAGCACCGCGACGGCGTTCGTCCGCGCTGACGCCGCGGGCTCCAAACCGGACGCGGAGACGACGACGCGAAGTTGTGAGCCTGCATCGGACGATGTCGACGTGTAGGTCCGGTTGGTAGCGTCGGCGATCGCCGCGCAGGCGTCGCCGGAGCATCGCTCCCAGCGGTAGGTCGCCGCGACGCGTGCCCCTGACCAGATCCCGGTGAAGGCCTCGAGCTCTTGCTCAGCGATCGCCTCGCCCACGATCGCGGGTCGCAGACGGGGAGGCGGTGTCCCGACAGCGCGAAGGGCGGCTGCTGCGTCGACGAGGCCAAACTGCGTTCCGGAAACGGGACGTGCGGTCTGTGTGATCGCGCGTTCGAGCTCGTCTGCGCTCGCGAACGGCGCACGCGTCCGCAGGAGAGCGACGACTCCCGCGATGAGTGGCGTCGACACGGAGGTTCCGCAAGCCACGAGCGTCCCGTCGCCGAGCACGGTGACCGGTGCGCAGTCGGGCGCGGCGACCTTCACCCACGCGCCACGGCTGGAGAAGCTCGCGAGCGTCCCCGCCTCCGTTGCCGCCCCTACCGAGATCGTCTCGGGAAACGCAGCGGGGTACTCGGGCGTCGTGTTCCCCTCGTTCCCGGCCGCTGCGACCACGAGGACCCCCGCGGCACGTGCGCGCGCGACGGCGTCGTGGAGCTGCGTGGGCGAGTGCTCGCCGTAGATGCTCGCGTTGACCACGGCAGCTCCGTGATCGACCGCGTAATCGATGGCCGCGGCGGTGTTCGTGTTCAAGGCGATGTTGTCGCGGCCGAGGACGCGGAGCGGCATGAGGCGGCAGTCGAAGCACGCGCCGACGCCGCCGACGCCGTTGTTCGCGCGGGCCGCTGCGACACCAGAGACCGCGGTGCCGTGACCGCCTCCGAGCGGGTCGGACGGATCGGTGTCTCTATCCACGAAGTCGTAGCCCGGCAGCACCGCTCCCGCAAGGTCGGCGTGGGAGGGGTCGATCCCGGAGTCGACGACGGCGACGACCACGTTCGGCGATCCGGTCGTCATCTCCCAGGCGGCTGGAAGGTTCAGCGTCGCGTAGGCGGAATGGCTGCCGTCCGGGTCGCTCGGCATGAAGGCGGAACCGGCGGCAGCGAATACACCGGCGAGGAGAACGGCCGCGATCCCGAGGCGCATCGCGGCACGGTAGCCGCATGCCTAGACTCGCGCCATGCGCGTGGCGCTGCTCGGGCTCGGGGTCGGGCTCGCCCTCGCCGACTCCTCGATCGTCACGCTGGCGCTGCCCGAGATCCTCGGCCAGTTCGACGTCGCGATCACGTCAGTCGCCTGGGTGCTCACGTCGTTCAACCTCGTGCTCGCCGTCGTCGCGGTTCCGGCTGCGTACGTTGCTCGGAGACGCCCGCGGGACGCGTTCGGCGTCGGGGTCGTTGTCTTCGCGGGCGCGTCGCTCGCGTGCGGGCTCGCGCCCTCGTTCGAGGTGCTCGTCGGCGCGCGCTGCGTTCAGGCGCTCGGCGCCGCGCTGATCGTCACGGCGGCGCTCGACCTGCTCTCGCGGGGCGAAGGAACCGACGAGCGCGCTCTGCGCGTCTGGGTCGCCGCGGGCGTGCTCGGAGCCGCGCTCGGGCCTGCCGCGGGCGGTGTCCTCACGCAGTTGCTCGGGTGGGAATCGATCTTCCTTGCCCAGGTTCCGCTCGCTCTCGCGTTGCTGCTCGTCCTCCGCGGTCTCGTCTCGCACCCTGCTGCCGCGTCGGCAGGTCGACCGTCGCTGGCCGCGAATGCCGCTCTGCTCCTCGTTTCGGGCGGGCTCGTGGCCGCGCTCTTCCTCGTCGTCCTGCTACTCGTGGACGGCTGGGGGCTGTCGCCGGCTGCGGCAGGCGTCGTCGTCACCGTGATGCCGCTCACAGCGATCGTCGTCGGTCGCATGCGACCTCGATCGCTCGGTCCCATACAGGGCGTCGCATGCGGGGTGATCCTCCTGTCCGGTGGCCTCGCCGCGCTCGCGCTCATGCCACGGGCTGGCTGGTGGTGGACGATCCCGCCCCAGATCCTCGTCGGCGGGGGCCTCGGGCTCACCGTTGCGGGCCTCACCGAGCTTGCGCTGCGAGGCCGTCCGGAGCAGGTCGTGCATGGCGGTTGGACGCTGGCCGCTCGACATGCCGGCGTCGTCCTTGGGCTAATCCTCCTCGCTCCGGCGCTTACGAGCGCGCTCGAGGAGAACCGCGACGAAGCGATTCGCGCAGGGGCCGCCATCGTCCTCGACAGCGAGATCCCGCCGCTCGACAAGCTCGGCGTCGCCCAGGACGTCCTCTCCGAGGTCGATCGCGCGAACGAGATCGGCAAGCTTCCCGACGTCGAGCGCGCGTTCGAGGGACGCCCGGACGACGACGAGTGGAGCTCGCTGGTCTCCGGCCTCAACGACCAGCTCGACCGCGCGGTTACGAGCGCCTTCTCCGGGCCGTTCCTACTTGCCGCCGCGCTCACGCTGTGCGCGCTCGTCCCGTTGGCGCTCGTGCGGAGGAGAATCGGATGAGGCGCGCGCTGCCGCTCCTCGTCTCGCTCGGCCTCGTCGCGGTCGTTGTCGTCCCGTACCTCGCGCTCGGTGGCGGCTCGTTCGAGCCCACGCCGGTCGCCAATCCGTGCGAGAGCCGCGACTTCCGCGATCCCGAAGGCCTGGGGGAGACGATCGAGCAGATCGCGCTCCGGGCCGTGGACGGCGTCGCGTGCGAGCTCGAAGTCTCGCGCGAGGATCTCGTCCTCGCGCTGCGCAGCGAGGAAGCGTTCGAGAACTTCTCGGAGGAGCAGGGGATCGAGCGCGACGAGGCCGAAGAGGCGATACGCAACGGTCTCGTGCAGGCGGTCGACGATGCGGAGGAGGCCGGCTCGCTGCCCGGGCTCGTCGCGCCGTTCGTGCGCTCGGCGGCGGAGTCCGTGCCGCCGTGGCTCGTCCTCGAGGCTCTCGAGCGCCTCGGCAGCTTCCTGCCCTAGCCCGATTCGAGGTCGGGCAGCTCGGCGAGCCAGGGCGTTCGGTATCCGGAGTCGTCCCACACGACCGGGAAGAACGACTCGTCGAGCGAGAGATCGCCGCGGCGGCGGTAGCGCGAGTACGTCACGTCCACGTTCATTTCGTGGAAGCGCGTCTCGACCGGGATGAGGTGCGAGACGAGCGCCATGCGCGCCACTGTCCCGCTCATGTTCGGCGCCGAGCCGTGCCACGTGAGGCCGTGGTGGAAAGAACCGCCGCCCGGCTTGACGACGACGGGGACAGTGTCGAGCTCCGTGCCCTCGGGCGCGGCCGCCCGCGGCCCGGCGAGCCAGTCCTCCGGTGCGTGGAACTCCACGCGCGCAGGAGGCGACTTCGGCCACGTGTGCGAGCCGCGGACGAACTCGATCGGCCCCGCTTCGGCCTGCGTCTCGTGAAGCGAGATCCAGCACGTGACCATCTCAGGGGGAACGAGGTAGTCCGCGTACGACGAGTCCTGGTGGAAGCCGATCGCCTTCGTTCCCGGAGGCTTCCAGAGCACGTTGTCCTGGAGGATCCGCACGCCGCGGTAGCCAGCGAGCTGAGCCGCGAGTCGGCCGGTGCGCCCCGAGAGCACCTGCGCGGCGACGACCTTGTCCGACTTCCAGGCGTTGCAGAGCTGGCGCGTGCTGTCCTCCGGGTCGCGACCCGGCACCCAGTTGACCTCGTCGGGCCGGATGCCGGTCTCGTAATCGCCGTCGAACAGCGGCACGTAGCGCTCGGCCAAGAGCTCGAGCCCTCGTTCCGATACGAGCCCCTCCTCGACGATCAGGAAGCCGTCACGCTCGAACGATTCGACCTGCTCGGCAGTGAGCGCGTCGATCAGGAGCGCGGCCTCGTCTTGTCAGGGTCGTAGAACGGGAAGCGGACGACAGCAGCGGGAATCCGTTTCTGCAGCCCGTCGAGCTTGCCGACTTCGATCTTGGTGCCGAGCTCCGCGTACTGCACGGCGACCCGCGCGAGCGCGATGTTCTTCGTCAGGATCGGGCTGCGCGTCCCGCTCGTGACGACGCCGACGCGCTGACGGCCGACGTAGAGCTCGTCGCCGTGGCCGGCGGTCTCGTTGCCCTCGAGTTCGAGCCCGACCAGGACGCGCTGCGGATGGGCGGCACGCTCTTCGAGTGCGGCACGCCCGACGAAGTCGTCGTCGGTCCGCACGTCGACCGCGAAGCCGATGCCCGCTTCGAACGGATCGACCTGGTCGTCGAACTCGTAGCCGGCGAAGATCAACCCCGACTCGATGCGGAGGATGTCGAGCGCTTCGAGGCCGAGCGGGGTCAATCCGTGCTCGTTCCCTGCCACCCAGATCGCGTCCCACACCGCAGGGCCGTCGGAGGGATGGCACCAGACCTCGTAGCCGAGCTCGCCCGTGTAGCCCGTGCGCGAGACGACGATCGGGATCCCGTCGTACGTCCCGATCCTGCCCACCGTGAACCGGAACCACTTGAGGTCCTCGAGCGACGTCTGTGTCGGGGGCGTCCAGACGATCTTCTTCAAGATCTCGCGGCTCTCCGGGCCCTGCACGGCGACGTTGTGCAGCTGGTCGGTCGACGGCTTGACCCACACCTTCAGCTCGAGCCGCTCGGCGAGCTCGTTCAGCCAGATCCCGTCGTACTCGTCGCCGCCGACGAAGCGGAAGTTGTCCTGTCCGAGCCTGTAGACGGTCGCGTCGTCGATCATCCCGCCGGTCTCGTTGCAGACGGCGGTGTATGTGACCTGGCCGACCGAGAGCCGCCGCGCGTCGCGTGTGATCGCGCGCTGGATCAGCGTCTCCGCGTCCGGGCCGAGCACCTCCCACTTGCGAAGCGGGGAGAGATCCATGACCGCGACCTTCTCGCGGCAGGCCCAGTACTCGGCGATCGCACCCTCGTTGTCGAAGCAGTGCGGCAGCCAGTAGCCGCGGTACTCGACGAAGCTCTTCGTGAGCTCGCTCGTCCGCGGGTGGAAGGTCGTCTCTCGCGTAAGCACGGGATCGGCGTCGGCCGTGACGCGCCGCGCGATCGCGACGGAGAACGTGTTCTCCGGCGCGTACACCCGCACGTGGACCGGTGTGATCTGCCATCCGTTCGCGGGATCGATGTCGTCGGGGCACGCAGACGAAGCGCAGACGAGGTCGTTCATCGCGCGCAGGAGGACGTAGTCGCCGGGGCGTGACCACGGCTCGTCCATGACGAACACGTTGTTCGCGTCGAAGCCGGTGTTGTAGAAGAAGTTGAGCGCCTCCCAGCCCATCCGTGGCGCGATCCCGAAGGGCGTCACCTGCCCGTTGAAGTTGTCCGAGCAGTTGACGTGGCCGGGATAGCCGCGGTCCTCGTAGTACTTCGCGTTGCACGCGAGGCCGAACGTGTCGTGCCGGCCGACGGTGTCCCTCACCACCTCGATGAGCGGGTCCATGTCGACGTCGTAGAACTTCCCTTGTAGCCCTGGCATCGGGTACGCCTGCCCCATCAGCGTGCGGGTCGTGGTGGCGTCGAGCCCACGCTCCTGGCCCGATTCGAGCTTCCGGCGGTGGAAGGCCAGGAAGTCCGAGCACTGCTTGCCCTCGACGTCGATCACCTGGATGAACTCGCCGGCGCGCACCTCGTATGCGAGCGCCGTCGCCGCATCGACGCGGACGTCGAGCCGCGGCTCGGCGAGCGGGGGAGGGAGCTCCTGCTGCTCGTACGTGCGCGGCGTCGCGCGGCGGACCTCGACGAGGAGCTCGGACGGAGGCGGTGCGCCGTCGACGATCCGACCGGCCGGCGCGGCGACTACGACAGTTACGGCGCGCTCCGCTCGGAACGTCTGGGCCGAGCCCGCGGGCGACGACTCGCCGAAGAGCCGGACTGCGGTCGCGTCCGCCGGATCGAGCCCGCGGGCACCGAGCTCGTGCGCAAGCAGGCTTCCGTTCCGATCCGCCAACGCCGCGCGGATCACCGTCGCCGGACCGTCCGCCTTGGCGTCGATCGCCGCCGCGTCGTCGCGGCCGTCCGCGCCGAGTACGGAGACCTCGGCGACCTGGCTGCCGCGCGTGTCGACGACAGTGACCCGCTCATCCGGGCCGAGACCGAACACGGTCGCCCCGCCCGGCCGGACGAGGTACGTCTCGAGGAACGGGTCCTCCGGGAGCAGCCCCCTGATCAGGGCCGGCGAGGAGCTCATCTCAGTTCATGCGCTCGCGGGCGCTTTCGCCTCCATCTCGGCCGCTTCGGCGACGAGCTTCTCCGCGAGCTCGCGCTTGCCGTCGGCGTCGAGCTTCTTCACCTCGTTCTCGACCGCGCGGCGGTTGTACGACTGGTTCCAGTAGTCGAGCGCGTCGAACCCGAGGAGCACGGCCTTGCCGACGAACTGGCGAAGCACCTCGTTCGTCGGGCCCATGACCCAGCCGGCTTTCGCGTCGCGCAGGTAGCGCTCGAGCTCCATGTCGCGCTTGTAGCCGGAGCCTCCGCAGGCGTGAAGCATCTTGTCCACGACGTGCGCGACGTTCTTCGCGGCCTCGAACTTGATCTGCCAGGCCCAGTGGAGGAAGTCGGCGCGGGCGAGCTCGCCGACGGCGAGCACCCTCGTGTTGTTCTCGGTTGCCTGGTCCATCGCCTGCGCGACGGAGTAGACGAACAGCCGCGCGGCGTTCGTGTCCATGAGCGCCTCGCCGACGTAGTCCTGGATCGTCGGGTAGTCGGCGACGCGGAGGCCGACGTCCACATGTCGCTTCCGCGTCGTGTGGCGCTTTGCGATGTCGATCGCGCCCATGGCGAGCCCGTTCCACACGGAGGACGAGCCGATGAGGAACCAGGGATCGACGGACTCGTCGTTCGAGGCTGCGCCGTCGCCCTCGGGCCCGACGAGCTGCTCCGAAGGCACCTCGACGTTCGGCACCTCGAGCGGGCCGGACTGGTTGCCGCGTAGCCCGAGCGCATCCCACAGCGACGGCTGCGACTCGACGTCGTCGCCGTCGATGACGAAGACCGAGAGGTCGTCGTAGCCCGTGAACTCGGGGCTCGTCGTCTGCACGACGTAGAAGTCCGCGAATCCTGCAGAGGTGGTCCACGAGGCCTTCTTGCGCACGTTGTAGCCGCCGTTCGAGCGCTCCGCGCCCGAGGAGATCGGGTACCAGAAGTGGGAACCGGTCTCGGGATCGGAGTAGGAGAGCGTCCCGATCTTGCCGCTGTTGAGCGGCCGGATGTAGTGGTCGATGAGCTCCGGCGTGGGGCGGAACATGATCGTGTTCACGGCCCCGATGTGCATGACGTAACACATCGCCGTCGATGCGCAGCCGTAGCGGGAGATCGTCTCGCACGTCATCGCGTAGGCGACGTGGTTCTCGCCGAGGCCGCCGTACTCCTCGGGCACGGTGAGTGCGAGGAAGCCGTGCTCTCCGAGGAGCTCGAGGTTGCGGCGCGGGAACAGGAGCTCGTCGTCGGAGCGCTTCGCGTTCGCGCGCATCTCGTTCTCGCAGAGCTCGATGAGCGTCGCCCGAAGCTCCTTCTGGCGGTCGGTCAAGACCCAGTCGGGATCCCACTCGTAGCCGAGCCCCCAGAAGGGCTCGCCTCCCCACATCTTCTCGGACATGCTCACCTCCACCGGATTGGAGTTCTCGGACGCCATCGTAGGCAGTCGCGGCGATCCGGGGCAACCAGGGCGGGCACGTGGCCGGCATGTAGCGTCATAGAATCGTCGCGTGCCGCCTGTCGCAGACATCATGTCCCGCGAGCTGCTGACGATCGACGCGTCCGCGTCGATTGGGGAGGCTGCGCGGAGCATGGTCGAGCGCGCCGTCGGGGCGGTCGTCGTCCTCGAGGGCGAGGCGGTCGTCGCGATCCTCACGGAGCGCGACGTCATGAAGGCTGTCGGATCGGGCAAGGACGGAACTGCACCGGTCTCCGACTGGATGACGCAGCATCCCGACACGATCGAGCCCGGTGAGTCGACCGACCAGGCCGCGACCCTCATGATCCACGGGGGCTTCCGGCATCTCCCGGTCGTCGAGAACGAGAAGGTCGTCGGGATCGTGTCGATTCGCGACCTCATGCAGGTCGCGCTCGACGACTCGTCACCGCGCGGCGTCTAGACCACGACGCGGTCGAGCCACCCTTCGAAGAGGCGTTGTCCGGCCGCGCGCATGTCTCCGGCGCGCTCCTCGATCTCCGCGAGAAGGTCCGTTGCCCGGTCGGCTCCCAGGGTCCGGTTCAGGGACTCGACGTACTCCGGGACCTCGGCCCACTCGCGCGCCATCTCGCCCGAGACCTCGAGATGGAACTGGACGCCGTATGCCCGCCGGACGCGGAATGCCTGGTTCGGATATGCGGGTGACCCCGCGAGACGCACAGCGTCGTGCGGGAGATCGAACGTATCCCCGTGCCATTGCAGCGTGAGCACCTCGCGCGGCAGCTCTCGGAACACTGGATCGGTGAGCCCGTCGAGCGTTACGGAAACCGGCAGGATCCCGACCTCGGGCTGGGGGCCCGGGTAGACACGAGCGCCGAGGCTCGCGGCGAGCAGCTGCACACCAAGGCAGACGCCCCAGAATGGCGTATCCGCTTGGACCGCATCGCGGATCAGGGCTGTCTCGGCGTGTAGCCACGGGTGCGAGTCGTGGTCGTTGACGGACATCGGGCCGCCCATGGCCACGATCGCGTCAAAGTCGCGCCAGTCCGGGAGCGGATCGCCCTCGTCCAGCTCGACTCGATGCAGCTCGATGTCACGCTCGCGCATGACATCCTCGAACACGCCGGGGGGCTCACAGGCGATGTGCTGGAGGACGAGCGCCCGCATGTTTGCAGCGTAGGCCGACTGACAGACTGTCGCCGTGAAGGCAGCGGTCTGCAGGGCGTTCGGCGCGCCGCTCGAGATCGAGGACCTTGCCCTCGACGCTCCGCGGGAGGGAGAGGTGCGCGTCCGCATCGCCGCGTCCGCGATCTGTCACAGCGACGTTTCGCTGATCGACGGTGCCTGGGGAGGCGATCTGCCTGCCGTCTACGGGCACGAAGCAGCAGGCATCGTCGAGGAGGTCAGCGCGCGCGTCGACGGTGTGACGCCCGGCGACCGTGTCGTCGTCAGCCTGCTCCGCTCCTGCGGGCACTGCTTCTTCTGCGAGCGCGGCGAGGCGCACCTCTGCGAGCACGAGTTCCCGGCCGACCGCCGAGCCGTTCTCCGCGCGGCTGACGGAGAGCCCGTCGCTCACGGCCTGCACACGGCCGCGTTCGCCGAGGAGGTGGTCGTCGACCAGTCACAGGTCGCGGTCGTACCGGAATCGCTGGCCCTCGACGTCGCCGCCCTGCTCGGCTGCGGCGTCGTCACGGGCTTCGGGGCCGTGGTCGACCGTGCCCACGTGCCGAGCGGCTCGAGCGTGCTCGTCGTCGGCACGGGCGGAGTCGGGCTCAACAGCGTGCAGGGTGCGGCACTGCGCGAGGCGGCGCCGGTCATCGCCGCGGACATCTCACCCGCGAAGCGCGAGACCGCGATCCGGTTTGGCGCCACGCACGCCGTGGATCCGGCAGACGGCGCGCTTGCGGAGGAGGTCCGCGCGCTGACGGGAGGGCGTGGCGTCGACTACGCGTTCGTGACCGTCGGGCGAGGCGACGCAGTCGAGCAGGGTCTCGCGTGTGTGCGCCGTGGTGGGACGCTCGTCGTCGTCGGCATGCCGCCCTCGGGCGAGACCTTCCGCGTCGAGACGGTCGACCTCGCACACAACGACGTGCGCATCCTCGGCAGCAAGATGGGCTCTGCTCGTCTCTCGACCGCCGTGCCGTCCCTCGTCGATCTCTACGAGCAGGGTCGGCTGAAGCTCGACGAGCTGATCAGCGGGCGCTATCCGCTCGCAGAGATCAATTCGGCGATTGCCGACGCCCGCGACGGCGCGGCACTCCGAAACGTGCTCGTCTTCGACACCGAATGAGGATCGTCAGCGTCGAGAGCTTCGGGAATCCCGACGTCGCTCTCGTCCGCGTCCGAACCGACGACGGCGCAGAGGGCTGGGGACAGGTCGCGCCGTACCACGCGGATGTCACAGCCCACGTCCTGCACAGCCAGGTCGCACCCCACGCGCTGGGCCGAGATGCCCTCCAGATCGACTCCTTCGTCGACAGCATTCCCGAGCTCGAGCTGAAGTTCCACGGGTCTCATCTGTACCGGGCACTGGCTGGTGTCGAGACCGCGCTCTGGGACCTCCGCGGGAAGGTCGAGGGCAAGGGAGTGTGCGAGCTCCTGGGTTGTGTTCGCGGCTCGTTCCCGGCGTATGCCGCGAGCATGCGACGCGACATCACACCGGAGGATGAGGCCGAACGGCTTGTCCGCGCGCGTGAAGAGCACGGCTTCGAGGCGTTCAAGGTGCGAATCGGCAAGGAGTGCGGCCACGACGAGGACGAGTGGCCGGGCCGCACCGAAGCCGTCGTCTCACGGGCCAGGCGCGCGCTCGGGGACGACGCGACGCTCCTCGTCGACGCGAACAGCTGTTACTCGCCGGCGCGCGCCATCGAGACCGGGCGGATGCTCGAGCAGCACGGCGTGTCCCACTTCGAGGAGCCGTGCCCGCACTGGGAGATCGAGTGGACGCGCGAGGTGGCCGACGCGCTCGAGATCGACGTCGCCGGGGGCGAGCAGGACTGGGACGAGTTCCGCTGGCGCCGGATTGCCGAGAGCCGTGCGGTGGACGTCGTGCAGCCGGACGTCTGCTACGTAGGTGGCCTGACCCGCGCGCTGCGATTCGCCGCGCTTGCGGCCCAGGCCGGGCTGCCCTGCACGCCGCACTCCGCGAACCAGTCGCTGGTCCTGATCTTCTCGCTGCATCTCCTCGCGGCGGTGGAGAGACCCGGCAAGTACGTCGAGTACTCGATCGAGCCTCCTTCGTTCTACCCGTGGCAGGTCGGGATGTACGAGCCGCCGCCCGCGGTGGTCTACGGGTCGATCGCGGTTCCGGACGGCCCGGGCTGGGGCGTCGAGGTCTCACCCGACTGGCTCGCGCGTGCCGAGCACCGGGAGACCCGGCTCACGCGGTGAAACGACGATCTTCCCTCGGGCGTGCCCTTCTCCGAGATGACGGACGGCGTCGACCGTCTCGCTCAGCGCGTAGCGCCTGTCGATGACCGGCTTCACCTTGCCCGTCTCGAGAAGGTCCTGGAGGACGACGAGATCTTCCTTGTTGATGCTCGCGACGAAGAACTTCACGGCCTGACTGCGGCCGAGTCCGGCGAGACGCATTCGGATCACGTGAGACAGGGGCCCGAGTCCCTTGTTCGACGGGAACTTCGCGCCGACCAGGACGATGGTCGCCTCGGGCGTCAACACCCGTCTGAGCTCCCGGAACGGGCGGCTCCCGGCGATGTCGATCATCAGGGCGTGGCGCTCGCTACGACCGCTCGACGTCCTCGACTCGCAGGACCTCGGGTGGCCCGTACTGGTCGTGCACCACCGCTCTCATGCCTCGACGTCCTTCACGGTCAGAACGACGTTGCCTGTCTTCTGCCCCGTCTCGACGTACCTCGTCGCCTCGACAACATCCTCGAGCGGGTAGGTACGGTCGACGACCGCCCGGTACTTCCCCGCCTCGACGAGCCCCTTGAGGAGGAGGACGTTCTCCTTCGTGTACTTCGGAATCGGGAGCGTCACCCGCTTGTCTCCGATCCATCGGCTCACCAGGGCGAGGGGCGGGACGTGCCACATGAAGCCGAGGTCGGTCTCGATGTAGGCGCCACCGGGTTTCAGGGAGCCTCTGCACCGCCTGAACGAGTGCTTGCCGACGGAGTCGAGGACGGCGTCGTACCTCTTGCCGTTCTTCGTGAAGTCCTCCTTCGTGTAGTCGAGCACCTCGTCGGCTCCGAGCGAGTGCACGAGCTCGACGTTCTTCGTGTTGCAGACCGCGGTGACCTCTGCGCCGAAGTGCTTGGCGAGCTGGACCGACGCAGTGCCGATGGATCCGGAGGCGCCGTAGATGACGATGCTTCGCCCCTCGAGAGGACCTGCCTTGCCCAGGCAGGCGAGGGCGATGATCCCTCCGTCGGGAACCGCGGCGGCCTCCTCGAGGCTCAGTCCGGGCGGTTTGTGCGCGAGCACACCCTGCTCGCGGACGCAGACGTACTCCGCGTTTGCGCCTCCGCGCATCCCAAACACCTCGTCGCCCACCCGAAAGTCGGTAACGGTCGTTCCGACCGCCTCGACCGCACCGGCGAGCTCCATGCCAGGGATCCTCTGCTTGGGCCGGCGAAGGCCGGTCCAGGCGCGCGAGAAGAAGGGATCGGCTGCGCGAAAGCCGCAGTCCGATCGGGTGACCGTCGAGGCGTGAACCTCGACGAGGACCTCGTCATCTTTGGGCACGGGGCGGTCGACGTCCTCGAGGCGCAGGACCTCCGGAGGCCCGTACCGGTCGTGAACGACTGCCCTCACGCCTTCGGGCTCTCTCTCGGCTCGGGCCGTCGTGTGCGGTTTCCGGTCGGCTGGGCCCGTATCCGGCGAACACGGTCGAAACGGTCGCAGTGGCTGAGGTAGTCGAACGGGAGCGAGGCTGGAAACATGATCCTCTCCTTCCGCCTCTCGAAGTTTTGGTCTGCGCGACCATTACTCTACCAGACAGTTATAGTCGCGTCAACCAAAACTCGGCACGGTCAGAACGACGTTGCCGTTCTTCCGTCCGGTCTCGACGTACCTCGCCGCCTCGACAACCTCCTCGAGCGGGTAGGTGCGATCGACGACCGCCCGGTACTTCCCCGCCTCGACGAGCCCCTTCAGGAGAACGACGTCCGCTCTCGAGTACTTCGTGATTCCGAGCCCCACCGTCCTCGAGCCGATCCAACGGGTCGCGAGAACGAGCAGGGGGACGTGCCACATGAACCCGAGGTCGGTCTCGAGGAACGTCCCGCTCGGCTTCAGAGAGCGCCGGCAGCGCCGGAACGAGTGCTTGCCGACCGCGTCGAAGATCACGTCGTACGAGTTGCCGTTCCTCGTGAAGTCCTCCAGCGTGTAGTCCACGACGTGGTCGGCTCCGAGCCCGAGCATGAGCTCGAGGGTCGTCGGGTTGCACACCGCCGTGACCTCGGCGCCGAAGTGCTTTGCCAGCTGCACAGCCGCCGTCCCGACCGACCCGGAAGCGCCGTACACGACGACGCTTCGGCCCTCGAGGTCGCCGGCTTTTCTCAGGCACGCCAGCGCGAGCGCGGGTCCGTCGCAGATCGGCGCCGCCTCTTCGAAGGTGAGGGCGCGCGGCTTGTGCGCGAGCGCGCCGTCCTCGCGAACGCAGACGTACTCCGCGTACGTGCCCGTGCCGAGGCCGAAGACCTCGTCGCCCACCGCGAACGCGTTGACGGCCGCGCCGACCTCCTCGACGACGCCGGCCAGCTCCACGCCGAGTATCCGCTGCTTTGGCCGCCGCAGCCCGGTGACGAAGCGGCTGATGAAGTACTCGGCGCTGCGAAGGCCGGTGTCGGTCCGTGTCACCGTCGTCGCGTGGACTCTGACGAGGACCTCGTCGTCGGCTGGCACCGGTCGCTCGACCTCCTCGATACGCAGGACCTCCGGCGGCCCGTACCTGTCGTAGACGACTGCCTTCACGGTTCGCTGCTAGCGGTGGACGGGGCTGCCGTGTTTCCACGCCGGCCCGGCCCGATAGAGCTCCGCGGGCCTGCCGCCGCCGGGACCCGGTTGGGCCCGGCGACCCGTTGGGATCGCCCAGCCGTCCTCGGCGACGACGCTCCGCCGGAAGTTCGCTGCGTCGAGCTGGACGCCCCAGACGGTCTCGTACACCGTCCGCAGCTCGGCGAGCGTGAACGTAGGGCCGACGAACGCCGTGGCGATGCCGGTGAGCTCGAGGTCGGCGCGAACGCGCTCGACCGCATCGCGCACGATCAGCGCGTGGTCGAACGCGAGCTCGAGCTTTCCGTCGAGCACGTCGGAGACGGGGAGGAGCGCGGCGTCCGCTGCGTCCGTGCCACCGGCGACGTCACCCACCTCGCGCAGCACCGCGAAGTAGGCGACGGTCACGACGTTCATACGAGGGTCGCGTCCCGGATCGCCGTAGGCGCCGAACTGGCGCAACGTCTTGGCACCGACTGCGGTCTCCTCGCGCAGTTCCCGGATGGCCGCCTCGTCCAGCGTCTCGGTGGGGCGCTTGAAGCCGCCCGGAATCGCCCACATCCCCTCGAACGGCGGAACGCCTCGGCGGACGAGCAGCGCGCGGAGACGGCTGTCGGCGATGGTCACGATCACGATGTCGACCGTCACCGCGAAGGCAGGGAACTCCGACGGGTCGTAGCCCGCCGGCACCCCTGGGTCAGTGGTTTTGGTCGCCACGACCCTTACTGTAGCAAGTTACGGTCTCGTCGACCAGAACGTGCGCTGCGACTAGTGGCCTGCGGGCTTCTCCCAGCCCTCGAGCACCGGCGGCGTGTAATCGGTACCGACCGTCCTCGAGCCCTCGACCCACGGGCCGAGCTCGGGCTGCGGGAACTTCGTGTGGATCTCCTTGAGCTGGATCCCGTACGAGTTGCCGGACTGGAGGTGCTTCACGAGCACCTTGCGCGCGATCTCGTTCTCGCGCCCTGCAGGGATCGGGAAGTAGATCTTCAGGAAGGAGTTGCTGTAGCGGTCGAAGACCGCCGGCACGCCTTCCTCCTCGAGCAGCTCGACGTCCTCGAGCCAGTTGATGTCCTCGCCGGGCGTCGCTGCCAGCAAGTCGATGTCCTCGACGAGCGACATGTCTTCCTGGTACGGGAAGCGGTGGCCCGCGAGGAACTCCGCGTCGAGCGACTTCGTCTTCTGGGGCTCGGCGTACGCGAGCTCGTGCGAGTGCGGCTCCGTCACTCGACCGACCTCAGGTCTGCGACCGGCGCAGTCCGGTTCGCCACGAGCTCCTCCTCGGCCTTGATCGCGAGCAGCCGCTGCACCTCGGCGAGGATCTCGCGCTCGGTCTGACCGACCGTGTACGTCGTTCCCGCCAACGGCACCCGCGCCATCGCCGAGGCCTCGATCGTCAGGGCCGCGAGATCCTCGGGCTCGAGCGAGTGGACGTTCGTCTTCCCGCACGCCCGCGCGAGCATCTGCAACTCCATGGTCAGCGCGGTCAGGAAGTTGTAGACCCGGTGGGACGCGTCCTCGACGACGAGCCGCTTGCGGAGCTCCGGGTCCTGGGTCGTGATCCCGACCGGGCAGCGGCCCGTGTGGCAGTGGTAGCACTGGCCGGCAGGGACGCCGACCGTGCCCTCGTAGTCGGTGACGCCGGGGATCTCCTTGTTGCAGTTGAGCGCCATGAGCGCGGAGTGCCCGATTGCCACCGCCTTGGCGCCGAGCGCGAGGCACTTCGCGACGTCCGCGCCGTTGCGGATGCCGCCGGCGACGACGAGGTCGATCTCGTCGGCCAGCCCGACGTCCTCGAGCGCGCGGCGCGCCTCGGGAATCGCAGCCATGAGCGGGATGCCCGTCTCCTCGGTCGCGATGTGCGGCCCGGCGCCGGTCGAGCCCTCCGCGCCGTCGAGGTAGATGATGTCCGGCCCGCACTTGGCGGCCATGCGCACGTCGTCGTAGACGCGCGCGGCACCGAGCTTGAGCTGAATCGGGATGCGGTAATCGGTCGCCTCGCGGATCTCCTGCACCTTCAGCGAGAGATCGTCGGGCCCAAGCCAGTCGGGATGGCGCGCGGGGGAGCGCTGGTCGATCCCTGCCGGCAGCGACCGCATCTCTGCGACCTGCTCAGTCACCTTCTGTCCCATGAGGTGCCCGCCGAGGCCGACCTTGCAGCCCTGCCCGATGAAGAACTCACAGGCGTCGGCAAGCATCAGGTGGTGCGGGTTGAACCCGTACCGCGACTGGATGCACTGGTAGTACCACTTCGTCGAGTAGTCGCGCTCCGGCGGGATCATCCCGCCCTCGCCCGAGCACGTCGCCGTGCCTGCCATCGAGGCGCCCTTCGCGAGCGCCATCTTCGCCTCGAGCGAGAGCGCGCCGAAGGACATGCCTGTGATGTAGATCGGGATGTCGAGCTCGAGCGGGTTCTTCGCGAAACGCGCGCCGAGCACCGTCGTCGTGTCGCACTTCTCGCGGTAGCCCTCGATGACGAAGCGCGTCAGCGTCCCGGGCAGGAAGACGAGCTCGTCCCAGTGCGGGATGGGCTTGAAGATCGAGAAGCCGCGCATCCGGTAGCGGCCGAGGTCCGCCTTGACGTGGATGTCGTTGATGACCTCGGGCGTGAAGATGCGGCTGCGCCCGAGGACGTCTTCTCTGCCGGGGCCGTTCTCGTCAGGCATCAGTGCTCAGATCACCAGCTTCCTCTCCGAGGGCTCGAGCGAGTCGTAGTTGTAGAGCACCTTCCCGCACACGAACTTCTGGAACTCCGGCGGGGTACCGAGCCCGTAGATCCGGAACTTGCGCTCGATGAGCTCCGTGTCCGATTCCGTCCACTCTCCCGGGACGCAGTCGATGCCGAGCGACTTCACCTTGCCCGCGACGTAGATCGTCCCGTCGTACATCGAGTCGCCGAGGCCGGGCCCGACGTCTCCGCAGATGATCAGGCGGCCGCGCTGCATCATGAACCCGGTCATCGAGCCGACCGAGCCGCAGATCAGGATCGTGCCGCCCTTCTGGTCGATCCCGGTGCGCGCGCCGACGCGACCCCTGACGACGAGGTCGCCGCCCCGCATCGCGGCGCCCGTGAGCGAGCCGCCGTTGCCGTCGACCACGACGACGCCGGACATCATGTTCTCGCAGGCCGACCAGCCGACACGCCCGGTGATGCGGATCTCCGGCCCGTCGATGAGCCCGCACGCGAAGTAGCCGAGCGAGCCCTCGAACGTGATCTTGCACCGGCGCAGGATTCCCACGCCGAGTGAGTGACGGCCCTGCGGGCTCTGGATCACGATCTCGTCGACGCCCTCTTCGTAGAGGAGGCGGCGCAGCTCGAGGTTGATCGTCCGAGTCGTGAGCTCGCGCGCGTCGAAGGTTGCGACGCCGTCCTCGATGACCGCCGTGCGTGGCGCTTCGGCGACAGGCTCGGCAAGCCCGCGCGCGTCGTACGTGATGCGCTGCTCGCCTATCGCTGCCACGCGGATCCCTCCTCACCGTGCTGTTGCGCCGGTTCACGGATCAGCGACGGCCGAGGGCCGAAGGGCGATTTACTCGCCCGTAGGCCAGGCAAGCACATGCCAAGAGGCTCAGGAGAGGAAGGGGGGCTCGCGGGGGGAAACATCGTTTCCCCCCGCGCGACTAGCGCTGCCACACCAGGACCTCGCGCTCGTAGGGGTCGTACGTGTTGATCTCGTGGTCGACGATCGCGCGGATCGCGATTTCCTCGGAGGCGAGGGCGACGAGGTCGTCCGACTCGTAGAGGACGAGCGGCTTCGCGGCGAGCTCGTCCTTCGCAACGCCGAGCTCGTCCTTCGTGACCGCGATGTACGTGAAGACGCCGTCGAGCTCGTCGAGGGACTTGTGCATCGCCTCCTCGAGCGAAGCGCCCTTCGTCATCTCCTCGGCGAGGTAGACGGCGATGATCTCGGAGTCGCACTCGGACATGAAGCGCCGGCCCGCGCGCTCCAGGCGGCGGCGCCACATGAAGTAGTTCGTCAGCTGCCCGTTGTGGACGACCGCGACGTCGGAGTAGGGGTAGGCCCAGTACGGGTGCGCGCCGGCGATGTCGACCTCCGACTCCGTTGCCATGCGAACGTGGCCGATCGCGTGCGTGCCGGTGAACGTCGAGAGCCCGTATTGCTCGTACACCGACTCGGCGTCGCCGAGGTCCTTCACGATCTCGAGCGCCCGGCCGAGCGAGAGCACCTCGGCTTCGGGGATGTCCTCGACGAAGTCGGCGAGGAGCTTCAGGTCGCCGTCGTACTCGAGCTCGACGCGAAACGCGTAGGGCGTCTCCTCGTCGACCTCTTGGATCCGCGCGCCGAGTGAGGCGAGCCGCGCCTCGACCTCCACGCGGTGGCGGCGCAGGCGCTCCTCGAAATCGAAGTCACGCGGCGTGTTCGCGTCCGCGAGCTTGTAACGCATGACGAGGTTGCCGTTCGAGCCGTTGCCGTAGAGGGCGTAGCCGGTCGAGTCGGGGCCGCGGTGCTTCATCGACTGGAGCATGCGCGTCATCTCGTCGCCGATCGCGTGATCGGAACCGTCGCGATAGATGATCCCTGCTATTCCGCACATTTCACGGGAGGACGTCGAGGTATTCCTGCACGTCCCAGTCGGAGACGGTGGCGCAGTAGCGCTCCCACTCGTCGCGCTTGTAATGCATGAACACACGGTACATCTCGTCCGGTAGTGCGCTCTTCACGATGTCGTCGGCCTCGAGCTCGTCGAGCGCCTCGCCGAGCGTCATGGGCACGCGCTTCACGGTCTTGCCCGCCTCGATCGCCTCGTAGATGTTCGACTCCTCCGGCGGGCCCGGGTCGAGCTTGCGCTGGATGCCGTCGTCCATCACCTTGATCAACCCGGCGAGGGCGAGGTACGGGTTGACCGCCGCGTCCACCGACCGGTACTCGAAGCGGTCTGGCGAGGAGATTCGGAGCGCGGTCGTGCGGTTCTGGTAGCCCCAGTCGGCGAAGACCGGCGCCCAGAAACCCGTCTCCCAGAAGCGGCGGTACGAGTTCACGGTCGGCGCGGTGACGCACGTCAGTGCGCGCAGGTGCTCGAGGATCCCGCCGACGGCGTTGAGCCCGATCTGGCTCGGCATGTGCACGTCGTCTCCGTCCGGCAGGAAGACGTTCTCGTCCCCCTTCCAGAGGGAGATGTTGGTGTGGCAGCCGTTCGCCGAAACGCCCATGAACGGCTTCGGCATGAAGCACGGGAAGGCACCCTCCTCGCGGCCGACCTGTTTCGCGATCTGGCGGAAGGTCGAGAGGTTGTCCGCGGTCTTCTCCGCGCGGTCGAAGCCGAAGTTGAGCTCGATCTGACCGGGCGCGTCCTCGTGGTCGCCCTGGATCATGTCGAGACCGAGCTTCTGCCCGTACTCGACCATCTTGTGGATGATCGGCTGGAGCTCCGAGAACTGGTCGATGTGGTAGCAGTAGGGCTTGGTCCTGCCCTCGACGGAAGGCGTGCCGTCGGGATTGAGCCGCAGCCACATCATCTCGGGCTCCATGCCGGCGCGGAGATGCATGCCGGTGCGACCCTCGAACTCCTCCTGGATCCGCTGGAGGTTCCCGCGGCAGTCGGAGGTCAGGAACGCGCCGGGCCCGTCGCGGTCCTCGCGGTTGCGGAAGCACGTGCACCACACACGCGCGACGCGGTTGTCCCAAGGGAGCACCTCGAACGTCTCGGGCTCGGGGATGCCGACGAGCTCCCACGCCTCGGGGCCGTAGCCGATGTAGCCGCCGTGCCGATCCGTGAAGAGGTTCGCCGTCGAGCCGTAGACGAGCTGGAAGCCCTTCTGGGCGATCGTCTCCCAGTGTGGCGCCGGGACGCCTTTGCCCATGATGCGGCCGGTGACGGAGATGAACTGGTAGTAGACGTACGTCACGCCCTCGGCGTCGATCTTCTTCCGCACGTCCTTCACGAGCTCCGCTCGACCGTCCGCCTCGACGAAGCGCTCTAGGTCCGTCGCCACCGCTTCCTCCTCCTTTGATCGCCCCGCTCTCTCGTGCGGGAGCCTAGTCCAGTGACTAGCGTTCCGTCCTGTGAGCGAGCCGAGAGCAGAGCATCTGACCGCCGAGCAACGCGCGGCCCTCGAGGCCGAGCTCGCCGAGCTCGAAGGGCCTCGCCGCAAGGCGGCCATCCAGGCGATCAAGACCGCACGCGAGTTCGGCGACCTCTCGGAGAACTTCGAGTACCACGCGGCGAAGAACGAGCAGGGTTTCCTCGAGGCGCGCATCCGCGCGCTGCGCGATCGGCTGAACCACGCCGTGACCGTGGAGCACGATACGGACGAGCACGTCGGTGTTGGCTCGATCGTCGAGATCGCCGACGAGGACGGGGACGCGATCGAGGTCGAGATCTCGGCCGTGGGCGGCGTCTCGCCCGAGTCGCCGCTGGGCTCGGCCCTGATGGGTGCCGGCGTCGGCGACGAGGTCGCGGTCGAGGCGCCGAGCGGGTCCTGGAAGGCCCGCGTGCTCGCGATCCGCCGTTCGTAGTTCGGCTAGAGCCGACGAATCGCGTCGCCGGTCGAGACCGTACCGGGGTCGATGACGTGAGCGTTCACGCCACGCAGGCGCAACTCGCGGCCCTCGGGCGAGTTGATGAACTTCAGCGCGTCGCTCCCGAAGCGCGCCGAGAACTTCGCGCAGCCCGTGTGCGGGATCTCGGAGATCTGAACGACCACCTCATCGCCGATCGCGAGTCGGCTTCCGACCGGGAGGCTCTGCATGTCGAGCCCCATGTCGACGAGCAGGTTGTCACCGGACAGCGGCCAGCGCTCAGGCTCGGCGATAAGCCCGAGCATGCGCGTGGACGCCAGCGTGAGCTGGTTCTCACGGCCCACGGATCCGTCCTCGTGGATGTGCGCGGATGCCCGCCAGCGATCGCCGACGAGACCGTCCTCGTGACTGAGCTCGGCGGTCGGCGGCGTCTCGCGCTCGCCCTCGCGCGGGCGGACGACGATCAGCTCGAGTGTTCCCTCGCGGGCGTCGAGGGCGCGGAGCTCGTCCCAGCGGGCTTCGAGTTCCTCGCGTGTCACATGGAGGCCGGTACTCACGAGGGCACATCTTGCCTGTAGTAGGTGACGAAGGCGTAGCGGGTGCCGTTGATCGAGACGTGCTGCTCGCGTGAGGTCTCCGTGAACGCGGCGCGGTCGAACTCCGGGAAGAACGTGTCGCCTTCGACCTCGAGGTCGATCTCCGTCAGGAGCAGCTCGTCGGCGAGCGGGAGCGCGGCGGAGAAGAGCTCGCCGCCACCGACCACGCTCACGCGCTGCTCCCCCGCGAGGAGCTCCAGTGCCTGCTCGAGAGACGCTGCGCGCTCTGCGCCTTCCTCATGCCACGAGGCGTTGCGCGTGACGACGATGTTCCGCCGTTGCGGCAGCGGTCGAAACCCGGCAGGAAGCGACTCCCAGGTCCGGCGGCCCATCACGACCGGACTGCCTATCGTCGCGGAGCGGAAGTGCGCGATGTCCTCTGGAAGTCGCCATGGCAGGCCGCCCTCCCTTCCGATGACGCCGCCCCGAGCGACCGCTGCGACGAGCGCGATCTTCAAACGGCGACCGGCGCGCGAATCGCCGGGTGGTGCTCGTAGCCGACGACCTCGAAGTCCTCGAGCTCGTAGTCGAAGATCGAATGCGGCCGGCGGGCCAGGCGAAGCGAAGGGAACGGGAAGGGCTCGCGCACGAGCAGTGTCTCGACCTGCTCGCGATGGTTGTCGTAGATGTGGCAGTCGCCGCCCGTCCACACGAGGTCGCCGACCTCGAGGTCGCACTGCTGCGCGAGCAGGTGGGTCAGGAGCGCGTAGCTCGCGATGTTGAACGGGACGCCGAGGAAGACGTCGGCGCTGCGCTGGTAGATCTGGCAGCTGAGCCGTTCGCCACCAGCCACGTGGAACTGGAAGAACGCGTGACACGGCGCGAGCGCCATCCGCGGGATGTCCGCAACGTTCCAGGCGCTGACGATGATCCGACGCGAGTCGGGGTCCTCGCGCAGCAGCCGCACCACCTCCGCGATCTGGTCGATATGGCCGCCGTCGGGGGTCGGCCAGCTGCGCCACTGGACGCCGTACACGGGCCCGAGCTCGCCGTCCTTGTCGGCCCACTCGTCCCAGATCGTGACCCCGCGCTCCTGGAGCCAGCGGACGTTCGACTCGCCGCGCAGGAACCAGAGGAGCTCGTACGCGACCGATGGGAAGTGGACCTTCTTCGTGGTCACGAGCGGGAAGCCCTCAGCCAGGTCGATCCGCATCTGGTAGCCGAAGACGCTTACCGTCCCGGTGCCGGTCCGATCGCTCTTCGGCATGCCCGACGTGAAGACGTGGCGCACGAAGTCCTCGTACTGACCCATGCAGCGACGATAGCCGCTGCCTCGGTCGCCTCAGGTGGTCAAAAGCGGCGTCTGCGAGCCTTCCTCGACGACGACCCAGCCGTCGAAGTCGTCGAATCGGTACGGCGCGTTCATCGGGACGACGGCGTGGCCGTCGTCGTCCGTGACGAAGCTTCCGCACAGTGCTGTGAGCTTCCCGTTTCGAGTCAGCCACACCTCGTACGGCCTGCCGTTGGTCGTGGGTGCCAGCCCGCGGGCCTCGACCTCCATCGGCCAGTTGCCCGCAGAGTCGAGCTCGAAGACCGTGAGCGAGACGGAGGCATCGGCGGCCGCGCCGACCCCGTCCATCGTCACGACGAAGTCGACATCGCGTTGGTCGACCGCGGCGCCGAGGGCGAACGCCGCAACCGCCAGCGCAGCTGCGATCGCGAGCACGGCGCCACGACGCCGCCGAGGACGGAGCTCGACCGGCCTCGTCGAAGCGACGTCCGGCGGCGGCCCGGCTGCGAGGAGCAGCTCGTGCACGCGCTCGAGGCGTTCCCGCTCCTCGGCGCCGATGTCGTTCCCGACGAGTTCGTCGAAGTCCGGGTGCCTCATCGCAACTCCTCGTCGAGCGCATCCGCGAGGCGCGAGAGCGCGCTCCGCGTCCTCGTCTTCACCGTGCCGAGCGGGATCTCCAGTCTGCCGGCGATCTCGCTCTGGGACAGCCCGCCCCAGTACGCGAGCTCGATGACCGGCCGTTCGTGGTCGGGAAGGGTTTCGAGCGCGCGGTGCACGCGCCACGCCGTCCACGCCAGCTCGGCCTCGTCCGACGGGTCCGGTGAGCTCCCCGGCCCGTCCTCGAGCTCCGCAACCGGCTCGGGCGTCCGCCGGAGTCCGTCGGTAATGGCGTTTCGCGCCACGGCGTAGAGCCATGGTGCGCCGCGGCCACGGCTCGGATCGAAGGTCCGTGCCGAGCGCCAGATGGCGATGAACGCCTCCTGCGTTGCGTCCTCCGCTCGTCCGCGGTCGCCGAGCCGACGGAGCGCGAGCCCGAGCACGGCGCGCGCGTAGCGCCCGTGCAGCTCCTCGAAGGCGACGCGATCGCCGCCGGCGATGCGAACGATCAGCTGGCCGTCGGTCGCATGAGGGAGCTCCACGCGGTGCATGATTCCCCGTCCGGGATGCCGTGAACCAACCCGGATCGCGAGCGACGCAGCCACGTGTGAACTGCTACGTGCTCGCGACCGATGCGGATTGCGGCGCGGCTAGCTCCGCGCCGCCTCGAACTTCGCGGCCACTGCATCCCAGTTCACGACGTTCCACCATGCCTCGAGGTACTCAGGCCGGCGGTTGCGGTAGTTCAGGTAGTACGCGTGCTCCCACACGTCGTTGCCCATTACGGGAACGTGGCCCTGGAGGATCGGCGAGTCCTGGTTGGGTGTCGAGTACGCCTCGAGAGCGCTGCCGTTCCAGACGAGCCAGGTCCAGCCGCTGCCGAATCGCGTCACGCCGTTCTGGTTGAAGGTCTCCTTGAAGGAGTCGAAGCTCCCGAACGCAGAGTCGATTGCGGTCGCGAGGTCGCCGCCTGGAGACCCACCCGCCTGCGGCCCCATGGTCTCCCAGAAGAGCGAGTGGTTGGCGTGGCCGCCGGCGTTGTTCCGGACTGCGGTCTGCTTGTCCTCGGGCAGTTTGTCGAGGCTGCGAAGGACGTCCTCCACGGACGCGTCTGCCCACTCGGTTCCGTCGAGCGCCTTGTTCGCGTTGTCCACGTAGGCCTGGTGGTGTTTGTCGTGATGGAGCTTCATGGTCTCGACGTCGATTATGGATTCGAGTGCGTCGTAGTCGTAGGGAAGCGCTGGAACGGTGAACGCCATGGCCTGCTCTCCTCTCCTGGACGAGTCGGTTCCGAGCAAGGATATGCTCCGCGCGTTCCCGTCCCGCCCCTGGAGGAAACCGATGTCGAACTTCGTCGAGATCAGGCCGCGCGAGCTGAAGCCGGCACTTCTGGAGCTCGACGGCATCTCGCGGACGACGATCGAGGCGCACTACCGCCTCTACCAGGGGTACGTGGCGAAGCGGAACGAGATCCTCGGATCGCTTGCTTCGGTCGACCTCGGCGGGGCGAACCAGGTCTACTCGGAGGTCCGGGCACTCAAGGTCGATCTCACCTTCGCGGTGGGCGGGATCAAGAACCACGAGATCTACTTCGAGCACCTCGGTGGCGCCGGCGGTGACCCCGACGGCGCGATCGCGACGCTGATCGAGCGGGACTTCGGCTCGGCCGACGCGTGGCGCGCGGACCTGCGCGCGACCGGCATGGCGGGGCGGGGCTGGGCCTGGACGGCGTACGACTGGGACGAAGGCCGCCTCTTCAACTACGTCGGCGACGCCCAGAACACGTTCCCCGTCTGGAACGCCACGCCGCTCGTCGCGCTCGACGTTTACGAGCACGCGTACTTCCTCGACTACCAGACCGATCGCGCCGCCTACATCGAGGCTTTCCTTACGAACCTCGACTGGGGCGTCGTGAACCACTGGGTCGAGGCGTATCGAGTTCCCACCGAGTAATCGATGAAGGAGACCCTCGCCGTCGCGGCGGGCTACCTTCTCGGCTCGCTGCCGTTCGGGTACTGGGTGCCGCGGCTCGTGCGAGGCGAGGACATCCGGACCATGGGCAGTGGCAACGTGGGGGCGTCGAACGTCTTCCGGGTGTACGGGCGGTCACTGGGCATTCCGGTGGCGCTGCTGGACGTCGCGAAGGGATTCGCGGCTGCGGCGCTCGGGCTCTGGGTCGGCGGTGCGCTCGTCGGCGTGCTCGCCGCCGCGGCCGCGATGCTCGGCCATGCGCGACCGATCTTCCTCCGGTTTCAGAAGGGCGGGAAGATGGCTGCCACTGCCGGCGGAGCGACATTCGCGCTCGCACCGCTCGTCTTTTTGTGCTGCGTCGGCCTCTGGCTCGTCGTGTTCGCGCTCACGCGATACGCGTCCGTCGCCACCATCGTGACAGCGGCCGCACTCGCGCTCCTCGTGATCGCGCTGGGCTATCCGTGGCCGATCGTCGTCTTCGGCATCGCCGGTGGTGTCGCCGTGATCGTGATGCACCACCAGAACATCCGCCGGCTCTTCGCCGGCACCGAGCACCGCTTCGAGCTGCGCCGGCCCCGGCGCGCGTAGCTACGCCCCGCTGAGCCAGGCGGCGAGGGTCGTCTGCTCGCCCGCGGCGCCGGTCGCGAGCTCGGTTCGCAGCTCGCCGACGGTGCCGAAGCGCTCGGCGACGACGTCGTGCACGTGGATCGTCTCGAAGTTGACCTGTTTCGAGAGGAGGAAGTCGCCGTCGTCGAGCTGCGGCAGCGTGTCGAGCGCATCGCGGAGCGCGTATCGCACGGAGTCCTCGACGAAGCGAGGCTGCAGGTGCGCGTGCTCGACGACGAAGAGCTCGTCGGGCCGCTTCAGGAGGTCGTAGATCGGCGCGCTCATCGAGCGCTCGGCGACGTCGACGAGGACCTCGGCGTCGAGGTCCTGCTCCGTGCCGACGAACAGCGACTGACGACCGCGCTGGTTGTGCGTCGCGATGGGGACGAGCTCCAGGATCCGCTCGACGTCACCCGTGTCGAATCCCGGCCTCGAGCAGACGCTCCGATGCGCGGTTGCGCACGAGCCCCTGCGCGCACGGGCAGGCGTTGATTCCCGTCGCCTCGACGCCGACTGCGCGGCGAGTTCCGGTCTCCGAGGCGGCGGCGATCCCGCACAGGGTCACCATCTCCTGCGTCGCGAGGCCCGTCACCGGCGTTCGGCGATGGATCGGCCACTGGGCTCGGATCCAGACCTCTGCCCTGAGCGCTCCCTGTCGCTCGACGACCCGGCTCGCGATGTGCTCGGCGAGGAGCTCGACGAGGAGCGCCTCCCGCTCGACGACGAGCTCGATCGCCTCCTCGAAAAGCTCCGGGAAGCGCGACATGTGGACGCCCTTCTGGTCGGCCGCGAGGTCGACCGTGCAGTCGATGACCGCTGCCATGACGGTCTCCGCGTCGCCGCGACGGATGCGAACCGCCTTCTGAACGCCCGAGACGCCGGCACGCGAGAGGGCGAGCGCTATCTCGGGCGACGAAGCCTGCAGGTCCTCGTGGACCCTGACGTCGGTCACGGGCGCCACGGTACCACTGGGTGAGCGCGAGACAGCGCGGCAGACCCCGCAGGCCACGGGGTCTGCCGGCATCCTGCGTCAGTCCTCGAACGAGTGGCCGGTCTCGAGCAGGGTCTTCAGATCGCTGAGGATCATCGGCCAGCCGCCGCCGCCCTCGTGCATGCGCGCCTCCGAGAGGCCGACCATCGAAGCGTGGAGCGGGGCGCCCTCGAGCTCATGCGTCACCGTCAGTCTCGTGACTCCGCCGTCGTCTTCTTCGATGTCGAACGTGACCCTGGTCGGCTGCTCGGCCGCGATGTCCTCGCTCCAAAGGGCTCGCCACGTCTGGACGAGCCTCCGCGGCGGGTCGGCCTCGACGACCTCGCCGTCGACGACCACCTCGGGGAGGCCCATCGAGCGCATCGCCTCCGTGGCGAACGCTCTGTACGCGCCGCCAGGTCGCAGATCGAACTCCACCTTTCCCCGGTAGCCGTACTTCTCCGTCCACTCGGGCTTCGTGATCGCGTCCCAGATCGTCTCCGGGGACGCCTTGATGTAGACGCGGAAGACCTGCGTGGTAACCGCGGTCTCGGTCTGCGTGCTCATGCCGTCGCCTCCAATTCGGTCTTGAGATCCGCGAGCGCCGACACCTGGCGCTCCGTGTACTTGTCGATCCAGCGGTCGTGGATCAGCCGGATCGGGACCGGGTTCAGGAAGTGCAGCTTCTCCCGGCCCTGACGGCGACTGACCACGAGGTTCGCGTCCGCGAGCACCCGCAGGTGCTTCATCACGCCGAAGCGCGTCATCTCCAGGTCCGACTCGAGCTCCGTGAGCGTGCGGCCGTCACGCGTGAAGAGCCGGTCGAGGAGCAGACGCCGCGTCGGGTCGGCGAGCGCCTTGAACACTCGGTCATCGTCCGTCACGGGTTCAGAATAGGTGACCAAATGGTCACATGTCAAGTCGGCTCTAGCGAAGGAGGCGAGAGAGGCGCCGATCCTTCAGGAGCCGGCCGCCGGTCTGACAGCTGGGGCAGTAGTAGATCGTGTGCTCCTCGAAGTCGACGCGCGCGATCGGGGTCCCGCACTGCGGGCAAGCCTCGCCGAGCCTGTTGTGGATGACGTACACGTCCTTGTCTCCCTTGCCGCGCTCGCGCAGCTCGAGGGCGTGCGTCAGGTTCTCGTGGATGACCTCGGCGAGCCTGTCGACATCCTCGGCCGAGAGCTCGGTCGAGGCCTTGAAAGGAGAGAGCCGCGCGCGGAGGAGGATCTCGTTCGCGTGCGCTCGCCCGATCCCGGCGATCGCGCGCTGGTCGCGGAGCAGTGGATGAAGCTGGCGGCGCTCGCGACTGAGGATGTCGCCGAGCGCAGCGGCATCGAGCTCGAGCGCGTCGGGCCCGAGATGTGAGAGGTCGGCATCGAGCTGCTCGGGGCTGACGAGCCACACACCGGCGCGCTTCTTCTTTCCGGCCTCGGTGAGGACGAGCTCGTCCCCGCCTGAGAAGCGCAGTCGGAACATCGGCGTCTTCGGACCCTTCGTGCCGGCGGGCAGGAAGCGCAGACGGCCGGCGCTCATGAGGTGCACGCGCAGCACGAGGTCGCCTTCATCGGTGGGGAAAAGGAGGTTCTTCCCACGGCGGCGCGCCCCCTCGAGGCGTCGGCCGTCCAGCACAGCGAGTGGTGGCGTGGCGGTCTTCAGCGTCGCGATGTGCGCCGGCCCGGCCTTATCGACGGGGGCGCGGGAGACGAGTGGGTCGAGCTCTCGCACCCATGCCTCCACCTCGGGTAGCTCAGGCACGCCGTGACGGTAGCGCCTATGCGCTCGCGGGCTCGGGCGCGGCGTCGTCGATCGGCTCGGGCATCACGCGGAGATGGCGCTGCGGCGAGAAGATGATCCAGAGAGCCGCGAGGCTTCCGCCGATCGCGCTGACGACGAGCGTCTCCCGTAAACCGATCCACGTCCCGAGAGCACCGCCGGCGAGCGTGCCGGCGGGGATCGTGCCCCACACGATGAAGCGCATCACGGAGTTCATGCGCCCTTGCAGCCGCGGCGGGCAGATGGCCTGCCGGTAGCTGACCTGGACGATGTTGTACGTCACGCCCGAGAAGCTGAGCACGGCCATGCCGGCCACGAGGTACGGCACCGCCGCGTTGCCTACGGGTGCGACGGCGAAGAGCAGTGTCGCCGGACCCCAGAGCAGGGAGACCGCGATGGTCGTCCGGCCGATCCCGAGCCGACTCGAGAGGCGCCCCGCCGTGAGGGCCGCGATGAGTGAGCCGGCCGCACCGATCGACAGGGCGAGGCCGATGAGCCCGGCGGATAGCCCAAGCTCGCGAACGGCGAAGACGAGGAGGACTGCGAAGCCAACGCTGCCGAACAGGTTCGATGTGGCGGTGCAGCCCGCCTGGGCTCGCAGGTTCGGATTGCCGAGCACGAAGCGCAGCCCTTCTTCGAGCTCGACCCACATGCTCGGACGCTCACCTTCACGTCGCGCTGTCTGTGGTGCCTGTTCGCTTTTCTTGATCCGGAACAGGAAAAGGGCGGAGCCGATGTAGCTCAACCCGTCCACCAGGATCGCGTACGGAGCGGTGAAGATCTCGACGAGCGCACCGCTGAGGCCCGGGCCACTCAGCTGCGCCGCCGAGCGGCTGATCTCGAGCTTGGAGTTCCCTTCGATGATCTCGCCGCGCTCGACGAGCGACGGCAGGTACGACTGATACGCGACGTCGAAGAAGACGGTGCAGGTGCCGACGAGGAATCCCACGGTGAACAGCTGCGCGAGCGTGAGGGCGTCCGCGACGTAGGCGGCCGGGATGCTGAGCAGCAGCGCCGCGCGTACGAGATCACCGGCGATCAGGATCGGGCGCCGCCGAAGGCGGTCCACCCAGACCCCTGCGGGAAGTGTGAACAGGATGAATGGGAGGAACTCGAATGTGGCCAGCGCAGCCACTTCGAATGCCGAGGCGTCGAGAACGAGGATCGCGACGAGCGGCAAGGCGAGCTGCGAGATCTGGGTGCCGAAGACGCTGATCGTCTCGGCCGACCACAGCTTCAGGAAGTCGGGGTGCCGCCAAAGGCCGCCGCGCGGCCAGAGCCTACGCACCGTCGCCCTTGGGTGGCAGACCCGGCTTGGCGCGATACATCGCGTAGGCCAGGACGTGCCGCTCGCCCTGCGGGTCCTCCGCGGCCTGGTAGTCGGCGACGAGCCGGTTCAGCCGCCGCTCGAAGCGCACCCGCTCCTTGTCCGCGAGGCGGATGTTCACGAGCCCCGCGGTCTCCTGCTCGTCTCCTGACGCGATGAGGTCGTCGGCGGCGCGGCGTAACATCAACGCGGAGATCGCGCCGCCGCGAAGATCTTCCGGTAGCGACTCGTCGCTCTTCAGGACGAAGAGACGCGCCACGCGACCGTAGAACTTCTCAGTCAGAGCGCGGACTTTGCGCGTCCTCACGACGCGGACCAGCCCCGCCGACTCGAGGACCTTCAGATGGTGGCCGACCGTCCCCTTCGGCGATTCGAGCGCGGTCGCGAGCTCGGTCGTCGACGCCGCTCGCTCACGCAGCAGGCTGACGATGCGGGCGCGGAAGTCGTCGGCGAGTGCGCGGAGCTGCTTCGGGTCCTCGACGATCAGGACGTCGTCGAGCTCGTAGTCCGGCGAACGGTCGATGATCGCCAAATATACGGGAAATCCCGCCCGTTAGCCAGTCGCTCTAGTGTGGCGCGCCGTGAATCCGATCGTGATCGAGGCCAGACGCGGCGACGTCGTCGAAGCGTTGCATCGCGTCCATGTCGTCGCCGTTTCCGAGGGCCAAGTCGTTGCGGCCGCGGGCGACCTCGGGCTCCTCACGCACTTCAGGAGCTCGGCGAAGCCGATCCAGGCGCTCCCGATCGTCCGCGTTCGCCCCGACCTCGACGGCGCCGAGATCGCGATCGCCTGCGCGTCGCACCTGCATCGACCGGAGCAGCTCGAGCCGGTGCGGGCTCTTCTCGACCGGGCGGGTGCGACCGAGGACGACCTCGAATGCGGGCCCGAGCCCACGCGGCTCGAGCACAACTGCTCCGGGAAGCACGCGGCGATGTTGCTCTTGTGCCGGGAACGTGGCTGGCCGATCGCGGACTACCGGCTCGCTTCGCACCCGTGCCAGCAGGCGATGCTCGAGGAGATCTCGAGTGCGGCGGAGGTCGAGCCCGGCTCGATGCCCACAGCCGTAGACGGCTGCGGCGTCGTGACCTATGGCCTGACGCTCGAGCGGATGGCGCACGCGTTCTCTCGCCTGGAGCACCTCGACGGCGGTCGCCGTGTAGTCGCCGCGATGCGTGCCCACCCGGATCTGATCCGCGGCGATGGCGCCGCCGACACCGAACTCATGCGGCTCGAGGACGGCTGGGTGGCGAAGGGAGGCGCCGAAGGCCTTCTCTGCGCGGCTCGAGCCGGCCTCGGCATCGCGCTCAAGGTCGAGGACGGAGCGCAGCGGCCTATCCGCTTGGCGCTCGCGGCGTTCCTCACCCGCCTCGGGTTCGACACCGGTGATCTCGGGCACGCGCCGGTCGAGAACTCGCACGCCGAGGTCGTCGGCGAGCTACGTGCTCTCCACATCGACCCTGCGCGTTAACAAAGTGGTCCTCTTCCACAATTGTTCGTTCCGGACTAGTATCCGCGCGCTTGCAGGTGGGGCCGGTGCGGCTGGGGGAGCCGGCTCATGCATTGCTGAAGGTCAGTATCCGTTCGAGCGCGAGAGGAGAAAGCCCAGCCCATGCTGTCTGTCGATATCGCTCTCCCCGAGGTCGAGGAGCTCCAGCGTCTCGTCGAGCAAGGGCTCGAGAAGGGCTTCCTCACCTACGACGAGATCGTCACGGGGCTCGACGACGTCGAGCTCACGAAGGAGCAGATCGAGGACTTCTACGCGTATCTCATCGATCACGCCATCGAGCTGCACGAGGGCGTCGAGCACAAGGACTTCCCCCATGCGGAGCCCGTTCTCGTCGAGGAGGAGAAAGGCGCGCAGAAGCTCGACCTCTCGGTGGAGCCGTCGCTCGACTCGCTCCGCCTCTATCTCCGTGAGATCGGGAAGGTGCCGCTTCTGACGGCCGACCAGGAGGTCTCGCTCGCGAAGCTCATCGAGCGTGGCGACATGGCGGCGAAGCAGCACATGATCGAGGCGAACCTCCGCCTCGTCGTGTCGATCGCGAAGGGCTACCTGGGACGCGGGCTCTCGTTCCTCGATCTGATTCAGGAAGGCTCACTCGGGCTCATTCGCGCCGTCGAGAAGTTCGACTACCGCCGCGGCTTCAAGTTCTCGACCTATGCCACCTGGTGGATCCGACAGGCGGTCACGCGCGCAATCGCCGACAAGGCCCGGACGATCCGCATTCCGGTGCACATGGTCGAGAAGCTGAACAAGGTCGTGCACATCGAGCGGCAGCTCGTCCAGCGGCTCGGCCGCGAGCCGCTCCCGGAGGAGATCGCCGAGGAGCTCGAGATCGAGGTCGACGAGGTGCGCGAGATCCTGCGCATGTCACAGCTCCCCATCTCGCTCGAGAAGCCGATCGGCGAGGAGGAGGACTCCTCGCTCGGCGACTTCGTGCCGGACGAGGCCGCCGAGTCACCGTTCGACACGGCCTCGCTCTCCTTGCGGCGTGGGGACGTGGAGCTCGCCCTCTCGACGCTGCCCGACCGCGAGCGCCGTGTCATCGAGCTGCGCTACGGGCTCGACGGAGCGCAGCCATGCACGCTCGAGGAGGTGGGCCAGGCCTTCGGCGTCACCCGCGAGCGCATCCGCCAGATCGAGAACAACACGCTGAAGAAGCTCGAGTCGCTCCCGGAGGCGCAAGGGCTCAAGGACTGCGTTTAGCCGGACGGGCGTCAGACCCGTAGGGTCAGACGCCCTGGGGCTCTCTCCTCGCGGAGGGCAACGATGTCGAACGCCGCAATCGGCCGCTTGAATCCGCGGAGAGCAACCTCTCCGATCGGCTGCACGTCCACGTCGTCCTCGATCTCCGCGTAGAGGCGCTGCTCGATCAGGATCTGCCCGCCCGTTGCTTCGTCTGCGAGTCGAGAGGCGAGATTCGTCACAGAGCCGATGGCGGCATAGTCGGACCGGCCCTCGAACCCGACCTCGCCACACGTCGCGTAGCCGAGAGCGATGCCGGCACCGAAGTCGAGGTCGTAGCCGCGTCGTTTCCATTGCGGCGTGAGCTCGGCCATCTCCTCGCGCAGCGCGCAGGCAAGCCGCACCGCGCGCAGCGCCGCGTCGGGAACCTCGATCGGGTCGTTGAAGAAGAGTTGGACGCCGTCTCCCTGGAGGAAGCCGACCGTCGCATCGAAGCGGGTGACGAGGCGGCCGATCACCTCGTGAAACTCGCCGAGCACGCGCATTAGTTCCTCCGGCTCGACCGCGTCGACGAAGCTCGTCCAGCCGCGAAGGTCGGCAAAGATCATCGCGACCTGACGGCGGTGGCTGGACAGGATCGACTCGTCGCCCGACGAGACGATCGCCTCGGCAAGCTGGGGCGACAGAAACCGTTGGAGGCGCTGCAGCCGCTCGAGCTCCTCCACTTGCGTCCGGACGCGCTCCTCCAGCGTTCGGTTCAGCTCCTTGACCGTGTCGTGGTAGCGCTTGATCCGGAGGAGCGAGCGGATGCGTGTGAGCAGCTCGTCTCGGTTGAACGGCTTCGAGATGAAATCGTCTGCGCCGGCCTCGATCGCAATCGTCTTCTCGGGCCCGTCGCTCGCCGTGAGCATGATCACCGGCAGTACGGCGGTCTCCTCGCGCTCGCGGAGCTTCCTGCAGACCGCGTAGCCGTCGGGCGGCGGCATCATCACGTCGAGTAGGACGAGATCCGGGTTCGTCGACTCGGCGAGCTCGAGGGCGGTGCGGCCGTCGGTGGCGGAGACCACGTCGAACCCAGCCGTCCCGAGGACCGCGTCCAGGAGGCGAACGTTCTCCGGGACATCGTCTACCACGAGGATCCTGGCCGCGTCGCTCATCGACCGCCTCCGTCGTGATGCTCCTGGACGGTTGCGACGAGGTGGGCAATGTTCACCGGCTTCGAGAGGTAGCCGTCGAACCCGGCAGCGAGGAACCGCTCGCGGTCTCCCTGCATCGCCTGTGCGGTCAGGGCGAGCACGGGTATGGAGGCGGTGCGCTCGTCCGCGCGCAGCCGTTCGAGTGTCGCGATGCCGTCCATGTCCGGAAGCTGGATGTCCATGAGCGCGAGCGTGGGGCGGTGCGCGACCGCGAGCTCGACTGCCTGGCTCCCCGTCGTCGCCTCGAGCGTGCGATACCCGGCCGCCTGGAGGACGTCGCGGAGGAGCTTCATGTTCTTCTCGTTGTCCTCGACCACGAGAATCTGCGGGCCGGCCATCGCTAGATCGGCCCCGCGGGCAACGTGAACACGAACGTGCTCCCCTGACCCAGTTCGCTGTCGACCCAGATCCGGCCGCCGTGCAGCTCGACGAGACGCTTCGACAGCGCCAGCCCGAGGCCGGTTCCCTCGCGCTGCTCGATCCCGGCGTCGGTCTGCTGGAACTCCTCGAAGATCCGATCGAGGTCCTCCGCCGGGATGCCGGGGCCGGTGTCCGCCACGGAGACTCGCACCTCGCCGTTCACGCGCGTCGCGCTAACGTCGACGGCCCCGCCCGCGGGGGTGAACTTCACGGCGTTCGACAGCAGGTTGTAGATGACCTGTCTGATCCGGCGCTCGTCGCCCGCCACGAGTCCGACCTTCGGATCGGCCGCGAGCGTGACCTGGACTTCGTCCTGCGTCGCGCGCTCACGGACCATCACGACGCCTCGCTCGAGCGCCTCCTGCAGCAAGAAGGGTGCAACGTCGAGCTGGACCTGCCCGGCCTCGACCTTGGACAGGTCGAGCACGTCGTTGATGAGCGAGAGCAGGTGGTTGCCCGAGGAGAGGATGTCGTCGAGGTACTCCGTCTGCTTCTCGTTCACCGCGCCGAACATCCCTTCGCGAAGCACCTGCGAGAACCCGAGGATGGCATTGAGCGGCGTGCGTAGCTCGTGGGACATGTTCGCGAGGAACTCGCTCTTGTGCAGGCTCGCGGCCTCGAGCTGGCGGCTCTTCTCGTCCAGTTCGGCCATCGTCCTCTCGAGCTCGCGGGTTCGTTCTTCGACCTTGTCCTCGAGCCCCGCGTAGGACTCCTCCAACCGCTCGACCATCCGGTTGAACTCCTCGGCGAGCGCACCCAGCTCGTCGCCGCCGCGCGGCACGTCGATGCGCTGGTCGAGCGCGCCGGCTCCGATCCGGGTCGCAGCAGCCTGCATCGCCACGATCGGGCGGACGAGCCTGCGTGCGAGCAGGACGCTGGTCGCGATCGCCAGGAGCAGGAACACGACGAGGAGGAGCGCCGTTCGCCAGATCGCTGCCTTGAGCGGAGCGAACGCCTCGCTGAGCGGCTCTTCGACGAAGACGTACCAGCCGAGCGAGTCGATCGCTTGAAATGCGCTCAGCACCTCCGTTCCGTCGTGGTCCCGTCCTGTCGTCACGGCGTCAGCGGGAGCGTCGGCCGGCGCGCGGATTGCAGCGTCCACCTGTGGCAGGGAGGCGAGATTCGTATGCGCGAGGACGAGGTCGACGTCCGGGTGGGCGAACAGCTCCCCGCGTGAGTCGACGGCGTAGGCGTAACCCGCTGTCCCGATCCGCGCCCGCTCGATGATCGGGGTGACGAAAGTGAGGTCGATGTCGGCGACCACGACGCCTCGGCCGCCAGGCTCTGCAATCGCGATCTTTACGTGAGGCTGGGATCGCCGCTTGAAGTAGACGTCCCCGATGAATCGCCGGTCCGCCTGCGCCCCGACGAATGCCTCGCTCGTCGAGAAGTCGATCTCGCTATCGGTGCGATCGAGCTCCAGCGGGGAGACCCGAACACGCTCCCTGCCGCCAGCGTCCAGGTAACTCAGCTCGTTGACGAGCCTCTCTCGTCCCAGGAGTCGGTGGAAATCCTGATTGCGCTCCGTCAGGCCCGCTCGTCCCTCGTCCTCCGTGGGCTGGGCGAGCGCCTCGAGCTCCCGTAGCAACTCCTGCATCTGCTGGTCGATCGCGGCTGCAGCGGTCGACGCCTTGTCCCGTTCGACACGGGTCAGCGCCCTCTTCGAGTCCTGGTACGAGAAGTAGAGCTCCGTGAGCCCCACCGAAATGCTGGCCGCGGCGACAAGCGTGACGACGACGACGGTGTACTTCCAGATCAGGCGGCGGTGCGGCCGTGCAGGCGCTCCTCCCACCTACGGCCCCCCGCGGAAGACCTCGTCAGCGCGGATGATCATCTCCTGCGGCACTTTGATCCCGAGCCTGGCGGCAGTCTCGAGGTTGATCGCGAGCTCGATCTTCGAAACCTCCTCGACGGGCAGCTCGGCCGGGGACGTGCTCCTGAGGATGCTGTCGACGTACCGGGCCCCGGCTCGCCCGATGAGGGGGAGATCGATTCCGTAGGAAAAGAGCGCCCCCTGCTCGACCCATTCCTTGCGGTGCGCCTGGACCGGGATCCGGGCGCGCCGAGCGAGGCGGATGGTGAGTGCCGAGTGATTGAGCCGCAGGCTCGGTGACAGGAGGAAGGCTCCGTCGACCTCGCCGGGCCGCAGCGACCTGAAGATACGCCTGAGATCCTCGGCGCTCGAGGCCTCTCTTAGGTCGAGCTGGAGGGGCTTCGGTAGCTGCGCCGCGGCAGCCCTGAAGCCGGGCAGGAGCCGCTCGGTGCGCGGATCCATTGGATCCACGAGCGTGAGCACGCGGCGCAGATCTGGAACGAGGAGCTGGTACAGCTCGAGCTGCTTGTCGACCTCGTCACGGGCCGCGTAGACGCCTGTCAGGTTTCGATCCGGGCGATTCAGCGTTTCGACGAGACCGTCACGGACGGGGTCAGACGGATGCAGGAAGACGATCGGGATCGGCTCGGAGCTTGCTGCGGTCGCCTCCTGGGCCGCGCCGATCGACGTGTCTTCGAACGCGACGATGACGTCGACCCCCTGCCCGACGAACACTTCGGCCTGCGTCTCGGCCGCCTCGGGCTCGAGGTTGCGCCACATGAGCTCGACGTTCTGGCCATCGGTCCAACCGAGCTCCTCGAGGCGTCCTTTCAGTGAAGGCCAGGAAGTTGGAATGTGATCCGTGCCGACGTGCATCAGGCCGACGCGTGGGACCTCCTGTGCCGAGCTGTCGTCGTCAGAGCCGGAGCAGGCACCGAGGAGCAGCGCCGTGAGGACGACGACGGCGGCCACTGCTGCGTCGCGAGCGCGTTTTCGGAACGTTCGGGTGGCCATGGTCGCTCCTTCGCTTCGCGTTCGGGTGCCTGCCGTCCAGCGACGGACCATAGGGAGCGCCGGTCCGAGCTACAAGCCTGCTCGCCTGCGTGCCTGCGGGGTGCTGGCACACCCCCGGTGGAAGGACGTCACACCCCGGTCCCGGTGCAGAACCTGCGCACCTGATCCGCGAATGCGCCGACGTCGATCGGCTTCCCCAGGTAGCCCGCGAAGCCGGCCGCGAGCAACCAGTCGCCCTCGGGCTGCAGAGCGCTCACCGCGACGACCGGGATCCGAGCTGTTCGCCCAGTGCCTCGGAGCTCGCGCATGACGTCGATGCCGTCCATGTCCGGGAGCCGCAGGTCCAGGAGGATCACGTCCGGCAGCCGCTCGGCCGCGAGGGCGATCCCGTCGCGGCCATTCGCGGCCTCGAGCGTCCGGAGCCCGGCCGCGCCCAAGACGTCCCGAGCGAGCTTCCGGTTCTTCTCGTTGTCGTCGACGATGAGAACGAGTGGCGGAGTTCCGTCCGCGAGCGCGTTTGCGGGCGCGCCTGGAGAAGGCGTCGTCACCGCCGTATCCTCACACCATGCCTATCCGGCTCGTGCTCGCCGAGGATCACTACCTGGTCCGCGAGGGCGTCCGACGCTTGCTTGAGTCCGAGGACGACCTCGAGGTCGCGGCTGTCTGCAACGACCTCGACTCGTTGCTCGCCGCAGTCGACGCGGAGAGGCCCGACGTGGTCGTCACCGACATTCGCATGCCGCCGGGGGACACCGACGAGGGAATCCAGGCCGCGACCCGGCTGCGCGAGACGAACCCCGAGGTCGGAGTCGTCGTGCTCAGCCAGTACGCGAGCCCCAGCTACGTGCTCGGGCTCCTCGAGGCGGGCAGTGAGGGACGCGCGTACCTCCTGAAGGAGCGCGTGAAGGATCTCGAGCAGCTCGTCGCTGCGATCCGCGCTGTCGCAGAGGGTGGCTCCGTGATGGATCCCAAGGTCGTCGACGCGCTGGTAGCGGAGAACGCCCGCGGTGAGGACTCGCCTCTGAGTCAGCTGACGCCGCGCGAGCGCGACGTCCTGCGAGAGATGGCCGAGGGGAAGAACAACGCCGCGATCGCCGAGGCACTGTTCCTCACCGAGCGATCGATCGAGAAGGTGATCCACTCGATCTTCCTCAAGCTCGGGCTGAGATGGGAGACGGCCGTGCACAAGCGTGTCAAGGCCGTGATCCTCTACCTGGCAGAGAGCGCGTAGGGTCATCGCGCCAGCGGAAAGGACCCGGAGATCCGGCCGGGCCCCGCCACGGGAGTCAACTGTCCACCAAGCGCCTCGACGCGGTCTCGCAGCCACTCGAGTCGCGCATCGGACACCGCAGTCCCCGCGACGACTGCGAAGACGAGTGCTCCTTCCTCCTCTCGCACCGTGATCGTCGGAGCTGCCTCGGCGCCGGCGTGCTCGAGCGCCTCGAGCCAGCACAGGTGGAGCGTCCGCGCCACGCCGGGCGCGTAGCTCGAGCCTGCAACGACCTCGACCGAAGCCGAAACACCGGCGCTGATCGCGGCGGAGCGCAGCGCCGCGGCTAGACCGCCCGCTTCGAGCTGAGGCGGATAGATCAGCTGCGCAAGGCGCGCCGCCTCGTCCAGCGCTTGCTGGACATCGCGCCCCATTTCTTCGAGCAGCGCGCCCGCAGCCGCAGGATCGGAGTCGACCAAGCGTCCCGCTAACTGCAAGTTGACGGCAAGTGCGACCAGATGCTGTTGCACTCCCGCGTGGAGACCACGCTCGATCTCGCGACTGTCGGCATCGGCAGCATGGACGAGCCGCTCCCGGGACGCCCGCAGATCGGCGACCTCAGCGCGAAGCTGAGCGAGCGTTTCCTGCAGCGCTTCGAACTGGCGAGCTTCCAGATCGACCTCCGAGTCGCAACTGCGAAGTTGTCGGTCATCGCACGAGCTGCGTCAAGTAGGCCAGCATCCCAGCGTCACGCGATGGCAGCCTCCCGTTGCACTCGCCTGCCGGCTCCGTAGTCGCGGCGCCGGCCGCGTCCTAGCCTCGTCGGGATCCAAACGAAGGAGGCTGGAGATGAAGAAGCTGATCGTAGGAGCGGCATTGGTCGCCGGCCTGGGGGCGTTGATGGTCGCGGCAACGGCCCTCGCCACAATGGGTGCGGGCGTGACCAGCACGACGATCGCGCAAGGCAACGCGGGTGATATCGACGTCAAGGTCAAGACCGGCGATTGGAAGCTCCAGATAGATACGAAGGGGCCATCGACGCTCGCGACTAGTGAAAACAGAGTCGCGCCCGGCGGGCACTTCGGCTGGCACAGCCACCCAGGACCCAGCCTTGTGATCGTCAAGTCCGGAACCTCGACGTTCTACCGAGGCGACGACCCGGACTGCACGCCGGAGGTGCATCCTGCCGGTACGGCGTACGTCGACCCTGGAGGCGTCGTGCACACCGCGCGAAACGAGAGCCTCACCGAGGACCTGGTCGTCATCGTGACCAGGCTCGTGCCAGAAGGTGCAGCGCCCCGCATCGACGAGCCCGACCCGGGCAACTGCAACTTCTAGGCGAGTCGAGCGAGCCGAGGGGCGGATGCCAGATGCCGTCCGCCCTTCGTCTCGTCGAACACCTTGACGCAGGGCGCTCGTCCCTCGGGCGTTTTCGCGTCTAGCGTTCACTCGTGGCACGAATCGACTACGTAGGCCATGCGACCGTCTTCGTCGATCTCGACGGCGTCCGCCTGCTCACGGACCCGCTCCTGCGCAACCGCGTCGCGCACCTCAGGCGCTCAGCGCCGGTCGCCGCGCGGTCGCTCCGCGGAGTCGACGCCGTCCTGATCTCGCACGCGCACTACGACCATCTCGACCTGCCGTCGCTCGAGCGGCTCGGCAAGAAGTTGCCAGTCGTAGTCCCTCGCGGGCTCGGTGGCCTGTTGCGCAAGCGGCGGTTCGAAAGCGTTCTCGAGGTCGAGGAGGGCGAGACCTTCGCGATCGGTGCGCTCCAGATCCGTGCCGTGCCGGCCGAGCACGACGGGAGCCGGGGCCCGTTCGGCGCCTCGGCGGAGCCTGTGGGCTACGTCGTCTCGGGCACGAAGTCCAT
>CAVRRU010000006.1:0-451994 GCA_963723695.1 uncultured Gaiellaceae bacterium | reverse complement strand
GTCGCATCCGGCCGTTCTGCCGGAAGGAAAGGCGGCCTTGTTTCGCGATGAAGCCGGGGCGGACGAGGGTCTCGATGCACTCCAGGGGATGGTTGCGGCCGGTTGGTTCTTCCCACTGGGCTGTCGACGACCTCGGAGACGAGGCCGTGTCGTCAGCGGCCGAGCCAGGTGCCGTCTACATGTGGCGCCGGGGCAATGCCGTGCTGGCCGCATGGATGTTCCGCGATACCGGTTCCGCCTTCGACTATGACGCGGCGGCTCGGGCATACGCCTACGAACTCGACAAGCGCGCGGCGGACGACTAGGGCGAGCTCGCGGGCTACCTGCGGATCGAGGAGCGCGAGCTAGAGGCGGGCAGGCTGAACTAGGTCCACTACCGCGCAGGCGACCAGGCGTGCCCGCCGTCGACCCAGAGCGGGTTCTGCGACACGTTCACCTGGCCGCTCCCGTCGGCGTTCATGACGTCGATTTCCATGTTGCCCTCGCGGTTGCTGGCGAAGGAGATCTTCTCGCCGTCGGGCGACCACCGAGCGTCGTGGCCGCGTTCTGTCAGCTTGCGCTGTCCGCTCCCGTCGGCGTTCATCACGTAGATGTCCGACACCTTGCCGCGCGTCCGCGGCTCGTTCGGAGAAGAGGATCCTCTGGCAGTCCGGCGACCAGGCGACGCTCCGATTCACCCTTTTGGCGCGTGAGCCGCCGCTGTCCACTTCCGTCCGCGTTCATGATGTAGATCCCGGCTGCGGTCGCTGTCCGCCGTGAACACGATCTTCTTGCCGTCGGGCGACCATCCGCTCGGCCACCCGCCCGCCAGCCGCCGCTGCCCGCTCCCGTCAGCGTTCATGACCCAGACCTCGGCGTCCAGACGTAGGGAGGCTTCCGGCCGGGCCGAGGCTTCTCGAAGGCCCTCGTCAATGCGATCCTTCTGCCGTTCGGCGACCAGATCGGACGGGACGCGCCGTTGCGCGTCAACCGCCGAAGCCCACTCCCGTCGGCGTTCATGACGTAGATGTCGGGGTTGTTGACGCGACCTCTCATGAACGCGATCCTCTGACCGTCGGGCGACCAGGACGGATTGACGTCGAACCGAGGGCTGTTCAGGGTCAGGTTCAGCAGCCCGCTCCCGTCGGCGTTCACGACGTAGACGACGCCGCTGGCGTCTGCGAAGGCGATCTTCTGCCCGTCGGGCGACCAGCCGAGACCGCCGTATCCGTAGTTCACCGGGATCCTGAGCCGCGCCACGAGACGCTTCTCGCTTCCGTCGGGGTTCACGACGTAGAGCTCGCCGCCGGGAGGTTGGTCGGGACGGGGAGCAGTGGCGAAGGCGATCCTCGACGTCGCCGCCTGCGCGGCAGGGTTCAACCGTGCGGAGACTGCCGGGGACGCACCCTGTGACTGCGCGCTCCCGAGGAAGGCGAAGACCGCGACGCCGACCAGCGCGACGAGGCTCACGACCGCCGCGTTTCGGCGTCGGCGACGCCGCGCGCGCTTCCTCGCCCTCGATCAGCGCCTCGACGAGAGCCTCGACCTCCTCGGGTGCTAACCGGATCGCTCGGGCGAGGCGGAGCCGTAACGGTCATGGCTGCGCGTCTACCTTTTCTGCGCGGGCGACCAGACAGGGGAGCGATCGGGCGCAGGGTTGCGTGTCAGGTTCTGCTGTCCGCTGCCGTCGGCGTTCATGACGTAGACCTCGAAGTTGCCGTCGCGCTTGGTCACGAAGGCGATCTTCCGTCCGTCGGGCGACCAGGCAGGGTCGCTGTCGTGCCCAGGGTTGCGCGTCAGGTTTCGCTGCCCGCTGCCGTCGGCGTTCATGACGTAGACCTCGAAGTTGCCGTCGCGCTCGCTGACGAAGACGATCTTGCGCCCGTCGGGCGACCAGCTGGGAAGGCTGTTAGTTGACCTGCGCCATGCGCGTCAGCCGCCGCGGCCCGCTCCCGTCCGCGTTCATGACGTAGATGTACGCGGCCTTTGGTCCGCTTATGCCCTGCCGCCCGCGCGCACGAACGCGATCTTCCGCCCGTCGGGCGACCAGCTCGGAAGGCCGCCGCCGTTCCGCATCAGCCTCCGCCGCCCGCTCCCGTCGGCGTTCATGACGTAGATGCCGGGTTTGCCGTCGCGCCAGCTCGTAAAGGCGATCTTCTGTCCGTCGGGCGACCACACGGGTCCGCTGCTCACGCCGTCGCCCGTCAGGTTCCGCTCTCCGCTGCCGTCGACGTTGATGACGTAGACGTCGGACTGCCACGGCCCGCTGCCTTCCCCCGGTGGAATGGTTCTCGTGAAGGCGATCTTCCGCCCGTCGGGCGACCAGGCAGGACCGCCGTCCCACGCGGGGCCGCGCGTCAGCCTCCGAAGCCCGCTCCCGTCGGCGTTCATGACGTAGAGGTCGGGGTTGTCGGGCCATCCCGTCGCATACGACGATCTTCCGCCCGTCGGGCGACCAGACCGGAAGACCGTCGTTCGGCTTGGCCGTCAGCCTCGCTGACCGCTCCCGTTGGTGTTCATCACGTAGGCGTCCCACTGTCCGTCTCGGAAGCTCGCGAAGGCGATCTGCGAGTTGACGCGCGTGCCAAGGAACAGATCGCGCACGGTGCCGAACGCGGAGGCGGTTCCGACGACGAGCACCAGCGCCGCCGCAGCCAGCACGAGCGCAAGGCGCCTCGGATGGAGCCTTCGAGCGGGTCGCTGGGCAATCTCAGAGACGAGGTGCGCTCTGCGCTCCACGAGCCGGCCAGGAGGCAGATCGCGTGAAGGCGGAATCGGGTAATCGCCTCTCATGGTTCGACTGCTTCCTTGATCATCGGCGTCCTCTCCTCGTCATGTCCGATGCCGGGGTCGAGTTCCCGCAAGCGAGCCCGTGCGCGTGAAAGTCGTGAGCGAACGGTCCCGACCGGAATCCGGAGAGCGACCGCGGCATCCTCGTAGCTGAGCTCGGACCACGCGCAGAGCGCGAAGACCTCCTGCTCGCGGCGGGGAAGTCGCGCGAGGAGCACGAGGGCACGCGCCATCAGCTCCTCGTCGTCGATCCGCTCGTCGCTGTCGTCCGCGAAGCTCGGCTCCGCCGCTCGGCCTGGGGACGCGGCTGAGCGCCGCCGCGTGGCGACGCTCGGAGCGACGGCGGTTGCGAACGACGTTGGTAGCGATCCCAAACAGCCACGGGAGTTCCTTGCCGCTCGGCAGCTGCTTGTCGACTCTGCGCCATGCCTCAAGGAAGACGATCGAGACGAGATCCTCGGCGACGGCCCAGCTCCCCACGCGGCGGAAGCAGTAGTTGTAGATCGTCCGCCCGTGGCGCTCGAAGAGCATCCCGAAGGCCTCGGAGTCACCCGAACGCGCACGCGACCACAGGACGGAGTCATCAAGCTCCACTGCCCGTTCATGTCCGACCACGAGCGGTCGGGTTCCCGACGAGACCGTCGGCACTCATCACTCAGGCGTCCCCGCACTCACTGTGAGGCGATCATGACCGAGCCCTTCGCTGGGTGTCCGAGGATACAGCTCGTCCATCTCTACGCCGAGCGCGGATCTCCGAGGTTCGAGCCCGCCGCGAGACGCTGGCTTGTGCGCTACCTCACGGAGGGTTCGCCGGTCTGCGAGATGTCGCCAAGGTCACGGCGGTCTGGCGGAGCGTGAGATCGACGCGGGCTGAACTAGGTGCTACTTCAGCGCGGGCGACCAGACAGGCTGGCTTTCCACACGGCGGGTTCGCGTCAGGTTCCGCTGTCCGCTCCCGTCGGCGTTCATGATGTAGATGTCGGACTGCCTCCCAGGCCACCCGGCCCCCGTGGCCCAGTGGGTACTCGAACGCGATCTTCCGGCCATCGGGCGACCAGACAGGTTGCGCACTGTCTTGCGCCAGCTTCCGCGCCTCGCTGCCGTCCGCATTCATGACGTAGACCTGGGGCTCACCCTCCCGTCGCACCGGCTGCACTGGCCGTATTCAAGAGCCGTATTTCTGTATTTCTGTCGTCCGACCCGGCGCTCGAACGCGATCCTCCGCCCGTTGGGCGACCAGCAGGAGCGACGTTGCGGGCCCCGTTGGTGCGCGTCAGCCTGCGCTGCCCGCTGCCGTCGGCGTTCATGACCCAGACCTGCCAGTTGCTCACGAAGGCGATCCTCCGCCCGTCGGGCGACCAGACGGGGTTGGCGTCTTCCACCGTATTGCGCGTCAGCCTCCGCTGCCCACTGCCGTCGGCGTTCATGAGGTAGATCTCCGAGTTGCCGTCGCGTCGCGCCGCTCACGAAGGCGATCTTCCGCCCGTCGGGCGACCAGACAGGAAGGCCGTCAGTCCGTCGCGCGTCAGCCTCCGCTTCCCGGTGCCGTCGGCGTTCATGACGTAGATCTCGGGCTTGCCGTCCCTGCGCGCGTCCGAACGCGATCTTCCGCCCGTCAGGCGACCAGGCGGAGAGCCGGGCCAACGGTGCGCGCCAGCCTCCGCTGCCCGCTTCCGTCAGCGTTCATGACGTAGATGTCGTGGGTGCTGTTGATGTTGCCGCCGATGGCGATCCTCCGCCCGTCGGGCGACCAGGCTGGACCCCCCTCCTGTCCGCACCCGGGGACCCCGCCATTGGTCAGCCTGCGCTGATCGCTGCCGTCCGCGTTCATGACGTAGACGACGCCGCAGTAACCGCCGCTCGGGAGGCCCTCGCTGATGAATGCGATCTTCGAGCGCGCCGCTGCGGCGGGAAGGCTCGACCGTGCGGAGTGCGCCGGGGACGCCGAGTCTGTGACTGCGCGCTGCGTCCGACCAACGCGAAGACCGCGACTCCGACGAGCGCGACGAGGATCACGATTGCCGCGTTCCGGCGTCGGCGGCGCTGCGCGCGCTTCCTCGCTTCCTCGATCAGTGCCTCGACGAGGGCCTCGAACTCCCCGTGCGTGACGGGATCGCTCGGGCGCGGTGGGCGAGGCGGGGCGGTGACACTCACAACAACCTCCGTAGTCCGATCGCGCTAGTATTACTATCACCATGATTAGTGTCAAGGTGAACAAGGCCGATCCCACCGATCTCTACGAGCAGGTCGCGGGCGAAATCCGGCGGGCGATCGCAGACGGAGAAGCAAAGCCGGGAGAGCGCCTTCCCCCTGCGAAGGACCTGGCCGCCATCCTCGGCGTCAACACGAACACCGTGCTCCGTTCCCTGCGGGTGCTCCGCGACGAGGGGCTGCTCGAGTTCCGGCGCGGGCGTGGCATCTCGGTCGCTGGGACGCCCGAACGTGGTGCCGTCGTTCAGCGAGCGCGAGAGCTCGTTGCCTTCGCCCGCAGCCAGGGCTACCGCCTTGACGAACTGGTCGAGATCATCGAAGACGTTGGCTGACTGAGAAGTCTCGGCGGTCGCAAAGGGACTATCGGTGCGGGATGCTCGACCAGGCCAAGGTCGTCGCCCGTCGTGTCGTGGAGGCGGTAGGTCACCCAGCCGGCCGGCCCGAGGAACACCGGCGCCTGTTCGAGGTCCGCGACCGCCATAGGGCTCGGCACGCTCGAGGTCGTCGCCAGACGTGGGGACGATGACGTCGGCGGTCTAGGTGTCGATAGACGCGAGCAGTTCCTCGCGAAGCAAACGCATCCTCTGACTGCACCAGCCCTTGGTGACCCGTGGCGGCAGCTCGAGGTGGCTGAGTTGCGGACGCTCGCGGTCGAGTTCGAGCGCAACCTCTTCCAACGACCAGCCTGCGGTCAACCGGAGGGCGATCTGCCCGAGCACCTCCGCTGCCGCGGGCGTGAGCCGTTCGTAGTTGATCTGCCCGGGGAGCGGCGCTCTTGCCAAGATGGGCAACACTTTACTGATCCCCCGACGAGACCGCGCACACGCTCCACATCAGTGGCGCCTGAGGTGACCCGGTCAATGGCCGCTACGCGCCTACCTAGGTGCCTACCTGCGGCGCCGGAATGTGCGATTAGCAGGGATGTCTGAATCCAGGCGGGCCCATTTCAACCCCAGTCATAGAACCAAAACCGCATGGTTGTGCGCGTCGTGCGTGTCGGGAGTGCCCCGAAATCGCGAACGGTGGTTACCCCGGTGGTTACCTCGAGAAAATCGAACGGGACCCTCAGCGGAGGGCGGCGACGGCCGGCGAGTTCTCGAGCCGACTCCCCGAGGTCCTCGACGAAGCGACGAGCCTCGGCGTCTTCACGGGCTGCGCGCGCGGGCCACCGGCACGACTCGCACAGGGGCAGCGGTGCTCGCCCGGCGAGCGCCCGCTCCGCGTGGGCCCTGGCTGCGCTCGATGACCGCGCGGGGCGATCTCGGCCAGCTCGAGCGCCTCACTCCGTCACGCGTCGCCGAGCACTCGAAGCCGTCGTCGCGCAGTTGCCGGCCGAGGTACTCCTGCGTCTCGGGCTCGGGCTCCACGAGAAGGACAGCACTGGGTACGGCGACGACGCTAGCCAGGTCGCTCGAGCTGCGCCAGATGTCCTTTGTGGCGGAAAGATTCGGGGGTTAGGCGTGGAGCCGATCCCGCGTAGACACGCGGTCGCCTGCGCTGTGCACGTGGTCAGATGCGCTGCCGGTGTGGTCTCGGTGTGGTCTGGAAAACACCGCTGCGACCGCCGAGGGGGCGGGGGTGCTTCACGGGCGCAAACCGCAGTCTGCATACATCGGTTTTCAGGATTTTGGGCCGACGATCTCGTTCTCGACAGGGGCACTCGCCTGCGCGAGTGTGCGGGGGGATGTCTCTTGAGCGCACTGGCCGACCGCGCATTCCACGGCCCGATTCCGCCCGACGCATGTGCGCCGATTGTCCGTCGCGCAACAAGGTGAGAAACTCGCAGCCGTGAGCTCGGTCGAGCTGCTCGTCGGCACCGTAACGTTTCTCTTTATCTAGTTCTCTTGTGAACCCAGGACGGCGGACGGGCGGACGGCAAGGCCGAGCGAAATGCTGCGCCGAGAGCTGCGTAATCCAGAGGGGTCCGGGGGCTCCTAGAGCCGCGATTACCCCGACTGCATTAGGGTCGGATGACCCTTCCACTGCGACCGAGAGGAGTTCGGCATGGCGTCCATTTCGGAGCGGGAGAGCAGGGAGATCGAGGCGGCAAACGCCTCCGGCACCACTCCGGTCGTCTTCATCCACGGCCTCTGGCTGCTGCCGAGCAGCTGGGCCAACTGGGCGGACTTCTTCAAGCAGGCCGGTTACGCGCCGCTGACGCCGGACTGGCCCGACGATCCGGAAACGGTTGAAGAGGCCCGGGCGAACCCGGACGTCCTCGCCAAGAAGACGCTGAGGCAGATCGCCGACCACACCACCGAGATCATCACTGCCTTGGACAAGAAACCAGCGGTAATCGGGCACTCGACCGGGGGCTTGCTGGCGCAGATGCTCGCGGGCCGGGGCCTCTCGGCGGTCACGGTGGCGATCGACCCCGGGGTCTTCCGCGGCGTTCTGCCTCTGCCGGCCTCGGTGCTCCGGGGCGTAGGCCCGCTCCTCATCAACCCGCTCACGCGCGGCCGCGCAATCACGTTCACGTTCGACCAGTTCAAGTACGGCTGGGCGAACGCGCTGGACGAGAAGGAAGCGAAGGAGCTCTATGACACGTACCACGTGGCCGGGTCGGGGATAGCCCTGGTCCAGATGGGCAACGCCAACCTCAACCCCTGGACCGAGTCGAAGGTCGACACGAAGAGCCCTGACCGCGGCCCCCTGCTGATCATCGACGGCGAAGAGGACCACACGGTGCCGTGGGCGATCGCGAACGCCGCCTACAAGCGGCAGAGGCGCAACCCAGGCGTCACGGAGATCGTGAAGATGCCGAACCGAGGCCACTCCCTGACGATCGACCACGGCTGGCGCGAGGTCGCTCGGACGGCGCTCGACTTCGTCAAGAGGTTCACCTAGGCCCCGTAGCGTGTGGTCAAGCCCGTCTTGTAGTCAGAATCGGCGAATCGGAGTCAGATGGCGACGGTCCTGATCACGCAGTGCCTGCAACGTGACTTCGTTGACCCGATCGGCCCTCACGATCCGCTGCCAAACCTGCTCCACGTCGGCTACTCGGAGGCGGCCCGCCTGCTCGGACCGGAGCCGGACGCGGGGCCCTTGGCCCAGCTCATCCAGTGGGCGCGCGGCCTGCCCTCGGATGCGATCGACCTGTCGGTCGCGTCATCGCGACACCGAGGAAGAATCGCGTGTGCGTTGGCGTCCTGTTTGATGTGCGGGTGAACCCATATGGCGATGAGCGACTCGCGCGCCTGTTACGGCTCCTTCGTCCCGTACCACGGGATTGGATAACCAAGGCGCAGCGAATCTTCTTCGACCTGAGCATCACGGGTCAGGCTCGCGCGGCTGAGACGAGGCTTACAGACCGCGACTTGGCGGAGCTCAGTCATGCGCTCGACGATCCGCTGTTCCGGCAGCGTTTCGATGCAGATCCCATCGCTGCTGCCCAGGCGGCAGGACTGCACGAGCTCGCGCTGAGACTAGCGAGCGAGATGCGCGAGCTCGTCGCGCTTGCCGAGCGGATCGCAATCGACGATGTCTACCGCGCCGAGCTGGACGCGGACCCGGTGGCGGCGCTCGTTGCCGCAGGCATGCCCGCGACAACTGCTGAGCAGCTATTGCAGGCGCTCGCGGTGTCAGACGACGTTCTTGCGAAGCTGCCGGAGGTAGTTGCGCACCAACATGAGCAGCCGCCGCTCAAGGCGCGACTGATCATCACTCTCCTCGGAAGCACCGCGGTCGTCGAGACGATTCGCTCTGCGGCCCGTCGCTAGACCGCGGTCACGTAGGCGGGGGTGGGTCTTGCAATCACGCACTCCGGCCGGGGAGAACCCGGGTCAGATCTTGCACCCACGAACTCCGGTCTTGCGTCACCTGCTCGGCGCCGCCCCCGAAACACCCCCTAGGCCCATGAACGGCCGACCGCTCCCCTGTTTCTCGACGACGCGTCTGGGCGCGAGCGCACCCTGCCGCAGAGTCATCGGCAAGCGTCGCTGACGCCGGACGGCATCGCCCTGCGATTCCGTGGGCGCAACCGTCCGAAGCGGACATCGATGCGGCCGCGTCCCATCCAGGTCACCCTGCAGACGGGGTTGGGTCCCATCTGGCATAGGTCGTGGCGTGACGGCGTCGGGTAGCCGAAGTCTCGTCCGGGATGTGGAAAAACATGCACGACTCGTCAGCTTGCTTTGGGACGCGCGCGCTCAGCGAGGCAGGGCGTTCCGTCACTGGAGCGCTGTAGTGCTTCGGAGGGCGTGGGCCTGTAGAGGCTTGCAAAGCTCCCGGGACCCCGTACGTTCCGAACTAGGCCGAGCTCGGGGCGTCGGTAGGGCGAAGCCGCCCGAGGAGTGCGTCTACTCGACACGATGGAACTCCTCTGGACGGTGGACGAAAACGTGCCCGGCTCGGTCTCCTCATGAATTCGAAGCGGCCGCTCTGATCGCGGCGGCTTCAAGAGATTTGTATGGCCTGCGTGACTACCGACGTACGTAGACGCCTCCGGTCAGCAGAAGAACCAGCAGCACGATGATGAGTACCCAAGCCCAAACCGGCATCGCGAACCTCCCTTGTCGATTTCCCCCTGAACCACGCCACCGGGGGCGGGAACCACATACCCCATGAGCCGTTCCCTTGAACCTGAACGCTCGCATGGTCAAGTGACATTTCATCGGGCTGTGCCGCTGAGCAGAGGGCAATGTTTGCGCCCACGCACGGAAAGGAACTCATTCCCCCGTGAGAGCGCTCCCCGATGACCTTGCGGCTATGGGTGACGTTGAGCTCTCCGAGCAGCGGGCACTACGCGACGAACACCTCGCGCCCCTGTTTCGGCGCTGGCCGGCTCTGAGCCGGTTCGAGCTGCGCCAGCTTCGGCGGATGTACGCGGAGCGGCTCAAGATCGCCAGGTACTTGGGGCGCCGTCGGCCGCGTGACTAGCGGTCATCGTTGACCCGGTAGCTCGCTTTCGATGTATCTCGCCGGCCTGCGCATCCCTGACGAGGACGTTCGCAAACTCATAGAGCTCGTCGACGAGCCGACCCGCGCGTTCCTCGAGAAGTCGCTCGCGCTTGAGGCCGAAGTGGTCGCGCCGACAATCGAGGATCGCGAGCGCATCCTCTGGGCGCTCGACGACGTACGGACAGACGCGCTGGCGGAGCTCCGCTCCGTGCTGCTGCAGGAGCACGAGTGGCGGGTGCGCGAGGAGCTGGTCTAGCCCGCCACCGGGCGCTCCTCCTCATGGATTAGCCAAGCCGGAGCGTACCCCCGCAGGGTGATGGACGGCTGACCTCCGACTTCGAAGGATGAGACCGACCAGTAACGCGGAGGCAGGTTCCATGGCCTGTGGGGGAGCGCTACTGCGGCAGGAGTCCAGAGCGTCGCGTGTCTGCGGCGCGACGGGTTCTCCATGTTCCCGAGTCGAACCGGAAGAACCTCCCCGCCGAGACCGAGCCTGACTCGGTAGGAAGGATCAGGGGGAAATGATTCGAGCCTCACGCACGGCCGTGCTCACGTTGCTTGCGAGCCTGGCGCTCTTGCTGGGCGTCGGTAGCGGGGCAGCCGCGACCACCACAACAATCGACTTCGAGACGATTACCGGGCCGAGCTTTTTCTGCCCGCCCGCGCTCTCGCCGTTGACTATCGGAGTCGCGACGTTCACGGGAGGGACGGTCTTGACGGCGGCCGCAAACTCTCCGGCGGATCAGACGAGCATGTACGGCACGGCGAATTTCTGCAGTTCCACGGGCTACTCGAACACGCTCACGATCACGTTCTCAAGGCCGGTGAGCGACTTCAGCGTCCTCGTGGTGAACGGGAACACCGTGACGGTGAGCTACACGGTTGCCGACGACGCCGGGGGGACGGTCACGAAGAGCCTGGCCCCGAACCTCCCAGCTCCGGGGGGTGCCGACACGTTCTCGCTGCCCGACGACGGAATCACGTCGGTGACCATTGGTCTGACGACCCCGTCTGCTACCTATGACTTCTTCATCGACGACGTCCAGTTCACCGCGTTCCCGATCACGACGGCCGAGTGTAAGAACGGCGGCTGGGAGGCGTATGGCGTCTTCACGAACCAAGGTGACTGCGTCAGCTACGTGGCTACCCAAGGGACGAACGAGCCTGGCCAGAACGTCCCAGGCGCTCCGTAGGAACGTCGCACACGACGTCGAGCAACGAGAGGGCCCGCTCCGGCGGGCCCTCTGCTTTCGACCTCGAGAGCTACCTTCGGATCGAGGAGCGCGAGCTCGAGGCGGGTGGGCGGACTCACTCCACTCGCGAAAAGGGGGACGGGCGCGACGACCTCTTGATGACCCCCCAGAAAGACGAAGTTTTTCCCCCGTGATCCCCCGCCGTAGGCCAACAGCTCCAGGGCCACGCCCGTCGCTCACATCAACGGTTCATCGAGCCGGCGTGTCAAGCCCGGCGGCTAGTAGCCGACGCTGCGCCGGTTGACCGTCTGCCAGATCCCGTTTCCGATGTAGAGCTCGACAAACTCGCTGCCGCTGATGTTCACCGTCGTACCCGGCGGAGGGTCCTCCGACCAGCGCTGCGACCACTTGTAGGGCTTCTCATCGGGGCCCACGCCGTGGCCGTGGCCGAGGCGACCATCTTCTCCCAGCCTGCTCGCGCGTTGCAGGAGGCATGAGAAGGCCCGAGCCAGCCACGACCGTCATCGCGGTGATCGAGCTGCCACGGCGTGCCGGGCTGAATGAGCTCGCCGCAGCGAACGCAGGGGACGGTGCCGGTCTGGACGACCGGGTCGAGCCGGCGGCGCATCACCCGGTGCGGACCCGTTGGATCGCGCCGAGTCGTATCGCTGTCTTCGTCTACGCGTCGGCGGCATTCGCTCGATCCCGACGGAGGAATTCGCACCCGAAGTTGTTTCGCGCCTCACGCATCAGGGCACCGCTGGGGGCATGATCGGGCGCATCTTCTATGGACCACCCGACTGGCTGGTGGGCAAGTTCGAGAGTCGCGACCGCCGTGCGTTCGGCTTCTGGACGATCATCGCTGCCGTCATCGGCGCGATCTTCTTCGGGCGCCAGGTCTTGTACGTGACGATCCTGAGCATCATCGCGCTCATCCCCAACTACGCATCGGAGACGCCGGTCGAGACGGAGGACGACTGAAGATCGAGATCGGCAGCGCGGCTAGACGCTCTCTTCGGGTGATCGTTCATGCCGTGGTCGATGACGCACTCTCGCCCGACCTCGCGCTCGGCGGGGGCAGGCTGTCGACGTGAGCGACAGGGTCAAGCGATGGGGGATTCGCTACCGCGCCCATAACGGCATCCCCAGGTGGGCCGTTGTCGTGGCACCCGCGCAATACGGCCCCGGGAGCCCGTCGCCGCCGATCCCACTCGTGATCTCGCCGCACGGACGCGGCGTCCGGGCGCGAACGAACGCGGACCTGTGGCGCGAGCTCCCAGGGGAGGGCGACTTTGCGGTCATCTGTCCGGGCGGAATGGGCAGGCGGCTGCCGCTCCACTCGTGGGGCTGGAGAGGACAGATCGACGACCTCGCGCGCATGCCCGAGATCCTTCGTGCCGCCCGTCCGTGGCTCCGCATCGATCGGAGACGCATGTACGCAGTCGGCGGGAGCATGGGCGGACAGGAGACTCTTCTGCTCCTCGGCCGTCAGCCGCATCTCCTCGCCGGAGCAGTCGCGTTCGACTCCGTGACCGACTTCTTTCGCCGCTACGGCGACTTCGCGATCCTGGGCCGAAAGGGGAGGGTGCTGCAAGCCCTGGCCCGGCTCGAGGTCGGAGGGACCCCCAGCACCAACCCGGAGGCCTACCGCCTCCGCAGCCCGCAGCACTGGCTGACCCAGATCGCCGGATCCGGGGTCCCGCTGCAGGTCTGGTGGAGCGACGCCGACGAGATCGTCACGGGCCAGGAGAACCAGTCGGGCAGGTTCTTCCACGACCTGCATGCCCTCGGGCCGACCGGGCGTTTCGAGAAGGTAACCGGCTCCTGGAGCCACACCGCCGAGAGCTATCGCCGCCTGCAGCTGCCGGGAGCCGTGCGCTGGCTCGGCCTGGTCACAGACGTGTGAGCGTCAGACGCCGTTCGCGATCGTGATCCCGACACTCGCGCTCCCGAGATTCCCGGCGGCATCCCAGGCGCGGACGAGAACGTCGTACCGGCCGTCGCGTAGGCGCGTCGTGTCCCAGTAACTCGGAAATAGCCGGAACCAATAGACGCCGTCGCAACTAAGCGTCGCGTGGCGCTGCATGCAGCCGTTCGCGGGCAGGTTCTGCTCCGTTCCAGGGGCGAAGTGGCGATCCGGCGCTTGGTCGAGGACCTGCTCGGCCCGAAACGCCTCGCGGCGCCGGACCATGCGGTCGGTGCGGGCATCCACGATCGTGACGGCGAGCCGGAACGGATGATGCGGCGCGGCTAGCCAGGGAAGGTCGCGGAACCAGCCGATGAACGACTGCGGATCGCTCACCCGCACGCGTACATCGACCCGGCCGAAGAGCCGGTCGCGTCGCAATCGTCTACCGGCCTGCGGTAGGCGTGCGACGCTGGTCGTCGGCCTTCGCGTCCAGGCTGGGCTCGCCGGGGTGTAGAAGCGGATCTCGCGGATCTCCGGTCGTGCCGTGTCGACGAAGGGACGGAGCTTTCCTTCCGGCCGAAGCGGGTTCACGACGAGCGGTGGCCCACTCGTGAAGACGAACTCGCTGAGATGAACGTGCCAGTCGCCGATGCACGTCCAACCGATGTGCTGGCCTGGCGCGATGGTCTCGCCCATATGCACCACCGGGTCGATGTGCCCGTAGCCGAAATGCCCGACGCGGGCGAAGCCGCGCGCACCGCTCGGCGTGGCGAGGAAGACGGGCCCACCTTCGACTGCGTACACGCGGTGCGTCCGGCCAGCGGGCGCCGCTCGCTCCGGCCGGTCGTCCCGCACCGCAACGTCCACCCCGTCGTGGTAGATCGCACCGCGCTCGGGGTCGGGTCGCGGATCGAGAAACGACCCGCGAACCGGATGCTGGCGCTCATGCGGTCTCACCGGCCATCCGCGCCAGGCGTCGTTGTACTCCTGCGGGAGATCGAGCTTCCCGGCGATCCTCTGCGGCACGGCGCCGCCAACGACAGGCTCCTCCGCTCCGAGCTTGAACCAGCCCACACTTGTCCTTATATGTGACGTGTCGGGCGCGACGCTGGACGGATTGGCCAACACGGGGGAACTGGGGGGCAACTCCGTCTTTTCGACACGACGGGCCAGTCTGAGGCTGTCGCGTCCGACCCCCCGAGTTCTGAGCGCGGCGACTTCATCCCCCGATTCGGTTGTCTCGGGCGACCAACCTGAGATCGCGGCGAAGCTGCGGATCGAGGAGCGCGAGCTAGAGGCGGGCGGACTGAACTAGACCCGTAGCTGGCCGTGTGCTGGTGAGTGCGCTACCCCGTCTCAAAAGAGCGCTGCGTCCCCGAGTCTCGCTTGAGCACCCCGGGTTCCAGCGGCGTGAGCACGAACACACCGTTCGGCTTCCCCTTGAGCGTGATGAGAACCCGCTGCTTCGCTGCCCCTGGACGGGAAACCTTCCCGAAGAGGCGCGCGTACCAAGCAGCCTGGTGCCCACCCGCCGGGAAACGGCCTCCGCCGCCCCCGGTGATCTGTGCGTACTGGCCCGTAACAGAGTTGAGTTGGGGGTCGAAAGTCGCCTTGGGCCGGAACCTCCAGCTCCGGGTGCCGGAGGATCCGAACCGCAGCTCGACAGTGAAGCTGCCCCTCTTCCCTTTAGAGGGGAACCAGCCATGCTCGATGTGCTCGTTTGGTGCGAGGCGGTAGGAGGGTTGGCGTGCACCTGCCGTGTACGCAGGGGAGGCCGCTGCAACAGTCGTCAGTACGACCGCCGCCACGAGCACGACGAGGGCTACCACTCGAGCTTTCATGCGTTCTCCTTTCAGAAGAACTCGACTGCTCTCATCCGCACCTCGAGCAGATGGTCTCGCCGTGAGGGAGGTACGGCTCGAAGGTGATCCAGACCTGTCGGCTCGGGGTTGGGGCATCGAATCTGTAGTTCAGACGCCCCTTCTTTGCGGGCCCCGCGCCGTCGAGAGACTTGGCGAGCGAGCGGGCTTCGTTGGTCGTCACTGCGAAGCAGCCGCGCCCGGGCCCTCTCGCATCCCAGTCCCTGCCGCGGAGCACCTTCTGGGCTGACTCCGGTAGAAGAGCCACGATGCGAGCTGGACTCATCTGTTGGAGTCTGAGGTCCGGCGGTTCGCCCACGACCGCCGCGGCGCAGACCTCGAACCTGGAGGGCACGTACGCCGCCTTGATCTTCCGCTGCTTCCACGCGCTCGCCGGGAGCCACGACTCCGGGTCTGTAAGCCGCGCCTCGAGACGCTTCAGATTGCTCGCCCACGCTGAGGGGGACGAGCCGGTCACCCCTGCGTATCTGGATCGTCGGCGGGTTGGCGTTATGGAGGGACTCGCTGCCGGGCGGCGGCTGGGCGTGTCCGAATCCTCCTGCCGAGACGATCTCGGATCGCAGGAGCTTGACTCCCTCGAGCGTAAGGCGTTGCTCGCGGAAGCCGGGGAGCGGTGTTCCGTTGTCCCGGGTAACACCACGCCGGATCAGCCGCCCGTCGGCGTACACCCAGTTCCTGGTACGCCCTCTTACGTCGTGAACCCAGTAGTACATCTCGAGCACTCCGCTCTCTGGAGTACTCGGCGTCGCTCCTACTGCAGGCAACCCGAAGAAGCCCTTGTCGAGGACGAAGGCGCGCACGGCGAGCGCAGAGGCGCTGACCACCGCGACGAACGTGACTACCGCGAGCACCACGAAAAGCCGACGCCGACGTTGCCTGAACGTGCCAGGGTGCCCGAGCCACCGACGGCCCTTCCGAGCGCCCACCCTGCCGACGACATCAGCCCAGTCGCCGGCGAGCGGCGCGGGTGCCAGCGCGGCGAAACGTGCAGCCACAAGACTCTCCTCGTACGTGCTCATGCCATCACCTCGTCGGCCGAAAGCTCGGCGCTGAGCTGCGCGTGCGCCTTGGACAGAGTCGCTGCGACCGTTCCTTCGGCGATCCCGAGCACCTCGCCGATCTCGGCGTAGGAGAGATCCGCGAAATAGCGCAGGAAGATCGCCATCCGTCGCTGCGGCGGCAGTTCCCGCACCGCGGCTGCGAGTGCTGGATCGCTGCTCTCATCAACGAAAGCCACCTCGGGCACCTCGTCCATCGCGAGCTCGCGCGACCCCTTCGATCCGACCGCAACTCGAAACGCGATCCGCCACACCCACCCCTCGAGCGACCCCTGGCCCCGGAATCCGTTCTGGTCGCGCAGCGCTTGGGCGAACGCCTCCTGCACGACATCGCGAGCGCTCTCAACGCTGCCGGTTATCGACGCGACCATCACTTGGAAAGCGCCATGACGGCGCCGGTACAGGTCTTCCAGGTCGGAGTCGAGACCACCCATGTTCATAAGGGGGCGTTCGGCGGCGGATCCTTTATCGAGCCCGCGCATTCATCGTGAGGCGATCATGACCGGCGATACGCGTCGGACGCCGCGATCGCCTGCTAAATCCCGCGACCGACGTGGCTCTCTCGACGCTGCGCTCACCACTCTCGGGACCTCGGCCGTGCCTGTTCGAGGTACATCTCGCGGAGCTTTCGGTGGCCAGACGCTGGAGACGCTCGGGTCGCTACCGCGTGGACAGAGACGGGCAAGGCTAAGATCGAAGGGCGAACGGTGCCAGCCTCCCCTTCGAGCCGAGCGCCGTTGACCGGCGGCGGCTCTCGGCCGTGCGGCACGCCGACAGCTAACCGAGGAGTACCCGTTTCGCAGTCGGGGTGTGGGCGCGCTTGAACAAGCCGTCAGCAGAGATGATCCGCGAGCGACGGCGAGCGCTTCGAGGAGGTTCGCCGTCACGATCACGACCTCGCAAGCTACCTGCGGATCGAGGAGCGCGAGCTCGAGGCGGCGGGCTGAAACTGAGAACTCCGCAACAGGGGACAGGCGTGGCTGCCTCCTGTCGACCCCCAGAAAGACGAAGTTCTCCCCCGTGTTCCCCGTCGTAGGCCGACGCTCCAGCGCCACGCCCGTCACATCACATCTAACGGCTACTCCGGCCGGCGGTCAACGCGTGCGGTGCGGATCGGGGAGCGCGAGCTCGAGGCGGGCGGGCTGAACTGAAGCGGCCGAGAAGCGGTGGCGATGGGCGCTGCGGCGGCTACCTCGCGAGCCACCAGTCCTCCGCGTTCCAGGCGAGATGGGCAAAGCCATTGGGAACGATGCCCCGGACGGACGTGCGAACGAACAGCCTTGCCTGGCCCTGATAGAGCGGGATCAGGGGAACGTCGCGTACCAGCCTGCGGTCGACCCGATTTGCCACCGCGCGCCAGCGGTCGGCATCGATGATTCGATCGAGCTGATCGAGATCCCCCGTGACGAGACGGCTGCAGTATCCGCTGAAGTTCTGTGGCTCGCCGCAGCGATACGGAAACGCTACGTATCCCGGGGCGGGCTTCCCGAAGGAGAAGAGTGCGACCTCGAACGCTCCCCGGGGAAGGATCCTCTCGCCAACGGCCCCCAGCAAGGTCGTAGGAGGGACGAAGACTGGACGGACCTCGACTCCCGCGCGCCGGAGGTGAGCCTGGACGAGCGCGAGCGTCTGCGCGCGCAGCGGGTTACCCGCGGTCGTCACGAACTGCACCGAGAGCCTCTGTCCACCGCACGCGTAGATGCCGTCCGGACCGCGGCGACAGCCTGCCTGCTCGAGGAGGCGACGTGACTCGTCCGGTCGGTAGCGATAGATGCTCCAGTTGGGCTCGTATTCGCGCTCGCTCGTCAGGTAGATGACGTTGTCGAGCGGTCGCATCCCGGGCAGGTCGGGGAAGAGCGAACGCACGAGCGCCACCCTGTCGATGCCGTGGGCGAGCGCTCGCCGAACGAGCTTCTTGCGAAGGGCGGGGTGCCCTCCTTCGCCGAGCCGGATGGCGAAGTGCTCCCATCCCCCGAGGGCTACCGTGCGGACCCTGTAGCGCGGGTCGCGCAGAAAGTCGGTCGCTGTCGTTGGCGCTACGTCGACCTCGCCCGAGCGGAGAGCCTCGTCACGCTCATCTCGCGTGAGGAAACGCAGGACGACGCGCTCGACATGGGCGGTGTGTAGTCCCCAGTAGCGCGGATTGCGAACGAGCGTGATCTGCCTGCCTCGCTCCCAGCGCCCGATCAAGAACGGCCCGCTGGCGATCGGCCTCCCCGTGTTCGGATCGTCGATCCCCTCTTTCCAGACGCTTGCGAGATCGTGACCGGAGAGGACGTGCGACGGCAGGGGCCGAAGCCGATTGAGCGCGAGCCGCCAGTTGCCGAGTGGCCTCCGGAACACGAACCGGACCGTCTTCGCGTCGATCGCCCGCACGCGGCGGATCGTGTTCCCGGGCCAGTCGAGGTCGTCTGGAGGGATGTACTTCAGCGACGTCCTGTAGGCGAAGAGGAAGTCCCGCGCGACGATGGGCGCCCCGTCGCTCCAGCGAGCCTCTCGGCGAATTTGGAACGTGACGGTGAAGGGGTTCTTGACGGTGAAGGGGGGCTTGGACAGCGCGAAGCCCGAGACGACGTGCAACCTCGGGCCATCTGGTCCCCACACGAACGGCTCGGCGAGAACGCGGTTCAGCCAGAGAACAGGAGTTCGGCAGCGAGCCTCCCAGCCGAAACATGCGGGCTCGTCGCCCGTGAGGCCGCCAACGACAACCGTGCCGCCGCGCTTCGGCGTTTGCGCGTGCGCGCCGCCCGCTCCCGAGACCGCGAGGAGCGAGACGGCGATCGCCGCAGCTACTGCCAGCGAGCGTGCCACGAGTTCCTCCAAATGAATGGTGCTCCCTCGGTGCTGATGGGTCAACCGTCGCCATATGACCCACGCTCGTATCCACTTCCGCTTGGCAGTCAAGCGTCGAGCCCTGTGGAGGGTCGAGGACGCCGCCTACGAGCTTCCGAACCTGCCGCTCGAGGAAGCTGCAGCTAGTCGATCTCTACGCAAAGCGCGGGTCACCGAAGTACGAGAAGGCCGCGCTGTGATGGTTCGACGAGTCTCGGCGGGCCGAAGACCAGACCTAGTAGAGAACGCCACTCGAAGGCTGTGCGACCGAGGCACGGCCCTTGAGCGAGCACCGCAGCAACCACAAGGTCGAGTCGGCTAAGCCACTCGAATCAGAATGCTGTTGTGCGAAAGGCGAGGGCCGCACTCGGCAGTTTGGTGTTTCTCGTATTGGCGCCGGGTGTCGTCGCGGGCGTGGTCCCCTGGTGGCTCACGCACTGGCAGGTGCAGGAGCGTTATGCGTTGATCCCGCTTCAGGTGGCAGGTTGGGCCATGCTCGTGGGCGGCGTTGTCGTATTACTAGACGCGTTTGTGCGCTTCGTCCTCGAAGGCCTCGGTACCCCCGCGCCGGTCGCTCCCACCGAGCGCCTCGTCGTCGGTGGGCTCTACCGGTACGTGCGAAACCCCATGTATCTCGCCGTCGCGGCGATCATCGGCGGGCAAGCGCTGGTGCTTGGCCAGCCGATCCTGCTTCTGTACACGGCACTGTTTGGTGTCGCCGTAGCTGCGTTCGTCCACTGGTACGAGGAACCGACCCTGCGCCGTCAGTTCGGGGACCAGTACGAGACATATCGCCGCGCAGTCCCCGCGTGGTGGCCACGCCGCAAGCCTTGGGACTCAGGGTGACTGACTTAGCCGTTGCGCTCCGGGCCGCGAGCGACCTGCGGATCGAGAAGCGGGAGCTCGAGGCGTGAATTAGCGCAGAGGCAGTTCAGAAGACGAGGCGCAGCCTACGATCGTCGGGTGCCTCCGAGATCCACTCGCCAACAGGAGAGGGCCGCCCGGCGTTGCAGGTGTCGATCGCGTCTTGCCAGGCTCGGTCGTAAGCGACACGCGGGACGCGATTCCAGCTGAATTCGACGTTGCCGACGGCTATGAGGCCGGGACTGCGATGTTCAAGCTTGTGGACGCGCCGGATGCGATCGATCGCGTCACCGTCGCACTCCGCGATACAGACGTGCGGGCCGTCCGCCTTCACCCAGGCCCACCATCCCTCCGCCCGTGCCTCCCAGGCAGCTTCGTCGGCTTGGATTGGAAGCTCGGCGCTGTAGGGCCGGAGCAGGATGCGGTCCGCGTGATCGTGCCAGGGAAATGCGAGCAGCACTTCACCGTCGGTGGTGACGAGGTGCACCTGCCAGTTTCCCTCGCTGAAGAGGTCGAACGCGACGACGACGTCCTCGTGCGTTCGTGCCCAGGCGAGCGGGAGGTCGATGTGCCGCGTCCCGAGCGCGCGGGGCACGTCGAGCACCCGTAGAGATTCTCCGAGGTGGCGATCGGATTTCTGGACGATCTGGATGGCTTCTCCCTTTGATCCGGGCCCGATACGGCGGACGTTAAGCGCGTCGGAAAGCCCGGCACAGCCTCCAACGGGTGACAAGCCAGAGCTCTCCCCGCGAGTGCCGAGCAGGTGACCTTGTCTCCGCGAGCCACCTTGGGGGCGAAGCGTAAGACTGCGAGCTACCGGCGGATCGAGGAGCGCGAGCTCGAGGCGGGCGGGTGAACTGAAGGCGACGGGCGTGCAACAAAGCCACGCCCTCGCTTCTGAATAGTCAGCCGGTCGACTTGTAGGCGTGATTGAGGCCGTAGCGCGCGACCATGCGGCCGAGCTGCACGCCCGCCTCGGTCGAGAAGCGGTCCCTCCCTAGATTCGTATCAGTGGACACAACGGACCTGGGCGGTGCTTGATCTAGAAGGCGGGTAGTTCGAGGACCCCGCCATTGCGGTCGCTCGAACCGGGCAGCTTGCCCACGTACGTCACCCAGATCCTCGAGCCGTCGGAAGACGTCGCGATCCCGTTCAGACGCGCCTGCCCGAGGGAGCGGTGGGCGGCTCGCACCTCGCGCACCGCGACGACGGCGCCGTCCTGGCGCATGCGGACGATCGTGCTGTTCCCACGGTTGCAGACATAGAAGTCTGTGTTCGGTTGCATCGTCGTGTTGCTGGCATGGTCGGGGTGCGCGGTTTCGATCTGCACCGGAGCCAGGTCGAGCGGCTGGTCCAAGGCCGACGATCGAATGACACGCGTGGCACCGGGCATGAAGACCTCGTTGCCCGTCGGGCCGCCGGTGCTCACGTCGATGGCCTTGATCGAATCGTCGAACGGCTGGCTCACGTAGAGGATGAAGCGAGGTGCATAGTTCACGATCGCGCCAAGTCGCGGGAGGACGCGACGCTCTGGATGGCCCGCGTCGTCGTCTGGCCAGGACCGGTTCGCGAGCGCCTGCACCGTGGCGGGCGGGGAGAGGCCGTCGAGCGCCTTCTCCGTGTGCTCTTGGACGATGCTGCCGTCTGCCACGACCACGGCGAAGACGGCGCGACCGGTGCCGTCTGGCGATCGGCCGAGCAAGGCCGTGCCGACTGCCGCCTGAGAGAGCGCACCGGGGATGACCTGCGCCGGGAGCCGGCCGGTTAGGTCGCCGAAGTAGACGCCGCCTGTTCTCGGGTTCGGCGCACCCTTGAGCGGGCGGCCGTCCGGGTCGGTGATCGACGACGACCCCGGCCCCTCGAGCCCGTAGGGGGCGTTGGCGGGCCACAGGCGGCCGAAGGCGTTGTTGATGGACATGCCGAGCGGGTTGGCGACGCCCGGCTGGCCCGCCGTTACGGCGGCCGGGTTGTAGATGCCGTTGAGCCAGTTCTGGCTCTGGGCGCTGTACATCTGGACGGCGCCGCCCAGCGCAGAAGCTTGATTCCCCGCACTGGCGAAGGTGGGCGGCACGGCCAGCTCGGAACCGTGCGGGTCGATCGACAGAAACGAGCCCGCAAACTGATCGGCGTTCGCCTCCGGCGCCCCGAAATTCGAGCGGCTCCCGACCACGATGCGGGTCGGATCGAGGACCCGACCCGGCTGCGTCAAAGCCGCCAGCTCCGGATTCGAGTTAATTGGGCTGCCGGGGAGGAACCTGCCCACCGGGGAGAGCGCCGACGCGCCGGGAATGCCGACCGCAACCACGCGCCCGTCGATGAACGGCACGCTCCCCTGCTCAGCGGCAACAGAGGGTGTCGTGCCCCCGACCATCACAGTGGCGACGCATACGGCCGCGGCGAGCGCCACGATCGCCCGGCAGCGAGTGGTCCGTTTCACACGTTCTTCGGCATGGCCAGATGACATGCTCGGCTCCCCTCTCCTCATGGAATGAGTAGACGCCTGGAGGAAGGATCGCGTCGAGGCGATTTCAGCTTCGGGCGTGCCCCGGTGCCGCTGGCAGCAACGCCCCGAGGTCGTAGGCGCCGACGCCCTGGCTCGATTACCCCGATCGTGCGCCAACCGCCATGGCTAACGAGCCCCAGCGGTCCGGCCGAGATCTCACACCTGGGTATCCCAGACGACATGCCTCGCTCCCGAACAGGCGAGTCCTGATCTGACCAACATCATCCCACTCTCGATGTCGACTGTCTATGCAATCTTTGTCACTAGTTAGCCTCGAGATTCCACAAAGTCAGCGACGTTCACGCGGTCGGCGACTACCTCGTGACTCCTGGGGATCTTCTTCCCGCTGCTGTGGATCATCGGCGCATTCATGCAGCCCGCGAACCGGCAGGCGTTCTGAATAGCCCGGAGCCGCTGGACGAGTGATCTGCGGATCGAGGAGCGCGCGGAGCTCGAGGCGGGCGGGCTGAACTGAGGCGGCGAGAAGCGGTGGCGATGGGCACTGCGGCGGCTAGTCCGCGAGCCACCACGCCGGAGTCGGAAGCGCGTGCTGGCCTGTGGGCTACCCGCTCGACTGCAGTCGAGCCGTTGCCAGTTGTTGCTCGCCATCGGCCGAGCCCGGGTGACCGCTCAACGCGCCGAGGAAGTGGTCGCGGCTGAGGCTGAACAGCGCTCCATCGGTGCTGGCCGTGCAGGTCGCTGTCCGGGGTACAGCGTGCAGGAGTGCGATCTCGCCAAAGCTGTCCCCGCGCTGGAGCGTTCGAAGTGCCGTGCCATTCGAACTCACGGCGACCTCACCCACGGCTATCACATAGAAGCGGTCACCAGCGTCTCCTTCACGGAAGATGGTGTCTCCGGCGTGCGTCTCTCTTTGCTCGAGCGCCCGAGCCAGCGCCTCGAGCTTGTCTGCCGGCAACGGCGCGAATATTTCCAGCGAACGGAGTAAGCCGATCTCGACGACGGGGACATCTGCCCGACGGTCAACATCGAACAACGACTTGCCCCCGGCGAGCACCGCGAGCGGGACCACACAGCCGATCCCGATCAGGGCGAGCGGCACTCCGCCGATGGCAACGAGGACTGCCACGGCGAGCGAGCCCAGTGCGAGCGCGCCCATCGAGATCGCCTCTACGACACCGAAGACGCGCGAGAGCATGTCTGGTGGAGCGACACGCTGAAGAAGCGTCCGAGTTCCGACGCCGAGGATGGAGCGCCCGAGACCGGCGAACATCAACAGAACAACGGTGAGCGGCAGAGTTTGGTACGCGGCGAGGACGAGGAACGCGCCCGCATACAGACTGAGCCCGAGCAGCACGCTCGGCATCAGCCGCGCTCGACCCACGAGCCCTGCGGTTACGACGATCGCGAGTGCCGCTCCAGCCCCAAAGGCCGCGTTCAGGTATCCGGCCCAGGACGAGTCTTGCCCGAGCACGTCTATCGCGATCGGTGCATAGAGGACCTCGAGGGCGCCGAGAGCAAAGAAGTCGGCGGCCAGGAGAGCGACAAGGACGCGTGTGGAGGGTTCTCGACGCACCGCACTCATCGCTCTGGCGATCTCCCTGTAGGCAGCCACACGGATTTCGCCCTGTCCCGCCGGCCTAGGCCCAGGGACGCGAGCTACGAGTGCAGCGCCCACGGCCACGACAAAGCCCATAACGAGGAAGACGACCCCCGGACTCGAGACGGCGAGGAGGACGCCGGCTAGCGCTGGAGCGACAAAGATGCTCATGCTTTCCAGCCAACTCGAGACGGCGTTGATTGCCGTCAATTCCTCTGGCCTCCGTGCTAGCGCCGGAGTGAGTGCGCTCATCGTCGGTCGAGTCACCGTCATTGCTGCAACCACGGAGGCGAATGCCACGTATGCGAGTGGAGGGGATCCCTCCATGAGCAAGACGCCGCCCACGACACCCATACCAATCGCCTGCACCGTGTACGCCCCAAGGAGGACCCGCCCCGGTCGGTAGCGGTCGCCAAGAACCGAGCCGAAGGGAGCGAACACCGTCGCCGGCACGAGCAGGGCCACTGCGATGAGGCTGGCGGTCGTCGTGCCGCTTCGCTCGAACGCAAAGACGACGATCGCGATCCAAATCGCCCACTCGGCCGCGCAAAATGCTGCAAAGGCAAGCCCGACACGACGCAATTGACGAGGGCCGAAGACGAGGCGGAGAACGGATGCGGTCTTCTTGGGGGACAGCCTCCCCGGAAAGCGCAAGGTCACTCGCAGATCATGCGCATGTCTCTGTGCTGCCGCCGCCCCTGCCCGTGCGCTCGCGTCCGGATGCTCTCTGACCGGATGCGGCCAGCAATGCCCCGACCCTGGGGCGCTCGCTACAGGCCTCGCCCCGAGAAAGACGTTCAGGGGTTGGGTGGTGGGGTCGGTGCACCTTTCTCTTACGCGTGCGCGCCGGACTCAGGGAGTCACGCGCCGCGCACACCCCGGCCCAGCATACGAGCGCTCGCGAGGGGGAGGGTGCACCTTGACGTGACCTCCTACTTCGTTAGTCGAGGGTCAGCCGGGATCTGGCATCGGTACCGCGTCACCCCCGAACATCGATTCGTCGCTGTTCGGAAGCCACCGACTCGACGGATGCTCATAGGTTGTCGTTCAGCGTGACGGCGCTAGGCGAGCGTCGGCGTCCCTGATGTATTGGTGCACGAGGGCGATCGCCATGCTCCCCTCGCCGACAGCAGCCGCGACGCGCTTCACGGGACTCAAGCGAACGTCGCCGCACGCGAAGATGCCGGGCACGCTCGTTTCGAGCAGGAACGGGTCGCGGTCGAGCTGCCACCGCGCCGCGGCTCGGACATCTGGGCCGGTGAGGACGTAGCCATTCCGATCGAGTGCGATCTCGGGCGGGAGCCACCCCGTCTCGGCGTCCGCCCCGATGAAGATGAAGAGTCCTCCGGACTCGAGGCGGGCCCTCTCCTGTGTCGCGTTGTTGACGACCTCGATCGCCTCGAGGGAGGTGTCGCCGTGCGCGGACGCGACTTCGCTGTGATAGAGGACGTGGATGTTCGACCGGGTGGCGAGCTGGTCCACCAGGTAGCGGGACATGCTCTTTCCCAGTGTCGCTCCGCGGTAGAGGATGGTCACGCTCCGTGCATGGGCCGAGAAGAACATCGCGGCCTGACCCGCCGAGTTGCCGGCTCCAACGATGTGGATGTCTAGGCCGTGGGTGTTCGCGGCCTCGCTGCGTGCCGCACCGTAGGAGATTCCCTTTCCGGCCAGCCTGTCGAACCCCTCGATCTCGAGCTGCCGCCAGGAGACACCGCAGGCGAGGATGATGGTCCGCGCATTCAGGAGGTCGCCGCCGTCGAGGTGCATCTCTCGCGTCGCCGCATCGACTTGCGCGATCGACCGGGTGACGACGATCTCGGCGCCAAGTCTGCGTGCTTGCTGGAGCGCCCGGCTCGCGAGCTCGTCGCCCGACACCCCCGAGGGGAAGCCGAGGTAGTTCTCGATCCGCGACGACGTGCCTGCCTGCCCTCCCGGCGCCTCCCGTTCCACCACGATCGTTCGGAGGCCTTCCGACGCGCCGTACACGGCGGCTGCCAGGCCAGCCGGACCTGCGCCGACGATTACCGTGTCGTACTCCCCGGCGGCTGGCTGGGTCGCGATGCCGAGCAGCTCGGCTACGCGGCGTAGTTGGGGGCGGACGACGGTCTCGCCATCGATCAGGCGTATGGCGGGGTAGTCACCGTCGGCCGGCAAGTCCCCAGACCACTGGATTGCGTCGTCGTGCACGTCGGGTTGCAGCCACCTGAACCGGACCTGGTTGCGGTCGAGGAAGTGCCGCAGCTCCGCACACGCGCGGTCCCATCGGTGGCCCAGGACGAGTGCGCGATAGGGAGCCGACTCGGAGATGAGACTCTGGAGACCGCGAGGGCCGCTGAGCCGATTGCTCGCAAGTCGTCCCACGTGCGTTCCGACCTCCGGCGCGACAGCCGCGACGGCGTGGTAGTCGTGCGGTTCGATGCGGAAGACCCGCGACGCCTCAATGGCCCGGAAGCCAGCGGGTTGGGGCGTTCCGAGCGTGATCGAGATCTCCCCGATCAGGTCGCCGGGACGCCGCTCGCCGATCACTCGCTCAACTCCGTCGACGATCTTGACCACCTCGATGTGCCCTTCGAGCAGGCCGAGGAGCCCCGGCTCGTCTCCCTCGTGAACCGCATACTCCCCGGACCCGAGGCTGATGTCGGCAGCGACGCGACTGAGCCGCTTGCAGTCGGTCGGGTCGAGAGTCGCGAACACCGTGAACCCCGCGATCTCCTCCGCGGTCACCATCCCAGCCGCCGCCGTTGGTCTGAGGCCCGATTGAGCTGAGTGCACTCCAACTTCGTCCGATCAGCCACGGCGCCAACGCTACCCCGTGCCCGTTCCCAGGGCCCGCATCTCAGGGCCCGACCCGACTAATGCGTTCACGGGGGTCGGGTAAGCCCTCAACGCCTTCCTCGTACGCGTGCGCGCGCGCGCGCGTGAGGAAGCCTGCGGCTAGGCCCGATCGGGTCAGGCCCCCAACGCCCGAGCACCTCGTGAGGGGAGGGGGTGGAACGTCACACTTTCGGCATGAATAAGGGGTTTGCGGCACACCTCTCGGAGGTGTCCTCTTCTCCTTCCGCCGTTCGTCTTGGAGGCGAAAGGTTCCATCGAAGGAGGACGCTATGAAATACATGCTGTTGATTCAGTACGGCGACACCCCGGTACCGCCGTCCGAGGAGTGGGATCGCCTTTCGCAGGATGAGCAGCAGGCGGTTTTCGCCGGCTACCAGGCGGTCAACGAGACTCCTGGTGTCACCCCAGGCGAGTGGTTGCAGCACCCCGTGAAGGCCACGACCGTGCGGGTGCAGGAGAACAACACCCTGACCACCGATGCGCCCTTCGTCTCCGTCAAGGAAGCGCTCGGCGGCTACCTCTTCTACGAGGCCGACGACCTCGATGCGGCGATCGAACTCGCGTCGCGGATCCCGGCTGCCCGGCTGGGCGGAGCGGTGGAGATCCGGCCGTTGAAGGACGGGTAGCAGTCCTAGAGCAGGTCTTCCGCGACGAGTGGGGCCGCGCAGTCGCAGCTCTGATCGCGCTTGCGCCCAATCGCTCGCCGCGAGACGGGGAGTGCGCGACTGCGTCTTCACGTGAGAGCCTGATCGACGTTCGACATCGCTTCGCTGTGCGAACTGGACTGACCTGAAGGTGACGGGTCGGATCCGTCGCCAACTCGGCGAGGTTCCCCGAGTCCGCTGAGCGGCGACATGCTCGAGATAGCGAGATCGGTTGACGCGGGCGCCGGGCGTGCGCCACCATCACTTCGTGGGGTTCAGGCTGATCCTGATCCTTGCTCAGCTTTCGCTCGTCGGAGTTCTGGCGCCCTTGTCGCATGGGTCGCTCGCCGGAGACAACGGACGCACTCGATCGCCGTGGGGCTTGGTCATCCAGAGGCCGCCGGGAACGGAAGCGGCATCTGCCGACGCGGGCGACCTGCTCACGATCGTCGGGTGGTCACCTGCCTCGTTCAAGGGCGTGAGGTACCAGCTCTGTCAGAAGCGACCAACCGGACTCGTCTGCATCCCTGGGCCAATGCCGAAACAGGATCTCGGCTACGTACTGAAGGGCGGTGTGCAGACCTTGGGAACGTGGAGGGTCACTCGTCTTTCCGGTGTTGCTGGCGTGCTGAAAATCAAGCTCCGGGTCGGATGGCGGTTAAGAGCCTCGGACAGCGTTCCGCTTGGTTGAAGCGCCACGGCTTTGTCCTGAGTCCGCCGGCGCTCCACCCCCGCCGTTACCTTTCTCTCCCCGCGCCGCCGGCTATGCGGTTGCCCTTCCGGGATGACTTGCCCCGGCGCGGACGAGAGCGCAACATGCTGGGTGAATCGATCGGAGGTGATGTGAGTGATCGTCTCGCTCGTTCGCTTCAAGTCGAGGCTCTCCGACGACGCCGTCCAGGCAAAGTTCGAGAAACGGGCCGACCAGTACCGCAACGTGCCGGGCCTCGTGGAGAAGATCTACCTGCGCTTCCGTGAGAGCGGGGAGTTTGGCGCCGTCTACGTCTGGGAGTCGGAGAAGGCGCTGATGGACTTCCGGAAGACCGACCTCGCCCGGTCGATCCCGGACGCCTACCAGGTCGAGGAGGCACCGCTCGTCGAACTCGCGGACGTCAGCCTGATGATCCAGCCGGAGATAGCCCGCGTCTGAGCGTAGAGGCGTGGTCGAGTCTGGCCCTTCTCGTCGAGGGCGATAGGGCAATGCCGACTCGGAAGAATCGCCCTTACCCGTCGCAGTACTACGGCCAGGCTCACAAGGCGATGCGCGGGAGCTCGACCCGGTCGTCCAGACCGGAAACGTCAGGTGCGTTCGCTGCCACGAGCTCATCGAGCCCGGCACACCGTGGCAGGGAGCCTTGCGGATCCGAGAAGCCCGCCGGACGACGGCGGGCACTCACAGCGGCCGTCTATAGACCGGTCTGGTTCACGCCGTACACCGCCTGCTGCGCGGTGTAGCCCTCGAACTCCACTGCTCGATGAGGCCGGAGCGGGAGAAGGCGCTGTAATCGAGGTAGCTCTCGGCGCGGCGCCGGGCATTTTCCTGACCGGCGGTCTCGGCTGAAGCCTCCTCCTCGACCACGGCCTCGGCATCCTGCTCGGTCTCCAGGGCCTCCTCGGTCGTCTCTGTGGCGACGGCTGCCGTGGCAGCGGGCGCCGTGTCATTGGTGCCACCTGAAAGTGCGCCGATGCCCGAGAAGACGAGCACCAAGGTGCCGATCGCGATGAGCCACTGCTTGCGCCTCGTCGGCTTGTGCCAGCGGGTTAGAGGTTCAGACATGTAGTACCTCCCCCTGTTGCGCTTGTTGACCCTGAAAGCGTGTCCGCCCTCGCCTCGTCCGAAAGGACACGTTTGGGTCTATTCGGTGGCCGCCACGCGTCGGGATCTGGTCGACGACGGCGAGTGGATCGTCGGCGATCTCAGCCGACTCGAAGACGAGTAGCCGCGGGCTACGTCAGGCCGGGGCCGATCACGACTTCACCTTCCGTGGCTTCGGGACGTGGCCTCTCGGACGAGGGCCGTTCCGAGACATATTCCCCAGGCGCTCGCGAATAAGAGCGTCGATCTGCTTGCGGAGGAATTCGCGCTTCTCGCGAGTCATGCATCGACGGTACGGGCGGGCAGCCTTGCCGTACAGGACACAAATGGGTCAACTAGCGACGGTTCGGCGACCTCAGCCGACTCGAGCGCGACTAGCGTTGCTCAGGCTGAGCTGTCACGAAGTGATGTACCCGTCCCAGTCGACGCTGTACGGCTGGGCAGTTCCGTAGCCCCACAAGATCGAAGCCCAGTTGCCGCCACCTTTCCATCCTTCGTAGATGCCGGTCGCGGCTCACAAACGGCGTCTGCTCTTGGCCGTTCACCATCCTCGTCCTATCTGGACTGGGGTAGATGACCGTGGGCCACCGGGGCCGAACGGGCTCGTCTTGACCTCAATGGTGACCTTTTCCGCGGATGGAACCGGTGACACCGGCTTGGCTCCCGGCCTTCCCTTGCTCGTGGATCTGGATGAGTGAGCGCGATGCCGTAGAGGCGCTCGCCGCGCCGCCGACCGCTACGGCGATCGCGCTCACCGAGAGCAGCGAGACGAACGCGAGTGTGCGGGCGCGACCCCTTGTCAGAGACGTCATTGAGAACTCCCTTCCTCGGCCGGATGGCTTCAGCCGCGGAAGGAAGGACGTGCCGACCCCGGCCCAGTAGGTGCGGTGCGAGCCTGCGCTGATTGCAACGAGAAATCAAGTGAACGCCTAGTACGTCGCCCAGGCGGTCGCGCGCATCGACGACGTCGTCCACTGGCTCACGGGCGCACGCGGTCGCCGCGGGCGTAGAGCGCTCGACGAGAGCACGTGCTCTCGGGTGGCCGGAACTCGACTACGGGGAGGCAGTCCGTGGCTAGGAGCCCTATATCGTCAGCTCGGGTTTCCCACCCCGGCGCGAGGAGGAGTTGCATGACCACAAACACGCCTGAGGAGATCAAAGTGGGGGAGGTTGTGATCCGGTTCCTCGTTGAGGGCGAGCAGTCGGCAGGTTCGGTTGCGGTGTTCGAGTTCGATGTGCCAGCCGGCGCGAGGGTGCCAGTTGCGCACAGCCACGACGGCTACGAGGAGACGATCTACGGGCTTGAGGGCGTCCTGACCTGGACGCTCGATGGCACGCCGACCGACATAGGCCCCGGCGAGGCGCTCCTCATCTCCCGCGGCACCGTCCACCATTTCGACAACACCCGCGATGTCGACGCCAGGGCGCTCGCCATCGTCACCCCCGGCATTCTCGGCCCTGACTTCTTCCGTGAGGTAGCGGCCATCCTCGACGCGGCCCGCGGCGGGCCGCCCGACCTCGCAGCGGTCGCAGCAGCGATGGGTCGCCACGGCCTCACCCCTGCACCCTGATAGCCACCCTGCTCCGAACCGTGGCCGGAGTGGGCTCGTGCGCGCTCAAACGGTAGGTACCCGTGTGTTCGAGTCCAGGCGGGGCCCATTCCAACCTTTCGCCGGACGCCTGCTTCGAGCGAACCGGAAGGCAGTTCTGCGGCGAATCAGCGCCGACAGCATCTGAGCCAAAGGAGCCTCCCATGCGCTTCATTCCGACCAAGCTCCATGCCCCGCTCGACTACATCGTCGCCGCCGTCCTGATCGCAGGGCCCTGGATCTTCCAGTACTCCGACGCGAACGCCGCGACGGCCATCTCGATCGTTCTCGGCATTGGGCTGATCGCCTACAGCCTGCTCACGAACTACGAGCTCGGCGTCTGGAGGGTCGCGCCGATGGCCGTCCACAACGTCATCGACGTCGTCGCCGGCGCACTGCTCGCGGTCTCGCCGTGGCTCTTCGGCTTCGCCGACGACGGCACGCACTTCTGGCTGCCTTTCGTGGTCATCGGAGTCGCCGCAATCTTTCTGGGCCTGACGACCAAGCAGCAGGGCGGCTACAGCTACGGCGAGACCAGCACACCGACGACCGCGTAGGTCTCGAGTGCCTCCGCGCCCCTCGCCCGCCGCGCAGGGCGCCCACCGCCGACGTCCGAGAGCCTCCTCGAGCCGTCAGCTCGGGTTCCGGAAGCGGACGTGCATGTGGTTCTCGTGGTTCGGATACGGAATGACGACCTCGCCCGGGCCGTGTAGGTCGGTCGCGTAGCCGACGAAGATCTTGCTCGCGCCCGCTGCGACGAAGCCGTCGAGCAGGTGCTGCGAGAGGCGACGGTCGATCTGCGGCGTGGAAGTCGGCGCCTGTAGCCATCCGTCGCGGCGCGGGTAGTAGAAATCCACGTCGAGCCCGTTCTGGTGCGAGACGTGCTGATCCATGACCCCGCCGTTACGGAAGCTGATGTCGCCGACGACGACCAGCGGTGCCTTTGGATGCGTCCTTCGGTACGCGGCGAGCACCTCGATGATCGTCCGGATCGTGCGCTCGTGCCCGTAAAGCCTTCCGGGCAGGTTGGGGCGGGAGTCGGTGTTCGGGTTCCACGTGACCCAGTCGGGACCCTCGACCGGGAGCTGGGTGGCATCGTGCAGATGGCCGGCGTATGGCAGGCCATCCGACGAGGCCGTGCGCCACGCGATGCGAGGCGGATCCGCCGTGCTCGGGTCCGTCCGCGTCTCGGGTCTCGGGTCGCGTAGCTGGAGCGGGGACTCGAGCCCGAAGGTCAGGCTCGGGGGGTCTTCAGGCAGTGGCAGAGCGTCCTGCGCCACGCCTCGCAGTCGGAGCGCCGACACGGGGAGCACGACGCTTGACCCGACGACGACCGCGATGGCAGGCGCCGTCCGCGTGGCGAACCTGCGCTTTCGCTCGGTTTCGGCGGCAAACCTCCGGCGTCGGGAGGCCTCGAGACCCGTGTCGAAGCGCGGCAGCGCGATCGCACCTCCAGCGACCGCGAGCGCCCCGAGGCTCCGTGGCTGCTCGCGGAACCAGAGCACGTCCGCGTCGAACCACACCTCGCCGGATCGCCACCCCATGTAGGGGGCGTCCTTCGCCCGCTGCGTCGCGTGTCCTTCGCCCAGACGTTCCGCTCGACGAGAGAGCAGACTCGCTGCCCACAGCGCCTGGCCGCCTGCGCAACGTGTCGGTAGGGGCCGGGTAGGCCCGGCCCCTACCGGATGCGCTAGACGCGTGCGAGTGCTGGAGTCCAGACGCCCGTGGCAGCGGCGTTTCGCGCGTAGTCGGCGAAGTCCCGCGGCTCCCGGTCGAGGGCCTGCTGCACGCCGTCTGCCAGGTTGCGGCATCCCGACGCGCGCGGGCGTGCGCTCGGGCAAACCGCCATTCCGGCCCGCGCGTGACATGTGTGCCTCGTCGAGACGCTCGGCGTGCCGGTCTTCACGCCTCTGCCCGAGACCGCCGAAGTGGGTCTCGAGATCCCGGCCATACGGTGCGCCAAGGCGTGACGCGGGAGTGAGTCGTCGACGGCCTGCGGCCGCTGCACGAGCGCCGGTGGAGCTCGTGCTCCCGACCCACGACCGGCCGACCGAACGCGCCGCGATCGAGCGAGCGCTCGCGTGACTGCCGATCAGCAGAGATGTTCGCGTCCAGGCGGGCCCGATCGCAGGCGCGCTCCGCGCTACATGTTGATCAAGTTGAGGATGTTGCCGTCGGGGTCCTTGAGCCAGACTGCCTTGAAGCCGCCGGTAATGTGAACATCGCCCTCGCGCGTCGTCTCCGGCAAGTCGTACTGCTCGAAGGTGACGCCTTTTGTCTTCAGGTCCTGGACGATCGCGTCGAAGTCGTCGCCGACAGCCCACGAGGCTGCGGTGGCCCGGTTCGTCCCTGCATACTCGGACGGATAGACGAGAACGGTCGAGCCGCCACTCTTGTAGAGCATCGCGCCCGGAACCTCCTGCAGCGGCGCCAGCCCCAGCGTGTTCTCGTAGAAGTCGCGTGCCCTCTCCAGATCGCTCACGGCCAGCGTTGCCGCCGCATCCTTGCCTCCCAACATGCCTGCTCCTTCCCTCGATTGACGGGAGGAGCATATGCCGCGTTGGACAGCGGGCCCAAGGTTGCGATCGCGTGTGGGAGCGCGCGCGGTGGGCAAACCGCCGTCGTTTTCGAGGCGTGCTCGGACTCCCGCGCGCGCTGGTTCGCGAACGCAGGCGGCTTCTACCTCGACGCCTCATCCATGTGCGTTCGCCTCCTGGTGAAGTTCGGCAAGCGCACCACCATCGTCCCGACCGGCATCCGGACGGGCTGCGAGTAACTGGAAGTCGATCCGGATCACGACCCGCCGCTTCGAGGGCCGGCCGGCTGATCCCTTCTCATTGGGCGCTCATCTGATCGACCTAACCTGGGCGACGAACAGGCTCAGACTCGGACGGAGGTAGCCCATGAGACGCTTCGGATTCACGCTCGCGATCGTCCTCTCGGCGGCCCTGGTCTCGGTGGCTGCAGTCGCAGTCGCCCGCGACCGCGAGGCGGTGTCGGCCACCGTGGTGCCGCTCAAGGAGGCGAAGCTCAACATCGAGCACAACGCGACCGACCGGGACACCGGCTTTCAAGGGTTCATCGACAGCGAGGGCTGGCGGAAGCTCGACGTGCGCGGGCCGGGCGGCGAGGTGCTCTCGTTCGAGGGACGCGGCTCGCTCGCCAGGCTCGGCCTCACGGAGCTGTTCTTCGAGACCGTCGAACCCACGAACGCCGACGTGCCGATCGCCCAGATGCTGACGAAGCTGCCGGAGGGCAACTACACGATCAGCGGTCCAACACAGGAGAACGGCAAGAGCACCGGGCGAACGTCGGGTGCTGCGTTGCTCACGCACGACATTCCGACCGGCCCCAAGCTCGTCTCGCCGGCAGAAGATGCGACGGTTCCCGTGCGCGGCGTCGTCGCTCGCTGGCAGCCCGTCACGGAGACGATCACGGGCGCGCCGGTCAAGATCATCGCCTACCAGCTCATCGTCGAGAAGGACACGAAGCCGCACCCGCACATGATCGGGAAGCTCGGGCTCAGCATCCATGTCCCACGAACAGTGACGAGCATCGTATTGCCGAACGGGTTCCTCGAGCCTCGAACGGCGTATGACTGGGAGGTGCTCGCGATCGAGCGCAGCGGCAACCAGACGCTCTCGTCCCGCTCGTTCCGCACGCGATGAGGGCGTGAGCCCGGGTCGTGAAACAATGAAGGACGGACGTTCGTTCTGACGTCTCGTACGCAGCGTGATACGAGCGCGAGGGGTCTTTCGCGCGTGAACGGGGCAATCGCCCCGGAGGAGGCGATAGATGACGCTCACGATCAACGACACCGCACCGGACTTCACCGCCGAGACCACGGACGGGCCGATCGGCTTCCACGAGTGGATCGGCGACTCGTGGGCCGTCCTCTTCTCGCACCCGAAGGACTTCACGCCCGTCTGCACGACGGAGCTCGGGTACATGGCTCAGATCAAGCCCGAGTTCGAACGGCGCAACGTGAAGGTGATCGGCATCTCGGTCGACACGACAAGCGATCACGAGGCGTGGGCGAGGGACATCGAGGAGACGCAGGGCGCGGCTCCGAACTACCCGATCATCGGCGACGCCGACTTCGCCGTCTCGAAGCTCTACGGGATGCTTCCTGCCGACGTCGAAGGTGACCCGAAGGCGCGAACTCCTGCGGACAACCAGACCGTCCGCAACGTCTTCGTCATCGGTCCCGACAAGAAGGTCAAGCTGATCCTCGTCTACCCGATGACGACGGGCCGCAACTTCGACGAGGTGCTGAGGGTCATCGACTCGCTCCAGCTCACGGCGACTCACAAGGTCTCGACGCCGGTCAACTGGAAGCAGGGCGAGGACGTGATCATTGCGGGCTCGGTCTCGAACGACGAGGCGAAGGAGCTCTTCGGCTCGTGGGAGGAGCCGAAGCCGTACATCCGCATCGTCCCGCAGCCCGAGTCGCCGGTCCTGGCGGCCGCAAGCAAGCCCTAGCCGTAGGGGCGAGACATATCTCGCCCCTACAACCACAAAGGCAAAGCGAGAGGCCCGGGTGGGCGGGCCCCTCACTTGGCTCGGCGCAACTTCGGGGCCAGGCGGATCGCCTGCGGGGAGAGGAGTCGCGCCGGAAGCACTACCTATCTCACATCGTGCGGACGGACACGACCTTTTCCAGGTGATTTCCACATGTTGAAAGTCGCAATTTCGGTGAACTGCGACTCGTCTATCCACAGGGGTTCTGGAAAGTCGCGCACGGCTAGACTGCGCCCATGACTGGCCAACCGCCAGAGTACGGGACGCTGCGGGTCAAGACGGGACTCGCCGAGATGCTGAAGGGCGGCGTCATCATGGACGTCGTCGACTCCGAGCAGGCGCGCATCGCGGAGGACGCCGGCGCGTGTGCCGTGATGGCGCTCGAGCGCGTCCCCGCAGACATCCGACGCGACGGCGGCGTTGCCCGCATGAGCGATCCGGAGAAGATCCGCGAGATCCAGGAAGCGGTCACGATCCCGGTCATGGCGAAGTGCCGGATCGGCCACTTCGCGGAGGCGCAGATCCTCGAGGCGCTCGAGGTGGACTACATCGACGAGTCCGAGGTGCTCACGCCGGCAGACCTCGAGCACCATGTCGACAAATGGGCCTTTACTGTCCCCTTCGTCTGCGGAGCGACGAACCTCGGCGAGGCGCTCCGCCGGATCTCCGAGGGTGCGGCGATGATCCGCACGAAGGGAGAGGCAGGCACGGGCGACATCGTCAACGCGGTGACGCACATGCGGGCCGTTTTCGGCGCGATCCGCGCCCTGCAGGTAATGCGCGAGGATGAGCTGTACTCCGCCGCCAAGGAGCACCGTGCGCCATACGAGCTCGTTCGCTGGGTGGCCGAGAACGGCCGGCTCCCGGTCGTCACGTTCACGGCGGGTGGCATCGCGACGCCGGCCGACGCATCGCTGTGCATGCAGCTCGGCGCCGACGGCGTCTTCGTGGGCTCAGGGATCTTCAAGTCCGGCGATCCCGAGCTCCGCGCGAAGGCGATCGTCGAGGCGACGACGCACTTCGACGACCCGAAGGTCCTCGCCGACGTCTCGGCCGGCCTCGGGCAGCCGATGGTGGGCATCTCGTCGAGCTCGCTCGCCGACGACGAGCGGCTCGAAGTACGCGGCTGGTAGCGCACATGGAGAGGTCGCTGCGCATCGGCGTCCTCGCCTTGCAAGGCGCGTTCAGGGAGCATGCCCGAGTGCTGCGGAAGCTCGGGTCCGACGTCGTGGAGGTTCGCCTGCCCGAAGAGTTCGACGGCCTCGACGGCCTCGTGATCCCAGGCGGGGAGTCGACGACGATCATGCGGCTCGCCGCGCTGTACGGCATCGACGAAGCGATCCGCACGTTCGACGGAGCGATCCTCGGCACGTGCGCCGGGATGATCCTGCTCGACCGCGAGCACCTCGGCCTCGCCGACATCCTTGTCGAGCGCAACGCGTTCGGACGTCAGGTGAAAAGCTTCGAGGCGGACGTCGATCTCTTGGACGACGAGATCCCGCTGCGAGGCGTCTTCATCCGTGCGCCTCGGATCAAGAGCGCCGGCCCCGATGTCGAGGTGCTCGGCGAGCTCGATGGCGAGCCCGTGCTCGTCCGTGACGGACGGCTGCTACTGGCGTCGTTCCATCCCGAGCTCACGGACGACCTGCGCGTGCACGAGCTGTTCGTCGAGCTGGTCGAGGAGGAGAGTCGTGTCCGGTCATAGCAAGTGGAGCTCCATCAAGCACAAGAAAGGAGCGGCCGACTCGAAGCGCGGCCAGCTCTTCTCGAAGCTCTCGCGCGCGATCATCGTCGCCGCGAAGGAAGGCGGGCCCGACCCGGCGGGCAACCTCGCGCTCCAGAATGCGATCGAGAAGGCGCGCTCCTACTCGATGCCGAAGGACAACATCGAGCGCGCCATCGCGAAGGGCTCCGGAGCGGAGGCGGACGCGGCGAGCTTCGAGACGGTCGTCTACGAGGGGTATGGGCCCGAAGGCGTCGCCGTCCTCGTCGAGGCGGTCACCGACAACCGCAACCGCACCGCGTCCGAGGTGCGGCACGCGTTCACCAAGCACGGTGGCAACCTCGGGACGACCGGAGCGGTCGCGTGGCAGTTCGTGCGCCGCGGAGTCGTCCTCGTATCGGCGGAAGGCGCCGACGAGGACGCCGTTGTCCTCGTCGCAGCGGAGGCAGGTGCCGACGACGTTGCGCTGGACGGCTCGAGCTTCGTGGTCACGAGCGCCCCCGAGGCGCTCTCGGCGGTTCGGCGGGCGTTCGAGGATGCCCGCTTCGTCATCGAGTCGGTCGAGCTCGCGATGGTCCCGAAGACGACGGTTGCCGTATCCGACGAGCCGACCGCGCGCCGAATCGTGAATCTCGTCGAAGGGCTCGAGGACACCGAGGACGTCCAGGACGTCTATGCGAACTTCGACATTCCCGAATCGGTACTGGAAGCGGTAGCTTCCTGAGCGAGCCTGTGGCGATCGTTGCGCCGGACACTGCGGGGCGAAGAGCGGGTCGGATCGAGTCGCTCCTCTCAGCGCGCCTCTTCATCGAGCCTCAGCTCGACGACGACCGCCTGTACTTCGTGTCGAACCTCTCGGGGCACCTGAGCCTCTATGTCATGGATGCGTCGGGTGGCGTTCCGGAGCCGCTCCTGCCGCCGCAGATCGCGCTCCAGAACCCCGAGCTCGTCGGCGGCCACCTCTTCCACGTGCTCCCCCGTCTCGGCGAGATCCTCGTGATGCTCGACGCGGACGGAGACGAGAACTACGTCCCACACCTGATCGCGATCGACGGCGGCTTTCCCGAGCAACTCGCAACGGACGTGTTCGCAGCCGGAAGGTCGCATCTCCTGCATGTCGACGACGAGACGGACATGGCGTTCTTCACCGTCGAATCCCGTGACGAGGCGATGATGACCGCCTTCAGCGTCGACCTCGAAAATCGCGCCGCCGAGTACCTCTGGCAGAGCCCGTACGGATCAAACGTCGCGGCCTGGTCTCCCGATCACTCGCACATCGTCCTCGTGGACGGGTACACGAACGGCGACGTCGTCCTTTACGAGGTCGAGGACGGGCAGCGCCAGATGGTCTACGGGACGCCCATCGAAGAGCGCGACCCGGGTTCCGATTACCCGCTGTCAGGCTTCCGCCACGCGCACGGGACCGTCGGCGGTGCCGGGGTCCTGCTGACGACGACGCTCTTCGAGGACACGGGCTCGCTCGCGTTCCTCGACTTCGACGCCCCAGGCGTCGTGCAGCCCGTCTCGATCTCCGGTCTCGTCCACGAGGGAGTCGGTGAGCTCGAGGGGCTCCGGCATCTCGAGGGTGACCGCTACTCGGTGACGTACAACATCGACGGATGCTCGTGGGTGTACGCGGGCGCGTTCGACGGGGGAGCACACTCATTCACGATCGACCGCGTCCTGGTCGGCGAGGGAGAGCTGGCAGGGGGCGTCCTGCACGGCCTTCACTACGACAACGGCAGCGGCCGGTTCGCGGCGGCGCTCTGCACGGCGACGAGCCCCACGCAGCTCTACGTCCTGCCGGCGGACGAAACGTCGGCCCCGGAGCGTCTCACGCGCGAGCGGGCGCTCGGTCTTTCGCCGGAGCTGCTCTCGGCGGGAGAGGACGCCTCGTTCGAGTCGCATGACGGGCTTCGGATCTCGGCGCGGCTCTATCTCCCTTCGCCTGAGCTCGGCTTCGACGGCCCGCGACCGCTCGTCTACTACGTGCACGGCGGTCCGCAGAGCCAGGAGCGGCCGGACTTCGCCTGGTTCTCGATGCCGCTCATCCAGATCCTGACGCTCGAGGGCTTCGCCGTGTTCGTGCCCAACGCGAGAGGGTCGACCGGCTACGGGCTCGACTACGCGAAGCGCGTCGATCGCGACTGGGGCGGGCTCGACCGTCTCGACCACGTGCACGCCATGACCGAGGTGCTCCCTCGTGACGAGCGCGTCGACGTCACGCGCGCCGGAGTCGTCGGCCGCTCGTACGGCGGGTACATGACGCTGACGCTGGCGGCGCGACATCCCGAGCTCTGGCGGGCTGCGATCGACATGTTCGGGCCGTACGACCTGTTCACGTTCATGGATCGGATACCCGAGACCTGGAAGCCGTACTTCGCGCTCGCGGTCGGCGATCCCGAGAAGGACCGCGAGTTCCTCGTCGAGCGCTCCCCGAAGACGCACATCGCGGACATAACGTGTCCGCTGCTCGTCATCCAGGGCCAGAACGACCCACGCGTCGTCGAGCGCGAGTCCCGCGACGTCGTCGAGGAGTTGCGCGAGCTCGGTCGCGAGGTCGACTACCTCGTCTTCGACGACGAAGGTCACGATGTGTTGAAGCTTCCGAATCGAGTTCGTTGCTACGACACCATCGTCGGGTTCTTCGCGGAACACCTCTCCTGAAGGCTGATAGGGTCGGCGCCTCATGCGGTGGCTCTCGATTCTCGTACTGGCCGTGGCGCTCGTCGCGGCCGGCTGTGGCGGCGACGACGACTCGTCGTCTGCGTCCGACGACACGACGATCGAGGAGGCGACGACCGAGGACGCGACCACCGAGGACACGACCACCGACGAAGAGACGACGACGACGAAACGACCGATCTCTCCGGTGTTCTCGACGACGAGGACTGCCTCGCGCTCGCGAGCGCCGGATCGGCGTTCGCCCAGGCGTTCACCGGGACGAGCTCGGACGCGGACACCGAGGCGTTCCAGGAGCTCGCCGACAACGTTCCCGACGAGATCAAGGCCGACGTCCAGGTGCTTGCGGAGGCCTTCGCCACGTACTCGGAAGAGCTCCAGGACATCGGGATCCAGGCCGGCGCGACGCCGACCGCCGAGCAGCTCCAGCAGCTGCAGGCCGCGCTTGCGTCCATCGACCAGGCAGAGGTCACCGCGGCGTCCGAGCGGCTGGGTACCTGGGCGGAGGAAAACTGCTCTAGCGGGTAGTCCCGCGCTGCGCGGGAGGAACGTCCGAGGCCCTGCCTAACTTCTGCACGTGAAGGTCCTCGGCATCGACCCAGGGACGGCTGCGTGCGGGTACGGGATCGTCCAAGGAAGCGACGGGCGCCTCCGGGCGGTGGCGTCGGGATGCTGGCGGACACCGGCGCGAGAACGCCTCGACGCACGGCTGCTGACGATCTTCGAGGGGGTTCGGGCGCTCATTGCGGAGCACGAGCCAGACGCCGTCGCGCTCGAGGAGTCCTACGTGGGTGCCGACGCCCGCATCGCGCTCTCCGTCGGGCAGGCGCGCGGCGCCGTGCTCGTCGCGGCCGCGGCCGCCGGGGTCGAGTGCGCCGAGCATGCGCCGGCGCGCGTGAAGCAGACCGTCTGCGGCTACGGACGCGCTGAAAAGGGACAGATGCAGCGCATGGTGAAGCTCATCCTTGCGCTCGACGTCGAGCCGCGTTCGTCGCACGAGGCCGATGCCTTCGCGGTGGCGATCTGCCACGCGCTGTCATCGCCGCTCCTCGAGGCGGCCCGTTGATCTCCAGGCTTCGCGGAGCGCCAGTCGGGCGAACCGCCGACGGCCTCGTGATCGACGTCGGCGGGGTCGGGTATCTCGTCGCCGCCACGCCGAGCGTCCTTCGGCGTGCAGACGACGCAGCCGAGCTGACGGTGGAGACGTACCTGCACGTCCGCGAGGATGCGCTCCAGCTCTACGGGTTCGCCGACGCGGCCGAGCGCTCGCTCTTCGTGCAACTCCTCGGTGTGAGCGGAATCGGGCCGAAGGTCGCGCTTGCCGTCGTCTCGAGCGCTGCTCCCGCAGAGCTCGTGCGCGCCATCGCCTTGCGCGACTCCGCGCGCTTCCAGGCGATTCCGGGCATCGGCAAGAAGACCGCTGAGCGAATCGTCCTCGAGCTCGAAGGCTCGCTCGCGGAGGCTACCCCGCCGACGGGTGACGCGGCGTCGGGCGGGCGCGTGGCGCGGGATGCGCTCGTCGAGCTCGGCTACTCGCTCGTCGAGGCGGAGCAGGCGCTCGCTGCCGTCGATCCCGACCTGCCTGCCGAAGAGCGCGTCCGCGAAGCACTCAGGAAGGCAGCGTGACGAGCCAGTTCCTGGCACCCGCGCTGCGTGAGGGCGACGAGGAGGTCGAGCAGTCCCTCCGCCCGCGGCGACTCGACGAGTTCGTCGGGCAGGAGCGGACGAAGGAGCAGCTCGAGATCGCCCTCGAGGCCGCGAAGGGCCGCGGTGAGGCGCTCGACCACGTCCTCCTCGTCGGGCCTCCCGGGCTCGGCAAGACGACGCTCGCGACGATCATCCGAGAAGAGCTCGACGTCGGCATCCGCACGGTCGCCGGGCCGGCGCTCGAGCGCAAGGGAGACATGGCGGCGATCCTCACGGGCCTCGACGAGAAGGACGTCCTCTTCATCGACGAGATCCACCGGATCAACCGGGCCATCGAGGAGATCCTCTATCCCGCGCTCGAGGACTTCCGGCTCGACATCGTGGTCGGCCAGGGGGCCGGGGCGCGCACGCTCACCCTCGATCTCCCACCGTTCACCCTCGTTGGCGCCACGACACGGACCGGTCTCCTGACGACGCCTCTGCGCGACCGCTTCGGCATGACGTTCCGGCTCGGGTACTACGACGAGGACGAGCTCGCGACGATCGTCCGCCGCTCGGCGGGCATCCTCGGCGTCGAGGTTGCCGGCGAAGCGGCAGACGAGGTAGCCCGCCGGGCGCGCGGAACGCCGCGGGTGGCGAATCGCATCCTCCGTCGCATCCGCGACGTCGCCGAGGTTCGCCATGCGGGCGCAGTCACGATCGACATTGCGCGCGAGGCGCTGGAGCTCCTCGAGGTGGACGCGGCCGGGCTCGAGGGCGTTGATCGCGAGCTGCTCTCGGCGATCGCGCACAAGTTCGGCGGAGGTCCGGTGGGGCTCTCGACGCTCGCGGTCTCATTGGGGGAGGAGCGGGACACGATCGAGGACGTCTACGAACCGTATCTCCTCCAGCTCGGTTTCCTGCAGAGAACGCCTCGAGGTCGCGTGATCACCGAGCTCGGCCGCGAGCACATCGGGTTGGAGCGTGACGCGGACGGGCTCTTCTGATGTCGACCCACGTTTGGACGCCTGGCGCGGCCGGTCCGCTCGACGAGTTCATCGGCCGCCTCGAGCGCATCGTCACCGCGTTCGTGCGCGACAACGAGCTCGAACAGGCGGAGGTGAGGATCGAGCTCGTGGACGGCTCCCGCTACGTCGTTGCAACGACGAGCGCAGAGCCCGGCTTCGGCTTCTTCTCCTTCGCTCCGTACCGCGAGGCCGAAGATGAGCCGCGCCGCGTCATCGTCCCGATCGGCGCCGTGCGGTCGATCGACATCTCGGCGCCGGACACAGACCGCCCACTCGGCTTCGTTCCCGCCGAGTAGCGCCTCAGCCGCTGCCGTTGGTCGGCGGTGACGGGAAGAGGGGGTCGACGCCCGAGAGGAACCCGCCGACCTTGCCCCTTGCCCAGGCGACGAAGAGGGCCATCGACGCGAGGAAGAACACGCAGCCCAGAACGAGTGACCAGGCGATGCCGAGATCGAGCCCCATGCCGACGACTCCGGCCGCGGCGCCGGCGACGACCGAATTGATCACGGCGACGACGCCGGGCGCGGAGATGAATGCCTGGTACCGCGGCGACGGGCCTACGTGCGCAACCGTGCTCACGAGGACGCCTGCGTCGTCGTCGTGCTTGCTCGTGACGAAGTAGGGCTCGAGCTGGGGCGCGAGCTGCAGGTACGCATTTCGTATCCGATTCATTCCCTGCACCCAGCGGGCGTTTTCCCGGTTCACCTGAGCAAGCCGGACGATTGTCGTCCAACCGAGGAAATAGACGACAGGAAGCAGCACGAGCGCGAATGCGACGAAGCCAGACCCGAAGTCGCTCGCCTGCGCGACGAGGGCGAGTGCAACCACCGAGCCGGTGAGCGCGGCGACGAAGATCGACGTCCGGCTCATGGCCTCCGTGTAGACGAGGCTGCGCGTGGCGAGGAGGCTCCAGTGCTCCGTCGTCAGGATCTGCAGCGCATCCGGGCCGAAGTCTGACCTCGGAGCTCCGGGATGTTCGGGTACGCGCGTTGCCGAATCGGGCTCGAGCAAGCGGTCAGCCTCGGTATTGCAGCTCGGTCCAGGAGGGAACGGGCGCGAGCTCGAGGAGCGTTCGCCCACCCTGCGGCTCCGCGTACCCGAAGTCGCCGGTGTCGTCGATCCACGACACGTCGAGGAGGCCTTCCTTCACGCGATGGTCGAGCCACGCGCCCCGGAACACGAGCTTGCGCAGCCAGTAGACGAGCGACTCGCCGTTCTGGAGCGAGACGCGCTCCCAGTGCCGGATGAGATAGAGGCCGAGCCCGCTCCGTGAATCGACGATGCGTCCGTCGGCAACGAGCTCCACCAGATCGGCCGCCTCCTGCTCGTCCACATCATTTGACGCGATGAGCTCCAGGCGAACGGCGGCGGCGATGACGCGCTCCTCGAAGTCGAGTGCCGAGAACTCGAAGCGGTGCCCGAGGAACTCGACGACGAAGTCGTCTCCGGAGCGGTAGTTCGCAGCGAGCATCGAAGCCAGCGTATCTAGGCTCCATGACATGGGAGACCAGCGCCTGTGGTTCGCGATGGCCGTCGTCGTGCTCGCGATCTGGCTTGTCGGCGCTGCGGTCACGAAGTACTCGCTCGAGCAGATGGCGTACTACACGCCGATCGCCGTCGTGGTGGTCGGCGCGACGGTCGGGATCGTCCTGCTCTGGGTCAAGGTCGTCACCGACTCCCTTCGCCGCCGCCGCAGCGGCCACTGACGTCCTGTGTCACGAAGGCGGCCGCGTAGCGGCAGCCTCCCGGGGGTCTTCGTGCGACCGGAGATTCCGCGCTAGCGGGATCTCCGGTCTTGCGCAGAACCCCGTCCGACCGCCTCCGTACCGTCATCGGCGTGACGGGCTCCTGGATGATCGCGCCGTTGGACCACCGGCGAGCGCGGGAGCTCGCCCGCGAGCTCGAGGTGTCCGAGATCACTGCTGCCGTGCTGGTGCGCCGCGGCTACGTCGACCCCGTGACGGCGAGGCGATTCCTCGCGGCCGAGCTCCCACACCACGATCCGTTGCTCCTCGGCGACATGGCCGTTGCAGTCGAGCGGATTCACGAGGCCGTCAAGGAAGGCAAACGAATCTGCGTCCACGGCGACTACGACGTCGACGGTATCTGCGCGACCGCGCTCGCGACGCTGCTCCTTCGCGAGCTCGGTGCCGACGTCGGCTGGCATCTCCCGAGCAGGTTCGAGGAGGGCTACGGGATCTCGAGCGATACGCTCGGGCGGCTGGCCGACGAGGGATACGGCCTCGTCGTCACCGTCGACTGCGGCATCACGGCCGTTGAGGAGATTGCTGAGGCGAAGCGGCACGGGCTCGATGCCGTCGTCACAGACCACCACCGCCCCGGCGAGACGCTGCCAGACTGCCCCATCGTCGCCACGCGCCCGTCCGCGTACCCGTTCCCGGAGTTGTGCGGCACGGGCGTGGTGCACAAGCTCGGCGAGGCGCTGCTCGGCCCCGACCATCCCGCAATTCGACGGAATCTCGACCTCGTGGCGCTGGCGACGATCGCCGATGTCGTGCCACTCCTGGACGAGAATCGGGCGCTCGCTTCGGCGGGCCTGCGTACGCTCGCAGCAACGCAGCGTCCCGGGCTCCAAGCACTCATGCGAAGCGCGCGTGTCGATCCGGCCGCAGTCGACGCCGGCGCGGTGGGCTTCAGGCTCGCGCCGCGCATCAATGCGGCTGGACGTCTCGGTCGCCCCGACGTTGCGCTCGAGCTCGTTCTCACGGACGACGCAGACGAGGCTCGCCGACACGCCGACACGCTCGAGGAGCTGAATCGCGACCGCCAGGCAGTCGAGGACCGGATCCTGCGCGAGGCCATCGACGCCGTCGAATCCATGCCGGAGTTGCAGAAGAGGCACCGCGGCTACGTCCTCTGGCGCGAGGATTGGCACGAAGGCGTCATCGGCATCGTCGCCTCACGCCTGGTCGAGCGGTTCCACCGACCGATCGTGCTCGTCACGCGCTCACACGACGGGTGGAAGGGATCCGGCCGCTCGATCGCACACTTCGACCTGCATGGTGCGTTGGCCGCTTGCTCGAGTCATCTCGAGCGCTTCGGCGGGCATCGCGCTGCGGCAGGGCTATCGATCGACGAGTCGAGGATCGAGGCCTTCGCGCAGGAGTTCGCGGCCCATGCCGATGCCAACCTCGGCCCGGATGACCTCTTCGAGGTCGTGACTGTCGATGCCGTCGTCTCGGCGCAGGACCTGACGCTCGCCCTCGCCGAAGAGCTCGGACGTCTCGCCCCGTTCGGCCTCGGCAACCCGGACGTGACGCTCCTCGTGCCCGGCACAAAGGCGGTGACGCCGTCGACCGTCGGGGAGGGCAAGCATCTCCGCTTCCGTGTCACGCAGAACGGTCGAGACGCCGGCTCGGCGATCGCGTTCGGTCAGGGCGCTCAGATCGACCGACTGCGCGCGGTCGGGCTGTTCGACATCGCGTGCCGCCTCAAGGAGAACCACTGGAACGGCACCGTGGCACCACAGCTGGTCGTCCGGCGCATTCTCGACACCTCCGACGGCTACGAGGAGCTCCGCGCTGCCTTCGCCGAGATGTGGAAGAGCGGGGAGACGTCGTGGACCCCCGAGGCGAGGCGAATCTTCGGCGAGCTCGCGCTCGAGGAGGACAGCACCCGACGGCGCCAGCTGCTCGAGTCGGAGTCTTTCAGAGCACTGCTCCTCGATAGCGCGCTTCCACGCGCCGCCTAGATTGTCTCAGCCCAGCGGAAGCAACGCGTCTCGCATCACGAGCGCGAGGCGTCGTGCTGTGCGATGCCGCCACCAGTGGTGGAATCGTCTCATGGGATCACGCAGTTCGCGGGGGCACCGAGCGCTCCTGCCCGCGCGAAAGGGTTCCGAAACCTCGCTGAGTACACTGATCTCATGAGTGTCCTCGACGCGAAGCGGCATCGCGAAGACCTGGTCGAGGAGCTGATCGCCGAGGTAGAGGCCTACAACCCGGACATCGACAAGGAGCTCCTGCGGCGGGCATTCGAGTTCGCCGAGCGTGCTCACGCCGGCCAGACGCGCCGTTCGGGCGAGGAGTTCATCCACCACCCGCTAGGTGTCGCACGGATCTGTGCCGAGCTTCACCTCGACGGGCAGACGATCGCCGCGGCGCTTCTCCACGACGTCATCGAGGACACGGACTCGGACGTGGAGGAGCTCCGCTCCGAGTTCGGGCCCGACGTCGCGCAGCTCGTTGAGGGCGTGACGAAGCTGACTCGCATCACCTTCCAGAGCCGCGAGCAGGCGGAGGCCGAGAACTACCGGAAGATGATCGTCGCGATGGCGCAGGACGTACGCGTCATCCTCATCAAGCTCGCAGACCGTCTTCACAACATGCGCACGATCGAGTACCAGTCGCGCCAGAAGCAGGCGCAGAAGGCACGCGAGACGCTCGAGGTGTACGCGCCGCTCGCGCACCGGCTCGGCATCCACGCGCTCAAGTGGGAGCTCGAGGACCTCGCGTTCCAGACACTCCATCCGCGGAAGTACGCCGAGATCAAGTCGATGGTCGCGGACCAGCGGGCGGATCGCGAAGCGCAGGCCGAGAAGGCGGGCGAGCTGCTCTCACTCGAGCTCCAGGACGCCGATGTGCCCGCCGACATCACCGCCCGTGCGAAGCACCTCTATTCGATCTACGACAAGATGGCCAAGCGCGGTCGCGAGTTCAACGAGATCTACGACCTCACCGCGTTACGCGTCATCTGCGAGCGCTCGGGCGAGGAGGGGACGCGCGACTGCTACGCGGCGCTCGGCCTCGTCCACTCGCTCTGGAAGCCGATGCCGGGGCGGTTCAAGGACTTCGTCGCCATGCCGAAGCTGAACCGCTACCGCTCGCTGCACACGACCGTGATCGGGCCGGAAGGAAAGCCGCTCGAGATCCAGGTTCGCACGCGCGAGATGCACGAGGAGGCGGAGTACGGCGTCGCGGCGCATTGGCTGTACAAGCGGGGCCGGGCCGCCAAGACCGACGACGAGTGGCTGACCTGGGTGAAGTCGCTCATGGACTGGCAGGCCGAGGACCAGGACCCCGGCGAGTACATGCGAAGCCTCCGGACGGACCTCTTCTCGGAAGAGGTGTACGTGTTCACCCCGAAGGGCGAGGTGAAGGTGCTCCCCTCCGGAGCGACGCCTATCGACTTCGCCTACGCCGTACACACCGACGTCGGCCACCGCACCGTCGGCGCCAAGGTCAACGGGCGCATCGTCCCGCTCCACTACCGCCTACGGAGCGGCGACTTCGTCGAGATCCTCACGTCGAAGTCGGGACGCGGGCCTTCACGCGACTGGCTGGCGCTCGTCACGTCGTCGCGCGCCCGCAACAAGATCCGACAGTGGTACCAGCGAGAGACGCGCGGCGAGACGGAGGCGAAGGGCCGCGATCTGCTCGACCAGGCATTGAAGGCGCAGAAGCTGCCGTATCGCAAGCTCCAGGGGTCGAGCGTCCTCGCCCAGGTGATCCGCGAGACGGGATTCAAGAAGGCCGAGGACTTCTACGTCGCGCTGGGCGCCGGCAAGTTGTCGCCCACGCAGATCGTCAACAAGGTCATCCAGCGGCTCAAGACCGACGAGGTGGCCTCGGGGCCGGTCGTAACGACGAAGCCCGACAGAGCACGGAAGGCGGTCTCGAGTGACCGTGTCGGCATTCATGTCCCGGGCGTCGAGGACGTGCTCGTGCGCCTTGCGAAGTGCTGCACGCCCGTACCGGGCGACTCGATCGTCGGCTACATCTCGATGGGTCGCGGCATCACCGTCCACCGCGAGGACTGTCCCAACGTCCGCGCGCTGCAGCGCAGCCCGGAGCGCTTCACGCCGGTCGAGTGGGAGGGAGGCGCGTCGGCAGGCTTCCTCGTGCAGATCGCGGTCGACGCGTGGGACCGGGCGCGGTTGCTCGAGGACGTCGCCCGGACGTTCGCCGAGCACGGCGCGAACATCGTGTCGTACGGCGGTGTGGTCGAGGACGGGATGGCGAGGAACTGGTACACGGCCGAGGTGGGGGAGGTGAAGGAGCTGCGCTCGCTCCTCACCGCCCTCCGTAACCTCGACGCCGTGTTCGACGCCTATCGAGTGACGCCCTCGTAGGGCGACAGCCCCTACGAGAAGACGGCGCGCGTGATCAGAGCGGCCAGTCCGGTCGGTCACGCAACGCGGCGAAGTCCTCGTCCACCTGCGCGTGCTCGGCGAGCTCGGGTCTCAGGTCGAGGGCTCGGCGTAGATGCTGGACCGCGTCGTCCGGTCGTCCGGCGAGCGCCTCCGCGCACGCGACGTGGTACAGCGCACCAGGGTGATCGGGCCGGCGTTCGAGGGCTGCCTCGAGCTCTTCGAGATACGCGTCGTAGTCGCCGGCGGTCCGATGGCCTTCCGCAGCGAAGTAGTCCTCCCACGCGGACGGCTCGTAGGCCGCCTCACGCGGCCCGCCGATGGCGAGCACCGATGTCCCCGGCTCCTCGGCGCGGGCATGCCGCTTGACGTCGACGTCACGGATGAAGACGAGCGTCCCCGTCGGCGCGTCCAAGGTCTTGTCGTTCAGCGTGAACGTCGCCCGGCCGGAGAGCACGATGTACACCTCCTCGTGCCCGAGCGAACGCTCGGTGTGCTCCTCGACGACGTCGTCGCCTGCGTTCGGCGCGAGGTACGCGTTGATCCCGAAAGCGCCTATGTCGAGCGTCCTCCGGACCGGGCGCCAGAGCAGGGTGCCGTCGACGACCGAAATGGGCTCGATCTCGTCGATCCTGACGCTCTGCCAGCCGTCGGGCACGAAAGGAATCTAGCTGCGTGCAGTCAATGCGACGGGCCGTGCGTAGACGAGGTAGCGCTGACTCGAGAAGAATCGGGGATGGCACGCCTGCAGGACGAGCTCCTCGCGATTGTGAGACTCGAGGACGGAGAGGTCGTCGTCGTCGACGATGCGGTGCCGTGTCACCTCGTAGTCGATCGAGGCGTATGGGACATCGACCGAGATCATGTCTCCCTCGCGCAAGCGATCGATGTTCGAGAACGGCGCTCCGTACGTCGTCCTGTGCCCAGCGACGTAGACGAGCTGCCGTTCTCCGGGCATGAACGTCTCCAGGTGTCTCCCCGGCCCGCGTCGAAGATCACCGGAAGAGGTGCCGTTGACGAGGACAACATCGAGCCCGAGACGCGGAATCGTCAGCTTGGCGACCGCGTCGCCGTCGTCGCTGGCGAGGCGGAACCGCTCCGCCTCCCGGCGTACGTCGTCCCGGCGTGCGGGAGCGGGCTTGCTCGGATTGGCGACGGGCTTCGGCTTGGGCGCGGGCTTCCACGTCTCGAACTGCTCGTCGAGCGCCGACTCGAGCTTCCGCTGCTCGTACGCTGTGTACGCCGTCGTGAACGGGTCCTTCCAGAAGTACACGGTGGCCGCCCAGGCGAGGACGCCGAGGCCGATGAGGAGAAGGAGCGTTCCGAGGCGGTGTCTCATGACCGAATCACAGACTAGGGCGAATCTGCCGAAGCACACGCGGCGCGCAACGTGACGCGAACACGCCGAACCTACGTCGTCGCTGCTGCGGTCGCTGCGATCGTGACGGCCGCGAACGCGAGCGAGGGCGGCTACTTCTCGCAGTCGTGGGGGTGGATCGCGCTGGCGTTCCTCGTCCCCACCACGCTTCTCCTGATTCTCGACAGCGCGGCGGCGCCCGGACGGCTTCGACTCGCCTTCGTCGGCCTGTTCGCTGCGCTGGGCGTGTGGATCGCGGTGTCGTCACTCTGGTCGATCAGCTCGTCGGCGTCGGTGCGTGAGGTCGAGCGCGTTCTCGTCTATATCGCGCTCGCGCTTGCCGTCGCCTTCGTCCTCCGCCGCGGCGATGCGACCGCAATCGTGGCCGGAGTCGCCCTTGGTGCCACGCTCGTGTGCTCGTATGCGCTCGCCACCAGACTGTTCCCCGACCGCTTCGAAACGTTCGACGATCCGATCATCCTGTACCGGCTCGCAGAGCCCCTCGGCTACTGGAACGCGCTCGGCCTGCTCGCGACCATCGGGTTGCTCGTCTCGGTGGGCTTGGTCGCTCACACGCGCCGCCACCTGACGCCGGCGCTCGCCGCGCTGGCTGTCCCGGTCCTCGCAACGACCGCTCTACTTCACGTTCTCGCGCGGCGCCTGGGCTGCGCTCGCCGTGGGCATCGTCGGGGCCGTCGCGCTCGATCCACGACGCATCCGACTGGTCTGGTGCGGGCTCGTGGTGGCGGTGCCCGCTGCTCTGTGCGTCGCGTATGCGTCGCAGCAGGACGCGCTGACGACCGAGGACGCCCCCGCCGCTGCGGCAACGCGGGAGGGACATCGCCTCGCGATCGTAGTCGTCGCCGCTGCGCTCGCCTCTGCGCTGCTGGCTCTCGGTGCGCGCACGGTCGCCGAGCGCTTGCCCGCGCAGAGGCGCGCGCGACGCGGCTTCGATCTCGGGCTCGCGGCTCTCGCGGCACTGGCGGCCGCCGCCGGACTGGTTGCCGTGGGCGGCCCTCGAGAGGGCTTCGACAAGCTCGAGCGACGCTTCAACGCGGCGCCGGTCACCGCGGTCGATCTCAACGAGCGGCTCTTCAGCGTCTCCGGAAACGGGAGGAGTGAGCAGTTGCGGGTCTCCTGGGACGCTGCGCGCGAGGCGCCCGTCGCGGGGAAGGGCTCGGGAACGTTCGAGTACCTGTGGTACGAGCGCCGTCCGAATCTCCTCGTCGTCCGCGATGGTCACTCCCTGTACATGGAGACGCTCGCCGAGCTCGGCCTCGTCGGACTGGCGTTGCTCGGTGCGGCTGTCCTCGTGCTCGTGGTCGGTGGGATCCGCGCCCGGCGCTCGCGCTTCGTCGCCGCCGGCTCCGGGGCGTTCCTCGCGTGGGCGGCAGCGAGCGGGTTCGACTGGCACTGGGAGATGGTGGGCGTGACGCTCACCGCGCTTCTCGTGGGCGCCGCCGGCCTATTGGCGTCGGAGCGACGTGCAGCCCGCCCGCTGGCGGGCGGCACGCGCCTCGCGCTCATTGGCGCCACGATCGCCCTGAGCGTCTTCGGAGTCGTGAGCCTCGTCGGAAACCAGGCGCTCTTCGCGGGCCGCGAGGCTCTCGCGCGGGAGGAGTGGGAGGAGGCTCGCGACCACGCTCGTCGCGCGGAGGCCCTCCTTCCGTGGTCGTTCGAGCCCGAGCTCGTGCGTGGCGACGCCGCAGCCGGGGCAGGCGACCGGGAAGGAGCGCTCACTGCCTACCGCGACGCGGTTGCCGAGGATCCCGAGAACTGGGTCGCCTGGCTCCGGCTGGGGCAGGTCGCGCGCGGATCGGAGCGCGCGACCGCCTACCAGCGAGTGCGTGAACTCAACCCCCTCGAAGAGGGCTTGCCGGGCGAGTGACTTCCGACGCGGGCTAGCTCTTGCGCTGCTCGCGACGCCGCAGCAGAACACCCACTGCGACGAGTGCGCCGCCGATGGCGACGACACCGAGAAGCGAAAGACCCGTGTTCGGAAGTGCTTCGGCCTGCGTGGCCGCGGCAGAGGCGGTGTTGCTCTCCGCGGTCGCCGAGACCTGAACGCCCTTCACCTTGTTGTCGTACTGATCCGACGCCGAGGACGGTGACTGCGCGTACGCAGCTCCCCCGAGCGCCAGGAACAGCCCGACGACCAAAGCAATGTATGCAGCCGCGAACAACGCGGACGAGCGACTTCTACCCATTCCTCTACCTCCCGGACGGAGCATACAGGCGTGCGCGGCGGTGTCCACCCTGGCCGAAGGTCTAGGCCATACCTAGACGCGGTGCGGGGATCTACGGCCGGACGCCAAGCGTGACTTCGAGCGTCCGTCGCTCGCCGTCCCGGAGAACCGTGATCGAGACCTCCTCGCCGGGCCGGCGGGCGTCGACCGCGCCTTGCAGCTCCGCCGCCGATGTCACCTGCTGTCCGGCGAACTCGACCACGACGTCCCCACCCGTCGGCAACTCCTGGCCGTCGGCGAGCCGCGTGCCGGTCGCCGCTCGAAGACCCGCTTCCTCGGCGGGTGTGTCGGCACGCACCCTCGTGATCGCCAGGCCGTCGGGGACGGGCGTCATCTCGATCCCGAGATAGGCGTGCTCGACCTCGCCGGTCTCGATGAGCTGGCGGGCGATCGAGCGGACGGTGTTCGACGGGATTGCGAACCCGACGCCGTCCGAGCCGCCCGACTCGCTTTCGATCTGGGCGTTCACTCCGATGACACGCCCACGCCGGTCGACGAGCGGCCCACCGGAGTTACCGTGGTTGATCGCTGCGTCGGTCTGGATCGTGTTCGTGATCGTGAAGTTGTTCGGCGCCGTCATCTCGCGGTGCAGCGCGCTCACGATCCCGCTCGTCAGCGTTCCTTCCAGGCCGAACGGGCTCCCGAGTGCCAGGACGGAGTCACCCACCCTGACGGTGCTCGAGTCGCCGAGGGAGACCGGCTCGAGCAGCGACCGCGACGCATCGACTCGGACGACTGCGAGGTCGGTCGAGGGATCGGTGCCGACCAGCTCGGCCGGGAGCTCCACGCCGTTCCAGAAGCTGACGGAGATCGACGACGACCCGACGACGACGTGCTGGTTCGTGACGATGTGACCGTCCTCGTCGAAGACGAATCCGGAGCCCTGCGCTCTGCCTCCGCCGCCACCCGCCGAGATCTCCACGACCGCCTTCGAAGCTCGCTCGTAGATCACCGCGGCGGACAGCTCATTGGACGACACCGGCTCCGAGCCCTCGACCGTAACCTGCCTGACCACCGTCGTCGTGCCGTCGTCGACGACGGCGAACGCAGCGGCACCGAGCCCGAGGCCGAGAACGAGGGCCGCTACGAGGCCGGCGGCGATGATCGATGTGCGTGACGTGCGGGCCATGGGCGTCCGCTCACCAGTCTGGCGGAAGGGGACCGTTCTCGGCTGAGCGTGGGCTAATAGGCGGCTAAGAAGTCGCTAAGACCCCGGGTCTACAGCGTTTGCGTGCGCACAATTACGTTCGATGAAGATCCTCGTGGTCGACGACGAGCGGGCAGTCCGCGAATCGCTCCAGCGCGCGCTGGAGCTCGAGGGCTACCACGTCGAGCTCGCAGGGGACGGGGAGGAGGCGCTCCAGCGGCTCTCGAGCACGTCGCAGCCGGATGCGGCGATCCTCGACGTGCTCATGCCGGGCATCGACGGCCTTGAGCTGTGTCGTCGCCTCCGTGCAGCCGGCAACGCGCTTCCGGTGCTCATGCTCACGGCCCGGGCCGAAGTGGACAGCCGTGTCGCGGGCCTCGACGCGGGCGCGGACGACTACCTGCCGAAGCCTTTCGCGCTCGCCGAGCTGCTCGCACGTCTCCGCGCGCTTCTCCGACGTGCCGGGAACGGCGACGAAGCCGTCGATGTGCTCCGGTTCGCCGATCTCCAGCTCGATCTCGGCACGCGCGAGGTTCGTCGCGGCGACGTCTCGATCGACCTCACGCGTACCGAGTTCGCGCTGCTCGAGCTCTTCCTGCGGAACCCACGCCAGGTCCTCACGCGCTCGATCATCTTCGAGCGTGTCTGGGGGTACGACTTCGGGCCGACGTCGAACTCGCTCGACGTCTACATCGGGTATCTCCGCCGCAAGACGGAGGAGGGCGGCGCGTCGCGGCTCATCCACACGATTCGCGGCGTCGGGTACGCGCTGCGCGAGCAATGACGTTCCGCGCACGTATCGCGATCTCCGCCGCGGTGGCGGTGGCGCTCACGGTCGTCTTCGCGTCGGTGCTCTTGTACCTCGTGGCTCGCGAGCAGCTGCGGGCCCCGGTCGACGACGCCCTGGAGGCGCGCACCGTCGAGCTTCTCAGTCATCCGCTTCGTCTCTACGAGACCCCGGACGGCAGCACGTATCTGTCGGTGCTTCCCGAGTTTGGCGAGGCTCGCGGCTACGTCCAGGTCGTCCGATCGGACGGGGAGGTCATCGGGCCTCGCAGGCAAGGTCTCGAACTTCCGGTGGACGAGGACGTCCGCGCGATCGCGGCCAAGGAAGGCGATGCGAACTGGCAGGACGTCAATGTGAACGGCGTGCACCTGCGCATGTTCACGTTCCCGTACGGCCCCGGTGCCGCCGTCCAGGTGGCGCGCCCGCTCACCGAGGTCGACCAGTCGCTCGAGCGCATCGGGCTCGTGCTCCTGCTGATCGCGGCGGGCGGTGTCGTCATCGCAGCCGGCCTCGGGCTGGTCGTCGCCGGCGCAGCTCTCGCTCCGGTGAAGCGGCTCACGTCGACAGTGGAACGGGTGACGGAGACGAAGGACCTCTCGGAGCGGATCGACGTCGCCGGGCACGACGAGTTGAGCCGGCTCGCGGCGGGCTTCAACACGATGCTCGCCGCGCTCGAGGAGTCGACCCGAGCTCAGCGTCAGCTCGTGGCCGACGCCTCGCACGAGCTCCGGACGCCCCTCACGAGCGTCCGTACGAACATCGAGGTCCTCGCCGGCGATCGCACGCTCCCGCCGGAAGATCGGCGACGCCTCCTGTCGGACGTCGTCGAGCAGCTCGGTGAGATGACGATGCTCATCTCCGAGCTCATCGAGCTGGCGCGCGCCGAGCAACACGTTGCGGAGCCGGAAGACGTGCGCCTCGACCTGCTCGTCGCCGACGCTGTCGAGAGAGCGCGCCGCAATCGGCCCGAGGTCGTCTATACCGTCGACCTCGAGCCCGTATCGATCGAAGGCGTGCCGGCGACGATCGAGCGTGCCGTCGGGAACCTCCTCGACAACGCGGCGAAGTGGAGCCCGCCCGGCTCCGAGGTCGAGGTGGCTGTTCGCGACGGGCAGCTCGTCGTCCGGGATCACGGCCCGGGCATCGCGGACGAGGATCTGCCGTTCGTGTTCGACCGCTTCTATCGCGCGCGTGCGGCTCGCGGGATGCCCGGCTCAGGGCTCGGCCTCGCCATCGTTCGCCAGGTCGCCGAGGCGCATGGCGGCGACGTGGTCGCCGAGCAGGCGGACGGCGGGGGGACGCGCATGGTGCTGAGGCTCGGCTCGCAGCAGCCCCTTGCCGCGGTGAGTTCTTAGCGAGCTCTTAGTCCCGGCTCACCCGGCTATTACCCGAGCCGGATTTCCTCCGGCGGGTGTTCTTCCTCACGTACATGCTCTCGGAGCTCGGCCGGCGAAGCGGACGCACCGTGCTCACGGCGCTCGGGCTCGGCCTCGGTGTGGGTCTCGTCGTCACCGTGAACGCCCTCTCGACTGGGCTCGACCGCGCACAGGCGAAGATCCTCGACCCGCTCATCGTCGGCCTGCTCTCTGCGTTCCTCATCGCGAGCCTCCTGACGCTGTCGTCGGTCACGAAGCGGGTACGCGAGCTGGGAACGTTGAAGGCGCTCGGGTGGTCGCAGCGTCTCGTCGTACGGCAGGTGACCGGCGAGTCGCTGATCCAGGGCTTGCTCGGCGGTGCTGTCGGCGTCCTCATCGGGATCGCGGGCGCGGTTGCGATCACCGCCTTCGGCCCGACACTCGAGGCGACCGTCGAGTCGGTAGCGGAGCAGGGACCGCGCTTCGGCCCCTTCGGCCAGGGCGCCGTGGAGCCGTCTGCGACCGAGGTTGCGCTCGATGCCCCCGTCAGCTCTTCGATGGCGCTCTGGGCGGTCGGCCTTGCGCTGCTCGGCGGCCTCGTCGCCGGCGCGGTGGGAAGCCTCCGCGCATCGCGCCTGCGTCCCGCGGACGCCCTCCGCCACATCGACTGAGCTGGGAGCCCACGTAAATGACCTCGCATAGCACCGCAGCCGTCTACGAGCTCCGCAATGTGTCCCGTACCTACACCCTCGGCGGAGCTCGCGTGCACGCCGTCCGCGAACTCGACCTCACGCTTACCACCGGCGAGTCCGTAGCGGTCGTGGGGCCGAGCGGTTCGGGCAAGACGACCCTGCTCCAGCTTCTCGGTGCGCTCGACCGGCCCACCGGCGGCGAGCTGCTCGTCGAAGGACACGACATCGGGCGTCTCGGCGACGGCGACCTGTCGGAGCTCCGGCTCGGGGTGTTCGGCTTCGTCTTCCAGCAGTTCAACCTCATCCCTACGCTCACGGCAGCGCAAAATGTGGAGATCGCCCTGGCGCCGAGGTCGTACTCGCGCGACGAGCGGCACGAACGCGTCCTCGAGCTCCTCACGTCGGTCGGCCTTGCCGAGCGCGCCGATCACGTCCCGGGCAAGCTGTCCGGCGGCGAGCAGCAGCGCGTCGCGATTGCGCGAGCGCTGGCGAACGACCCGCACGTCCTGCTCGCCGACGAGCCGACCGGGAACCTGGACTCCACGACGGGGGCGGAGATCATGAACCTGCTGCTCTCGCTCTCGGGTGAGCAGCGCCGGACCGTCGTCGTTGTCACGCATGACGCGGACGTCGCTGCACGCGCTCGGCGCGTGATCCACATGCAGGACGGCCGCCTGGTCGCAAATCGCGATCGCGCGTCGGCAGCGGTTGGAACTTCTTAGCCCGCTCTCAGTGCCCTCTTAGCTCCGAGTGCTCTCCTACCGCCCATGACCAGACGCAAGAAGATCACCTTCGCGGCGGGCGCCACTGCGATCGCAGTGCTCGTCGTCGGCCTCGGCGCAGCAGGCGCCGTCGCCGCGTCGAGCTACCTCTCGCCGGACGAAGAGAGCAAGGCCATCATCGACGACGCCGCCGGGCAGCTCGGCCTCGAGCCCGAGGAGCTTTCGGACGCGCTGAAGCAAGCGCTCAAGAATCGGGTCGACGAGGCTGTCGAGGCCGGGCGCCTGACCGAAGAGCAAGGGGCGGAGCTCAAGGAGCGAATCGACTCCGACGACCATCCGCTGCTTCTCGGTCCCGGAACGCATTCTGGGCCCGACTTCGGGCACCACGTGCACTTCATGGGTCTCGAGGCAGCCGCGTCCTACCTCGGGATGACCGAGGCGGAGCTCCGTGACGCTCTCCAGGACAGCACCCTCGCCGAGATCGCACGCGAGCAGGGCAAGGCCGTCAACGGCCTCGTCAAGGCCATCGTCGCCGACAAGACCAGGCGGATCGACGAGGCGGTCGCCGACGGCCGGCTCACCGAAGAGCAGGGTTCCGACCTGAAGGCGAGGCTCACCGAGCACGTCGAGGCGCTCGTCAACGGCGAGCTTCCTGGCAAGCTCGAGGAGCGCCCACACGAGCTCTGGCGCGGCTCGTTCTCGCCCCGGGCGCCACCACTCTTCCGCGGTTCCTCCGCCTGACGCATCAGACGTGCACCCCACGAATCCGCATCAGCGGTTTCGCGGGGTGCGGAAGGGTGGGGAGGGGGGCAAGTGCCCCGACCGGTGGGGTCGGGTTAATGCCGCGCGCTCGCCCTGAGACAAGCGCGCGGCTCCCTTCCCCTCTCCCCAAATCTCCTTGTAGTCACGCGTATGGGGGATGCAATCCCTCGATTGAGGGGCTATCCCTCGAACGGGGTACGGCGTCCCTCGAATGAGGGACGGCGCGACGCAGCCGGCTAGGGATCCCAGGCTTCGCCGCCCGTGTCCCAGCCGATCAACGCGTACGGGGCGACGACAGTTGCGACCCGTTCGAGCTGCTCCAGTGCGATCTCACCGTCGACCCACAGCTCGGCGACGCGGGCGCCCTGGAAGAGAATTGGCGCTCTTCGTCTACGAGCGTCGTCGGCCACGCCGGCGGCCGGCCCGAGTCGAAGCTCTCCGTCCTCGACGAAGGCGATTCCCGCCCAGGCCACTCCGGGCTCGGCGACGAGTGCGGCAACGGCCGCGCGCAGGACGTCGTCCGCCTCGCCGCCGCGCTCGGCGACCTGCTGCACGACCTCCAACGTCCGCCCGGTCACTCCTCGAGGTCGTTTCCCTCGAAACTGCGTATCGCCGAGCGGAGCGCGTCCGGGACCAGCGTCGGCCGCCGAGCGCCGTGATCGATGAGGACGAGCGTCTGCTGCCCGGTGACCATCAGCGTGTCGTCGGGTAGCCGGCAGGCGGCGAGCTCGTAGGTCATGCTCGTGCGGCCGATACGGCCCACGCGCACAAAGACCTCGATGAGTTCGTCGAAGCGGGCGGGAGCGTGATACTCGACGGCTGAGGCGCGCATCACGAACTCCTGTCCCGGAACCGCGAGTCCGCCGAGATGGCGGTGGTACTCGGTTCGCGCGTGGTCGAAGTACGGTAGGTAGCGGCCGTAGTAGACGACGCCCTGGGCATCCGTATCGGAGAACCAGACCCGCGCCAGAGCGGAGTACTTGAACGGCGGGCGCCGGTCGGTGACGCGCCCCAGTTCCAGCGTGTCGCTACCCACGGATCACTCCGAGGACCTCGTCGCGCTTTTCCGCCATAAGCTCCTCCGACAGCGCTTCGAGGTTGAGCCGGAGGAGTGGCTCGGTGTTCGACGGGCGAACGTTGAAGTGCCAGTCGTCGAACTCGATCGAGATGCCGTCGAGATGCGAGATGCGCCCGCCCAACGCGGTGTAGCGCTCCTTCAGCTCCTGGAGCTTCAGCGGGACGTCCGGAACGGGCGTGTTGATCTCGCCCGTGAGGAAGAAGCGCTCGCGGTAGGGCTGGAGGAGCTCCGATAGCTTCGCTTGGTCTTGCGAGAGCAGCTCGAGCATGAGGACGAACGGCACCACGCCCGTGTCCGCCTGCGAGAACTCGCGAAAGTAGTAGTGGGCCGAGACCTCGCCTGCGAAGACCGCGTCCTCAGCACGCATCCGCTGCTTGATGAACGCGTGCCCGACACGGTTGACGAGCGGCGTGCCGCCGGCTCGCTCGATCGTCTCCGGCACCGACCAGCTCGCGCGCACGTCGTAGATCACCTTTTCGCCCGGGTGCCTCGCCAGCACCGCCTCGGCGATAAGGGCCGTCACGAAATCTCCGGGGACGAACGCACCCGTGTCGTCGACGAAAAAGCAGCGATCGGCGTCTCCGTCGTATGCGACGCCGAGGTCGGCGGACTCCTCCGTCACCTTCGCCACGATGAACTCGCGGTTCTCGGGCAGGAGCGGGTTGGGCTCGTGGTTCGGGAAGCTGCCGTCCGGGTCGAAGTGGCAGCGGACGACGTCGAGCTGCGGGATTCGCTCGAGGACCGGAGTGAGCATCACGCCGCCCATCCCGTTCGCGGCGTCGATCACGACTCGGAGCGGGCGAATCGACTCGACGTCGACGAACGACAGCACCTTCGCGACGAAGCTCGGCCAAACGTCCTCTTTCCGGATCGACCCCCTGCTCGTGGCCGGCGCGAAGCCGGCCTCGGCACGCTCCCGGATCTCGGCGAGACCCGAGTCACCGCCGACCGGCAGAGCGCCGCGCCGGACGATCTTCATCCCCGTGTAGTCCTTCGGGTTGTGCGACGCGGTGACGCAGATTCCGCCGTCGAGGTCGAGCTCGGCGACCGCGTGGTAGAGCATCTCCGTGCCGACGAGGCCGACGTCGGCCACGTCGGCCCCGGCGTCCGCTATCCCGTCCGTAACGGCCGCGAGCACCGAAGGCGAAGACAGCCGCATGTCACGGCCGACGGCGACGCCGCGGGGCTCGAACTGCTCCGTGTAGGCGCGCGCGACGCGATAGGCGCCGTCCTCGTCGAGCTGAGACGGGTAGATCCCTCGGACGTCGTACGCCTTGAAGACGGAAGGGTCGAGCACGGAGGAAACACTAGAGCGACGGGATGGCCCCCGCCCCCGCCGTCGTTTCTACACTAGGTACATGGAGCGAAAGCTCGCAACAGTGCTGTTCGTCGACCTCGTCGACTCGACGCGAATCGTCACCGGCTCCGATCCGGAGGTCGTACGACGCCGCGTGAATCGCTTCTTCGACATGGTCCAGCAGTGTGTCGCCCTGCATGGCGGCATCGTCGAGAAGTTCGCGGGCGACGCCGTCATGGCCGCGTTCGGCGTGCCGCAGGCGCACGAGGACGACGCGCAGCGGGCGACCCGGTCGGCGCTCGACGTGCGGAAGGCGGTCGAAGAGCTCGAGCTCGAGGCGCGAATCGGGATCGAAGCCGGCGAGGTCGTCGTCGAGAGCGCAGACTCGACGTTCGCGACCGGCGAAGCGGTGAATCTCGCTGCGCGCCTCCAGGAGGCCGCGCGGCCAGGCGAGATCCTCATTGGACCAACGGCCTACAGGCTTGCTGCCGGGACGCTCGTAGTCGAGGAGGCCGGCGCGCTCGAGCTCAAGGGGATCGACGGGCCGCTACGAGCATGGCGCGTTGTGGACATGCTCGACGGGCCGGTACGTCCGCTCGGCCCGCGCGCTCCGCTCGTCGGGAGGGAGGCCGAGCTCGAGCTGCTCGAGAATACGTTCAACCGCGCGGTGCGAGACGAACGCGCCCATCTCTTCACGATCTATGGCGAAGCCGGCGTCGGGAAGAGCCGGCTCGCGCGCGAGTTCCTCGACGGCCTCGAGCGCGCGAGCGTCCTCAAGGGCAGAGCGCTGCCGTACGGCAACGGCGTGACGTACTGGCCGCTCGGGGAGATGGTGAAGGCGGCCGCGGGCATCTCCGACGACGATCCCCTGGAGGAGGCGTTCCAGAAGCTTCGCGAGTGCTGCGCAGAAGAGGCCGTCGCAGACGTTCTCGGCCTCGCCTCGGGCCTCATGGAGGCTCTCGAGGGCGAGCGCAGCCCGCAGGAGATCGCCTGGGCCGCACGTGAGGTCATGGAGGGGATCGCGGACGTTCAGCCGCTCGTCTTGCTCTTCGAGGACATCCACTGGGCCGAGCAGCCTCTGCTCGACCTCATCGAGCATCTCGCCGACTGGGTTCGCGAGCCTCTCCTGATCGTCTGCCTGGCGCGCCCGGAGCTCCTCGACGCTCGCCCCGGCTGGGGTGGCGGGCGAGTGCGCTCGACCGCCATCGAGCTCGAGCCGTTGTCGGAGGACGAAAGCGCGGAGCTCGTCGAGCAGTTGCTGAGCCAGCTGGCCGGCGCAGCCGGTGAGCGCCCCGGTCCGATGCCACAGGACCTGCTCGATCGCGCCGAGGGCAACCCGCTCTTCGTCGAGGAGACCATCCGCATGCTCGTCGACAGCAAGTCCGGCAACGGCTCCGCGGATCGCGTGCCGGACACCCTGCAGGCGCTCATCGCCGCCCGCATCGACCAGCTTGCTCCCGACGCGAAGACGCTCCTGCAGCGCGGCTCGGTCATCGGGCGCGTGTTCTGGAAAGGCGCTCTCGAGCACCTTTCGCCCGACGTCTCGGACCACGAGGCTCTCATCGACGATCTCCTTCAGCGGGAGTTCCTCCTCCCCGAGCCGCGCTCGTCGATCTCGGCGGAGAACGCGTACCGGTTCAAGCACGCTCTCATCCGCGAGGTTGCGTACGCGGGGCTCGCGAAGCTCTCGCGGGCGCAGTACCACGCCCGCTTCGCCGAGTGGCTCGCGGAGCGCACGGGCGAGGAGCTCGTGGAGATTCGCGCCTACCACCTCGATCAGTCGGTCGAGTTCCTGACGGAGATGGAAGGGGCTCCACCGCAGGAGCTCGCAGAGGAGACCGCGGCGGCGCTCGTGAAGGCCGCAAAGCGTGCGATCGCGCGAGAGGCGTACGCGCAGGCGCGCAAGCTTGGCCTTCGCGCGCTCGAGCTCCGCCCGACGCTCGGTGCGCGCTACGTCGCGGCTCGCGCTGCCTGGCGCCTCCAGGACTGGGCCGCGGTTCAGCTCGAGATGGCGAAGGTTCGCGACCAGGCGCGGGACGAGGGCGAGACCGTCATCGCCGCGCTGGCGCTCACGGCCCTCGGAGAGGCTTCGGTGAAGCGTGACGGCGACGTGGTCGGAGCCCGAGCTCTCGTCGACGAGGCGCTCGGACTGCTTGCGCGCGAGGACGACCCGGTCGCCCACTTCGACGCGCTCAACGCACGCGCCATGGTCGGTTCGTGGATGGGCTCGACAGAGGACTTCGTCCGGTACATGGAGCGCGCCTATGCCGTCGCCCTGGACGCGCGACGCAAGGATCTCCAGACGATCGCTGCCCAGGAGCTGGCCAGGGCCCACCTGGTCGCGCTCGAGCTGGACGAGGCAGAGCTCCTGATCACTCGCGCTCTCGAGCTCGCCGGCGAGAGCGGCAGCGTTCGGGCTCGGATGAGCGCGACGCTCTCGTACGGGTGGTTCCTGAGATTGAAGGGAGAGCTCGACGCGGCGGAGACCGTCCTCGAGGAGGTTCGCGCGACGGCGGAGGAGCTCGGCCTCGAGCCGACCATTGCGGGCGCGCTACTGAAACTCGGCTGGATCGCGCGGCGCAAGGGTGACCTGCGAAAGTCCGAGAGGCTCTTCCGCGAGGCCGTTCGCCTGACGAGCGGTCGCGGCGACCGCGGGCTGCTTCCGGACTACCAGGCGGCACTGGCCACCACGCTCGTCGAGCTCGGCAAGATCGAGGAGGCGGAGCGGCTCGCCCTCGACGCCCACGCGCACGCCGTCCCCGAGGACACCGCCTGCCTCGTGTTTGCAAACACGGCGCTCGCCGGGGTGCGCGCGGCCCAGGGCCGCGACGACGAGGCGGAGGAGATCTACCGCAACGCGATCGAGCTGGCGAGGAAGTCGAACTACAGGCTGTACGAGCAGCACCCGCTCGAGTGGCTCGTCGACTTCCTGCACAGCCGCGGGCGGGAGGACGACGCCGCGATCTACGAGGCGCGACTCGCCGAGCTCGCGCCCGAGACCGACAGCAGGACCGAGCGGATCGCCTGATTCGACCGCTCGTCCGGCGACTCGGAGATCACGGTCGCCGGGCGATCCTGGCACGCTCGCTCGTTCGCGCAGGGAGACCGTCGCCCGGTTGGTCCTCAGCGAAAGAGCTACTTCGGCGGGATGTTCTGGTTGAGGCGGAAGAAGTTCGTGGGGTCGTACTTGCGTTTGAGCTCGACTAGCCGGTCGTACTTCTCGGTGCCGTAGGCCTGCCGAACGCGGTCGGGTCCCTCGTCGCCGAGGAAGTTGACGTAGACGCGGTCGCGCGCGTGGGGCTGCATCGCGTCGAAGAAGTCGCGCGCCCAGGCCATGTGCCGGTGTGCGTCGGGGTCGTCCTCGGTCCAGACCGCGTTGATGACGACGTTGTGGGCGGCGTCGCGCTGCGGGTACGCGGTCGCGTCTTCGGCCACGCGACCGAGCGCCCCACCGAGCTGGAGGATGATGGTGTACGAGCGTTGCGACGTGATCCGCGAGGTGTGGTCGATGAGCGTGTCGATCGCATTGTCCGTGAGCGGCGGCAGCTCGACGGATTTCCAGTAGCGGTGCCAGCCGTGCGGCACCAACGGGTCGAACATCGACTGCAGCGCCAGGTACGGCTTGGGCTCGAGCCGATCGACGATCGGGCTGCCGAACTCTTTCAGCGGGCGGACGACCTCGGCCCCATCCTCAGGCGCCCCGGCGTAGCACGCGCCCACCATGACGACCGGCTTGCCGTGCACGTCCTCGTGCAGGAACGGCAGTGGCGGCGCGAGCTCGAGCTCGACGATCGTCGTGAGCTCGTCGGGCGCGGCAGCCGCGAGCTCGCGATAGAACCGCAGTACCTCTCTCGCGTCTTCGAGCGGGTAGAAGATCGGCCCGGCGAGCACGATCGGCCCGACCGGATGCAGGCAGTACTCGAACGACGTGACGACTCCGAAGTTACCGCCGCCGCCGCGCACTCCCCAGAACAGATCGGGGTTCTGGGTGTCGCTGGCGGTGACGAGCTCGCCATCCGCCGTGACGAGGTCGACGGAGAGCAGGTTGTCGACCGTCGCCCCGTACTTGCGCATCAACCAGCCGATCCCGCCGCCGAGCGTCAGGCCGGCGATCCCGGTGTGCGTGACGATGCCGCCGACGGTGGCGAGCCCGAAGAGCTGGGTCTCGCGGTCGAGCTCGCCCCACAGCACGCCTGCTTCGGCGCGCGCCGTCCTGGCTTGTGGGTCGACGTGAATGCCTTTCATCGGCGATAGGTCGATCACGAGGCCGCCGTCGCACAGCGCGTGACCGCCAACCCCGTGGCCACCGGAGCGCACCGCGACGAGCAGATCGCGCTCGCGCGCGTAGCGAACGGCCGCGACCACGTCGGCGACGCCTGCGCAGCGCGCGATACCGGCCGGCCGGCGGTCGATCGCACCGTTCCAGATCCTGCGACCGCTGTCGTACTCGACGCTCGCCGGCAGCAGCAGCTCGCCGCGCAGCGCGCCCCGCAACTCGTCGAGCCCCTCGGTCTCGCGCGTCCGTGTCCGGATAGCACTCATGGTCGTCCCCTTTGCTCGTTGCCCGGTCGGGAGTTGCCGTCTCGGTAGTCGCGTGGCCACGCTAGGCGCGCGCGGGTCCGTGCGGTAGACCGAGATTCGGACCAATCGGTTCGGATTTCGAACCTGCTACGGACTGCTACGGACCGCGGGCTAGCATCGTGGCGCGGTGCGAAGCTACGCGCAGTACTGCCCGATCGCCAAGGCAAGCGAGATCCTGGGCGACCGCTGGACGCTCTTGATCGTGCGCGAGATGCTCGGTGGCGCCAAAGGCTTCAACGAGCTCCAGCGCGGCCTGCCAGGGATCTCGCGCTCGGTCCTCACTGACCGCATGCGCTCGTTGGAGCGGGCCGAAGTCGTCGCGCGGCGAACGGGCCCCAAGGGCAGGACGCTCGAGTACCAGCTGACGCCCGCCGGCCGTGACCTGGAGCCGGTTGTCCAGGCGATGGGGGAGTGGGGGGTGACCTGGTCGTTCACCGATCCCCGTCCAGAGGAGCTAGACCCTGACCTCCTGATCGTCTGGATGGCCCGCCATGTCCATCGCGAGCAGCTTCCGCCCGGCCGAACCGTGATCAAGTTCGACTTTCGCGATCCGGCGAAGCGCTACTGGATGGTGCTCGAACCCTCGGAGGTCTCGGTGTGCTTGCAGCATCCCGGGTTCGACATCGACCTCGAGGTCACGGCCGACACCGCCACCCTCTATCGCGTCTACCTGGGACGTGCGGAGCTCGGGGGCGCAGTGCGGACGCGAAAGCTGGCGCTGAGCGGCCCGCGTGCACTCCAACGTGGCTTCGGTCGCTGGTTCGCCTGGAGCGCGTTCGCCCCCGCCAGCCGCTTGGCCGAGCAGCGCCGCACCGCGGCGTCGCGGCTAGGAACCCTCGACAGCGTGAGGATCGCCGAATGACAGGGCGACCTGCCCAAGGAGCGCCGCGCGAATGGCTTGCGACGACTCCTCGTCGGGTGACTCGGAGATGATCGTTGCCGGCCGCACGAACACCGCAAGTGCATCGCGCAGCGGCTCGGCACGTAGCGTCCCCTCTCCGTAGGGGAGGTGCTTCGTCTCGTTGCGGTTCGCGAAGGCGATGTCCGAGAAGTGGATGTGAAAAGGCGCCTCCGGCTTCATGACCGCGTCAGCGAGCTCGAGAGCGGCGCGGAACGGCTCGGCGTCGAGGAACGCGCCGTCGCTCGTCGCGTGCATGTGCGCGAAGTCGAGCACCGGCCGCACCCAGCCCACACGCCGGGAGATCTCGAGGACGTCCTCCACCGACCCGAGATCGCGGACACGTCCCATCACCTCGATCCCGAACGGCACGGCGCGGTTCTTCTGCTCGAGCCGCTCGCGCAGCGTGCCGAGCTGCTCGACGACCGCGTCGATGGCGTCCTCGCGGCTTCGCTCCAGCAGGAAGCCCGGATGGAAGACGACGAGCTCGGCGCCGCAGGCCGCAGCGATTCCGGCACTGCGATCGAGCGCGCCCACTGCCGAGGAGAACTTGCGCCCGCTCGGCTCGAGATGGCCCATGAACCCGAAGAGCGGCGCGTGCACCGAGAGGGCGACGTCGTGCTCACGGGCGAGCTCGCCGAGGCGCTCGGCGAACGGGTAGTCCATCCAGAAGCCGCTCTCGAAGTCGATCTCGCACGCGGCGTAGCCCCGCTCGAGGACGAGCTCGATCGCCTCCTCGGGAGACTCGCGTGACGGCATTCGTGCCGGCCCGACTCGGATCCGCGATGACACGCAGCGATCCTAGATGCCGCGATGTGATTGCCTTCCCGACGTGAAGGCGACGATGCTGCTGGCCGACTACGCAATCGTCTCGGACGGCAAGCTCACGATCGTCGGTGGCGGGTGGTCGCAGACCGGTCCCGAGCCCGCGGCGTTCGGAATCGGGCTTCTCATCCAAGTCCCGTGGGACCAGGCGAACACACGCCACTCGTTCTCGGTCGAGCTGCTCGACTCGGACGGGCAGGCCGTCGGCTTCGAGAACGACGAGGACACGGACCAGATCGTGGCCTTCGGAGGCGAGTTCGAGGTCGGCCGGCCCCCGGGCCTGAAGCCGGGAACGCCGCTTGACTTTCCGGTCGCCGTCAACTCGACGCCACTCCCGCTGGAGCCCGGCCGCTACGAGTGGCGCCTGAACATCGACGGCGCGTCGCACCAGGACTGGACCATGCCCTTCACGGTGCGTTCAGAGGAGCAATAGACCGCTTCTGCAAGTCCGTCCGACGGGGTCCGTACGCTCGAAACGTGGCCAATGACCCGTCCAGAGTCGATCTTCTCGAGCTCGACATCGATCTCCGGCTCGCCGACCTCTGGCGAGAGGCGCTCGACGTCTCCGACTGGAGCCTCGAGATCGTCGCGGCGTTCATCCGCGCGGCGTACGGCAAGGGGTATTGCGATGCGCTCACCGAGGAATCGCCCGGTTCCCTATGCGTCGACCACGGGTATCGCATGCCCGACCGTCGAATGCCCGATCACCGCTTGCCCGAGCGGGACGCAGCCGAGCGAGCCGCGTAACTCTCTGTTCAGAGGTTTCGCGAGCCGCACCGGGGCTACACTGCCCTCGTGGCCCGCACCGCCAGTCCCGCACGGCTGGTCATCGCGCTTTCCGTGGCGGCTGTGCTTGCCGTCTTCCTCCTCTACACGTCGATCGCGGGTGGTGGGAATCCCTCACTCGCGCCGAGCGAGCTCGGCGGCCGCACCGACGAGGTGCAGCTCGCGGGCGTCGTCGTCGGCCCCGTGCGGGGTGATGCCCACGCTGGTGGGCTCCGCTTCAAGCTGAAGGACATCGGCTCGGGCGCCAAGTCGACTGTAGTCGTCCGGTACACGGGCTCCGTTCCCGATCTCTTCAAGGTCGGACGGCACGTCGTCGTCAACGGACGCCTGCGGCGCGGCGCGTTCGTCGCAGAGCCGGGGTCGATGATCACGAAGTGCCCGTCGAAGTACGCGCCCAAGCAGAGCGGCGACCCCGCGTAGCTACAGCGCATGCCTGAGCTGGGTCGTGCTGCGCTCCTCGTCACACTCGGCCTGTCGGTCTACGCGCTCGTAGCCGGTTCGTACGCCGCCTATCACGGTCGGCGACGGCTCGCGCGCTCCGCGCAGAATGCGCTCGTCGCGTCGTTCGCGACAACCGCGGTTGCCGGCGCGGTCCTCCTCTCGGCGCTCCTGCGAAACGACTTCTCGTTCACGTACGTCGCGCGCACGACGAGCGAGGCGCTGCCGACTGCGTACACGATCTCGGCGTTCTGGGGAGGGCAGGAGGGGTCGCTCCTCCTCTGGCTCCTCGTTCTCACGGGTTTCGGAGCGGCGGCCGTGAGCCTGAACCGCCGCTGGGCCAAGGACCTCATCGTATGGGTCGTGCCCGTGTTCGCGGCGGTTGCGACGTTCTTTGCGTTCCTAGTCGTCGCCGTTGCGAGCCCGTTCGCGACGCAGGCTGCTCCTCCCGACGGCGCGGGCATGACTCCGAGCCTCCAGAACCCGTACATGCTGGCGCACCCGCCGTTGCTCTACCTCGGCTATGTCGGGCTGACGGTGCCGTTCGCCTTCGCGATCGGGGCGCTCCTCTCCGGGAAGCTGGACGAGCGGTGGCTCATCGCGACGAGGCGCTGGACGCTCCTCGCCTGGGCAGCGCTCGGCATCGGCCAGCTGCTCGGGAGCCACTGGGCATACGTCGAGGTCGGGTGGGGTGGCTACTACGCCTGGGATCCGGTCGAGAACGCGGCGCTCATGCCCTGGCTCGCCGCGACGGCATTCCTGCACTCCGTCATGATCCAGGAGAAGCGCGGGATGCTGAAGGTCTGGAACGTCCTCCTGGTCGTCCTCGCGTTCTCTCTCTCGCTCTTCGGGACGTTCCTCACCCGCTCCGGCGTCGTGAACTCGATCCACTCGTTCACCCAGAGCTCCATCGGGCCGTGGTTCCTCGCGTTCATCGCCCTCGTGGTCGCCTTCTCGGTCGCGCTCGTCCTCTGGCGGCTGCCGCGTCTACGGTCGCAGACGAAGCTCGAGTCGCCGATCTCGCGTGAGGCGGCGTTCCTCTACAACAACCTGCTGCTGCTCGCGCTCTGCCTCGCAATCCTGTGGGGGGTCGTGTACCCGCTGCTCTCCGAGGCGGTGCGCGGCGAGGCGGTCGTCCTCGGGCGCTCGTACTACGACTTCTTCCTGCGCGCGTTCGGGCTGCCGTTGCTGCTGCTCATGGGCATCGGGCCGCTGATCGCGTGGCGGCGAGCGTCGCTCAGGAGTCTCGGGACGACGTTTCGCGTGCCCACCGCCGTCGCGCTCGTAACCGGGGTCGCGCTGCTCTTCCTCGGTGCCGGCAGCTCGATCCCAGGCCTCGTTGCGTACACGTTCTCGGCGTTCGTGCTCGCCACGATCACAATGGAGTTCGTCCGCGGGACGCGCGCCCGAAAGGCGCTCGGATCGTCGTCCTGGCCCGGTGCGTTCTCGTCGCTGATCTCGCGCAACAGACGTCGCTACGGCGGGTACGTCGTCCACGCCGCGATCGTCCTCTTCGCGATCGGGGTCGCCGGCTCGAGCGCGTTCGACTCCGTCGCCGAGGCGAAGCTGGCCCGAGGCGACTCGATGGAGATCGGCGACTACACGCTCGTGTACCGGTCGTTGGACGAGCGCGCGGCCGCCAATGCCACCGAGATCCGCGCGACACTGGGCGTGCAGCGCGGCGATCGCGACCTCGGAACGCTGCAGGCCGGCAAGAACGCGTACACGATCGAGGAGCAGGTCTCGAACGAGGTCGGCATCCGCAGCGATCCGCTCACGGGCGAGGATCTGTTCGTCATCGCCGAGCAGATCGATCCCGACGGGAGCGTCTACTTCCGTGTGTTCGTCAAGCCCCTCGTCAACCTCATCTGGCTCGCCGGGCTCGTCTTCCTGATCGGTTCGGTGATCACGTTGTGGCCCGATCGGCGTGAGCAGCGGAAGCTCGTCGCTCGTGCTTCCGAGGTCGGACTCCCAGCAACGTCTTGACTTTGGCCTTGCTGCTCGCTGCGGCGCTGGCCGTCGCCTGCGTGGTCGCGGTCGCCCTCCCGTTCCTTCGCGAGCCCGAGCCCGAGTCGGACGATCTCGACGAGCTGGACGAGGACGAGAGACGCAGGCTGGAGCTGCTCGAGGCGCGCGATCGCGCCCTCTCGGCGCTCAAAGACCTCGAGTTCGACCACCGAACCGGCACCGTTTCGGACGAGGACTACCGGGCGCAGGTGGGAGCGCTGCGACGGGATGTGGCGACGGTGCTCCAGGCGCTTCAACCGGAGTCCGGGGAGGTTCGGCCTGTCGATGAGCGAAAATAGCCTGATGGGACGGCGGTGGCTCGCCTTCGCGGCGCTTGCTCTCACGCTCGTCGCCGCGGCTCCGGCGGCTGCGGACGATCCTGCCGACGAGAAGGCGACCGTCGACGTGCGCATCGCCGAGCTGCAAGCCGAGATCTCCGAGTCGAAGGAAGCGGAAGGCGTACTCACAACGCAGCTCTCGGCCGTCGTCGCGGAGCTCCAGGACGCGCAGGCTGCGGTCGACACCGCAGAAGCGCGCGTCTCCGACCTCGAGAGCGAGCTCGTAAGTGCGCACGAGCGGCTCGACGAGCTGACGGCTCTTCTCGAGGTGCAGACACGTCGCCTCGAGCGCCTCCAGGCCGAGTACGAGAAGGCCGTGAGGATCCTCGAAGCGCGAGTACGACTTGCGTACATCGACGAGCCGCCCGACCTGCTCGCATTCCTCGTCTCGGCGTCGAGCTTCGACGATCTCATCGACAACGTCGAGTTCCTCACCCGCATCGGGAAACAGGACCAGCGGATCGCCCGCCAGGTCGACCGTGCGAAGACTCGCGCTGCGGCCGAGCGTCGCGCAACGATCAGCACGAAGCGCTTGCAGGCTGCGACTGTTTCCGTCATCGCCACCCGCGCGGACGAGGCACGTGTTGCGCGCGACCATCTGGCCGCCGACCGCGACCGGCTCTCGACAGTGGAGTCGCTCAAGCAGAGCGCGCTCGCGGAGACCCGTGAGACGAGGGAGGAGTACCTCCACGAGGTCGACGCTCTTGCGGCTCAGAGCGCCGCTCTGGCGGCGCAGATCAGGGAGGCGCAGGAGGGTGCCGGCTCGACCGGAACCGGGCAACCGTCAGCCGCCGGCTTCATCTGGCCGTGCGACGGCGTCGTGGTCAGCGGTTACGGGATGCGCTGGGGCCGGCTACACGAAGGCATCGACATCGGGTGCGGTTACGGTGCGCCGAACTTGGCAGCAGCGGCCGGCACCGTGATCTACTCCGGCTGGCTCGGCGGGTACGGCAATCTCGTCGTGATCGACCATGGCAACGGCCTATCGACCGCGTATGCGCATGCGTCGTCCCTCCTCGTCTCCGTGGGGCAGGCGGTCGCGCAGGGGGAGACCGTCTCGCTCGTCGGCTCGACCGGAAACTCGTCCGGCCCGCACCTCCACTTCGAGGTGCGAGTGAACGGGGTCGCGGTCGATCCCCTCCTCTATCTGTGAGGCGACGCTACGCCGCTTCCGTCGCCGCGCGGGGCAGCGCGATCGACGAGACCACGTGGAGATCCGGAAGGGCGCGCCAGCGCTCCTCGAGCCCGAGGCCGTAGCCCGCGAAGAGCTCGTCCGGGACGGTGAACCCGACGAACCGGAGCGGGAGCTCGTCGACGAGCCGGCGATACGGCCGGTCGAGCAACGTGACCGCCGCTAGACTCGCCGGCTCGCGAAGCCCTAGTGTCCGGCACAGGAAGTGCAACGTCAGCCCCGTGTCGACGACGTCCTCCACGAGGAGGACGTGACGCCCCTCGAGGGGTGAGTCCGTGTCTTTCAGCAGGCGGACACCGCCTCCCGAGCCCGGGCCGTGCTGCCCATCTGTATACGGGGCGAGCTCGATCACGTCGAGCGTGTGGGGGATCCGGAGAGCGCGAGTGAGGTCGGCGAGGAACACGACGCTCGACTTGAGCGGCGCGACGAGAATGGGCTCGAGCTCCGCGTACTCCCGGGCGATCTCGACGCCCAGCTCGGTGACGCGGGCGGCGATCTCGTCGCGTGTCAGGTAGACGGAGCCGAGCTCGCCGTTCTCCGAAGCGCCAGCTCGATCCATCAAGAGGCGAGGCGCAGTCGGTACCGCTGCGCGAGGTGTTCGATGTCGCGCCGGTAGAAGAGCTTCACGCGGACGTGCGGATACAGCCGGTGGACCTCCCGCAGCTTGCGGTTCTTCCGGGTGACGAGCGACTGCTTCATGACCGTCACCTCGATGAAGAGGTTCTGCTCGGGGAGGTAGAAGTCGGGCGTGAACGCGCTGAGAATGCGGCCCTCCTCGTCACGCTCGAGCACGAACGAGTGAGGCTCGTAATCCCACGGAACGCCGTAGTAGTCGAGAATCTTGGCGCACTCGACCTCGATCCGGTTGGCGAACCGCGGGGGGTCGGTGCCACAATATGCCTGGAAAACGGGGCTTTCGTCCCGCACCTGCACCAGCGTACCTAGGCCCTCGGACGACCCCTGAGCGGCCGCTTACACTGGGGCTGTGTTCAGGATTGCCCAGGTCTCCGACCTCCATTGCGGCGAGACGTACTTCGAGGCGAGCCTCCTGGAGCGCGCGATCGCGGAGATCAACGAGCTGCAGCCCGACGTCGTCGTGTGCTCCGGCGACCTCACGACGTTCGGTTTCCGCCACGAGTATCTGGCCGCGCGGGAGTACCTGGACAGGATCGACTGCGACGCATTGGTAGTCGTTCCCGGGAACCACGACTCCCGTAACGTCGGGTACGTTCACTTCGAGGAGCTGTTCGGCGAGAGGAACTCGGTGCTCCGGCGAGGCCCCGTCGCGATCGTCGCGGTCGACTCGACCGAGCCCGATCTCGACCATGGCCAGATCGGGCGTGGCCGGTACCGCTGGATCGAGGAGCAGTTCGCGGCCGAGCCCGCCGACCTGAAGATCTTCGTCCTGCACCACCACTTGCTGCCGGTGCCGGGGACGGGCCGCGAGCGGAACATCGTCTACGACGCCGGCGACGCGATCGAGTGCCTCCAGCGCTCGGGCGTTCGGCTCGTTCTTTCGGGGCACAAACATGTGCCGTACGTCTGGCGGCTCGAAGACCTCTTCGTCGTGAACGCCGGTACGGTCTCGTCGCTCCGGCTGAGAGGGAACACGAGGCCCTGCTACAGCGTGATCGAGATCGACGACAAGCGTGTCGAGATCTGGCGGCGGCATCCGTTCCATGGTCAGGTCAAGCTCGTCTCGTTCGCGCTCGACACCCTCGAGTACGCCAAGTTCACCGGCGCCATCGAGGACGAGGTCACAGTCCGCACATGACGAGCGTGCGGGCGCTCGCCATCGTCGACGGCGAGCACTACGCCTCCGTCGTCCGCGACGCCCTCGCCGAGCTCCCGTACGAGTTCGTCGCGGCGGTGCTCGTCGGCGGCCAGGAGAAGCTGCGTGGGGGAGAGGACTACGGCCTCCCGCTCTCGCCTGACGTCGAGTCGGCGATTGCGAGCCAAACGGTCGACGTCGTGGTCGATCTCTCCGACGAGCCAGTGCTCGGTCCCGTCGAGCGCTTCGCGCTTGCGAGCCGTGTGCTCGCGCGAGGCGTGCCGTACGTCGGCGCCGACTTCCGACTCGATCCGCCCGTCCGCGCTCCCTTCGAACTGCCTTCGATCGCGGTCGGCGGGACGGGAAAGCGCGTCGGGAAGACTGCCGTCACCGGGCATCTGGCACGCCTCTTCGCCGCGGATCGGCGCGTCGTCGTCGTTGCCATGGGGCGCGGAGGCCCTGCCGAGCCCGAGGTCGTCACGGTGCCCCCGACCGTCGAGGCGCTTCTCGAGCTTTCCCGGTCCGGGCGTCACGCCGCCTCGGACCACCTCGAGACCGCGGCACTCTTCGGCGTAACCACGGTGGGCTGCCGGCGCTGTGGAGGGGGCCTCGCCGGCGCCGTGGCGTCGTCCAATGTCGCCGAGGGCGCCCGCATCGCAGTGCAGCTCGAGCCGGAGCTCGTCGTCTTCGACGGGAGCGGTGCCGCGTTGCCCCCGATCGCTGCCGACAAAACAGTGGTCGTCGTCGGCGGCCATCAGGCTCCGGCGGTCGCTGCCGGCTACCTCAACTCGTACCGGCTCCTGCTCGCGGATCTCGTCGTCGTGACGATGGCGGCGCCGTCCTCTGAGTGGGAGGCGGTCAAGCGGGCTGTCACGGATGTCGCACGACCCGGCACCTCCGTCGTCGCGACGTCCCTTCTGCCGCGACCGCTCGAGCGCATCGACGACCGGTCGGTGGCGTACTTCTGCGCTGCGCCAACACTCGCGCACGCGCAGCTCCGCGAGCATCTCGAGAGCGTGCACGGCGCGAAGGTGGTCCACATCTCCGGGAGGCTCGCGAACCGCTCGGCTCTGTGCGACGAGCTGCCCAGGATCGAAGCGGAGGTCTACCTCGTCGAGCTGAAAGCCGCCGCGATCGACGTCGTCGCAGAGGCCGCGCTCGCTCGCGGTGCTGAGATCGTCCTTGCTGCGAACGACGTCGTACCGCTGACGGGTGAGCCGGACCTTGACGAGAGCCTGCTCGAACTGGCGAAATTGGCTTCGTGAGGGAGCGCCGCCACAGTCTGCCGTTGCCGCTGGGCGACGAGGTTCCGTTCTCAAAGGGCCTGATGGCTCGCGCGCTCGTCGTGACGGGGCTCGACCCGGAGCGCGCGTATCTCATCGCCCGATACGCCGACAGGGACCTAGCGGAAAGAGGCGTGGTGTCACTCGACTTCGACCGCCTCGGCGAGCTCGCAGCCGAGCTCATCGGCGAGGACGAGGCCGCACGCACCGTCCGCCGCCTTCGGCAGCTCGATGCCCTGCAGCGTCATGAGGAACCCCTCCTCCTGCTCGTTGGCGGCGCGACCGGGACGGGCAAGTCGACGATCGCGACCGAGGCGGCTCACCGGCTCGGAATCACACGAGTGACCTCGACCGACTTCATCCGGCAGACGATGCGTACGTTCTTCTCGAAGGAGTTCATGCCATCAGTGCACTACTCGAGCTTCGAGGCGCAGCTTGCGCTGACGCGAGCCGAGGAGGAGGAGTCCGGTGACGCGGCGATACTCGGCTTCCTCGACCAGACGAGGAACGTGCTCGTCGGCGTGGACGCGGCGCTCGAGCGCGCGGCTACCGAGCGGTGGTCGACCGTACTCGAGGGCGTTCACCTTGTCCCGGGCATGGTCGGAACGGCCCATCCGGGCGCCTCGGTCGTGCAGTGCGTGGTCGCGATCGAGGACGAGAACCTGCACCGAAGCCATTTCTGGGTGCGGGATCACGCAACGGAGGGACTGCGGCCGCTCGAGAAGTACGTCGACTCGCTCCCGCAGATCAGGGAGATCCAGGACTACATCGTCGAGCGCGCGAAGCGCCACGACGTTCCCGTGATCTACAACGACTCGCTCGATCGCGCAATCGGGGAGGTGCTCGATCTCGTCCTGCGCCGCGCGGACCAGCTCGTCGACGTCGCCTAGAACGCCGCATCTAGACTGGGCGCATGGTCACGCGTGAGAACGTCGTCGAGGCCCTGCACGGCGTCGAAGATCCCGAGCTGGGGATGGACATCGTCGAGCTCGGCCTCATGTACGACGTCGAGGTCGACGGTCCGAAGGTGAAAGTGCTGTACAGCCTCACGTCGATGGGCTGTCCAGCCGGCGCGATGATCGCCGAGGGCATCGTCGACGCGGCGCGAGGCGTTCCGGGCGTGAACGAGGTCGAGGCGGAGCTTACGTTCGACCCTCCGTGGACCCCCGATCGCATGTCCGACGACGCCAAGTTCATCCTCGGCTTCGGATAGCGGATCGCACGACCACGTCGCCCGGCCTGGCTGCGATACTCCGAGCCACGCCGAGAAGGAGGGGGCGGTCGTGAGGCGCAGATCGCGAGACGCAGATCGGTTCGAAGTCACTGACGTCGCGGAGCGACTTGCTCAGTACGACATCTCCTACCGTCCTGCGGTGCCCGAGCCCGAGGACGTCGACGACGATCTCGTCGAGAAGGCGGTCACCCTCCTCTTGGTCATGCCACGCAACCAGCCGCGCGAGACGCTCGAGGGTCTTGTCTCGCCGAACGATCCGGAGCGGGGGCGCCGGGCGGTGGATGCGCTCATCGACGCTGCGCTCGCAGCCGAGGACACGATGGGTCGTCTACGCCGAATCGCCTGAGGTCTCGTCCGTGCGGGCTGCGCGAGGAACTCCATGAGCGAAGGGCGACGGATCTCGCGGACCGAACGGGCTCGTACCCTCGAGGCGGAGATCGAGCACTCGGTTACGAACGGGTGGCGGCTTCACACCAAGACGGGCACGGAAGCGCATCTCATCAGGGGTGAGCCCGTACGCCACTTCGTCCATCTCTTCTTCGCGATCGCGACGCTCGGTCTCTGGCTGATCGTGTGGGTTCCGCTCACGATCTTCGGTGGTGAGAAGCACCGGCATATCTCGGTGGACGAGGAAGGAAGGGTGACCTGGAGCAAGTCGACTCCAGCTCCCTCTTGACGGCTACGGGATCGAGAGGACGACCTTGCCGAACTGGGCTCCCGACTCGAGCCGCTCGTGGGCTTTCGCGGCCTCCGCGAGCGGGAAGACGCTGTCGACATGCACGCGCGCGCGTCCGGCGCGGATGAGCTCGTAGGCGCCTTCGAAGTCCGATGGCAGCCCCATCGTCGAGCCGTAGATCACGAGCTGCTTCCACCACAGGCGATACAGGCGCGCGGGGGGACTGTGCCCCGACGTGGCGCCGCAGACGACGATGCGGCCCTCCCGCGCCGCAGCCGAGAGCGACCGCTCCCACGTCGCTTCGCCGACGGTCTCGACGACGATGTCGGCGCCGTTTCCCTCCGTCGCGTCCATGACCGCCTGGACGACGTCGTCGTCCGCATGGTTGACCGCTACGTCGGCGCCCAGCTCGCGTGCCCGCGCGAGCTTCTCCGCGCCCGACGAGGTGACGATCGTGCGAGCTCCGAGCGCGCGGCAGAGCTCGAGCGCGGCTAGGGCGACACCCCCGCCGATGCCCCAGATGAGCACCCACTCGCCCTCCCGCAGCGCCGCCTTCGTGACGAGCATGCGATGAGCGGTCTCGAAGGTGAGGGGGAACGCGGCGCCTTCCTCGAACGAGAGGGTTTCGTCGAGAGGGTAGAGCTGGGCAGCCGGAATCGCCTTCAGCTCGCAGTAGGTGCCGTCCGTGTGTTCACCGATGACGGTGATGCGACCGTCATGGGGGATTCCAGGATTGATCACGACGCGCTCACCGACCTCGAACCCTTCGGCCCCATCCCCGAGGGCAGCGACGGTCCCCGCGCCGTCGGCGCCGAGGATTCGTGGCTTCGGGACCGAGGGAAGCCCCTTCCGAACCCAGACGTCGAGATGATTCAAGCCCGCGGCTCTCAAGGCGACGAGAACCTCGCCCGGGCCGGGTTCGGGGTCCGGGACGTCCTCGTACCTGATGACGTCGGGCCCTCCGTCGTCGTGGATGCGAACGGCTTTCAGAGGCAGAATCCTCTCATGACTTGCGCCGAGCTGAGCGACCTCGCGTCAGAGCTCGGCATCGACGTCGTCGGTGCGGCCCGACCGGAGCCGTACGCCGAGACGCAGCAGCAGATCGTCGAGCGTCGGGAGCAGGGTCTCTTCGCAGACATGCGGTTCACGATGGCCCGGCCGGAAGTCTCCTGTCACCCCGAGCTCCTGCTCGAGGGAGCGAGGACGGTCGTGGCGGCGGCTCTCTGCTACGTCGCCGATGCGGCCGAGCGGAAGCCGGACGAGGGACGCCTGCCGCGCTACACGTGGCGTGACGAATATGCGATCCTCCGCGACCGCCTGGACGCGCTCGGTCGTCGGCTCGGTGGCACGTATCGCGTCCTCGTCGACGACAACGCGCACGTCGATCGCGCTGCGGCAGTGCGCGCCGGCGTGGCGTTCTACGGCAAGAACACCATGGCGATCACGCGACATCACGGATCGTGGGTGGTGTTGGGCGTCCTCGTCACCGACGTCGAGATCGAGCCGACGCCGGCGCTCGAGCTCGACTGCGGCGAATGTCGCCTGTGCATCGACGCCTGCCCTACCGGCGCGCTCGACGAGCCCGGCACGCTCGACGCCACGAAGTGCCTCTCGTACTGGTCGCAGGCGCCTGCCGCGATCCCCGACGCCTATCGGGCCGAGATGAACGACATGGTGTACGGCTGCGACATCTGCCAGGAGGTCTGTCCGTGGAATCGTGGCGTCGAGAAACGCCGGCACGGAGCACGGCGCGACCCGGACGCGCAGCCGACCGTCTCGCTCGTCGACTGGCTGGACCGAGACGGAGAACAGCTCGTCGAGGAGTACGACCGGCTCTACGTGCCGCGAAACGATCCGCGTTGGCTTCGCAGGAACGCGCTGATCGCAGCCGGCAACGTGGGCGGCTCGACGCTCCGGTCGAGCGTGGCCCGCCACGCAGAGTCCGGTGACCCGATTCTCGCCGATGCTGCTCGCTGGGCGACCGCTCGCATGGCTGAGCGGGGCGTATGACCAACAGCCTCGATGCCGAGCGAATAGCCGTCCTCGTCCATGAGGTGCGCAGCCCGGTGGCCGCCCTGTCGGCGATCGTGGAGACGTTCTCGGAGGCGGAGCTCGATCATGCCGCGCGACTCGAGCTCGCGCGGCTCTCGATCTCGGCTTGTCGCGGGATAGAGCGAATCGTGACGGACGTCGCGGTTGCGTCGATCCACACGGAGCGGATCGACGCGGACGAGCTCGTCCGACAGGCGGTCGCGGCGGCCGCACTGCGCGGCGCCCTCGTCGACGCGAACCTGCCACTCGACCTTCCAGTGATCGACGGTGACCCGGCTCGGCTCCGGCAGGTGCTGGACAACCTCATCTCGAACGCCGTGCGGCACGGGACGCCGACGCAGGCAGTGGTTGTTCGCGCGGAGGTCGACGGGATGTTGCGGATCTCGGTCTCGGACAGCGGAGACGGCATCCCGCTCGAGCAGCAGGAGCGCATCTTCGACGTCGGCGTTCGACTCGACCCGGCGTCGCCTGGCGCAGGTCTCGGCCTTCCGCTCTCGCGGGCGATTGCGGAGGCGCACGGAGGCTCGCTCACCGTGGCGTCGGCTCCCGGAGCAGGCACGACCTTTACGTTGGCGCTTCCCCTTCGGGAGGTCTAGCCCGCGACCCGTGCCATCAGCGTGTACGAGCGGAGCAGCGCTCCTTGGACATCGTGCTCCGAGATCTCGAAGGCCGCGGAGGACTCCTCGAGGTCGATGTCGTTCGTCGTCGTGACGCGAACGGGAAGGCCGGCCGCTGTTTCGTAGACCTCGACGAACCCACGTTGTCGGACCGCCACGAACCGAGTCCCTGCGGCGGGCTCGATCCATGCGAACGCCACGGGCGCCCCAGCGGCAGTGGTGCAGGCCAGATCGAGCCGTGGATCGGTGAGGCGCCTCGCCGCCAGCCGGCCGTAGGCGCTCCCGCACCACCGGTGAGCGGGCGCCCGGGCACCGGTTCCGTCACACGCATGAACCCCGCGCATCGAAACCCGCTGGAACGTGACGCTCTCGCCGTCGACGCCGATGCGCGTGACGATCGGGCCCAGTCTTGCATCCGCTCCAAGCTGATCGAGACAAGACGCAGCCAGCGAGCCGACGGCGACCTCGCCGGTGCCGGAGACCTCGACCTTGCTCGCGATCGGCGTGCCCTCGATCGGCGTGAGCGCGACGGGCGGTGCGGTGGTCGAGGAGCCGTCGACAAGTCGGTCGGGAGGAGCGGGATCGTGGCGGCACGCCGTCGCGGCCAGGGCACACGAAAGCGCGAGGAGGCGCAGCACGTGCGCAGCGCATCGATGACCCATCTCACGAGCTCCAGCCTGTCCTCCGAACGCCGCTGTAGCTCGAGCTTCCACGGTACGTCCTCGTCCAGATGTTCGTGCCGTAGGCCTCGCCCTTCGCCTCGATGATCTGATCCGACCCGTCGGGATTCGTCGCGTAGATCATCCCGATGTGATCGGTGCTCGCCAGCGCGTCCATCCTGACCAGGTTCGACTTGGAGACGGTGATGTTGGGCGCTCCCGAGCCGGCCTTGAAGGAGGCGGCGGTGTAGGGCCCGTGGACGAATCGGAGCATGCCCCATTGGTGGAATCCGGCATCACCGGTGTCGAGTGCCTCGCGCCAGACCTTGAACGTGAACCCAGAGCAGTCGCCGCCCTCCCCGCTCGTGTATGGGTCCTCGCGGGGATCGTTGGGCGCGTCGTCGTTGTCGTTGTCGTTCCAGCAGCCGCCTGCCCACTGGTATCCCTCGTGCCGGGCTCTGAGGGCGACAGTCGCCGAGCCGTCCCGGGTGATGAACGACGTGGGCGTCGGGGCCGCGTAGTTGCAGTTGTCGGCGACGAACCGGGTGTGGTAGGCGCCGGCCGTCCCGGCACCACCGAGACAGAGCGCGAGGACGAATGCGGCGACGACCGATCGCAGTCGGGACATCAGCTCACCTCCAGGTCGAAGCGGTCGACGAACGCGCCCGTCGGGCTCGAGCCGAGTCGATAGAGGGAGTCGCCGACGAGCCGGAAGCGTCCCAGCGGCGCAGTCTCCGCCCAGTCTGCAGACGCGATCGAGAACCGCTGCTCGAGCCCTCTTCGGCCGAGGCCGAGCACAGCGAACTCGTCCACGCCGTCCGCATACGCCCGCACGACGAGCACGAGGCGCTGGCCATGCGGCTCGGCGAGCTGTACTTCCGCGAGCGGCGTGCTGCTCGACAGGCGCCAGGAGCGACGGACATCGCCGTTCACGACGAGCGCAACGCGAATCTCGTTGTCACGCCTCAGCACGACGACCTCGCCCCCGCGGCGTAGCGGACGGCCTGAGCGCGCACGGCGACGCTGCTCCGAAGGTCCTACCGGGCTGCCGCCCATCGCAACCGGCATCCACTGATTCGACGGCTGTTGGAGGACGACCGGGCCGGTCGGCCCGACTCGGAGCTGGGACGGCGTGCGCTCTGCCGCCTCGACGACGTCGAGCTCTCTCCCGTCGGCATCGAACCGGCGGATCACCGGCTTCCTACCTGGACGGGCGGTGGTCTCGAGGATGTAGATCGAACCGTCGCCTGCGAGGGACATGTCCGCGACATGACCCTCGATCGAGAGCGGGACGCGGGCCGGGATCGTCGTCCCCTGCTGCCACTGCAACAGCCTGCGGTGAGCGTGATCGAGCAGGACGACGTTGCCCATAGCGTCGACGTCGAAGGAAGACGCACCGATCGGGCCGAGGCTTGGGCCCTGCTCGAGCCCGACGTCGGTCGGGCCGTCACCCCACCGAGCGGACGCCACGCGGGCGCTCGCGGGGCGCTGCGAGCCGAACGCATGCGCACCGAGGTCGACGTGGACGGCATCCGTGAGCACAAGGACACGATGCGGCGCTTCCGCGCCGCCCGACGGAACCGTGAGCGTGCGTCCGTCGGCGGCGGCGAGCTCGGCGTAGTACTCGAACCCGTGTTGGTCACCAGCGATCGCTTCGGGTACCGCTGCGGAGAGCCGCGGCAGCCCGCTCGCCACTCCGGCCGTCAGCGGTAGAGCGCGGAACGCTTCGCTCGGGCTCGAGCGAAGGAACACCGAGCCGCTCACGCTGCAACCCTGCTCGGGATCCTCCACGCCGGCAGACGCGCAGTGGACGTCGTACGCAAGATCGATCCGCTCCCCCGGAACCGACAGCAGGCGAGGGAGATGTGTCGCTTCGAGGACGCCCTGGGCCGTCTGTTCGGGGCGCTGCGCCAGGGCGGAGCCGACGAGCGCGATCGCGGCCGCGCCAATGACGCCTCCCGCGATCAGGCCGAGGATGGGTGTGAGCCGCGCAGGGTTGGTCACCGGGCGACCAGATTGGAGACTTCTCATGGCGCTCCTCCGTTGGCTATCGAGGCAACCGTAGCGGCCCCTCGAAGCCGGTAGGAGCGCCGTTGGGCTCTCGGCGCGAACTTGTGACTGCTAGGTGAGGGTCAGCGCCGAGTGGGGACGCGACCGAGGTCACGCTGGAGCCGCCGTGCCCGCTTCGCGACGACGTCACGGACGCGGTGGGGCTCGAGGACGACCGTCTCGCCACGATCGGCAAGCACCTCCGACAGCAGCCAGTCCTCGGTCTTGTACGGCACCTCGGCGATCGCCGAGCCGTCGGTGAGCGGCCGCGCTCCTCGCTCGAGCTTCCACCGTGCGACAGCCGGCGAGTGCAGCAGCCGGGCGACCCGCGGGTTCCGGAGATACGAGGGATCGAACTCGTCGCGCACGTCGAAGCTGTCGCTCGTGAGCCGTGCGGAGCGCATGCGATCGAGGCGGAACGTCCTCGCGCCGTCGACGCTGAGGTCCCACGTGTGCACGCGCCAGACGGGCAACTCGCGCTCGATGGTGTACGGCTCGACCCTGCGGAGGCTCGGCGTGTCGTCGCCCTCCTTCATGTACTCGATCTCGACGACGAGCCGCTTCTCGGCTCCGCTGCTCAACACCTTCACGAGCGACTCCTCGGCAGACGCGTCGCTCGGGACGGGCGTGCCCGCGAGATCGAAGCGCCCGAAGGTCTCCTCGAGCTTCTTGCGCACGCGCTTCAGCGGTGAGTGCGCGTCCGCCGCGATCGTGGGGCCGACGTACTCGATGGCGAGGCGGATTGCCCGGGCCTCGAGCGGCGTGAGCTTCGGGGGCCGCCGGAAGACGTCGCCGTACAGCTCCTTCTCCACGCGTACGACGTCGCCGTCGTGCTCCGCGTAGACCGCGTAGCAGCCTCCTCCGAAGTTGACGAGGTTGAGGAGCGAGAGGTGATCCTGCAGCTCCTCGAGCGGGATCGAGAAGCGACCGGCGACCTCCGCCGCGTCGAGCGTCGTCGAGCGCTCGTCGCCGCATGCCGCCAGAAGGTGCGCGAGCAACGCCTGGAGCACTCCGAACCGCTCCGGCGCGACCGGGCCGGTCGGCCGCTCGGGTAGAGGCTGACGAGGATCGGAACGCTTCAGCGCGGCGACGACCGGCGCCTCACCGGCGTGTGCCTCGACCAGCGCGACGAGGGCTTCGTTCACGGAGTCCACCAGCTCGTCCGGCTCGAGTGGGACCGCCCGCCCGTTCTGGCGCAGGACCCAGCCGGTAAGCAAGTCGACGTTGGCGTAGTCCGTCTCGAACACGCCCTCCTCGACGATGCCCGCGTCCGACAGCGTCCGCTCGACCCACCATGCCGTGTCACCGGAGACCGCTATACGGGCGCGGCCGACTATCTCGCCGATCTGCCACGGGCGTGGAATCCGGTGCTCCTCGACGTCGAACTCGGCCGGGATTCGGAAGTCGCGCTCGCGCCTCGTGGCGAAGCGGATGTCCCCGCGGATCCGCGACACCTTGAATGTACGAATCGTGTCGCGAGCGAGATCGTGCCCGACGACGTACCAGTTCCCCTCGTCGAGGCGAAGCGCGTATGGGTTGACTGTCCGTTCGCCGGGTCTCGCACGGCGTGGGCTCCAGTATCCGAAGCGGACGGTTCGCTGCTTCGAGATGGCGGACTCGAGCTTCGCGAGCCGCCCGGCGAGTTCGGGCGAGTAGTCGGGCGCGCTCACGCGAACACGCTCGGCCGTCTGCGTGGGTGCATCGGGGAATCCGACGCGCCCGAGAGCGAGGTTCTGGAGAGCGAGGCGCAGGGGCTCGGCGTACGCGAACTTCCCTTCGAGGTAGTAGAGCGCGGTCTGAAGGGCGGCGAGCTCGTCGTCATCGAGGTCGAGCCGATCCAGGAAGTAGTTCTCCGAGCGGAGCGTGTACAGCTCCTCGCCTGTGAACTCGTCGCGCTGCGACTGCAGCGGAACACCCAGCGCAGTGAGCTCCGCCCGGTCCGAGTAGAAGCGACGCGCGAACGCCTCATCCGACATCTCGCTGTAGCCCTCGACGTTCGATTTGACGTCCCGGGCCGTGAGCAGACGCCGCTCCGCCATGAGGAACGCGACGAGCGAGAGCTGACGGATCAGCTTGTCGGCGTCATGAGACATGCATCGGCGAGCCTACCGCGCCGGAACTCGCCCGCGAGTTACGCGGCTACGTTGGCGTGCTCGAGGTGCTGATGCGACGGGCAGAAGTCGCGGCCGGGGAGAGGTGTCCGCTGGCACGCCTTGCCCTTGCGCGTCGTCGCATGGCAGCGGGCGACGCCGCCGTCGAGGAGCCCGGCCTCGACCTGCTGCTCGATGAAGGATGTCGCTGCGCCGACGCCTTCCCGTACCGACCAGGCCACCTGTGCCTGGGCGGTGATCGGGAAATAGCGCCGAATGTCGGCGAAGAGCGCCCGGTCGGGACGCGCGAAGTAATGCGGATCCTCGGCGAGGCGCGCCATCGTGTGCTCGCACTCGACGAGAACCGCCTGCCGGTAGCAAAGCTGCTCGTCCCGCGACGCATACGGGTCGATTAGATCCTTGATCGACCGATAGATCGCTCGCGAGTATTGATACATACAGGAGCGAAGTTGGGCTGCGTGGTCGTCCAACGAACCTACTCGGTATCCCGAAATTCCACGGTACTGGGCGAAAAACACGCGAAGCGGACGCTTCGTCACGGCAGTGTAGCGTCTTTTCGAGCGTGTTACAAAGTCGGGGTGCGTCGTCGCCGCCGAAGGCAACGCACGTCAGGGCACGACGCGCCTCACCATCGCCGACCGCGCGTAGCGCCGGGCCGCCTCGAGGGCGCTCGTCGCCTCCGCCTCGCTCGCGTAGACGCCGGAGAAGACGACCCAGTAGCCGGGATGGAGGCTCGCGTAGCGCGACGAGTCGACGATGCCCACCTGCGGGAGCCCTTTGGCTCGCGCGGCACGCGCCCGGGCGAGCGCCGCCGGCCGACCGCCGGTCTGTGGCAACGAGACGAGCACGATCGTCCAACCGTCCTCGCCGACCGGCCACTCGGTCGCGCCTGCCGGCCCGCCGGGCGACTCATCCGTCGTCGACTCGGGTGCGGACGCGAAGTCGCCGATCGCCGTCACGATCGCCGTGCTCCCACCGTCACTCTCGGTCGCCGCGATCGCAGCCGCCGCCCCGGCGAGAGCGATCACCCCGGCCGCGAGGGAGCGCAGAGCCCAGCTGGACCGCAGAGACGAGCCGGAGCGAAGCGCCGCGTCGGTCACGCGCGCACCGCACGCGAGGCAGTACTCCTGACCCGCCGCCAGGGGCTCGCGGCACCGTGGGCAGGTGGTCATACGGACGTACCGGTCTCCGGTGCCCGCACTTCGAGCGTCGCGGCGGTCAATGCTCGTCCGCACGTCGCGCAGTACCGCGCTCCGAGGAGGATGGGGGCGCCGCACACGCACAGGGCTCCGCCACCACCGCGACGAACGAGCGCCGACCCGTCGAGCAGGGCGTCGATCTCGTGCACTCGGGCTTCGATGGCGACGAGCTCCGCGCAGCGCTCGACGACGAGCCCGGCATTGAAGCGATCCCGCTTGTACATCTCGAGAGCGAGGCCGCCGAGGTCGCGCAGCCGCTCCTCACGCACCTCGAGTAGGGCCTTGCGCTCGCGCTTGAGCTCGCGGGGCGGCGGAACCGCGTACCTGCGCCCGGCGGCGGGCGATGCGGGCGTGCCGGATTCGTCTGCCATCAGCAGAGCACCCTAGAGCTGCAGGACGACGAGACGTTCCTCCGTCATCTCGCCGACGGCGTACGCCGGCCCTTCGCGTGTGTTGCCCGAGTCCTTCACGCCGCCGTAGGGCATCTGGTCGGCGCGGAAGGTCGGCGCCTCGTTCACGGTGACGCCACCGAACTCGAGCTCGCGAGCAGCGCGGAGCGCGACGGCCACGTCGCGCGTGAAGATTCCGGCCTGGAGCCCGTAGCGTGTGCCGTTCGCGAGGCGGATCGCCTCGTCGAGCGAGTCGTAGGGCGTCAACGTGCAGAGCGGCCCGAAGACCTCCTCGCACGCGATCTTCGCATCGGAAGGTACGTCGGCGACGACCGTCGGGCGCAGGAGATCGCCGTCGAGCGTCCCGCCTGCGAGGACCGTCGCGCCCCGCGACGTCGCCTCCTCGATCCACGACAGGACGCGGTCCCGCTCGCTCGGAGAGATGAGCGGGCCGACGTCGGTCGCGTCGTCCGCGGGATCGCCCACGACGAGCGATTCGACCCTTGGCAGGAACCGCTCGAGGAAGTCGTCGTATGCCGTGCGCTCGACGTAGATCCGCTGGACGGAGATGCAGCTCTGTCCTGCAAAGGAGAACGCATGCGCGGCAAGGCGGGTGGCAGTGTCGTCCAGATCCGAGTCCGCGGCGACGATGACCGGTGTCGCGTTCCCGAGCTCGAGGTTGACCCGCTTGCGAGGTGCGCGTTCGCGCAACTTCCAGCCGACACCTGCGGAGCCGGTGAACGTGATGAGCGCGACGCGCTCGTCCTCGACGAGCACATCGCCGATCTCGCTGGCGGGGCCGCACACGACGTTGAGCCAGCCGGGCGGGAGGCCCGCCTCCGTCTCGAGCTCTGCGAGGAGGAGCGCCGAAAGCGGAGTCTGAGATGCGGGTTTCAGCACGACCGCACAGCCCGCTGCGAGCGCGGGTGCGACCTTGTGCGCGACGAGGTTGAAGGGGAAGTTGAAGGGGGAGATGGCGCCGACGACGCCGATGGGTGTGCGGAGTGTGAACGCGAGCTTGCCGGCACCCGCGGGGGACGCATCCATCGGGACGACGTCGCCCGCCAGCTTGCGGGCCTCGACGGCGGCCATCGTGAACGTGGAGACGGCACGAGAAGCCTCGATACGAGCCGCCTTCATGGGCTTGCCGGCCTCCGCCGTGATCGTCCTCGCGACCTCCTCGGCGCGCTCCTCGACGAGGCGTGCGGTGCGATCGAGGATCGCCGCGCGCTCGTGCGCCGGCAGCGGATCGGCCATCGCGCGCTCTGCAGCGTCGATCGCACCCGTGGTCTCCGCGGCTCCTCCCTTTGCGACACGACCCACGAGCGAGCCGTCGTACGGGGAGAAGACCTCGAGCCAACTGTCAGTCTTGACCCACTCGCCGCCGATCAGGATCCTGCGCTCCGTCGCTGTGGTGGCCACGGGTTGAGTGTAGTGGGACACTTTTCCGCCATGGACGTCGTGCGGCTTCGCTGGGCGACGCGCACGGCGCGATGTCCTGGCGCGGCATCACGCGGACGTCGGCCGCGAGCTCGCCCGCTATCGCGGCGAAGAGCTCGATACGGCCGGCGACGGGTTCTTCTGCCGCTTCGACGGGCCGGCGCGAGCGATCGCCTGCGCGCATCGAATCGTCGAGGGGGCGACGGCACACGATCTCGGTGTTCGTGCCGGGATCCATACGGACGAATGCGAGATCGTGAGCGGGAAGATCGCCGGCATCGCGGTCGTGACCGGAGCGCGCACACATGCTCGCTCGCCGGACCGGGAGAGGTGCTCGCCTCGAGCACGGTCAAGGATCTCGTCGCCGGCTCGGGCTTCGGGTTCGAAGACCGCGGTGAGCACGAGCTCAAAGGCGTTCCGGGAACCTGGCGTCTCTATGCTGTTGCCGATGGCTGAGGCATACGTCGTCGATGCGGTCCGCTCGCCGATCGGGCGGCGGAACGGCTCGCTTTCGGAGATACGCGCGGACGAGCTCGCCGCCCAGGTCCTGAACGGCCTCGTCGGCCGCGTCGACCTCGATCCCGGCGAGATCGAGGACGTCCAGATGGGCTGCGTCACGCAGGTTGGCGAGCAGGCCCTCAATGTCGGACGCGGCGCCGTTCTCGTGGCCGGCTGGCCGGAGACCGTGTGCGCAACCACCGTCGACCGTCAATGCGGCTCCTCGCTGCAGACGGCGTTCAACGCCGCGTCGGCGGTCAAGGCGGGTCATCTCGACCTGGTGGTCGCCGCCGGGGTCGAGCACATGACCCGCGTGCCGATGGGCTCGAACCTCGGCGACGCGGGGTGGGGGGCGGTGAACGAGAAGATCGGCGAGCGCTGGCCGATTGTGCCGCAGGGCATCTCCGCCGAGGTCATCGCGGAGGAGTGGAACCTCAGCCGTGAGGCGCTCGACGAGTACTCGCTCGAGTCGCATCGCCGGGCCGTGGCCGCAACCGACGAGGGGAAGTTCGAGAACGAGATCGTGCCGATCGAGGTCGGCGCGGGCGGAGCGATCGTCCTGTTCGCAGTCGACGAGACGCCACGCCGCGACACGTCGCTCGAGAAGCTCGCTTCCCTGCAGCCCGCCTTCAAGCCGGACGGGGTCGTCACAGCCGGCAACTCGAGCTCGATCGTCGACGGCTCGGCGGCGATGCTGGTCGCCAGCGAGGCGGCGGTCGAGCGGCACGGGCTCGAGCCGCGTGCTCGCTGGATCTCCTTCGGGCTCTCGGGTGTCGACCCGTACCGGATGCTCCACGGCAACCCGCAGGCGGCCGCGCGCGCGCTCGAGCAGGCGGGGCTCACGTGGGACGACGTCTCGGTGATCGAGGTGAACGAGGCCTTCGCCTCGGTCGTGCTCCAGTTCCTCGCCGACACGGGCCTGCACGAGCGCTGGGAAGGAGGCGACGTGAACCCGAACGGTGGGGGGATCTCGCTCGGCCACCCGCTCGGGGCGACCGGAGCGCGGATCACCGCCACCCTCCTCAACGAGCTCGACCGGCGCGAAGCCCACTACGGGATCGCGACGATGTGCATCGGCCAGGGCCAGGCGATCGCAGGCGTTCTCGAGCGCCTCTGATCGGGCAAAGTCGATCAGATCTGCTGATCGACCTACTGATCGTCCTTAGTGGTGCTGATCGACCCGCAGGCGCATCATGAGGTCATGTTCGGGTTGATCGTCATTGCACTCATCGTTGCCCTCGTTCCGCTCGCGTACTACGCCGGCGCGGACTCGCGCATCGACGAAGTCGCTCGTCGCCGCCGCTATCACGGCTGACGAAGAGCGCTGACGGCCAGACAGCGCGGGTAGGATCGCGCCGGCATGAGCATGACCGCGGCGGAGATCCGTCGAGTCGGCGTCGTGGGGCTCGGGGCCATGGGCGCCGGGATCGCGCAGCTGGCGATCGAGGCGGGCTACGAGACCGTCGGGCGCGAGGTCTCTGAGGAGCTCGGCCTGAACGCCCGCGATCGGATCGCGCACTTCCTTCAGCGCAAGGTGGACAAGGAGCGCATGACGACGGATGAACGTGAGGCGGCGCTCGGGCGACTCTCGCTGACGACCGACCTCTCCGACTTCGCAGGCTGCGACCTCGTGATCGAGGCGATCGTCGAAGACCTCGGTGCGAAGCACGCGCTCTTCCGCGAGCTCGAAGCGATCGTTCGACCCGACGCGATCCTTGCGACGAACACATCCGCACTCTCGGTGACGGAGATCGCCTCGGCGGTCTCGACGCCCGAGCGGGTCGTCGGCATACACTTCTTCAATCCCGCGCCGCTCATGCCGCTCGTCGAGATCGTGCGTGCGGAGCTGTCGTCCGCGGACGCCGTCGAAGCGGCGTTCGCGGTGGGCGAGAGGCTCGGAAAACGCCCGATCCGCTGCCACGACACGCCTGGCTTCGTCGTGAACCGCGTCCTGATCCCGCTGCTGAACGACTGCCTCCGCGTGCTCGACGAGGCACGCGTGTCGCCCGAGGACCTCGACACCGCGATGACGGCCGGTGCGGGCTGGCCGATGGGCCCGTGCACGCTCGTCGACCTCGTCGGGATCGACGTGCACGTCCACGCGTCCGAGGCGCTGTACGAGAAGCTCCGCGAGCCTCGGATGGCGCCGCCGCCGCGCATCGTCGCGATGAAGAACGCCGGGCTTCTCGGCCGCAAGTCGGGCCGTGGGTTCTACCGCTACGACTGACGCGACTCAGTCCCGGCTGCCCGAGAAGATGCGTTCGAGGGCAGCGGCGTCCTCGGGCTGGCAGTAGACGTGAACGTGATCGCCCGGTTCCAGCACCACGTCGTCCGCGATCGTGCGTGGGCGGCCGTCCCGGATCAGGACGCCAACCCACGCACGCTCGCCGAGCGGGAGCTGGCCCAGCCGGCGACCGTGTGCGAGCGCTTCCTCCCGCACGATGAACTCCCTTACCTCGGACAGGTCGTGGTCGACGCTGCGGAACGGAATCCGCAGTCGCCTCGCGACGTGCGGTAGCGAGCCTCCTTGCACGATGACCGAGAAGAGGACAACGACGAAGACGATTCCATAGAGCTGCGACCCGTTCTCGATGCCTGCAAGGAGCGCGAGAGCTCCCAGCAGGATGGGCACTGCCCCTTTCAGGCCTCCCCACGCGATGAAGACGCGTTCCCCCCAGGTGAGCCGGGAGACGACGAGGAAGGGAAGCACCGCGAGCGGCCTCGCGACGAACGCGAGGATGAGCGCGAGCGCGAGCCCGTCGGTCCACGTCTCGCGATCGTCGAACGCGCCGAAGGCGGCAGTGAGCCCGAGGGCGACGAACGCTGTGATCTCCGCGAGGCCGGCCAGCGACGAGAGGAAGCCTTCGATCTCTCCTTTCCGCGGCGCAGCCGCATCGCCCAGAACGACGCCGGCCACGAACGCGGCCAGGAAGCCCGATCCGCCGGCGACCGCCGCGATCCCGTAGATGATCCCGGCTCCCGCGAGGACGCGGATCGGGTAGAGGGCGGGGCCGGTCAGGCGGACGTTCCGCATCACCGGCAGGAGCAACAGCGCCCCGGCCAAGCCAACGACGAGGCCGAGGGACATCTCGACGGCGAACTCGCGCAAGACGATCCAGAGATCGCCGTCGTCTTCCGTCGCGAGCTCGATCATCCCGATCATGAGGGCGATCCCGACGGGATCGTTCATGCCCGCCTCGCCCTCGAGGATCGTGCCGGTGCGGCCGCGGATCTCCCGCGAGCCGAACACCGAGAAAGTGACTGCCGGGTCCGTCGGCGCGATCGCGGCTCCAACGAGCCCCGCGAAGACCCACTCGAACCCGAGCAGGTAGTGGGCAGCGACTGCAACCAGACCGGCGGTGGCGAACGTCCCGAGAACGCCAAGTGCGAGAATGGGAGCCGCCGACCTCCTGAACCGGCCGAGCCCGATGTGGAGACCGCCGTCGAAGAGGATCACCACCAGGGCGATCACCGTGAGCCGCTCGACCTCCTCGATCGAGAGCACCTCCTGGAGTGAGGTGAAGATCTCGGCGATCAGCGCGGTGGCGACGAGAAACAGGGCCGCGTAGGGCAGCGAGAGCCGATCCGCGAGCCGCATCCCGAGCAGCGCGACGAACACGGTCGCCGAGACGGCGAGTACGATCAGCCCGAAGTCGGTGATCTCGTTCATCGGCGCCCGGGTGAATCTACGGCGCGGCCCGGTTGTGCGCCTGCGCTAACAGTCTCCTTACACGCATCTCATCGCGGTCACACGCCGAATGCCGATACTTGGGGGCCATGCGGAAGCTCCTCGTTCTGTGCGCGCTCACGGCGCTCGTCATGGCGACCTCGTCGGCGTGGGCGCTCCCGCCCGACTCCGGCACGCTGTCCGTCGAGCGCGGTAAAGGTGTCGTGATGATCGAGCTCCGCGGATCCGTGCTGGGCCGACTGTCGAACGGGACCCTCCGCGTGACGGATCAGACGCCGAACGACCGCTATGCCGCGGTCGTCGTCGGCCGGAAGCTCACCCAGGAGCGGATCGGGCCGCAGACGACTCTCTACCGCGGCCAGGGGCTGCGGTTTCGCATGCTCGGCGGCGGCTACCGAATGGTCGCTCGCGGGTCGGGGATCACCGTCTCGGCCGTCGGCCGCGGAACAGTCGTGCTCGACGCCGAGCCGAAGTACTTCGGCGACGACACCGGTGTGTACTCGCTCGACGGCGTCGACTGCAGCGTCGAGCCGCTTACCTGCACCCCGCTACCTTCCGATCCCGAGCGATTCACGCTCGCGCCGCCGCCCCCGCCGGAGGAGCCGAGCCTGAAGGCTGCCGGATGACCGCGACCTCCACGATCCTCGTAGTCGAGGACGAGAAGTCGATCGCGTCCTTCGTCGCCGCCTACCTGCGGAATGCCGGGTACACGGTCTCGACCGCGGCGAGTGCACAGGCCGCGCTGATCCAGCTCGCGGGCGAGTCGCCTGCGCTCGTGATCCTCGACCTCAACCTTCCCGATGGCGACGGCGTCGAGCTCTGCCGGCGGATCCGCAAGACGTCGGACGTGCCGATCCTCATGCTCACGGCGCGTGACGAGGACATCGACAAGATCATCGGGCTCGAGGTCGGCGCCGACGACTACATGACGAAGCCGTTCAACCCGCGTGAGCTGGTGGCCCGCGTGAAGAGCATCCTGAGGCGCGCCGCGCCCGAGCGCCGGCGGACCGAGTCCGACGAGCTCAGCCACGGCGAGCTCACCATCAACGCCGGCAAGCGCGAGGTGCACGTCGGCGACGAGGAGATCCGGCTGGCGCCGAAGGAGTTCGACCTACTCTGGGAGCTCCTCGACCACCGCGGGATCGTCCTCACGCGCGACCAGCTGCTGGAGCGCGTCTGGGGCTACACGTTCGCCGGAGACACACGCACCGTGGACGTCCACGTCCGCCAGATCCGCCGGAAGCTCGGGGACGCCTCGCCGATCGTCACGGTGTGGGGCGTCGGCTACAAGGTCGCGTCCGATCGCACGGCCGCGTCGACTCTCTAGAGGGCTACGCTGAGTCCCATGCTGGGGACGCTCAAGTTTCGCCTGACGGCTCTGTTTCTCGCAGTCGTCCTCGTGTTCGGACTCGCGTCCATCGCGCTCGCCGTGCGGCTCTTCCAGGACGTGACGCGAAAGCAGTCGGTCGAGGAGCTGCGGCGTGAAGCGTCGGGTCTTGCAGCGCTGTACGCGGAGTCGGCCCTCCGCTCGTCGGACGAGGGCACCAGGGCGCCCGAGTTCGCCGCGGAGAAGCTCGAGCTCGCCACCGGCGACGAGCTCTTCTATGTCGGCCTGACGCCTTTCCCGGACCAACGCTTCGGGCTCGAGCGTCTTCCGCGAAGCGCGCTCGGGGGGGCGCAGCTCGATCGCGACAGCCAGGTGATCGTCGAGTTCACGCCGCCCGGGGAGAGCCGCCGGCTGGTCGCAGCCGCTCAGCCGGTGCAGCTCGTCCAGGGCACCGAGCCGTTCGGGTGGCTGATCGTCGCGAAGCCCGAGGCCGAGCTGCGCGAGCAATGTGCTGACGCTCCTCGGCCGGCTGACGCTCGCCCTGGCCGTCGGGGTCGCGCTCGCCGCACTCCTCTTCTTCTGGCTCTCGCGCCGCCTCACGGAGCCCGTGCGTGCTCTCACGCGCGCAACGGAGGAGGTCGCTGCCGGCAGGTACGACATCGAGATCCCGGAGGCGCGGGGGAGTGACGAGATCGCGCTTCTGAGCGAGCGCTTCCGCGGGATGGTCACCAAGCTCGCCGAGGCCGAGCAGCTGAAGCGCTCGTTCCTCATGTCGGTCACGCACGAGCTTCGCACACCGCTGACGGCGATCCGAGGGCACGTCGAGGCGCTGCGCGAAGGCATCGTCAGCGAGCCCGAGCAGGTGAACGCGTCACTCGAGATCGTCGTCCACGAGACAGAGCGGCTCGAGCGCCTCGTTGGCGACATCCTCGACCTCGCGAAGCTTCAGGCCCACAGGTTCACGGTGCGCCGCGAGGAGGTCGACCTCGAGCGCGTCCTCGATCAGGCGTACGGGGCCTTCAGCGAGGAGGCAAGGCGTCGAGAGATCGACTACCGGCTCTCGGGGAACGGCGAGGCGCCGGTCATCGTCTCCGACGGTGATCGCGTGCTGCAGGTCATCACGAACCTCCTGTCGAACGCCTTTCGATGGACGCCGGACGGAGGGCGCATCGAGCTACAGCTGGCCGCGTCGAACGGCGCCGTCGCCGTCGACGTTCTCGACACGGGGCCAGGCGTGCCCGCGTCGCAGCGCGCCAGGATCTTCGACGCGTTCGTATCGCAGGACGCCGACGGGACAGGCCTGGGCCTCCCCATCGCGCGCGAGCTGGCGGTCGCGTTGGGCGGCGGGATCGAGCTCCGGTCGGAAACGGGCACCGGAAGCCGTTTCAGGCTCGTGCTACCGGTCATACCGGCGCACTAGCTCTCCGAGTGCGCTACGCCGCGGCGGCTTGCTCGAGCTCGCGCTCGACGTGCTCCGCGGGAGCGAGCCCTTCGACGCGTGCGTCTTCTTCGGAGTCCGCCTCCGAAGGCACGCCCTCGAGACGTGCGAGCCGCGCGTCGACTCCCCGCCATCCGGAGCTGACGAGGTCGACGAGCAGCGCGAGGTCGTCCACGCGTGCGTGACGCTCGGCGAGGAGATCGCCTTCGAGCCGCTCGAGCCGTCTGATCGCGTGGTTGAGGAGGCCGCGGATCTCGGCGATGTGACGCGCAACCGGGAGGACCTCCGTCCGCAGGCCGTCGCGTACCGCGACCCCGACGTGAGCCGGAATCGACGATTCGAGCTCGGCTGCGGCGGCCGCGAGGGCTTCGATCTGAGCACGCGAGCGCTCGAGCGCGGCCTCGACGTCGGCGGGGTGGGGGCGACCCGCTGCGGCTTCCGCGATCCGCTGCTTGGCTCTCTCGAGCGCGAAGGCGTCCATGGGCGACGAGGCTACTCTCAGCGCCGGATGGACACTGCGCTCCTCGACTACGAGCTCCCGACGGAGCTCATCGCCCAGCAGCCCCTCGAGCAGCGCGACGCGACTCGGTTGCTCGTGTATCGGCGAGACGCGGCGACGATCGAGCACCGCTCGGTCGCGGAGCTGCCGGAGCTCCTGGCCGGCGAGCTCGTCGTCGTCAACGACACGCGTGTCGTGCCGGCGCGGCTGCGGCTCCGTCGCGGATCGGGCGGCGCGGTCGAGGTGCTCCTCGTCGAGAATCTCGACGACGGGAGGTGGGAGGCGTTGGCAAGGCCGTCGGGGCGGTTGCGCGTAGGCGAGCAGGTCGGGCCGGTGCGGCTCGTCGAGCCGCTCGGTGAGGGCCGTTGGATCATCGCGCTGGAGGGTGAGCCGGCGGGCGAGGCTCCGCTGCCGCCGTACATCCACGAGCCGCTCGCCGACGCCGATCGCTACCAGACCGTGTACGCAGATGTGAGCGGATCCGCGGCTGCTCCGACGGCAGGGCTTCACTTCACACCCGAGCTCGTCGAGCGCCTCGACCCTGTTCGCGTGACTCTGCACGTCGGTCTCGACACGTTCAGACCAATAACCGGCTCGCAGGTCGAAGAGCACGAGATCCACGGCGAGCGCTACGCCGTGGACGCGGCGGCGTGGGGGCGGATCGCATCGGCGCGGCGTGTCCTGGCGGTCGGGACGACAACCGTGCGAGTGCTCGAGACGGTGACGCGTAGCGGGGAGCTGTCCGGGCGGACGATGCTCTTCATCACGCCCGGGTTCGAGTTCGAGCGCGTCGACGCGCTGCTGACGAACTTCCACCTTCCACGGTCGACGCTGCTCGCATTGATCATGGCGTTCGTCGGTGTCGAGGAGACGCAGCGGATCTATCGCGAGGCGATCGCCGAGCGGTACCGCTTCTACTCGTTCGGCGATGCGATGGTGGTGCTGTGACCGCACGACGCCTGGGCTTCCGGGGGGCGGGAGATCGTTGCGAACTCGGCACGCTTTCGGGTGCCACGCGCAAGCACTTCGACGATACGCTCATAGCGGGTGGAGGCGCGGGGTGGCCCCGGAGGCGCTCCGCCGTTCCAGGAGTGTGGGGACGCTGAGCTTTTGCCTCGACGCGACGGACGGCGCGGCGCGGGCGGGAGTGCTCGCGACCACGCATGGGGACATTCGGACGCCCGCATTCATGCCCGTGGGGACGAAGGGCACCGTCAAGTCGCTCCATCCGGACGAGGTGCGCGCGCTCGGCGCCGACGTCGTCCTCGCCAACACGTATCACCTGCACTTCCGCCCGGGCGAGCACGTCGTCGAGGAGCTGGGCGGGATCCACGCCTTCTCCGGCTGGAGCGGGCCGATCCTCACCGACTCGGGCGGGTTCCAGGTCTTCTCGCTTCGCGACACGATCACGAAGCTCGACGAGGACGGCGTGACGTTCCGCTCCGTCTACGACGGCGCCGAGGCACGGCTCACGCCCGAGGGGACGGCGGAGATCCAGCGCCGGCTCGGCTCCGACATCGCGATGTGCCTCGACGTGTGCCTCCCCGCGGACGCGCACGCGGACGAGCTCGAACGCGCCGTCGGCCTCACGACGACCTGGGCCGGGAGACAGGTCGACGCTCCGCGCGCACCCGGTCAGCTGCGCTTCGGCATCGCACAGGGCTCGACCCATGAAGAGCTGCGACGGCGCTCCATCGAGGAGATCACGGAGATCCCCTTCGACGGCTTCGCGCTCGGCGGTCTCGCCGTCGGGGAGTCCAGGGACGAGATGCTCGACTGCCTCGAGTGGGCGGCGCCACTCCTGCCGCAGGCGAGGCCGCGCTACTTCATGGGCATCGGGGACCCCGAGGGGATCCTCGAAGTCGTCGCGCGGGGTATCGACATGTTCGACTGCGTGCTTCCGACCCGTACCGCGAGGACGGGCTCGGCACTCACGTGGGAGGGAAGGCTCAACCTGCGCAACGCGATCTTTCGCAACGACCCGCGGCCGCTCTCCGATGACTGCGTCTGCCCAGCGTGCGAGCGCTTCTCCCGCGCGTACCTCCGACACCTGGTCACCCAGAGCGAGATCCTCGGATCGAGGCTGCTCAGCCTGCATAATCTGCGGTTCGTACTCGAACTGACCGCGCGTGCGCGAGCGGCGATCGAGCAGGGCACGTTCTCGTCGTTCCGCGACGAGGCTCTCGCACGACTCGCCGCCCCGCCTGAGGAGGAACCGTGCAATTCCTGATCATCATGGTGCTGATGCTGGGTGTCATGTACGTGCTCATGATCCGGCCCCAGCGACAGCGCCAGGCACAGCAGCAGTCGATGATCGACGGTGCGGACGTCGGCGACGACGTCCTCACGACCGGTGGGATCTACGGGACGGTCATTCAGGCGGAGGACGACGACATCGTGGTCGAGATCGCGAAGGGCATCTCGGTGCACATGACGCGGCGCGGGATCGCGGCCGTTCTTCCTCCCGAGGACGACGAGGACGACGACGCCGTTGACGAGGAGCTTCTCGAAACGGACGCCGGCGACGACACCGATGAAGGTGTCGTTACGGACGGCGAAGAAGCCGTTAGGAGCGCTCCCGCCAGCGCATCGTCCGGAGATGACCGCGGCTAACCTGAGGCGCCGACCGTGAGCAGGCGAAACTCCTTCCTCGTCCTCGGGCTGCTCGTCGCGGCCCTCATCGGCGTTGCGCTCCTCGCAGTTCCGGGCTCGCCGCTGAACAAGGAGCCGACCCTCGGTCTCGACCTGCAGGGGGGTCTCGAGGTCACGCTGCAGGCGGTCCCGCCGCCCGACCGGGCGCTGACGGAGGAGGACCTCGACCGCTCGGTCGAGATCATGCGGAGCCGCGTCGACAAGCTCGGCGTCTCCGAGCCGGAGATCCGCACCCAGGGCTCGGACCAGATCGTCATCCAGCTGCCCGGCGTGGATGACCCGCAGGCGGCGGCCGAGATCATCGGCACCACGGCCCAGCTCGAGCTCTTCGACCTGGAGGACTCGCTGACGGGTCCATCCATCTCCATTCGCGGCGAGCCGATCGAGAGCGCGTCGCTCTACGAGCTGCTCTCGCAGGTGCAGTCTCAGGTGAAGAAGGGCACATCCGAGGCGTACTACATCGTCAACCCCAAGACGAAGAGAGTCGTCTCCGGCCCGCATCAGACGGAGGAAGCCGCCCTCCGCAGGACCGGCGGTGAGCTGCCTGCGAACCGTGAACTGTTCGCCGTGCCCGGGAACATGGCCGTCATCACCTGTGGCGTGGATGCCGTCGTCTGCCCTGGCGGCCCGCAGGGATCCGGCGTCGTACCCGACCGTACGTACTACTACCTCTTCGAGTACGACCCCCCGCGTATCCCGCAGATGACGGGTGAGGACTTCAAGCTCTCGGGGACGCGAGCCGACTTCGACACGAGCCCGGGGGGCGCCGGCCGGCCGATCGTCACGATGGAGTTCACCGGCTCGGGCTCGGACAAGTTCGAGGAGATCACCCGCAACCTCTGGATTCGGGGCAAGCTCCGCAACGTCTCGCAGCACTTCGCGATCGTGCTCGACCGGGAGATCAGGACCTTCCCGCAGATCGACCACACGGATGCGAGCCTGTCGGGCGGGATCGGCGGCGGTCGCGCGCAGATCGAGGGTCTCGACTCCTTCCAGGAGGCGAAGGAGATCGCGCTCGTGCTGCAGACCGGCGCGCTGCCGGTGAAGTTCGAGACGCTCGATCGCACCGACATCTCGGCGACGCTCGGCAAGGACTCGCTCGCAGAGGCATGGAAGGCCGCGATCGCCGGGCTCATCCTCGTCGCGATCTTCCTGCTCGTCTTCTATCGCTTCCTCGGACTCGTCGCAGTCGCCGGGCTCGCGATCTACGCCGCCTTCCTCTACGCGACGATCCTCATCTTCAACGTCACACTCACGCTGCCCGGCTTCGCCGGGCTCGTGCTGACGTTCGGGGTCGCGGCCGACGCCAACATCGTGATCTTCGAACGCATCAAGGAAGAGGTGCGCGCCGGCAGGTCCATGCGCGCGGCGATCGCGCAGGGATACCGCAAGGGCTTCGCGACGATCGTCGACGCGAACGTCGTGACGGCGATCACCGCCATGGTGCTGTTCGCCGTCGCCACGGCGGGCGTCCGTGGGTTCGCGCTCATGCTGCTCATCGGCACCCTGCTGTCGCTGCTTACGGCCGTCCTGGCGACGCGCGCGATCCTCGCGCTGCTCGGCGGCGCCGGCTGGCTCGAGAACCCGCGCGTCATGGGCACCACCGGTGAAGGGTTGCCGCGCTGGCTTCGGTGGGACTACATCGGACGACGACAGGTCTGGTTCGCATTCTCGGGTGCTCTCTGTCTCCTGTCCGTCCTTGCGATCGCGATCCTCGGCCTGAACTTCGGCATCGACTTCAAGGGCGGCACGCAGATCAACTTCCGGACGCCCGAACCGACAGCGCTCGAAGATGTGCGAAGCGAAACGCGCGCGATCGGGCAGCCGGACGCGGTCATCCAGGGCCGCGGCGAGTCGACCGACGACAGGTACACGAACTTCCAGATCCGCACCGAGTCGCTGACGAACGCGGAGCAGAACGAGCTTCAGGCGGGCCTCGCCGACTCGCTCGAAGCGACGTCGTTCGGAGCGAAGAACGTGTCGGAGAGCTTCGGCCGCCAGATCGCCAACAACGCGCTGCTTGCGATCGTCGTGAGCCTGCTCCTGATGGTCATCTACATCTCGATCCGCTTCCAGTGGAAGTACTCGGTCGGGGTGCTCGTCGCGCTCGGGCACGACCTTCTGATCGCGATCGGGATCTACGCGCTGACCGGGCGGGAGGTCTCCACGGCCACGGTGGCCGCGCTCCTGACGATCCTCGGCTACTCGATGTACGACACGATCATCATCTTCGACCGCATACGCGAGAACGTCCCGCTCATGCGGCGCGCCTCCATGCGAGTGATCGGGAACGTCTCGCTCTGGGAGGTAATCCCACGCTCGTTGGCGACGACGTTCATCACGCTCCTGCCTGTCGCGTCGCTCTACTTCTTCGGCGGCGACACACTGAAGGACTTCGCGTTCGCGCTGCTCGTCGGCATCGGAGCCGGCTCGTACTCGTCCATCTTCCTCGCCGCTCCGCTCCTCGCGATGCTGAAGGATCGCGAGCCTGACTTCGCGCGCCGCCGCGACGACCTCGGCGCGCTCGCGGGTGTCGCGTCGGTGGGGGGGACCTTGGCTGTCGAGGCCGAGGAGGTCGCTGCGTCGTCGGACGGCGCAGCCGGTGACGAGGACGGGCAGCGGCCCGAGGAGCCGGCTCGGCCCGCCCCGGTAGCAGCTCCTCCGACTGCCCCCGTCTCGTCGAAACGCGAGCGCAGGCGGCAACGCCGTGCGTCGCGACCTCATGGCCGAGCCCGATAACGAGCGCAATCCGCTCGAGACGCTCGGCCTGGCGGGGATCGGCGCCGTCGCGCTCGTTGCGCAACGCGCAGACGAGCTAGCCGCGGAGATCGGTGAACGGCTCGGTGTCGAGCGGGACGAGGTTCGGAGCGTCATCGCCGACGTGGTCGACAGCTGGCGCCGCGAGGCTGCCCGTCTCGGTGAGACCGGCGGCAACGTCGCGGCGCGCGCCGCAGCCGAGCTCGGCACCGCCTCGCGCGACGTCGTCGAGGAGCTCCAGCTCCGCGTCGCCCAGCTGGAGCACCGCGTGAAGCTCCTGGAGCGAGAACCGCCGACACAGGTCCTGTAGGGCCACCGGCCTACAATCCGCGGATGGCGACGACCCAGGATCGGCCGTCGCGGAACCTCGGACGACTCTCCGAGATCGCCCAGGTTGCGGTACGCCACGGCTTCGGCTACTTCCTCCGGCGGAACCGGCTCGGCGATCTCGTTCCCGGTGATGCCAACGGTGACGCCGCCACGGCGTCGGATCGTGGCAAGCGGCTGCGCATGATGCTGGACGAGCTCGGGCCGACGTTCGTCAAGTTCGGGCAGCTCCTCTCGACGCGGCCCGACGTCGTCCCGCCAGACATCGTCGCCGAGCTTCGCGGGCTCCAGGACGCTGCCTCTCCGATCCCGTTCGAGCAGGTACGTGAGGCGGTCGAGGCCGAGCTCGACCTGCGGATGGACCGCGCGTTCCTCGAGTTCGACTTCGCGCCGGTGGCGTCGGCGTCCATCGGGCAGGTGCACCGGGCAGTCCTTCCCGACGGGCGCGAAGTCGCCGTCAAGGTGCAGCGACCCAATGCCGCCGCGCAGATCGAGGCCGATCTCGGCCTTCTCTACCAGGCCGCCAAACTGCTGAAGGAGCGGGTGAAGGCGCTCGAGTTCATGGACCCGCAGGAGCTGGTCGACGAGTTCGCACGCTCGATCAGGCTCGAGCTCGACTACGGCCACGAGGCGCGCAACGCGGAGATCTTCCACCGCAACTTCGCGCGCGACGACCGCGTCGTCGTGCCGCGGGTCATTCGGCAGTACTCGACGTCGCGGATCTTGACGCTCGAGTACCTCCGCGGCACGAAGGTCGCCGATCTCGATCTCGAGTCGCTACGACCAGACGAGCGGCGCGACGTCGCCTACAGGCTTGCGGACGCGTGGATGACGATGGTGTTCCGCCACGGCTTCTTCCACTCCGACCCGCACCCGGCGAACATCTTCGTCCTCGAGTCCGGCGATCTCGGGCTTGTGGACTTCGGCCAGGCCGGGAAGCTGACCGACGAGGACATGACGAAGTTGACGCGGCTCTTCGTCGATGCTGCGACGGAGAACGTGGACGCGATCCCCAGGCGACTCCGGGAGCTCGGCGTCCGCTACGACCCGCTGCGCGAGCAGGAGTTCAAGGCGGAGCTGAAGGTGCTGTTCGATCGCTACTACGGCACCCGGCTTTCCGACATCGACCCGATCCAGGTGATCCGAGAGGGCTTCCAGCTCATCTACTCGATGAACCTCAAGCTGCCCAGCCGCTTCGTCATCCTCGACAAGGCGATTGCGACGCTCGCTTCGGTCGGGCAGGAGGTGTACCCGGACCTCAACGTCTTCGAGGTCGCGAAGCCGTATGCGCGTGGGCTTCTCGCCGATCGCTTCCATCCGCGCGCGCTCTCGCAACGCGTTCGCGTGGAGGCGCTCGGACTGGCTTCGGTCGCGCGGGAGATGCCCTACCAGGTCGGTGACGTCCTCGAGCGGCTGCGCGACGGCACCTTCCAGGTTCACATCGAAAACCCGGGCATCGACCAGATCGACGACCACATCGACAAAGCCTCGAACCGGTTGGCGGTCGCGCTGGTCGTCGTCGGCGGCTTGCTCGGCTCCGCGATCATCGGCGTCTTCGCCGAGGAGGGGCCCCACGTCATCGGCCTGCACCTGCTTTCTGTGCTCGGCTTCGTCATCTCGGGCGCCTTCGGCCTCTGGCTCGTCTGGGGCGTGATGAGGCACGGGAGGCTGTAGCAGCCGGCCATGTTCGGATGTGACGGCTGAGGAAGGCTTGTCGGTGATCCGCCACAAAGGACATCTGGCGCAACGCGAGCGACCTGGCTAGCGTCGCTGGCATGCCCAGCGCCGTCCTCGTCGCGGAGCTCGAGCCCGAGACGCGGGAGTACCTCGGCCGGCAGCTGCGCGACGACGGCTTCGACGTTCTCGGCGCGGCGCGTCGAAGCGAGGTTCTGGAGCTTGCGGAGACAGCTCGGCCTGACGTCGTCCTCCTCGCGGAGCTCGAGCTCTGCCTGCGGCTTCGGCGTGGTGAGCCGGGGAGAACGTGGGATCGGAACGTTCCCGTCATCGTGCTCGCTCCGTCGTCGGACCCCATCGAGCGTGTGCGCGCGCTCGACCGTGGCGCCGACGACGTCATCGGGCGTCCGTTCGCGTACGAGGAGCTGCTCGCGCGCATTCGCGCGCTGATCAGACGAACCGGCGCGACCTCGGAGGACGTGATCGTGGCCGGCGACCTCGTGATCGACCGGCCGACGCGGCGTGTGCGTGTCCGCGACACGTCGGTCCAGCTCTCCGCGAAGGAGTTCGAGCTCGTCGCGAAGCTGGCCTCCGAGCCGCACCGTGTGTTTACGAAGGAAGAGCTCTTGAGAGAGGTGTGGGGCTACCGCGCGCTCGGTCGGACCCGCACTCTGGAGTCGCACGCGTCACGTGTTCGTAAGAAGTTGTGCGCCAGTCCTGAGGACCGCTTCATCGTCAACGTCTGGGGAGTCGGCTACCGCATGCTCGAAGGCGACTAGCGCGCGCCCTCGAGCTCGAGAAGGGTCCGCTTGCGGTCGAGCCCACCCGCGTACCCCGTCAGGTCACCGCTCGAGCCCACAACGCGGTGGCAGGGGAGCACGATCGGGATGCGGTTCCGGTTCATGACGGTGCCCACGGCCCGCGCCGCCTTCGGGTGGCCGACCCGACGCGCAAGGGCGCCGTAGGTCGTGGTCTCCCCGTACGGCACGCGGGCGAGCTCTTCGAGGACGGACACGGTGAACGGCGGCAGCGCACGGAGATCGAGGGAGAGGTCGAAGGCACGGCGTCGCCTCGAGAAGTACTCGTCGAGCTCTCGGCGTGCAGCGTCGACCGAACGTGGCGACCGCAGAACGGCCGGACCGGCAATGCGGGCGAGCTGCTCGAGCTTCGCCTCCGGGGCGGCGTCGTAGGAGATCGCTGCGAGGCCGCGGTCGGTTGCCGCAACGAACAACGGGCCGATCGGGGAGTCGACGACGTCGAAGCCGATGTCGATGAGCCCGAGCGTCGCCGCGGCGTCACGAAAGCGACGGTCGAGGTCCTGGGAGACGGTCATTTCGTGATCCTCCTTCGAATGCGCCGGACGCCAGTCGATGTCGCCTGGCGGGCTGCGTCTGGAGACGAGCCGAGCGCCGAAGCGATCTGCTCGTACGAGAGGTCGTAGCCGTAGCGGAGCACGACTGCCGCGCGCTCCTTCGGACCGAGGCCGTCCGTGAGCTCGGCAAGCTCTGCGTAGGCGGGTGGAGCGTCGTCGACTCCGCTTTCCTCGAGCTCTTCGGTCGGACGAGCACGGCGCAGCGTGTCGACGGTGACGTTCTGCGCGATCGTGAGCACCCACGCGCGCAGGTGCTCGCCGTGCTCGAGCCGGCCGTACGCGCGAAGCGCTCGCAGAAAGGTCTCCTGGAACGCGTCCTCGGCTCGATCCGCGCCGAGCTTCCGGCGAAGAAGACGGAGGACCTCGGCTCGGTGCGCCTCGTAGAACCGCTCGAACGGGGGGATCGCCACGGCTTGCATCATCCTCGTCAAACGCTTCCGGGGCGGCGATTTGTGAGCATGCCGCCATGCGAGCGGCCGTTGTCGGTCACGTCGAATGGCTCGAGTTCGTCCCGGTCGAGACCGTGCCGGCGCCGGGCGAGATCGTCCACGCAAGCGAATCGTGGCAGCAGGCTGCTGGTGGAGGTTCGGTCGCGGCCGTGCAGCTCGCGCAGCTCGCCGACTCCGTCGACTTCTTCACGGTGTTCGGGAACGACGAGCATGGGCGACTCGCCCGCACCGAGCTCGAGGCGCGCGGAATCACGGTGCACGCCAGCACAATCGACGCTCCACAGCGAAGCGGCTTCGTCTTCCTCGACGACGCGGGGGAGAGGACGATCACGACGATCGGGCGCAAGCTCCATCCACGCGGCCACGACGAGGCGCTTCCGTGGCACGAGCTCGGGCACTGTGACGCTGTCTATCTTTGCGCCGGCGACGCCGATGCCGTGCTGCTCGCCCGGCGCGGTCGCGTGCTCGTGGCGACCGCGCGCGAGCTCTCCACCCTCCGGCAGGCCTCGGTCGAGCTGGACGCCCTCGTCTCGAGCGGGAAGGACGAGGCCGAGCTCTACCACCCGGGGCAGCTCGATCCCGAGCCCAGGCTCGTCGTGACGACCTCGGGTGCCCTCGGCGGCTGGGCGCAACCCGGTGGGCCGTACTCGGCGGCGCCTCGCCCGGCGGACGCGGCGGACGCGTACGGCGCGGGGGACTGCTTCGCCGCCGGGCTGGCCTTCGCCCTCGCCGCGGGTCTCGAAGGGCTCGACGCGCTCGAGTTCGCTGCGCGCTGTGGCGCCGGAGCCCTGGCGGGCCCAGGGGTGCATGCGGAGGTGGTGCCGCTGCCGTAGACAGGGCCCGAAGTGGGGCGGAGGGGTTGCAGTGTGGGTGAAAGTGGAGTAAGGTGGGGCTCCGTGGGAGATATCGAGCCCCGGCCGCGCGCATGTTCTACGGAACCCACGAGCACACGATCGATGAGAAGAACCGGCTCACGCTGCCGGCGAAGTTCCGCGACGGCCTCGGTGGGAACGTCGTTCTCGTACGCGGGATCGACCACACGGTCGACGTCTACCCGCGCCAGAGCTGGGAGGCGAGCGTCGAGCGGATCACCGCGCTCGACTCGCTCACGCGGGGCGCGCGCGAGATGAAGCGATTCGTCTTCGCCGGCGCTACCGTCGCCGAGCTGGACAAGCAGGGGCGCGTGCTCGTGCCGCCGGACCTCGCGCGGCACGCGGGGCTCGGGAAGGACGTCGCCGTGGTCGGTGTCCACGACCACGTAGAGATCTGGGATCGCCCGGAGTGGGCGTCCCACGTCAGCGCTATCGAAGGGAGCGTCGGAGATGTTGCCGAACGTGCAGCGGACAGACGCGGCTGATCACGTCCCGGTCCTCGCGGAGGAGGTGCGCGAGTTCCTCGACGTGCAGCCCGGAGAGACGATCGTCGACGCCACGTTCGGTGCGGGTGGGCATTCGCGCCTGCTGGCGGTGGACCTCCAGGGGAGCGGGAAGCTCGTCGCGATCGACCGCGACCCGTCGGTGAAGCCGTACTTCGACCGCATGAAGGCGTCCGCGCGCGGTGTGCAGACGCGCTTTCTGCGCGGCGACTACGGGGTCGTCCTTTCGCAGCTCGCCGCGAACGGTGTGCAGGCCGACGCCGTGCTCCTCGACCTCGGACTCTCCTCGATGCAGATCGACCGGCCCGAGCGCGGGTTCTCGTACGCGACGGACGCTCCGCTCGACATGCGCATGGATCCCTCCGACGAGCCGAGCGCGGCCGAAGTGCTCGCGACGTACGACGAGCGGGAGCTCGAGACGATCTTCCGCCGGTTTGGCGAGGAGCGATACGCGCGTCAGATCGCACGTGGCGTCCTACGGCGTCGCACCGAGGCTCCGATCGAGCGGACAGGGCAGCTCGTCGACGTCGTCCGCGCGTCGATACCCGCGCCCGCGCGCTTCGGCGAAGGCCATCCGGCAAAGCGGGTCTTCCAGGCGCTACGTATCGAGGTGAACCACGAGCTCGAGTCGCTCGAGGCAGGCCTTCCTGCAGCGTTCGAGATGCTCCGTCCGGGCGGTCGGGTCGCGGTCATCAGCTTCCACTCGCTCGAGGATCGGATTGTCAAGCGCTTCCTGCGTGATCGCGCGCGTGGCTGCACGTGCCCGCCGGAGCTTCCCGTCTGCGTCTGTGGCAAGGAGCCCGAGGCACGCATCCTCACGCCGAAGCCCGTACGGCCTTCCGCGCACGAAGTGGACCTCAATCCGCGCGCGGGCTCCGCGCGCCTGCGCGCAGCGCTTCGCGTCTGATGTCGACGATCGCCCAGGCGGGTCGTGCGCCCAAGGCGCGTGCGCGCTCAGCGCAGCGCCGCCGCACCTGGGCGCTGAGCGGTGGCGTCGTCTGGATCGTCGTATTCGCCGTGCTCCTCGCCGGGGTCGTCACGATCAATGTCGCAGTTCTGCGCCTGAACCTCCAGCTCGACGAGGCCGGGCGGGAGCGAACGGAGCTGCGCAACGACGTCGCCCAGCTGCGCTCTGAGATCTCGAGCGCCGCCGCGACGCGGCGGATCGAACGCCTAGCCCAGGGTGAGCTCGGGCTCGTCGAAGTGGAGCCCGAGGACACGACGTACGTCCAGCTGAATCGGTGAAGACTGCGGCCACCAATCGGCGCATCACCCTGCTCGCAGTGGTGTTCCTCGTGCTCCTGGGCGCCGCGCTCGCACGCGCAGCCTGGCTGCAGGTGGTGAGGGGCCCCGAGTACGCGGCCATGGCGCTTCGCCAGCATCGCGAGACCGTCGTCGTTCCGGCGTCCCGGGGCACGATCGTCGACCGCAACGGCGAGCCGCTCGCCATCGGCCGGGCGGCCACGACCGTTTACGCGAACCCGCGGCAGGTCGACGACGCGCGCGACCTGACGCTCGCCGCGGGCAAGCATCTCGGGCTCGACCCTGCCGTCCTCTACCCGACGCTCGTGGATCGCTCGCGCGGCTTCGCCTACGTCTCGAGGAAGGCCGATCCGCGCAAGGCGAAGCACCTCGAGGCGATGGGCTTCGCAGGTCTCGGCTTCTATCCGGAGGAGCTCCGCTACTACCCGCAGGGGCCCGTTGCCGCGCAGGTGCTCGGCTACGCGGGGCTCGACAACGTCGGCCTCGAGGGGCTCGAGCGCTCGCTCGAAGGCACGCTCGCCGGCAAGCCGGGAAGCCAGACCATCGTGAAGGATCCGTTCGGCCGGGCACTCGACGTCGTCGAGACGAAGCAGGAGACGCCCGGGAAGAGCGTGCGGCTGACGATCGACCACCAGATCCAGGCGAACGCTGAGGAGGTCCTGCTCGGAGACCGTGCGCCGATGGGGCGCGACGGCCGCGACGGCCGTCGTGATGGATCCGCACACGGGCGATGTGCTGGCCATGGCGACAGCGCCTCGCTTCAACGCGAACCGCTTCCCGACGACGCGCGCCGATCGCCGCCGGAACCGTGCGGTCACGGATACGTTCGAGCCGGGCTCGACGTTCAAGCTCGTCACCGTCGCGGCAGGGCTTCAGGAGAAGGTCGTGACGCCGCGAACCTCATTCCGTCTGCCGCCGTCGCTGAAAGTCGCGGACCGCGTGATCCGCGAGGCACACACGCGCGGCACGCAACGGATGACGGTCAAGCAGATCGTCGAGCTGTCCTCGAACATCGGCACGATCACCATCGCGCAGCAACTCGGCGAGGGTCGGCTTGCGTCGTGGATCGAGCGGTTCGGCTTCGGGTCGCGGACGGGGCTGGGCTTTCCGGGCGAATCGGCGGGCTTCGCGCTCCCACTCGACCAGTGGTCGGGATCGACGATCGGCACGGTTCCGATCGGCCACGGCATCGCGGTGACGCCGATCCAGATGGCTCGCGCGTACTCCGTGATCGCGAACGGCGGCGTGCTCGTACGCCCGCAGCTCATCGACCGGATCGACGGCAAGGACGTCTCGGGCCGGCGGGGGAGCCGCGTCGTCTCCCGCGACGTGGCCGACCAGATGCTCTCGATGTTGCGCGGGGTCGTCCTCGAAGGAACGGGCACCGAGGCCGCGATCCCGGGCTACACGGTCGCAGGCAAGACTGGCACCGCCGCGAAGATCGACGCCGACGGCACGTATTCGACCTCCCGCTACGTCGCCTCGTTCGTCGGTCTCGTACCGGCCACGAAGCCGCGGCTCGTCGTCATGGTGATGGTGGACGAACCGCACGGCGACATCTACGGCGGCGTCGTCGCCGCGCCGGTGTTCCGCGAGATCGCGCGCTTCAACCTGCGGCATCTCGAGATCCCGCAGGATGCGCCACGCACGGCAACTCCGCGCTAGCGGATTCCGATCCTGCGAATAACTAGCCTTTCGCGGTGCAGCTCGACGCCCTGATTCGGGCACTCGCGCCCAGCGAGGTGACCGGGGCCACCCCGGTCGAGATCGCCGACCTTGCCTACGACACGCGTCGCGTCTCCACGGGTGGGCTGTTCTTCTGCGTGCGCGGCGAGCGCGTCGACGGCCACGACCTCGCGTGGGAGGCGATCGAGCGCGGCGCCGTCGCGCTCGTCGTCGAGCGCCAGCTCGACGTCGACGTGCCGCAGCTCGTCGTTCCATCCGTGCGCGAGTCGATGGCGGTTGCGGCCGACGTCTTCTTCGGTGAGCCGACGAAGGAGCTCGAGCTCGCCGGGGTCACGGGAACGAACGGCAAGACAACGACGGCCTTCCTGCTTCGCGCGATCCTGGACGCGGCTGGCCGCAGGCCGGGTCTCGTCGGTACGGTCGAATGGCGCGTCGGTGGAGAGCGCCGCCCGGCGCCGTTCACGACGCCGGAGGCGATCGATCTGCAGCGCCTCTTCCGCGAGATGCTCGACGCGGGCGATCGCAGTGCGGCCGTCGAGGCCAGCTCGCACGGGGCCGCACTGGGCCGCCTCGACCGCGTGCGCTTCGACGCGCTCGTCTTCACGAACCTCAGCCAGGACCACCTCGACCTGCACGGCACGATGCAGGACTACTTCCAGGCGAAGCGGAGACTCTTCACGCGCGCGCAGCCACCGCCCGCTGCGGTCAACGTCGGTACCGCGTGGGGACGGCAGCTCGCGGACGGTCTCCGCGACCTGCACCGAGCGCCGCTCGTGACGTTCGGGCTGGGCGAGGACGCGGAGATTCGGCCGGAGGGGCTCGAGGTGACACGCGACGGCAGCGTCTTCCGCGCCGGCGGGATCGAGATCGAGACGCCGCTGCGAGGGCTCTTCAACGTCGAGAACGCACTCGGCGCCGTGGCCGCCGGTCTCCTCCTCGACCTCGACGAGCAGGCGATCGCGGAGGGCATCGCGGGCGTCACTGAGGTTGCCGGGCGCTTCGAGGCGATCGACGAGGGACAGCCGTTCGCAGTCGTGGTCGACTACGCGCACACGCCGGACTCGCTGGCGACGGTGCTCGAGGCTGCGCGTGGGCTCGGACCGGGGCGCGTCATCGTCGTCTTCGGGGCCGGCGGTGACCGCGACCGCGGCAAGCGCCCGCTGATGGGCAAGGTCGCCGCCGAGCTCGCAGACGTGAAGATCGTGACCTCGGACAACCCGCGCTCGGAGGCGCCGCTCGCGATCATCCAGGACGTCCTCCAGGGAACCGGCGTCGACGTCGAGATCGATCCCGACCGACGCAGTGCGATCGCTCGCGCCATCTCGCTCGCGGAGGAGGGGGACGTCGTCGTGATCGCGGGCAAGGGACACGAGCAGGGTCAGGATGTCGCGGGCGTCGTCACGCCGTTCGACGATCGCGAGGTCGCACGAGAAGCGCTGCGAGGCTCCACATGATCCCGGTGCGCTGGGAGGAGATCGCGGAGCTCGAGCTCGGAGCGCTCGAGGGCGGCGGGGCGGGCTCGGTCGTGACGGGCGTCAAGGCGGACTCGCGCGAGGTCGGCTCCGGCGATCTCTTCGTCGGGCTGAACACGGGCGTGCGGTTCGTCGGTGAGGCGCGCGCGCGGGGCGCGGCGACGCTCGTTCCCGACGATCAGGAGGCAGGCGCTGGCGGCGCTCGCGTCGCTCGTCCGCTCGAAGAGTGAGGCACACGTTGTCGCGATCGTCGGCTCCGCGGGCAAGACGACGACGAAGGACATACTCGGCGCCTTGTGCGCGCCGCATGCGCCGACGATCTCGGCCGATCGCAGCCTCAACAACGAGATCGGGCTCCCGTTGACCGTGTGCCGCCTCGAGCCCGACACCCGCGTTCTCGTCACGGAGATGGGGATGCGCGGGCTCGGCCAGGTGGCCGCGCTCTGCGAGATCGCCAGGCCGCACGTCGTCGTGATCCCGCACGTCGGCCCCGAGCATCTCGAGCTCCTCGGCAGCGTCGAGCGTGTGGCGGAGGCGAACGCGGAGGCGATGGCCGCGCTGCCCTCGGACGGCACCGCTGTCGTGCCCGCGCACGCGGCCGTGCTCGAGCCGTACCTCGGGCGTGATGACATCTCGTATCGTCGATTCGCCCCCGCTGACGTCGGGATGGTCGGCGACCAGACGCGCTTCACGCTCAACGGCACGACGGTCGAGCTCGAGCTTCCGTTCACCCAGCGCCACCTCGCGCTGAACGCGCTCGCGGCCCTGCACGCATTCGCGGCGCTCGGGCTCCCGCTCGAGCGAGCGGCCGAGGGTGTCCCGGACATCCGTCTCTCTCCCTGGCGCGGGGACGAAACGGAGCTGCCCGGCGGCGGGTTCGTTGTGAACGACGCGTACAACGCGAACCCCGACTCGATGCGCGCCGCGCTCGAGCATCTCGCCGAGCGCGGCGGCGATCGCCGCCGGATCGCGATCCTCGGCGAGATGGCCGAGCTAGGCGGCTCCTCGGGGGAGTACCACCGCGAGGTCGGCAAGCTCGCTGCAAGTCTCGGGATCGAGGTCATCGGGGTCGGCGAAGCGTCGCGTGCCTATGCGCCGGTCGCATGGGCGGCGACCGTAGACGAGGTAGGCGCGCTCGCGCGCTCGTTCGTCCGGCCGGGCGACGCCGTTCTCGTCAAGGCCTCGCGCACCGTCGGGCTCGAAGGCATCGCCGACGACATCACGAACTTCGCCCGGGCATGGTCCCCGTCCTGATCGCGGGCCTGATCGCGATGGTCGCCGCTGTCGTGATCGGGCCGAGGTTCATCGAGGTGCTCCGCGCGCGCAACCTCGGGCAGCAGATCCGCGCCGAGGGGCCCGCGACGCACGTCGTGAAGCAGGGGACGCCGACGATGGGAGGTCTCCTCATCATCGCGTCGGCGGTGCTCCCGTTCCTCGCGCTCTCGCAGTACACGGCCGAGGGGTTGACCGTCCTCTTCATCGTCCTCGGGTGCGCGTCGATCGGGTTCACCGACGACTACCTGAAGCAACGCCGACAGCACTCGCTAGGCCTTCCGGGGCGCTGGAAGATGGTGGGGCTCGCGCTCGTGACCGTCGTCGCGGCAGTCATGCTGCAGGAGACGGAGACGTTCTCGGAGTCCTTCTACATCCCTGTCGTGGGCTGGGACCTCGATCTCGGCATCTTCTTCTATCCGTTCCTTTTCCTCGTGATCGCAGGGACGGTGAACGGCGCGAACCTCACCGACGGCATCGACGGCCTCGCCGCCGGTGTCGTCGTCATCATGCTGCTCACGTTCCTCGCGATCGCGGGCATCGGTTGGATCCGCTCCGGTGATCCCGGGGCGCGCAGCGACACCCTCCTCGACATCGCGACGCTTGCCGCTGCACTCATCGGAGGGACGATCGGGTTCCTCTGGTACAACGCCTTCCCGGCCGAGATCATGATGGGCGACACCGGTTCGTTCGCGCTCGGCGGGGCGATCGCCGGATTCGCGGTCGTGACGGGGACGGAGATCCTCCTGCCGCTGATCGCGGGCATCTTCGTGATCGAGGTGCTCTCGCTGATCATCCAGGTCGTCAGCTTCAAGCGGACGGGAAGACGCGTCTTCCTGATTGCGCCGATCCACCACCACTTCGAGATGAAGGCGTGGTCCGAGACGAGGATCATGGTGCGGTTCTGGATCGTCTGCGCGATCTTCTGCGCGTCGGGCTTCGGCCTCTTCTACCGCGACTTCCTGCAGTTCGTCTCTCCGTGAGATGAGTCGAGAGCTCGCGGGAAGTCGTGTCCTCGTCGTGGGGCTCGCCCGCTCGGGCAAAGCTGCCGCGGAAGTGCTCGTCGCCGGCGGAGCATACGTCGTCGGCTTCGACCGCGACGAGGCGCTCGACGCGGGGAGGCTCCGCGAGCTCGGCGTCGAAGTCGTCCTGGGACGCGAGGAGGACACGCTGCTACAGGGGATCGATCTCGTCGTGAAGAGCCCGGGAGTCCCGGGTGGGACGCCGCTGGTCCAGGGCGCTCGCGAGCGTGACATCCCCGTCTGGAGCGAGATCGAGCTCGGCGCGCGTCTCCTGCCCAACCCCATCCTCGGCGTCACCGGGACGAACGGCAAGACGACCACGAGCGAGCTCTTGGGTGCGGTCTTTCAGGCGGCGGACTGGCCGGTCGAGGTCGCCGGTAACGTCGGCCGTCCGCTCACGTCCCTGGTCGCCGCGACCTCGCCGGACACCTGGATCGTCTGCGAGCTGTCCTCGTTCCAGCTCGAAGACGTCGAGACCCTCAACCCGAGCATCGGCGTCCTCCTCAACCTCGAGCCCGATCACCTCGACCGGCACGGCACCTTCGACGCGTATGCAGACGTCAAGCTCCGCCTCTTCGAGCGGCAGTCGGCGGAGGACGTCGCCGTCGTTCCTCGCGGCTTCGGCGATGTCCCCGGAGCAGGTCGTCGTGCGGAGTTCGCAGCCGACGATGAGCTGCCCGCCGAGCCGCGCATCCCCGGGCCGCACAACCGCGAGAACGCAGCCGCCGCGACGGCCGCGGCTCGGGCTGCGGGGATCGACGACGCGGCCATCGCCACGGCGCTCGGGACGTTCGAGGGCGTGCCGCACCGGATCGAGCTGGTCCGCGAGCTTCGCGGCGTCCGCTACGTGAACGACTCGAAGGCGACGAACGTCGCCGCGGCGCTGCGGGCACTCGCGTCGTTGTCCGGGTCGCGGCTGCACGTGATCCTCGGCGGCCGCGGGAAGAACGAGGCGTACGAGCCGCTCGCCGCGGCGTTCGAGCCCGGTGACCGCGCCTACGTGATCGGCGAGGCGGCGGACGAGATCGCAGCCGCGCTGGCCGAGGCGGGTGTCCCGCACGTGAGCGCAGGGACGCTGGACGAGGCGCTCGACACGGCTGCATCGGCTGCCGCGCCAGGAGAGGTAGTCCTCCTCTCCCCGGCGTGCGCGAGCTTCGACCAGTTCCGCGACTTCGAGGCGCGCGGAGACGCGTTTCGAGCACTCGTCGAGGAGCTTCGGTGAAGGGCGACGGCCACACCGATCAGCGCCTCGTCGCGTTCATCACCCTCGGCCTCGTCGCCTTCGGGCTCGTGATGGTCTACAGCGCGACCTCCGCGTCGGCCGCGCTCGGGAACGGCGACCCGATGAGCTACCTGAAGCGCCAGGCCGTCTATGCCCTGATCGGCGTCGTCCTCATGACGTTCGCGTCGCGTTTCGACTATCACCGCCTCCGCTTCGTCGCGCCGCCGCTCCTCCTCGCGGCGCTCGTCCTCTGTGTCGCGGTCCTCGTCGCCGGGCCGGCGATCAACGGGGCGCGCCGGTGGTTCATCGTCGGGCCTGCGAGCTTCCAGCCGTCCGAGCTCGCGAAGCTCGCACTTTGCCTCTTCGCGGCCGTCTATCTCGCGCGCCGTCGGCCGCCGAGGACGATCGGTGAGCTCGTCAAGCCGCTCGGGCTGCTGACTGCCATCTTCTGCGTGCTCATCGTCGTCGAGCCGGATCTCGGGACCACGATCACCTTGTGCGGGATGATGCTCGCGATCTTCCTCGTCGCGGGCGTTCCTGTCCGGCTGCTGCTGGCGGCATCCGTCGTCGCGGTCGGGGTGGGCCTCGCGGCGATCTGGATCGAGCCGTACCGCCGCGCGCGCATCTTCAGCTTCCTCGACCCGTGGTCAGACGCGCAGGGCGCCGGCTTCCAGATCGTCCAGGCGACGATCGGGATCGGCTCCGGAGGCTTTACGGGCGCTGGGCTCGGGGAGGGTGTGGGGAAGATCTCGTACCTGCCCGAGGCCCACACCGACATGATCTTCGCCGTCATCGGCGAGGAGCTCGGCCTCGTTGGCGTGACGCTCGTCATCACGTCCTTCGCAGTCCTCGCCGTCGCGGGCTTTCGGATCGCGAAGCGCTGTCAGGACCCGTTCGGGAAGCTGCTCGCCGCGGGCATCACGGCGCTCGTGTGCGGGCAGGCCGCCATCAACCTCGCGGCGGCGCTCGGCATCGCACCCCTGACCGGGATCCCGTTGCCGTTCGTCTCGTACGGCGGGTCGAGCCTGGTCGTGCTCCTCGCCGGCGTGGGCATTCTCCTTAACATCGCCGTCAATGGGAGGGTCGTCCGGGCTTCGGTGCGTGATCGCGGCGGGAGGGACAGCCGGTCACGTTCGGCCCGCACTCGCAGTCGCGGAAGCGCTGCGCGAGCGCGGAGTGGCAGTGACGTTCGCCGGGTCGCCAGGCCGCGTCGAGTCGCAGCTCGTTCCTGAGGCGGGCTTCGAGCTCGACACCTTTGCGGTCTCCGGCTTCCCGCGGCGGATCGGCCTCGGGCTCGTACGCGCGCTCTCGCAGGCGGTGCGTGCGCCGTTCGCGTGTAACCGGATCCTCGCGAAGCGGCGGCCCGACGTCGTGCTCGGTGCAGGAGGCTACGTCGCCGGCCCCATGGTGCTCGCTGCGAGGCTGCGCGGGATTCCCGCGGCGGTCTCGGAAGCCGATGCGCACATCGGGCTCGCGAATCGCCTGGCGACACCGTTCGCGCGTCGAGTCTTCCTCGCGTACGAGATCCCGGGTCGAGACGGCCGCAAGTACCGGGTCGTCGGGCGGCCCATCCCGGACGCGCACCTGGGCGCCGCAAGGGCTCAGGCGCGGGCCCGCTTCGGGCTGCCGGCCGACGCGCCGGTGCTCGCGATCTTCGGCGGCCTCGCGGGGGCACAGGCACTGAACGAGCTCGCGGTCGGCGCCTTCGGCGAGCGCGGCCCGGCGGTTCTCCACGTCTCCGGTGAGCGCGACTACGCCGCGGTGCGTCCCTGCGTGCGCCGAGACGACTACGTACTCCTCGCGTCGACGGACGACTTCGGCGCCGCGCTGGCGGCGCCCGATCTCGCGATCTCGCGTGCCGGCGGCACGGTGTGGGAGCTCGCCGCTGCGGGAACGCCCGCGATCCTCGTCCCGTATCCGCATGCCACGGGCGACCATCAGACATCGAATGCGCGGTTCTTCGAGGCGGGCGGCGGTGCGGTTGTCGTGGACCAGCGCGAGCTCGAGCGCGTTCCGCCGCTCGCAGAGGAGCTGCTCGCCGACCCGGCTCGGCTCATGCGGATGAGCGAGGCGATGCGGGCCCTCGCGAAGCCCGGCGCAGCCGCGGCGGTTGCCGACGAGCTCATCGCGCTGGCGCGGGCCGAACGATGACCGACCTCCCGCTCGCGGGCAGGCGCTTCTACTTCGTCGGCGTCGGAGGGGCAGGGCTGTCCGCGTACGCGAACTTCGCGCGTTTGTGGGGCGCCGAGGTACGCGGGTGGGACGCTCGCGAGACGATCTTCATGGAGGCGCTCGACGGCATCGAGGTGGACATCGGTTGCGACCCGGCGCCACCGGCCGGCTGGGAGGTCGTCGTCTCGACCGCCCACACCGGTCGCGCGGAGGGAGGATCACGCGCCGAGCTTCTCGCGGAGCTCGTCTCCCTCCGCCGCTCGGTCGTCGTCGGCGGCGCCCATGGCAAGACGACGACCGCGGCGATGATCGCGTATGTCCTTGGCGAGCTCGGGCACGACCCGTCCTGGATCGTCGGCGGCGTCGTTCCGCAGCTCGGCGGCAATGCGGGAGTGGGTGATGGCTGGCTCGTCGTCGAGGGCGACGAGTCCGACCGCTCGATTGCGCTCCTGCAGCCCGAGATCGCCGTCGTGACGAACGTCGAAGTAGACCACCACGCGACGTACGGTTCGGAGGCTGAGCTGGCGCTCTTCTTCGAGGAGTGGCTCGCGCGCGCTCCGCTGACGGTGCGCGGATGGGAGCTCGAACCGCTCGAGCTCGAGCTCGCCGTGCCCGGTGAGCACAACCGGGAGAACGCCGCCACCGCGCTCGCAGCGCTCGAGCTGGCGGGTGTCGCGGGTGACGTCGCCGAGCGGGCGCTCGCCGGTTTCGCGGGCGTCGGGCGTCGCTTTGAGCTGGTGGGCGAGCGGGGAGGCGTGCGCGTGATCGACGACTACGGCCACAACCCGACCGAGATCGCCGCCGCGCTGCGCACGGCGCGGGAGCTCGACCCGCGTGTGTTGATCGCCGTGTACCAGCCGCACGTCTACGAGCGAACGCGGCATCTTCACCACGAGCTCGGTGCGGCGCTCGGTATCGCGGACGCCGCGATCGTGACGGACGTCGTCGGTGCGCGCGATGCGCCGATCCCGGGCATCACCGGGAAGAGTGTCCTCGACCACGTGCCTCCTCCGACGCGGCGTGGCTGGGCGCCGACGCTCGACGACGCGTCGGCTCTCGCACTCGCATGGGCGCGGCCGGATGATGTCGTCATCACGCTCGGTGTCGGCGAGCCGTGGCGTATCGCGCGCTCGGTGGTGGACGGGCTGCGCGGCTGATGGAGAGAATCGAGTACGGCGTCCCGCTCTCGAAGCTGACGACAATCGGTACGGGAGGGCCAGCGCGCGCCCTCGCTCGTCCCCGCACGGTTGCGGAGCTGTCGGAGGCGCTTCGCTTCGCGCGCGCCGAGGGTCTCGGCGTGCTCGCCGTCGGACTGGGCTCGAACATGCTCGCCTCGGACGAGGGAGTCGACGCGCTCGTGCTGCGGCTCGAAGGAGAGCTGGCCGCCGCCGAGGTGACCGAGAGCGGGATGCTGGTGGCCGGTGGCGGCGCCGCGAACGCCGTCTGCCTCCACCGAGCGCGAGAGGCGGGGCTCGGCGGGTTCGAGTTCGCCTGCGCCATCCCGGGAACGGCCGGAGGTGGCGCCTTCATGAACGCCGGCGCGTACGGGCGCGACTGGTCGGACGTGCTCGTGCGGGCGCTCGTCGTGACGGCGGACGGAGAGGACTGGAGGTCATCCGCGGGGCTCGGACTCACGTATCGCCACTCCGGGCTCGTGCCCGGAGAGCTCGTGGCGCATGTCGAGTACCACCTCGCGCCCCGCCCGCCCGGCGAGATCAAGGCCACGGTCGCCGATCTCGTGGCTCAGCGCAAGGCGACGCAGCCGACGAACAGGCGCACGTTCGGGAGCGTGTTCAAGAACCCCCCGGGCGACGGCGGAGCGGGGCGGATGCTCGAGCTGTGCGGCCTCAAGGGACACCGCGTCGGTGGAGCCATGATCTCGCCGAAGCACGCGAACTTCATCGAGAACGCCGACGGCGCGACGACCGCCGACTGCATCGCGCTGATGGCCGAAGCCCGTCGACGAGCCCGCGAACAGTTCGGCGTCGAGCTCGAACGGGAGGTCGTCTTCGCCGGGCTGACCGAGCTACCGCCGCTGACGTAGGAAGCGCTTCCTGTACAGCGAATCTCGTCGCATGGCCGGCGGACGAAGCGCGCGTGGACCGCGGCGGCAGGGCGCTGCGGCAAATGTCGTCGTCCCGTTTCCGCGAGGTGCTGCCGGTGCTCGCCTGGACCTCGTGCGCTTCGTCCCGTCCGGCCGCTCGCTCCTCGTCACGTTCGTCGCGGTGGCTGCCATCGGCATCGCGTACTGGATCGCGTACGTGACGCCGGTGTTCGCAATCGACCGAGTCGTCGTGCGCGGAGCGCCGCCCGAGCTCGCGCGTGAGGTCACGCAGTCGACCCGCGATCTCGTCGGGCGCAGCCTCGTTGCGATCGACGCCGAACAGGTCGAAGGGAAGCTCCGGACGCTTCCCGCTGTCGCCGGCGTATCCGTGGATCGCGCGTTCCCGGACACCCTCGTCGTCAAGGTCGCGCCGGAGCGTCCCGTCGCCGTCGTCAAGCGCAGCAACTCGGCCTGGCTCGCTACCGGAGCCGGCAAGGTGATTCGTGAGATCGAGACCGGGACGCAGCGCCACCTACCTCGGCTCTGGCTCGCCAGGGGCGCGACCATTCGCGTCGGCGGGCAGGTGCCGGCCGGCCTCGTCTCCGCGACTCGCGCCCTCGCAGCGGCGCACGCGACCGGCCTCGGCGGCCGCGTGAAGGGGGTCCGCCTGAGCGGCGAGGAGCTCACGCTGGTGCTCCGGCGGGGGCTCGAGCTGCGACTCGGCCGGGCGGCCGACGTCGGCATGAAGCTCGCGATCGCGCGCGAGGTGCTCGGTCTCGTCGACGGATCCGCGGCCTACATCGACGTGAGCGTCCCGCAGCGGCCGGTCGCGGGCTAGCAACCTCTCAAGTCTCAGGTTGAGGTTGAGACCTATGGCAGTCGAGATCGTTGACAACCCCTCGCAGGAGGCCTACCCTCGGGAGCGAAGGTGACCGGAAAGCCGCACGTTCAATGCGAACTTCAGCTTGAGGTGGGTTGAGAGATGAGCAATCAGCTAGGGAGCTACCTCGCAGTGATCAAGGTCGTCGGCATCGGCGGCGGCGGGACGAACGCGGTCACGCGGATGGTCGAGGCGGGCGTCTCGGGCGTCGAGTTCGTCGCCGTGAACACCGACGCGCAGGCGCTGCTCATGACCGAGGCCGACGTGAAGATCCACATAGGCTCGGCTGCGACGCGTGGTCTGGGCGCGGGAGCAGATCCCAAGGTAGGGCTCGCCGCGGCGGAAGAGAGTCGCGACGAGCTGAAAGAGGCGCTCAAAGGCGCGGACATGGTCTTCGTCACGGCCGGCGAAGGCGGCGGCACCGGCACCGGCGGCGCGCCGATCGTCGCGCAGATCGGGCGCGAGCTCGGCGCGCTCACGGTGGGAGTCGTAACGCGGCCGTTCGGGTTCGAGGGAAGGCTCCGCGCCGACCAGGCCGAGCAGGGCATCCAGACGCTGCGCGACAACCTCGAGACGCTCATCGTCATCGAGAACGACCGGCTTCTGCAGGTCGTCGAGAAGTCGACGCCGATGACCGAGGCCTTCCGCATGGTCGACGACATCCTGCGCCAGGGCGTGCAGGGGATCACCGACCTCATCACCGTGCCGGGCCTCATCAACCTCGACTTCGCCGACGTGCGCACGATCATGCGCGAGGCCGGCTCCGCGCTGATGGGCATCGGCGTCGCGAGCGGTGACAACCGCGCGGTGGAAGCGGCCCGGGCCGCGATCTCGTCACCGCTGCTCGAGACGACGATCGACGGGGCGACCGGGATTCTCCTCAACATCACCGGCGGGCCGGACCTCGGCCTCGCGGAAGTCGACGAGGCGGCGCAGGTCGTGACCGAGGCGGCCGACTCGAGCGCGAACGTGATCTTCGGCGCCGTGATCGACGAGGGCATGGGCGACAGCGTTCGCGTCACGGCCATCGCCACGGGCTTCGGCGGGCGTGCGCGGCGGAGGCGAGCTGAAGTGCCCGTAGCGGTTGCCGCGTCCTCGTCCTCCTCCGACCGCGAGCGCGAGCGCCCGGCGTTCAACGCACCGAGCGTGACCGATGTCGAGATCGACATCCCGTCGTTTCTCAAAGAAGACTGAGCCTTGCGCAAGACCGGAAACCGGCTAGCGCCGGTTTCCGGTCGCGCGAAAGATCCCTAAAGGCGGCTGCTTCGCAGCCGCATCGCGACGGACCTTGGACGTCTGGGTGGTTCGTCTCAGCGGTTAGAGTCGCTGTCCGTGGAAGCCACGCTCCAGCGGACGCCGCTCTACGAGCGCCACGTCGCGCTGGGCGCACGCATGGTGCCGTTCGCCGGCTACGAGATGCCGGTCCAGTACGAGGGCGTCATCCCTGAGCACAAGGCGGTTCGCTCCGACGTCGGCGCCTTCGACGTCTCGCACATGGGCGAGATACACGTCGACGGCCCGACGGCGCAGGTGTTCCTGCAGTCGGTGCTCTCGAACGACATCGACCGCCTTTCGGACGGCGAGGCTCAGTACACGCTTCTGACGAACGAGTCGGGCGGGGTCGTCGACGACCTCATTGCCTACCGCCTCGCGCACGGCCGGTTCTACCTGGTCGTGAACGCCTCAAACCGCGAAGCGGTGTACGGCTGGCTCAAGGACCGAGAGCCGCGCGGCACCGAGGTTCGCGACGCCTCCGACGACTACGGGCTCGTCGCGGTGCAGGGGCCGCGCTCGCTCGAGCGTCTCGAGCTCCCCGAGGCGCCCGCCTTCACGCACGCGATGGGGGAGCTCGACGGGATCGAGGTCATGGTGGCGCGAACCGGCTACACGGGCGAGACGGGAGTCGAGCTCTGCTGTGCCGAGGACGACACGACCGCGCTCTGGGTTTCCGTCCTTGCACGCGGAGTCACGCCGTGCGGGCTCGGTGCGCGCGACACGCTGCGCCTCGAGGTCTGCTACCCGCTCCATGGGAACGACATCACGCCGGAGACGGACGCGATCTCTGCCGGGCTCGGCTGGGCCTGCGCGCTCGACACGGAGTTCACCGGGGTGGATGCGCTCCGCCGCATCAAGGAGGCAGGCGCTGCTCGAAAGCTCGTCCCCTTCGTGATGGAGGAGCGGGCCGTGCCGCGCCAGGGGATGGCCATCGAGGGAGGCGGAGAGGTCACGTCCGGCACGCACTCGCCGATGCTCGACGTGGGCATCGGAATGGGATACGTGCCGACGGCGTCCGCCGCTCCCGATTCCGACCTCGTCATCGACGTCCGCGGCAAGCCCCGCCGTGCGCGGGTCGTCAAGAAGCCGATCTACCGGAAGGAGACGTAGGTGCCGGCCCCAGAGAGCTACCCGGACGACCTTCGCTATCACCCAGAGCACGACTGGGCGCGGATCGCCGGCGATGAGGCGACGCTCGGCATCACGTGGTTCGCACAGGACTCGCTCGGCGAGCTCGTCCACTACGAGACGCCCCAGGCCGGCGCCACGGTGACGAAGGACGGGTCGTACGGCGAGGTGGAGTCGGTGAAGGCCGTCTCGGACATCGTCGCGCCGCTCTCCGGCGAGGTGCTCGAGGTCAACCAGAAGGTCGTGGACGCGCCGGAGACTGTGAACGACGACCCCTACGGGGAAGGCTGGCTCATCCGGATCCGCATGTCCGATCCGGCCGAGGTCGAGACGCTGATGGATGCCGAGACGTACCGGGCGCACGTCGCCGACCAGTGACGGCCTACCTCAGCCTCACCGACGAGGACCGCGCCGAGATGCTCGCCGCGATCGGCGTCTCGTCGATCGACGAGCTGTTCGAGCAGATCCCGCCGGGCGTGCGCTTCGACCGCGAGCTCGACGTGCCCCAGGCGCTCTCCGAGCTCGAGCTCGTCTCGCACATCTCCGACCTCGCGGCGCGGAACGCCCATTCCGGCGTCGAGCTGTCGTTCCTCGGCGCCGGGATCTACGACCACTATGTCCCGGCAGTCGTTGACGTGCTTCTCTCACGAGGCGAGTTCCTGACGGCGTACACGCCGTACCAGCCCGAGATGAGCCAGGGCGTGCTGCAGGCCATCTTCGAGTACCAGACGGTCATCTGCGAGCTGACGGGGATGGACGTCTCGAACGCGTCTGGATACGACGGCTGCACCGTTGCCGCCGACGCCTGCTTCGTCGCGAAGCACACGAGCGATCGCACGAAGCTCGTCCTCGCCGAGGCGCTGAACCCACAGGTGCGCCAGGTCGTCAAGACGTTCGCGCTCGGCTTCGGTCTCGACGTCGTCGAGGTTCCCCACCACGGCGGAACGACCGATCCCGACGAGCTCGCCGGGGCCGCAGCCGACGCCGCCGCTGTGATCTTCCAGCAGCCCAACTTCTTCGGCTGTCTCGAGCCCGCACCGGACCTCGCCGCGGCGGCGACGAGCGCGGGAGCTCATCCGATCGCCCACGTCGACCTCATGACCCTCGGCGTACTCGAGGCGCCGGGCGAGTACGGCTGCGCGATGGCCGTCGGGGAGGGGCAGAGCGCCGGTTGTCCGCCGCTCTACGGAGGGCCGCACTACGGATTCTTCGGAGCACGTCAGGAGTTCGTGCGGCGCATGCCCGGGCGCATCGTCGGGGAAACCGTGGACGCGGACGGGCGGCGCGCATTTGTGCTCACGCTCCAGACCCGCGAGCAGCACATCAGGCGCGAGAAGGCGACCTCGAACATCACCACGAATCAGACGCTGCTCGCACTCGCCGGGCTCGTGACGCTCTCGTGGCTGGGTCCGCAGGGGCTCCGCGAGGTGGGGGAGACATGCGTCGCGCTCGCCGAGTACGCACGCGAGAAGATCCCGCTCGAGCCGGCGTTCGACGCGCCGGCGTTCAAGGAGGTCGCGTTCCGCACGCCGATTCCCGGGCGCGAGCTCGTTCGCCGCATGCGCGAGCGAGGAGTGCACCCGGGCTACGTATTGGGCCGCGACTACGAGGGCATGGACGACGTGCTGCTCGTCGCGGTGACCGAGAAGCGGACTCCCGACGACATCGATCGGCTTGCGCGGACGCTCGACGAGGTTCTCGCGTGACTGAGCCAGGTCGGGCCTGGCCGGATGCGCCGCTGATCTTCGAGCGCTCCCGCCCGGGACGGCGCGCGGGAGGCGCGCCGGACTACGGACTGCCGAAGCAGGAGCTGCCACCCGAGCTTTCCCGCTCCCGCGCTCCTCGTCTGCCGGAGCTCGCCGAGCCGGAGCTGGTTCGCCACATCACGGCGCTCGCGGACCGCACGTTCGGGGTCGACACCGGCTTCTACCCGCTCGGCTCCTGCACGATGAAGCACAACCCGCGGGTCAACGAGCGTGTGGGGCGGTTGCCCGGTTTTCGCGACCTCCACCCGCACCAGGAAGACGAGGGCGCCCAGGGCGCGCTCGAGCTCATGTGGCACCTGCAGGGCATCCTGGCCGAGGTCGCGGGTCTTCCGGGGGTCACGCTGCAGCCGGCCGCAGGGTCACAGGGCGAGCTGACGGGCCTGCTCCTCATGCGCGCGTACTTCGCGGACCGCGGCGAGGAGCGCGACACGATCGTCACCGCGGACACCGCCCATGGGACGAACCCGGCGAGCGTCACCATGGCGGGCTACTCGCTGGCACGAGTGGAGACGGACGCGAGGGGCAACCTCGACCTCGATGATCTCCGCGGGAAGGTGAACGAGCGTACTGCCGGCCTCATGCTCACGAACCCGTCGACCCTGGGGCTCTTCGACGAGCACATTCAGGAGGTCGCGCAGATCTTTCACGACGCCGGTGCGCTCCTCTACTACGACGGCGCGAACCTGAATGCGGTCGTCGGCCTCTCGCGGCCTGGGGACATGGGCTTCGACATCGTCCACTACAACCTCCACAAGACGTTCTCGCAGCCGCACGGCGGGGGTGGGCCGGGTGGAGGCCCCGTGGCGGTCCGCGACACGATCGAGCAGTTCCTGCCGGCGCCCGTGGTCGTCCGCGAGGGCGACGCGTATCGGCTCGACCACGACCGACCGAAGTCGATCGGCCGCGTGCGTGGCTTCGCGGGGCCGTTCGGCGTGTTCGTGCGCTCGTATGCCTACATGCGCGCGTACGGGCCGGCGCTGAAGGAGATGTCCGAAGTCGCAGTTCTGAACGCGAACTACCTCCTCGCCAGGCTGCGCGACGCCTATGAGCTGCCGTACGACCGCCACTGCATGCACGAGTTCGTCCTCTCCGCGAGGAACTTGAAGCGGGATCATGGGATCACCGCGCTCGACGTCGCGAAGCGGCTCATGGACTACGGGATCCACCCGCCGACCGTCTACTTCCCGCTCGTCGTGCCCGAGGCGCTCATGATCGAGCCCACCGAGACCGAGCCGAAGGAGCGGCTCGACGACTTCGTCGAGGCGATGCAGGCGATCGCACGCGAGGCGGCCGTTTCACCCGAGGTGCTGAAGGAAGCACCGCACGGGCGCCCGGTACGCCGCCTCGACGAGGTGCGCGCGGCGAAGCAGCCGGTGTTGCGCTACCTCTTCGAAGACCACCCGGCGCTGGTCAGCTAGAGGCTTGAGGTAGAACCGACGCGCAACCGGGGGCGGTCACGACCAAGCCGTGCATCGCACGTACGCGTTGTTCAGGCTAGTAAGCCTGGACGACGCGCGCGGGTGGCGATCCGGCGCTGCGTCGTGGCCGTCAGCCGGCCCGCGAACGGCGCGACCGAGTTCGGGCCTGGTGATCCGGGCTACCTCGGCGGGCGCTGGTGGGAGGACCTGAACGGGAACGGCGTCCAGGACGCCGAAGACCACTACTTTCACCTGGACAATCGGGCCGAGTCAAACGCTACGTACTCGCCGCCGAGCCTCGTCGAGCTACCTGCGGATCGGGGAACGGGGGCTGGAGGCGGGCGGGCTGACCTAGGTGCTACTTCTGTGCGGGCGACCAGACAGGCTGGCTTTCGCGACGACTCGCGCCTGGCGTTCGCGTCAGGTTCCGCTGTCTGGTCCCGTCGGCGTTCATGACGTAGATGTCGGACTGCCTTTCGAACCGCGACCTGGAGTAACTCTCGAACGCAATCTTCCGGCCATCGGGCGACCAGACAGGCTGCGCGCCGCGTCGCGTCAGCATCTGCTGTGCGCTCCCGTCGGCGTTCATGACCCAGACTTCGAAGGCCAACGCATTGCCGCACCCGCTACAGCGACCGTACTGCCGTCTTCCGAGTCGGCGCTCGAACGCGATCCTCCGCCCGTCGGGTGACCAGGCAGGAGCAAAGTTGCGCGCCCCGTTGCGCGTCAGCCGTCGCTGCCCGCTGCCGTCGGCGTTCATGACCCAGACCTGCCAGTTGCTCTCGAAGGCGATCCTCCGGCCGTCGGGCGACCAGACGGGGTGGCTGTCTCCCACCGTGTTGCGCGTCAGCCGTCGCTGCCCGCTGCCGTCGGGGTTGATGACGTAGATCTCCAAGTTGCCGTCGCGCCGGCTCACGAAGGCGATCTTGTCCCCAACGGGCGACCAGGCAAGTTCGGTGGGGTCCTTGGCTGGCGGCCTCGTGCCGCGCGTAAGCCTCCGTTGCTCGCTCCCGTCGGCGTTCATGACGTAGATGTCGATGAGGCCGCCGACCCCGAAAGGCGGACTCCGCGTGAATGCGAGTGCCCGCCCGTCCGGCGACCAGGTAGGACCGCCATCCCAGCCCGGGTCGCTCGTCAGCATCTGCATCCCGCTTCCGTCGGCGTTCATGACGTAGAGGTCGCTGGCGTCGTTTTGGCTCCAGGCGGAGAACGCGATCTTCTGGCCATCGGGCGACCAGCGCATGTCCGGAAACGCGGGCGCCAACATGTGTTGTCCGCTCCCATCGGGGTTCATGACATAGAGGACACCTGCGTAGCCTCCGCGAGGCTCGCGGATGAAGGCGATCTTCGACTTCGCCGCTTGGGCGGGAACACTCGACCGTGCGGAGAGCGCCGGGGACGCCGTCTGGGACTGCGCGCTTCGTCCGACGACCGCGAAGAGCGCGACTCCGACCAGCGCGACGAGGGCCACGACTGCGGCGTTTCGGCGTCGACGGCGCTGCGCCCGTTTCCTGGCTTCCTCGATCAGGGCCTCGACGAGGGCGTCGAACTCCCCGTGCGTGACGGGATCGCTTGGGCGCGGTGGGCGAGGCGGGGCGGTGACACTCACGACAACCTCCGTAGGCCGATCGAGCTAGTATTACTATCACCATGATTAGTGTCAAGGTGAACAAGGCCGATCCGACCGATCTCTACGAGCAGGTCGCCGCCGAGATCCGGCGGGCGATCGCCGACGGAGAAGCAAAGCCCGGTGAGCGCCTCCCGCCCGCCAAGGATCTCGCCGCCGTCCTCGGCGTCAACACGAACACGGTGCTGCGTTCGCTCCGGGTGCTGCGCGACGAGGGGCTGCTCGAGTTCCGGCGCGGGCGTGGGATCTCGGTCGCGGGGACGCCCGAGCGCGGTGCCGTCATCCAGCGAGCACGGGAGCTCGTCGAGTTCGCCCGTCACCACGGGTACCGCCTAGACGAACTCGTCGAGATCATCGAGGAGGTCGGCTGACGAAGTCGTCCGTTCTCGTGGGGCGCGGAGTGCGGGACCGGTTCAAGCGGCGCTGCGTTCAGAAGCCAACTGGCCGCACGCGGCGTTGATGTCGCGACCCCTGGTTAGCCTCACCGTTGCTGGGATACCAGCGCGAAGGAGTACGCTCTTGAAGCGCTCGATCGTCTGGCGGCTCGAACCTTCGTAAGGGTCTGCCCCCTTCATTTGTGACCCGGTCGGGTTGTATGGAATAAGGTTGACCTTGAACGCCCTCGGGTCGAGAACCGCCGCGAGCGCCCGCGCGTCCCCCGGCGAGTCGTTGACGCCCGCGAGCATCACGTACTCGACGAACACCTTGCGCCGGCGGAGTTCCACGTAGCGGCGGCACTCGGCGAGGACATCCTCGAGCGGGTAGCGATCGTTCACGGGCATGAGCTCCGAGCGCTTCGCGGATTCGGCGGCATGGATCGAGAGGGCGAGGCGGATCGGCTGCTCGACCTGATCGACGAAGCGGCGCAGGCCCGGCATCCAGCCGACGGTGGAGATCGTCGTGCGACGATGGGTGATCCCGAGGTCCGGAAGCCGACTCGCCGAGGCGACGACTTCGTCGACGTTCAGGAACGGCTCTCCCATGCCCATGTACACGGCGTGGTTCACGGGCTCCCGGCGGTGGAAGTGGAGCGCCTGGTCGAGGATCTCGGACGTCGTGAGGTTGCGGCCGAAGCGCATGGCGCCGGTTGCGCAAAACGTGCACGTGAGGGGGCAGCCCGACTGCGAGGAGAGACAGAGCGACCGCCGGCCGTCCCGGTAGCGCATGAGAACAGCCTCGACCGGATGGCCGTCAGCGGTGTGGAAGAGTGTCTTGATCGTGCCGTCCGTGGACTCTCGCTCGGTCACGATCTCGAGCGTCGAGAACGGAACCGATTCCGAGAGTGTCACGCGAAGCGCCTTGGGCAGCGTCGTCATGTCCTCGTACGAGGCAGCGCCGCGCGCGGTCCACTCCCAGACCTGGCGGGCTCGGTAGGCGGGCTCGCCGAGGTCTCCGAGCCTGCTCTCGAGAAGCGCGAGGTCCACGTGGTGACGGTAGCGTCTGGCGCGTGATCGACCTCCGCTCCGACACCGCCACCCGACCGACCGACGGCATGCGCCGCGCCATCGCTGAGGCCGCAGTCGGCGACGAGCAGAAGCGCGAGGACCCGTCGGTGAACGAGCTGCAGGAGCGCGTGGCCGCGCTGCTCGGGCAGGAGAGCGGCGATCTTCCTGCCGACCGCGACGATGGCGAACCAGATCGCGCTGAGGCTCCTGGCGCGGTCGGGCGACGTCCTCGTCGCCGAGGAGCACTCGCACGTCGTGATCTACGAGTACGGCGGTGCAGCGGCCCATGCGGGGCTCATGACGCTCGGGTTACGGGGCGATCGAGGTCGGCTCACCCCGGATCAGGTGCGACGTGCGGCGGAGCCGAGCACGAAAGCCGCCGATCAGCGTGCCGCGGTGCTCTCGCTCGAGAACACTCACAACAGCTCGGGAGGGCGCGTCTGGCCGCTCGCGGACCTGGGCGAGGTCGTAGCGACAGCGCGCGAGGCAGGGCTCGCAGTCCATCTCGACGGCGCCCGCCTGCTGAACGCGGCGGTCGCGCTCGGCGTTGCCCCCGCTGCCATCGCTGACCGCTTCGACACGGTGACGTTGTGCCTTTCGAAGGGTCTCGGCTGCCCCTTGGGTGCGTTGCTCGCAGGATCACGGGAGCTCATGGAGCGCGCGTGGCGGGAGAAGCACCTGTTCGGGGGCGCGATGCGACAGGCCGGAGTCGTTGCAGCCGCTGGCAGTTATGCGCTCGACCACAACGTCGAGCGGCTCGCCGAGGATCACGCGCGCGCCCGCGCGCTCGCCGGTGCGCTCCACGAGGCCGGCGTTCCGGTGGATCTCGATCAGGTCGAGACGAACTTCGTGCAGATGGACGTCGCACGCGTCGGCCTCACGCGGGCGGAGGCCCTCGCGCGCCTGCAGGAGGCAGGCGTGGGGCTGTCCGCGACGATCCACCCGACCGTGATTCGCGCTGTCACGCATCTCGACGTGACGGACGAGGACGTCTCGAGAGCCTCCGAGCTCATTCCAGAAGCCCTGCTCGCACCCGTTGCGGGCTAGCGGACCGCGAGCGGCGGGCTCGCGATCCCGCGCTTCGGATAGTGGAGCCGAAGCAGGGAGCCTCTCGGCGCAACCACCTCCAGCGAGAAGAACCCGTTTGCGGTCGTGACGCGCGGTCCGGCGATCGTCGTCCACGTGCCGTCGAGGAGCTGCTGGATCACGTAGCGCTGCGGCCCGGTTCCCGGCCTGACCTGTCCCCAGAGGGACGCACGCTCCCCGCGCCTCGACACCTGCGTCAGCGGCAGCATCGTCGCCGTGTATGCCGGCTTGGCCCTGCCGGTGACCGTCTCGAGGCCGCTCTGCCAGCGCTCGATGTCGGGCTCGTCGCGGTAGAGGTAGTGGATGAGCAGGTCGACCTTGGGTGCGGCGTAGACGCGGCGCGCGGCCTCGCCGATGTAGCGCGCCTGTTCGGCGAGCGTGACGCCGAACGGGTCGGGCGGGCTCTGGTACGCGTACTCGGTGAGCCAGATGCGGGCGGCCGGGAAGGCCTGGCCGACATGCTTCAGCAAGCGCTCGAGCGTCGCCATCGTGATCGTCTTGCAGGAGCAGCCGCCGGTGAACGGCGTATCGCCGGGGTAGACCGGATACGGGTGGTGCGCGTACGCGTCGAGTCGTGCTCCCGCTCGATCCATGCGCCGGATGAAGTCGACCGGCGAGATCCCGCCCGGTCCTCCACGTGGCGCCGTCACGCCCCCTGCGACCTTCGCAGCCGGATTGACGGCCTTGATGGCGCTGTAGCCCGGATTGAGGAGCCGTAGGACGTAGGTCTCGGGCGAGGCGGGGTTCAACCAGATGCGCTTGTTCGGCTCGTTCCAGATCGCCCATCGCTCGACGAAGCGGTAGCGGCGCGCCGCCTCCCGGGCGAAACTCGCGAAGTCCTCGCCGTAGTCGGGCGCTGCGTTCGGAAGCGCTCCTCCGTTCGCCCACTCGGGCGTGCCCAGGATCGTCACGAGCGGCTCGAGCCCGCGCGCGTCGAGCGCGCGAAGCAGGCGGTCGGAACGGCTCCAGCGGTACCTGCCAGGCTGCACCTCGACCTGGTCCCAGCGAAGCGTCACGCGGACGACGTCGAAGCCCACCCGGTCGAGCTCGGCGACGCGGTCGGCGAGCCGGCCGGGGCCGAACTCGAGCCATGCGTCGTCCTGTATTCCGAACTGCACACGGGACGACGCTTCGGCGCTCCCCGTCGTCGCCGCCAGAGCCGAGGCAGCCAGAATCAGCGCAAGGAGCCTCACCATGCACTACTTGGTACCCGTTCCGCGCTCGTGGTACCCGCGTTTCCCCGCCCTTCCTTACGAGATCTGAACGAGTTCCTCAGCGCTCTCCCGCAAGGAAAAAGGCGACCACGACGACGGCGTAGCCGAGCAGGAGGAGCACTCCGCGCGCCTTGCTCGAGCGGCCGTCGTAGAGGACGACGGCGGTGAAGACGACCGAGCCGGCGAGCGCGGCGATCTCGACAGGGCGCAGGCTCAGCGAGAGCGGGTCGATGAGCCACGAGAGAAGCGCGACCGCGGGGATGAGGAAGACGGCGACCTGCGCAGCCGATGCGAGTGCGATCTCTCCCGCGAGCGCGATCTTCCCGCGATACGCGACGATGATCGCGCCACCGTGCTCCGCGGCGTTGCCGACGATCGCAACGATGACCGCGGCGACGAAGAACTCGGTGAGGCCGACCTTCTCCGCGAACACCTCGAGCGAGCCGACGAGGATCTCCGCAACGAGCGCTGTTACGACCGTCGCGATCGCGAGCGTTCCGAGAGCCGTGCGAAGCGACCAGCCCTTGATCTCCTCATCGGTGGCGACGTGCAGCGTGCTGTGGCGCCGGAGCGAGTACCAGGTCACCGCGACGTAGACGACGAGGAGCACGATCGAGATCGCGGCCGACACTTGCGCGAGCCCGTCCGTGTCCGGGTCGCCGTCCCAGCCGGGGATCGACGGAATGAGGAGGACGAGCGTCGCGAATCCGATCAGCCCGAACGAGAGGAAGCTCGAGTAACGATCGAGGGTTCCGCGTCCGCCCGCGACGAGGGCGGCGCCGAGCACGAGCAGGAGGTTCGAGACGACGCTGCCCGTCAGCGACCCGCGGACCACCTCGGTCAGCCCGTCGTTGACCGCGATGAGCGCGATGATGAGCTCGGGCGCGTTGCCGAACGTCGCGTTGAGGAAGCCGCCGATCCCGGGCCCCGTGTGTTCTGCGGCATGCTCCGTCGCCTCGCCGATGAGCCATGCCAGCGGGATGAGCGACAGCGCCGCCAGCACGAACTCGGCCGTCTCCGGTGGATGCACGAGGTAGTGGAGCGCGACGGTGATCGGCGCGAGGGCGAGCGATGCGAAGAGGGCTCGGCGGACCACGGCCGCAGACCCTACCGGCGCCCCCGAGGAAACAGCGCTTGTCGCCACTGCCTGAAAACCGGCTGCTTGTCAAGTCTTGCGGCCGACGACCCGGGAGGAACACAATCGGGTCGTGGAAGACGCCGTAGCGGCCATCGAGCTCCCTCTCCGAATCCAGGACGAGGTGTCCTGCCGCCACTGCGACGTGCACTGCGAGAAGGTGGTCTACCCGGCTGCGTGCATCCGGATGTCTTGCCCGTTCGTCTACGCGTACGAGGCGTGGGGCCACACGTACGTCGGTTGCATGCAGAAGATCTACGACGTCGAGATCGACCTCGACCTGCTCGAGGAGGCCGAGGCCGGCCGAGGTGGCTTCGGCGCGGTGCGTGCACGCCGGGCGCCGCTTCCGATGTGCGAGGTCGAGGTCGTGGGGACGTACCCACACCGCGAGGACGAGCTCGGGTGTCGCATCCCGGAGTTCCACGAGCTCCCGCGCGAGCGCGCGAGCTTCCGCGTCTTCGCCCTCGTCGGCGACGACGCTCGCTAGGGCGAGATAGCTCGCCTACGAGAAGCGAATCGACGCGGCCGAGCGCCGGAACGTCGCGGCGTGGCTTCCCTCGAGCGCCGGGAGGGTCGTATACGTGATGACGACGCTTCGCCCGGGCCGCAGGAATGCGTACTGGAGCGTCTGCACCGTCACGGTGCGCCCGAGCGACAGGCGTAGGCGGTAGCTCGCCCGAAACGCCTGGTTTCCGCCGATTGTCGCCACGGACTGCTCGATCTTGCCGGTCACGATGCGCCGAAGCTCCGCGACGAGGGCCTGCTTGTACTGCGCGAATGAGATATCGGCAGGCGCCGGGACGACGACGACGTTCACGTTCGTCGCGAAGGCGTTTCGCACGTTCGGGTCGAACGCGATGAACTTCATCGGCGAGTTGGGCCCGCCGAGGCCGCGCACGAAGGGGGCGAGCTTCGGGTTCTCGCGGGCCATCTGCTCGAGCACTGCCGGCGACACGCCGTTCTCCGTCGCGACCCACGACGCCGGCATGGCGAGGGAGATCCCCTGACCCCGGACGACGTGCCGCCGATCCGCCGCGAGCGCCGAGCTCACGACCGAAACGCCGGCCACGATCAGGGCGAGGACGAAGGCGAGCGCAGCTTTGCGCATGCTCTGACTCTACTGCGGGTCACCGCCGCTTCCATCGCCGCCGGCCGCGACGCCGGAGCCTGCGAAGGAGGTCGATGTCCGCCGTGCTCAGGCCATCCTTCGGCCACGTCTCGATGACGGCCGGAAGCCCGGTGAACGCCGGGTGACCGAGGAAGCTCGCGAGCCCGTCACCGAGCACTCCTTCCGCGACCACCTCGTGCCGGTCGCGGTTCGATCCGAGCGGCGTCTTCGCGTCGTTGACGTGAAGGAGGCGCAGCCGGTCGAGCCCGACCCGCGCGTCAAGGTCGTCCAGCGCGTCGTCGAGTGCCTCGGGGTCGGTGACGTCGACTCCCGATGCCCACCAGTGACAGGAATCGATGCAGATGCCGAGGCGCTCGTGGCCGTCGACGGCTTCGCAAAGCGCGGCAAGCTCGGCAACCGAGCGGCCGATCGTGCCTCCGGCTCCGGCCGCGTTCTCCAAGCACAGCCAGAGATCGTCCTTCGTGCGCGCCAGAAGCTCGCGCAATGCGGGCGTGACCGTCTTGACGGCGTCGTCGAACCCGTATCCGAGGTGGGAGCCGACGTGGAAGACGACCGCCTCGGCGCCGATTCCGCGGGCGGTCTCCAACGTCGCGCACAACGCGTCGAACGACTTCGATCGGATCTCGCGGTCGCGGCTGGCGAGATTGACCAGATAGAGCGCGTGGCAAGCGACGTGCCGGACCCGGGCCTCGCGACGCCGCTTCCGAAAGCGCGCGAGCTCGTCAGGATCGTGCTCCGTCGGCTTCCACTGCTGCGGGCTCTGCGTGAAGACCTGGACGGCGTTCCCGCCGATCTCTTCGACCCGGTCGATCGCCTTCGAGATGCCGCCGGCGGCGGACACGTGGGCGCCGAAGAGCATCGTGAGATCGTACGAGGGCGACGCAGGCCTCGCCCTACACTGCCGCAGTGTCCGTTCGCGTTCGGATGGCGCCGTCACCCACCGGCTTGCTGCACATCGGCGGCGTGCGCACGTTCCTCTTCAACTGGCTCTTCGCGCGAGGTCAGGGCGGCGAGTGCCTGCTGCGGATCGAGGACACCGACACGAGCCGCGAGGTCTCGGAGTCGGTACAGCAGATCGAGCGCTCGCTCTGCTGGCTCGGCATCGAGTGGGACGGGGAGACGACGTTCCAGCTCGACGTCATGGAGCGCGCGAAGGAGGAGGCGCAGCGCCTCGTCTCCGAAGACGCCGCCTACGAGGACGAGGGCGCGATCCGCATTCGCATGCCCGACGAGGGGTCGACCGCGTGGGACGACGCGATCAAGGGGGGCATCGAGGTCCCGAACGCCGAGCTCGAGGACCTCGTCCTCGTCCGCTCGGACGGGCGTCCGACGTACAACTTCGCTTCGCCGCTCGAGGACTGGCTCGACGGCATCACCCACGTCATCCGCGGCGACGACCACGTCTCGAACACGCCGAAGCAGGTCAACGTCCTGCGCGCGCTCGGTGCCGAGCCGCCGGTTTACGCCCACGTGCCGAGCGTCTTCGGGGCCGACGGGAAGAAGCTCTCAAAACGGCACGGCGCCATCTCGGTGGACGAGTTCCGTACCGCCGGCTACGTCCCCGAGGCGCTGATGAACTTCCTCGCGCTCCTCGGTTGGGCGCCCGACGGCGAGACGACGATCATGTCGCGAGACGAGCTCGTCGAGCGGTTCTCGCTCGAGCGCGTCGGGTCGAGCCCCTCGACGTTCGACTACACGAAGCTCGACTGGATGAACGGCGTCTACCTCCGGGATATGCCGCCGGACGAGTACGCCGAGCGGCTGGTCGGCTACCTCGGAGAGCAAGGGCTCGACTGGCCGGAGGATCGCGTGCGTGCGGCGGCACCGCTCGTGCAGGAGAAGATCGCCCGCTTCGATGAGTTCCCTGGGTTCGCGGGCTTCCTCTTTCACGACGTCGAGCCTGATCCGGAGTTGCTCGACTCGCGCATCCTCTCCGCGGCCGCGGACGCGCTTGCGTCGGTCGAGCCGTGGCAGGCCTCCGAGATCGAGTCCGCGCTGAAACAGTTGTGCGAGAACCTCGGCGAAAAGCCTCGCACGGTGTATCTCCCCATCCGCGTCGCGGTGACGGGCTCGCGCGTGTCGCCGGGTCTGTACGAGAGCCTCGAGCTCCTCGGGCGGGACGAGTCGCTGGCGCGCATCCGGCGCCCTTGGACGGCCGCCTCGTGAGTGAGCTGCGGGACCTCCTCGGCCAGGAGCTCGGGCCGAGCTCGTGGATCGACGTCACGCAGGAGCGGATCAACGCATTCGCGGCCGCGACCGACGACCACCAGTGGATCCACGTCGATGCTGCTCGCGCTGGCGACGGCCCGTTCGGGACGGCGATCGCACACGGGTTCCTGACGCTCTCGCTCTGCGTCCCCATGCTCTACGAAGTGCTGCCCCCGGGCGGCGCGATGGCGGTGAACTACGGTACGAACCGCGTCCGCTTCCCGGCGCCCGTCCCGTCGGGGGGTCGTGTTCGTGGTCGCTTCCGGGTTCTCGAGGTCGACGAGACCCCGGCCGGCGTGCGCTCGACGATCGAGGCCGTGGTCCAGTGCAAGGGTGTCGAGAAACCGGTGTGCGTCGCCGACCTCGTCGTCCTGACAGTCTCCTAACAACGCGTGACGATCTCGGACCTGTCTGCTACCTTCCCCCGCCGGTGGGTCTGAAGCGCCTCGTCCTCCTCCTCGTCCTTGCCGCCGCGGCGTCACTCGGCCTCGCGTCGTCAGCGCCTGCGGGCAACTACGACGAGCAGCGGATGGGATGTGCGGGAGAGGGCCCGGCCACGTGCCCGACCGGCACCACGGGCCAGGCCTACAGCATCCCGATCGAGCTGCTCGGCGACGAGGACGAGGGCTGTGCGGCGCATGCGGTTGACACGGGAACATTTCCGCCTGGCCTGAGCGTCAATTCGGGCGCTGCGAGAATCGAGGGGACTCCGACCCAGGCGGGGAGCTTTCGGTTCTATCTCGAGGTCACGCTTTACGGCTGCCCGTACCCCTGCGGGTCGAAGTGCGAGTCGCAAGACGAGTTCATCATCAACATCAACCAGGGGCTCGCCAAGCTCACCATCGGTCCCGAGTCGACGGCACCCGGCACCACCGGAACGCCGTATTCCATCCAGATGACAGCGAGCGTCGCGGACCCGAAGACCTGGACGATCAACTCGGGAACGCTGCCGCCGGGTCTGGCGCTCGACGCCTCGAGCGGGGTGATCTCGGGTACGCCGACGGCGTCTGGCACGTACTCCTTCGTGGTGCTCGCGAAAATGGTCGCAGACCAGCGTTCCGACACGAAGGCGCTCGGGATCGTCGTCCGCGATCCGCTTGCGATCAGCGGCTCCGATCCGTTCACCTCCGCGCGGCGGGCACAGGGTGAGGTGAGTGTCCCATTCTCCGCGTCGCTCACGGCGACTGGGGGCGAGGGCACCTACACGTGGTCCATGACGAGCGGCGAGGTCCCACCCGGGCTTCTTCTCGTCAACGGCTCGATCGAAGGTAAGCCGACCACTGCCGGCACCTACCAGTTCACCACCACGGTGACCGACGCCGAGGGACGCGTCGCGAACTACCCAGCGCGGATCATCGTCGCCGGGAAGCTCGCGTTTTCGCCGTTGGCGCTCCGGCCGGGCAAGGTGGGGAAGTACTACAGCGCGAAGCTCAGGACGGTCGGCGGGGTCACGCCGGCGACGTGGAGGCTCGTTCGCGGGCCGCTGCCGCGGGGCCTGGCTTTCGACCGGGCGTTCGGCGAGATCTATGGGACGCCGAAGCTGCCGGGCCGTTGGCGCCTGACCTTCGAGGTGCGGGATTCACTGGGCGTCAAGGTCAAGAAGACGCTGTTGATCGTCGTCACGGCGACTCCATTGAAGAAGTCGCGCTAGCCGCGCGCGTCTGAGCCACGACCGCGCAGCTTTGCTGTCAGCTCCCGTCGGTCCGTGACGCGACGAGCGGTGCTGCGGTGTCGTCTCCGGCGCTCTTGCCGTAGGGCTTAAGGCATCGGCGAGCGTCTCCCCGTCCTCGGACGGGGAGCCGACCCTGCAGCTGCTCGATGTCTACCGTCGACGGCGGCGCAAGCCGTGCGATGCGCCTTCTTCAGCCGCTCCTCTAATGCCTTCGACTCCTCGCGGAGCGTCTGACCGCGCCGGCGGTCGCCCTCTTCGATCTGGCGAGGCATCGATTCGGACGCCACGGCGCGGGTACCCTCCGGAGTCCGCGCCTTCCACACGGCGGCTGCGGGGTGGAGGCGATTGACCCGGCGCCGATAAAACGTCCAGCCGCAGGTGCCGCCATGCTCGCGAGCGAGCGCACACGTCTGCCGTCGCCGAATATTAGTTCGCGCCCGTGCGGACGAGGCTCGCTTTCGTAGTCGTTGGTCTGTGCGCGGGTAATCGCCGTGACCGGAGCATCTGCCGCGGACTTCGAAACCGACGGCCCCCCGTGTCCCGAAACGCCGGGTAATACAGCTCTCTCCCGCTGTACGACGGGATACGTCGGCGTGCCGTATGAGATCGAGATCGAGTCCGAGGAGGGCTCGGGCTGCACCTCCCCCGGGAACCCGTACGTCTGGTTCGAAGTCGTCAACAGCGCAGTTCCGGCGGGCCTCTCGATGTCGCGAGCCGGTGTCATCTCCGGCGTGCACGGGCGCGGGCCTGACGCGCTTCTGGCTCCGGAATCACGACCTGACCTTCGCGCAAGGCGGACCTGATTGGTGCCAACGCGAGGATCGATCGGAACGCGAATTCAGCATCCCGATCGATCCCGGGCTCGCGATCGTTAGCGCCTTCCGTCGAGCCGGCCACCATCGGCCAGCCCTTTACCGAGACACTCGCGACGAAGCAGGTCGTCAGGCTGATCTCGCTCACCGGCCCCGACGTGCAGGCGACCTGGTCCCTGCGGTCGGGAGCGCTTCCGCCAGGCGTCACCCTCTCGACAGCTGGCGTTTCGAGCGGAACACCCACCTCCGAGGGGAGCTACCAGTTCGTCGTGAGGGCCGTGAACGGCAGCCCCTCGGACACGGAGACGTACACAATCGCCGTTCGCGAACCCTGACCGTGAGGTCCCCGCTCGGGGCAGTGCAGCGGCCGAGCGGCGAGGTCGGGATTCGCTTCGGGAGGACCGTTCCGCAACGGGCGGAAGCGGCTCCTACCATGGGCGCTTGCGTCGGGGGCATTGCCGGCCGGCGTCGCACTCGATTCACGCGACGATCGATCATCGGGGCGTTGCAGACGGCAGCGGCGTTCGCAGTCACGCTCGCCGCAACAGCCATCGAGGGACGCGTTGCGAAAGCGAGCTCTGTGTTGACCGTCGCGCCAAGACTCGCGATCAAGACCGCTCGCTTGCAGTCCCCGATCTGGCGCGCAGTTACCGCATGAAGCTTGCTACGGCAGATGGCGTCCAACCCCGAGCGTGTCAAGTGGCGCGGTATAGTTCCCGCCTGGCATCACCCTCTCGCCGAGGCCGGCACGATCACAGGTGCCCCTCGTCGCATCGGAGGCTTCCCGTGTCCGTCGATGGCTGGGACCTGGTCGCAGCACGTCGTCGTCCTTAGCCACCTCGAGCTCCATGCGAGCGACTACGACCGGACTGCGTCCGCTTCTACGCGACCGTCCTGACGCCGCTCCGCATCCCTTACTGGTCGGAAGACACCGAGACCGAGCGTTCCACGTGCTTCACGCGGATGAGCGTCGTTGACCGTCGCCCTGCCACCACGGAGTTGCATCTCTGCTTCGTCGCCAAGTCCCGCGACGAGGTCGACGCCTTTCACCAGGCTGGCGTCGACGCGGGCTTCAGCTCCAATGGTGTACCGGGTCTACGCGACTACGGCCCTGGGTATTACGCCGCGTTCCTATTCGACCCCGATGGCAACAATGTCGAGGCGCTCTACCGTGACGTGGGAAACCGCGCGAGGCGCGGGTGATGCGGAGCACCATGGAGATCTCATTGCGAAAGCGCCGATCATCGGGTCAGTCGGCGAGTGACGGCACGAGCATTTCCTGGTAGTTGAGTTCCGTCTCGTCGCTGAGAACGTGCGTGTACGTGTTCGCGGTGACTGCGAGGTTGCGCTCTCCCACGTCCTCACCGATCCTCGCCGGGTCACCTCGCAGGTGGCGGAGCGAGATCCGGCGGTGCCGCAGGTCGTGAGGTGAGAAGGACGGATCCCGCAGCGGTGCACGCGCGGCCGATCGCGGTGCGCAGCGGTCAGCCCTTGAGCGGCTAGCGGGCGAGCTCGGATCGCTCGGAGCGTTCGGATCCCTATGCGCCTTCTAGCGCGCTTGAGCTGATTTGGCTTAGCTACGCGGTCAGGTGTGTCGTGGGTGCCGGATTCACTCGCTTGATGCACACCTCCGTGCACCCCAGATCCGGTGGTCTTCGGAGAGGCGCATACTCCACGTAGAGGCCGGGCGTGGCCCCTGCCGTCACTCGTGCGATCCCCGAGGGGGTATCGCCGCTGCCCTCCGCCCGTCCAGCCTCACTTTGGGTCATCCGTACGCGCAAGCTGGCGACACCCAGCCTGTCATAGCTAACGGTCTGGCCCATTCCCGCGTCGGCGGAGATACTTGTCGATCTCCCGGCGCTCCCACTCGGCGCCAAAGAGTCCGCCGACCCCTAGCAGCACGATTCCGGTAATTGCCACGGCGATGCCTGTACCGAGCATCGGCCAGTAGAACCAGGTGCCTTCGCCGCCTTCGAGCATGTCGATGGCGAACCACATGACGCTGAGAGCGATCCAGATCCCCAGAACCATGTAGAAGATCCGCTTGCGGCGAACGTACCGCCGAGCCTCCTCCAGGGCCTCGCCCACCGACCGAGGATACGCCTCCCTGTCGCCGTGCGAGACGAGCGTAACCTCGGCGTGTGGTCGTCTACGCCATCGTCGATGACTCGCTCAGCGCACACCGCTTGGAGATGCCGTCGACGTTGATCCGCCGCGAGGACGCCGAGCGACTCATCGAGGAGGTGCGGGGCAGCGAGCCGGAGCTCGCGAGCCACTTGCGGATCGAGGAGCGCGAGCTCGAGGCGGGCGGGCTGAACTGAGCGCGGGCGATGGTACGACCCGCCCGCCATCTGGTTCGCTCAGCCTTAGGGCGTGAGGTGGAACTCGAGCAACGTTCGACGCGCAGCGAGCACCTTTACGAAGCCGCGGGCGTTGGCGTAGTTCTTCGTCCCACCAAGGACGGGCAGTAGAAGCGTCGCAGGGCCGTCCGGCGTGAGCGACGCATAGCCTTCGAGGAAGATCGACCCGTCGGGCAGATACACCTGGGCCTGGATGAGGACGATCGCCTTGTGCGAGAAGTTTGGCCCGAAGCCCGTCATGAACGTGAACAGGACGCGGTCTCGGCCGACATGTATTCCTCTCTTGCCAGTCCAGCGGTAAAGCCGGTTGACGGTTTGGAACCGGTCGCCTGCGCTGGGCGGGCGGTCGCCGGGGTCCCCGAACGACGGCGCTTGAGGGCCCTCTACTTCCAGAAGCGTGAACTCGCGGGGCTTCACGAGTGCCGACGCTGACGACACGCCAACCGCGATCGAGACGCCGACAGCCACAACGATGACGGCAAGCAGGTATTTCCGCATAGTCACTCCTCTGTCGGCGGGATGACGACCCGCGATCTCAGCCCTTCGCCGCGCGAGCATGAACCGCCTCGCTTGTCATGTCAATAGGGGATCAGCCGGTGGCAGCCTGGCGTGTGAGCGTGCGAAACAGAGGTCGATCTACGCGGGTGGGAAAAGGCGGACTCCAACGCCGGCCGAGCGTTGCCGGCGTGGCCGGTGGGGAGAGTGCGTCAAGGAAGTCATCGGCTTCTCCGACTCTGGAGTGAGTTGCCAGCGCTCGCGCCAACCGACCGGGCAATAGCCCAAGCACTCGCGCGAGACCGCTATGAAGAGAAGCCGGCGGCGATTGGAACTGCAACGACCGTAGCACCCCGCGCCAAGAATCCCTAGTCGCTACGCGGCGGCGATGATCTCGTCGAGCTTCGCGGAGGCCTCGGGGTCGTGGTTGCGACAGTCGAGGGTTGCCCGCGCCTGCTCCCTAGAGCGAGCACATGTCCACCAAGAATAAGGACACGGCCCCCGCGATCGTCGCCGTCCAGGCCAGGGTCGTCACATAGAGCCCTGCTGCGCCGAGCAGCCAGTCACTGGAGGGTGCTCCCGCGCTCTCACGGTACGCCCAGACAGCCGCTGCCATGCCGAGGGTCGCTGTGACCGCGCACGCTACGACCAGGGGGACGACCCACGCCGCGTCGCCCTCAGGGCAGGCGGCCTTTTCACCTCCGAACCCGGCGAATAGCAAGACGAACCAGGACACGGATGCAAGTGCGATTCCAGCGAGCGCGGCGTTCTTTGGGGTTGCAGCCTCAATCCCCGAGCTGGCCGTCCGCTTCGGCATGCGACTCACGATGACACGTCTCGAGGCACGTCCGAAACGGCCATCTTGTCGCCCGAGTTCGAGTGCGTCATCGTGTTGACGGAGGCCGGGTCCCCCGGCCGGACGGAACCGAGGCGCCTCGGAGTTCAGCTCGCAGCCGGACTCCGCTGGTTTGAGGGGTAGCCGCCTTTGGTTTCGGAGAAGCCGGGCTACCACCGAGGCGAGCGGCAAGCGGCACGGTCTCGCTGCCTGATTCGCTCCCTCCCAATCAATATCGACTCCCGAGCGCCTGAGGCGCTACCGTCTCATGTGATGCGCGGGGGCACGAAGTCCCGGCAGGAAGGATCGCCGTGAGCCCGGTCGAGGCGCGCGACCTCGGCGAGCCGGAGGCGGTGGTGACGTATCCGCTGGGTGCGACCTACCAGGTGCGCCTGGCCGGAACGGTGGTCAGCCGGCATGTTCTGCAGCCGGGCTGGAGCTGGGAGGCACACGCCCAGCCGCTGATCGGCACCGCCTCGTGCGAGCTGTATCACCGCGGTGTGGTCCTCAGGGGACGGATGGGTATCCGTACCGACGAGGGCGAAGAGCTGGTCATCGGGCCCAACCAGGTGTTCGATCTGCCACCCGGCCACGTGACCTGGGTGGAGGGCGTCGAGGAGCTGGTGATGGTCGACTGGGCCGGGGGCGCCGGATTCGACACGCAGCCGGGCGAGGGCGCACGCGTGATGGCAACGATCCTGTTTACCGACATCGTCGACTCCACGGTTCACGCGCGAAAGCAAGGCGACGCGGCCTGGAAGCACACCGTGAACATGCAGGAAGACATCGTCCGTACCGTGCTGGCCCGCTTCGGCGGCCGCGAGGTCGAGACCGCGGGAGATTCGTTTCTCATCGTGTTCGACGGCGCCGAGCGGGCGATCCGCTGTGGACTGGAGCTCGTCGATGCCTTGGCGGCTATCCAGGTCACCATCCGCGTCGGCATTCACAGCGGCGAGGTGGCACTGTCCGATGAACGCGTCCGGGGTGTGGCGGTCCACGCCGCCGCTCGCATCCTGGCGGAGGCGGGCTCGGGCGAGGTGCTCCTGTCCGGCACCACGCGCGACCTAGCCGAGGGCGCTGCAGGGCTGGCGTTCGAGTCGCGCGGGCGATACCGCCTCAAGGGTCTGGAGCGGGAGCACGAGTTGTTCGCCGCGGCATCAGCCGGCTAGGCGTCACAGCCGGGCCTACAGGTTGAACCAACCCACTAGATGCTCGGCACGTCCCGAACGACCATTTTGTCGCCCGACGGTGCGTGCGTCATCGTGTCGGCGGGGCCGGGCCACTTGATGAGAGCCGGACGTTGCGGCGTTCAGGCAGCCACCCGGCCCGCCCTTCGCGTCGACGAGTAGAGTCCATGGGCAGCGGCCCGTGTTGCGCGGGCCGTCTCATCTTGAAGCGTGCCTACCGCGATTACGGCGCTGCGAGCGGGCGGTGGGCTGTTGTAGGTAGCGCTCGTCAGCTAGTGCTCGTCGTCAGGTGGATTCGGGCTTTCCGGAGGAAGCTCTGGTGGTCGCGGATCTGGCGGTAGCTGCGGATCCGGGGAGGGCTGCACATCTGGCGGCTGCGGATCGCGCGTCGGCTCCGGAATCAGGTCGGGGCCCGGAGGCTCGGGCACAGGCACAGGAACTCTCGGACCCGGCGAGGTCGTGCTGGGATCGTCCATGTACAAGGAGTGCCCGCTCGAGCGAGCCGGCAAACGATGGCTCGCAGTGGCCGGTCCGACAGTTGGCTTCTATCCAGCGTGGCTCCAACATTGGTCCAACAACTCACGGGATGCGAGCCCACTTACACTGGAGACTCCACGACACTACGGCTGCTCAATCAGCTTGGTCAACGCGAGAGGGGAACGAGATGGCGTACGGAATCGTGCATCACTTTCCGGGCGGTACGGAGGAGCAGTACGAAGCGAGTCTCGCAGTGGTGCATCCTGGGGATGGTCTGCCGGAAGGCCAGATCTTCCATGCGGCTGGTCCGTCGGATGGTGGTTGGACGGTTGTGGCGGTTCACGACTCCAAGGAGAGTTGGGAGCAGTTCCGCGACGGCATCCTGATGCCTCGGATGCAAGCGGGCATCGAAGGTGGCCTCACAGGACCACCACAGGAGACTGCGTTCGAAGTGCACAACCTTCAGCCGTAACAGCCCGAGGCCACGGCGCTCTCGCTGGGTGGCTTGCCGTTGTTTGCCGTCGCGTTGTTCGAGCCGATCAGGCACTAGCGACGCCCGCCGATCACTGACACATCTTGGAGGAGGGCCGCTCGAAGGGCCCTCCTCACTTCGGCCTGACGCAACTAGTTATTCGGTGTGAAGAACCCGGTCACCGTTCCGGAGATCGTGACGGTGCCTTCCGGGAAGGTGACAGTGTTGAGCGCCGCCGGGAGCTCGCAGGTGACAGCGTTTGCTGGCTGGTGTGCCTTCGCCGAGTCCTCGGTGTCAACGTCGGGTTCTCCTCCGCCCGCCGGGGTGAACGTGATTGTTATGTCGAAGGCCGTCGGCACGAAGACTGACGTGCTTCCGATCACGTGGGCGGGAGTGAACGCGCCAGTCCCGTTGACCACGACTTGGAGCTGACTCGAACCGCAGACCGCGGTGAAGGACTGCGCTTTCTTCGCATTCACTGGATCTGCCGACGCCGTCTGCGCGAAGACGCCAAGGACGACCGCGAAGAGCGCGATCACTGTAACGCGCCGAAGCATGGTCTCCCTTTCCCCTCGATTGATGCCGCAACCGGGGGTTCTACACCCGTGAGGCGAGTTCGCCAAACGCCCCGTGTCGATAGTCAGACGCTGCCCAGGCCCGGTCGAGCATGTGCTGGTTCTGTAACCGCTTGTTTGCGGCGTTGCTCGGGCCGATCCCTGTGGGCTTGGCGCGTAGGGAACACAGCACTCAGAGTCGGGCCTTGCCTACTTCAAGTAGTTGTGCAGCTGCCAGATCTCCGGCCGGCCAGGCGGTCGCGGCACTCCGGCTGCGTCGAAGGCCGGCATTAGGCGTTCTTCTCGGAATCGCATCGCGTCTTCCTGTGACTCCCATACTTCGAGCACGCGCCAGCCGCCGTCCGGGCTGGGCCCGGCAGCATGGAAGATCCCGCCCGCAGGGGCGTCCAGCCCGAGCTGCGCACGAACCTTCTCGTAGATCTCCTGCGACCCCTCGGGGTTGTCCACCACCAATGCGATGGCCAGGTCGGCCTCCTCTCCGTCGGGTTGTCACTCGATCTTACGTCCGTCAGAGACCCGTTGTTGACGACGCTCCGGCCACTAGCCGCCGCCCCTCCCGGTGCCACCATCCCGCCGTGATCAGAGTCGCCCTTCGCGTTCACAGCCGCAAGGGCGACGACCTCAGCCTCGCGCACGTCCCTCCGCCGGTCAAGGTCGGAGACGTGCGCGAGCTGGGCCACGGGCCGATCCTCCTGCTGCGGGTCGTCGACCTCGTCGAGACCGGGCCACCCTCGCCGCTTACTGCGCTCGTGAAGGTGTCCTGTGCCGCCTGAACCGCGAGCCGGGTGTGCCGTGAAGACTGAAGACGGGAAAGCCGACAGGGTCGCCCCACTCGGCGAACGTGAGGGCGCGCCCGCCGCGGGATGTGGGGACTTTGGCGCCTGAGATCACGCCTGGATCGTAGTGTGCAGCTGTCGTCGGATCGAGGAGCGCGAGCTCGACGCGGGCGGAGAGTAAATGAGAGCGACGCCGTGGGGTTCAGGCAGCCACCACCCGGCCCCTTGCAATTCTTTCGATCGCATGCAATGGATACCGAGCACGTCAGGTCAGGCGCGGCGCTGGACGGTCGCCCGCACTACCGGCACAACCGGGGGGACAAGGCTTCCGGGGGTCGACGGAGAGGTTGCCGCGCCTGCCCCCCAGTTCAGCCGGTTCCACCGTCCCCCGACACCTCTGCCGCGCTCCTCGAGGCATTCGCCGAGCGCGGCATCGAGTTCGTCTCGGGCCGGCGCGTGGCTTCACTTGAGCGCGGCGCTGCGCTCCTCGACGACGGCTCGGAGCTGCCGTATGACCTCTTCCCCGGGGGTACCGAGGCCTTCGAGGACGAAGCGCACAAACGCGTCTAGTAATACGACAACGCCGCCCACGAGAGGGTCTGCTCCCTCGATGGGAACAAACTCCGGGGGCTTACCCCACCCGTAAGCGAGGAGAAGCTCGGTGCAGGCTGCGGGTTTGCGCCCCGATATGCACCCGCCCCTCGAGCGGTGGCAGTCGAGACCATCGAAAGAGCGTGTAGCACTGAAGTCCTGCCAAGCGCACATTCCCGCACACTCGCGCGCGACGTCGCTCGCATGACGCAGACGGACCGTTAACGAAAGGCTTGTCGTCGCTGCACCCGGCGCGAGGCATCCTTCACCTACGGCCGGCTTTCGCAGAAGGAGGCTCGACGTGGATGACGACCACCTCGCGCGACGACTGACCCGCAAGACCGCACTTCGCGTCGCCGCGGCGGGCGCAGCGGGGCTCATGCTCGGCGTCCGTCCTGGCCGCGCCGCGCCGGGCGACGGAGCGGCTGTCGAGGCCGCGGCGCGTACCTTCCTCGCCTCGCTTACAGCCGCCCAGCGTGAGCGGGCGACGTTCGCGTTCAACGGTTCCGAGCGCACTCGCTGGCACTGGACTGTCCCGTCGTCCGTGCCGCGGAACGGTCTGCCGCTCGGAGTGATGTCTCCCGACCAGCGCAGACTCGCGCTTGCGCTGCTGCGTGCGAGCACCTCGGCAAGCGGCTACCGCAAGGCGCTCGACATCATGGCGCTCCAGGCTGTGCTGCGTCGCATGAACACGGGTATCAGCGACCCCTTCGACCCCGACCTCTTCTACGTCTCGGTCTTCGGCACCCCCGGCGCTCGAGCCTGGGGCTGGCGCTTCGAAGGGCACCATCTCTCGAGGCACTTCAGCGTGGTGCGGGACACGGTCGTGGCCGAGCCGTTCTTCCTCGGCGCATGGCCGACCCGAGCGGGCAGCGCATACCGTTCGGTCACGGCCGGCTATCGGACCATGCCGCGTGAGGAGGACGCGGCTCGGGAGATCGTGCTCTCGCTCGACCGGGCGCTCCGGGGGCGGGTCGTGTTCTCGTCCGAGTCGCTCACTGACCACCTGACCCAGAACGCCGTCCGGGTGAGGCCGCTCGAGCGAGTCGGAGTGAGCGTCGACGATCTGCCGTCCCGCGCGCAGAGCCGCGTGCTCGAGATCGTGCGCACGTACCTCGGGAACTACCCGCCCGCGATGGCGCGCGAGGCATTCGAGCGTGTCCAGCGAGGCGGCATCGGCCGCGCGCGGTTCGGCTGGGCGGGCAGCACTCGGCCGGGGGTGCCGCATTACTACCGCCTCCAGGGTCGGACGTTCCTGCTCGAGTTCGACAACTCCCGAAACAGCGGGACACACATCCACAGCGTCTGGCGCGACTTCGAACGCGACTTCGGGAGGCACCTACTGTGACCGAGTTTCAGCGCTATCTCGCGGAAGAGATCGCGGAAGACCACGCCGATGGTCTCGTGACACGGCGCGAAGCACTGCGCCGGCTGGGGCTGCTCGGCTTGAGTGGAGCTACGGCCCTATCCCTGCTCGCCGCAGCGACGGCAGACCAGGCAAGGGCGATGACGCGCGGCGCAGCGAGCACTCGCTCGCCCGCCGGCGGGCAGGCCGCCGACCTAGAACTCACCGCCCATCAGACTCGTGACATCGCGTTCCGCGGCCCCCGAGGGAGGCGGCTGATGGGTGCGTGGGCGGCGGCACGCCGGCCTCGTGGCGGCGTGCTGGTCATTCACGAGAACCGCGGGCTCAACGACTCCATCCGCGCGGTTGCCGGCCGCCTCGCCGCGAGCGGCTACTCGTCGCTCGCGATCGACCTGCTGTCCGAGGAGGGCGGCACTAAGTCCTTCGCCGACGAGTTCGAAGCCATGGCCGCGCTCGGAGCCGCTCCTCCGTCGCGGTTGGTGGCGGACATGAAGGCGGGCGTGACAGAGCTACGGCGCCGTCTGCCCGGGAAGAAGGTCGCCGCCACCGGCTTCTGCTTCGGCGGCGGCATGACATGGCTCCTACTCGCCTCGCGCGAGCGTCGCCTGTCCGCCGCCGTTCCCTTCTACGGCCCGTTTCCCGAGAACGGCGATCTCTCCGGCGCCGGCACCGCAGCCGTACTCGGCATCTACGCCGAACTCGACTCCCGTGTCAATGCGTCCCGCGCGTCGGCGCGCGCGGCGCTTCGCAAGGCCGGCCTGCGGCATCAGATCGTCACGTTCCCGGGCGTCGATCACGCCTTCTTCAACCCGACGAGCTCACGCTACGACCGTGGAGCGGCCACGGCTGCATACCGCCGCGTGGTGGGCTGGCTCGATCGGTACGTCGCCCAGTAGCGAGTCGGCGAGTCGGCGATGGGAGGTGGGTCCTTGTCTCACACATTGACCGACGAAGAGCTAGCCGCACTCGTCGAACGGATCACTGAGGCCGCGCAAGCCCTGATTTCTGGCGATATCGAGGGCTACGTCGCCCGGATCGTGCATGCGGGCGACTACACGCTGATGTCGCCGTACGGCGGCGACCCCGTACGAGGCTTTGATGACTCAGACGGAGCGTTGGGTGCTCTAGCGCAGTTCTTTCGCGGCGGCGAGGCGAAGGTCGAGGTCGTGGAGACTTACACCTCGGGCGACTTGGCGGTGCTCGTCGTGATCGAGCGACAGCGCGGGACGGTCGGGGATCTGCCCGAGCAGGACTGGTCGCTGCGCGTGACATGGGTCTTCCGGCGCACTGCAGAATCGAACTGGGAGCTCGTGCATCGTCATGCGGACGCCCTGGTGCATGCCATCGACCACGAGCGGTTGGGGGCACTAGCGCGCGGTGAGTGACCGCGCCAGCCGTCTTGTACGCGCATTACTCAGTGAACCATCTCCTTTCTCGGCCGATACCCTGACCCACGAGCAACTCGTACGAGGGGGAAGGCGAGTGAGAGGGCGAGCTTCGCAAGTCGATGAGTTCCAGGTGAGCGGCGTCGCCGAGCGGTTGGCGCAGTACGAGGCCTCGAAGGTGCCGGAGGTGAGCGAGAGCGCGGAGGTCGATAGCGAGCTGGTTGAACGAGCCGCGACCCTCCTCGCTGTGATGCCTCGAAATCAGCTTCGCAAGACCATCGAAGAGCTCCTGTCCCCGAACGACTTAGAACGCGGCCGGAAGGCGATCGACGCGCTGATCGACGCTGCGTTCGCGGTCGAAGACGAGTCCGGACACGTGCGCCCGATCGCTTGAGTCGGCGCGCTCCCTAAGCGCGGAATCCTGAAAATTGATGTATGCAGGCAGCGGGTTCGGCGTCCGAAACGACCCCACCCCTTAGCGGTAACAGTCGAGTTTTTCGGGTCCCTTGCGGCATGGCCTCATGCCCTCGTGCAAGAGTGTCTGACTCGAGGCATCGAGGAGGTTCGAGGATGGAAGGGCACCCCGCCTACCCGGTTCGGCTCGAAGGCCGCCTGGATCCGCAACTGAGCCGCTGGCTCTGGGTTGTGAAGTGGCTGCTGGCGATTCCGCACTACATCGTGCTCTTCTTCCTCTGGATCGCCTTCGTCGTCCTCACGATCGTTGCCTTCTTCGCGATCCTGTTCACCGGGCGCTACCCGCGGGGCATCTTCGACTTTAACCTCGGCGTGTTGCGCTGGACCTGGCGCGTCTCCTACTACTCGTACGGCGCGCTGGGCACGGATCGCTACCCGCCGTTCACGCTCGATGAGTCGCGCGACTACCCGGCGACACTCGACGTCGCCTACCCGGAACGACTCTCGCGGGGCCTCGTGCTCGTGAAGTGGTGGCTGCTCGCGATCCCGCAGTACATCCTGGTCGGGATTTTCGTCGGCGGCGCCGGCTCCGCGGCTGGCAGAGCCCAAGACTGGGGCGGATGGCACTGGTGGTACGAAGGCGGGCTCATCTTGACCCTCGTTCTCTTCGCGGGAATCGCGCTGCTCTTCGTGGCGCGGTATCCGCGTGGCCTCTTCGACTTTGTCCTCGGCCTCGACCGCTGGGTGGCGCGTGTCGTGGCGTACGCGGGCCTGATGACGGACGCATACCCGCCGTTTCGGCTCGACCAGGGCGGAGACGATCCGGGCGGCGCAGCGGCGCTGCAGGCGGAAGCGCCGACAGCGCCACAGGCGATCGCAGCTCCGGCTGAGCCGCCGTCCGCTGCCCAGACCGTTGCGGCGGAGCCCGCGCCGCGTCCGCGAGGCGGAGCCGGACGCGTCGTCCTCATCGTCGTGGGAGTCATCACGGCGTTGCTCTCTCTCGGGCTGCTCGCAGGCGGCACGGCCCTCGTCGTCGTCGACCAGACCCAGCGCGACGACGACGGCTTCCTGATGTCCCCGAGCGAGGACTTCTCGACGGCGACGTACGCCATCGTCTCCGAGAGTGCCGACGTGGACTTCGGCGGCTCCGAGAGCGCCGCGCGTGCCATCCTCGGCGACGTCCGCATCCGCAGCGAGAGCGATCGTGACGTCTTCGTTGGCATCGCCCGGGACACTGACGTCGAGGAGTACCTGAACGGCGTCGAGCACTCAGTCGTGACCGACATCGGGGAGGAGCCGGAATACTCGCAGCGCCCGGGAGGCGCGCCGGGTTCTCCTCCCGCCAGTCAGGAGTTCTGGGTCGCGTCGACGAGCGGGTCTGGCGAGCAGACGCTCGAATGGGAGCCGGAGGACGGGAGCTGGAGCGCCGTCGTGATGAACGCTGACGGATCGCGAGGAGTCGCGGCCGAGCTGAGCATCGGAGCCGAGCTTGATGCGGCGCTTTGGGTCGGCATCGTGGTGCTCGTGGTGGGCGCTCTGCTCGCTGCGCTAGCCGCTCTGGCCATAACGGCTGGCGCACGGCGTGGGCGCGCAACCTCAGGCGCCGTCGGCTGACCGCAGTTGGCGGTCGTCAGTCGACCTGAACACTCGCGCACGCGAATGAGGTAGCTCCAGGGCGAGTGGCTCGGTCTGAATCCGAAAAATGGATCCATGCAGGCTGCGGGTTCTTCAAGCGAGTGACGCTCGAGCAGGCCGGTGGCGGACAGCTCGCCGAGTGCCACCTTCAACAACTGCTCAGGCCGACCGTTGAGAGTGCGGGCCAGCTGATCGCTTAATCTCGACGTACGAGTCACCGTTTGCCCGAGTGACTGGAGGTATTGCATGGGCACCTACTCTGGAGCACTCCTGCAGCGACCGGCGAGACCGAGCGACCTGCTCCGTTCTGGTCTCGAGTCCAACCCCGACGGTTTGGCACTCGTCTCGGCACGAACGCGCCTGACGTGGCAGGCGCTCGATGACCTGAGCACTCGGCTCGCGAGCGGCTATCTCGATCTGGGACTAGAACCGGGCGACCGGATCGCGTCGCTCATGCCCAATCGATTCGAGCTCGTCGTCCACTACCTCGCCTGCTTCAGAGCGGGGCTGGTGGCAACGCCGCTCAACTACCGCTACACGGCCCCGGAGATCGACCACGCGCTCCGTATCAGCGAGGCTCGCGTGCTGCTCGCTCACGTCGAGCGAGACGAGGATCTCGCGGCGAGCGAGCGAGTCGCCCAGCTGCCTTTGCGCAGGATCCGTTACGGCGCGCGAGCACGCGGCGGAGTGACGCTCGAGGAGCTCTTGGAAGGCGATCGAGCACACGCGACGTTTCCGCCTCCGGCGTCCACCACCCCCGCGGTGATCTTCTTCACGTCGGGCAGCACAGGACCTCCGAAAGGAGTCACGCACACCCACGAAACACTCGGCTGGATGTTCGCGACCGCGGCCGCGGGACTCGAACTCGGTCCTGGTGACCTCGTACTGGCCGGCTCCTCGCTCTCGCACGTCGGCGCGTTCTACGTGTCGTTCGGGGCGCTGAATGTCGGTGCCGGAATCGTCGTGGCACGCACGTACGGCGGAGATGAGCTCCTTCCGCTCCTCCGCGACGACCGCCCGACCGTGCTCTCGATGCTGCCCTCGGCTCTGTTCGCGCTCACCCGGGACCACGGCGCGTCGCACGACGACTTCTCGTCCCTGCGTCTCTGCAGAGCAGCCGGGGACAAGGTCTCGGCCGAGCTCGAGCGCGAGTTCACCACGCTGAGCGGCACCGCGATCGACGAGGCGTATGGCCTCACGGAGACCGGTCTCGTCAGCGTCAGCCCTCCCGCCAGCATCAGGATCGGCTCGGTCGGTCAAGTCGCGCCAGGGGTTTCGGTCTCAATTCGCGACGATGCCGGCGAGGAGGTCGAGATCGGCAGTGACGGTCGGGTGTGGATCAAGACCGACGCCTCCTGCGTCGCCTACTGGGGGGACGAAGAGGCGACGGTGGCGGCATTCGTCGACGGCTGGCTCGATTCGGGCGACGTGATGCGCGCCGACCCGGACGGGTACCTCTACTTCTGCGGCCGTCGGAAGCAGATCATCGTCCACGACGGCTCGAACATCAGCCCGCAGGAGATCGAGGGCGTGTTGCTCGAGCATCCGAGTGTCGAGAGCGCAGGGGTGATCGGGATCCACGACGTCATACATGGTGAGAACGTCCGCGCGTACATCACTTTGCGGGAGGGCTTCGAGCGGCCCTCCGACCTCGAGCTCATCCGGTTCGCGCGTGACAAGGTCGGCTACAAGGCGCCCGAGGAGATCGTCGTACTCGACGAGATGCCGCGGACCGCCACCGGAAAGGTGGACCGGACTGCGCTCAAGCGCATGGCCGAGTTCGCGCTGCACGCAGCCGACGGGGCTTGACCATGCGTCAGTCAAATAGTCACCCCCGCGCACTCGCCAACTCGATTGACGTCCGATACGAACGCACGCCGGATTCTGAAAATTGATGTAAGCAGGCTGTGGGTTCGGCGTCCTAGAACGACTCCCACCCCTCGCGGTAGCAGTTCGAGTTTCGCCGCCGGTTGCACACCCAGCTGCACACCATGCCGCTTGTCCAAGTTTGTGATTCCTGTTACGGTCGTCTGGCTCTAAGGGGAAGAGCACTCGAACGTCCGCAGACAGAGGGGAGAGTGACGTGACGAGACTCATTGCGGCATCCATGGCTGTGCTCGCGCTCGCCTTCGGTGCCGGCACCGCGACGGCGGCCACTATCGACGTAGTCGTCGAGGACGTTCCGGCCGGATTCACGATGTCCTCAACCGAGACGAACGGTGTTCCCGGGGGTTGCGAGTTCCTGCCCGAGGACGTCGTGATCTCGTGGGAGGGGACCCTGCACTCGGTGACGCTCGTGAAGGTCGAGCCGAGCGGCGCTCTGACGATCCAGAACACGTCGACTGCGTCCGGGAAGGCGACGGACGAAGACGACAACGAGTACGCCTTCAGCTACAGCAACCACTTCAAGGTCACCGAGACGGCACCCGGATCCGGTCTCTTCACAGGCACGATGACCGACCACTTCTCGCTGGCCGGGAACCAGATCAAGGTGAACAATGGCTTCGCGGCGACCTTCACGACGAACTTCGAAGACGTGTTCGAGTTCGACCCGAGCCGCGAGTTCGGTTCGCCACTCGACTTCGAGACGGGTGCGCCGCTCTGCGATCCGCTGTAAAGGGGACGGAGGGCGACGCGTAGGAGTTCGATGCGCTGGCCGGTCGCATTCGCCGTCGCGACGGCGTTCGCGGTCGGCCTCGCATCGTTTGCGTACGGAAGCGCGCGCGACCGCTCGCTCGACGCGAGGCTCGCGCAAAGCCTGAACGAGCTTGGGTTCACAGGTCGCGTCGAGTCGTCGCTAACGCGGCGGCTCGGCCGCCCCCTCGACCCGCAGCTTGCAAATACGGGTCGCCTGCTCTGGTTCGACACCGTCGGCGGGCTAAACGGCGACAACGCGTGCGGCGGCTGCCACTCGCCCACGAACGGCTTCGGCGACTCGCAACCGATCGCGATCGGGATCGAGAACAACGGCGTGGTCGGGCCCGACCGGGCCGGGCCGCGCAACATGCGGCGCTCGCCGTCGGTGATCAACACGGCGTTCTATCCCACCCTGATGTGGAACTCGCGGTTCGCGGCTGTGTCGCGGGATCCGTTCGACAACACCGCGGGCTTCTTCTTCCCCGCGCCGGAAGGCATGTCGCTTTCGCATCAGCCGCACCTGCTGACAGCCCAGGCGTTTATCCCGCCGACGGAGCGCACGGAGGTCGCAGGCTTCGACTTTCCGGGCGACAACGACGCTATCCGGGCGGAGGTGCTCCGCCGGCTGAACGAGGTTCCGGCCTACCGCAAGCTCTTCGGTCGCTCCTTCCCCGAGGTGCGCGCAGGCGCACCGATCACGTTCGACATGTTCGGGAGGGCAATTGCCGAGTTCGAATTTTCGCTCACGTTCGCCAACGCCCCGGTCGACCGCTACGCGCGTGGTGAGCGCGACGCTCTGACCGATCACGAGAAGCGTGGCGCGCTCCTATTCTTCGGCGACGCGGCGTGTGTGTCGTGTCACGCTGTGTCCGGGCGGTCGAACGAGATGTTCAGCGACTTCCGCGAGCACGTCCTCGCCGTTCCCCAGCTCGTGCCGGCCGAGACGAACAACGCGTTCGACGGGCCCGGGCTAGACGAGGACTTCGGCCGGGAGCAGTTGACGGGCGACGCCGCAGACCGGTACGCGTTCAGGACCTCACCCTTGCGGAACGCTGCCGTGCAGGCGGCGTTCATGCACGACGGGGCGTTCCGGACGCTCCGCGACGCGATCCTTCACCACCTCGACGTCGTCTCGTCGCTCGCGTCTTACGACCCGGTGCAGGCAGGAATGCCGAGCGATCTCGCCGGCCCCATCGGTCCGACGGACGCCATGCTTGCGCGGGTCGATCCGCTCGTCGCCTCGCCGCGTCACCTGTCAGCCCAGCAGTTGGACGAGCTGGTCTCATTCGTGGGTGACGGCCTGCTCGACCCTCGTGCTCGGCCAGAGCATCTTCGCCGTCTCGTACCCAATCGGGTCCCCAGCGGCCGGCCGACACTGACGTTTCAGTTCAAGCATTAGCAGGCAGCGGGCCTGACACGGCCCAAGAGACATTCCCGCACACTCGCGCACGCGAGTGAAGGCCCCCGGAGAGCGAATCGTCGCGCCGAATCCTGAAAATTGATGTATGCAGGCTGCGGGGTTTGGTCGCGACCGTGTTCGTCTGAAGACCGCAGCGCACGACCTGCTGTCTTAGGATCGAAGCCGTGAGCCGCCGGGTTGTCGAGCTTGCGGCCATCGCAGCGGTCGTGGCTGCTGCGGCCCTTGTCGTTCAGCCGGTGGGTTGCAACCAGACGGCGCACATGGCCCTCGCCAAGGCCCTGTCAGACGGGACACCCCGGATCGACCGATACGAGGCCGAGACGTGTGACGACGCCTACATAGGCGGCCACTTCTACGCTGCAAAGGCGCCCGGACTTGCGCTCGTACTCGCTCCGTGGTACTCGGCGCTTGAGGCGACTCGAGTCGTTAGTCGGAACCCGGCGCTCGCCGACGGGTGGCCCGATGCGATGGTCGAGATGCCACGAAGTGCCGTCTGGCAAGCGGGATTGGTTGGCACCGTATTCCCCTTTGGCGTCCTCCTGCTGCTGCTGAGGTGGGCCGGGGACAGGCTCGTCCCTGACCACGGTGGAAGCGCGGCACTCATCGCGGGCACGAGCACGCTGCTGCTCCCCTTTGCCACCGTCCTATTTGTGCACGTGCTGTCGGCGGCGCTGGCGTTCGCGGCATTCTGCGTGCTTCTCCGAGATCGCCTGAGCACCTCGAGTACGCTGCTCGTCGCGGCCGGAGGGTTGCTCGCTGGTCTCGCGGTAGTCGTCGAGTTTCCACTCGCAATCGCGGCTGTCGTCCTCGGAGGGTATGCGCTCTCCCGACTCCGAAACGTGCGCCGGGGCGCAGCGTACGTCGTCGGAGTGGCTCTCGGACTCTCGCCGCTGCTCGTGTTCAACGCGTGGGCCCTGGGATCACCGAAGAAGGTCACGTACTCCAATGCAGTCATCACGCCGGGAACGAGTGGACACGACGTCACGGGCGCAAATGACCGGGGCTTGTTCGGTATCGAGGGGCCCGAGCTCCGGAGCGGTATTGAGCTCCTCCTATCGGCAAAGGGCCTGCTTGTGCTTTCACCCGTGCTCGCAGCCGCAGCAGTCGGGATCGTCCTCCTCTACCGGGCGGGACACCGGGCCGAAGCTCTCGCCGCAGGCGCGATCGCCGTCGCCTTTCTCGTCTACAACAGCGGGTACTACCTCCCCTTCGGCGGCTGGGTGCCCGGACCGCGCTTCCTTGTGCCGGCCATACCCTTCTTGGCACTCGGTATCGCGCCGGCTCTTCGGGTAGCGCCGCTCACAACCCTGCTTCTCGGAGGCGTTTCGACGTTCTGGATGATGTCGGCGACGCTGGGCGAGCCCCTGCTCGAGGATGACCGCGTGCGTTCATGGCTCGAGAGACTTGGACACGGCGATTTGACGCAGACCATCCCGTCGCTTCTCTGGAGCGGTCACGGGTGGACGACAGCCTCCCCTGTGATCGCGCTCCTCCTGCTGGCCATCGGATCGGCGGTGTGGTTGTCCTGGAGGTCACCCTTGTCCCAGCGGGACGTGCGGCTGGCTGCCGCCGGGTTGGCCGCCTGGATCGTGCTCGCCTCAGCGGCGCCCGATCTCTTGCGCATCGATCGCAGCCAGGGTCAGTGGACGGGTCTTGCGGCGGTGTGTGTGCTCGTTCTTGTGCTCGGAGTATCGGCGTGGCGGGCCGGCAGCGACGGCGCTCTGTGGACTCTGGTGCTGATCCCGCTCGCGGCGCTCGTCGTACCGGGAGCGGCCGATCACAGTCGCTGGGCACTCCTCCTCGGCGTGGCCGTGCTCGGCTTGCTGCTGTGCGCGCTCAGCCTCGAACGAGCGCGAGCTCGGCCGCGCGAGCGTGCGTCGTAGCCGATTTGCTCCCGAGCTCGCTACGGGGTGATGCTCACTAGCCGCACCGAATCCTGAAAATTGGTGTATGCAGGCTGCGGGGGTTCGCCTGTCTGTTCCGCCCAGATGGCGCGTGCAGCCGTTCTCGCTCAAGCGACGTTCCCGCACACTCGCGCAGGCGCCGGACCCGTCTCTTCGGAATGCAAGCGGGTCGCGGCGAACGGCCTGGGAGCCCGAGCGCCTCGTCGTCGGGATACTGTCGGCGCGTCATGGGTCGTGAGCGGTCTCGAGTCGCGTGGTCGCTCGTGCTCCCGGTGGCGCTCGCCGAGCTGCTGCTTCTCGTTGCGACGGCGAACCGGTACGGCTACCACCGCGACGAGCTGTACTTCCGTGTCGCCGCTCGACATCCCGCGTGGGGGTACGACGATCAGCCCGCGTTGACTCCTCTGCTCGGCCGCTTCTCGGAGTGGACGCTCGGCGCGGACCCGCGCGGGCTGCGGGTGGTGTCGGCGGTGGCGATGGCGTTGGTCGTCGTGCTCGTAGCGTTGATCGCTCGCGAGCTCGGCGCGGGACGCACGGGACAGGCCGTGGCGGCGCTCGCAACCGGCGCATCCGCAGCGACGATGGCGGTGGGGCATCTCCTCTCCACGACGACGTTCGACGTGCTCGTCTGGGTGACGGTCGTGTACCTCGTGGCTCGCATCCTCGGCGGCGGCGACGAACGACAGTGGCTGCTCGTTGGCCTGGTCGCTGGACTCGGGCTCGAGAACAAGCAACTCGTGCTCCTCCTCGTTGCCGCCCTCGCCAGCGGGTGCCTCATCGCGCGTCGCTGGGAATTGGCTCGCAGCCGCTGGCTGTGGTTCGGAGCCACGCTCATGCTCGCGCTCTGGATCCCGAATCTCCTCTGGCAGGCGAACCACGGCTGGCCGCAACTCGAGCTCGCCGCCAAGATCGGAGATGAAGACCCGATCGGGTACCGGGCACAGTTGCTGCCCCTGCAGTTCCTGCTGTTAGGGCCGCTCCTCGCCCCCCTCTGGCTCGGTGGTCTCTGGTGGCTCTTGCGCCGAGCCGAGGCTTGGCCGTACCGTCCTCTAGGGCTCGCGTACCTCGCTTTGCTCGCAATCGCACTTGCGACGGGAGCGAAGCCCTACTACACGATGGGCCTCCTACTCGCTCTGCTCGGCGCCGGCGGCGTGGTGGCTGAAAGCTGGTTACGGGAGCGACGAGGGCGGATGCTCGCGCTCGGGGTCGCGATCGGCGTATCTGCCGCCGTTGCGGCACTCATCACGCTGCCGCTGGTGCCGGTCGAGGACGTGCACACGACGCCCATACCCGACGTAAACGAGGACGCGATCGAGACGATCGGCTGGCCGACCTTCGCGGCGACCGTCGGTCGCGTCTGGAACAGACTGCCACCCGCCGAGCGCTCCAACGCGGTCGTCTACGCGAGCAACTACGGCGAGGCGGGCGCGATCGCACGCTACGGCCCCGAGCTCGGCATTACGCGCGCCTACTCGGGGCACAACGCGTTCTGGCGCTTCGGCCGTCCGCCCGACGGCGCTCGTCCGATCGTCGTGGTGGGCTACCACGACCCGGCTGTCCTCCGCGACGACTTTGGCGGCTGCATGCTCTCCGCGCGGATCGACAACGGCGTGGCGCTCGACAACGAAGAGCAAGGCGCCCCTGTCTGGACGTGCGCGACGACAGTCGAGCCATGGTCGATGCTCTGGCCGCGACTCCGCTCGCTCAACCCGTGACCCCGACGGGGCCACCAGTGCATGCCGAACGTGCGGGACGTGAATCCTGAAAATGTTGCATGCAGGCTGCGGGTTTGCGCCCAGGCAGCACACCGCCCCCTTCTGCGGTAGCAGCCGAGTTTCGAGACCACACCGGCAGCGCATCTGACGACGTGCACGGCGCAGGCGACCGCATGGTTGAGCGGAATCGGCTCCACGCCCAACCCCCGAATCTTTCCGCCACAAAGGACATCTGGCGCAGCGCGAGCGACCTGGCTAGCGTCGTCGCCGTGCCCAATGCTGTCCTCGTCGCCGAGCCCGAGCCCGAGACGCGGGAGTACCTCGGCCGGCAACTGCGCGACGACGGCTTCGACGTGCTCGGCGCGGCGCGACGGAGTGAGGCGCTCGAGCTGGCCGTTAGCGCCCGGCCAGGTCATCGAGCGCAGCCAGACCCACGCCGAGAGGGTGCTCGCCGGGAGGGGCGCCGCTGCCTGTGTGCGAGTCGTGCAGGTGGCCCGCGCGCGCGGCCCGCGAAGACGCCGAGGCTGCGCGCTTCGTCGAGTCGCTCGGAGAGTCGGCCCGAGAGTTCGCCGGCGCGGTCGCTGCTCTGCGCTGAACACCGCCGGCTCGAGGGATCACCGGGGGATCACGACTTGCGCGACCGCGGCATCGCTGACGCGTCCGACCCGCTCAACGAAGCCAAATCCGCTTAGCCACGCGGCCCTCGAAGGCCCATACGGGATTCGAACCCGCCTGCAAAACGGCATGTTTCGAGTGTCGGGGACAGCACCGGGACAGCACGCCGCGAACCCGTGCGGTCGACCCTGGTCGTCTCGAACCTTTACTCCCGCCGACGTCCTCGAGCGCGAGCGGAGCGCGCGTGAGCACCACCGCGAATCGTGATGTCGACCTGCACGGAGCCATCTACTCCGCCGTGTCCAGGATGGACAGGATGAGCGCCGCGACGCTGAGGAATCCTGATCCGAGGGACAGCAGGATCGACCACGTCAAGTCCTCCCTCGTCGGATCGAGCCCCCCGAGCACCCACGGGAGGAGAACGAGGACCACCACTATGGCCGTGCCGACCAGCTCGTTGGCCAGCAGGGTCGGCGACTCGATGCCGCGGACGCGGGCGAGCGAGGACACGTTGGCGGCGACCAGCACGATGCTCAACAACAGGAACATCAGCCGGCTCCAGCCGGGGGTGAGAACGACGAGGGTGAGCGAGAGAAAGAGGGGAAGCGCGTACAGGATGAGGACGATCCTCGTGCCGGACTTGAAGTAGGGTTCGAAGGCCGCGCGACGGGTCGGCGACAGTCGTCGAAAGCCGGTCTCGACGTAGAAGAAGATGCCCACCAGGAACAGGCCGACGAGCGACGCGGAGATCTCGGCCACCTGCAGCAGGAATGCATCCGAGACCTGACGCATCGACTCGGAGCCTACTGCCGCGGCGCGGGGAGATCCGTCACACGCGCGCGCGGCGCTTGCTCACCGGAGCGCGTCCGCGTAGTCGAGCTCGGTCTCGTCGGCGACGACGTGCGTATACGTGCGTGCGGTCGTCACGAGATCGCCGTGTCCGACGAGCTCGCCGATCCTGGCCCACGGCATCCCGCCGAGATGGAGCAGCGAGACGCGGCGGTGCCTCGACCACGCGGGGATAGAGCCGAACCCCGTCCGCTCGTCCAAGGTCAAGCTTCCGCGCGGCGAGCGTCGTGAGGTAAACCCGCCGACCGCCGAGCACGTCGAGACCTCCTCCCCCCGCGCTACCGACTGCCGGCGCTCGTCCTGGACGCCAGCGGTATGCGCGTCGGCGAGCTCGAGCAACTCACCTGGGGCGACGTCGACGAGCCGCGCGGACGCTGGCGCGTCTCGGCCGGCGTCTCGAAGTCGGGAGCCGCTCGCTGGATCGAGGTGCCGCCGGTGCTGTTCGAGGCCGTCACGGCGCTCGTGCCGCGCGAGGACCGCACACCGACACGGCCCGTCTTCCAGGGGTTCGGCGCCGACAAGTTCCGCACGGCCCTCACGCGCGCTTGTACGACCGGCGCCGTACCGGTGTTGTCGCCGCACGATCTCCGGAGCGCGCGACCTACGCATGGCGCTCAGCGCCGAGGGGCTCGTCAAGTCCTTCCCTCAGAAGGACGAGACGGGGGCGGTCGTGCGCTGGCTCGTCACCCGCTCGCAGGCGCCGAGAACATGAAGACCCAGAGTCGTCACTTCTCAGGAGGGGATACGACTCTGTCGCGCGCGCGCGCGGGAACGCTCTCTATTAACGACTCTGGACTGTTTAAGCCAAATCTCGGGGTATCCCGTTACGACTCTGGACACCCGTATTTGCCCCAGAGTCGTAACTCCTCAGCGTGTACGCGCGCGCGAGCGAGGCCGGCATGAACGCCCGCCCGACAGCCTCCGAGCGCCTCGAGAACCCCGACGCGCTGCTCTCGAGGTCGGACCTGCGCGAGCTCGGGCTCGAGCGCCGCGCCGTCGACGCCGTCTTTCGTGCGCTCCCGGTCGTCGTGTTCGAGGGCTACAGCCGGCCACTCGTCACGGTCCGCGACTACCTCGAGCTCGTCGAGCGCTCCACGTACCGCGGCGACCGCGTGCGCCCGTGAGCGTTGACGCGTACTGCCGCTGGCTGGCGCGCTCCTTCTTCGCGGAGGATTACGACGCAATCACCGAGGCTGGTGCTCTCGTCTTGTTGACATTCGCACATGACCGTGAAATGGTCGCCGGCGAAGGCGCTTCTAGGAGAGGGGGCTTCCCATGAGGAAGCGGTCACACGGGGCATCAAAAGCCACGCGCGCGGTGGCGCTGACTAGCCTCGTGATGCTCGTTACATTTGTCGCAGTCTTTCTCGGGGGCGCGGCCGCAACGGCCCAAACCGGACTGCCAGAGGACGCGGTGCTCGACTGGAACCAGCATGCGGTCGAAGCACTCGTGAACGTACCGAACGGACCAGTGCCGAACGCCGGACAGGCGCCGCCGGTGGCGATGATCCATCTCGCCATGGTGCAAGGCGCTGTCTACGACGCGGTCAACATGATCGACGGCGGCCACGAGGCGTATCTCGACGATCTTCCGTCGGCGCCCGCGTCCGCCTCGATGCCCGCCGCGGTCGCCACGGCCGCTCACCATGTCCTCGTCGGGATGGTGGTGGTGCCGCCTCTGGCGGCTGGGATCATCGACCGGCTCAACACGCTCTATGGCGACTCGCTCGGTGCGATCCCGAACAGTGCCGCGAAGACCGCCGGGATCGCGGCCGGAGAGGCTGCCGCGGCGGCGATGCTCGCCGAGCGGGCAAACGACGGCCGGTTTGGGCCGTTCCGGTTCACGTGCGGCGAGGACGCCGGGGAGTGGCGGCCGGCCACCTCGACTGTCTGCACGACGCCCTCGGGCCCGAGCGACCCGAACGCCTGGGTGGCGAGGGTCGAGCCGTTCGTGCTCGAGAGCACGTCGCAGTTCCGCTCGAAGGGGCCGCACGACGCTCGACGAGTGGCGCATACGCAAAGGAGTACGACGAGGTGAAGAGCCTCGGGGCCTCCGACAGCGTGCGCTCACCCGAGCAGGAAGCCGTGACGCGCTTCTTCACGAACACCACCCACCCCCCGGAGTGGTACAACCGCACGTTCCGCACGGTCTCAGCTGATGCCGGGCTCACGCTTGTCGAGCAGGCTCGGCTCTTCGGGATGCTGAACATGGCCGGGGCGGATGCGCTGATCAACTGCTGGGACGACAAGGCGTTCTGGAGCTTCTGGCGTCCGATCACGGCGATCCGGACCGGGGACGACGACGGCAACTCCAAAGACGGTCGGCGATATTGCCTGGACGCCGTTGGAGGGAAACCCTCCGTATCCCGACCATACGTCCGGCTACAACTGCGTCACCGGCGCGTTCATGCATACGGCCGGTGCCTTCTTCGGCAAGAAGCCGATGACGTTCGACCTGGTGCGGAACGTGACGGGTGCCGCAGACGTGACGCGCACGTACGCCCAGTTCGCGGACGTGATTGACGAGACGATCGACGCCCGCGTGTACCAGGGCATCCACTTCCGAGCGGCGGACGTCCAGGGAGCCGCCATCGGTAAGGACGTCGCTCACTGGCTCGACAAGCACTTCTTCCAGCCGGTGAAGTGATTCGACGACTCCGGGACGGGCTGCGGCTTGCCGTAGCCCGTCCGTGGTCGCGTTGGTGTGGATCGGCGATGCTCAGTCGTACTCGAGCCGGCTGATGTCGCCGACGACCCACTCGCCGGCAGCGCTATCCGTATCTAGATGCTCTGCGCGACGTAGCTCGTCACGATCACCCAGAACTCGATACAGAGCAGGACCAGAAGCAGAAGGCCCCAGTTTCGGCTGGGCTCGTACGCACGGGCTCGCGGTACGCGATGATGTCTGGCCACCATCGGTGGCCCAATCGTCTCAGAGCGCCCGGATGAGTGTGCTGGCTACTTCGTCCTCCACGCAAACGCGAGGAAGAGCACCGCGAAGACGCTTACGGAGACAATCCAAGCCCACATGAACTCCCCCTCCCTGATTCCCCTGAAGCTCTGACCATACGCCGTCTCGTTCTCTGCGCGACAGCTCCCTTTACAAAGTCTTCTCGGGCCAGCGCGTATTTAGCCGCGCTCGAGCCGACTGAGATCGTCGACGATCCACTCGTCGTTCTCGCCCAAGTCAGCAACTCCGTGCTCGCGCGCGATGTCGAGGCCGCGGCCGATCTCCGGGTGGGCATTGATCAGACAGTGGAGGCACACGAGCGTGATGCCCGGAGGGAGCTCACCTTTGGGAACGTCGGCCGAGTCGAGGTCCTCGGGGTCGGGCGCGTCGTTGAAGAGAGAACCTCGCCTGGGCGAGCGGCGGGAATGCGGCACGACGACTACGCCGACCGATGATTCATGCGTCCCTGCTGAGTCTCTGAGGGAAGCACTACTCCCACCCCGCGGACGAAGGAGCACCAGATGATGAGCAACGCACGTGCAGACGATCGCATCCTGGGCAGCCTGCGATCAGCCGATGACAAGGGCATCGTGCGGATCGAGGACCGCTTCGACACCGGTATCGACGATCTCTGGTCGGCGCTCACCGATCCCCGCCGTCTCGCCCGCTGGATCGGTGAGGTAGAAGGCGACCTCCGCCGCGGCGGTGAGTACAGCTTCAGCTTCTTTGCCAGCGGATCGGAAGGCACCGGGCGCGTGGAAGCGTGCGAGCCTCCCCGGCGGCTGCTGGTGACCATGGCCCCAGACCAGCCAGACGAGAACGTCATTGAGGCCACGCTGGCCGCCGACGGCGACCAGACGGTACTGGTCTGGGAGGAACGGGGCATGCCGGTCGACCAGCTCGCCGGCTACGGGGCCGGGGTGCAGATCCATGTCGAAGATCTTGCTGCCTACCTGGCCGGGCGTGAACCCTGCGATGCAGCCGCCAGGTTCGACGAGCTGTTCCCTACCTATCAGCAGTTGGCCGTCAACATCGGCTAGTTAACTAGCCAGACGAATCCAGCCCGACGCTGGACTGGGCGAGCGTACCGTCGCTCGCTCGAGAGCCAGTCGGGGATAAAGACAACTCTGTAGTCACAGAGGCGACATCCCGGGAGTCGCCCTGCTGAAGCCGGATGAAGGTGTCTGGGCTAGACTCGCCGCTGTGGCGTTTCCGGCGTAGTTGATCCCGCCTGTATCTGACCGTCGGCCGCACATCCGTGCGAGCTGACGTCGGCTGCCTGACACGCACCGGCCGTCGGCGGCATCCGTCGGTGGCCGGCGACGAGATCAACTAAGGAGGAAACATGGTCACTGAAGCACGCCTTGAACGCCTCGTGTCCGGGCTGGCACCCGTCACTCCCGGATGGTTCGTCGTCAACACGGCTGACGCCGCCTGGGTCAACAACGAATGGCACGGAGGCGTCTGCATCTTCGAGTCCGACCACATTGTGCTCCAGGGTCGGCCTGATCTGACCGAGTACGAGAAGCCGGAGGCCGGGTTCACGATCCGCGTTGTTCCGCCCAGACAACCAGCAACTGGCTACCACGCCGAATCGGTCCAAGAGGACTTCCTCGTCTTGATGGGCGAGTGTGTGCTCATCATCGAAAACCAGGAACGGCACCTGCGGGCATGGGACTTCGTGCATTGCCCGCCGATGACCGCGCACACGTTCGTCGCCAAGGAACCGGGGCCATGCGTGATCCTCGCCACCGGAAACCGGCGCGACGATTCCGAGCTCGTGGAGCCGCAATCCGAGGTCGCCCTCCGCTACGACGCGGGCCCCGAGCGCAGAGGTGGATGGGAGGTCCAGCGTCCACCCCGCTGGGACGAGCTCCCATGGGCTGAACGGCCCTAGGGCTGGTGCGTGCGCTGCGGCGTTCGGACGGAATGCCGCAGCGCACTACAGGTGGAGACCCGGTCGTCTGCGCGAGCGTACTGTCGCTAGAGAGGGAGTCGGGGATAAAGACAACTCTGTAGTCGCCGACTCGATCCTCTGGTTCGAGTCAAACGAGACCGTCGCATGGGCCAGCGTTCCGGAGCCTTTCGAAAACGTGAGGCTCGATCCGGCCGCGACCGATGAGCGTTCGGTGGTCCGCCAGTCTCTACCGCGTACGGATCCGTAACCGACTCGGGAGCAGCATGAAAATCCTTCTCACGTCCAGCGGCATCACCAACACGACCATCCACGACGCGCTGGTCGACCTGCTGGGCAAACCGATCGCCGAGTCCAGCGCGCTCTGCGTTCCCACCGGAGTACAGCCTTTCCCCGGCGGACCCTCACACGTCTATGGGTTCTTGACCGGGACAGTGGGAGGCCCCATGTGCGCTTTGGGCTGGAAGTCGTTGGGAGTGCTGGAGCTCACTGCGCTCCCCAGCATCAAGAAGGAGCATTGGGTCGCGGCTGTCGAGGAAGTCGATGCGCTGCTGGTCTGGGGAGGGAGCCCGTTGTATCTGTGCTACTGGATGCGGCAATCCGGGCTCGCCGACCTCTTGCCGTCGCTTCGGCCCGAGGCCGTGTATGTGGGTACGAGCGGCGGAGCGATGGTGGCGACTCCCGACTTCGGAGGCGAGACCTACGACGACAGCGAGCCGCTCACCGCCAGCGACGAAGCGCTGGGGCTGGTCGACTTCTCGGTGTTTCCGCACCTGGAGCACGAGGACATGCCGGACACGTCCCTCGCCAACATCGAGAGATGGGCCGCCGGGCTATCGGTGCCGGCGTACGCGATCGACGACCAGACCGCGATACGAATGGTCGACGGCAACGTCGAAGTCGTCTCCGAGGGACACTGGAAGCTGTTCGCCCCCAGCCCACAAGCGAGTTGATCGGCCAGGAGACACGCGCGCTCGGCTGCGCCAGTGTTCGGGAATGTCATCCGAGCTACTGGTCAGGTTACGGGGAGAAACTCAGCTGATAGTTCTGGTCGGAAGTACGACCACTAGCACTGCATAGTCGAGGATGCCGTGGCGGTCAACGGCGCACCCGATAGCGCAGGTGAAGCACCCGGTTGCCCTGAATCACCACGTCAGGTCCCTCCAACAGGTGCTGCGCGTCGACCGACCCGAAGTAGCGCTTGCCGGACCCGAACACCACGGGTACGACGTCCATGCGCACCTCGTCGATCAGGCCCGCGGCAAGCACCTGGCCACCGACGTCGCCAGCGGCGACCTCGACCAAGCGGTCACCCGCAAGCTCCTGCGCCTTGGCCACGGCTGCCTCGACGCCGTCGACGAAGTGAAACGGCGCCTCGGGGTCCCAGCCCTCGGGCTCCGGCCGGTGCGTCACGACGACCACGTGGTCGATCCCGCTCGGAGGCTTCCCGTCCCAGCCGTCCGTCATGTCGAAGACGTGGCGGCCGGCGATTGTCACCCCGATCTGGTCCCAGTACGCCCGGGTGTAATCGTAGGAGGTCTGCGACACCTTCACGTCGCCGCTCTCGTCCAACGGGACGTCACCGCTGGACAACCAATCGAACAGCGGTCCGGGCTGATCATTCTCGTCCGCGACGAAGCCGTCCACCGACACCGAGCTGTACATGACCACCTTGCCCACGGGCTCTCCTCTGCTTTGGGGTGCCCCAAATTAGCGTGTCGTGAGCTGTCGCTCTTGTAAGAAATCAATCGGCCGGCAGCGGCCAGCCGTCCAGCGCGTGGCCGGGAGCTGAACAATGGTCCGATTGGTAATCCTTCAGGGAACATCCACGAACGCTCGCCTGTGCGAACGTACTGTCGCTCGAAAGGCAGTCGGGGATAAAGACAACTCTGTAGTCGCTGACCAGACCGGCGGATCGAGTCGGCGACGACTAGGCGGCCGCCTCCTCGGTGGCCTACTCGGGGGTCTCGCCGAGCACGATGCGGCGAATGAAGGACTCACGATTCTCGCGCGGGAGCCGCCGCTCTGTCGTCCAGGCGGAATCGGCAATCGTCAGAGTCGCGAGCAGGTGTGCCGCCAGCTCGGCAGGCGGCAGCGACCTCCAGGCCGCGGGCTTCCGCTTGCGGGGCGACTTCACATGAGACGCGGGCTCGAGCGCCAAGACCTCGGCGACTGCCTCGGCGGCCGGAGCGGACTGGGACAGGATCGCCGCGGCGGCCGCCTCGCGAGCTCTTGCGACTCTCGCGAGATCCTTCTCGATGGAAAGCCCCTGGGAGATGAAGTAGTCGAACTTGTTGCAGAGGCGGTGGGCAAGGATCGTGTTGTCGGGAGTCGCTTTCCCTCCTTCTCGCTTTGGGATTGGGAAGTGCTCGTGGGTCGGCTCCCAGTCGTTCCACGTCTGAGTGCGAATGACGAAGTGACTCGCACCGCCGAGCTCCTCGGGACAGAAGCACTTGGGCATCCCGCATGTCACCTCGGTGATGTAGCCAAGCTCTGCGGCTTTGATGAGGACGCCCTTGACGCCCAAGGCTCTGAGTTTCCTGGCCGCATCTGCACCTCGCGCCGGGTCAAGCGGCGGTGTTGTCATGCGAAAGGGTATCGGCCTCAATTCCGTAGTTCGAAAGAGCTAATCGGGGATAGCGACGACTCTGTAGTTAGAGGCAGGACACTCGCATGCGCCAGTGTTCTGAAAGTACGCCTGACCAAGTTCAGACGACGGCCGCGAGCTGTTCCGTCGCGGCGCCTCAGTCCGAGTCATCGTGGACGCGTCGGTAGCGCTCGTAGATCACGCGCGAGCCAAACGTCCTGGTCTCGATCAGATCCAGCGGGACGTCTTCGGTGACCGGAGGAAGAAACGGGGTGCCGCCACCGACAACGTGGGGGTTGCGGAACATGCGCAGCTCGTCGACCAGGCCAAGCTCGATCGCTGCCGCGGCCAGGCCGGCGCCGCCGATCCCTACATCCTTGTCTGTCGCGTCGAGTGCCTCTGCGGCCTCCTCGGCCACGGATGCCTTGGCGAGTCGGGCGTTGCCCTGAACGCTGTATAGGGTGCGGCTGAAGACGACCTTCGGGATCGCGCACCAAACGGCGGCGAACTCCGCCCCGGCCTCGTTGTCGCGCAACGACAGATCCGTCTCCCACACCAGCATCGTCTCGTAGAGCCTGCGGCCGCACAGAAAGCCCCCCAGCTCGCGTGTCTGCACGATGTGAAAAGCAAACTGCTCCTCGTTGGGAACGCTCCACCCGAACGCGCCCTCGCGGTCGGCAATAAAGCCGTCCACCGAGACGCTCATCGAATAGATCAGCACGGCTTCAAACTGTCGGGTGCCAGAGCGGCGGACGATCCTCGGTAACGAGATCCACCCATACGCTCCGCATCGGGCTCTCCTTCATTTCGCAGTGGCCTTCACTGTAAAGACGGATCGCGAGAGAAGAACTCATCGTCGTGGCGCTCCCAACGATGTCTGGGCCAGCGTTCGGGAGTGACGCCTGAGGGGCTCTCCCGTCGCGAAAGTTCAATCCGCTAGCCGATCTTCTCTGCCAGCCCGATGAGAATGCCCTCAGGGCCTCGGACGTAGCAGAGCCGATACACGTCTTCGTACTGGACTACCTCGTCGACGAGCTGCGCGCCGTGTCTGCCGAGACGGGCGAGCGTATCGTCGAGGTCGTCCACGGCGAACATGACACGCAGATAGCCCAGCGCGTTCACCGGGGCGTTTCGGTGATCGGCAACCACGGGCGGTGAGAAAGCGCGAGAGCTCGATCCTGCCGTGGCCGTCCGGCATACGCATCATGGCGGTCTCGACGCGCTGGTCGCGCAGTCCAGTGACGCGCCCTGACCAGTCTCCTTCGATCATCGCTCGTCCTTCGAGTTCGAGGCCCAGCTCGGCGAAAAAGGAGATGGCGGTCTCGAGGGATTCCACCACGATCCCGACGTTGTCCATGCGTTGAAGCGTCACGCGGGCCCCCGCTAGTCGTGTGGTCGCTTGGAGACGCAAACCCGACGAGCGTACCGTCGAAGGACTCGACTGGCTTCTCGGCACTGCCGGGACACCAGCCCCCGAGCTCGTAGAACCTCCGTGCGCGCGGATTGTTCGCATGAACCCAGAGAATCGCCTCGGCAAAGCCGGCCGCGTCTAGGCGAGATGACGAACGAGGAAGTCGGCGGATCGATCCGCTATGGGGTCGGGATCGACGCCGAAAAACACGTGATCGGCTCCTTCGATCCACTCCACCTCGCTGGTAGCACCGACTGTCTGCAGCGCCTCATGCATCAGTGCGCTCTGTTCAGGCGGTAGGAGGCCGTCCTCGAGGCCGTGTACCAGCAGGATCGGCGCTGCGCCCGGGTGAACGTGGGTGACGGGACTCGCAAACGCGGCATCCTCGCGGCGATCCCGGGTAGGGCCGCCGATCAGGAGTGCTTCCGGCGACGTCGGATCGGGCGAACCCGTCCGGTCCGACCCCGGCCCCAAGGCCAAGAAGTCGGTGTCCGGGTACCAAGCCACACCGGCCACGACGTCCGACGAGCAGCCCGTGACGCCAACCGTGCCGTCGAGCCGTTCGTCGTTGCCGTTGAGGGCGATGAAGGCCGCGAGGTGACCTCCCGCGGACTCACCCCATACACCGATGGCTTCACCGTTCACGCCTACGTGCTCACCGAATTGACGCAGCCACCGGACGGAGGCCTTGACGTCATGAAGGCACGCTGGGAAGAGGGCTTCGCCGCTGAAGCGGTATTCCACCAGAGCAACAGCGACGCCTCGCTCGATCAAGGCCCGACAGGCCGGCTCGGTCACCGCGCCGTGGAGTCGCGAGCCGAAGAGAAAGGCGCCGCCGTGGATCCACACCACCACCGGTACCGGGCCGCTGGGGGCCGGTGGCAGCAGGAGGTCCATTCGGAGTGGCCGGAAGCCCATGACCCTCGCGTACTCAATGTCGGCGTAACGGGTGCCGCCGGTTGAGACGTCCGGCCTGGGCGGGGCTATTTCGGCCGGCGCGGCATACGGACCCGGGGGACCTGGTCGCTCCTTGAACTGCATGCCTGAAAACGTATCGCTCGTCGTTGCCGGGAGAACGGCGATCAGCGATTCGCGACGTAACGACTCTCGATATCGACTCGCGATCTTCGGCGACCGAATACTGGAGACACCGTCTCTTGTCCCTTACCCATCTCCGTAGCGGCTTGGTTCGACGCGCACGGATTTGGCCTCGTGTTGTCTCAGGAGGGCGCGGTTTGGTGGGCGAGGCTCACACCCAAGGCAAATCCAGAGTCAGTCATCGACCGTTACGGCAAGGGAGACACGCTGGTCGCTGCGGCGCAGCGGGCGCGCGAACGGTACGAGCACGAGCAGTAGTCGCATGGGCGAGCGGACTGTCGCTCGAGAGGCAGTCGGGGATAAAGACAACTCTGTAGTCGAAGAGCACGGTGAATCCCGAGTCGCCCGCCCACATCGGCTTCTCGTGACCGATCGAGAAAGCGGGCGGCTGCGTCCCCCACACCACCGCCACCGTCTTCGCGTGCGTCATCCACGCCTCGCGCTTGCGCGAAGGCGCGAAGGTGCCGCCGTGTTGCAGCTCTCGTGTTCGGGGCCGCCGGCCGATTCGCCGTCAGCGTGTCCCAAATGCCATCGCTCTCCGGGCTCGATGAAGCCTCCGACCAGCTCACCGTCGACGAGCTCGGCGCGTTTGCAGGCGGCACCTCGCGCACAGCGCACCCAGCCTTGCGCCACGATCGGTGCCAGCCGCCTCCGAGTTCCGCGGTGCTCCGGGCGAGCGTACTTCGCCTCGTCGCGTTGCCGCGCGAGCCATCTACACCGTGGTGAGCAGAACCTCTGGTTCTCCGCGACTGCCAGGAACTTGCGCCAGCAGCGGTCGCATCGGCGCTCTCCGAACGTGCGGGTCACTCCCCGGCGCAGCCCCTCAGGTCGGCCTGCCTTGCAGGTCGGGCACAGCGTTTGGTTTCCGTGGTGCGGGAAGAATCCGAGCGAACAGCGGCTACAGATCTTCATCGCGATGAATCACCGTTTTTCCGCAGCGACGACATCGGGGAGAGAAAAGTTCAGGGCGGGGGTGGTTGCCGGCTCGATACCTAAAAAACGCTGCATATCGCACCATTCTAGCGCCGAGCACGACTCGAACTCTCGACCTTCTGCATGGCCGCCGTGCCGACGCTAAGACGTCGACTGGCACGACTTCTCCCCCGACCAGCGGCGCTGAGCGACCTCCGACCATGCACGCCGGTGTTCATGCCGCTGTCGTCCTTTGCCATTACCCACCGCCTCGCGAGGTTCGACGAGACTGGGGCCTACCTGCGGGGGGTGCCAGTCGTCGGACGCTACTTCGGCGAAGGGAAGATCGACTCGGTGCCGCCCGCGCGCTCCTCGAGCAGTCGATCGGCGTAACGGATCAGAGCAACAACGGAAACGAGCGCCGCAACGCCGCCCACGCCCACCGCCACGCCAAGCGGGGTATCGGCGATCGCAGCGATCGCGATCGCGATCGCGCTGCCCCCGACCACGCTGTTGATCACAGCAACGACCGTCGCGAAGGTGAAGTACTGCTTGCGGCCTTCGGGCGGCACCGCGGCGTTCTCGAACACCCCTCGTCCGTCGTCGTGCCCGGAGAGCAGGAAGAGCTTCGCCTGGTCGCCGGCGATCTGCTTGTAGTAGTTGCGGATCCGGTTGATTGCGACGCCGTAGCGGAAGTCCTCGGCACCGCACTCGACCACTCGCACGAAGGTGAAGACACCGAGGACATAGAGCGTCGGGAGTACGGTGAGGGCGAAGACATCGAAGGTGGTGCCGATCTGCGATGCCTGGCCGATGAACCCCAGCGCGACCAGGGTGCTGGAGACCGAGAGGATGTAGAGCGAGGCGCGGGAGGCGCTCTCGCTGGCGGCCTGCGAGCGAGCGCCCTGGAGAGTGAAGTGCTCGGTAGTCAGAGCGGTAAGGAGCTCCTGGCGATCCGGGCCCTCCGCCACCGCACCAACATACCAACGCCGACCAATGGAGATCGGAGGTCGATCAATGGACTCTGGGAACGAAGGGAGCGCGAGCCGAACGCAGGAGACGCCGAGACAGGCGGCCAAGGGGTTGGTGGCGCCTGCCGGGGGAAGGCTTCGTTGCGGGTGACCATGGCCAGATGGCCTCGGCCAGTCGGCGGGCGAGGTCGACCTGCGCGACCTTGAGCGGCTCGCCAGGAGTGCATTGCCGCCGCCGTGAGCCGGGCACCGGCCTCGAGCAAGGCATTGACCTCGGGCGCGTCGGCCACGTCAGTTGAGCTCTGCCGGCAGGCCGAACTGCGGGAAGAGCTCCGGGAGCGCGAACGCGGTGATCTCCCGCACATGCGCTCCTTCGAGTGCGAGCACCTCGAGTGAGACCGCGAGGTGGCTCTCGCGCTGCGCGTCCCACAGGTACCACGCGATCGCCGGCTGACCGTTCGCCCGCGTGACGAGGTGGCGCAGCGCTGGCGTGCCGGTGCCTGTGATGAACGCGATGACGGCGTCGCGGCCGCGGAACCAGCCCGGGAACGGCGGCATCGCGAACGTCACCTCCTCGGCGAGGATCGCGACCATCGCGTTGACGTCGCGGCTCTCCCACGCCTCGACGTAGCGCTCCACGACCTCGCGCAGGCGCGCGTCGCCGAGCGAACGAAGCGTCGCCTGCTGGCTGCGCGCGGGACGCCGCTCGGCGACGACCTGCCGGGCGCGCTGCAGGGCGCTGTTCACCGATGCGGTCGTCGTCTCGAGCGCGTCGGCGACCTCGCGCGCCGAGAAGCCGAGCACCTCGCGCAAGATAAGGACCGCGCGCTGCCGCGGCGGCAGGTGCTGCAGCGCCGCGACGAACGCGAGCTCGACGGCCTCGCGCTGCTCGTACAGCGCGTCCGGTGACGCGGACCCGTCCTCGATGCCGAGCAGCTCGTCAGGGTAGGGCTCGAGCCACGCGGCCTTGGCCGGTGCGCCGGGGCCGTCGGCCGGCGCGGAGGGCGGCCCGTGCTGGATCGGAAGCACCCGCCGAGGGCGGCGCGCGAGCGCGTCGAGGCACGCGTTCGTCGCGATCCGGTACAGCCACGGCCGCAGCGGTCGGTCGCCCTCGAAGCGCGAGAGGCTGCGCCATGCGCGCAGCAGCGTCTCCTGGAGCGCGTCCTCGGCGTCGTGCAGCGAGCCGAGCATCCGGTAGCAGTGCGCGTGGAGCTCGCGGCGGTGCGGCTCGACGAGGTGCGCATACGCGTCGTGGTCGCCGCTGCGCGCGGCCTGGAGCAGGCGCTGCGCCTCCATCGCGCGAGCTTAGACGGCGGCGATGAGTTTCCGGGCGCGGGCCGGTAGTACATCACGAAGGCCCGATTCCGCTAACAAAGGAGACTCCTCCGATGAACCTCGAACACGTGAACTCGCAGGACGGCACCACCATCGCCTACGACCGGCTCGGCGACGGACCGCCCGTGATCCTCGTCTGCGGCGGCTCGACCGACCGGATGGCGAACGCGGAGCTGGCGGCGCTGCTCGCGGCCGACTTCACGGTCCTCAACTACGATCGTCGCGGCCGCGGCGACAGCGGCGACACGCCGCCGTACGCGGTCGAGCGGGAGGTCGAAGACCTCGCCGCGGTCATCGATGCCGCCGGTGGATCGGCATCCGTCTACGGCACGTCCTCCGGGGCCGCGCTGGTCCTCGACGCTGCGGCGAGCGGAGTCGCTGCGACGAACATCGCTCTGTGGGAACCGCCCTACGTTCCGGAGGGCGGGCCGCGGCCGCCGGCCGACACCGCCGCGACGTTCACCCGGCTCGTCGACACCGGCCGCCGCGACGCCGCGGTCGAGTTCTTCATGAGCACGGTCGTCGGGCTGCCGCCGGAGTTCGTGGCCGCTGCGCGGTCGCAGCCCTTCTGGGCGGCGCAGGAGGCAATCGCGCACACACTCGCGTACGACGCCACGATCATGGGCGACTATCGGCTGCCGGTGGAGCGCGCGGCCTCGGCCACGACACCCGCGCTCGTGCTGACCGGCGGGGCGAGCTTCGCGTGGATGGGCGAGACGGGTCAGGCGCTCGCCGACGCTCTGCCGCACGGGCAGCACCGCGTGCTCGAAGGCCAGCAGCACAATGTCGCGCCGGGCGTGCTTGCCGCCGCGCTGAAGCAGTTCTTCCAGGGCTAGCCGCAACGGCTAACCCCGACGGACGGGCACTGCATTCGGGAGGAAGAGCCGCCGAGGAGCCAGTCCGAAGTCCACAACGAGAGGAGAACCGAGATGGCCAGGATCGTCGTGACCGAGTACATCTCCGTCGACGGCGTCGTGGAGGCGCCGAGCGGAACCGAGACCTTCGAGCGCGTCGGCTGGACGGACGCCTTCACGCGAGGGCCGGACGGCGATCGGTTCAAGCTGGACGAGGCGAGGGCATCCGACGCGCTGCTGCTCGGCCGCGTCACCTATGAAACCTTCGCCCCCGTCTGGCCGCACTACGAGGGCGAACTCGCCGACAAGCTGAACTTGATGCCGAAGTACGTGATCTCCGCCACCCTGGAGGACCCCGAGTGGAACAACACCACCGTGCTTCGAGGTGACGTGGTCGAAGAGGTGACGAAGCTCAAGGAGAAGTACCAGGGGGACGTCCTCGTGTACGGCAGCCCGCAGCTCGTGCAGACGCTGATCGAGCACGATCTCGTCGACGCAATCCACCTCCAGGTCTACCCGATCATCGTCGGAGCCGGGAAGCGACTCTTCGCGGACACGAGCGCGACCAAGCACCTAGGCCTCGCCGAGGGGAAGACCGTTGGCGACGGCGTCCAGATCCTGACCTACGAGAAGGTCGCGTGACGACACCCGGCTTCTCCCCCCTTTTTCATGAGGCTCACGTGGGCGACGAGCGCGAGCGCGGATCACGTCTTCGTGAGGACGACCGGTTTCGGTCCTGACCTAGCCGACCCATTCCTGAAGGAGGCCCTGTGTCGAACGCCGCGAGCCTGAGCATTGACCTCCACGCTGCCGAGCGCTTCGCGCTCGCCAACGCCCGCCTGCTCGACCGCCACCGCCTTTCCGTGCTCCTCCACGGAGCGTCGATCAATCCCGTTCTTGCTGCGTTGCGTGCGTACCGCAACCTGGACGGCGGCTTCGGGCACGCGCTCGAGCCGACATCCGCGCACCGACCAGCGAACCGTCGGCCACTATCCACGCGTTGGCGATCCTCGCCGAGGTCGACGCGCTCGACGACCCGATCGTGCGCCTGGCCGCCGACTGGGTCGCCTCGGTCGCCGAGGCTGACGGCGGGATTCCGTTCTCGCTTCCGGCGTCGGCCGCTTATCCAAGGGCACCGTTCCTCGGGCCGCCAGTGCCAGGCGGCTCCATGTTCACGATGGCCCTCGCTGCGCGGCTGTGGGAGGCGGACGTCGACTCGCGCTGGCTCGAACAGGCGACCAGCTGGTCGTGGGCCAGCCTCGAGGATCCGACCGCTCTACACGCCTATGGCGTCAAGTGCGCGCTTGAGTTCCTCGACCGTGTGCCAGACGAAGACCGTGCGGCCGACGCACTCGACCGGCTGCGCCCGCACCTACAGGCCGACGGCTCGATCGCCGTCGCCGGCGGCAAGGAGGCGAGCGGCTAACGCCGCTGACACTGTCCGAGCGGCCGGGCTTGCGCAGTCGCGCCCTCTTTACTGCTGATCAAATCGGGCCGACCTCCACCGACTTGAGCGGGAACAGCAGGAGGACGGCGGCTGGATGTTCAATTTCGGCGTCTGGTCGGAGGGACAGCTCGCCGAGTGCCGGGGCCTGGTCACCGTCCAAGCGCTCGCCACGCTCCAGGCCAACCGCCGGCTTACGTGACTCCGCACTAACGACCTCGGCACTACGAACTCGCTCGCTGCATCAGGCGCGCAGAGATGGGTGGCTCTCACTCCAGCGGTCTGATCCGCGTCGACTTCGACGACGCCATCGTCGATCGCGCGTTGACTATCACTGCAGCGCGTGCTCCGACGACCTCGTCGATGTTCTTGAAGGGGAGGACCCACTCCCTCAACACGTCCCGAAGATCGCCCTTGAGGGCATCGATGAGTGCATACAGGCGCACCCGATCGATCATCTGGGCCGAACCAAGCGCGGCCGCAGCTGAGGAGGGCGCCCCGCGACTCTTCGCGCCCACGCGTACGCACGCGAGGAGCGGGCACCCACCGCCTCCGGCAACCCGGCTTGCGGGGCCCGCTCGCCGGGACGGAGACACGAACCCGGGAAAGAGTTCACCGAGCCGGTGGCGCTTTTGTCCACTCAACCTGATGACTTTCCGCTTCCGCGTACCGCCGCCAGGCTGAGCTTCGACCTACTCGCGCTCCGTGCTCGGTGCGTGGAGGAACCTATGGCCGGGAGCTGACTCAGTCAAGCTCGCGGTTGATCGAAATGGCGCAATTTGCGCCCTTCGTCCTTAGCCCGGCAAGGTGGAATACCCCCACCCCCCTCAGCAGTCTCATCGCGTAGAGCCCGACCTCGGGCGCAAGACTTCAGTTCGCGCCGCTCCTCGCGGACTGGTCCGCCTACGTTCGCGCACGAGGCGTAGTGCAATGGCGGCTAGAGCGCCGACGGCAACCACGATCGCGGCGATGATGAGTCCCCTCGGCGCGCCTGCGGGTGGTGGCTCATAGTCGAGCGATCCCGAGATTCGAAGAGGCTTGCCGTCGAGCCTGGCAGGAACCGTCCAGTCGAAGACGTGCTGCGGATCGACTCCCGCCGCGTCCGGTGCTCGAACGCCTGGTTCGAGCTTCGTCGAGGCAGTGAGTCCAACCAGAGTCGGGACTACGCTCGACGTGGAGCAAGGAGACGCTGTGCGACCGTGGACATGTCGGTCGCTGGGCCTGGGCGATCCCAAGGGACTCCTGGTCGGTGTACCTCGATCTCCTCACCGCCGTCAAGGAGGAAACTGGTGCCGCACTGCTGCTCACCAAACACCTCGAGGAGCGCGGGAGCCCCGAGGCCGAGGAACCCGTGCACGGTGCCCGCGGGCGCGATGCCCATCTCGCCCGCACTACACACCTTGGCCTCGCCGTCGACCTCGATTAGCACGTCGCCCTCGAGAACGCAGAGGATCTGATCGGCATTGTCGTGGCGATGGAGGTGCCCGACGTCGTCAGCCGCCACCGCCTGGACGCGCACGATGAGTCGCCGCAGGCCGTGCTCAGCGCCAGCGATGACGCCGACTTTGCTGGTTCTCATCGAGAACGGCATCGTTCGAGACCGGGCCGCTGAGCATAGACGAGTTGCTCGCCGAGATTGCATTCGCCATGCACTTGACTCGGCTGTATTGCGGGTGGGCGACGGAGTGCGCTGCAGAGCCAGTGTCTAAGCCAAGTCTCAACCGGCTTTGTGCCGGGGCCTCCGAGCGGTAACCCCCGCCATTACTTTTCTCTCCCCGCGCCGCGAGATGGAAAGGTCGAGTTCCTACACTCCGTGTGCCTGGATGGTGGGCCGGAAATAGACGAGTAGTCGCGGGAAGGAGCCGATCATGACTCAATGGGGAGTAATCCCGTCGATCCGCGTTCGAGACATGGCAGAAGCCCTCGCCTTCTACCGCGGAACGCTCGAGTTCACGCTCGACAGCGGTGGCGACGAGAAGAGCAACTCGTCACTCACACGAGGTGACGCACACGTGATGATTGAGACGGCCGCGGATCTCTACGGCGACGAGTACAACGCTGCGATCAGGGAACGCCTAGGGAAACCTTCGTGCATCGATCTGTACATGGAGGCTGCGGATCTCGCCGAATTCCACTCGAGGCTCCAAGCGGCAGATGCGCAGATAGTCGACCCGCTGGCAGCGCGACCGTGGGGTCAGGAGCAGTTCACCGTCGAGGATCACGAAGGCAACTGGCTGACCTTCTGGAGCAAGTCGCCTAAGAGCTCGGAGTAGTCGAGTTCGCGCTCGTCCAATCACCGCTCGACGGCGGCGCCGAGACTCCGCGAGAAGCGGTCCGGTGCATCACCCATGCATCACCATTCGTACTCGGGCGTACTCTCCCGCCCTCTGATTTCGCTCACCTAAGCGAAATCACTAGGAGCCAAGCCCCCCGAAAAGGCCCATACGGGATTTCGAACGCAGGCTCCGGATCGGCGGTTCCTAGCCGGCGTCTCGTTCGCAGATAGAGGCCAGCGCCACAGGATCGCTACGACCCGCTGGCTCCACCCTTCGACCGCTGCTGAGGCGGCTAATACGGTTCCCGGCTGAGGGCGTCCCTACCTTGTCGCGCCGTGCACCTGTCCAGATTGCGGGAAGGGCTTCTGTCAGGAGATTTCTGTTCCTGATCACGGTGCCAGGATCAAGGCGGTGGAGACCCTGCTTCGCGAGGGCCTTGGTCGAGTCGGCGATAGGCCCACGTGTCCGTTGGGGCCGGGCATCTCCGGCCCCCAAACGTCTCCAGCTAAGCAGCGCGACCGAGTCCCGGAGTCCAGACGCCGGTTGCGGAGGCGTTTCGCGCGAGTCGGCGAAGTCCCGCGGCTCTCGGCCGAGGGCCTGCTGCACGCCGTCCGCCAGGTGGGCGTTGCGCCCGTCGAGCACCTCCGAGAAGAGGTAGACGAGCAGCTCGATCCAGTCGCCTGGTACGCCTTGCTCGTTCAGAGCGACGCCGAAGTCCTCGGTCGACACCGGCAGGTAGCGCATCTCCCTGCCCGTCGCCTGCGCGATCTCGTCGACGGCGTCGGCGAACGTCAACAGGCGGGGGCCGGTCAACTCGTAGACCTCGCCCACATGGCTGTCGTCGGTCAGCGCGGCGACCGCGATGTCGGCGATGTCGTCGGCGTCGACGAACGGCTCGGGCGTGTTGCCCGCCGTAGGCCTCTGCGTATCTCAGGATCCCTCGACTACTCGCCGCCCCCACGTGGCAAGCCGACACTCCTCATCGGCGTCCTGGTCGTAGTGGTGGTGCCGATGGGGCTGCCGTCGTTCTGCGACTGCATCGCGAGGGGTGGTGGGCCAGCGTGAGCTAGGTACGACGAGGCGTCCCGAACCAAGGCCCCAGCGCCCGAGCAGTTGAAGGCGCTACTGCTCCATGCACCCCCCGTGAAAGCAGCCGCCCGAGGCTTTCCGCGAGGGGTGGAGGTGGCGATGCCGCAGTACAAGGTCCGATCGAACTGCAGCCGGCGTAGCGCCGAGGCGGTCGCTCCGCCCCCTCCGCCCTGGCACTCTGATGACGATGCCGCGGCGCCCACCTAGCGATCTCGCAATCGATCTCGGCACGGCAAACACGGTCGTGTTTGCGCGGGGACGAGGGATCGTAATGTTCGAGCCATCGGTGATCGCGATCGACGAAGGCAGCGGACGCGTCCTTGCGGTTGGAGCAGAGGCGAAGCGCATGATCGGTCGCACCCCCGCGCGCATTCGCGCGCTGCGACCACTTCGTCACGGCGTCATTGCGGACTTCGACGTCACCGAGCAGATGCTCGCGCACTTCATGCGCCGCGCAATCGACCGTCGCTTCGCTCGTCCCCAGGTCATGCTCTGTGTCCCGAGCGGCCTGACATCCCTCGAGCGAGACGCCGTCGAGGAGGCGGCGCGCGCGGCGGGCGCGCGAGCGGCGTACCTGATCGAAGAGCCGCTCGCGGCGGCGATCGGCGCCGAGCTCCCGATCGCCGATCCTGTTGCCAGCACGGTTCTCGACATTGGGGGCGGGACGACGGAGATCGCCGTCATCTCACTCGGAAGCATGGTTGTCTGGCGCTCGGTTCGCATCGGTGGGTACGAGCTGGACGACGCACTCGTCTCGCACCTGAAGCGAGCGCATGCCCTGGAGATCGGGGACGGGCGCGCGGAGCAGCTGAAGATCGAGATCGGCTCGGCAGCGGAGTCTGCAGGTGAGCAGGCTGAGGTCACAGGGCGCGATCTCCATTCCGGCGGACTAAGAACCGCCACGGTCACCGCGAGCGAAGTGCACGACGCCCTCGAAGCGACGGTTCGCCAAATCATCGAGGCCGTGCGGGAAACGCTCGAGGGAACGCCGCCAGAGCTCTCGGCGGACATCGGCGAGCGCGGGATCGTACTCGCGGGGGGCGGCGTGCTCTTGCACGGTTTTGCGCAGCGACTTAGGGCTGAGACGGGGCTCCCGGTCGAGCTCGCCGATGAGCCCCTTATGTGCGTCGCCCTGGGTGCGGGGCGCTCGCTCGACGAGCTCGGATCGATCGCTTCGGCAGCGAAGGCCGCGAGGCGCGGCCAACACCGGAAAACGCGCGGGCTTCCCTCCTCCTGGCACCGTTGAACCTTCAGCGGCGCGCTGGATTCTCTCCCACAACCGACATGGATGAGCTCTTCAAGCACAACGCGCGAGTTATGGACCGCTTCGGGACCTCGCGCGATGTGACTTCCGTACTCGGCGTCGCGCAACTGCCGGCAGGGTTTCTCGTCATGCTGGAGGCAACCGCGGTTGACCGACCCGCAGACATCCCTTCACCAGACCTGCGACACGGGGGCGGCACCGACCTCTACGGAGGGGGCGGACGCCCACGCGGGATAGGTTGCGCCGAGCCGGCACCGACTCGAAGGGAGAGCACCGATGCCCGAACGCGACGGCTACATTCCCGGCGTCCCCTGCTGGGTGGATGCGAGCGAGTCCGACCCGGAGGCGGCAGTTCACTTCTACGGCGCTCTCTTCGGCTGGGAGTTCGAGGATGTGATGGCGCCGAGCTCGCAGGGCAAGTACTTCATCGCCCGGCGCGAGGCGAAAGGCTCGTCCATCTTCGACACGTCAAGTGACGCGCGCAGCGGCGATGTTGCCGCCGTCGGGTCCATCCCCGAGGCAGCCCCGCCGACGGCGATCTGGAACACCTACTTCTGGGTCGATAGCGCCGACGAGGCCGCCTCCAAGGTGCGCGCTGCCGGGGGAGGCGTAGTGGTGGAGCCCTACGACTTCATGGACGCCTGCCGGATGGCCGTCTTCACCGATCCCGAGGGAGCGGCGTTTCGCGTCTGGGAGGCGAAGGAGCACAGGGGTGCGCGGCTGGTCAACGACCCGGGCGCACTGGTGTTCAACGGCCTCAACACCCGTGACGTCGAAGGGGCGAGGTTCTTCTACGGATCGGTGTTCGGATGGAAGACGCTCGCCATCGGTGGCGGGGGTGAGGGGTGGGCGCTGCCCGGCTACGGCGACTACCTCGAGCGCCACCACCCGGACCTCCGCAAGCGGATGGCGGAGGCAGGGGCGCCAGAGGGGTTCGAGGACGTCGTCGCGAGCATCAATCCGATCGCGGATGACCGGCCAGAGACGCCGGCGCATTGGAGCGTGACCTTCGCGAGCGACGACGCCGACGCCACAGCTACGAAGGCCACCGAACTGGGCGGAAAGGTGATCGTCCCGCCGTTCGACGCCCCCTGGTCGACAGCCACCTACACCATCCGGGTGACCGTCCTCCGCGACCCGCAGGGCGCGACGTTCGGCGCGAGCCAGTTCGCGCCAAAAGAACAACGAGATCGCTAGCTAGCTGTCCTACCCACAGACGTTGTGAACGCGGCTGATCGGAGGCCGGTCTCCCAGCGAGCTGTGCGGCCTGCGCCGGTTGTAGTGCTCGAGCCAGTGTGGCAGCGCCTCGTTGCGCTGTCGATGTGACCGGTACATCAAGCCGTAGGCCCACTCCCGGGCCATCGTCTGGTGGAAGCGCTCGACCTTGCCGTTGGTGCGGGGACGATACGGCTCGGTGGTCAGGTGCTTGATGGCGCGCGTGCCGAGCAGCTCGCGCAGGGAGCGGTTCTTGACGTAGGCGAAGGCGTTGTCGGTCATCAGCCGCTGGGCGGTGATCCCGTGCCCGGCGAAGAAGACGAGCGCCCGCTCGAGGAAGCCGGTGACGGTCGTCGCCCGCTCGTCGTCGTGCAGCTCGACGTAGGCGAGCCGCGAGTGGTCGTCGACGATCGCGTGCGCGTAGTCGTAGCCGACCCGCGTCCCGGGCTGCATCCAGCCTCCCGTGCGGTGCGAGCGGTCGCCGGTGACTGCGTGGCCGGGCTGCTCGAAGCGCGCGTAGCGAGAGACGTCCATGTGCAGGAGGTCGCCGGGGCAGGGCCACTCGTAGCTGTTGGCCGGCTCGCGCTCGGGACGCGGCGGACGCGAGAGACCGGCGCGGCGAAGCACCTTCCACACGGTCGAGTGGGCGAAGCCGGTCGCCGCCGCGACGAGTCTCGGTCCCCACCCCGTCTCTTGCCGACAGGCGCAGATCCGCTCCTGCAGGTCGGCCGCGAGCTCGCGTGGCGAGCGGTGCGGGCGGCTCGAGTGGTCGAAGAGGCAGGCAAGCGTCCGTCGTGACTCCCCGTCCGCCTCGCGCCAGCGCCGCCACCAGCGGTGAGCGGTCGCGGGCGAGACGTTGAAGCGAGCCGCTGCCGCCCTGATCGAGAGCCCGCCCTCGATCGCGCCGACGAGCGCGCAGCGTCCGCCCAATCCGAGCTTGGCGTTACGGTGAAATGACATCCCGGGCCTCCTTCTGGGGGTGGTCTTCGCAGACCCACAGCCTCGAAGGAGGCCCGGATAGATCTCTCAGCCGTTCACAACCTGTGTGGGCGGGACAGCTAGGCGGACGCTGACGTCAGATCCCCGGTCCGAACAGTGGCGCTACTGGCGTCCCACGAGCGGCCGGACGGCCGATTTACCCCCATCAAGGAAGGAGAGTGAGATGGAGCCTCGCATTCATGTCATCACGCTGGCGGTGAGCGACCTCGAGCGGGCGCTCGCCTTCTACCGCGACGGGCTCGGACTGCAGACGCCGGGCGTGATCGGCACGGAGTTCGTCGACGACAATACGGGTGCCAGTGGGACGGTCGCCATGTTCGACCTGCACGGAGGACTGATCCTCGCCCTGTACCCGGACCTGGAGAAGGACGCCGGCATTCCACCGGCCGCGCAGTCGGGTGGTTTCAGTCTCGGTCACCTCGTTTCGAGCAGGGCCGACGTCGACGCTTTGCTCGCGCAAGCCGAGGAGGCCGGGGCGACGCCGATCGGGAAGCCGTACGAACGGCCTTGGGGCATCTACTCGGGCTTCTTCCGCGACCTCGACGGCCACCTGTGGGAGGTGATCTGGAACCCGCGGCTGTAGAGCGCGGCGGTCTAGGGTGACGGCGCTCCAGCCGCGCCGCGCACGCGCAAGTTGTCAGGACGGTCAATCTCTGAGTTTTTCGGCGTCATCCATCCGGTAGTGATCAGGGACTTTCGGACAGCGGGTGGCACGCCTACGTCTTCGAGCAGGTCGCAGCGGCGAGCTCTCCGGCCGGAGCTGCCTAGGATCGCCCGACGCCGGCCTGAGAGGAAGTCGACCTCGAGCTCTTCCGACTCGCTGGGCGCGGCGTGCAGTCCGCCAACGCGGTCGTCCATAAAGTGCGAGGCTCCGAAGTGCGGCGAGCTATGGAGCACTTGTCTGCTGTCGACGTCGTAACATCGATGCCATACGCGTGTAGTCGTGGGTGGGCATCCCCCCGAACGAACTAGTCCGCCACGAGCCTCTCTCCGAGGGCCAACCACTACTCGCGACGGCGTCATTCTCGCTCGCGCGCGTGCCGCGCGGATCACGCCGGCGCGTGTAGCCGCGCCTCGGCGACCGCGTCCTCGAGTGTCAGCCCCGCGCCAGCGCGGTGCTCGGACTCGTACGCCGGACCGAGGCGCTCGCGGGCGTCCGACATCAAGCGCTCGTAGCGCTGCCGTTCGGTCAGGAGCATCCGGAAACCGAGGCGGCGTTCCTGGTCCTCGGCGATTCCCCAGAGGCGCGCGGCAGCGCGGTCGTCACCCTGCTGCAGCAGTGCGCATCCGATGCCGGCGACGCAGTAGATCTGCACGCGCCGACTTCCAGTGGCGACCGCGTAGGTGAGCGCTTCGGCATAGCGCCGCAGCGCCGTATCGGGATCTACACGATCGAGCGAAAGGTCGCCAAGACTGTGCAACGTGCTTGTCAGCTGTTGGTCGAGTCCGAGCTCTCGTGCACGCGTCACAGTCTCTTCGAGCACGCGCTCAGCGTCGGCGTAATCGCCTCGGTCGCGGTACGCGTCACCCAGCCAGTGGAGCTCAGTCAGCAGTAATGCGTCTGCGCCGGCCTGCTCGAACAGCGGCAGGGCCAGCTTGTGGTAGGCGATGGCACCGTCGACGTCGCCCCGCCGCCACGCCACACTTGCCAACCGGTTCAACGCCGCACCCAGCTCGTGCGGATCCTCTTGTACGCGGCGCAGCTCGAGCCCCTCCCGCCAGAACCTCTCCGCTCCGTCGATGTCGTCGTGCGCGTAGTACGCGATTGCGCCCGCAGCCCCGAGTGCGGCTGCGCGCACGTCCATCGGCAGAGTCACGTCATCGACGGGCGCGCGCCCGAGCCAGTCCGCTGCGTCGCGATATTGCGCTCTATTCAGCCAGAACCGCCAGAGGGCCGCGCCGAGACGGAGCACGGCCTCACTCCGCCCGTTTTCGAGCAGCCCGGTGAGCGCGGCGCGAAAGCTCGGCAGCTCCCGCTCGAAGCGGCTGAGAGACTCCGCGCTTAGGTCGCGCATCCCCGACAGCCGCTCCCGCGCGTCGAGCTCTTCCGCGACACCGACGAAGTAGTCGTCGTGCCGGCGACGCAGCGACGACGCGTCCGCGAGATCGTGGAGCTTCTCCAGCGCGAGCTCCTTGATTGTCATGAGCATGAAGAAGCGCCCGTCTTCACCGCGCCGTAGCAGGCTCTTGTCGACCAGCGACTGCAGGACGTCGAGCTCGGCGGTACAGACGGCTTCCGCCGCATCGAGCTCGAAGCCCCCCGTGAAGACCGCCAGCCGGGCGAACAAGCGCTGCTCCTCGGCGGTGAGGAGTCGGTAGCTCCATTCCACGGTCCCGCGGAGCGTGCGCTGCCGCTCGGGTGCGTCATGCGCGCCGGACGTCAGCAAGTCGAGGCTGCGACCGAGGCGCTCGAGGATCTGTCCCGGCCTGAGCACCTTCACGCGCACCGCCGCAAGCTCGACTGCGAGCGGAAGGCCCTCGAGCCGCTCGGCGATCTGACGCACCGACGCATCGGGCTCGAAGCTCGGCTCCAGCTGCCGCGCGCGTTGGGTGAAGAGTGCCGTGGCATCGTCGATTGGAAGCGTCGGCACCGGAAACTCCTGCTCGGCCGCGATATTGAGGCGTCCTCGGCTCGTGGCGAGGATGCGAGCGTCGAGCCCGGCGACGGTGTCCGCGGCGTCCGGGAGTAGCTGCTCGAGGTTGTCAAGCACGAGCAGCGTGCGCTTGCCCGATAGGAACTCGTGCAGGTCGTCGGGACCGCCGACCACCCGCGCGATCGTCGGCTCGATCTGTTGCGGATCCTCAACCGCGGCGAGCGAGACGAACCACACGCCGTCGCCGTACTGCTCGACGCTCTCGGCTGCCGCCTGCAGCGCGAGCCGAGTCTTGCCCGAGCCCCCTGGGCCGGTGAGCGTCACGATTCGATGTACTTCGAGGAGCGCAAGCAACTCGGCCAGCTCGCGTTCGCGCCCGACGAATGGCGTCGGCTGCACTGGCAGGTTTGTCTGGTCGAGGCTCTTCAACGGCGGAAAGTCGTCGTCGCCGAACTGGTAGAGGCGCTCAGGCGCTGTGAGGTCCTTGAGCCGGTGCAGGCCCAGGTCGCGCAGGCGATCTGCGCCGGCGAGATCGCGCGTTGCCTGCGAGAGAAGGATCTGACCGCCGTGACCGGCAGCGGCGATGCGCGCAGCACGATGTACGTCGATGCCGACGTATCCCTCCTCGGTCACTGTCGGCTCGCCCGTGTGCAAACCCATGCGCACTCGGATCGGTCCGTCGGCCAGCGCTTCCCGCGCCGCCGATGCTGCGGCCAGCGCGTCGGTCGCCTTCGCGAACGCGACGAAGGACGCGTCCCCCTGTGTGTCCATTTCGACGCCCCCGTGGCGTGCGAACGCCTCGCGTAGCACGCGACGGTGCTCGGCCAGCATGTCGGCGTAGTCATCGCCGCGCTCCAGCAGCAGCCGCGTCGAGCCTTCGATGTCCGAGAACAGGAATGTGACGGTGCCGGTCGGGAGATCGGATCTCACGCCACGTGATCATCCGCGGCAGTCGGACTTGCGTCCAGTCCGGTCACCCCTCCCCTCGCGCGTGCCCGCGGTCCATCGCCTGTATCGGAGTCAGTAGACCGCGCGTCCGCCGGAGATGTCGTAAGTGGCGCCGGTCGAGAACGAGCACTCCTCGCTGGATCACCGCGCGGTTGCAGAAAAAAGCGGAGGAGGCCACGCCCGGCCGGAGGATCATCGCGCCAGCATCAGCCGAGCGTTACCCGACCGCTGAGCTGCGGTGGTGCGACGATTGGTCATCGGGCGTATGAGCACGATCATTCTTCGCAGTGGCGTCGAGCTCGAGAATCCGATCGAGCTGGCGCTCGAGTTCCTCGAGGCCTATTCGAGCCATGAGGCCTACGATTCCTCGAGACCTGCGTCATTCGACGAGGGCGACCTCAGGCTGGCGAACACGGGCGGAGCCCGCATCTCCGCCACAGAGATCGCAGCGATTCTCGAACGCCGTCGCGAGATCGAACGTGCCTTGCGCAAGATCCAGCCCCATGCATCGCTGGCGGCTGCGACGAGCTCCGTCCCGTGGCTCCCGCTGACGCGTCTCTTCGACGCGTTCGCGGACATCCGTGGAGTCGGCTTCTCGAAGATGACGAAAGCGCTGCACAGGAAGCGGCCGGCGCTGATCCCGATGCTCGACAGCGTCGTCCAGGCGTACTTAACGATGGGCGATCTCCGGACGCGCGCGCCCGGGTCGTTCGGGGAGCGCGCCACCGTGCTCGTTCGCAGCTACAAGCGAGACCTGGATCGCAACCGATCGACTCTTCGCGAGATCCAGGGAGAGCTCGCGAGCCGCACGTACCGACTCACCGAGGTGCGAATCCTCGACCTCCTGATCTGGTCGCATGAACACAGGGATTTCGCGCCGCGCTAGCCTCGGAGATTAGGGCGTTCCGCTCAACAGAGCCCGAAGCCGAGTCGAGGGTATGACCAAACCCCTCCTGACGGGCGGATCGCCCTATGTAACCCCTATCCGACTGCAGCGACTACGGCGGCAGCAGCGGCTACAGCGACTGCAGCCACGTACGGAAGTGCTGCTTCTTGATCGCAGGACAGCAAGGTGTCCTGGTCTCCTGGTGCCGTAGAGCACTCGTCTACTTGACGACGTCGTGACGTGTACGCGTGTAGCGGTGGACGCATCCCCTCGGACGAACGAGTGCGGCGCGAGCCTCTCTCCCGGTGGGCGGAAATCGAGCAGACGTACACACGGGCCCGCGCCCGCCGCGTCGGCCAAGCCTCGCCAGGAGGCCACAGCGCGAGAACACGCGCTCCAATTCCTTCACAGTGTCCCGGTCGCCGGGCACACGGGTCGAGCACCGAAGTCACCGCCCGCGCCTTAGGCTTGATCGCGAGGTATTGGTCGACCTGCGACGGGCGGTGGCGTGTGGCTGAGCAAGTGACTTCCATTGGCGTGTTGACTCCTCATGGCGCAGTCGGCCCAGAGGCTGAGTTCCCAGCGATGGCGCCCGGCCGAGTCATGACCCAGGTTGCACGTATCTCGTCGACCGGCGTGGCCGGCGTCAGCGGCGGAACGACACCGGCGTCTGCATCCGGTCTTCGTGCGTTGACGATGCCGTCGCTTCTAGATGAGGCGGCCAAATCCCTCGCAGTGAGCGCGATTGATGTGATCGGCTATGCGTCGACAAGCACCGCGTATGCGATCGGCTTCGACGATGAAGTGGCCATGGTTTCGACGCTTTCACGGCGGATCGGGCTTCCCGTCGTGGCGACGTGCGCCGCGGCAGTGCTGGCCATGCGTCTACTGAAGATCGAGCATATTGCGCTTGTTCACCCGCCCTGGTTCGACGGCGAGCTCAACGCGCTGGGAGCCTCCTATTTCCGAAGCCAGGGTTTCGACGTCGTCACTTCGGCTTCGGCCAAACTCTCGCGGGATCCGCGGCAGATCGAGCCCGCGGCAGTGTTCGAATGGACTTCCCGGCACGTGGCGGCCGAGGCGGAAGCAGTGTTCATCGGGGGGAACGGGTTCCGAGCCGCGGGAGCAATCGAAGCGTTAGAGGGCGCGCTCGGTCGCCCTGTCCTCGAGTCGAATCAGGTATTGCTGTGGAATCTCCTCGCCCACGCGGGCGCCACTTTCGCGATCCGAGAATTCGGGCAGCTGTTTGAGCTTGAGCCGCGCCCCGTCTCGCCTTAGTCAGCCCGCCCGCCTCGAGCTCGCGCTCCTCGATCCGCACGTAGCTCAAGAGCTGGAATCGTACGGCCAAGTGAGTCAGCCTGAGTCCCAAGGCTCGCGGCGTGGCCACCACGCGGGAACTGCGCGGCGATATGTCTCGTACTGCTCCCCGAACTGACGGCGCAGGGTCGGTTCCTCGTACCAGTGGACGAACGCAGCTACGGCGACAGCAAACGCCGCCGTGTACAGAAGCAGGATCGGCTGGCCAAGAACAAGCGCTTGCCCGACGATGATGGCCGCGACGGCGAGATACATGGGATTTCGCACGTACCGGTAGAACCCACCGACGACGAGGCGCTCGGTGGGAGCGACCGGCGCGGGGGTACCGAGGCCTTCGAGGACGAAGCGCATAAACCCGTCCAGCAATACGGCAACGCCGCCCACGAGCAGGATCCAACCTGCTACCTGAAGCGGGACCCACACATGACGCTCTTGCACTTGCCACTCGGTGAGCCACCACGGGACCACGCCCGCGACGACACCCGGCACCAGCACGAGAAACACCAAACTGCCGAGTGCGGCCCTCGTCTTTCGCACAAACCGCATTCTGATTCGAGTCGCGCCACCAGGGACTCAGACGCATCTGTTCATCGACGCTCCGAGCGACCTCCGACGATGCATGCCGGAGATCCATTCCTACCCTCCAACGGTTCACTGCCAAGGCCTTCTTCGGGGAGCCGTGATAGTGCTGCGTCGTGCCGATCGGCTACCTCATCACGACGGGACTCATGGCGACGTGGACGTTGTTCGCGCTCGCTCCGCCGCGCCCGCGCCGCACGAGCCCCTCGAACCTGAGCTACTGGCTGGGCTTTCTCGTCAACGAGTTGCCGTTTGTCGCGTTCTACTGGCTCGCCGCCTCCACGCTCTTGGCCCTCGGTCAGGGCGATCTCGCTACACCCGTTGGTTGGGCAGCGTTCGCTCTCGGCGTTCTGGCGACTTGTGGGCTTGCACTCATCACCTGGCGCGCGCTGCAGGCTCGCCCGGCGCTTGACTATGCCCTGGAGGACGGCCTGGGGACGGGCTGGCGCTCCGAGCTTGACGCGGGGATGGCCACTCGGCTCCGCCGGCGTCTCCCGGTCGCCCAGATCTTGGTCGGTCCTTTCTTCTTTCGTCGTCGCGATGTCGAGCGAAGGACGAACCTCGCATATGGGGACGCGGGAGTACGGAATCTCCTCGACCTTTATCGCCATCGCTCCCACCCGCCGCGCGCACCCGTCCTCATTCACTTCCACGGGGGAGCATTCAGGATGGGCCGAAAGAGTCGCCACGCGCGACCGCTTCTCTACCGACTCGCGAGCCAGGGCTGGGTGTGCATCAGTGCGAACTACCGCCTACGCCCGGCGACGTTCCCCGATCCGCTGATCGACGTGAAGAAGGTGATCGCGTAGGTGCGCGAGCACGGCCACGAGTACGGGGTCGACACCGAGGTCGTGTTCGTGGCGGGCACATCCGCGGGCGCTCACCTGGCGTCGACCGCCGCCCTCACCGCCAACGACCCCGCGTTTCAACCCGGCTTCGAGGATGTGGATACCTCCGTCATGGGCGCGATCGCCCTTAATGGCTACTACGGCCCGATCGAGAGCCGAGGGCCATCCTCGTCACCGCTTGCGTACGTCGCAGCCAACGCGCCGCCTTTCTTTGTAGCGCACGGCGATCTCGACACGATCGTCCTCGTCGAGGACGCACGAGCCTTCGTCGAGAAGCTCCGCAGTACGTCGGTGAATCCCGTCGTGTACGCGGAGTTGGCTGGAGCGCAGCACTCGTTCGACCTCTTCCATTCGATTCGCTTCGAGACCGTGGTCGATGCGATCGAGGCGTTCGCTCTCTACGTCAGGAAAAACCGACAGCCAATCGGGTCAACACCGTGACCCGACGCGCCAGCCGACGGCCGTCGGCGCGATTTTGCGAGCGCTGCGCGGGTGACGTGGAGCGGTCGCAAGCCGACGGTCAACCGGCCGAGCGCTTGCTGCAACTCGCGCGGGACCGCGTACCACCTGTTGCGAGCGAAGCGGTCCAGGTGGACGCCGTAGCTGAGGAAACGGTCGAGCCGCCGCGTGGCGACGATGCCAGTGACGTAGCCATTCCTGAAGCGCAACTCGAAGTACGGCGCTCCGAGCGAGGTACCGCGGACACGCGCGGGGGACGGGCCGCTGTAATAGAAGGACCCGAGCTGCGGTGACGGAACGGCGAGAACGCCAGTGGCCCTCCGTGCTTCGCCGGGAACAGGATCCGCGTGTCGAGCCGAGGGAGATGCTCGTCGAGCGCCTCGGCCGCTCGCGCAGCATCTCAGTCGGGAGTGGTCGAAAACCGCGCCTCCCGTTCGTGGTCCTAACGACACAACAGAACGGAGGATCAACGATGCTGAAGAAAGTCGTGTACGTGGCGCTGTTGGTGAACGATCAGGACAAGGCGCTCGACTTCTACACGAATGTCGTCGGCCTCGAGAAGCGGGGTGACTACCCGCACGCCAACAGCCCGCGATTCCTGACTGTCGGCGTCAAGGGGCAGGACTTCGAGCTCGCTCTGTGGCCGGGCACACCAGCGAAGGGCGAGGCAGGTTCCGCGGTCTACACGATCGAGGTGGAGTATCCATGTTGCGTTCGAGACACTGAAGTCGCGCGGAGTGAAGTTCGAGCCACCGGAGATTCTTGAGTTCCCGTGGGGTTACATCGCGGTGTTCCAGGATCCGGATGGGAATGTGCTGCAGGTGCGAGAGGGTAAAGGACAATTTCGCCTCTGAAGGACAAAGATCGAGAGAGGCCCCGGTAGACCCCGGAGCCTCGCAGTAGCCTCGCCAAGCCCAGGGGAGGCAGGCACATGTGCCCTGCCTTGACGCGGTGGATCATGGCAGACCCGATGGGAGCCGTCGAGTCCGCGCTCCCAGCTGCAAAGAGACTGCGTGAGTGTCGATTTCGCGATCGGTCGATCGTTCTTGGAGTGACGAAGCTGATTCGAGACGAGACTGAAGGGGGCCCGAGCATGATCACCGGTGTTCACGCAATCGTCTACAGCAAGGACGCGGAGGGGGTGCGCGAGCTTTTCCGAGACGTGCTCGGGTTCCCGTCGGTCGATGCCGGTGAAGGCTGGCTGATCTTCAAGCTACCGCCGGCGGAGCTCGCTGCCCATCCGACCGAGGGCACTGATCACCACGAGCTCTACCTCATGTGCGACGACGTGCACGCGACTGTCGAAGAGCTCGAGGCCAAGGGCGTCGAGCTGGCGCATCCGGTGCGCGACGAGGGGTTCGGTCTGTTGACGACGATCGTCCTGCCGGGCGGCGGCGAGATCGGCCTCTACGAGCCGAGACACGCGAGCGCACTCACGCCATCCGGGTAGAGCGAGGGGCCACCGCCCGCCTCGAGCTCGCGCTCCTCGATCCGCAGGTAGCTCGCGTTAGCGCGCACGCCTCCGCGGAGGCGTGCGCGACCACGAAGGAGGCTCAGGCTCGCACAGAATCGACAACACGCGAGACCTCGCCGGACTCCACCAACTCGGCACCGCCGCGCCCAGACGGGCGTTGAGACCCTGATCGGGAGGACCGCGACCGTCGCATCCGCTTGCCGCCCCGACGGCCAGGTCCGTCTCGATGGAGAGATCTGGGTGGCGCACTGCGCAGAGTTCGCGGACGTAGGGGAGACCGTGGCCGTTGTCTCGCGCGACCACCTCACGCTCGTCGTAGAGCGCCTTCGCCCAGAGGGGTCCGAGCCGAGCCGCCCGTGAAGACGCCGAGGCTGCCCGCTTCGTCGAGGCGCTCGGAGAGCAGGCTCGAGAGCTCGCCGGCGCGGTCGCTGCGCTGCGCTAACTCGTTGTCATGTTCGGCAAGGTCCCGGGACAGCACCGGGACAGCACCGTTTGCTCATTCCCGGCATCCACGACACGCCTGACCCGCTTACCTAAGCCAAATCCGCTTAGCCACGCGACCCTCAAAGGCCCATACGGGATTCGAACCCGTGCCGCCGCCGTGAGAGGGCGGTGTCCTAGGCCACTAGACGAATGGGCCGTGGCGAGGGCCTAGGGTAGCGAATCGGGGCCGCTGCGAAGGAGAGCTCGCCGTGGGTCAGAGCGCTTCCGGCTCTCGGGTATCGAGCCGTGTCTCGAAGTCGCGTCGGATCGTCTCACCGCTCGAGAGCACCGCCTCGTAGCGGATGCGCCGCGGCGGCAGCTTCACGATCCGGACGTTGTCGTCGCGGTCGCCGTGGCAGCGCGCATATGCGGCTGCCTCATCGAAGGGCCGAAGGCGGTCGCGCTTCCGCTGTCCCCACACGTATCCGGACACCTAGCAGAAGGCGGTCCGGAAAGAAAGCTCCGAGCCGAGCGTCGGGCCGCTCTTTGCGACGAATGTGTGCCGTGCGCAGGGCCGAGATCCGGTGGTGCACGGATCCCAGCCGCGCAGGATCCCAGCCGCGCAGGATCCCTGCCCCGCAGGATCCCTCAAGCCGCTGTTTCGTGGCCGGTCGGGCAGCAAGGTGTCACGTGGCCGCCCAGCGGCAGCTCCACGGGCTCCAGTCGCGCCCCGAGCGGACGAAGTACCGACGGGCGGCGGTCGCCTGGTCGTGCGCCGACCCGCCGTGTCCGAACAGGCTCCGCTCGTGCGACCCCAGCTGGAAGAGGCCGAGGTATTGACCGTTCTGCGCCGTCGTCCGCAGGCGCGACTCGCACCACGCCACCGCGAGCGCGTCCTGGCAGTGGGAGCCGAAGACGCTGCAGATCGCCGCTCTGGGCGGAAGCGCTTCGAGGCGCCTCGCGTCACGCTGGCGCACCTTCGCCCGAAGCATGGTAACGATCCTGGTGAGCTGGAGCACCCGCCGCTGCGCATGCGTGCGAGCCGACTGCGCCACCGCCCGGCTTTCGGCCGAAGCGAGGAGACGACGGTGGGTGTCGAAGAACTGGATCGCGACGCGATGCCTGCGGAGCGCATGGAGCTTGCGCTCGAGTTGCTCGTCGAGAGTCACGGCCCGCTGCACGTTCGCCTTGCGTGTCGCGGGAGTCTGCACCTGCATCGCTGCCGCAGCGGCCTGCGTCACGAGAACAAGCGCAAGCAGGCCAACGAGTAGGGCTCTCAAACGGTTACCTCCTGGACGGGGACAGGGGCGCAGTCCGCGAGTCCTGCACAGACCGTAAGCGCGCTAGCGCGAGACTTCCGGTGGCGCGAGAACCCCTTGGGGACCGCTCGTGTCACTCGAAAGGGGCACGCTACACGACGCGCCACGAGCCGCGGCTCTGTTCCTTACAAACGGCTAAGAAAGCGTGTCACGAGCGTAACCGCGCTCGGCAACGGTGCGTGAGGCTGCGGGGCAGGGATTCGAACCCCAACTTCCTGGTCCAGAGCCAGGCGTCCTGCCGTTAGACGACCCCGCAACGGCGGGAGCAGTGTACCGGGTCGGTCACGAGCCCTTCGCGTCGCCGATCTCGAGCCGGTAGGCGGGAACGAGTCGCTTCTCGGCCTCCGTGTCGATCCGCGCGACGACCTCCACGTACGGCTCGAGCCCCGATCCGCGGAGCTTCGCCTTGAGCAGCCCGTCCACCTGGTAGATCCCCGACGAGTTGTTCATGACGATCTCGACCATGATCGGCCGGCTCTCGCCGTCGGTGATCCGAACCTCGTCGATCGCGGCCGCCGAGAGCGAGTGGATAGAGACGGAGCCACGCTCGAACGGGATTCGCGACCGTCCCTTCGCGAGGTCGAGCGCGTCGGCGACGCGGAGGACGCCGGCTTCCAGGGACAGCGGCTCTCCGTCGGCCCGGTGGCTCGTGATCGCCTGCAACGCCTCGGAGACCACGACCGTGAGCTCCGGTTCCTCGTACACGCCGTCGAGGAGGGCGCGCATCTTCGGTTCCGCGAGGAACAGGCTCCAGTCCTCGTGGTCGCGGCGGTGGATCGACATGCCGACGTCGTGCATCAACACGGCGAGAACGACGATGACCTCCGCGTCGTCGGCCGTCAGGCGGTAGTCGCGCTGCGCCGACGGTTGGACGCCGTGCTTCACGAGGAGTCGCAGAAGCTTGAGCGCGATGTTCGCGACGATCTGGATGTGTACCCAGGAGTGGTCGTTGATCTGCAGCCTGAGAACGGCGTTGACGTTGGAGACGTGCCACCACGCCTTGATCTGCGAGTCCGCGTTGACCCTCTCGAGCACCCGGCGGAGCTTGCGGTTCCCACGCACGGGCACGCGCAGCTGCATCGGCTCGATCGCCTCGTCCGGCGTGAGACGCGCCTCCGCGAGGACATCGGCCTGGGGAACCTCGACGACGTCGTCGGGCTCGGAGGCGGAGGCCATTGCATCAGCTTAGAAGGTGCGCGCGGCGCTCGGGCTACGCGACCTCGGCCGCCCAGTCCCCGTACAGCCGCGTGTAGGCGCCCGCGCGGTCGATCAGCTCCTCGTGGGTGCCCGCCTCCACGATCCGTCCGTGGTCGAGCACGACGATCGTGTCCGCGCTGCGGATGGTCGAGAGACGGTGGGCGATGATGAACGCCGTGCGTCCGGCGAGCAGCCGGCGAAGACCGCGCTCGATCCTCCGTTCAGTTCCGATGTCGACCGACGACGTCGCCTCGTCGAGGATGAGGATGCGGGGGTCGGCGAGGAGCGCTCGCGCAAAGGCGACGAGCTGACGCTGGCCGAGCGAGAGCTTGAAGCCGCGCTCGCCCACCTGCGTGTCGTAGCCGTGCGACAGCTCCGGGATGAAGTCGTCCACCCCGACGGCTGCCGCAGCCCGCTCGATCTCGCCCCGCTCTGCGTCCGGCCTCCCGAACGCGATGTTGTCGGCGATGGACCCGGCGAACAGGAACCCCTCCTGCGGGACGATTCCGAGCTGCCGACGAAGTGACTCCTGCGTGACCTCGCGGAGATCGGTGCCGTCGATCGTGACGCGACCGTCGCGCGGGTCGTAGAAACGCGCGATGAGCTTGGCGATGGTCGACTTCCCGGCGCCGGTGTGGCCCACGAGGGCGACCGTCGTGCCCGCAGGAACGTCGAGATCGAGGTCGTGCAGGACGTCCGGGAGCTCGCCGTAGCCGAACCGCACGTGGTCGAAGCGGACGTGTCCATCGATCGCGGGGAGCTCACGCGCGTCGTCTGCGTCGACGATGTCCGGCTCCTCGTCGAGGACGGCCGTGATTCGGTCGAGCGCCGCGGTTGCCGAGAGGAACGTGTTGTACAGCTGCGACAGCTGCTGCACGGGGTCGAAGAAGTTGCCGAGGTAGAGCGTGAAGGCGAGCAGCGTGCCGATGGTCATGTCGCCGCTCACGACGAGCCAGCCGCCGACACCGAGGACGATCGCAGTCGCGACCGACGACAGGATGTCGACGGCCGGGAAGTACAGCCCGTTGAGGACCACCGTCTCGTAGTTCGACTCGCGGTAGCGCTCGTTCACTCCGCGGAAGGTCGTCTGGCTGGTCGGCTCGCGCGTGAACGACTGGACGACCCGCATGCCCGAGATGTCCTCGGCGAGCGTCGCGGTGACGAGCCCGAGCCGCTCGCGCACCTGTCGGTAGGCACGGTTCGATCGTGAGCGGAACCACGCGGTCGCGAGCCCCATGAGCGGAAGGACGACGAGCGTCGCGAGGGCGAGGCGCCAGTCGAGTAGGAACAGGACGACCACGGTGCCCGCAAGCACGAGGCTGTTCTGGACGAGGCTCGAGATGCCGTCTGTAACGAGCTGGTCGAGCGCCTCGACGTCGTTCGTGATCCTGCTGACGATCGCGCCGGTGCGATTCCGCTCGTAGTAGCCGAGCGACAGGCGCTGGAGGTGGCCGAAGAGCTGGATGCGCAGGTCCGCGAGCGCTCGTTCGCCGACCCAACCGGTGAAGTACGTCTGTGCGACCGAGAGACCGAATGCAGCGAAACCGGCCGCGATGAACACGGCGACGACGATGCTGAGTGTGTCGAGGTCACGTGCGACGATGCCGTCGTCGACGGCGACCTTGGCGAGATAGGGCGGCAGCAGTGCGACCCCGGTGTAGGCGACGAGGGTGACGATCGCGAATGCGGTGCGCGCTCGATAGGGCCGTGCGAGGCGGAGGAGGACTCGGAGCCGGCGACGCGTCTGGCGCCAGGACCAGTCTTCGATGCGGGCGCCTCGCTCGTCGGTCAGGTGGCTGCCGAACTGCCAGACCTTCAAGAGCGAGCGCACCTCCACTGGGGCACCCCGGCCCACCACCCACTGCGAGCGTAACGTCGAAATGTGTACGCGTGGGGAACGCCTTGCGGACAAATGCGTGCCGAAATCGCCGTGAATGCGGACGGACTGGCCATGTGCGTCGTGCTCATCCGGCCACGACCTGCTGGAGCAACCCGTGCTCGTGTATCTCGCGAAATACGGGGCTCGTCTCGAGCAGATCCACCTGCGTGCCGCGCGCTGTGATTCGTCCGTGGTCGATCACCACGATCTCGTCGGCGAGCGCGACGGTGGAGAGTCGGTGCGCGATGATGATCGTCGTCCGCCCGCGCATCACCTCGCGCAGGCCGGCTCGGATCTTCGCCTCCGTGGTCGCGTCCACGGACGCCGTCGCGTCGTCGAGAATCAGGATGCGCGGATCGATGAGGAGAGCGCGCGCGATCGCGATGCGCTGTCGCTGCCCGCCGGACAATGTGATCCCACGCTCCCCGACGACGGTGTCGTAGCCGTGGGGGAGCTCGAGCACGAACTCGTGTGCCTGCGCCGCCCGTGCCGCCGCCTCGATCGCCTCGGCCGGCGCGTCCGGCATGCCGAGCGCGATGTTGTCCCTGATCGACGCCGAGAAGAGGAACGGGTCCTGCGAGATGACCCCGATCTCACGGCGGAGCGAGCGCCGCGCGAGGTCGCGCACGTCGATGCCGTCGACGAGGACGCGGCCGTCCGTCGTGTCGTAGAAACGCGGGACGAGTGTCGCGAGCGTCGTCTTGCCCGAGCCCGTCGGGCCGATCAATGCGAGGGTCCGACCGGCCGGCACGTCGAGCGACACGTCTTCGAGCACCGGTCGAGATGCGTCGTAGCCGAACGAGACCGAGTCGAACACGACGTGACCCGGGCCACGGGGCAGCTGCTGCGCGTCGGGCCGATCCGCGACGTCCTCCGGCTCGTCGAGGATCTCGAAGATCCGCTCGCCGGCCGCGATCGCGCGCTGCGCCTGCCCGATCCACATGCCGAGCATCCGCAGCGGCATGACGAGCATCGCCAGCAGGAGGTTGAAGGTGAAGAACGCGCCGAGGGACAGCGACCCGGAGATGACCATACGTCCTGCGGCCAGTAGAACGAGTGCCTGCGCGATGAGTGGAAGAAAGGTGAGGAGCGGGATGTAGATCGCGCGCTGGCGGTTCGCCGCGAGCGTCTTTCGGAAGACGGTGTTCGCCGCGCTCGCGAACTGCGCGTCTCGCCGATCTTCCTGCGCGAACGACTTGACGACGTGGACGCCGGTGATCGACTCCTCCGCCACCGTCGCGACGTCGCCGAGCGTCTGCTGGACTTCCCGAAGGACAGGATGCGAGACGCGGCTGTAGCGATATGCGCTCAGCGCGATGACCGGCGTGACCGCGAGCGCGACGAGGGCGAGCTGCCAGCTGTAGACGAACAGCACGGCCGTTACGACGACGATCGTGACCACGTGCTGTGCGAAGAAGATGAGCCCGTAGCCGAGGAAGAAGCGGACCGACTGCAGGTCGATCGTCGCGCGTGACATCAGCTGACCCGTCTGGCTTCGGTCGTAGAAGCCGAACGAGAGGCGCAGGAAGTGCGAGTACAGCTCGTCGCGCAGGTCGTACTCGACCCCGAGCGCCTGTCGGCCCGAGATCACGCGCCGTCCGTACATGAGAGCTCCGCGAACGAGTCCGAGCGCGACGATGGCGCCCACCTCGAGGACGAGCAGGCGCGTGTCGGGATCGCCCTCGAGCTCGTTGATCACGATGCCCACGAGGACGGGCACCAGGATCCCCGTGATCTGCGAGGCGATCGCGAGCACCGAGGAGACGGCGAGCGACGCGCGGTACGGACGTAGGAAGCCGAGCAGGCGCACGAACGTGCGCCAGCTGTGGTGGGGCATGCTTCGCGGGCCGTCCTCGGGCACGGCTTCGTAGGGTACGGATCGTGCTCGAGGCCGTGCCCAACGTCTCCGAGGGCCGGAACGTGGCCGTGATCTCGGCGGTGGGAGATGCGTTCGCGCGGGCCGCAGTGCTGCTCGACGTGCATTCGGATCCCGACCATCACCGGTCGGTCTTCACGCTCGCCGGGCACGACGATGCTCTGATCGAGTCGCTTCTGGCGGGAATCGCCACGGCGGTCGGCCTCATCGACCTGCGCGAGCACGCAGGCGTCCACCCCCGTGTCGGCGTGGCGGACGTGGTCCCACTGGTCCCGCTCGAGCCGGCCGCCATGGATCGCGCCGCCCGGGCGGCGCGGACGTTGGCGCAGCGGATCGGAGCGGAGCTCGACCTGCCTGTCTTCATGTACGGCGAAGTCGGCGCGGGACGCAGGCCGGCGTTCTTCCGACGCGGCGGGCTCGACAGGCTCGCGCAACGCGTCGGCTCCGGAGAGCTCACCCCCGATGCCGGCCCAGACGAGTTCGATCCTCGCTCGGGCGTCGTTCTCGTCGGCGCGCGTCAGGCGCTCGTCGCCTACAACATCGATCTCGCGACCGACGACGTGGCGGTGGCCAGTGCGATTGCGACGGCTGTCCGCGAATCGACGGGCGGGATGCCCGGCGTGCAGGCGATCGGGCTCCATCTCTCGGGCTCTGGGCGCCTGCAGGTCAGCATGAACGTGATCGACCTCGAGCGCGCCCAGGTCCACGAGGTCGTCGAGCGTGTACGGCGCGAGGCGGAGTCACGCGGCGTCGAGGTCGTCTCCGGCGAGCTCGTCGGGCTCGTTCCGGAGCGCGTGCTCGAAGCAGCTGCTGCCGCTGGTGTCGAGCTTCCCGGCATCGGCGAGTCGCAAGTGCTCGAGCGCGTGCTCGACTCCAGGGGCCTGTCCAGGAAGTGAACCGGGACCGCTTACGTGCGTCATCCACCGTGGCCACTTCCCGGACAGGCCCCTAGACTCGCTGGGTGGCGCGAACGATCGTCCTCACCGGGGACGACCTCACCCTCGCGGAGGTGTGGGAGGTCGCGATCGAGGGAGCGAGCGCCCAGCTCGCCGACTCGTCGAGGGAGCGAATGCGGGCAGCGCGAGAGCTCGTGGACGGGGTCGAAGGCGAGCACACATACGGCGTCAACACCGGCTTCGGCCGCTTCGTCTCCGCCCACATCCCGGAGGAGCTCGCCGAGGAGCTCCAGCTGCGGCTTCTACGCAGTCACGCGTGCGGCGTCGGCGAGCCGTATCCGGACGAGATCGTGCGCGCCGCGATGCTCCTGCGTGCGAACGCGCTGGCGAAGGGATTCTCCGGCGCGCACATCACGACCGTCGAGCACCTCCTCGAATGCCTGAATCGTGGCGTCCTCCCGCATGTGCCGGCGCGCGGCTCGGTCGGTGCCAGCGGCGATCTCGCCCCGCTCGCGCACCTTGCGCTGCCGCTCGTAGGAGAGGGGCATGCGACCGTCGAAGGCCAGCGCCTCGACGGAGGCGACGCCCTGCGCGCCGTCGGTCTCGAGCCGATCCGCCTTGCGAGCAAGGAGGGCCTGTCGCTCGTGAACGGCACGCAGTTCATGGCGGCGATGGCCTCCCTCGGGGTTGTTCGCGCACGGCGCCTAGCGGCGACCGCCGACCTCGCATGTGCGCTCTCGCTCGAGGCGCTGCAGGGCTCCAGAACCAGCTTTCGCCCCGCGGTGCACCGAGCTCGGCCGCTGAAGGGCCAGCAGGAGTCCGCCGACAACGTCTGGCGGCTCCTCGACGGCTCGGCGATCCTCGAGTCGCACCGCTGGTGCGACAGGGTGCAGGACGCATACGCGCTCCGGTGCGCGCCGCAGGTGCACGGGGCGTGCCGCGACCTCCTCGACTACGTCGAGGCGACCGTCGCCGTCGAGCTGAACGCAGCGACCGACAATCCGCTCGTGCTCGTCGACGAGGCCGACATCGTGTCGGCGGGCAACTTCCACGGTCAGCCGCTGGCGTTCGCTCTCGACGCACTCGCGATGGCAGTCGCCGAGCTCGCGAGCATCTCCGAGCGCCGGGTGGAGCGGCTCGTCAATCCGACACTCTCGGAGGGACTGCCGCCGTTCCTCGTCGAGGAAGGGGGCTTGAACTCCGGGTTCATGATCCCGCAGTACGTCGCAGCGGCGCTCGTGTCCGAGAACAAGGTGCTGGCGCATCCCGCGAGCGTGGACTCGATCCCGACGAGCGCCGGCCAGGAGGATCACGTCTCGATGGGGAACGCGGCAGGTCTGAAGGCGCTGCGCGTTCTCGACAACGTGGAGCGGGCTCTTGCGATCGAGCTCCTCGCGGGTGCCCAGGCGATCGAGTTCCTCGCGCCGCTGCAGCCGGGGGAGGGCGTTCGGGCCGTGCACGACGTCGTACGAGGCCTGTCTCCCCGGCTCGACGAGGACCGCTCCTTGACCTCGGATATCGAGCTCGTCGCGGAAGCGATCCGCTCGGGTGCGATCGTCGCGGCGGCCGAGCGTGAGGTCGGCGCGCTCGCGTGACTGACGTCGTCGAAGCGCTCTGCGGTGACCTGAGCGCGGTTCGCGCTCCACGCGGCACGTCTCTCAACGCCGCGAGCTGGCAGACGGAAGCTCCACTTCGCATGCTGCTCAACAACCTCGACCCCGAGGTTGCCGAGCATCCCGAGCGCCTCGTCGTCTACGGCGGGACCGGGCGTGCGGCACGAAGTCACGAGGCGTTGAAGGAGATCGTGCGCACGCTGCTTCGGCTGCGCGGCGACGAGACGCTCCTCGTCCAGAGCGGCAAGCCGGTCGCCGTCTTTCGAACGGGCGCATGGGCGCCTCGCGTCCTCATCGCGAACTCGCTGCTCGTCCCGCGCTGGGCGACCTGGAGCGAGTTCCGGCGGCTCGAGGCCGAGGGGTTGACCATGTTCGGCCAGATGACCGCGGGCAGCTGGATCTACATCGGCACGCAGGGCATCCTCCAGGGCACGTACCAGACGTTCGCGGCGGCCGGTGAGCAGCACTTCGGGTCGCCCGACCTGACGGGGCGGACGATCCTCACGGCCGGCCTCGGCGGCATGGGCGGCGCGCAGCCGCTCGCGGCGACGATGGCGGGCGCGTCGATCCTCTGCGTCGAGGTCGACTCGAGCCGGATCGAGCGGCGGCTCGAGACGCGGTACCTCGACGAGGTCGCCGACTCTCTCGACGCCGCGGTCGCCCGTGTTCGCGCGGCGGCCGCGGCGGGGGAGGCGGTGTCCGTGGCCCTGCTCGGCAATGCGGCAACCGTGTTTCCCGAGCTCGCGGCGCGGGGCGAGCAGTTCGATCTCGTAACGGATCAGACCGCGGCGCACGACCCTCTCACGGGATACGTCCCTGCGGAGGTGCCGTTCGAGGAGGCTGCAGCGCTGCGGGAGCGCGATCCCGATTCGTATCTGCGACTGGCGCGTGAGTCGATCGTGGCGCACGTCCGAGCGATGGGCGAGTTCGTCCGAGCCGGGTGCTACGTTTTCGATTATGGCAACAACCTCAGAGGGGAGGCGTATGACGCGGGCCTAGAGGATGCCTTCTCATATCCGGGCTTCGTCCCGGCATACATCAGGCCGCTCTTCTGTCGAGGGATCGGGCCGTTCCGGTGGGCGGTGCTGTCCGGTGCGCCCGCCGACATCGCGGCGATCGATCGGGAGCTCGCCTCGCTCTTCCCGGACGACACCCTGCTTCAGCGATGGCTCGAGCTCGCTCCGGGGCGCGTCGCATTCCAGGGGTTGCCGGCGCGGATCTGCTGGCTCGGCTACGGCGACCGCGCGAAGGCTGGGCTGGCGATCAACGAGCTCGTTCGCTCGGGTGCCGTGTCGGCGCCGGTGGTGATCGGCCGTGACCATCTCGATGCGGGCTCGGTGGCCTCGCCGTACCGCGAGACCGAGGCGATGCGCGACGGATCCGACGCGATCGCGGACTGGCCGATCCTGAACGCCCTCGTGAACGTGGCCGCAGGCGCGACGTGGGTGAGCGTCCACCACGGCGGAGGCGTGGGCATCGGGAACTCGATCCACGCGGGCATGGTCGTGGTCGCGGACGGCACCGACGACGCGGCCGAGAGGCTCGAGCGCGTGCTCACCACCGACCCGGGCATGGGTGTCGTCCGGCACGCCGATGCGGGCTACGACGAGGCGCTCGCCGCGGCCCGCGAGCACGCGCTGGACCTTCCGTCGGTGGCGGACGACGCGTGAGCCCCGACAGCGGGCCGCCCGCGTGGCTCCTCGTTCGCGATCTCGCGCAGGTGGCGAGCCCGGCGGGTGGAGACGCACCGCTGCGCGGCGATGCGTTGCGTGAGGTCGACGTGACACGCGACGCATACGTGCTCTGCGAGGACGGCCGGATCAGCGCGGTGGGCCGCATGAGTGACCTGAGCCCGCTCGGCGATGACGTGGCAGAGCTCGACGGGCGCGGGCTGTCGGCGATCCCGGGGCTCGTCGACTGTCACACCCACGCGTGCTTCGCCGGCGACCGCGTCGAGGAGTTCTCGCTGCGGGCTGCCGGCGCATCGTACGAGGAGCTCCACGCGCGCGGCGGCGGCATTCTCTCCACGGTCCGTGCGACGCGCGCGGCCGGCGAGCAGGGTCTCGCCGCCGCGCTAGGGCGCCACGCCGACTGGATGCTGCGAGCCGGGACGACGACGTACGAAGCGAAGTCCGGGTACGGACTCGATCGCGACACCGAGCTCGCGCAGCTCCGTGCGATTCGAGGCGCCGGCGGGATTCCCACCTGGCTCGGAGCCCACGCCATCCCGCCCGAGTTCGCCGACGCCGGCGCCGATGCGTACGTCGACTTCCTCCTCGAAGAGGTCCTCCCCGAAGCAGCGCAGCTCGCCGAGGCCGCCGACGTGTTCCTCGAACGAGGAGCCTTCGACGCAGATCAGGCTCGACGGTACCTCGAAGCATGCCGCGCAGCCGGCCTCGAGCTCCGCCTGCACGGAGATCAGTTCACGGAGTCAGGCGCGATTCCGCTCGCGATCGAGCTCGGCGTCCGCTCCGTCGATCACCTCGAGGCTACGGGCGGCGACGGGATCGCGGCGCTGGCCGCGAGCGACGTCACCGGAGTCCTGCTTCCCGCCAGTGCGCTCTTCCTCGCCCGGCCGATGCCTCCCGCTCGTGGGCTCGTCGACGCCGGCGCGGCCATTGCGCTTGCGACGGACTTCAACCCGGGCAGTGCGTTCTGCGAGAGCCTGCCGCTCGTCTGCTCCCTCGCGGTCACGCAGATGAAGCTCACGCCGGAGGAGGCGCTTGCGGCGTGCACCGTGAATGCAGCGCATGTCCTCGCACGCTCCGAGCGCAAGGGCCGCCTCGCCGTGGGCTACGACGCAGACCTCGTGCTCCTCGACGCGGGCGACTGGCGCCACCTCGCGTACCACCTGGGCGGTCCTCGTGGTCCATACCGTCCTCCGAGGCGGGGAGATCGCCTGGAGCAGCCGGGCATAATCGCTCGATGGCCACGAAGAAGCAGCGCCGCCGCCGTGCAAAGGAGCAGCGCCACGACTACGTGTGGGTCGACGCGGAAGGGAACGAGCTCGACCCGGAGGAGGCCGCGGCTGCAGAGAAGCGGGCAACCGCAGACGAAGGCGTCGGCCCCGAGGCGCGACCCGCAGGCCCCGTCGTGGCAGCGAACCTTCAAGCGCGGCGCGATCTTCGCGCCGATCATGCTCGCCACCGTCTTCCTGCTGTCGCCCGACCTGCCGCTGTCCCAGAAGCTCACGCAGACCCTGCTGATCGTGGCGATCTTCGTTCCGTTCAGCTACTTCCTCGACCGGTTCTTCTACCGCTCGTTCCAGCGGCGTGCCGAGCGGCGCGACCAGTCGAACGGACGGCGCGGGAGCTGACACAGAAAGCGATGGCGCTCCGCGTCGACCAGCTTTCGCTCGGACCGATCGGGACGAACTGCTACGTCGTTCGGGCCGAGGCTTCCTCTGCCGAGGCCGTCGTCGTCGATCCGAGCGGTGACGCGACGGAGCTTCGCGTACGAATGGCGCAGCTGGGTGCAAGCTGTGTGGCCATCCTGATCACACACGGGCATTGGGACCATCTCGTCGGCGTCGCCGACCTCGCAGAAGGCACCGCCGCTCCGGTGTACATGGCCGCGGGCGAACGAGAGCTGCTCGAGAACGTGCGGGCATTCGCCCCGCCGGCGGTGTCGGTCCGGCCATATACCCCCGACGTGCTCCTGGAAGGGGGCGAGACGATCGAGCTCGCCGGGATCGCCTTCGACGTGTACGCGGTCCCCGGGCACTCGCCCGCGCATCTCGCGTACCACTCCGACGGCCGGCTCTTCTCGGGAGACGTGCTCTTCGCGGGCTCGGTCGGGCGCACCGACTTTCCCGGTTCCGACTGGGAAACGCTCGTCGCGTCGATTCGCATGCTCGTCGAGACGTTGCCGCTGGACACCGTTGTCCACCCGGGGCACGGGCAGGTCACGACGCTCCGAGACGAGCTCGCACGGAACCCCTTCCTCGCCGAGCTCCGCGCGGAGCACACTGGGTGAGCCGCAACTCGGGGATCGAGCGCCCGCGCGGCACCCACGACGTCACGCCTGCCGAACAGCCGCTCTGGAGGCGCGTCACCTCGGAGATCGAGCGTCTGTCCGCGTTGTACGGCTATCGGCCCATCACGACGCCGGTGTTCGAGGACACGGCGCTCTTCGAGCGGACGTCCGGCGCCGGCTCGGATGTCGTCCAGAAGGAGATGTACACGTTCCTCGATCGCTCCGATCGCTCTCTCACGCTTCGCCCGGAGGGCACCGCGCCGATCTGTCGCGCGTATGTCGAGCACGGTCTCCATCGCGACCCGCAGCCGGCGAAGCTCTTCACGATCGCGACCATGTATCGCTACTCGGCGCCCGGCCGGGGCCGCCATCGCGAGCACTGGCAGGCATCGGTGGAGGCGATCGGCAGCGACGACCCTTCGGTCGATGCCGAGCTGATCCAGCTGTACGACAGCTTGCTCGGTCGACTCGGGATCTCGCGTTACCACCTCGAGCTCAACTCGATCGGCTGCCGGGAGTGCCGTCCGGCCTACCTCGAGCAGCTGCGTTCCTGGCTCGACGCGAACGCCGGTCGACTTGACGAATCCACGCTCGAGAAGGCGGCGACGAGCCTGCTGCGCGTGTTCGACAACTACCACTCGAAGCCCGAGGACGTGCGGGCCGCGCTCGACGAGGCGCCGAAGATCGGCGAGTCGCTGTGCGCAGCGTGCCGCGAGCGCTTCGCCGTCGTCCGGCGAGACCTCGACGCGGTCGGCGTGCGCTACACGCTCGTGCCGACGCTCGTCCGTGGGCTGGATTACTACTCGCGAACGACGTGGGAGTTCATCGGCCCTCTCGAGAACGAGAACGCGACGCTCTCGGGCGGTGGCCGGTACGACTACCTGGTGGAGGAGATCGGCGGCCCGCCGATGCCGGGCGTCGGCTTCGGTGCCGGGATCGAGCGGCTCATCCTCGCGATGGAGGAGGAGGGCGTCACAGACGCCGAGGCGCCGAGCACGGAGGTGTTCTTCGCCGTCGAGGCGGAGGCAGCGCGCGAGCGGGTCGCGGCCTGGCTCGCAGAGCTTCGCCGTCGGGGCGTCTCTTCCGACGCCGACTATGCGGGACGTTCGCTCAAGGGACAGCTGACGCAGGCCGGCCGGCTCGGTGCAGACGTGACCGTCGTCGTCGGCGTGGACAGCGCCACGATCCGGCGACCGGGGAGTGCGGACGAGACCGTCTCGCATGCCGAGGTTCTGGCGAGACTGTCCCGATGAGCTGGCGCGACCTCATGTGCGGCGATCTGCGCCCCGCGCACACGGGGCAGGAGCTGGCTCTCGCCGGCTGGGCGGCACGCAGGCGCGATCACGGCGGGCTCGTCTTCGTCGATCTCCGCGACCACACGGGCATCACGCAGCTCGTCGTCAATCCCGAGCGCGCTCCCGGAGCCGCCGAGGTCGCGAAGGAGATCCGCAACGAGTACGTGCTGCGCGCCCGAGGCGAGGTCGTCGGGCGGTCGCCGGAGACCGTCAATGCCGCGATGCCGACCGGCGAGGTGGAGTTGCAGGTGGACGAGCTCGAGATCGTCTCGCGCTCGACGCCGCTTCCGTTCCAACTGGACGAGGAAGGCGTCGACGAGGTGCTGCGTCTCCGGTATCGCTGGCTCGATCTGCGCCGCGACCGAATGCAGCACAACCTCCGTCTTCGCTCGACCGTCGTCTCGGCGATCCGCGGATCGATGGAGGAGCAAGGTTTCCTCGACGTCTGGACGCCCGGCCTCACGCTCGGGACTCCAGAGGGCGCGCGCGACTTCCTCGTACCCGTCCGCCTCCAACCCGGCACGTTCTTCGCGCTCGCGCAGTCGCCGCAGCTGTTCAAGCAGGCCCTGGCGATCGGTGGGGTCGATCGCTACTACCAGATCGCGACCTGCTGGCGTGACGAGGACCTGCGGGCTGATCGGCAGTTCGAGTTTCGGCAGCTGGACCTCGAGCTCGCCTTCCCGACTCGGGAGGACGTCCTCGAGGTTCTCGAGCAGGTCGTCGTCGCCTCGTTCGAAGCGCTCGGCCGCGAGCCGCCCGAGCGCCCGTTCCCTCGACTCTCGTATGCCCAAGCGCTGCTGAAGTACGGATCCGACAAGCCCGACCTCCGCTTCGAGCTCGAGATCCAGGACGCGACCGAGGTCACCCGCGAGTCCGCGTTCGGCGTATTCGCCAACGCGCCGACCGTGCGCTTCCTGGTCGTGCCGGGTGAGCTCTCACGAGGCGATCTCGGCAAACACGAGACGCTCGCGAAAGAGTGGGGGGCGAAGGGTCTCGCCTACCTGGTGGTCGGGGCCGACGCCGAGGTCCGCTCGCCGATCGCGAAGTTCCTGTCGAAGGCGGAGCTCGACGCGATCGGCGCGCCTGCGGGCTCGACCGTGCTCTTCGTCGCCGACGAGCGGCCTGTGGTCGAGCGCGTCTTGGGGTTGTTGCGGCTGCACCTGGGCCAGGAGCTCGACCTCGTCGACGAGTCCCGGGACGCGTTTCACTGGATCCTGGACTTCCCGATGTTCCAGCTCGACGACGAGACCGGGCGTTGGACGTTCGTGCACCACCCGTTCACGGGTGCACTCGAAGGGCACGAGGGTCTCATCGAAACCGACCCCGAACACGCCCTCAGCCAACACTACGACCTGATCTGGAACGGCTGGGAGCTGGGCTCGGGCTCGATCAGGATCCATCGTTCGGACGTGCAGGCGCGCGTCTTCCGAGCGATGGGGATGACTCAGGAAGAGGCGGAGGCGAAGTTCGGCTGGTTTCTCACGGCGCTGGAGATGGGCGCTCCACCACACGGAGGGTTCGCGCTCGGCCTCGACCGGTTCATCGCGCTCCTTGCCGGCGAGCCCAACATCCGGCAGGTCATCGCGTTCCCGAAGGTGTCGAGTGGATCCGACCCGTTGACCGGCGCGCCGGCGCCTGCTCCCGACGCGCAGCTACGCGAGCTCGGCATCCAGGTCGTGTCGCCGCCTGCGTAGCCGCCGCTTCGGCCACACTTCCCGCGTGCAGCACCCGCTCGTCCAGCGACTCACCCTACTCGCCGCGGTGGCGCTCGTCGCCGGAGTCGCGGCAGCTGCGATCGTCGAGCAACGGGCGACCGACGAGAGCGCGGCGGCACTCACGAGCGCGCCGGCACCCGCCGGCTGGAACGTCGCGTTCGCGGGCTCCCGCGGCCCGACGGGAGACGCGCAGCGGACGACGTGCGGTCAGGTTCTCGCTCCGGAGTCGCTCGGGGTGACGCACCCGGTGCTTCCGTGCGGCGCGAAGGTGATCCTTCGCGCCGACGACAAGCAGGTGCTCTCCGAGGTGATCGACAACGCGCTCGTCGAGCCGGGGCGGCAGCTCGAGGTGACGGAGGAGCTCGCGGCTTTGCTCGCGATCGACGGCACCGTCGAGCTGGAGTGGCGCTTCGCGACCACCGGCGGCAGCTAGGATCGGAGGCGCTCGACCCTGTGCGTGGCCACGGCCTATACGTGAACCAACAGACACGTGAAGGGAGCCGGCGTCGGAGCTAGGCGTTGCCGACGCTTCGCACGGCACCCACCTGGCTAGCCAGGTTCGCAACGGCCGTGGAGTTCATCGGCAGGGTGGAGCATTCTTCGGGTGGCGCTCGCTAGCCTGGATCGATGGCAACGAGAGTCTTCGGTGACGCGACGCGGGGCGGCGCATGGGCCGCGGTCTCGCTCACCGTCGACGGTGAGCGGATCGTTGCTGCCGCCGCGCCGGGCCTCGACCGTCCACTTGTCGGGCTGACGCTCCTCGAGGCCGCGGCCGTAGGCGGCGAGCCGTTGGCGGTCGAGGCGCTTGCCGCGGCGCTCGGCCAGGTGTTCTCCGCGTCCCCGCGTCCGGTCCGGGTCGCCGTTGCGATGAGCGGTGGCGTCGACAGCGCCGTGGCGCTGCTCCGCGCCGGGCAGGAGGCGATCGGGGTGACGCTGCGTCTCTGGCAGGACCCGGCTGCGCCCGACATCGAGCGCGCCTGCTGCTCGCCCGCAGCAGTGGCTGCTGCCCGCGCGGCCTGCCATGCGCTCGGTCGCCCGCACGTCACCCTCGACCTCCGGGAAGACTTCAAGCGAGCGGTCGTGGATCCGTTCACGCAGGCGTACGAGGTCGGAGATACGCCGAACCCGTGCATGCGCTGCAACGGCGCCTTCCGGTTCGACGAGCTCGTCTCGTTCGCGAAGCGCGCAGGGGCCGAGGAGCTATGGACGGGCCACTACGCACGCATCGTCGAGCGCGACGGCCGACGGCTCGTCGCACGTGCGGTGGACGAGCGGAAGGACCAGTCCTACATGCTCGCGGCGGTCGATCCAGAGCTCCTCGAGCACGTGCACTTCCCGCTCGGCGAGCAGACGAAGGAGGAGACGCGCGCGGAGGCCGCGGTAGCAGGGCTCGCGGCGGCTGCGCGCGGCGAGAGTCAGGACGCGTGCTTCCTCGGCGGCGACGACTACCGCGCGTTCCTCGAGCGTCAGGGCGTGAAAGCCGCGGCGGGCGCGATCGTCGACGCGGACGGCGAGACGATCGGATCCCATGACGGGTACTGGAGGTTCACGCCGGGTCAGAGGCGTGGCCTACGCGTGAACGGTACCCGGCCGCTCTACGTGCTGCGCACGGACGCCTCCACGAACACGGTCGTCGTAGGCTCGCACGCGGAGCTCGCAACCACGAGGGTCGAGGCACGCGGCCGCCTCTACGCGCCCGTCAGCCGGGCCGAAGTGAAGCTGCGGTATACCTCGACGCCCATCTCGGCCTCGATCGACGAAACCGAGAGCGGTTTCGCAGTGGAGCTCGACGAGCCTGCGTTTGGCGTCGCCACCGGCCAGGTGGCGGTCCTGTACGACGAGGATGCCGTCACTGGCGCCGGGGTGATCACGGCCGTTGCCTAGACGGAGCCACTAGGATCCCCGCGGATGTACGTGCTCGCAGTGTCATCCGGCGAGATTCTCGACTATGCGCTGGCGGCGTTCTTCGTCGCGAGCGGGGCTGGCCTCGCGTACATGCTCATCCGCATGGGCGGCACGTTCGCCCGCCTGTCCTCGTTCATCAAGGGCTCGGAGCGCGACCTGCTGCCCGTGATCGTGAAGGCAGGTGGGACGGTCGACCGGGTGAACGACCAGCTCGACAAGCTCGACACGGTGACCGACAGCGCGGTTGCGATGGCGGACAGCGCCGACACTGCCGTCCGCGCCGTCTCGACGGCGATCACGACCCCGGTGAAGAAAGTGACCGGGCTCGCCGCCGCCGTCTCCCACGGAGCCTCGGCGTTCCGTGCGCGCCGCGATACAGGCGAGGCAGTGCGTGTGGCGAAGGAAGCGGCCGCCAAGCGTGAGCAGGAGCTCGACGAGGAGCTCCGCAGAGTCGGGACGGCGGAGCCTGAGAGCCCGCCTCCGGCGGCGTAACGCTCCCGGCTTCCAGCGACCTCGCTCGTAGAATCCCGGGATGCGCAACACGGCCGAGCTTCGTGAAGGCTTCCTCTCGTTCTTCGAGGAGAAGGGTCACATGCGCGTGCCTTCCGCCTCGCTGATTCCGCGCGCGGACGATCACTCGACGCTGCTCACGACGGCGGGAATGCAGCCGCAGATGCCGTACTTCCTCGGCCGCGAGACACCTCCGGCCCCCCTCACGACGACCGCGCAGAAGTCGTTTCGGACGCCCGACATCGACGAGGTGGGGCTCGACGGCCATCATCTGACGTTCTTCGAGATGCTCGGCAACTTCTCGTTCGGCCAGTACTTCAAGGAAGGGGCGATCGAGTACGCGAGGGAGTTCGTCCAGGAGCGGATGCAACTCGACTGGGATCGGGTCTGGGTGAGCGTGCACGCCGGGGATCCGCAGTTCAAGCTCGGCCCCGACGAGGTCGCGATCGAGCTCTGGCAGCGGGTCGGAATGCCGCTCGAGCGGATCGTCCCACTGCCGAGCTCGGAGAACTTCTGGTCGGTTGGCGGCCCCGGCCCGTGCGGCCCGGACTCGGAGCTGTACTGGGACTGGGGCGAGGAGCACGGCTGCGGCGAGCCGGACTGCGCCCCTGCATGCACGCGCTGCGCGCGCTTCCTCGAGTTCTGGAACCTCGTCTTCATGGAGTACGAGCAGCACGCCGACGGCACGCTGACGCCCCTGCCCACGCAGAACATCGACACCGGGCTCGGGCTCGAGCGGGGAGCCGCGATCCTCCAGGACGTCACGTCCGTCTACGAGACCGACGGCTACCGGCAGATCATGGAGTGGATCGCCGCCGAGTCCGGCATTGCCTACGGGGACTCGTCCGCCGCGACGAAGGCGCACCGGATCCTCGCCGACCACGGTCGCGGCATGACGTTCCTCGTCGGGGACGGCGTCACGCCGTCGAACGAGGGCCGAGGGTACGTTCTGCGCCGGGTGATCCGCCGTGCCGTGCAGCAGTCGCAGCGGATCGGGCTTCAGGACGTGCATCGTATCTCGGGGGTCGTGGTAGAGCAGATGAGCGACGCCTACCCGGAGCTGTCGGAGCAGGCGGACGAGATCCACCGCGTCGTCCGCCTCGAGGAGGAGCGGTTCCTCGAGACCCTCGAGCGCGGGTTGCGCCTGTTCGAGGAGTTCGCGTCGGGCGCCGCCATCACGGGCGAGCAGGCATTCACGCTCGCGGCGACGTACGGGTTCCCGGTCGAGCTCACGGTCGAGCTGGCGGAGGAACGCGGTCAGGCGGTCGACGTCGACGGGTACCAGGTCGAAATGGAGCGCCATCGCGAGGTGTCGCGCGCCGGCGGCTCGAGCGAGCTCCAGCGCGCGGCGGAGTTCGCCGCCCGCGCCGACTTCAAGACCGAGTTCGTCGGCTATGCGAAGACGGACGTGCTCACGCAGATAGGCGCTCTCGAGGAGCTCGAGGACGGGCTGTTCCTCGCGAAGCTTCGCGAGTCGCCGTTCTATCCGGCGGGCGGCGGCCAGGTGACGGACGCGGGCTCGATCGAGCTCGACGATGGGTCCGGGACCAGCGCGGACCTCGTCGAGGCCTACCGGCTCGAGGACGATCAGGCGCTGCTCTTCCGCGGCTCAGGCATCAGTGGCGGTGAACGGGTCCGGGCGCGCGTACCCTGGTCGGTCCGGTTCCCGACCATGGCGAACCACACCGGGACGCACCTCCTCCACCAGGCGCTGCGGGACGCTCTCGGCGAGCACGTTCGCCAGGCGGGCTCAGCGGTGCGGCCGGACAAGCTCCGCTTCGACTTCACGCACGACAGCGCGCTCTCGGTCGAGGAGCGCGAAGAGGTCGAGCGGCGCGTGAACCAGATCGTCTTCGAGAACCGCCCCGTGCACGTCTTCGAGACCCCGATCGACGAAGCGCGCCGGCTCGGCGCGATGGCGCTCTTCGGCGAGAAGTACGGCGACATCGTGCGCGTCGTCGAGATCCCCGGCTACTCGGTCGAGCTCTGCGGCGGGACACACGTCCGGTCGAGCGCTGAGGTCGGCCCGTTCGTGCTCCTCTCGGAGAGCTCGGTCGGCGCGGGGGTTCGCCGAGTCGAAGCCGTGACCTCGGGAGCGGCGTGGGCCGTCCTCGACGAGCGAGCGCGCGAGTCGACGGCGCTTCGCTCCGAGGTTGACGCTCTTCGGAAAGCCCCGAAGCAGACCGCCCCGGAGGTCCGGTCGGCAGTGCCCGAGCCGGACGTTCGCGCGGAGAGCGGCGTGAACGTCATCGTCCAACCCGTCGACGGTCTCGACGCCGACGAGCTCCTCGAGCTGTCCGACCGTTACAAGCAGAAGCACGCTCCGGCAGCGGTCGTCCTGGGCTCGAAGGAGAACGGCAAGGTCCACCTCGTCGCAAACTTCGACGCGTCGGTGGCGGAGCGTGTGAGCGCGTCCGACGTGTTGCGTGAGGCGGCGGCGATCGTCGGTGGTGGCGGCGGTGGGCGGCCGACGATGGCACGTGCGGGCGGGAAGGACCCAGAGAAGCTCCCCGATGCCCTGGCGGAAGCGGAGCGGCTCATCGTCGCGGCGCTGTGAAGGTCCTGGCGCTCGACTACGGCGCCGCGCGCACCGGCGTGGCCGTCTCCGATGAGACCGGGACGATCGCACGGCCTGTCGGCGTCGTCGAGCGGGCCACGACCGAGGACGGCCTTGCTGCCGTCGCCGGGATGGTTCGCGGGCACGGGGCCGAGCTCGTCGTCGTGGGCATGCCGCTGACCTTGCGCGGGGAGCGCGGTCACCAGGCGTTGGAGACCGATGCTTTCGTGGATGCGCTGCGTGGCGTCATCGACGTGCCGGTGGAGACGTATGACGAGCGGTTCACGACGGCGATGGCGGCACGTAGGGGCGGCGACTCCAACGAGGACGCCCGCGCTGCCGCGCACCTGCTCGAGAGCTTTCTCGCCGAGGTGGCTCGCCGATGAAGCGCCGCAGCGCCGTTCTCGGCGCGTTCGTACTGGTTGCCGCGGCTCTGGCAGGATGCATGGGCGACGAGCCGGCACCGGCAGTCGAGACCCGGCCGCCGCTCGAGCGGCTGCGGATCATCTTCCCCGAGGGCTTTACGCGGCGCGACATGGCCGACCGGGTCGACGCGGTCCGCGAGATCGCCATCGACAAACGTGGCGTGACTCCGCGTCTCACCAAGACCGGGTATCTGCAGGCAAGCGGCGCGGCGACGCCGCCTGCGGAGTTCCGGAAGGACTGGAAGCTCAGCTCCATCGAGGGCTTCCTGTTCCCGGCGACGTACGAGTTCACGAAACTCACCTCGTCAGGGAAGCTCGTGCGCGACCAGCTCACGGCCTTCCGGCGGCAGTGGAGGAAGGTCAACCTCCGCTACGCGCGCTCGAAGAACCTGACTCCGTACGACGTGCTCATCATCGCGTCGATGATCGAGAAGGAGACGGTCGCGTCGGAGGAGCGGAGGCTCGTTGCGGCAGTGATCTACAACCGTCTGCGGAACCGGATGCCGCTCGGGATCGACGCGACGCTCCGCTACGGGCTCGACGTTCCCGGCACCGAGCCGCTCAAGAGGTCCCACATCCAGAGCAACAACGCGTACAACACGCGCCGGCGCCTCGGCCTGCCGCCAACCCCTATCTCGGACCCAGGCCTCGCATCGATGCGCGCGGCCGCGCGCCCAGCCGCGGTCGACTATCTGTACTTCGTCCGCAAGCCCGACGGCGTCCATCACTTCTTCACCGCGAGCGAGTCGGAGTTCTGCGCGAAGTCGCTCGAGTACGGCTACGGCGGCTGCTGACGCGTCGCCGAGCGGGCTCCGTCAGGTGAGCCCGCTCGCCGAAGGCAGTGCGTTAGCGAAGCGCCGGCGCCCGCAGAGTAAGAACGGTCGTGCCAAGCAGTACTGCGGCCAGGACTGCGGCGGCGAAGAACCCTCGCCTCCGAGATCGTTGGAACCTCGACGCTAGTGGCCCGGCGCGCCCCAACGTGTCGGTGGCTCGTGGCGACCTCGAGTCGATTCGGTGAGTGGCTCCAGCCGCGACGATCGCGGGATACTTCGGCGCGATGCCTGAGATCTCGGGCACGACGAAGCTCGTCGGAATCATCGGCTGGCCGGTAGAGCATTCGCTCTCGCCGCGGATGCACAACGCCGCCTTCGCCGCGCTCGGGCTCGACTGGGTCTACGTCGCGCTCCCCACGCCTCCCGATCGGCTGGAGGACGCCGTGCGCGGGCTTGCGGCCCTCGGCTTTGTCGGCGCAAGCGTTACGACACCGCTCAAGCTCGCGGTCGCTGCGCTCTGCGAGACGAAGGAACCGTCCGTGAACACGCTCGTCGTTCGCGACGGACAGATCGAGGGCTGCTCGACCGACCACGCGATCCTGAGCGACCTCGCGCCGGAGAAGCCTGTCGTGATCGGCGACGGAGGCACGGCGACGGCCTTCATGCACGTGCTTCCCCACGCGCGGCAGTTTTCGCGGCGTGGCGTCTGGCCGCCTGATGTCGAGGGAGCGGATCTCGTCGTCAACACGACGGCCGAGCGCGACGAGGTTCTCGTCGAATTGGGCACCGGCCAGATTCTCGTCGACCTTCCGTACCCAGAGACGGCGACCGCCCGTGCCGCTCGTCGGGCGGGCACGACAGTGGTCGGCGGGCTCGACGTGCTGCTCGCGCAGGGCGTCGTCGCGTTCGAGCTCTGGACCGGCATCGCCGCACCGGTCGAGGTCATGAGGGCCGCCATAGGCTTACCGGCATGACATTGAGCCTCACCACGGCGGGCGAATCGCACGGGCCTGCTCTGGTCGCGATCATCACCGGCCTGCCCGCGGGCCTCCCGCTCGACCGCGCTGCGATCGCCGCAGATCTGCACCGGCGTAGGCAGGGCTACGGGCGCAGCCCGCGGCAGAAGCTCGAGGAGGACGACGTCGAGGTGCTCGCGGGCCTGCGACACGGGCTCACGCTGGGGACGCCACTCGCGCTCGCCATCGCAAACCGCGACCACGCGAACTGGGAGTGGGGGATGAGCCCGTGGCCGCCGGAAGGCGATCCGGTGGGGAAGGGCTCGACGCCCGTCACGCTCCCTCGCCCCGGCCACGCTGACCTCGCCGGGGCGCTCAAGTTCGGGCACGACGATGTACGAAATGCGCTCGAGCGTGCGAGCGCGCGACAGACTGCGATCCAGGTTGCGGCCGGCACGGTCGCAAAGACGCTCCTTGCCGGAATCGGAGTCACGGTGACGGGCCGCGTCGTCGAGATCGGGTGCGAGGACTCGGAGGCGGGTTGGAGGTCCGCGACTGATGCCGCCCGGACGGACCGCGACACGCTCGGTGGAATCGTCGAAGTAGTGGCGACAGGCGTCCCCCCCGGCCTCGGCTCGTACGCCGAGAAGTCGGATCGCCTCGACGCACGCCTCGCGGCGGCGCTCATGGGCATCCAGGCGGTCAAGGGCGTTGAGATAGGCGAGGGCTTCGCACTTGCAAGCGTGCGTGGCTCGGAGGCGCACGACGAGATCGAGCCGGACGGGCGCCGCACCACCAACCGCGCCGGCGGCATCGAAGGAGGCGTCTCCAACGGCGAGCCGGTTGTCCTCCGCGCAGCGATGAAGCCCTTGCCGACGCTCATGCGCCCTCTACGCTCCGTCAACCTCGCCACCGGCGAGCCCGGCGAGGCGCTCGTCGAGCGGAGCGACGTGCAGGCCGTCGAGGCCCTTGCCGTGGTCGCGGAGGCTGCTGTCGCCTGGGAGCTCGCCCATGCCGCCCGGGAGAAATTCGGCGGTGACGCGCTCGTCGACTTCGTCGGCGCGCACGCAACGTATCTCGAGCGAATCGCATGGCCCGAAACGCGCTAGGTCGCCACGTCGCCCTCGTCGGATTCATGGGGGCGGGGAAGTCGACGGTCGGCCCGCGCATCGCCGAGCGCCTCGGCAGGCAGTTCGTCTCGGTCGACGCGCTGGTCGAAAGGCGAACGGGAGCATCGGTCGCCGAGCTGTTCGAGTTGCGTGGCGAGCCCGGGTTCCGCGAGCTCGAAGAGGAGGCAGCGCTCGATGCTCTCGCAGGCCGCCCGGTCGGCGTCGTCGAGCTCGGCGGCGGCGCGCTCGGCTCCGAGCGAACCCGAGCGGCGCTGGCGGAGCACGCCTTCAGCCTCCACGTCGAGACGACGCTCGAGGAGGCCTGGGGGCGCGTCGCGGGAAGCGGTCGCCCACTCGCGCGCGACCCGGAGGCCTTTCGCGCGTTGTACGAGGTGCGCCTGCCTCTCTACGAGACTGCCGACGCGACTGCGCGGGACCTCGACGGCTCCGTCCTCGCCGCAGCCGGAATCCGGTTCGCATCGCACCGAGACGCGCAGGGGAACGCCCTCGTGGCAGACTCACGAGTAGCCGAGCTCCACGGGATCGAAGCCACCCATGTCGTGCCGCCCGGCGAGGCTGCGAAGACCGTCGCCGAGGCGGAACGGCTCTGGCGCGCTCTCTCGCTCGACCGCTCCTCGACGCTCGTGGCGGTTGGCGGAGGCTCGACGACCGATGTCGCCGGATTTGTCGCAGCGACCTATATGCGTGGGATCGAGTGGGTAGCCGTGCCATCCACGCTCGTCGGCCAGGTCGACGCCGCGATCGGCGGGAAGGTCGGCATCGACGTCCCCGAGGGCAAGAATCTCGTGGGCGCCTTCCACTGGCCGGCGGAGACCATCGTCGACACGACTCTTCCCGACACCCTCCCGGAGGAAGAGCGCCGGAACGGCCTTGCCGAGGTCGTGAAGACGGGACTGCTCGCCGGTGAGCCGTTGTGGGAGTTGGCGACGGAGGAGCAGGTCCGCCGGTGCGCGGCATTCAAGGCGGCTGTCTGCCTCCGCGACCCGTACGACCGCGGCGAGCGGGCGCAGCTCAACCTCGGCCACACGTTCGCCCACGCGCTCGAGACCGCGTCGGGCTACTCGATCCCGCACGGCCACGCCGTCGCCCTCGGGCTCCTCGGCGCGCTCCGGCTCTCGGGGCTCGAGGACATGGCCGAGTCCGTCGAGAACGTCCTCGCTCCATCGCCAGTCTCCGTCGATAGCGATGCCGCCTGGGCCGCGATGCAGCGTGACAAGAAGGCGCTCGACGGCCGCATCCGGCTCGTCCTGATCGAGGCGCCCGGCAAGCCGTTCGTCACAAGCGCGATCGAGCCCGCCCGCGTGCGCGAGGCCCTCCACGCCCTCATCGCATAGGGTCACGGCGTGCGGATCATCGTCCTGAACGGAGCCAATCTCGATGCTCTCGGACGGCGTGAGGCCGAGCTCTACGGCGGGCTGGGCATCTCGGAGCTCGAAACGAAGATCTACCAGTGGGCGCTCGAGCTCGGATGCACCGTGCGCTGCCGGCAGACGAACCACGAGGGTGAGTTCATCGACTGGTGCCACGAGGCGTACGAGTGGGCAGACGGTGTGATCGCGAACCCGGGCGCCTGGTCGCACTACTCCTGGGCGATCCACGACGCGGTCGAGCTGTTCGGCGCGCCGGTCGTCGAGGTGCACCTCTCGAACGTGGACAAGCGCGAGGAGTGGAGGCGGTTCTCGGTACTCGACGGCGTAGCGGCGAAGCGGATCGTCGGCAAGGGCCCGGCGGGCTACCGCGAGGCGCTCGAGTTCCTCGTGGAGGGTGGGGGGACGTGACCCGAATCGCAAGGCTGGCAGCGCTGCTCGACGAGCCGCTGCTCGTCGCCGGCCCTCCGTATGTCCTCGGCGGACAGGCGAACGTTCGCTATCTCACCGGCCTCCAGAGCTCGAACGCGGCGGTCCGCGTCGAGCCGGACGGCAGCGCCACGCTGTACACGGACTTTCGGTACGCGAACCGCGCGCGCTCTCTCGACGGCTTCGAGGTCGTCGAGACCGCCCGGGGGCTCGTCGCTGCGATCGGCAAGCTCCTCGTCGGCACGCGAATCCAGTTCGAGGAGCAACACCTGCCGCATGCGCTCTACCGTGAGCTCGCGGACGCCGGCGTCGACGCCGTCCCCAGCACCGGTCTCGTCGAGAAGCTCCGCGCTGTGAAGGACGCGGACGAGATCGCGACGATGCGCCGCGCGAGCGCCCTTTCGGACGAGGTCTTCGCCGCGCTCGCGCACGAGCGGTTCACCGGTCGAACAGAGCGCGAGCTCGCCTGGTGGATCGAGCGGAGCTTTCGCGAAGGCGGCGCCGAGGGCGTCTCATTCGAGGCCGTCGTCGCCGCCGGTCCCAACGCGTCATCGCCGCATGCCGTGCCGGGGGACACGGCGATCGAGGGAGGCGTCCTCGTCGTTGTCGACGCAGGCTGCATCGTCGACGGCTACTGCTCGGACTGCACGAGGACGTTCGCGGTCGGTGACGTGCCGGCGCGTCACGCGGAGCTACACGGGCTCTGTCTCGGAGCGCAGCTCGCCGGGCTCGCAGCAGTCGCTCCGGGTGTGAACGGGCGCGATGCCGACGCCGCGTCTCGAAGCCTCATCGAGGGCGCAGGACTTGGGGAGGCGTACGGCCACGGAATGGGTCACGGCGTCGGGCTCCAGATCCACGAGGCACCGACCCTGCGACCCGAGTCGACGGACGTCCTCGGACCGGGGAACGTCGTCTCGGTCGAGCCGGGTATCTACCTCGCCGGCGACGCGGGCGTGCGCATCGAGGATCTCGTGCTCGTGACGGACAACGGCTGCGAACGGCTGACGCAGTTCACGAAAGAGCTGATCACCGTCGAATAGAGCGGTACAGCAGTCGACCGCACCGGCCGCTTCAGGGATTTCGCAAGACCGGAACTCGCGCTCGCGAGTTCCGGTCTTGCGCAACTACACTGCGCCCCCGTCATGGCCGAGACCGTCTCCACGAACCAATTCCGAAACGGCATGCACATCGAGGTCGACGGCGCCGTCTGGCGCATCGTCGAGTTCCAGCACGTGAAGCCAGGCAAGGGAGGCGCCTTCGTGCGCACGAAGCTGAAGGCCCTCGAGGCGGGCTCGGTCGTGGACCGCACGTTCCGCGCGGGCGAGAAGTTCGCGCGCGTCCACACCGAGGTCAAGAACGTCCAGTTCCTGTACGACGACGGCGCCGAGGCGCATTTCATGGACCAGGAGACGTACGAGCAGTTCGGCCTGCCGCACGCCTCGGTCGAGGATGCGCTCGCCTACACACCGCCGTCGAGCTCGGTGCAAATGCTCGCCGTGGACGGGAAGCCTGCGGGCCTCCAGCTTCCGGCGTCCGTCGAGCTCACGGTGACGAAGACGGAGCCGGCAGTCCGTGGGGACACGGTCACGAACGTGACGAAGCCTGCGACTCTCGAGACCGGCGCGGTCGTCCAGGTGCCGCTCTTCGTCGACACCGGCGAGCGCATCAAGGTCGACCCGCGCGAAGGCCGCTACATCAGCCGCGCCTGAACGAGGTGTCACTGCTCGGAGGCCGTGACGTGGAACAGCGTCGCCTCCCGTTCGACCGTGACCGCGCGGAACAGTGCCAGCGCCGCCTCCACCTCCGGAAGTGCCTCCTGGCGCTCGAGTGTGGACCTGTCCTCGTACACTTCGGTCGCGACGAACGCGTCCCGGTCTACGAGGTCCCTTGCAATGTCGAAGTGACCTACCCCTCGAGCGCGCGGCTCGGCGCGGTTACGACCTCGAGTGCCGCGCGGACCTCCTCGGCGTTCTCGCGTCTGACCTTCACCTTGAACCGCATGATGACCATCGCTCCTCCTCGGGCCGTTCGCCGGACCTGCGCGGGATCCTGACACGGAGTGCCCGCCGCCAAGCCTCGCTAAGGTCCCCGCGTGGCGAAGCTCGTCGACACGACCATCAGGCTGCTCTCGCAGGAGCCCCTCGCGGGCAAGCTGCCGACCGCCGAGGTGCTGCGCGTCGCCGAGATCCTCGACCAGGCGGGGTTCGCGTGCCTCGAGGTCTCCGGAGGCGGTGTCTTCGACGCGACCGTGCGTCGGCGCGTCGAGAGCCCGTGGGAGCGCATCCGCGGGATCAAGGGGCGCGTGTCCACGCCGCTCGGGATCGCGTTGCGCGGCCGCTTCCTCGTCGGGTCGCGTCCCGTGAGCGGCGACATCGTCGGCCGGTTCGTCGCCTGTGCCGCCGAGAACGGCATCGACGTCTTTCGTCTCCACGACCCGCTGAACGACGTGTCCAACCTGCGCGAGGCAGGTGCCGCGATCACGAGCGCGGGCGGCGCCTTTCACGCCGGGCTCGTCTACAGCCCAGGAAGAACGGACGAGACCGACACGCTCGTCGAGCAGGCGAGGAAGCTCCCGGACCTCGGCGCCACACGGATCCTCGTGAACGATCCGACCGGCGCCCTCGTCCCGCACAAGGCCCAGGACCTCGTGGGGCGGATCAGGGAGGCGAGCGGGCTTCCGGTCGGCTTCTACGTGCAGGGATCGGCGGGGGTCGGCCTTGCGTCAGCGCTTGCAGCCGTCGACTCGGGCGCCGACCTCGTCGCGACGGCGGTCTACCCGCTCGCGCTCACACTGCACCGCGTTTCCGGCGAGTCGGTGGCGGAGTCGCTGCAAGGGCTCGGCCACGCGCCCGGCGTCGACGTCGCGAAGCTCTGGGACGCCGCCGACGTCATCGACGAGTACATCGGGGACGAGCCCGTTGCGCAGGTCGCGCCGCGGATCGCTGTTCGCGCAGCCGAGTACGACTTGCCCGCCGGGCTCGTTGCGGCGCTCGAGGTGCATCTGCGCGCACATGCAGCCGCGGACCGGTTGCTGGAGGTGCTAGAGGAGGTCGGTCGTGTTCGCGCCGAGGCTGGGTGGCCGCCGCTCGCGGCTCCGATCGGCCAGATCCTCGCTTCGCAGGCGCTGCTCCACGTGCTGGAGGCGCGCCGGTACGGCTCGGTCATCGACGAGTTCCGCGAGCTCGTGCAGGGCGGTTACGGCGTGACGCCGGAGCCGATCGACCCCACGGTCGAGCGAGCCGTCGGGCTCCTTGCGCCACGCGTGCAGGGCACGGAGGACCCCGTGACGACGGAAGACGTCCGCGAGCAGGCAGAGGGCCTCGCCGCGAGCGAGGAAGAGCTCGTTCTCATCGCGATGTTCGGCTCGGACGCGGAGGAGCTGCTGCGGGTCATTCGCGCCCGCCACTCGCGCGACGGAGTGCTCATCGCCGAGGACGCCGACGCCGAGCGCGGAGAACGCATCCGGGAGCTCGTGAAGATCGTGCAGGAATCGGGCGTGGGGGAGATCGAGATCGAGGACGAGGGCATGCGCGTCTCCGTCCGGCGGGCGGACGAGCCCGCGAGCGCGTCGGCGCTGCCGATCGCGACCAGCATTGACACCGAGCCCGGGTCGACCGAGGTTGCGACACTCCCTGCCGACGGCGTCTTTCGCGTCGAGTCGCCGATGGTCGGCGTCTTCTACCGTGCTTCGAGCCCTGGAGCGCCTGCCTACGTCGACGTCGGCGACACCGTCTTTCCCGGCCAGGTGCTCTGCGTCCTCGAGGCGATGAAGCTCTTCAACGAGCTGAAAGCCGAGGCTGCTGGTGTCATCCGGGCGATCCACGTCGAGAATGCCCAACCGGTCGAGTACGGCGAGCTCCTCTTCGAGATCGAGCCGGTCCTGACACCTCCGGCCGTATAGGACGCAACGTGTTCGAACGAGTGCTCGTCGCGAACCGGGGCGAGATCGCCGTCCGCGTGATCCGCGCGCTGCACGAGCTCGGGACCGAGGCCGTCGCCGTCTACTCGACTGCCGATCGTGACGCGCTCCACGTCGAGCTCGCCGACAAGGCGGTATGCATAGGGCCGCCTGCGGCGAGCGAGAGCTACCTGAGCATCCCGAACGTCGTCGCCGCGGCCGAGACCACGGGCTGCGAGGCGGTGCACCCCGGGTATGGCTTCCTTGCGGAGAACGCGGAGTTCGTGCGCGGATGCGAGGAGTCGGATCTCGTCTTCATCGGGCCCCCTGCGGAGGTCGTCGAGCAGATGGGCGACAAGGTGCGGGCGAAGGAGGCCATGCGGGAGGCCGGAGTGCCGCTCGTCCCGGGCTCTGACGGCGCCTCGGGTCTCGCCGATCTGCGCCGCGCGGCGACGGAGGCGGGCTTCCCGGTGCTCCTGAAGGCCTCCGCCGGGGGCGGCGGGAAAGGCATGCGGCTCGTCTCGTCCGAGGACGGGCTCCAGGATGCGTTCGACGCCGCGAGGGTCGAGGCGGAGGCGGCGTTCGGCGACGGCGCGATCTACGTCGAGAAGCTCGTCTCGCCCGCGCGCCACGTCGAGATCCAGGTGCTCTGCGACTCCGCAGGAGGCGTCCTCACGCTCGGCGAGCGCGAGTGCTCGATCCAGAGGCGCCACCAGAAGCTCGTCGAGGAGTCCCCTTCGACCGCGCTCGACGTGGAGACGCGAGAGGCGATGGAGTCGACCGTGGAGCGCGCGTGCACGGCGATCGGCTACCGCAACGCGGGAACCTTCGAGTTTCTCGTCGGCCCCGACGGCGCGTTCTACTTCATCGAGGTGAACTGCCGGCTCCAGGTCGAGCACCCCGTCTCCGAGCTCGTCACGGGCATCGATATCGTCAAGCAGCAGATATCGATCGCCGCCGGCGAGCCACTCCCGCTGACCGGCCGCGCGCCCCGCCGCGGCCACGCGATCGAGATTCGCATCAACGCCGAGGACCCCGCGCGCGGCTTCGTGCCGGCGCCGGGCACGGTGACGCGCTTCGTCCCGCCGCTCGGGCCGGGCATTCGCGTCGACACCGCAGTCGGCTCCGGAACGGAGATCCCGCCGTACTACGACTCGATGATCGCGAAGGTCGTCGTCTGGGACAACACCCGTGACGCCTCGATCGCGCGCGCCGAGCGCGCGCTCCGTGAGCTCGTCGTCGAGGGGATCTCGACGACGCGCGGCCTCGCGCTCGACGTCCTCGCCTCGCCCGAGTTCCGGCGCGGTGACTACTCGACCTCGACGCTCGCCGAGCTCGGGGACCGCGCGCCCTCGCTCGCTGTGTCGTGACAACGCTCGCCACGAGCCGCAAGGCAGCACGGAGGCAGGCGCTGTTTCTCCTTTACCAGTGGGACCTCACCGGGCAGGAGCTCGCCTCCCTGTTCGAGGGCGAGCCCGACGACTTCGCGCGCGAGCTCGCCGAGGCGGTTGCCATGAGAGCCGGGGCCCTCGACGAGCGCATCACGGCCGCGTCGCCGGACTGGCCGGCAGACCGGCTCGGGACGCTCGAGCGCAATATCCTGCGCATCGGCGTGTACGAGCTCGAGGAGGAGACGGTGCCGCGTGAGGTGGCGATCAACGAGGCGGTCGTTCTGGCCAAGCGTTATGCGACGGAGGATGCGTCACGGCTCGTGAACGGCATCCTCGGACGCGTCGCCCGTGAGGAGGAAGCCGCGTGAGTGCGGTCGACGAGGCCCTCGCTCGCGCCGAGGAGCTGCTCGGGACGCTCAACGCGCGCCGCGACGAGCTCGAGCGGCTCGCTGCGGCCGAGGACGTCGACGGAGACGCGGCCGTCGACCTGATCGCTGAGCTCGCCGAGCTTGCAAGGCAGATTGAGGCGGAGCTCACGCGCGCGCGGAACCTCGCCGATGCAGCCGGCTGACGAGCTTCGCGCCACCGTCGAGACGTACCTCCGCGCGCTCACCTTCGCGCCTGAGCTCGGTCGCTTGGAGGACGCTCTGCGCTACTCGCTCGAATCGGGCGGCAAGCGCGTTCGCCCTGTGCTGTGCCTCGCCGTCGCCGAGGCGGGCGGTGCGAGGGTCGAGGACGCGCTTACCGCGGCCGCAGCGCTCGAGCTCGTCCACACGTTCTCGCTGGTGCACGACGATCTCCCTGCCCTGGACGACGACGACGAGCGGCGCGGGCGGCCGAGCGCCCACATCGAGTTCGGAGAAGGGGTCGCGCTGCTCGCGGGCGACGCGCTCCTCGCCGAGGCGCTGCGGCTCGCGTTGATGTACGAAGGAAACGAGATCGCGCGTGAGCTCGTCACTGCGACGCTCGGGATGATCGGCGGCCAGCACCGAGACGTCACGGGCGACGACGGCGATCTCGAGAGGCTCCATCGGCTCAAGACCGGCCGCCTGTTCGTCTCGGCGGTGCGTCTGGGCCTCGAGGTGGCAGCCGTTCCGGCATCCGAGCGGGAGCCGTGGCGCGCGTTCGGCGACGAGGTGGGCCTCCTCTTCCAGGTCGTCGACGACATCCTCGACGGTGACGGCTACGTCGACCGCCTCGGAGGCGAGGGAGCAAGCCGGTTCGCGGACGAGGTCGCGGGCCGCGCGCGTACCCATCTCGACCACCTGGACGCGGACACGAGCGTCCTTCGAGACCTCGTCGAATCCCTCGCTCTGCGTACTGCTTGAGGGTGGACATGTCCGGGGTTGTGACTACCCTGTGAACTTCACGAAAAGATCAGGTCTCCGCGTGCGCCTCTCCGGCGCGCGTGCGCGGACCGCGACTTCTCTCTATGCCGACCTCTCTCCGCAGCCGCGTGCCCCTGTGCGCTCTCGCAGTCGCTTGCGTGGCGGCACTCGGGTTCCCGGGCACAGCGGCGGAGGGGAACGGTGACCCGACGACGTACGTTCTTCCGAGCGAGCGCTGGCCCGCTCCGCCTCCACCGACGAAGGCCAAGCGCGCGGTGTCGTTCGCAGTCGAGTCGGTCGGCATCCCGTACCGCTGGGGCGGCGAGTCGCCCGCGAGCGGCTTCGACTGCTCCGGCCTCGTTCGGTGGGCGTACGGGCGCGTCGGGATCGACCTTCCGCACAACTCGTACGCGCTCTACGGCGAGGGCCGGCGCGTGCGGGAAGCGAGCATGGAGCCGGGAGACATCCTCTTCTTCGAGGGCCTCGGCCACGTCGGCATGTACCTCGGGCGCGGACGGATGGTGCACGCCCCGCAGAGCGGCCGGAGCGTCGAGGTCGTCCGCCTCGCGAGCACGAACTACGGCGCGCGCCTCGTAGGTGCGCGCCGCGTCGTTGCCTGAGCATCTAGCCTCGGCAGATGGCGAAGAAGCGCCTCGACGTGCTCCTCGTCGATCGCGGGCACGCGGAGTCGCGATCGCAGGCCCAGGCGCTCGTCCTCGCGGGCCTCGTGCGAGGGCACGACAAGCCCGGCGAACAGGTGCCGGAGGACGCGGAGCTCGAGGTCGAGCGCCCGCCGCGCTTCGTCTCGCGCGGAGGCGAGAAGCTCCAGCACGCGCTCGACGTGTTCGACGTCGAGGTCGCGGGCCGCGAGTGCGCCGACGTCGGCGCGTCGACGGGGGGTTTCACCGATGCGCTGCTCCAGGCCGGCGCAGCGCGGGTGGCCGCGGTCGACGTCGGCTACGGACAGCTCCATCCACGGCTCCGCTCGGATCCTCGCGTCACCGTGCTCGAGCGCGTGAATGCACGCACCTTGACCGAGCTGCCGTTCGCCCCGGAGCTCGTCGTCGCCGACGTCTCGTTCATCAGCGTGACGAAGGCGCTGCCTCCCGTCCTCCGGCTTGCATCGCCAGGATGGGAGGCGCTGGTGCTCGTGAAGCCGCAGTTCGAAGCCGGGCGGACCGAGGTGGCGAAGGGCGTCGTCCGCGATCCCGCCGTGCAACAAAAGGTGCTCGAAAGCGTCATCGAAGCCGCGCGTGCCTGGGATGCCGTGACGTTGGGAGTCGTAGACTCCGGACTGCCCGGTCCGAAGGGGAACCGGGAATTCTTCCTCCACCTCGAGCATCGACCCGGCGAACCGAATCCCGATGACATCGACCGCTGGATCGCCGACGCTGTCGGGTAAGCGCGTGACGAGTGCGGCCGTCGTGACGCACGGCACACCTGGCCAGATCGGCTCCGGGCTCGCGCGGCTGCAGGCCGTTGCACAGGAGCACGGCGTGGAGCTCCTGTTCACGGACGAGGAGGGCGAGAAGCACGGCGTCGACGCAGCCGCCGACGCGTCGGCTGCGGATCTCGCTGTCGTCCTCGGCGGCGACGGCACGGTTCTCCGCACGCTGACCCGGTTCCTCGGGGCCGGAGTGCCGGTGATCGGCGTCAACTTCGGTCGCGTCGGCTTCCTGAGCTCGATGGGCCGCCGCGACCTCGAGACGGGGCTCGCGCGCGTGTTCGCCGGCGGGTACGACGTCGTCGAGCTGCCCACGCTCGATCTCGAGCATCCGGACGGTCGAACGGTCGCGGTGAACGACGTCGTCGTCGCAAGCGCCTCGCTCGGGCGCATGATCGAGCTCGAGCTCGCAGTCGGCGGCGAGGAGCTCGGACGCCAGCCGTGCGACGGGATCATCTGCTCCACACCGTCCGGCTCGACCGCGTACAACCTCTCGAACGGCGGCCCGGTGCTCATGTGGGGGCTCGAGGCGATCGCGCTGACGTTCGTGGCCGCACACTCGCTGCAGGCCCGTCCGCTCGTCATCCCGCCAGGCGCGGACGTCATCGTCTGGAACCGCTCGGCAAACGTCGAGGCGGGCGTCCTCGTCGACGGTCACCGCGTGTCGACGCTCGGGAAGGCCGACCGCGCAGTTGTGCGGATCGGCCCCCAGCGCTCGCTCCTCGCCACCCTCCCCGAGGCGACGTTCGTGCGTCGCTATCGCCAGAGCTTTGCTTCGTAGGCGAGCGGCGCGAGCTGCCAGGAGCAGTCAGCAGGCGTCAAACCCGCATGGTTGTGACGATCCTGCGCGGAGTGGGCTGCCAGCAGATGACGGCAGCAGTAAGGATTTTGTGACTGGATTCGTGACTACGGGCCTGCCATCAGGGACGGCTATCCCAGTGGTTCGTATGCCCGGTCAGGGCTAGTCAGGGTCGTGGATGTAGCCGTAGCCCGTCCTCGTAGCCAGCCCGCGATCGGCGCGACCATGAGCAGCACACACGCGAGCGTCGCCACATGCACGTCGTCGTAGTGGAAGCCCTCCGCCTCGACCGGCACGAGGAGCAATCCGAGCATCACCGTCGCCCAGATGAGCCAGAGAAGGGCGTGCGCGAGGCCCCTCTGCCAGCCTCGCGCTATGCCGTTGAGCAGTCTGGAGATCATCGGGATCCCGGACAGGGCGCGCCCTGCCGCTCTTCAGCAGGCAGGGCGCCGCCGCGATCAGTCCGCCCCCAATCCCTCACAACCGCATCATGGGTAGCGGTGGCGGGAAGTCATCCTTTCGGGGGAGAAGATCACTCGATCGAGGGATTCAGTGCTCTCCGTCAGGGCGTAACTGGACGGCGTCCAATGGGCACGGCTCACGAGTACGCGCCGGCCGAACATGCGACACGCGCAGACTGCCCTGCCCTCGCAGGCGAGCGCTGGTGCGCAGGGAGACTCGCAGGTACTCGGCTGCCTCGGAGAGTGAAAGCCAGGTGGGCTCCGAGTCCGCCGGACGTTCCGCGAGGGTGCGGCTACACGCTCGTCCACGAGTCGCTCCAGCGCCTCGACGAGCTCGGGAGCGAAGAGCGTCCGGAGGTCGGTTGCGGTAGTCCCGCTCACGATCCCTCGCCGTTACCGTTTGGCGCGCGACAGCGGCGACGACGTCGCGCTGGGCATCACTCCAGCCGGAGAAGAGGAACAGGGACTCGGATCTGTAGCGTCTGGAGCGACCCTCGTGCTGACCTGCGGTAAGTGACGGACGGACCGGCCGGCCTTCGAAATAGAGCGGGTCGAGTTCACCGCGCGACCTCGACCCAGAACGAGGTGCCGTCCAGCGGAAGACCAGCCGTTATCGCGGTTCGCAGCACATCACGAAGCTCCTGATCCTGGCCGGCGTACGCGCACGGGAGCTCGATGCGTAGCCTGTCGCCGCCCGCGAGAAGGAGCGACGCGAGCAGGTATTGCTCCGAGTAGTAGCGATACCGCCACTCGGGTGGATAGTCGAACGGCAGGTAGATGTCGTCGAGCCCGACGAGCACGCCAGGCGCGAGCCGTGGCAGAACGTCCACGAACACCACGGTGACGTCTGAGTTCATGAATGCACGATGGGAGTTGTCTACGTAGAGCAAGTCGCCGCTGCCGAGGCGGTCGAAGACGGTGAGATCGACGGATTCGACGGGCGACCTGATCACCTCGTCACAGATGGCATCCACCTCCGCGCGCGGGTGGGGATCGATCGAGACGATGCGCGTCTGCAAGGAGTGATCCACGATCGCGCGCCGCACGAACTTCGTCGAGTTACCCGATCCGATCTCGACGTACAGCCGTGGCTGTCGCTCGCACACGAAGCTATAGAGCGCGATCGCGTCGAGTCCGGACGTAAACCTGTTTCGCCAGGCTGGCGCAGTGGGATTCGAGGGCTCTTGCTCGATTCGCTGAAGCTCGGCGGCGTGCTGCGTGAAGGAGCTGATAGTACGGGCGTAGCGCTCGCGATCTCGTCCGATGATCTCCTCGAGCCCCGCGTGTGGTGGTTTTCCCCAGCCATAGCGCGGCTCGGGCCGCACGGGATAATCCACGAGCAGCAGGTTCGCTCGGTTGAGGACCGAGAGTGCATGCTCTTTGGCCGACGGATAGCGGCGCAGCACGGTGAGCAGAGCGTCTCGCACGTTCTCTGAGTTCGGCGAGGAGGGTCCAAACCTTTCGGAGAGTGTCGTCCCCTTCCCAGCCCTCGTAATGGGTAACCGGCGCGCGGGCGATCCAACCGCAGGCGGCCGTGCCGACCGGCATCGGCGATGGACGTCGTACGCATCAGCCTTGAGGCGATCGGGCCCGTGGCCGATAGAAGGCGGGTGAGCTCGCCCTTCGCGTCTGCGTCGCGGGAGAGCGTCTTCCAGTCCCAGCTTGGGAAGCTCGCCGAGTGCGACGAAAGTCTCACGTCCATCGCCTCTGACTTGACCGGGCTGCGGGACGAGCTTGCTCAACTCCGTGCTGAGGCCGACGGGCTCGTGCGGACGCTTTCCGAACGAGAGACCTTGCTCGCGGAGAAGGAGTTGGTGCTGTCGAAGCTCCAACACGAACATTCGCGCGTGCAGCTGCAAGCGGACGCGGCATCGACGAAGTTGCTCGAGGTCGACTCTCAGCTGAGGACGAGGGATGAGAGGGTCACGACACTGGAGCGGGAACTCCAGGAGCTCCGCGTGGGCATCGATGAGCGCGATCGCCGTCTAGCGGACGCTGCAGCGCAGCTTTCGGGCATGCGTGACGCACTCATGGAGCGAGAGCTAGCAGTCGAGCGGGAGCATGAGCATCGAGCGTCGGCGGCACTTGTGGCCGGACACGTCCGCTTCATTGCTGGAACCGACGGCTACAAGCTGTCCGAGTCCGAAGAGTCGTGCTCTCGCCCGGGAGACGTCGTTGAGGTCGACGGTAAGCCGTTCGAAGTGGTCACCATCGGCCGATCCCCTTTGCCGCGGGACCCCCGGCCGTGCGCGTTCCTGCAGCCGCGCCCTGGAAGGCGTGCGTCGATCTAGGCAGGACGACGCGGTGCTACGCTTGACTGCGCTCCCGTTCCGACGACAGTGTGACCTACCGGGCCTGGGGAGGCCCGGTTGGGATCCAACGGGGAGAGGGTGCGATTCTCGCCAGACGGCGTTCACTGGCGCTTTTGCTCGTAGTACTGGGCATCTCTGGGCCCGCCATGGGGGGCACAATGCCGGCACGGTCGGGCCAGTCCCAGAGCGAAGCATCGCTCGAAGCCGCGGCGTCGAGAATTGCCACGACATTGGCCGGCCGCAGGGTCTCGATCGACTGCGTAGACCGTGTGACATGGAGGTCTCTTGCCGCGCAGCACGATTTCGATCCCGACAACACGTGGGCGCTGACCCCTCTCCGGTCGGACTCTCGCTCCGGCGCTCTGGTTCCTGACGGGGGCGCGACTTTCTCCCCGAGGACTTGCCGCTTTGCAGGCTCCTTCTTGGCGAAGCCGACGGAATCCGGCACGCGAGTCTGCAGCCACGGAGCCACGAAACGGTGGGAGACGCGTCGTACGAGTCGACACGGGGAACAGCAAAGGGTGCAGCTACAGGTCCCGGTGCTCGGCGAATGCGACGACTGGGGCTCGACGCTCCTCGCTGTCCATGTGCTCGGGCACGAATCGATGCACCTTGCCGGCGTTATCGATGAGGCCGAAGCCGACTGTTTGGCAACGCAGCTCGACGCCTTCGCCGCTTCGAGCCTCGGAGCAGGCTCGAGCTTTGCCCGTGCCATGGCCCGCGAGTACTGGGCCTATTACTACCGCAGCCAAGATCTCCGCTATCGGAGTCCCAATTGCCGAGACCGCGGGAGCCTCGACCTCTTCCGTGGACGTCGCGGATGGCCGACTCCAGTTGCCTACCCGCCGAATCTCGCGCAGACGATCGCGGCGTTTATAGCCCGCGCACAATCGAACTGACCTTCGTCTCAGCTGAACTCACTCGTTCGAGGAGTCACGAAGTCCTCGAGCCATCTCGATAACCGCTGGGCCCCGCATCAACCCACTCTCGGCTCAACGGAGGCCCGCCGTGCAATCGCTCAAGATCCCAGGTGCCGTCACGCTCATTGTCCTTGCCTTCGCCGGAGTCGCGATCGCGGCTACTCCGCTGCGGAGCGGCGCGAAACTGACCGTGACGCCCCCGGCGTTCTACGCCGGGACTAGCGGCTCGGAGACCCTGACTGGCACGAACGCCAATGACGTGCTCCTCGGACGAGGCGGGAACGACATCCTCTATGGCCGCGGTGGGAACGACGTTCTCAACGGCGGCATTGGTAACGATCGGCTCTACGCCGGGCCGGGTCGCGACAGCGTCGTCGGCGGTCCCGGAAACGACCGCTTCTATACGCGCGATGGCCGCCGCGACGTCGTGAACGGCGGACCCGGATTCGACCAAGCCTGGGTGGACCGGCTCGATGTCGTTCGCAGCGTCGAAAGCGTTTCCCGAGGCTAGAAACGTGACAACGTCTGGGCGACCGCTGCGCCCGGCAGCGCGAGGGGGCGGCCACACACTTGCGGTCGTCATACCCGCGCTAAACGAGGCGGCGACCATCGGCTCGGTGGTCGCTGCTGTACCTCGCCGCATCCCACACGTGCGGAAGGTCAAGGTCATCGTCGTCGACGACGGATCGAGCGACGGAACCGCGACCGTAGCGCGCGCTGCGGGGGCGGATCAGGTCGAGCGCCATCGCCGCAATCGCGGCCTCGTCTCCGCCTTCAGGACCGGGATGAACGCCGCACTCTCGGCCGGAGCGGACGTCGTCATCCATCTCGACGGTGATGGACAACACGATCCGTCCCATATCCCTCGCGTCGTCGCGCCGATCATCTTCGGCGAAGCGGACGTCGTTGTCGCGGTGCGACCGCTCGCCGACGCAACCGAGATCTCGCGCGTGCGCCGCCATGGCAACCAGGTCGGATCCTGGGTGTTCCGGCGGGTGACGAAAATGGCCATCAGCGACGCAACCTCCGGATATCGGGCCTTTTCCCGCGAGGCGCTCCTGCGGCTGAACGTGATCTCCGAATTCACCTACACGCTCGAGACATTGATCCGGTCTGCACGCATGCGACTGGCCGTCTCCGAGGTGACCGTGCCGGCCTTGCCACGCACCAACGGTGAATCGCGGATGACGCGCTCCGTCGCGCGCTATGTCGGACACGCCGGCGGCCAGGCGTTTCGGACGATGCTGCATACGAATCCACTAACGGTCTTCGGGCGAGCCGCAATCGTCACGTTCGCTCTGAGCCTCGTCCTGACCGGCTGGTTCTTCTTCGGATACCAGTCGGGCGGCATGCATCTTCCTGCGCTGCTTGCCGCGGTGCTCACGCTTGTACTTTCGATGGGACTCTTCGTCTCGGGGTTGATCGCCGACGGCATCAGTACGAGCCACCGCCTGCTCGAAGAGGTCCTCTATTCCACCAGACGGATCGAGCACGATCTGTTGGTTGGGCACGGCCTGCTGGTCGAGGTGAGCGATGTGGCGTTGCTCGACCAGTCCGCACGAGAGCCGATCGGTGTCGGCTCGCACTGAGGGGCCCAAGCTGTGGCCGCCGATGTTCGCAAGTCTCTGATCGCTGCGGTGTATCCGCTCGCCGCCGGCGTAGCTCAGTTCAACGGCGCGATGGCAAGAGCGATGGCGCGTACTGCGCCCGTCGAGGTGCTCAGTTGGCGGCGTCTGTATCCGCCGCTGCTCTATCGGGGACAGATGCTTGATACTTCGTCAGCTCACGCAGAGGGTCCGGCCGCGTCCTTCATCCTCGATTGGAACGACCCGCGCACCTGGCGGCGGGCGGTGCGACGCGTTGCCGAGTTCGGGGCAGAGGCGGTGATCCTTCCGTGGCTTCACCCAGTGATGACTCCGCCGTACCGGTATCTGCTTCGCCACATGCCGAAAGAGACGACTCGCGTCGTTATTTGTCACAACGTCGCGCCGCACGAGTCTGTCCCCGGCGTTCGATGGCTGTCTCGTGCTGCGCTCCGACACGCCGACCTACTCGTCACCCACGCACCACAGCAGCGAGTTGAGCTCGCGTCCCTCGGCCTCGGCTCCACGCCAATGTTGGAAGCGTTTCACCCGCGCTTTGAGCCGCGCGATTTCGCTCCGTCACCATCAGCTGATGAAACCGCTGCGGAGCGAACTCGTCACGGAACGCCTGATCTTTTGCTCCTCACATTTGGATCGATCCGCCCGTACAAAGGCGTCGACATTGCGCTAGAGGCGCTTGCGCGGGTCGACCCGGACCTTCGGGTGCGACTCGTCATCGCTGGTTGCTCCTGGGCATCGGGCGAGGAGCTGCGGGAGCGGGCCAAGCAACTCGGACTCAACGGACGGGTCGAGTTTCGCGACCGGTTCATTCCCAACGAGGAGGCGGCCCTTCTCTTCAGCGCGGCCGATGCCTCGCTTCTTCCCTACCGCTCGGCGAGCCAGTCCGGTGTCGTCCAGCTTTCGTTCGCTTACGGGTGCCCGGTCATCGCCACGCGTGTAGGCGGTCTCCCAGCAGCCGTGGAGCACGGAATTGACGGGATCCTGTGCGAGCCCGATGCACAGGATCTGGCCGATGCGATCGAGGAGATGGCACGTCGTCACGTCGACCTAGGCGCCGGTGTGCGCGCAGCGGCGGGCGTGACGTCGTTTGATCGATACAGCGCTCTACTCGACGAAACGATTCGCCAACTCCGGGCATGAGGCGGCGCGGACTCAGGCAGAACTCAGCCCTTGCGCTTGCGGGCGATAGCGCCTCGAAGGCTGGCGCTTTCCTGCTCATACTGGTCGCAGCGCGCCTCTTCTCTGTCTCCGAGTTTGCGGTGCTGGCAGCCGGGCTCGCCGCCGCAGGCTTGCTCGCGTCGCTCCTCGACTTCGGCGCAGGAACGCTCCTCGCACGGGACGGGGCAAAGAGCAGGGAGCGGCGAGGCGTGCTCTTCCGCGGATTGCTCACGGCGCGCGCGCCCCTTGTAGTTGTGTTACTCGTCGCGGCGCCGCTCGTTGGACTCGTCGTCGCACGACCACTCACGGCACTCGCGGTCGTTGCCCTCGGAGTCGCGGGTGCGCTCGCGGTCTCGGTGCTCAGCCTGTACCGCTCCTGCCAGGACATTCGGCCGGAAGCAACCCAGCGGCTCGCCGCGGCCGGACTCACCGTTGCTGCTGCAATAGCCATTTCGGTGCTCGCCCCTCGTGCGGACCTGCTTCTGGCCGCGCTTGCCGTCATCACCCTCATGACGCTCGCGCCGCTGGTTCGCCGCATCCCTCAACTCGCCGATTTCGGGGGCAGTATCGGGCCGCTAACTGCGCTCCGGCAGGCGGCGCCCATCGGCCTTCTCGCCCTCGCGACGGTTGCCTACTACCGGTCGGGAACGCTCGTGCTCGCCGCGATCGCGGACGCCGAAGAGACCGCCGCGTTCGGGGTCGCCGCAAGCATCGCGTTCGGGATGCTCATGTTTCCGAATGCGGTGACGACCGCATTGCTGCCTCGACTCGCCACCGAGGACGACCTGCACGCACTCGTTTCGTGCGCGCGTCGAGCGCTCGCGTGGTCGTTCGTCGTGGCCGTGCTGCTCTCGGCATCCGCTGCCGCCGTCGTACCCATCGGACTACCGCTCGTCCTCGGCTCGACGTACGCGGATGCGGGCACGCCGTTCATCGTTCTGTGCCTTGGCATACCTCTCATCACGTCGAGCGGCGTGATTGGAATCGCCCTCCTCAGCGTCGGTCGACTCCGCCCGCTCGGGGTGCAAGTCGCCGCATCTCTAGCCGTCAATCTCATCGTGCTTGCGCTGCTCGTGCCGTCGCTTGGAGCCGTGGGCGCTGCGTTGGCGACCGTCGGCTGCGAGCTTGTCGGCTTCCTCCTCCTCGCTCACGTTGCGCGTCGCTCGTTGCCTGGTCTTCTCGCGCTCGACGTCCATGCGCTGCGGCGGCGAGGGGAGGCCTCGAGCGCTGCCACGACGTAGGCCGAGCGCGCTGCGCCGCTCGGACGCAGACCCCACGCCGCGCGAGATCAACGCTCGCGAAGCCGCTGCCGATAAGCAGGGGTGCCGATGGTAGAGCAAGCCGCTGACGCAAACGAGACGCCGCTTCGGTCGCCGCCGACGCTGGGCGTCGTTGGCGATCCAGACACCAAACATCTTGGTCGCGGCGCAATAGATCCGGCGGATCCGGGAGGGACGAGCGCGGGTCAGAACCCTGTAGAGCGCTTCCTCGAGAGACTTGCTGCTGCCGAAGAGCGTACGTACGCGCTCGTCGCCCGGGTCGAGCACCTTCAGGCCCAGTTGCGCCATGAGTTTATCGCCACGGGCGAGCGCGCCCCCAGCCGCAGCTGGTCGGCGGCTGGCCTCCTGGGCAGCGCTGTGATCGTGTGGACGCTCCTGCTCGAGCTGTGGGCGGTGCGTACGCGTTACGGACTGCGGGTAATCGCGGATACCCCGACCTACATGGAGTTGCTGCGCTCGATGGCGCTTCGCCCCTTCCAGTCGCCGCCCTCCGTCTTCGGCTCCGGGAAGGTGAACGTCGCGCACGCGACGCCCGACGTGCAGCTCCTGGCCTTCGTCTGGCGCTGGCTCGCCGAGCACGGCCAGGTCGGGCCCGACCTGATCGGAGTGACGCAGGCCTACCAGCTGCTGGCGCTCAAGGGTGCCCTCGTCACGCTGCTCATCTTTCACGCCCTCTATCTCTGGGCGCGGAGGGTCGGCGGTTCCCCGCGGACGGCCTGGCTCGCGGTCGCCGTTCTCCCCTTTGTCTGGGGTCCGGCACTCGTGATCAGCCCCGGCGACATGAGCGCGCACGGGTTCATGAGCACTGCCGATCATGGCGAGCAGCTGGCGGTCGCCCTGCTTCTCTATGCGCTCGTCGCTCTCGATGCCGAGCTCTCGGCGCCGCGCTTCTGGTTGGCGACGCAGGCGGTCGCCGCGGTGATGATCACCCATCCCTTCACAGGCGTCCGTCTGGCCGCGCTCGCCGCCACTCTTGCCGTCGTCGACGTCGTTCGCGGCGGACGGCGCTGGCGACTAACGCCGCCGGCCCTCGTGAGCGGCTTCCTGCTTGCGAGTCTGTGGCCGGCCTACAACCTCTCGCAAGCGATGGAAGTCGGTGGCTTCAACGGCCGCGTGCTTGTTGGCGTGCTGGCGCTACTACCGCTCCTCGCCTATGTCATCCTCCGCCTGCGCCCGCGGCTCGCCCAGGGCCGCTTGCTCTCCGCCCCCCGTTGCCTGGTACGCAACCTCGACTCCGGCCGGGCGGCTCTGGGGCTCGCCTTGTTCGGCCTGCTCTTGACAGCCGCGCTTGCGGGCAGAGAGATCTGGCTGCTCGCGCACCCCGACCCCTTCCTCAGCTCGAACCGGCAGGCGCTCTACTGGAACGGAGCCAGCCTGCCCTTCTGGCCGCTGCTGATCGCTCCCGCTCTGGCCGGGCTGGTGGGAATGGCGCGACTGGCTCGCCGTGGGCAGCCACTCCCCCTGCTCTGGGCGCTCGGCTGTCTGGCGATCGGGGCCGCCGGCGCGAGCGGGCTGCCGGTCCCGCTCTGGCATCGCTTCTCGCTCTTCGCGCAGGTGCCGTTCGCGATCGGCATTGCCGCCCTTCTCGCCGAGCGGCGCTGGGTGGTCGCCCGGAGCGTCGCCGTCGGCACGCTCGTCTGCTCGGCGGCCTTCGCCTTCTGCACTCTCGTCTTCCTGCCCACCAACGTCACCTATTTCCGCGATCAGCTGCAGGCCGGCTGGACCTTCAACCGCTTCTTGCCGCAGGCCTCCCGGGTGCTCGTCGCGAGTGACCCCGCTTCCTCCTACTTCATCCTCCCCTTGGGCGACCGCACCTTGACCTTGACCACCTGGCACCTGACGAGCGCGACGGAACTTCGGCCCGCTCGCCGCGGCTACCTGCTCATGCACCGCCTCTACCTCGGTCAGCAGATGCAGGCGACCGGGCAGGAGATGTGGAGGCGCGGCGTGCGCTACATCGTCGCCAACCGTGGGGTGATGATGCAGCTGCCGACGCTCGACCGCTTCTCGTCCTTCGGCGCCCCCTACGTAATCGACAGCTGGGCCGACGTCGGCCAAGTCGACGCCTACATCGACCGGCTCAAGCAGATCGCGACCCCGCTCGGGCACCAGAACGAGTACTACTTCTTCAAGCTCGACCGGCGCAAACTGTTCCCGGAGGCTTTCCCTCCTCGCGCACGTGCGAACCGGTCGCTAGCGGCTGCTTCCGAGCAATCCTCCCGTGGGGAGGGCGGATGAACACCCTGCGGGTGTACGGCGTCCACGAGCCCCGGTCGCTTGGCATCTCCCGCTACGTTGTGCGCCTGGCTGCCGCCTGCCAGGAGCAGGGATCGCAGTACCTCCCCGCGTCGGCCCCGGCCGCGGATGCCCTTTCCCACTTCCATCTCGGCAACTCCTCACGTCGAGTCGTCTGGCAGGCCGCTCGCGAGCGGCGACCGTATCTCCTGACAGTGCATGACGTTCTCCCGCGCACGCGCGCGCTCACGCCGCTCTACCGCCGCGGCGTCTATCCCTTCGCGGTCGCGCGCGCGGCGCGCCTGGTCTGTCACTCGCGCTTCGCCGCCGATCTGCTCGCACGGGAGGCGGGGATCGCCCTAGCGCTAATCGAGGTCGTGCCCCATCCCGCAAGTCCGGCGCCCACGCTCACTCGTTCGCAAGCACTGGCCATGCTCGGGCTCGAGGAGGGCCCGCCCCTTTTCCTCTTGCCCGGCGTTCTCAAGCGGGCGAAGTTGGTGTCGGAAGTGGTCAAGGCGGCTCGCCCGCTGCTCGCCGCCGAGCGCCTACGCCTCCTGATCGCGGGCAAGGTCACCGACGAGCGAACGGCGCAGGAGGCGCAGAAGGCAGGAGCGGGCGTCCTCCGCTTTCCCGACGATGCCGACTACCGCGCCTGCTTGGCCGCCAGCGACTGCATCCTGGTCCTGCGCTCGCGCTCGGTCGGGGAGACGAACGGCCCCCTCCTCGATGCGCTCGGTGCAGGCCGTGCCGTCCTCGCGACGCCTACCGGGTCGATCCCCGAGGTGGGAGGGGAGGCGGTGCGCTACTGCCAAGGAACCGAGCGCGCGATTCGGACGGAGCTCGAGCTGCTTGCTGATGGGACCGTGCGGAGCGCACTCGAACAGGCGGCCGCGCGCAGGGCGCTCGAGCTGACGTGGGAGGCTTCTGCCGCGGCCCACGCGGCGCTCTTTCGTGAGGTCTTCGATGTCTAGTTTGCGGTTGAGCGTCGTTGTGTGCACGCACAACCGGCCGCACGATCTCGAGCGATGCCTCAAGGGCCTCGCGGCTCTCGAAGACCCGGTCGAGGTGATCGTCGTGGACTCGGCGTCGGACCCACCGTTGCGCGACCGCGTCGAGCAGGTCGAGCCGCGGCCGTCCAACATGAAGTACGTGCGCGAGGACCGCCCCGGCCTGTCCCGTGCACGCAACAGAGGTGCGGCAACAGCCAGCGGCGAGCTCATCGCCTTTCTCGACGACGACACGGAGCCCGATCCCGACTGGGCTCGACGCATCGCGGCCCCGTTCGAGATGGACCCGGCGATCGGCTGTGTCGGAGGGTCGTGCCGCGCCGCCTTCCGGACTGCTCAAAGGCCGCGTTGGCTCTCCGACCGGCTGCTCCAGTTCGCGGGTATCACCCGCTTTGGATCGATCGGGCGTGAGGCCCGGTCGAAGCTCGAATGGCCCTTTGGAGCGAACATCGCCTTCCGGAAGGAGGCACTCCTTCGAGCGGGACCGTTCTCGGAAGCGCTCGGGCGCTCCGGCCAGACGCTGCTCTCGGGGGAGGAATGGGAGTTGACCGAGTCCATTTGGCGGGCAGGTTGGATGATCTGGCTCGAGCCCTCCGCAGGCGTCGACCACACCGTGCATGCAGAGCGCTGCACATCGCGCTACTACTGGCGGCGCCTCTGGTGGGCGGGCGTCTCGCGCGCGCGTGCAACAGAGGCTTCTGCGATCGTGGGCCTTCGCCTGCTCGCGGCGGTCCCGGTTCGTCTCGGTCTCTACGCTCTCACCCGCGATCGCGTATATCTGTACAGGACCGCGGAGACCGCGGGGTTCCTTGCCGAGCGGGTTCGGCTGCACCGAGGGCCGGCATGAGGCGGTCCGCCGTCTTGGCCGCGCTCGCGTTCGTTGCGTTGTTCGCGCTTGCAGTTGTGGTCCGGCTCAGCCAGCACCATGCCGCTCTCCTGTATCCGGACGGCTACCAGTACCTGCTGATGGCCAGGGGGATCGGCGAGCACCTCCAGCCGACGACGGTCCTCGGGCCGGGTGGAGACGCCTTCGCGCCGAGTCCGGACGCCGCGGTCAAGCCGCTATTCCCGCTGCTCGTCGCCGCAGCGCATGCATTCGGTTTCTCCTGGCTCGACGCAGCCCGCATCGTTACTGCCATCGCCGCCGCTGCAGCAGTTGCTTTCCTGGCGCTTCTCGTCTCTACACTCAGCGGTTCGAGGCTTGCCGGCATGGCCGCAGGCCTGCTACTGCTCGCGAGCCCGAGCCTGGGGTTCTGGTCCGGGTTCTCGGGTCCCGATCCCCTCGCACAGGCGCTCGTGCTCGCTGCTGCGCTCGCGTTCGTTCATCGTCGACCAGGTCTTGGCGGATTCCTGACCGGACTGGCGATCACGGCGCGGCCCGAGACTATCGTCCTCGCACTCGCGGCGGCCATCGTCGCCTGGCGAACCGAGGGCACACGCAAGGATTTGGGACGGGCGGCGCCCGCGGCGATCGTTGTGGTCTCGCTCGTCTTCGCCGCGCTGCGTACCCCGCTGCCGGTTCCGGATTGGCGGCTCGTGTCGCTCGTGCCAGTGCTGGCCGTTACCGCGTGGCTTGCGACGATCGCTCCTCTTGCGTATCTCCGCTACGCGGCGATTGCCGGACTCGGAGCGGGCGGACTCGCCATCCTCACCGAGCCAGGTCCGTCCGCCCTCTGGCATAACGATTGGCCGCTCCTGGTTCTGGCTGCGGCGGCCGGTGTCGTCTTGCTCATCAGGGACGAGAGCCGCAGCGCGACGGCGGCTTTCGTGGTAGGCGCCACTCTCCTGCTCGGCGCGGTGTACGTGCTGAAGAATCCGTCCCTCGAGCGCTATTTCAGCACCCTGCTCCCGGCGGCGGCAGTTCTCGTCGGAGTATCCGTGACTTCGCTGTCGCGCTGGACGAGGCCTCTCGCGCTCGGGCTGATTGCGGTCGTGGTCGTGACCGGCTTTCTCCGTCAGGTTCCGGGAAACCGCGACCACGACATGTTCTCGGTAGTGGCGAAGCGGGTGTCTCCGGCGCTCCGGTCGGAAGCGCTCGTCACGGCCGCCCCCGACGCGTACGGCTTCTGGCTTCCGACACACACGGTCCGGACGATGCGGGCGGGTACACGTGGTGTCATCCTGCTCGATGCCGCGCAACGACTGTACGAACCTAAGCTGACGGCGAAGGGCAAAGTCGTCCGACGTGTTGCGGGCGAGATCGCCTTCGCACATCCAGACGGTGACATCGACGCCGATGCGGCCGTTCTGGTGACGGGCCGAGTTGTCGTGGCAAACGCGGACTTGTCCTACCAGTCGGAGCCGGAACACCTACATAGGTAGTCGGTCGGGCCGGAACCGAGCTCCGCCCAAGCCGTTCGCGCCACGAGGAGAGAAAGCGGAAGCCTTGAAGGCCGACCAGGTTCGCGCTCGTCCAACAGGTCGCGATTCCAACTCCCACACGGCGAGCCCAAGTGCGGCAGCGAGGTCGCAGTGGCCATCGACCGAGCGGGCCTCGATCTCGGGGATGCGAGGCTGAGCCTGCACTCTCTGCGGCACTCGTTCGGGAGCATGGTCGCGACCGATCTCCAGCTCGCACCGACAACGGTGGCGCAGCTGCTCGGTCACACCTCCGCCGAGTTCAGCATGAGGGCATACGCGAGGGACGCGCGCAGCGAGGAGACGATGGTTGCGGACGTGCTGGAGCGGGCTGCTGTGGCGCAGGTCGGATCCTGACTAAATCCTGACTGACCCCCTCGATGAGTAGAAGTCAGCCCCTCGAAAAGCCCCGTTATGCGGGGCTTTTCTATGGGGTGTGTAAGGTGGTGCGCCTTGCTTCGTAGGCTGCGGATCGAAAACCTCGTGCTCATCCGCGAGGCCGAACTGTCGTTCGCGCCCGGCCTGAACGCGGTCACGGGGGAAACGGGGGCGGGGAAGACGATCTTCGCGCAGGCGATCGGGCTCCTGCTCGGTGCGAGGGCCGACGCTTCGGCTGTCGGCGCCGAGGGGAACGAGGCGTACGTCGAAGCCGAGCTGGACGTGCCGGACGGGTTCTTCGACGAGGAGGAGCTCGCCGGCCTCGCGGAGCTCCGGCCGGAAAGGGAGGCCGGGCTCGTGATCGCGCGGCGCGTGTTCGGCGACGGGCGAACCCGTGCGTACGCGTGGGGGCGCGCGGTAGCGCGGGAGGACGTCGCGGCGGCAGCGGAACGGCTCATCGCGATGTCCGGCCAGTTCGAGCAACGACGGCTCGCGCGCGCGGCGTTCCAGCTCGACGTCCTCGATGCGTTCTGCGGGGCCGAGCAACTCGAGAGGCGCCGTGAAGCCAGGTTTGCGTGGCGCGAGCTGGGCGCAGCTCGTCGCCGTTACGACGAACTGACCCGGGACGCCGATGCCGTCGCGCTTCGCCTCGCCGAGCTGCAGGCGCTCGTCGAGGCCAGCGAGGGCATGGAGCGAGGTGACGAGCAGGAGCTGCTTTCGCGCCGCGAGCGGCTTCGCCACGTCGAGGAGCTGGCGGATGCAGCCGGCACCGCGGTTTCCGCGATCGCACCGGACGAGGGCGACGGCGCCGCATCGCTCGCCGCATCCGCAGAGCGAGCGCTCGCGCCGCTCGAGCGCATCGCGCCAGAGCTCGCGATGACGGCGGAGGAGCTGCGCGATCTCAGCGTGCGCCTGCGCGAAGTCGGGAGTGACCTTCACCGCTTCATCGCGTCGCTCGACGCCGAGCCGGGAGCGCTCGAGTCGATCGAGGAGCGGTTCCAGGCGATCGCCGACCTGAAGCGACGGTTCGCGGCGTCGTCGTTCGAGGAGCTCCTCGCCCTTGCCTCCGACGCCCAGCGGGAGCTCGCCGCCTCGGCCGAGGCCGGAGATCCGGTCGAGGCGGCACGGAAGACGGTCGCACAGAACGAGGAACGCCTTACCGCAGTCACGACGGCGCTTCGCGAGACGCGCGCGGCGAATGCGGCGCGCCTCGGAGAGACGGTGGCGACCGAGCTCGCGTCACTCGGGATGGGCGACGGCGAGTTCCTCGTCGAGCTCCGGGAGCGCGAGGTCGGGTCGACCGGAGGCGACGAGGCGACCTTCCTCATCAGGCCGAACGCCGGCCTCCCGTTCGCGCCCATCGCGGACACGGCCTCGGGCGGCGAGCTCTCGCGGATCGCGCTCGCGCTCGCGGCGATTGCGGGCGGCGAGACGCTCGTGTTCGACGAGATCGACGCCGGCATCGGAGGCGTGACCGCGCATGCCGTCGCGTCGACGCTGCAGCGCCTCGCCGAGCGCGCGCAGGTGCTCACGATCACGCACCTCCCGCAGATCGCCAGCGTGGCGGACAGCCACTTCCGGGTGGAGAAGGTCCCGGGCGATCCGACGCACACGCACATCGAGGAGCTCGACGACCTCCTCCGGCGAGAAGAGATCGAACGCATGGCAGGCGGCGCGGAGTTCATCGCCACACTGAGCGAGGGTTGATGGGGTCACGAGCGCAGCGGCCGCGAAGCGGACGCCTTTAGGGATCTTTGCGCGACCGGAATCCGCGAGCAGCGGATTCCGGTCTGCGAAGGCACGGCTCCGACACCGTTGCCTGCTACGGTGAGACCCCGTGGCCAAGTACGTGTTCGTCACGGGTGGTGTCGTCTCCGCGCTGGGGAAGGGCATCGTGGCCGCGTCGCTCGGCCGTCTCCTGAAAGCGCGTGGCCTCTCCGTCTCGGCGCAGAAGTTCGACCCGTACCTGAACGTCGACCCGGGGACGATGAGCCCGTTCCAGCATGGAGAGGTCTTCGTCACGGAGGACGGTGCCGAGACCGACCTCGACATCGGGCACTACGAGCGCTTCATCGACGAGAACCTCTCGCGGAACGCAAGCCACACCGCCGGCTCGATCTGGGACGCGGTGCTGCGCAAGGAGCGCAAAGGCGAGTTCCTCGGGGCGACCGTCCAGGTCATCCCACACATCACGAACGAGATCAAGGCGCGCATCCGCCGGGCGGAGAAGGTCTCGCCCGCGGACGTCGTCATCTCCGAGATCGGCGGGACGGTCGGCGACATCGAGTCGCTGCCGTTCCTCGAGGCGATCAGGCAGTTCCGACGCGAGGTCGGGCCCGAGAACGTCGTCTACCTCCACGTGACGCTGGTCCCGTTCATCGAGGCCGCAGGGGAGCTCAAGACCAAGCCCACCCAGCACTCGGTGAACGAGCTACGGCGCATCGGTATCCACCCCGACGTCGTGGTCTGCCGCTCGACCGGGCCGCTCTCGGACGAGATCCGCGAGAAGATCGCACTTTTCGCAGACGTCGATCGCGGCGCGGTCATCGGCTCGCCCGACGTTCCGGACGTCTACCTCGTCCCCCAGGTGCTGCAGGCCGAGGGCCTCGACTCGCTCGTCTGCGAGAAGCTGGGGCTCGACGGGCCCGCTGCGGAGCTCGGCGAGTGGGCAGAGCTCATCGACCAGACCCGCGAGCTACGCGAGGACGTCGAGATCGCGCTCGTCGGGAAGTACGTGAAGCTGCACGACGCGTATCTCTCCGTCCACGAGGCGCTGAAGCACGCCGGGGTGCACGCTGGCTGCCGCGTCCACGTGCGCTGGGTCGACGCCGAGAACATGTCCTACGAGGAGGCCGTGAACGAGCTCGAGCAGGTCGACGGTGTCCTCGTCCCCGGCGGCTTCGGGTCGCGCGGGTGGGAGGGGAAGATCCTCGCGTGCCGCGTCGCGCGCGAGGAGGAGATCCCGTACCTCGGCATCTGCCTCGGCATGCACGTCGCCGTGTCCGAGTTCGCGCGGCACGTCTGCGGTATGGACGGCGCGAACTCGACGGAGATGGATCCCGAGACGCCGTTCCCCGTGATCGACCTCCTGCCCGAGCAGAAGGAGATCGAGGACCTCGGTGGAACCATGCGGCTCGGCGCACAGGCTGTGGAGCTCGGGGAGGGAACCCGCGCGAGAGAGGCGTATGGCGAGCCGGTCGTGCACGAGCGGCACCGCCACCGCTACGAGGTGAACAACGAGCTCAGGCAGCGTCTCGTCGATGGCGGTCTCGTCGTGTCGGGGACGTTCCAGGACGGACGCCTCGTCGAGATCGTGGAGCTGCCCGATCATCCCTGGTTCGTCGCGAGTCAGTTCCACCCCGAGTTCAAGTCGCGGCCGACCCGGCCGGCGCCGCTGTTCCGGGAGTTCGTCGTCGCCGCACTCGAGCGCGTGCAATCGCGGCAGGCAGTGCGCGCGGCCGCGAGCTGACCCGGGGCCAACCGAGCAGGGGCGGCGATCCCGGCGAGCGTCCGTGTAACCGCTGCGGTGACGCTCGTCGACACGCATGCCTTCACGGTGACGCTCCTTCGCGCGAATCGTGCCGTGTTCCGGGCACGGATCGGGTGGGCACCTCCACCGCTCCGACTCCGACGGGCTCGTACTTCGTCCGCAACCAGCTCACCCGCTACAGCAACTCCTTCTACGGGCCCGTTGCCTTCGGCACGAGCGCGCGCTCGACGCTGACAGACTGGCCGGCCGGCGGCTACGTCGGGATTACGGCACGAGCCGGCCGCGGAGCTCCTGCCCGGGCGCGTGTCGCACGGCTGCATCCGCATGCGGAACGCCGACATCGTCGAGCTCGCACGCCTCATGCCCGTCGGAACGCGCGGTGGAGATCACGTGAGCGTCTGCTGTTCCTGACTGCAGCGTTGCTCTCGATCTGCTGCTCGCTGCGCCGGCGGGCGCGCAGGAGTCGTCCGCGCGGCGTCTGCGCGTTCCTCCGGGCTAGGCCCGGATCCGCTGCGGCGAGCGTCGTAGGATGGGCCCGTGCAGGAGCCGCTCCGGTCGCCCTACCTCGACCTCTTCCTCGAGCTTTGCGCGTTGCCGAGCCCTTCCGGGACCGAGCGCGCGGTCGCCGATCGGGTCGCGTCGTACCTGAGCGAGCTCGGTCTCGAGTGGGACGAGGACGACGCCGCGTCGCGCCTCGACGGCGACACGGGGAACATCTACTGCCGGCTCCCGCCCGCGAACGGCGGGAGCGGGACGCCGATCTTCCTCTGCGCGCACACGGACACGGTCCCGCCGGAGGCCGCCATCGACCCGGTCATCGAGGACGGGATCGTGCGCAACGCAGGCGGGACGATCCTCGGCTCCGACAACAAAGCTGCAGTGGTCGCGATGCTCGACGGGGTGCGGCGTGTCCTGGACGAAGGGCGTGAGCACGCAGGGATCGAGCTCCTCTTCACACCCCAGGAGGAGGTGTCGCTGCGCGGCGCCGACGCGTTCGATCACGCGCGTCTCGTCGCCACGACGGGTTACGTCTACGACCAGGGCGCCCCGATAGGCGAGATCGTGCTCGGGTCGCCACACGGACGGCTCCTCGACTTCCGCTTCCACGGTCGCGCGGCTCACGCGGGCATGTACCCCGAGGACGGGCGCAGCGCCATCGCCGCCGCCTCGCGCGCGATCGCCGACTTCCGGCTGGGACGGATCGACGAGGAGACGAGCGCGAACGTCGGCGTCATCACCGGGGGCACCGCGCGCAACGTCGTGCCGGAGTGGTGCACGTTCACTGCCGAGGTGCGGTCGCACGACGAGCGGAAGGCGGTCGCGCTCGCGCGCGAGATGCTCGAGAGCGCGGCCTTTGCGGCGAGCCTCGCCGACTGCGAGGTCGAGTCCGAGGTGCGGCCGAGCTTCCCCGGCTACCGCTTTCGCGAGAGCGACGCACCCGTGCGACTGGCTGCGGAGGCACTGGAACGCGCCGGGTACACGCCCTCGTACGCGCTCAGCGGAGGCGGTGCGGACGCGAACGTGTTCAACGCGCGGGGCCTGCAGTGCGTCAACCTCGCGAACGGGATGATGGAGATCCACACGCCGGACGAGCACATCGCCGTCGCCGACCTCGAGGGAATGGTCGAGGTGACCCTCGCACTCGTCGAAGCAGCTCGCCTCAGCTGACCTCCGCGATCAGGTCGAGGGTCGACATGTCTCCCGACTCGAGCGTCCGCCAGATGGATGCCAGCGCGTCCTGAAACTCCGGAGTGCTTCGCGCGGCCTTCACCTGCTCGACATTCCTCCAGCCCTCTCCGAGGCTGATGAACCTTCTCGGATTCTCGCGATCGCGCAGGAGCATGAGCTTCACATCGGGGAAGTTGAGGGCGACGAAGTCGGCGCTCTCCTGCCAGCGGCGCGTGAACTCGTCGGTGCGCCCCTCCTTCGCGATCCAGACACCGCACGTGTACATCGAAGCTCCTCTCTGGTTGGCTCCCGTGATTCATAACACCCTGCAAACCCGCTAGATTGCCGCCGCCATGAGGATCGGCGTCACGAAGGAGATCAAGCCGCAGGAGTACCGGGTCGCGCTCACTCCGGCGGGAGCACGAGAGCTCGTCCTGGGCGGCCACGAGGTCGTGGTCGAGACGACTGCGGGAGTCGGAAGCGCATTCCCCGACCAGGCCTACGAGCGCGCAGGTGCCACGATCGCATCCGTCGACGACGTCTGGGCCGGGTCCGATCTGCTACTCAAGGTGAAGGAGCCGGTCGCAGTCGAGTATCAGTGGCTCCGCGAGGGGCTCACGCTTTTCACGTACCTCCACATCGCCGCGGACGAGCCGCTCACGCGGGCGCTCGTCGATTCCGGCGTCACCGCGATCGCCTACGAGACGGTCGAGACCGACCGGGGCGCGCTTCCTCTCCTTGCGCCGATGAGCGAGATCGCCGGCCGCCTCGCCGCTCAGGCGGGAGCCGACCAGCTCGAGAAGCCGAAGGGCGGCCGCGGAATCCTCCTCGGTGGTGTGGCGGGAGTCGCACCGGCGCGGGTGCTCGTGATCGGCGGTGGCATGGTCGGCTACAACGCCGCGGTCATCGCAATCGGAATGGGCGCGCAGGTGACGATCCTCGAGCGCTCGGTCGACCGCATGCGCTTCCTCGAGCAGATCCTGTCAGGCCGCGTCCAGCTGCTCATGTCCTCGGCCTTGCAGCTCGAGGAGTCGATCAAGGACGCCGACCTGACGATCGGCGCGGTGCTCATCCCGGGAGCGCTCGCGCCGAAGCTCATCACTCGCGAGATGCTCGCAACGATGAAGGAGAGCTCGGTCTTCGTCGACGTCGCGATCGACCAGGGCGGGTGCGCCGAAACGTCGCGGCCGACCACGCACGACGATCCCGTGTACACGGTCGACGGGGTGATCCACTACTGCGTCGCGAACATGCCGGGTGCCGTGCCGATCACCTCGACTCGCGCACTCACGAACGTGACCCTGCCCTACGCGGAGCAGCTCGCGGATCTCGGCACTGTCGGTGCGGTTACGGCGAATCCCGAGCTCGCGCGCGGCGTGAATGTCCTGGGCGGGCTCGTGACGTACGAGGCCGTCGCCGAGGCACACGGAATGGAGTACACACCGCTCGACGACGCGCTCGCCGCCGGCGTCGCCTGACCTCGCCGGTGGATCCCGAGAGTCTCTCGACCAGCAGCTCGAGCGCATCGAGGCGCTCGTGACCGACCTCCTGACGCGTGTCACGTCTCTGGAAGGCGAGCCCGCTGCTCCCGTAGCGCCTTCCGAGCACCTACCGGAGCCCGCTCCAGCCCCACGTGCCACGCCGTCACAAGCGCCTGCAGCGCCTCCGCATGACGAGCAAGCAGCAGGTCCGACGCCGCCCGCACCGCCTCCCGAGCGCCGGCGGATTCAACCGTCCGAGTCCTTCGATACCTCCTCGGCGGCCGAATCCTCGCGCTCCGGCGCCGCAGCTCTTAGGCGCTTTCGCGCTTCGCCCGCCGGAAGAGGCGCCCGGCGGCGCTCTCCTCGCCCCTCGTGGGTTTCGGCTGGTCCGACCCGTCCGGACCGTTCGGCTTCTTCGGAGTTCGCTCGGTCGGGAAGATCTTGATGACAGCAATAGTGATCGCGGCGGCGAGGCCGACGATTGCAACGATGTAAACGACGAGAAGCACCAGCCCGAAGACGTCCTCCAAAGCCGCCGTAGAATAGCGCCGTGCCGCGAGCGTGCGTAATCGTGCTCGACGCCGTCGGCGCTGGTGAGTTGCCGGACGCAGGGGAGTACGGGGACGAAGGCTCGAACACCCTCGGCAACGTGGCCAGCGCGGTCGGCGGCCTCGACCTGCCCAATCTCGAGGCGCTCGGGCTCGGCAACGTGCTGCCGCTCGAGGGCTGCCCGCCGCAGCCGGGCGCGCCGGCCGTGGCCGGTCGTCTGCTCGAGCGATCGAAGGGCAAGGACACGACGACGGGCCACTGGGAGCACATGGGCATCGTCACGCCGACGCCGTTTCCGACGTACCCGCACGGGTTTCCCGACGAGGTCATCGATCCGTTCATGAACCAGACCGGCCGTGGCGTTCTCGGCAACAAGCCTGCCTCGGGGACGGAGATCATCCAGGAGCTCGGCGAAGAGCATCAGCGATCCGGGAAGTGGATCGTCTACACGTCGGCCGACTCGGTCTTCCAGATCGCCGCGCACGAGGAGACGATCCCGCTCGAGGAGCTGTACGAAGGCTGCCGCGTCGCGCGCGGGATCTTGACCGGACGCCATGCCGTCGCACGCGTCATCGCCCGCCCGTTCGTCGGCGAGCCCGGAAACTACGAGCGGACTCCGAACCGCCACGACTTCTCGCTGGAGCCGCGCCGCCCGAACTACCTGACCGCGATTCGCGAAGCCGGGAACACGGTCTATGGCGTCGGGAAGATCTCCGACATCTTCGCCGGCTGCGACATCGACGATTCGTTCCCGACGAAATCGAACGTCGAGGGCATCAACCGGACGATCGAGCTGCTGGAGAACGTCGACGGGGGGTACGTCTTCGTGAACCTCGTCGAGACGGACATGCTGTGGGGGCATCGCAACGACCCCGTTAACTTCCACCGCTGCCTGCAGGACTTCGACCGCCGCCTCCCGGACATCCTGGAGGCCCTGCACCCGGGCGACCTCCTCATCGTCACCTCCGACCACGGGTGCGATCCGACCACCGAGTCGACCGACCACTCGCGCGAGCACGCGCTCCTGCTCGCATACGCGGCCGGGAGAAACGCGGCGGGGCGCCTCCACGAGGAGGGCGAGTTCGCGGACGTCGGAGCTACGGTCAATGCCTGGCTGAGCGGCAAGTCACCCGGCAAGCGCCTTCCCGGCCGCGTCATCGAGCTGTGACGCGGATCGACGATCCGGCGGCCGTCCGCGAGCAGTACGCGAGCGAGGCCGGACTCGCAGCTCGTAAGCGCATCGACACGGACGTCACTGGTCCAGATGCGCGTGAGATGGTCTTCCATGCGGTCGCTGAAGCCCGGCCACAGTCGGTGCTCGAAGTGGGATGCGGGGAAGGCGAGCTCGCAGAGCGGATGACAAGCGAACTGGATCTTGAAGTCGTCGCCATCGACCAGTCGGAGCGCATGGTTGAGCTCGCGAAGCTGCGCGGAGTCGACGCGCGTGTCGGAACAGTCCAGGAGCTCTCATTCTCGGACGCCTCGTTCGACGTCGTCGTGGCGGCCTGGATGCTGTATCACGTCCCTGATCTCGATCGCGCGATCGCCGAGCTCGCGCGTGTTCTGCGACCGACCGGCCGGCTTGTCGCGGTGACGAACGCCTCGGACCACTTGCAAGAGATGCTCGAGCTCGCGGGCGTCGAAGGCTGGGACTTCTCATTCCGCGCCGAGAACGGCGCCGAGATTCTCGGCCGGCAGTTCGGCGCGGTAGAGACCCGCGACGCGTCCGGTACGGTGACCTTGCGCGACGCGGACCAGATTCGCGCGTACATGCGCTCGTCCATCAGGCTGTCAGAGTGGGCGCATCGCGTTCCCGAGCTCGAGGAGCCGCTCGTCGTTCGCCGTCGCCCCGTCGTCTTCGTCGCGGAGAAGGCAGCATCGTGATCCGAGCAGTCGATCTCATCGAGCGCAAGCGGAACGGCGACGAGCTCTCCGAGGAGGAGATCCTGGAGCTCGTCCTCGGCTTCACGCGCGGCGACGTCCCCGAGTATCAGATGGCGGCGTGGTGTATGGCCGTCTATTTCAAGGGCCTGACCGGCCGCGAGACGCACGCGTTGACCGACGCGATGATCCGCTCCGGGGAGACCCTCGACCTCGGGAAGGCGCTCGGGCGACGCGTGGTCGACAAGCACTCGACGGGCGGTGTCGGCGACAAGACCTCGCTTGCCGTCGGGCCGATCGTCGCCGCTTGCGGTGTGCCGTTCGGAAAGATGTCCGGCCGCGGACTCGGTCATACGGGCGGAACACTCGACAAGCTCGAGTCGATCCCTGGCTTTCGCGTCGAGCTGACGATCGACGAGTTCGTCTCCCAGATCCGCGAGGTCGGCCTCGCGATCATCGGGCAAACGGGCGACCTCGTCCCGGCGGACAAGAAGCTCTACTCGCTGCGGGACGTGACTGCGACCGTGGACATCGTCCCGCTCATCGCCTCGTCGATCATGTCCAAGAAGCTCGCCGCCGGAGCCGACGCGATCGTGCTCGACGTGAAGGTCGGCGACGGCGCGTTCATGAAGTCGATCGACGACGCGCGGATCCTCGCGGAGCAGATGGTCGACCTCGGCAGGCGCGCAGATCGTCAGGTCGTTTGCCTCCTGACAGACATGGACCAGCCGCTCGGCGCGGCCGTGGGGAACGCACTCGAAGTGCGGGAGGCGGTGGCGACGATCACGGGCGAAGGGCCGCCGGACTTCACCGAGCTCGTGCTCGACGCCTGCTCGCGCCTGCTCGCACTGTCGGACCTCGGCGTGGACACGGTGGAAGGGCGGGAGCTCGCGCTGCAAGCCACGACCAACGGCACGGCGCGGGAAGCGTACGACCGCTGGGTACGGGCACAGGGCGGCGATCCCGACCTGGAGTCGCTCCCCATGGCTCCTGTTCGGCGGGAGGTGCGGGCGCCGCGCTCGGGAGTCGTCAGGCGACTGTCGGCGCTTCCGATCGGCGTCGCCGCACTCGAGCTCGGAGCCGGCCGCCGAGCGAAGGATGACGCGATCGACCACTCGGTGGGAATCGTCTGCAGCGCGAAGCGCGGGCAGCACGTGGAAGAGGGGCAGGTGCTGGCGGATGTCCACGCGCGCGACCAGGACGCTGCCGGACGCGCCGCCGAGGCCGTGCTCGCCGGATACGAGATCTCCGACGAGCCGCCTCACGGCCATCACGACATCCTGCTCGACGTCGTCGCCTAGTGGCGTGCCAGAGCTTCCCGAGGTCGAGACGATCAGGGCGCAGCTCGCCCCACGTCTACTCGGGCGCACACTCGCTCGGGTCGAGATCCTCGACCCGAGGTTGACGCGGCCATACGACCTCTTCGAGGTCGCCGAGGAGCTCGAGGGCGATCGCATCGTCGCGGTCGAGCGCCGTGGCAAGTACCTGCTCCTGCGTCTCGAGAGCGGCCTTGGGCTCCTCGTTCATCTGCGCATGACCGGGAGCTTCGGGTTCACGCCTGTGACTCACGCACGGGCGATCGTCGAGCTCGACGACGGCACCCGGCTCGTCTATCGCGACGTACGCCGGTTTGGGACCTGGCTCGTCCTGGAGGACGCCGACCTCGAGCCCTACCTCGCCTCGAAGAACGGGCCGGAGCCCCTCGGTTCGCGGTTCACGACACGCTGGCTGTCGGCGCAGCTCGCACGGAGGAGGGCGCCTCTCAAGGCTGTCCTCCTCGACCAACGCGTCGTCGCGGGCCTCGGGAACATCTACGCCGACGAGGCGTCCTGGCGCGCACGCATCAACCCACTGCGACCGGCGAACAGCCTCTTCGAGGAAGAAGTCGTGCGTCTACGGCGAGCGATTCGTGCTGCTCTGCGAGTGGGGATCGAACGCCAGGGCTCGACCCTCAGCGACTACGCCGCTCCGGACGGCGCGCGGGGAAGGATGCAGGACGAGTTCCGTGTCTACGGCCGCGACGGCCAGCCCTGCCGCCGATGCCGCTCCATCATCACGAAGACGCGCGTGGGCGGCCGTGGAACCTGGTTCTGCCCACGCTGCCAGCCCCTCTGACGATGCCGAGACGAAGCGCGCTTCACGACGGCGACGTCGAAGCGTTTCGGCGGCGAAGTAGCTGCCGACGACGAACACGGCCGCTGCGGTCTGGGCGATCACGCCTTGCCAAGTGGGGAAGATCCCGAGCCAGAGGCCGGCCCAGTACGGCAGCTCGAGGCCCTCGATGGGTGTCACCCCGATCCAGCCGACCTTCTGCATGGTCTGAACCGTCGTCCCGACCATCACCACGAGCACCCAGGTGATGAGCACTCCCGTGGCGATGAGCATCTTCTTGTGCGGAAGGCGGCGCTCGAGCGCGATCACGAGCACGAACACCGCTACGACTCCGGCGAAGCCGAGCGCGACGCCCTCGAGCACCGTGACCGCGCCTGCCTCGAGAGTCATCGCCTGGAGGAAGAGCACGGTCTCGAAGCCCTCGCGGTAGACGCTCGAGAAGCCGAGAAGAACGAGGCCTACGACTTGCGCCGTGACGAGCGAGAGCCCGGCGCCCGCGAGAACGCGTCGCTTCTTCTTGTGCAGGTTCGCGAGGTTTTCCTGCCAGTACACGCGGTGGTAGAACCAGTTCAGGATCACGAGCAGCACCGCGATCGCGATCAGCGAGACGATGGCTTCGAGCTTCTCGCCGTACGCCGCGAGCGACGTCAGCACCGTCTGCGCAACGACCCACGTGACCGCGCTCGCAATCAGCGCGAAGCCGACGCCGGCCAGCATCGGCCGGCGCAGGTGCCGCTGCCTGCCGACGAGGCTCGCCATGAGCGCGGCGAGGATCAAGACGGCCTCCAGTCCCTCGCGGAAGACGATGATCGCCGAGTTCGTGACGACGGAGACGTCCGACTGCGGGCCGGAGCCGATCTGCTGCTCGGAGCGCAGAAGCGCGTCGTCGAGCGCCGTCCGGGTTGCTGCGATCTCCTGCTCGCTGGCGCGCCGACCGAGGAGTTGGACGAGCCCGTCGTGGCCTTCGGCGCCATACCAGAAGTACCCCTCGACCTCCTGGAAGAGCGCCGGGGCGAGTCCGCGCAGGCGCTGCTCTGGGCCGAGCTCGAAGACGCTGTACGCCTCCAGGCGCGCCGACTCCGCCTGCTTCCAGTCCCCCGTTGCAGCAGCCACCTGGAGGCGATCCAGCGTGGCGGCGATGACGGCGAAGTCGGCCGCCTTCGAAGCCTCCTTCCACGACTCGGGGTAGAGCGCCTTTGTGGTCGCGAGCGCCTGCTCCGTCGCTGCGCCCACATCGTCTGGTGACGTCACCGACTCTCCTCGCGAAGCGCGTGCAAGCGCGACCTCGAGCTCGTCCAAGCCCGCACCGAGCTGTCGTGTTGCGACTGCGTCGCGCGCCATGAGTGTCGGCTCGATGTCGTGGAAAGCGGCCGCGGCGCCGTCACGGAACGTCACGGCTTCCTGGATCTCGAACTCGAGCGTCACGCGACCGTCCGCGACCCCGCGCCCGTACTCGATTGGTACGAGTTGCAGGAAGCGTTCGAGCTGACCGGCACGCCTGGCGAGATCGCTCTCGGAGAGCGGCGCTGCGCGGAACGCCGCCAGCCCGCGCTCGACGTCGCTCATGGCAGCCCGCGGGATACGTCCGACCGACGACGCGGACGCGATGTCCTCGAAAGACCGGGCAAGTTTGGTTGTCGCCGTGGCACTGTGGCTGGAGCGATAGACCGGTCGCAGGATGGTCCAGTACCCGAGCGCAAGTGCTCCCAGTTCTGCGCGAGTCGTTGCATACCCGAGTGCCTGGGCGTCACCGAGCTCCGAGAGCGTCGTCCGTAGCCGCGCGTCGTATGTGTCGAGGAGGTCCCGCCGGACAGCGGTCGCTGCGGCGCGCGGTGCGAGCGAACCGTCCGCGAGCGCATCGAGCGCAACGGTGGCATCGGCGGCAGCCCGCGAGAAGCGCGTCGGCGGACGAAACTCGCGGACGAGGAGCCAGCTGCGTGCACTCGCGACGTCCCCGCGTGCCGCTCCGCGGATGGCTTCCGAAAACGACACTCTGAGGATCGTCGACCACACACCGGTCCGAGCTGCCGCGAGCGCCCGCTCGCCCCCGACCTCGGCCGCGTCCAGCGCGGCGAGTGCCGAGCGAAGCTCGACCGGATGGGAGCCGAGCGTGATGCCGACGTTCGTTCGTGCGGCATCGATCCTCTCGCGAGCCGTCACGGCGTCCCCGAGCACGAGCGCCGCTTGTGCGTCGGAGAGCGCGAGCCTCACGTTGCCTGCCGTCTTCCACGGCGCGGGCTCGGTCGCGGACGCCGAAGCAGCGAGCACGAAGCCCGCCGCCACGACAGCCGCCGGCACACGCCAGACCATTACTGCGCGATCTTCACCGTGAGCCGAGCCGCCGCTTGCGTGACCTGCCCGGCGATCGCGGTGGCCCGCTCCTGGGCCGTGCGTCCGAGGACGTCGGCCTGCTCCGGCGTGAAGCGCCGTCCGGCTTTCTCCTGCTTTCGCAGCTTCGATACGAAGGACCACAGACTGTCAAGCTCCTGCTTCGTCTGCGAGGCCTGTTGCTTGTCGACGCTCGCGATCGCCGGCCGGATACCGGCGTAGATGACGCGAAGGCCTCCGAGGATGTCGCCGATGTCCGAAAGCCTCGAGACGACGTTGAACGAGTCACCCTTCGCGCGGTCGCCCAACACGAACCGCGAGACCTTCCATTGGCCGAAGTACTCGCTCATCGTCGGGACCATCACGACGACGGCCGTGAACGCGTCCGAGGCAGTGGGCTTCCACGCCTTCGCCGAGCGGTCGAGCTTGCCCGCGTAGCGCGCGAAGGCGTCGGCGGCAGCCTTGAAGACCGCAGCGTCAGGTAGCGCCTCGCCGAACTCCATGTTCCCGTCGTCGTCGAGATCAGCCTTGACCCCTCTTGCCGTGAACTCGGGCCGGGTGCCCCAGAGCATGCCCTCGGTGAGGTTGAAGAGGTTCCCCGGCTTGCGGAGAACGCGACCGTCCGCGAGTCGCAGATCGAACGGCACGGCGCTTGCCGGATCTTCCTTCGCGCTCGAGCCTGCGTCGAGAATCACGTCGTAGACGGCCAGGGACGGCGTACCAGCGACGACACCTTCGACGCGCTCGTAGTACGGGTTTCCCTCGATCCAGAGCGCCTTCGAGCGGGCGAGCACGGGCTTGACCTTCGAGCGGTTGGTCTGCCACAGGCTCGCGTGGTCGAAGTCGGCTGCTCTTGCGAGCGCGAAGTATCGATTCGCCTCGCGCTGGAACCGAGTCGTGAAGCCGCGGAGCCTTGTCGTGTGCTGGAGGAGGTACGTCTTCGTCGGTGCGAGGTTCGGCCGTTGCGCGGGCAACGATGGGGAGGCGGTAGCCGTACCGGTCGCTGCTGCCAGTGCGAGTGCCGACACCAGACCGATGACCGCAGCCCAGCCGTAGTGCCTCAGGTGACTTCGAGTGGTCATGCGCAGGAGGATAACCGGACCTGGACTCTGATGTAAGGGTGACCTTACATCGGACACCGTGCGCTTTGTCGGGCCGGCTGGAGCCCTCCGTAGACTGGTCGCGTGGGGCGGACCTACAAGACCGAGGCGGTGGTGCTCCGGTCGTTCCGCTTCGGCGAGGCCGACCGCGTGCTGCACTTGTACACGTCCGACCGCGGCCGCGTCGGCGCCATGGCGAAGGGAGTCCGCAAGACGAAGTCGCGCTTCGGCGCGCGGCTCGAGCCGTTCTCGCACGTCGAGCTGCTCTTGCATCACGGCTCCGGCGAGCTCCATACGGTCACCGGGGCCTCGTTCGTCGATGCGCACCGGCCGACGCGCGAGGATCCGTATCGCCTCTCAGTGGGGCTCGTCGGCGCCGAAGCGATGCTGCGGCTCTACGTCGAGGAGGAGCGGAACGAGCGCGCCTTCGAGGCGCTCACGCGCTTCCTCGAGGCGGTGGAGGCGATTCCCGCCGGCAGGCGTGGACAGCCAGCGCTCGACCCGCTGGCGCTCGCCTTCCAGCTGAAGCTTCTGTGGCTCTCCGGCTACGTCCCGCATCTCGAGAGCTGCGTCGAGTGCGGGGGAGTGGACGGCCTCGTCGGCTATCTCCCGCGCGCGGGTGGAGCAGTCTGTTCGCCGTGTGCGCCGGACGAGACCGTGTTCCTGTCGCCGGACGGCTTCCGCGGCATGCTTGCGCTCATCTGGAAGCCGCTCGCGGACGCGCACGGTCTGGGAGTAGGTGAGCGCGCGCTGCGCGACACGCTCGCCGTCGTCGTGGCGTCGTACGAGTTCCATGGCGGCTTCCGCCTGCGAACGCTGACGGCGTGAAGCGCGATCTCGAGGACGGTTACGAGCTCGACGACGATCCCGCGCGGATCGACCGCGAGGCGGTGCATGCCTACCTCGGCGGCGAGTCGTACTGGGCGCAGGGACGCTCGCGCGACGTGCAGGACGAGCTCATCGACGACGCTGCCCGCGTCGTCGGCCTGTACCACGGCGACAGGCAGGTCGGCTTCTCGCGAACGGTGACCGACGGCCACGTGCACGCGTACCTCGCGGACGTCTACGTTCTCGAGCAGCACCGCGGGCGCGGGCTGGGCGAGGAGCTCGTGCGATTCAGCGTCGAGGAGAGCCCTTTCGCGAGCTGCCGCTGGATCCTCCACACGGCCGACGCGCACGGGCTCTACCGCAAGTTCGGCTTCGCGGAGCCCGACGAGCGCCTCATGGAGCGTCGGCGGGCGTAGAAGCGGTCAGTCGGTCCTCGGCGTCGTCCAGTCCTGTGAGAGCTTGTCGAGCACGAGAGCCTTGGCGCCCGAGATCGGGATCCGCTCCTGCGCGAGCGAGTCGCGGTCGCGTATCGTGACGGTGTCGTCGTCCAGCGTCTGCTCGTCGATCGTGAGCGCGTACGGCGTGCCGATCTCGTCCTGGCGGCGGTAGCGGCGGCCGATCTGCCCCGAGTCGTCGTACTCGGCCACGACTGCGCGTCGCAGCTCCTCGTAAAGCGCCCGCGCCTTGCCGACCATGTCCTCGTTCCGCGCGATGAGCGGGAGCACGGCGATCTTCACCGGAGCGAGCGCAGGGTGGAGGCGGAGTACGGTCCGCTCGCGCTCGGCGACGACTTCCTCGTCGTAGGCGTCGACCATGAACGCCAGCATCGAGCGGTTCACGCCGAGCGCCGGCTCGACGACGTGGGGCGTGTACCGCTCCTCGCCGTCCACCCACTCGAGCTTCGTTCCCGACGCCTGCGTGTGCGCTGCGAGGTCGAAGTCGCCCCGGTGCGCAATCCCTTCGAGCTCGGACCAGCCGATCGGGAAGAGGTACTCGAGGTCGCTCGTCGCCGACGAGTAATGCGATAGCTCTTCGGCGTCGTGCGGCCGCACGCGGAGATGGCTGTCCCGGATTCCGTATCGGAGGTGCCACGCCACGCGCTCATCGACCCAGTAGCGAAACCACTCCTCCGCCTCGCCGGGAGCGACGAAGTACTCCATCTCCATCTGCTCGAACTCGAGCGTGCGGAAGATGAAGTTTCCCGGTGTGATCTCGTTGCGGAACGCCTTGCCGATCTGGGCGATCCCGAACGGCGGCTTGCGGCGGGCGATCTGGGCGACGTTCTTGAAGTTGACAAAGATGCCCTGCGCGGTCTCGGGCCTGAGGTAGGCGTCCTGGCCGGTCTCTTCGACGGCCCCGATGCGCGTCTTGAACATGAGATTGAACATGCGCGGCTCCGTCAGGTCGCACTCGGGGGTCTCGCCCGGGCGCTTGCTGGGCTTCCGACCGCAGCGAACCTCCTCGTGGTCGCGGTCGGCGAGATGGTCGGCGCGGAACCGGAGCTTGCAGGTGCGGCAGTCGACGAGTGGGTCCGTGAAGCCCGTCACGTGCCCGGAGGCCTCCCAGACGGCGGGGTGGAGGATGATCGACGAGTCGAGAGCGACGATGTCGTCGCGCTCGCGCACCATCGCCTCGAGCCAGCGCGCCTTCACGTTCTCCTTCAGGAGGACGCCGTAGTGCCCGTAGTCGTACGCGGAGCCGAGGCCGCCGTAGATCTCCGACGAGGGAAAGACGAACCCGCGGCGCCGCGCGAGCGAGACGATCTTGTCCATGGTGACGACGTCCGGCATAGGCCGAGACGTTACTCGCGTGGCGCTATGGGTGACTCAGCGTCGCGAGCCGAGCGTAAGGAGGTACTCGCGGAGATGCACGACCTCGTCGCCTTCGCGGAGCGCCTCGAAGAACTCGACCCACGTCCGATGGAACTCCTCGCGGCGATCGGCGTCGAGCGCCTCGGCGGCGGTCTTCGTGGGCCCGTAGGACGACGAGAACAGCTCCCAGTACTCCTCGCCGTCCCTCGTCCGCAAGGTTGAGACGTGCTCCTCGAACTCGAGCTCGAAGGCGTCGCCGAGGAGCTCGCTCACGTGGTCCTCGGTGCCCCAGGTGAACGGGCTTCCGGCGCCGGGCGCAGGCGACGGAAGGAACGGCCCCATCATGCGGAACATCTGCCCGAGCCCGCCCTCGGGAGTCCAGCAGGCGAGGGCTAGGCGTCCGCCCGGCTTCGTGACTCGCGCGAGCTCGCGTGCGATCGCCTCGTGATCGGGCGCGAACATGACGCCGCACGTCGACGTGACGATGTCGAAGCTCGCGTCGTCGTACGGCAGGTCCTCGGCGTCGTTGGCCTCGAACTCGATGTCGACCCCCTCCTCCGCGGCTCGCTGCCGTGCCGTCTCGATGAGCACCGGTGCGAGGTCCTGACCGATGACGTCGGCGCTACGCTTGGCGGCAAGGATGGCGACCGCGCCGGTGCCGGTCGCGGCATCGAGCATGCGCTCGCCGGGCTTCGGGTCGATCCGCTCGATCGCGAGCTCGTGGATGTCGCGAATCGTGTTCGTGATGCGCTCGTACGGCCCGTTGCCCCACATCACGCTCTGGCGCGCTTTCAGCTCTGCGAAAGCCATTGGGTCCCCTCCTTCGGTCTACGGCACCCGCGAGAATAAGACGTTCCGGGCGATAGCCTCCTTCCATGAGCAGCCACGACGGCGACCGTGTCCCGGTCGAGCTCCACATCGTCTCGGACTCGACAGGGGAGACCGCGCAGCGGCTCGTGCTCGCTCTCGAGGCGCAGTTCCCCGATCAGCCGTTCGAGGAGGTCCGGCATCCGCGGGTCGAGAACGTCGAGGACCTCCACATCGCCGTTCAGCAGGCCCGCGGTCGGCCTGCGGTCATGGTCTACACGCTCGTCGCGACGGAGCTGCGCGACGCGATGCGTCAGCTCTGCCGAAGGGCTCGCGTCCACTACTGCGACCTGCTCGGGCACCCGATCGACTCGATCTCGCGCGTTGCCGGCGTGGCAGCGCGCATGGAGCCCGGCGCGCGGGCGCCGCTCGACTCGACGTACTTCAAGCGGATCGAGGCAATCGAGTTCGCTGTGAAGTACGACGACGGCGTCGGAAAAGGGCTCGACGAGGCGGACATCGTCCTCGTCGGCGTGTCGCGGACGTCGAAGACGCCGCTGTCGATCTACCTCGGCTACCTCGGCCACAAGGCGGCGAACGTCCCCGTCGTGCGAGGTATCGACCCGCCGGAGGAGCTGTTCGAGATCGATCCGGCGAAGATCGTCGGGCTGACAATCGGCGCCGAGCGCCTCGCCGACATCCGCACGGCGCGGGTGAAGAGCATGGGGGCGTCGCGCAAGCGCTACGCGGAGCTCGAGGCCGTCTATGGCGAGCTCGAGGAGGCGACGAAGCTCCATCGCAGGCTCCGCTGCCCCGTGATCGACGTCACGGAGCTCTCGGTGGAGGAGACTGCCATGCGGATCATCCGCCTCGTCGAGCGTCGACGGCGCACACCCGCGAAGGCATGAGCGACGAGCCTCGTCCTTCGAGCCCGCACGGCGCTCCGGGCGAGCCGCCGCTGCGCAACCCGTTCCGGCCACCTCCGGGAGGGACGGGCGACATACGCGAGAAGGGCTGGATCCCGGCTCGCTGGCTCGCGCTGTGGTGGGCCCTGATGCTGCTGGGTGACCTCGTCTTCTACGTCCTCCTCACGCCGATCTGGCTCGGGCTCCGGGCGGCAGCATGGGTCGCCGAGGTCAGGTCGAGGGCTCGACGCTCCTGAGGAGTCCTCCGACCTCACGCTGCGAGCGCGGGCGGACGAGGTTGAAGGAGGCCAGCTGCGTCGGGTACAGGCCGCGTCTCCGGCGGTGGGTCCGGACGCTGTAGGGGAGAAGTGAGTCGCGACTGAAGAAGACCTTGCGCAGCGTCTCCCGATTCCCGCCCCACAGCTTTCTTGCGGGGCGCTAACTAGATGCCCTACCCACAGACGTTGTGAACGCGGCTGATCGGAGGCCGGTCTCCCAGCGAGCTGTGCGGCCTGCGCCGGTTGTAGTGCTCGAGCCAGTGTGGCAGCGCCTCGTTGCGCTGTCGATGTGACCGGTACATCAAGCCGTAGGCCCACTCCCGGGCCATCGTCTGGTGGAAGCGCTCGACCTTGCCGTTGGTGCGGGGACGATACGGCTCGGTGGTCAGGTGCTTGATGGCGCGCGTGCCGAGCAGCTCGCGCAGGGAGCGGTTCTTGACGTAGGCGAAGGCGTTGTCGGTCATCAGCCGCTGGGCGGTGATCCCGTGCCCGGCGAAGAAGACGAGCGCCCGCTCGAGGAAGCCGGTGACGGTCGTCGCCCGCTCGTCGTCGTGCAGCTCGACGTAGGCGAGCCGCGAGTGGTCGTCGACGATCGCGTGCGCGTAGTCGTAGCCGACCCGCGTCCCGGGCTGCATCCAGCCTCCCGTGCGGTGCGAGCGGTCGCCGGTGACTGCGTGGCCGGGCTGCTCGAAGCGCGCGTAGCGAGAGACGTCCATGTGCAGGAGGTCGCCGGGGCAGGGCCACTCGTAGCTGTTGGCCGGCTCGCGCTCGGGACGCGGCGGACGCGAGAGACCGGCGCGGCGAAGCACCTTCCACACGGTCGAGTGGGCGAAGCCGGTCGCCGCCGCGACGAGTCTCGGTCCCCACCCCGTCTCTTGCCGACAGGCGCAGATCCGCTCCTGCAGGTCGGCCGCGAGCTCGCGTGGCGAGCGGTGCGGGCGGCTCGAGTGGTCGAAGAGGCAGGCAAGCGTCCGTCGTGACTCCCCGTCCGCCTCGCGCCAGCGCCGCCACCAGCGGTGAGCGGTCGCGGGCGAGACGTTGAAGCGAGCCGCTGCCGCCCTGATCGAGAGCCCGCCCTCGATCGCGCCGACGAGCGCGCAGCGTCCGCCCAATCCGAGCTTGGCGTTACGGTGAAATGACATCCCGGGCCTCCTTCTGGGGGTGGTCTTCGCAGACCCACAGCCTCGAAGGAGGCCCGGATAGATCTCTCAGCCGTTCACAACCTGTGTGGGCGGGACAACTAGAGGCGGGCGACGTGAACTAAGCAGGCTCTTGACACGCCCGCTGTTGCGTGCGCAGAATCGCGGTCCCTGCGGCCAGATCGGTGGGACTGGTTGGAAGTACGCGAGTACCTCGTTCTGAAGGACGATGGCAAGACGGAGCGATTTCCCGTCTTGGACGGTGACGTTGCTCAGGCGCAACTGCGAGCCGCGCTTGTTCAACGCCCCAACGACTCCGTCGTGGTCGTCACGGAGGATGCGTACATACGCGTGCAATCGCACCCGCCGACCGACCGCAGCCCGAAGTCGCGCCAGTAGTTGCGGATCGAGGAGCGCGAACTTCGAGGCGGCACGCGAGGCACGCGATTACAGGATCGGGCGCATCGAGCCGAAGTAGTGGTCGATGAGTTTCCTTAGTAGTCGGGATGCGCGAACTGCGACAGGCGCGATGTTCTTGTGGCTGCTGTCCCTAGTGGTGTGGGTAGCCGTCGTAGCCATGCTCGGTCTTGCCCGCTAACGGGCGGAGATCGACACTCGCTCAACCGTTCGCGTAACCCTAGAACATAGCAAGCTGTGCAATGAGACTAGCGTGGACGCAGAGTTCCGCCCAGGCATTGCCGCTCTTCTCCTACCTTGCGACACTTGGCCCTTGACGCTCGGTGGAGAGGTTTGGGAGGGCAGCGGAACCTCTCCACACCGAGCGCCGTCCCCGCGCGGGGTCTCTGGCAATCCCGCCGGGGTTCCTTGCGGGGCGGGTCGGAACTAGGGGATCAATCGCCTCGACTGATCTGATCGCCCTGCGCCTGGTGCGAGACCCGAACAGAGCCTCGGCCCAATAGCGCACGCTCATCTCTCGACGTTCTAACCGCGTTGGATCAGTTCGCCGTGCCCGCGATCCTACTCCGTCTCGGACTCCGGTGCCATTTCAGTGGCGGGCTCGAGCAGAAAGAGCTCGACGGCCATGTCAGGGTCGTGTCCGACCTGCGAAAAGAATGCCCGGACTTTCCGCCCGGTTGCGTCCTCGACGGCCTCGATGAACGTCGGCCCCATCCAGTCCTGGAACAGGACGCGCGTGTCGCGGACCTTTAGAAACTCGCCTTGGGCGATCATTCGCCTCTCGACGGTCGTGAAGCAGTCTTCGAGGACGGTGACTGCATGGTCGACATTGATCGTCGTCCGTATGCGATCGGCTCCGCGCCCATAATGCTCGCGGTGAAGAGAACCGATCGCGTTCGAGATAGCGGTCGATTGACCCTTGAGGTCTTCGGACCGAGCTGAGGGAACCACGACGGGTCTCCTTCCGGTTGAGGCTCGAACCTGGCGCGACCCATCGAGTGCGCAGCGGCGGAAGGAGGGAGCTGAGTGCATCTCACGGTATCCCGGACGGTGAGACTAGTGCTCTTCGAGGATGGGCTGGGGTCGATCTAGACGGCAGGGGACGCCCGCGCGACCGTGCGGGTCTCCGCTCCCGGCCTAGCCCCCGTATATTCCCCCCGCAAATGCGCTACGTCTTCGACTTCGGGGAGGACTCGGGAGGCGGCCGCGAGCTCCTCGGAGGGAAGGGAGTCGGCCTCGCCGAGATGACACAGCTCGGCGTACCGGTGCCCGACGGCTTCACGATCACGACGGAGGCGTGCCGCGCCTACCTCGCCGGCGGTGGTGAGGTCCCGCCCGGTGTCGACGCCGAGATCGACGAGCACATTGCGGCCCTCGAGGAGCGCACCGCCAAGGGCTTCGGCGACGAGCGAAACCCGCTCCTCGTCTCTGTCCGCTCGGGCGCGGCGATCTCGATGCCGGGAATGATGGACACGATCCTGAACCTCGGCCTGAACGACGTCGCCGTCGAAGGTCTCGGCGCTTCCACCGGCAACGCGCGTTTCGCCCTCGACTCCTACCGAAGGCTGATCCAGATGTACGGCGAGGTCGTCGACGGCGTCGACGGTCACCGCTTCGAGCAGGCGCTCACCGACCTGAAAGCCGCACGACGAGTTTCCCAGGATGTCGAGCTGTCCGCCGACGACCTCCGCGAGCTCGTCTCCACCTTCTCGGCCATCTACGAGGAGGAAACCGGCCGCGCTTTCCCCCAGGAGCCGCGCGACCAGCTCCGCCGTGCCTACCGCGCCGTCTTCGACTCCTGGAACGCGCCGCGGGCGCAGGTGTACCGGCATGCGAACGCGATTCCGGACGACCTCGGCACGGCGGTGAACGTCGTCCAGATGGTCTTCGGGAACCGCGGCGAGAGCTCCGGAACCGGCGTCTGCTTCACGCGCGACCCGTCGACGGGCGAGCGGCGCGTGTATGGCGAGTTCCTCGCGAACGCGCAGGGAGAGGACGTCGTCGCAGGCATCCGCACCCCGGAGCCGATCGCGCGGATGAAGGAGCGAATGCCGGAGGCGTTCGTGCAGCTGGTCGACACGCTCGAACGGCTCGAAGCGCACTACCGCGACCTGCAGGACATCGAGTTCACCGTCGAGGAAGGGACGCTCTATCTCCTCCAGACTCGCACCGGGAAGCGGACCGCAGCGGCGGCGCTGCGGGTTGCGGCGGAGATGGTCGAGGAAGGGCTCATCTCGCGCGAGGAAGCGGTCGCACGCATCGACCCGGGCCAGCTCGACCAGCTCCTGCACCCGATGATCGACCCCGACGCGATGGTCGACGTCGCCGCGCATGGGCTCAACGCCTCACCGGGAGCGGCATCGGGTGGGATCGTGCTCGACTCAGACACGGCCGAAGAGCGCGGCAAGGCGGGCGAGGACGTCATCCTCGTCCGCTGGGAGACGACGCCCGACGACATCCACGGGCTCATCCACGCAGCGGGCGTCCTCACCGCTCACGGCGGGATGACGTCGCATGCGGCGGTCGTCGCACGCGGGATGGGAAAGCCGTGCGTTGCTGGATGCGAGGAGCTCTCGATCGACGTCGCGGCGGGCACGGTGCGCATCGGCGAGCACGAGCTGAACGCCGGCGACGTGATCACGATCGACGGCGGCACGGGACGTGTGATCGTCGGTGCGGTCCCGCTCGTCCCGCCGGCGATCGACGAGAACCTCGGCACGATCCTCGACTGGGCCGACGACCTGCGGCGGCTCCGGGTTCGCGCAAACGCGGACACACCGGCTGATGCGGCGAAGGCACGCGAGTTCGGCGCGGAGGGGATCGGACTCTGCCGGACCGAGCACATGTTCATGGCCGAGGAACGGCTGCCGATCGTCCGCGAGATGATCCTCGCACGCGACGAGGACGAGCGCCGCGGCTCGCTCGAGAAGCTCCTGCCGATGCAGCAGGGCGATTTCGAGGGCATCTTCGAGGCGATGGCCGGTCTGCCGGTGACCATTCGGCTGCTCGACCCGCCGCTTCACGAGTTCCTGCCGCCGCTCGAGGAGGCGACATCAGAGGCGATGCGCGATCGCATCCGCCAGCTGCACGAGGCGAACCCGATGCTCGGGACGCGCGGCTGCCGGCTCGGCCTCCAGTTCCCCGAGATCTACGAGATGCAGGTGCGCGCGATCGTCCGCGCCGCTCGCGCTGTCCAGGAACGCACCGGCGAGGCGCCGCTCGTCGAGATCATGCACCCGCTCGTCGGCTTCAAGCAGGAGCTCGGGCGGCTGCGCGAGCTCACCGAGCGTGTCGCCGCGGAGGAGCCGACCGTCGAGTATCTATGCGGCACGATGATCGAGCTGCCCCGAGCAGCGCTCCGCGCCGACGAGATCGCCGCCGACGCTGACTTCTTCTCGTTCGGGACGAACGACCTCACACAGACGACGCTCGGCTTCTCGCGCGACGACGCGGAGGGCAAGTTCCTCACGTACTACCTCGAGCACGGGATCCTCGAGCGGAATCCCTTCGAAGTGCTCGACGAGGACGGTGTGGGAGATCTGATGCGCATCGCCGTGGAACGAGGGCGAGGCGCGAAGCCGGGCATCAAGCTCGGGATCTGCGGCGAGCACGGCGGCGAGCCGCGCTCAGTTGCATTCTGCCACCGGCTCGGGCTCGACTACGTCTCCTGCTCGCCGTATCGGATTCCGCTCGCGCGCCTAGCTGCCGCACAGGCCGCTCTCACGGAGGCCGGCGTCACGGCCGTCGCGATCGGTGGCTAGGCGACCTGGGCCAACGCCACGCCGATGCTGAGCACGCCGACGGCGGCCATCGAGAACGTCGCGAGCGCCGGCGAGCGCCTGAAGCTCGAGAACGCGAGCGCGCAGAGACCGCCCCCGATGAGGCCGCCGATGTGGCCTCCGATCGAGATCCCGGGGATGAGGAACGTGATCGCGAGGTTGAAGACGACGAGGCCCATCGCCTGCCCTCCGAAGACCCAGATACGCCGCGCTTCGAGCACCAACGCGGCGCCCATGATCCCCCAGATCGCGCCCGAGGCTCCGACCGTGAGCGCGTTCGGCGACCAGAGGAGCGCGCCCGCTGAGCCGGCGAGCCCCGAGACCAGGTAGACGAGCAGGTAACGCCAGTGGCCGAAGTACTCCTCGAGAGGAGGCCCGATGAACCAGAGGACGAGCATGTTCAAGCCGAGGTGGACGATCCCGTAGTGCAGGAAGGTCGCCGTGATCAGACGCCACCACTCGCCTTCGGCGACGCCGACGAGCTGCCCGGAGGAGTCGATGGCGCTCGAAACGAGAACGCCATGCTCGTAGATCCAGCCGCTGTTCGCCGAGAGCCCCGCGCCCAGGAGTAGCTGCAGGAGGTAGATGCCGACGTTGGCGCCGATGAGGATGAAGGTGATGAACGGCCCGTAGGCAGAGAGTGACCGCGAGGCGGTTCGCGCGACCCGGCGCGGCGCCGCGGCCTTCCCGCCGGCGCTCGCGTGATCCGGGCAGCGGATGCCAACGGGCAAGTAGGTCATGCAGTCGGGGCAGATCCCCCGGCCGCACTCCGAACACGAGACGTAGGTCTCCCGGTCGGGATGCCTGTAGCAGCGAAGAGGCTCGTCCACCGCGCGGCTAGCGTACCCACGTGCGCGTGGATGTCGTGTTCACACCGGACGAGGCCGGAGCGGCCCCGACCGGAGTCGTGATCGACGTCATCCGGGCCACCTCGACGATTTGCCAGGCGCTCGCGTCCGGCTATCAGCAGGTCTTCTGCGCGGCCGAGGTGGAGGGGGCTCGCGCGCTGCGCGATGTTCTCGGCGAGGGTGTGCTGGGCGGCGAGCGAAAGGCGGTTCGCATCCCCGGTTTCGACCTCGGCAACTCGCCTCGCGAGTACCTCGAGCCGGTCGGCGAGACGCTCGTCCTGTCGACGACGAACGGGACGCGCGCGGTCGTTGCCGCGGCGCGGCGCTGCGAGCGGGTCTACATCGCGTCGCTCCTGAACCTCGCGGCCGTCGTGGACGCGTCCCGCGAGGCCGGCGAGGACGTCGTAGTGGTATGCGCCGGCGTGCAGGGAACGCTCGCGCTCGACGACGCCTTCGTCGCGGGACGGATCGTCGAGCTCCTCGGCTGGGAGCGGACTGACGCGGCGGTGGCCGCCGCCCGGCTCGCTTCGACCTGGACCGGGGCGGAGGAGGCGTTCCGCGCGTCGAAGAGCGGCCGCAACCTTCTGGAGAACGCGCCCGAGCTCGAGCCGGACATCGCGTTCTGCGCCCGCGAGAGCGTGCTCGACGTCGTCCCGCGCCTCGTCGCAATGCGGGACGGCGCAGCGGAGATATCGGTGTGATCGTCAACCGGGATCCGAAGGTGCGTGGGCCGTACACGGCGTTCGCAGGGGTGGCGGGAGCGTACGAGCGCGCGCGGCCCGGCTATCCGGACGAGGCGGTCCATTGGCTGGTCGGTGACGAGCCGCGTGACGTGATCGACCTCGGTGCCGGCACGGGGAAGCTGACGGGCTCTCTCGTTGCGCTCGGGCATCGCGTGATCGCGGTCGAGCCGCTCGATGAGATGCGCGCGGAGCTCGAGGTCGCCCTCCCAGATGTAGCCGCGATTGCAGGGAGCGCCGAGGCGATCCCGCTGCCGGACGCATCCACCGACGTCGTCACCTCGGCTCAGGCGTTCCACTGGTTCGACCATGCGAAGGCGCTGCCCGAGATCGCGCGTGTGCTGCGACCGGGCGGCCGCTTGGCGCTCGTGTGGAACTCGCGCGACGACAGCGACCCGTGGATGGCACGCCTCAGTGAGATCATCGGCAACGAGACCGTGCAGGAGGTGGACGTCGTTCCGGTGCTCGTGGAGAGCGGTCTGTTCGTGCGCGTCGAACGGGCGCAGTTCGAACTCGAGCAGGTTCTCGACAGAGACGGCCTGCTCGACCTCGTCCTCTCGCGAAGCTACCTCGCGAAGCTCTCACCCGCCGAGCGCGAGCCCGTTCTCGAGGCAGTGGGGCGACTGTACGACGAGACCCCCGGCGCGGAAGATGTGCGCCTCCCTTACCGCACCGATTGCTTCCGCGCAGAGCGGCGCTAGGACGTGGCAGCCAGACTCCAGGCCTCACGTAGCCGGTCTCGGTAGAACATCCACACGACCAGCCCGACGATGAGTAGGACTGCCTCGTCGAGTGGTCCTGGAATGGGCAGGACTCCGAACGCGACGAGCCCGCGAAGCGGCTTGGGAATACGACCGTCACGAGCGAGGATCTTGACGGAGCGGACCAGCCGACGTACAGCTCCGCGTCTCCCCACGTGCACTAGCCTGCGCCGAACTCGCGGTGCACGGCCTCGACGTTATTGCCGTCGGGGTCGAGCAGGAACGCCGCGTAGTAGCGGCCGCCGGCCTCGGAGCTGTACTGCTCGCGAACGCCGGGAGCTCCGTTGTCTCGCGCGCCGGCCTCGATGCCTGCGCGATGGAATGAATCCACCTGCTCGCGTGAGTCCGCGACGAACGCGATGTGCATCGGCCCGATCGTCTTCGGCTCCCCGTCCGTCACGACGAGGTTCGCGAGCTGCGCGCCGCGCTCCGACTCCCAGATCGGCGGGATGTCGAGCGTCGCGAGGACGGCCTTGTAGAAGGCGACGCTGGCTGCCGCGTCCCGCACCCGGATGTGGACGTGGTCGATGACGACCCGCGTCCAGTCCCAGTCGACGCTCACGTCGCGACGCTAACAAACGAGTTGACAGGAGAACGTGTGTTCGTATAGAACATGTGTTCGAATGATCGCCTGTCTCCTCATTCCAGGGTTCGAGCTGCGAGCGGCGCTGCGAGCACGGCCGAGGCTGGCGCTCGTGCCCGCCGCGCTCGCACCGGAGGCGGGCGAGGAGCCGCTCCTCGGGCCAGTGACCGCTGCTGCGGAGGCGGCCGGAGTGAGGCCGGGTATGCGCCTCGGCGAAGCCCTCGCGACGTGCCCGTCGCTCGTTCTCGTCGATCGCGATCCAGCAGCGGTCGAGCGGGAGTGGGAGGGCGTCCTGCGGCGCCTCGAGGACACGGGCTTCGTGGTCGAGCCGGTCGAGCAGGGCGCCGTCGTCTTCGAGACGAAGGGCGTCGAGCGGCTCTACGGAGGCGTGCAGCCGGCGCTCGAGCGTGCGCTGGCGGCTGTTGGCTCGACCTGGGATCCGCGCATCGGTGCAGCAGGAAGGCGCTTCACCGCCCTCGCCGCAGCGAGCGTCGCGCGCGCGGGTCAGATCCTCATGGTCGCGGCGAAGGAGGAAGAGGAGTTCCTCGAGCCGCTGCCGCTCTCGCTGCTCCCGATGACACCGAATCGATACGCGGAGCTCGAGGGCCTCGGATTGCGCTCGCTCGGGGAGTTGGCGCGGCTTCCCGCAGGTGCGGTCGCGGAGCGGCTGGGGGTGGAGGGGAGACAGGCGTGGCGGCTCGCTCGCGGAGGACGCAAGGCGCGCGTGCGTGGGCGCAAGCCCGCCTCGGAGCTCGTCGAAGCGCTCGCCTTCCCCGAAGCGATTGCGAACGAGCTCACGCTGCGACGGGCGCTCGGCTCACTGCTCGAGCGCCTGCTCGCGCGTCCAGAACGGGCCGGGCGGCCGTTTCGAAAACTCGCGCTGGTCGCCCGGCTCGTCGATGGCGGATCGTGGCGGCGGGTGACGACGCTGCGTGAGGCGACGGCCGAGGTCAGCCGCCTGAGAGCGGCCATCGGGCCGAAGCTGCAAGAGCTGCCGGCGCCGATCGTCGAGCTCCGGCTCGAGGCGGTCGAGCTCGCCGAGCACACGGGACAGCAGCTCGCGCTCGTCGAGCCGGCCGGTGAGGAGGCAGTCGTGCGCCTGCGAGAGGGCCTGCGGCAGGTGCGCGCGAGCACGGGGTCGGGGTCGGTGTGCGCAGTGGTGGAGGTTGCGCCGTGGTCGCGGGTTCCGGAAGCGCGAGCGCTGGTCGTACCGCGGGACGACTAGCCGGCCGTCTCAATGCGCCGCGTCCTGCTCTCGTGGAGACGCGTCCCGGCGGGACGCCACATGTCGTGAATCGGGAGCAGGTCACTCTCGTGCGCGAAGAATGGCGCGTCGTCGACCGCTGGTGGACGGACGAGCCCGTCGACAGGCACTACTTCGAGGTCGTTCTCGAAGGTGGCCGGAACGTCTGCGTCTACCGCGACGCCGAGGCGTCCTGTTGGTTCACGCAGAACGCCTAGCCGCCGACGAGGCGCTTGCCGAAACGCCCGACGGCGTAGAGCGCGCCCAGACCTGCACCCGTGGCCAAGGCGAGGAGATTCGTCGTCGTACACGTTCGGCACGCGTTGCAGCAGACCGCGGCCATCGGGGCCTGGTCGCCGTACTTCGCAGCAACCTGCATCGCCCGTCCCTGCCAGATCTGCTTCACGGTCGCACCGTAATCGACTCAGACGTCGAAGATGTCGTGACGCTCGAAGAACGCGACGTCGGGCTCGATCCCCCGCTCGTGAAGCGACTCGAGCTCCCGGCGGTACTCCGCGAAGCCTCCGGGTGTGTGCAGGTTGAGGATCCTCGCCGGCTGGTCGCTCACGTTCCTGAAGTAGTGGACGACGTTCGGCGGGGCGAGGACGTACGTGCCTGGAGTTCCCTGGACGACCTCGTCGCCGACGTGGAACTCGACCTCGCCTTCGAGGACGTAGAACGAGTCGCTGTGACCCTTGTGGAAGTGGGGGTCGACCCCCCCTCCCGGCCTCAGCTCGAACTCGAGCGCCGAGAGCTCGGGGCGAGCGGCCTTGACGACGCTCACTCCCAGAACCTCGCCCTCGCCCGGCGACAATGCGATCGGCTCGTTCATTCAGACGGCCTTCTCGACGAGTCCCAGCCAGTCGTCGGACAGGGCCTCGGGCACGAGTACCCATTCCTTCATCACTCGGCCCATGCCGGGGTCGAAGAGCTCGACACCGGGGAGCGCGAGCGCCTGCTCGCGCGTGGACTCGTCCGTGAGCTTGACGGTGAGCCCTCCGTCCTTCCAGTGCCCGGCGACGACCTTGCCGTTCTCGCGCTTGAGGCACGGCATCCCGAACATCTTCGACTCGTTCAGCGGATACCGCACAGTCAGGTCCGCGACGAGCTCCTCCCAGTTCATGCCGCCAAGTTACTCCGAGAGCTGCGCGACGAAAACGGCCGCCGGATCGACGCCGCCGTCCTCGGGCGGGTCGTGCTGGTCGAAGTCGGGCTTCCGGCCGCGCATGTACTCAGCGAAGCCGGACGACGGCATGTGGAAGTTGAAGCAGCGCGCGTTCGCGACGCTGTCGTTGTCGAAGCCGTGGACGACGCCCGATGGAAAGACGAGGAGTGTTCCCGCCGGAGACGGGCGCGAGCCGTCGCGGAGGTGGAACGTGAACTCTCCATCGAGGACGAGGAACGCGTCCGCATGGTTGCGGTGGACGTGCGGCTTCGCGCCCCTCTCGCCGGGCCCGTACTCGAACTCGGCGATCGTCAGCTCCTCGGCGTCGACCAGGAGGGTTGCTCGCCGCTCGGGCCGGTCGGTGATCTTCTCGCCCTCCGAGCCGCCTGCGCGACGGACGACGGCGAGCCCCGGGTCGGCAGACACGTGGTCCGCCGCTGGTCGCTGGTCGAAGCCGGCTACGTCACCGCGGACGTAGTCGCCGTAGCCCGAGCCGGGAATGTGAAAGACGAGGTATCGCGCCGGTGCGTCGCCGCTGACCTCGACGGTGTGCACGACCCCGGGCGGGACGAACGCCCAGGTGTCCGGGTCAACCCACTGCGCGCGATCATCGAGTCGAAGCTCGAGCTCTCCCTCGAGGACGTACAGCGCCTCGCCGTGTCGGACATGGACGTGAGGCGGCGTCTTTCCCCATCCGGGCGCGCCGCGCACGTCGACGGCGGCGAGCTGCTCGACGTCCACGAGGAGCGTGACCGAGAGCTTCGGCCCGCGAAAGATGAGCTCGCCTTCACCGATCTCGACCATGTGCCCGCAGCCTAGATGGCCGGCTACGTCGAGCTCCACTGCCACTCCGCATACTCGTTCCTCGACGGCGCGTCGCATCCGGAGGAGCTCGCGGCAGCAGCGGCGGAGCTCGGGTACGAGGCGCTTGCACTCACCGACCACGACGGCGTCTACGGCTCGCTCGAGTTCGCGCACGCGGCGAAGGCGCTCGGCGTGCGCCCCATCACGGGCGCCGAGATCACGCTCGAAGGCGGCGCGCACGTCACGCTGCTCGTCGAGTCGCGGCAGGGCTACGGGAACCTGTGCCGACTGCTGACCGCGGCTCACGCCGGGACGCGGCGACCCGGGAAAGAGGATCGCGAGCCGCTGCCGCCGTCGGTTTCGCTCGAGGCTGTCATCGAGCTCTCCGCAGGGCTCGTCTCCCTCTCGGGTTGCGCAAGACGCGGTCTCGGCCTGCTCGATCCGAACGCGGCGGCACGACTTGCGCAGGCCTTCGGCCGCGAGCGCTTCTACGTCGAGCTCCAGCGTCCGTACGAGCGGGGAGACGCGCGCCGAATCGGCCTCCTGCGCGACCTCGCCGAGCACCTCGGTGTCGAGACGGTCGCGACGGGCGACGTCCACGCGCACCACCCGCGCCGCACGCTCCTGCAGGACGTGCTCGTCGCGATCCGCTGCCGTACATCGCTCGAGGGCTGCGAGCCCGAGCGGCGCGGGAACCGCGAGAGCTACCTCCGTCCGCCCGAGGAGATGCTCGAACGCTTCTCCTTCGACCGTGCGGCCGCGGAGAGGAGCGCGAGCCTCGCCGAGAGGCTCGAGTTCGATCTGACGGAGGAGCTCGGCTACCACTACCCGGACTTCTCGGACCGCTCCGAGCCGGCGATTTTTCAGCTGGCCGAGATCTGCCGCTGCGCGATCGACGAGCGCTATGGGTCGTCGCGGGGCGAAGCACGAGCTCGTCTCGAGAGCGAGCTGGCGCTCATCGACGACCTAGGCCTCGCCGGATTCTTCCTCCTCCACCACGAGGTGCTCGAGCTCGCCCGGGAGTGCGCGCGCGAGGTGCGCGGGCTCGACTCGCCACGGAGCTTCCTGCCGCCGGGCCGCGGGCGAGGGAGCTCCGTCGGCTCGATCGTCTGCTACCTCACCGGCCTCTCGCACGTCGATCCGGTCTCGAACGAGCTCTCGCTCGGGCGCTTCCTGAACCGCGAGCTCGCGTCCGTGCCGGACATCGACCTCGACTTCCCGCGCGATATCCGCGAGAAGCTCATCGTCCGCGTCACCGAGCGCTACGGACAAGACCACGCAGCGCTCGTCGCGAGCTTCGCGACCTACCGCTCGCGCGGCGCGATCCGCGACGTCGGGAAGGCGCTGGGGCTCCCGTTCGCCGAGCTCGAGCGGCTCGCGCGAACCTCGGACGGCTGGAACGCGAAACGCGTGGGGGAGGAGGTCGCGCGCCTCCCCGACGGTGAGCGGAAGCTCGAGTCGAAGCGATGGCGTGCGTTCGCGTGGCTCACCGGGGAGATCGCCGGGCTCCCACGGCACGTCTCGCAGCATCCGGGCGGGATGATCGTCTCAACGCGACCTCTGATCGAGCTCGTCCCGGTGCAGCCGGCAGCGATGGCCGGGCGCCAGCTTTGCCAGTGGGACAAGGACTCGTGCTCCGACGCAGGCTTCCTCAAGATCGACCTTCTCGGACTCGGGATGCTCTCGGCCGTCGAGGACTGCGTCGAGCAGATCGCGCGCACGCACGGCGAGGTGATCGACCTCTCGCGGATCCCCTTCGACGACGAGGCGGTCTACGACGACATCCAGCGCGCAGACACGGTCGGTGCGTTCCAGATCGAGAGCCGCGCGCAGATGCAGAGTCTCCTTCGGACGAAGCCGGCGAACCTGGACGACATCACCGTCCAGGTGGCGCTCGTTCGACCCGGGCCTATCCAGGGAAAGGCGGTGCATCCATACATCGACGCCCGGCAGCGGTTGCGCGAGGACCCGTCCTACGTCTTCCCGGTCGACCACGAGCTCCTGCGCGAGCCGCTGAGATCGACCTTCGGCGTCGTCGTCTTCCAGGACCAGGTGCTCGAGGTCGCGATCGCACTCGCGGGATTCACCGTTGGGGAGGCGGAGGGGCTGCGGCGGGCGATGAGCCGCAAACGCAGCCACGACGCGCTCGAGGCCTTCCGCGAGCGGTTCATCGCCGGTGCAGGGGAGAGAGGCGTCGACGCGGAGGTCGCCGACACGGTGTTCGACAAGCTCGTCGGCTTCTCGGGCTTCGGCTTCCCGAAGGCACACGCAGCCGCGTTCGGGCTTCTCGCGTACCAGTCGACCTGGCTTCGCCACTACTACCCGGCGGAGTTCCTGTGCGCGCTGCTGAACGAGCAGCCGATGGGCTTCTATCCGCCGGCGACGCTCGTGCGCGACGCGCAGCGCCATGGGGTCGAGATCCTGCCCGTTGACGTGAACCTGAGCGGCGCCCGCTGTGCCGTCGAGTGGAGCGCAGTGCGGATCGGCTTGAACTACATCTCGTCGGTCGGTAAAGACGAGGCTGAGGCGCTCGTGGCGGAACGGCACACGAACGGCCCGTATCGGGACATTGCGGATCTCGCGCGGCGCTCGCAGCTCTCCTACGACGGCCTCGAGGCGCTCGTGAACGGCGGCGCCTGCGACGGCTTCTGGCGTCCGCGCCGCGATCTCCTCTGGGAGCTCGGCCTCGTCTTCCGCGCGCAGTCGGTCCCCGGGACGGAGGGCGAGATGAAGCAGCTACCGCTCGAGCTCGACGCGACGACCGAGACGCCGGCTCTCCGCGATCTCACACCCTGGGAGCGCATGCTCGCGGACTACCGCCACACGAGCATGTCCATCGAGACGCATCCGCTCGCGCTCCTGCGCGCGCACCTCCCCGACGGCACGCTGTCGAGCGTCGAGCTCCACGCCGAACGGCACGGGAGGCAGGTCGCCTTCGCGGGAATGACCGTCGCGCGCCAGCGGCCGTCAACCGCGAAGGGGGTCGTCTTCATGCTGCTCGAGGACGAGCACGGCCAGGTGAACCTCATCGTCCCGTCGGCGGTCTATGAGCGGCATCGCGCGACCGTGCGCGCCGAGCCTCTGATCCTCGCCCGCGGCCGCTACGAGCGAGTGGGGGAGAACCGCAATGTGCTCGTCTCTACGCTCGAATCGCTCCGCCCGCTCGCACGACGTGCGGCAAAGGACGACAGCGTGTGGGAGTCGCTCCCGCGCCCGCACTCCTTCGGGCGTCGCTAGGCGGTCGCTTTCGAGAGCGTGAACGCGGTCTCGACGATGCTCATGTGGGTGAACGCCTGTGGGAAGTTGCCAACGAGGCGGCCGCGCTCGGGGTCGTACTCCTCCGAGATGAGACCGAGGTCGTTGCGGAGCGAGAGGAGTCGCTCGAACAGCTCGACCGCCTCCTCCTGGCGGCCTTGCCTCGAAAGCACAGCGACGAGCCAGAACGAGCAGGGCAGAAAGACGCCTTCCCCCGGCGGTAACCCGTCCACCTCGACATTCTGGCGGTCCGCCCGGTACCGCTCCACGAACCCGTCGCGCCTCAGGTCGCGCCTGATCGCTTCCACGGTTCCGACCATGCGCGGATCGTCGGCCCGCAGGAACCCGACGAGCGGCATCAGCAACACGCTGGCATCGAGGCGATCCGAGCCGTAGTACTGGACGAACGAGCCGAGCTCGGCGTTGTACCCGTGACGCAGCACGTCGTCGCGAATCGCGTCCCGTTGCGCCCTCCACCGGTCGACTGGGCCTTCGCGGCCGACCCGCTCGACCAACTTCACCGCTCGGTCGAAGGCGACCCACGCCATCACCTTCGAGTGTGTGAAGTGCCGTCGCGGCCCACGGACCTCCCAGAGGCCCTCGTCCTCCTGGCTCCACCCCGACTCGAGCCACTCGAGCACCTTGCGCACAAGCCTCCAGGCGTCGTCGGAGGCGCCGAGGCCCTTCACGCGAGCGAGATGGAGCGCGTCGACGACCTCGCCGTAGACGTCGAGCTGGAGCTGGTTCGAGGCTTCGTTCCCGATCCGCACGGGCTGTGAGTCCTCATAGCCCCGCAGCCATGGCAGCTCCAACTCCGTGAGCCGACGTTCGCCCGCAACCCCGTACATGATCTGGATGTCGTCGGGCGACCCGGCGATCGCGCGCAGAAGCCAGTCCCGCCAAGCGCTGGCCTCGTCGACGTAGCCCGCCCGAAGGAGCGCGAGCAGGGAGAGCGTCGCGTCCCGCAGCCAGCAGTACCGGTAGTCCCAGTTGCGCACGCCGCCCAGCTCCTCGGGCAGCGAGGTCGTCGGCGCCGCGATGATTCCCCCGGTCGGCGCGTATGTCAGCGCCTTCAACGTGATGAGCGAGCGGACGACGGCCTCGTTCCATCTCCCCGGCGCCACGCACGATTTCGTCCATTCCTCCCAGAACGAGACCGTGTCGTCGAGCGCAGCTTCTGCGTCGACCCCTTCCGGCAGCCCCTCGTGCGACGGAAACCAGGTGAGGACGAACGGCACACGATCGCCTTCGGCGACCGTGAACGAAGCATACGTGTGCAGGTTGCGTCCCTCGAGCTCGACGGCCGTATGCAGCGTGATCGCGTCCGGACCTGCAATTGCGACCAAGGTGCCGTCGAGGTTCCGTACCCACGGGACGATCTCGCCGTAGCCGAAGCGAAGGACGAGCTCCATCTCGAGCTCGACGCTCCCGCGGACGCCCTCGACGATGCGAACGACATCGGGCTTCGTCTCCCGCGGCGGCATGAAGTCGATCAGCCGAACTGTGCCGGAGTCGGTCTCGAGCTCCGTCTCGAGGACGAGCGTGTCGTCCCGGTAGCGGCGCCGGGCAGCGTGGACGCCTGCGACGGGCAGCATCGACCAGTGACCGTTCTCGTCGTTCCCCAGCAGCGACGCGAACACCGCCGCGGAGTCGAAGCGCGGCAGGCAGAGCCAGTCGATGCGCCCGTGCCGGCTGACGAGGGCGGCCGATTGCAGGTCGCCGATGAGGCCGTAGTCCTCGATGAGCGCCATCAGCGCTCATCCTCCAGGAAAGTCACGTATCGCTCAAAGCGCCTCCGCGCCGCTCGATCGAACGCCGCTCGATAGTCGTCGGCCGTGCTCTCGTCGAGCGACGCCGCATACGTCTCGCGGATGTCGTGCAGTCGGTCGCTGATCGCGTCGACGACGAGTTGGTAGTCGCCGTACAACTCCTCGGACTCGTCAGCCGCCGCGCTCGTCCAGGCTGCGTCCGCTTCCGCGGCATCGTCGAGAAGGTTCGCCTCGTCGCTGGCGAAAACGTCAAGCTGACGCCCGACGAGGTCGTGAAAAGGCCCGCGCCGGAAGATCACGCGATCTCACCGTAGAGCTCGAGGTGCGCGGCGGCGGAGGCGTCCCACGTGAGCTCCTCGCGCGCCCGCTCTGCGCCCAGCCGCGCCGACGCGAGTGCCTCGGAGTCGCTCATGAGACGGCGCATGGCGTCCGCCATCGCCCAGACGTCGCCGCGCGGGACGACAGCGCCGGCGCCGAATCTCCCAACGACCTCGCCGAGGCCGCCGATGTCGTAGACGATCGCGGGCACACCCGCGCCGAGCACCTGCAGCAGCGCACCTGAGACGTCGATCTCCGCGCGATAGGGAAAGAGCGCAACGGTGGCCTCCGACAGTGCGCGCCGCAGCTCCGCGTCCGGCACGTAGCCGAGCCGCCACTCCGCCCGCTCGCCCGCGGCCTGTCGCAAGCCGTCGAGCGGCACGCGCGGGTCGCCGACGACGAGAAGCCGAGCGCCGTCCACCCCGAGCACCGCCTCGACGGCGTCCTCGGTTCCCTTGTATGGCCTGATGAGCCCGAGGCAGAGCGCCGTCCCGCCGTCGTCGGTGCGCTCGATCTCCGAACGGAAGACCGGGTGGCCGACCACGCGTAACTTGCCCTTGGCGACGCCGAAATCGGCGAGCTGCGATCGACCCCGCTCCGAGTGCACGACGACGCGCTCGAAGCGCTCGAAGAGCGCTCTCCAGAGGGCGGTCTTGGAGGCCGTGCGGCGCGGAATGATGTCGTGCGCCGTGAAGACGGCAGGGCTCCGCGGCCGGAAGAGCCAGCGATCGATCTCCGGCGCGCCGAGCCACTGCACGTGGAGGACGTCGGGCTTCACGGACGCGAATCGCGCCATGCCGAGGGGATGCTCGACTGCCTTCAGCGCGAGACGCAGACGAGTTCCGCTCATCCGCGAAGACAGCGGGTAGAACCACTCGCGCGCTTCGTACCCCTCGGGCGGTGCCACCGTGCCGAACCTGAATCGAGACGTGATCAGCTCGACATCGGCGCCCGCGCGCGCCAGCGCCGCCGACAGCGAGCGGTCGTAAGGTGGCGTGTACGCCGGCGGGTCGGCTATGACGACTCGCATCGGCACGGAACCTTAGAGCCGCTGCCGTCAGAATCCGGCGCGTGACGTTCGAGGAGACGCGTGCCCAGTTCCCCGTGCTCGAGCGGTTCGCGTACTTGCAGGCCGGAAGCGTCGGCCCACTCGCGCGTTCGACCCTCGCGGCGATGCACGCGGAAGAGGAGCGGTCGTTGCAAGAAGGCCGGGGCAGCCTGGCGCGGTTCGAGCGGGTTCTGGCCGACCGGGAGGAGCTTCGGGCGCGTGTCGCCGGGCTCGTCGGCGTGACCGCAGACACCGTTGCACTGACGGCTTCGACGACGGACGGGTGCAACATCGTGCTCGCGGGGCTCGGTCTCGGCCAGGGAGACGAGGTCGTCACGACGACCGACGAGCACTTCGGGCTGCTCGGGCCACTGCACATGTCGGGGTCGAAGGTCGTCGTCGTCGACCCTGACCCCGAACGAATCGTCGCGGCGATGACGCCGCGGACTCGCCTCATAGCCCTCTCGCACGTGCTTTGGACGACCGGCCGACTGCTGCCGGTCCACGAGCTGAAGGCCGTGACCGGGCTGCCGATCCTCGTCGACGGAGCGCAGACGGTTGGCGTGATGCCGGTCGACGCGAGCGGGCTCGACTTCTACACCGTCTCGGGCCAGAAGTGGCTGTGCGGGCCCGAGGGCACCGGAGCGCTCGTCGTAGTCGATCCGGAGGCGCTTCGCGTAGGTCGCCCGAGCTACCTCTCCCAGGAGAGCTATGACCATGACGGAGTGTTCGAGCCGAAGCCGGGTGCGGCACGGTTCGACCCGAACCTCACGCCGAACGCGCTCACGGTCGGGCTCCGGACCGCCATCGAGTCGATACCGCCGTGGGCATACGCGCATGCCGCTGACATGGCGGAGCGCTTCCGCGACCGTCTCGCCGAGGCCGGTCTCGACGTCGTCGTCCCGGAGGAGCGGGCGACGCTCGTCTCGTGGCGCGTGCCCGCGGACGAGTCGGCCGACATCGTCGCGAGGCTCGCCGACGCCGGGGTCATCGTGCGCGACCTCCCTGGGCGAGGTCTCGTGCGCGCATCGGTCGGGTGGTGGACGAACGAGGACGACCTCGAGCGGCTGGTTGCGGCCTTGTAGGGTCGAGGCATGTGCTTCGACCTCGACTCAATCCCTCCGATCCCGCCGATCTCGGGCGCCGCCGTGTCCCACGACGACCTCGTGCTCGAGGCCGCCGACGGCAACCGCTTCGCGGCACTCTTCGCTACCCCCGAGGAGCCGTCCGGCGCGGGAGTCGTGATCCTCCCCGACGTCCGCGGCCTTTACCGTTTCTACGAGGAGCTCGCGCTCCGTTTCGCCGAGCGCGGCTACCCGGCGATCGCGTTCGATTACTTCGGCCGTACGGCGGGAGCCGAGAAGCGCGGCGACGACTTCGAATACATGCCGCACGTGGAGCAGACCACGCACGCCGGCCTCCAGGCCGACGTCGCCGCGTGTGTCGGGCATCTTCGCGACGCCGGATGCCAGGCGATCTTCACGGTCGGCTTCTGCTTCGGCGGACGCAACTCCTGGCTTGCAGCTGCTTCAGGACACGGGCTGGCCGGCGCGATCGGGTTCTACGGTCGGCCCGCGGCCGGACGGCCGTCCGACACGCCGGGCGCGATCGAGCGCGCCTCCGAGATGACCGCGCCCGTCCTGGCGCTCCAGGGAGGCGACGACCCAGGGATCCCGGTCGAGGAGTCGCGCGCCTTCGACGAGGCGCTCGGCGCCGCGGGAGTCGAGCACGAGGTCGTGATCTACGGCGGCGCGCCGCACAGCTTCTTCGACCGCAAGCAAGAGGAGTTCGCCACGGAGTCCGAGGACGCATGGAACCGCGTCCTCGCGTTCCTAGCGCGCTATTCCTGAGCGACTTCTGCGGAGGTCCTGAGCCCGAGCTCGGCTGCGATCGGCTGCATCGCCGCCACGACGTTCGCAATGTGGTCGTCGAGTGAGAGCTCAAGTAGCTCGGCGCCCGCGTAGACCTCGTCGCGATGCACGCCCGCCGCGAACGAGGGCTGCTTCAGCTTCTTCTTCACCGACTTCGGCTCGAGACCCTCGAGGCCGGTCGGCCTCACAAGCCCGCACGCATGCACGAACCCCGACAGCTCGTCGCAGGCGAAGAGCGCCTTCTTGAGCTGCGTGTCGCGCGTCATCGCGAGGTGCTCGGCGTGAGACAGCACCGCCTCGATCAGCTCCTCCGGGTATCCCTCCTCGCGCAGGATCGGCGCGCCGTCCTGCGGGTGCTGCTCGAGCGTGGGATGGATCTCGTAGTCGAAGTCGTGGAGGAGGGCGGTCGCGCGCCAGAAGTCCTCGTCCTCGCCGTACAGCCGCGCGTAGAAGCCGACCGAGGCCTCCACGGCGAGGGCGTGCCGGAGGAGCGCCTCGCTCGTCGTGAAGCGCGTCAGTGTCTCCCACGCCTGCTCACGGGTCGCCCGCATGGCGCAGTACCATAGCCGCCGCCGTTGGACCCCAAGTGACCCAGCCGAGGACCGTCGCCCCGTACGGAACCTGGTCGTCGCCGATCTCGGCCCGGATGGTCGCAGAGGGCGGGATCCGGCTGTCCATGCCCTGGATCGAGGACGGAACGGTCTGGTGGCTCGAGGGGCGTGCCGCTGAAGGCGGGAGGGTCGTTCTCGTGCGGCTCGACCCGGGCGGCGAGCCGAAGGACGCTGTGCCAGCGGAGTTCAACGTGCGCACTTCCGTCCATGAGTACGGCGGAGGAGCGTACTGCGTGCACGAGGGGATCGTGTTCGCCTCGAGCTTCGACGACCAACGGCTGTACCGGATCGATTCGGCAGGTGAGCCCGTTCCGCTCACGCCGGTGGTCGACGACAGGCGTCATCGCTATGCGGACGGCCGTACAACGCCCGACGGCTCGCTGTGGATCGGCGTGCGCGAACGCCATGCCGAGAGCGATCGGGCGGCAGACGTCGTGAACGAGCTCGTCGCGATTCCCGCCGACGGCTCCGGCGAGCCGCGCATCGTCGCGATCGGGCGTGACTTCTATTCGAATCCGCGCATCTCGGCCGACGGGTCGCGACTCTCGTTTCTCGCCTGGGACCTCCCGTGGATGCCGTGGGACGGCTGCGAGCTCCATGTTGCCGGCCTCGAGCCCGACGGCGAGCTGACCGGAGTCGAGCGCGTTGCAGGCGCTGACGGATCCGAGTCGATCTGGCAGCCCGAGTGGAGCGCTTCGGGCGATCTCGTCTTCGCCAGTGATCGCAGCGGCTGGTGGAACCTCGAGCGGATCCGGGACGGAGAGCGCGCCGTGCTCCATGCCGCCGCCGCCGAGTTCGGCTATCCGGCATGGGTCTTCGGGATGCGCTCGTTCGCGTTCCTCGGTGACGGCCGCATCTTCTGTGAGTACGACTCGAGCGGGTTCACGCATTTCGCCGTGCTCGATCCGGAAACCGGCGAGCTCGACGAGCTCGACATCGCCCTCGACTCGATGCGCGGGGCGTTCTTGTCGGTCGAGGGTGAGCGCGCCGTCGTCATCGCCGGGTCGGCAACCACTCCCGCCGGCGTCGTCCTCGTCGACGTCGGTTCTGGCGCGACCGAGACGCTCCGGCCGAGCACGGAGGCGGCGGTGCGTGCCGAGATGTTCTCGTCACCCCGCTCCGTCGACTTTCCGACCGAGGCTGGGCTGACCGCACATGCGCTCTTCTATCCCCCTACGAATCCCGAGTACGAGGCGCCCGAGGGTGAGCTTCCGCCGCTGATCGTCGAGAGCCACGGCGGGCCGACCGACCACGCGAACGCGCTCCTGAGCCACCGGATCCAGTACTGGACGAGTCGCGGCTTTGCGTTCGTCGATGTCAACTACGGCGGCTCGACCGGCTACGGCCGCGAGTACCGCGAGCGGCTCAACGGGCAGTGGGGCGTCGTCGATCTCCAGGATTGCGTGAATGCGGCGAGGTACCTCGCGACGGAGGGAGAGGTCGATCCCGGCCGGCTCCTGATCACCGGTGGGAGCGCAGGCGGCTACACGACGATGTGCGCGCTCACCTTCACGGATGTCTTCGCGGCGGGGACGACCTACTTCGGGATCGCCGATCTCGAGCAGCTGTCGGGCGGCGAAACCCACAAGTTCGAGCTCCAGTACGAGCACACGCTCGTCGGGCCGTATCCGGAACGGGCGGACCTGTACAGGGAACGTAGCCCGATCCACTTCACCGACCGCATCACGACGCCGATGCTCGTCCTCCAGGGCGCGGACGACCGGGTCGTCCCGGCACGCCAGGCCGAGCTCATCGTCGCCGCGCTCCGGGAGCGTGGTATCCCGCACGCGTACGTCCTCTACGAGGGCGAGGGCCACGGCTTCCGCAAGGCCGAGAACATCGCGGGCTCGCTCGAGTCCGAGCTGTCCTTCTATGCTCAGGTGCTCGGTTTCGAGCCTGGGGGCTCGGTACCGAAGCTGACGATCGAGCACCTCGACCGGTGAAGACGGCACCATGAGCGAGTTGAAGACCGCGAGTAGCATTGCGCGCGCGATGCAGTCCTTCGTCATCGAAGGCGGCCGTCCCCTGAGCGGAATCGTGCGCGCGTCGGGCAACAAGAACGGCGCCCTTCCGATTCTCGCTGCGTGCGTGCTCGCCTCGGACGAGGTACGGCTCTCGAACGTCCCGCGCATTCGCGACGTCGAGACGATGGTCGAGCTCCTAGCCGACCTCGGGGCCGACATCGCGTGGACCGGCTCGAACGACGTCCGCGTGAATGCCGCGGGAGTCAGCAAGACCGACCTCGACGCGGAGCTCGCACGCGAGATTCGCGCGTCGTTCCTGCTCGCGGGCCCGCTCCTCGCGCGCTTCGGGCGCGTCATCGTGCCGCCGCCAGGCGGTGACGTCATCGGCCGCCGGCGGCTCGATACGCATGTGCACGCACTGGCTGCTCTCGGAGCGGAGGTCGCGCTCGACGGTGTCTTCGAGCTGTCCTCGACCGGACTTCGCGGAACTCGCATGTATCTCGACGAGGCCTCCGTGATGGGGACGGAGAACGCGATCATGGCGGCTGTCCTGGCGGAGGGGGAGACGATCCTCGGAAACGCGGCGTGCGAGCCGCACATCCAGGATCTCTGCCGCTTTCTCGTCTCCCTGGGCGCGCGCATCGAGGGCATCGGCTCGAACGTGCTCCGCATCAAGGGCGTCGTCTCACTCGGCGGAGGAGAGCACCGGATCGGCCCCGATCACATCGAGGTGGCGAGCTTCGCCGCGCTGGGCGCGGTGACGGGCGGCGAGGTCGTGGTCGAGGATGTCGAGCCCGACGACCTCATCTCGATCGTCCCCGCCTTCAGGAAGCTCGGGATCGAGATGGAGATCAGCGACTCGTCCGTTCGGGTCCCGGCCGGTCAGGACCTCCATGTCGAGGACGACCTCGGAGGACAGATCCCGAAGATCGACAGCGGCGTGTGGCCCGCATTCCCGGCCGACCTGACCTCGATCGCGGTCACCTGCGCCACGCAGGCGCGCGGCACGCTTCTCATCTTCGAGAAGATGTTCGAGAGCAGGCTCTTCTTCGTCGACAAGCTCGTCTCGATGGGAGCGCGCATCATCCTCTGTGACCCACATCGCGTCGTCGTGACCGGGCCTGCCCCGCTCTACGGCGCCCGCCTCGAGAGCCCGGACATCCGGGCCGGCATGGCGATGGTGATCGCGGCGCTCTGCGCGGAGGGCACGTCGACGATCGGCAACATCGGGCAGATCGACCGCGGCTACGAGCGTATGGACGAGCGTTTGCGCGAGCTCGGGGCCGCGATCGAGCGCACGGATCTGTGACGAGCAGCGGCGCTGCGCGGATCGACCTCGCCGGGAGTGAGAGCCGCGTCGCGACTGGCGTTGCCGTCCTCGACCACCTGCTCGAAGAGCTCGGCGCCGCAGGTGGCTTCGGGCTGATTCTCGAGATCGCACCCGACGATCCGGAGGCCGAGGTCGAGCACGCCGGAGCGGCGCTCGGCCGGGCGCTCGCTCCACTCCTCCAGACCGAGGGGGCCGGTCGCGGATTCGGCATTGCACCGGCCGACGAGGCTCTGGCGATGGTCGTCGTGGAAGCGTCAGGACGGCCGCTCGTCGCCTCCAACGCCGACCTCTCGTCGACTCACGCGGGCGGCCTTCGGACCGACCTGGCAGCCACGTTCCTCGACGAGCTCGCCGAGTCGGCCGGCCTCACTATCCACGTGCGCCTCATCGAGGGTGAGAACTCGCAGCACGTCATGTCCGCGATCTTCAAGGCACTCGGCATCGCGCTGGCGCGTGCCTCGCGAGCGGAGGCGTAGTGGCCGAGAAGGACGTCATCAGCACCGATCGCGCGCCGGGGCCGTTCCAGGGAGCCCCGTACAACCAGGCGATCCGCATCGGAGACGTCGTCTTCGTCGCAGGTCAGCTCGGGATCGCCCGCGAGACCGGGGCTCTAGTCGGTGCCGGCGTCGCGGAGCAGACCGAGCAGATCATGGCGAACCTCGCCGCGATCCTGGAGGCGGCGGGGAGTGGCCTCGACAAGCTGGTGAAGACGACGGTCTTCCTCATGGATCTTGGCGATTTCGCCGCGATGAACGAGGTCTATGCGCGGCACATCGGAGACCGGCCGCCTGCGCGCTCGACTGTACAGATCTCGGGCCTGCCGAGCGGCGCGCTCGTCGAGATCGAAGCCGTCGCGCACGTGTAGGGCGAGGCTTGCCTCGCCCGCTCGCCGCACAGGGGCAGAATGAGGCAAATGCGAGCCGAGCAGGTCATCGCCACGCACGGAAACACCGACTTCGACGCTTTCGGGGCGATGCTTGCTGCACGCCTCCTGTATCCGGACGCGGTCGTCGCCGTCGCAGCCCTGAACCGGAACGTACGCGACTTCTACCGGCTCCACGCCGAGGAGCTCGGCGCCATCACCGAGGTGAGCGGCCTCGAGCCCTCGGCGATCCGTCGCCTGATCGTCGTAGAGGTCTCGAGCGCGTCGCGGCTCGGCGAGCTCGAGGCCGTCGCGCTCGATCCAGGGGTCGAAAAGGTGCTCTTCGACCATCACGGCGAGGACGACGTCCCGGAGTGGGTGTCGGCCGATGCTGCAGTGCTGTCGGGGGACGGCGCGCTCACGACCACGCTCGTCGGGATCGTGGCGGAGCGCGAGCTCGCTCCGTCCCCGCTCGAGGCGACGGCGTTCGCCCTCGGCATCCATGAGGACACCGGCTCGCTCACGTACGCGACGACGACGCAGCGCGACGTCGACGCGCTTTCGTGGTGCCTCCGACACGGAGCGCGCCAGGACCTCGTCAACGAATACCTCCATGCGCCGCTCGCGGCTGACGAGCGCGAGCTGCTGAAGCACCTCATGGACGATCTCGAGCCCGTGGACGCTGGTGGCGAGGAGGTGCTGCTCGCAGCGGTGCGGTGGCCCGAGTACGCCGACGGAGTCTCGAACCTCGCTCACAAGATCGTCGACCTCACCGACGCGCGAGCGCTCGTGCTGCTGGTCGAGATGGACGAGCGTGTTTTCGTCGTCGCTCGCAGCCGGTCGGCCGCGATCGACGCCGCTGCGGTAGCCGAGGCGTTCGGAGGAGGCGGCCACGCCCAGGCCGCATCCGCGATCTCGCGTCTGGAGCTCGATGCCGCGCGAGAGCAGGCGCTGGCCGCGCTCCGGAAGACGACGACCAGGGGACGGCTCGCGCGCGACGTGATGTCGTCACCGGCGCGGTCCGTCGGCCCGGACGCGAGCGTGCGCGATGCGATGAAGCTCTGCCAGCGGCACGGTCAGAGCGGCGTCTTCATCGTCGAGAGAGCCCGGCTCGTCGGCGGGGTCAGCCGTGAGGATCTCGACAAGGCGATCGGCCATGACCTGGCTCACGCGCCAGTTCGGGGAATCATGAGCAGTCACGTCGCAATCGCGAGCGAGGATTCGACGCTGGCCGAGCTCCGCACCATCGTCACCGCCGCAGCGGACGGACGGGTCGCCGTTCTTCGCGACGACGAGCTCGTGGGAGTCGTGAGCCGCGCCGATCTCCTGCGCGAGCTCGAGGGACTCGCGACACCGCCGTCGGAGGACGCTCCGAGCATCGCCGAGCACCTGCGCTCGACCCCGCGACTGCGTGCGATCGTCGATGCGGTCGCAGCCCTGGGCGACCGTGCGGACGGTGTTTACGTCGTCGGGGGCACGGTCCGCGACATCCTGCTCGGGGAGGAGAGCTTCGACGTCGACATCGCCGTCGAGGGAGACGCGATCTCGTTCGCGTACGCGCTTGCGCCGGTTCTCGGCGGGCGCGCGACACCACACGAGAAGTTCGGTACCGCAATCGTCTCCTACGGCGACGGCGAGCGCCTCGACGTCGTGACCACGCGGACTGAGTTCTACGACTCGCCGGGTGCGCTGCCCACGGTCGAGCGTGCCGGCCTGCGCGAGGACCTCTTCCGGCGCGACTTCACCATCAACGCGATGGCGGCCTCCCTCCGCGCGAGCGACCTCGGGCGGCTGGTCGACCCGTACGGAGGGCAGGCAGACCTCGAGGCCCACGCCCTGCGTGTCCTGCACAACCTGTCGTTCATCGACGACCCGACGCGCATCTTTCGCGGCATCCGCTACGAGTCGCGGTACGGCTTCCGGTTCGACGAGCACACCGCGCGGCTCGTCCGCGCATGCATCGAGATGGGTCTCGTCGGGGACCTGTCGTCCTCGCGACTGCGCGACGAGCTGCAGGCGCTGCTCGAGGATCCCGCCGCCGCGGACGGCATCAGGCGCCTCGGGGAGCTTGGAGCGGATCGCGCGATCCATCCGCACCTGCGAGGCGATGACGACGCGGCTGCGCTCTTCGCCCGCGCCGTTGCGCTGCGCGACGAGCTCGGCATCGAAGTGCCGACGTGGCGAATCGGTCTCGCTGCGCTCGCCCGCGACCTGACCTCCGACGAGGCGTACGACTGGCTCGAGCGGCTGAAGGTTCGGCGAAGGGAGGTCGAGCGCATCGTGGGTGCGGTCACCGTCGCGCCGCGCATCGTGGAACGGCTTCGCGCCGAGCCCCTCGACGCGGCGCAGGTCGTCGCGCTCGCGGACCCCTTCGCACCGGACGCACCGCTCCTCGCGCTCGCGCACGAGGATCGACCGGAGCTACGCGACTACTTCGCGCGGCTCCGCGATGTCCGGCTCGAGATCGGAGGCGAGGACCTCATCGCCATGGGCCTCGAGGAGTCGCCCCGCATCGGCGAGATCCTCGGCGAGATCCGCAAGCGGAAGCTCAACGGCGAGCTCGACGGGCGGGAGTCGGAACTGGCAGCGGCGCGAGAACTCGTGGCGGCTGCGGCACCGGCATGACCACTGCTCGCCTGCGGCTCGCGGTCACGCGAGAACCATGTCTTCCCCGCGTGCCCCCCTTCTTCTTGAGAGCGTGGGGAACCTCCCGGTTCCCCACGCGCCTCCACGCTCGTGAGCGAGTCCCTCGCTCATGAGCCTCGCCTCCGCGAGCGAGATCGCCGAGCGTTACGCGCGAGTCCGCGAAGAGGTGGGGTCCGGAGTGACGGTGGTCGTCGCCACGAAATACGTGAGCCCGAACGAGATGGCCGGGCTCGTGGAAGGCGGCGTCGAGGTGGTCGGCGAGAATCGCGCCCAGGACCTGGAACGAAAGCACGCGCTCTACGGCAACGCGTTCCGCTGGCACTTCATCGGCCATCTGCAGTCGAACAAGGTCAAGGTCGTGAACGGTCTCTGTGAGCTGGTCCATTCGCTCGGAACCGACTCAGCGGCGCGCCGAGTGACTGTGCCTGCGCTCCTCGAGGTGAACCTCTCGGGCGAGGACTCGAAGTCGGGCGTCCACCCGGACGAGATCGGAGCCTTCGTCGAGCGGTATCCGCTCATCCAGGGACTCATGACGATGCCGCCGCTCACCGGCGACGCGGAAACGTCGCGGCCCTACTTTCGCCGACTTCGCGAGCTCGCCGCCGCGCATGGGCTCTCCGAGCTCAGCATGGGCACCTCGCAGGACTACCGGGTCGCGGTCCAGGAGGGAGCGACCCTCGTGCGGGTCGGCGAGACGATCTTCAGCCCCGGCCAGGGCTAGTATCACGCGGTCATGGGGTTCAGCGACCTATGGAATCGCACGCTCGTCTACTTCGGCATCGCCGAGGACGACGAGTGGGACGACGACGGCCTGCAGGCGAACGAGGAGGTCGAGGAGAGCTCTAGCCGCCGCGACCGCAGACACGTCCGGCGCCTCCCGAGCGCGGACGACGCGGACGAGTGGGAGTCCGAGGACGCGCCGCCGCCCCGGCGCGAGCGGTCATCACGGCTCCGCAGCGTCTCGGCGCCGGCGCCGGCCAAGGTTCACCTCGTCGCCCCGCGTGCATTCAACGACGCGAAGCAGATCGCGGATCGCTTCAAGGCGCAGATCCCCGTGATCATCAACCTCCAAAGCGCGGACACCGACCTCTCGAAGCGCCTCATCGACTTCGCAAGCGGCCTCACGTACGCGCTCGACGGGAGCATGCAGCGTGTCGCCGACAAGGTCTTCCTGCTCACGCCGCGGGACGTGGAGCTCTCTGCGGAAGAGCGAGCCCGCGCCATCGAGCGCGGGGGCTTCTACAACCAGGCCTGAAAGGCCTGGCCGCGAGCGTAGCGAGCGGATCCGTGGAAGGGGTCTGGGGAAACCGGGAGGTTTCCCCAGCAGTAGACAGAGCGTAGGAACGAGGCTGCGCGCGGCGAACACGCCTCCGATGGGCGCGTATGCCTCTCTTGGGGTACTCGCGGACGCGGCGTCGTCTCTGCAGAGCTTCGTCCGCGTCTTCACGTCCATCTACATCCTCTTCATCTTCGCGTACGTGCTGCTCTCGTGGATTCAACTGCCCTATTCCAGTGTGGTCGCAACTCTGCAACGATTCCTGGATGAAGTCGTCCGTCCATACCTGGGCCTCTTCCGAGGCCGGATCCCGACGCTGGGGCCAATCGATCTCTCGCCGATCGTGGCCGTGGTCGTCCTGCTCGTTGCGGCCGAGCTCGTCAACGCCCTGATCGGGGCTCTGCTCTAGGAGGCTAGATGCCGCTCACCCCAGTCGAAATCAGACATGTCGACCTCAGGCGGGCTTGGCTGCGCGGCTACCGCCGCCGCCCTGTCGACCAGCTGCTCGAGGAGATCGCCGACAGCTTCGAAGGGGTGTGGCGCGAGCGTGCCGACCTCTCCGATGAGCTCGAGGCGCTCCAGACCGAGGCCGCGAAGCACCGTGAGCTCGAGGGGCTCCTCCGCTCGACGCTGGTCTCCGCCGAGCGAGCAGCCCAGGACATGAAGGAGCAGGCGCGGCGCGAGTCTGATCTCATCGTCCAGGAGGCGCACGCGGAGTCGCGGCGCGTCACCCGTGAGGCCGCCGCGGAGAGGCGGCGCCTCGAAGAGGACGTGATCAAGATCCGCTCGCAGCTTCGTGCGGCGTTCGACTTGCTCGGTGAGCGGCCCGGCGACAAGGACGAGGAGGAGCAGGAAGCGGCCACAGCCGTCACGCGTCCGACGCCTGTGGAGGAGCTCACCGACGGTATCCGCAAGGTCGTCGGCTAGTCCGCCGATATCCTTCGGGCCGTGATCGCCCTGCGCACGACGCTTCGATTGCGTGTCGTTCCCGGAGCGACCCGACCGGGCATTGTCGGCCGGCATGGTGATGCCTGGAAGGTACGAGTGGCCGCACCCGCCGAGGCGGGGAGGGCGAACACGGCCGTCCTCTCGCTCCTCGCGGAGGCACTCGACGTGCCGCGGCGTGATCTCGCGCTCACTTCGGGCACGTCCTCGCCGGACAAGGTAGTCGCGCTCGCTGGTATGTCGACCGAGGCCGCAGAGGCCCGGCTCACGGCCGCGTCCGGGGGATCGGGATGACGGTCGGCCTCGACCTGGACCGCTTCCGGCAGGCGCTCGAGAGCGAGCGTGACCGGCTTCGGCACGCGGTGCAAGCCGTCCATCACGACGGCTCCCTGCTCTATGAGTCGGGCGACCTGTCCATCGGCTCGGGAGACCACATCGCCGACAGCGCGACCGAGACGTACATGCGCGAGCTCGACGACGGGCTCGAGGAGAACGCCGAGCACCTTCTCGGCGAGATCGAGGCCGCGCTGGGCCGAATCGACGACGGCACGTACGGCCTGTGTGTGAACTGCGGCAAGCCGATCGGCGAGGAGCGGCTCGAGGCGGTCCCGTACGCCACGCTCTGCATCGACGACAAGCGCGCGCAGGAGCGACCCTGAGCGAGCCGGCCCGTTCGGATGCGCCAGCTGTCGACGTCCGCATCGGATCGACGGCGAATGCGCTGCAGCCCGTCTCCTCGGCTGAGCGGTTCCTCGGCGCGGGAAGAGCGCAGTGGTTCGTGCTGCTGCTCGTCGCAGGAGCGGCGGTCGTCGCCGACCAGCTGACGAAGCAGGTCGTCGGGCGGACGCTCACGCTCGGCGAGAGCGTCGACATCGTCGGGCCGTTCTCGATCCATCATGTCCAGAACTCCGGCATCGCGTTCGGCCTGTTCGGAAGCCGTACGTCGATCGTGATCGCCGTGACGGCCGTCGCTGTGGGGGCAATGCTCTTCTTCTTCGCCCGTTCGGGGCGACGCCACCCCGTGCTCCCGGTGGCACTCGGGCTCGTGCTCGGGGGAAGCATCGCGAACCTGATCGATCGCGTCCGCCTGGGACATGTGACCGACTTCCTCGATCTGGACGCATGGCCGGCGTTCAACCTCGCCGACACGTTCATCGTCGTCGGAGTCGCGATCATCTTCGCGGCGCTCGTCCTTGGCGACCGCTCGCATCGGATGCACGGGGCGCGCAATGGCGACGCTTCGTTTCAGCGTCGCTGACGCAGACGCGGGCGCGCGCCTCGACCGAGCGCTCGCCGCGCGCGCCGAGATCGGAACGCGTACTCTCGCCGAGCGGCTCCTCGTGGGCGGAGCCGTGACCGTCGACGGCGCCACGCGCCCGAAGAGCCATCGCCTCGAGGCGGGGTCCGTCGTGGAGGTCGCGATGCCCGCGGCACCCGTTGGGCTCGAGCCCGAGCCGGTCTCGGTTAGGCTCGCCTACGAGGACGAGCACCTCGTCGTGGTGGACAAGCCCGCAGGGATCGCCGTGCATCCGGGCGCCGGGACGTCGACCGGGACCCTCGCGGCGCAGCTCCTCACGCTCGGTGCCGTCGGCGGCGAGGACCCCGACCGGCCCGGGATCGTTCATCGGCTCGACCGCGACACGACTGGCCTTCTGGTTGTTGCTCGCACAGACAAGGCTTACGCCGCGCTGAGCGAGGCGATGCGGCGGCAGGAGGTGGCACGGCGATATCTCGCGCTCGTGAAAGGCATGCCGCAGTCGCGGACGGGCCGGATCGATGCGCCGATCGGCCGTGACAGGCGAGATCCCACACGTCGCTCGCTCGACACGGAGGAGCCGCGCGGCGCCGTCACCTGGTTCGAGGTCGTCGAGACCTTGCCCGAGCACGCCCTCCTGGACGTTCGCCTCGATACGGGGCGGACGCATCAGATCCGTGTCCATCTGGCCGCGATCCACCTTCCTGTGTCCGGTGATCCCGTCTACGGAGTGAAGGGCGACCTCGGTCTCGGACGGCAGTTCCTCCACGCTCGTCGCCTTCGCTTCACGCATCCCGTGACCGGCGCCGAGATCGACCTCGAGTCGCCGCTGCCCGACGATCTCGCCGCTGCACTCGAGCGTGCTCGCGCCGTGTAGGGGCGAGATAAGCGCCCCTACGGGTACACTGGGTCGCGGTTTCGTTCCTTCGACCCGGCGATCAGCCGAGGTGGGGGTGCCGTCGCTCTGCGCGCGGTTCCGCCCGGCCCGTCGGCGCTGCAACAGTCAACCAACAGGAAAGGGGCTGATCAGGTGTCAGTCGTCACCATGCGAGAGCTGCTGGAGGCCGGCGTCCACTTCGGCCACCAGACGCGTCGCTGGAACCCAAAGATGCGCCGCTACATCTTCGGAGAGCGCGGCGGGATCTACATCATCGACCTCACGAAGACGCAGGAGCTCCTCGAGGAGGCCCACGAGTTCGCGCGCAACATCGCGGAGCGCGGTGGGACGATTCTCTTCGTGGGGACGAAGAAGCAGGCGCAGAACGCTGTCGCCGAGCACGCCACGCGCGTCGGGATGCCGTACGTGAACAATCGTTGGCTCGGTGGCCTGCTCACGAACTGGAAGACGATCTCCGAGCGCATCGCGTACCTGCACGACCTCCGCCGTCTGAAGGCGGACGGCCAGCTCGATCTGCTCCCCTCCAAGGAGCGGATCACCATGGAGGCGGATCTCGAGAAGCTCGAGGCGAACCTCGGCGGCGTCGCAGACATGAAGCGGCAGCCCGATGCTGTCCTCGTCATCGACCTGAAGAAGGAGCAGCTCGCCGTGCGCGAGACACAGCGCCTCGGGGTCCCCGTCATCGGCCTCGTCGACACGAACGCCGACCCCGACGAGGCGAACTTCGTGATCCCCGGCAACGACGACGCGATTCGCTCGTGCGACCTCGTCACCCGTGTCGTCGCCGACGGCATGGCCGCCGGGCGGACGAAGGTGACCGCGACCGAGATGACCACGGAGGAGGCGCCGGCCGAGCAGGCCGAGCCTGCCGAGGAGACCGCCGAAGCCGCGGCGGAGCCCGAGTCCGAGCGCGAGACCGCTGCCGTTGCCGAGGGAGGTGAGAGCGAGTGAGCACGACGATCAGCGCGTCACTGGTCAAGGAGCTCCGCGACGCAACCGGCGCGGGGATGATGGATTGCAAGCGCGCCCTCGAGGAAACCGGGGGAGACCTGGATGCCGCCCGCACGCTCCTGCGGGAGCGTGGGATGGCCTCCGCGGGGAAGCGCGCGGGACGCGAGACGACCGAAGGCCTCGTCGGCTACATCGTCGAGGGCAACGTCGCCTCGATCATGGGCATCGGTTGCGAGACCGAGCCCGTCTCGAAGAACGACGCGTTCCAGAACTTCGGCGCCGAGGTGCTGCGCGCAGTTCACGCCGACGGCGTGGACGTGGTCGAGAGCTTCGAGGACGAGCGCATCGAGCTCATCGCGAAGCTCAACGAGAACATCGTCATCGTGAACCCGCAGCGGTTCGAGGCACCCGACGGTCACGTGCTCGCCGGCTACGCACATCCGCCGGCGAACAAGATCGGTGTCCTCGTCGAGCTCGAGGGCGGCTCGGAGGAGCTCGCGCGCCAGCTCGCGATGCACATCTCGTTCGCGGCCCCGGAGTGGACGAGCGGGGACGACGTGCCGGCCGAGGTGCTCGCCGTAGAGCGCTCGATCTACGAGAACTCGGACGAGGTGCAGTCGAAGCCCGAGGCGGCACGTGAGAAGATCGTGGACGGCATGCTCGCCAAGCGCTTCTTCGCGGCCGTTCCGGGCGGTGCTCTCCTCGAGCAGGCATGGATCCACGAGCCCTCGAAGACGGTCGGTCAGGCTCTCGCCGACGCGAATGCGTCCGTAGCGAGGTTCGTACGCGTCTCCGTCGCCGGCTCGTGACTAGCGGAGCAAGCACGGAGGAGGTTGCCCGAGAGGCAACGGGTGCGGCCGGAACGCAGTTCCGCAGAGCGCTGCTCAAGCTGTCCGGAGAGGCCCTTCTCGGTGGCCGCGAATACGGCATCGATCCGAAGACCGTCGTGGCGATCTCGGAGGAGATCGCCGCCGTGCATCAGGCCGGGACGGAGCTCGCGGTCGTCGTCGGGGCCGGGAACATCTACCGAGGCATGGCAGCCGCCGCGGAGGGGATGGACCGCGCGACCGCCGACTATGCGGGGATGCTCGCGACGCTCCTGAACGCGCTGTCCCTCCAGGACGCGCTCGAACGGTCGGGCGTCAACACGCGCGTGCAGTCCGCGATCGCGGTCTCGGAGGTCGCCGAGCCGTATATCCGGCGTCGCGCGATCCGTCACCTCGAGAAGGGCCGCGTCGTCATCTTCGCCGCGGGAACCGGGAACCCGTTCTTCACGACCGACACCGCTGCGGCGCTGCGCGCGCTCGAGATAGGCGCGCAGGCCATCCTCATGGCGAAGAACAAGGTCCAGGGCGTCTACGACGGCGACCCCAACGAGGACCCGAGCGCGCAGTTCATCCCCGAGCTCACGCACCTCGAGGCGATCGAGCGCGGGCTCAAGGTGATGGACACGACCGCCCTCTCCCTCTGCATGGACAACCGCCTGCCGATCCACGTGTTCGAGCTCGCGAAGGACAACATCCGCCGGGTGGCGGCAGGCGAGCGCGTCGGCACGATCATCTCGACCTAGGAGGGCCGCATGGCTGCGATCGAGGACTTCCTCGCGGATGCGAAGAGGCGCATGGACAAGTCCATCGAGGCGACGCACCACGAGTTCAACTCCGTTCGCACGGGTCGCGCGTCCCCGGCGCTCCTCGACCGCATACACATCGACTACTACGGCACGCAGACGCCGCTCAAGAGCCTCGCATCCATCTCTGCGCCGGAGCCTCGCCTGCTCGTCGTGCAGCCGTTCGACCCGGGCGCGATCAAGGGCATCGAGCGGGCGATCCAGGAGTCCGATCTCGGCCTGACGCCGTCCAACGACGGCAAGGTCGTGCGGCTCCCGATCCCGGCGCTGACCGAGGAGCGGCGGAAGGACCTCGTGAAAGTAGTACGCCGCATCGCAGAGGACGGCAAGGTCGCGATCCGCAACGTCAGGCGCGACATCATGCAGCACCTCAAGGAGCTCGTCGTGAACGGTGACGTCGGCGACGACGAGGAGCGTCGGGCCGAGCAGCAGGTACAGAAGATCACCGACGACCATACGAAGTCGATCGACGACCTCTTGAAGGTGAAAGAGGCCGAGATCATGGAGGTCTGACGCTGCCGGACGAGGCAGGAGCGGCAGCGAAGAGCGTCGCGATCATCATGGACGGGAACGGGCGCTGGGCCGCGGGCCGGGGCCTTTCCGTGGCAGAAGGTCATCGCGAGGGCGCGCGAGCCCTACGCCGTACGGTCGAGGCGGCGGTCGACCTCGGCATCGAGTCGCTCGCCGTGTATGCGTTCTCGACCGAGAACTGGGCGCGTCCGCCCGACGAGGTCGAGTCGATCATGGAGCTCATGGACGAGACGATCGACCGCGAGCTCCCCGACCTCGCCAAGCAGGGTGTGCGGACGCGGTTCTTCGGGCGGCGAGATCGCGTGCCTGCGGATCTGCAGGAGAAGATGGCGCGGCTCGAAGAGGAGACCGCACATCTCGCCCGGCTCCAGCTCTGGATCGCCTTCGACTACGGCGGGCGCGCCGAGCTCGTCGAGGCTGTGCGGTCGTTGGTCGAGGAGGGTATCGGCGCGGCAGCCGTGTCCGAGGAGGCGCTTGCCGGCCGGCTCTACGCTCCTGAACTTCCGGATCCCGACCTCGTGATCCGCACCTCCGGGGAGCAGCGCATCTCGAACTTCCTGCTCTGGCAGTCCGCATATGCCGAGCTCGTCTTCGACGAGACGCTCTGGCCCGACTTCGGGGAGGACCGGCTTCGCGCCGCGGTCGAGGAGTATGCGAGGCGGGCGCGCCGCTTCGGCGCGCGGTGAATCCCTTGGTCTCGCGTCTCCTGGTCGCGGCGGCCCTTCTGCCTCTCGTCATCGGGCTCGTCTACCTCGGCGGCTGGTGGCTCTTCGCACTCGCGGTCGTGGGCGGCCTGTTCGCCCTGCACGAGCTGTACGTCATGGCGAGGCAGCTTCGCCCGCTCGTCCTCGGCGGCTACCTCGGCTTCGTCCTCACCCTGCTCGGCCTGCAGCTGGGCGGGCTCGAGTGGATGCTCGGCGGACTGCTTGCCACCCTCGTCCTCGCGTTCGTAGTCTACGGGCTGGGCGGCGTTCGGCAGTCGGCGACGACGTCGTTCGGTGTGACGCTTCTCGGCGTCTCCTGGGTCGGGGCCGGCATCGGCTGCCTGCTCCTGATCCGCGACATCCCGGAGTTCGGGTTCTGGGCGGTGATGACGGTGCTCTTCACGGTTTTCGCGGCCGACACCGGCGCATTCTTCGTCGGGCGCACGTTCGGACGCCATCGGCTCGCACCCGCGATCTCGCCTGCGAAGTCCTGGGAGGGGCTCGTCGGCGGCATCATTGCCGCGATCGGAATGGCGTTCGTGATCCTGTACCGGGATCGGGACGACTTCCTCTCGATCCCGGAGTCGCTGCTCCTCGGCCTCGTGATCGCGCTCGCAGCGGTGCTCGGAGACCTGTTCGAGTCCGCCGTGAAGCGCGATCTCGAGGTGAAGGACTCGGGACATGTCCTCGGTGGCCATGGAGGCATGCTCGACCGTCTCGACTCGCTTCTCTGGGCCGGGCCTGCCGCCTACTTCGCGATCCTTGCGTTCGGGAGCGCGTAGCAGTGCCTGAACACAGGCACGGTTAGCCTTTCGGGGTGCACGAGAGACGAATTGCTCTGCTCGGGGCGACGGGATCGATCGGAGAGCAGGCGCTCGACGTGATCGGCGCAAATGCCGAGCTCACGGTGTGCGCTCTGGCGTCGCGGTCCCAGCCGCTCGACGAGCTGGCGGCGCGGCTCGGCGTCGAGCACGCGCAGGTCGGAGGCGACCTCACGGAGCTCCTCGACGTCTCGCAGCCCGACCTCGTCCTCAACGCGGTCGTGGGGTTCGCGGGCGTCGGCGCGACGCTGTGGGCGCTCGAGCGGGGTGTCACGCTCGCCCTCGCGAACAAGGAGAGCCTCGTTGCGGCTGGTGAGCTCGCGGTGGCCGCGTGGAAGCGGGGAGGAGGGCTCCTCCTGCCCGTCGACAGCGAGCATTCGGCGCTCCTTCAATGCCTCGAGGGACGGGCACCGGAGACCATCGGCTCGATCGTCCTCACCGCATCCGGTGGGCCGTTCCGAAACCGATCGCGCGACGAGCTCGAATCAGTGAGCGTGGAGGAGGCTCTCGCCCATCCGACGTGGTCCATGGGACCGAAGATCACGATCGACTCGGCGACGCTCGCGAACAAGGGCCTCGAGCTCATCGAAGCGCACTTCCTCTTCGACCTCGCCTACGAGAACATCGACGTCGTCGTGCACCCGACCTCCGTCGTCCACGCGCTCGTTCGCTTTCGCGACGGCGCGTCGCTCGCGCACCTCGGATATCCCGACATGCGCGTCCCCATCTCGTTCGCGCTCACATACCCCGAGCGCGGTCCGACCTCGGTGCCCGGCCTCGACTTCACCACCAGGCTGCAGCTCGAGTTCGAGCCGCCCGATCCTGAGCTGTTCCCGCTCCTCGGTCTCGCGCGCGAAGCGGGTCAGCGCGGCGGCACCTACCCGTGTGCCTTCAATGCAGCAAACGAGGTAGCGGTCGCCGCGTTCCTGGACGGCCGCATCGGGTTCCTCGACATCGCGCGGCTCGTGGGGGACGCACTCGGCGCTGTCGACGGTGCGCCCGCGCGTGATCTCCCCGAGCTCGTCGCGGCCGACGAGCAGGCCAGGCGCCTTGCGCAGAGAAGTCTGGCGGCTGCATGAGCAACGCTCGCCTTCGGTTCGCGTTCACGGGGGAAACCACGTTTCGCCCGCGTGCCCTCTTCCTCCCGAGAGCGTGGAGAACCTCCCGGTTCCCCACGCTCCTCCACGCTCATCGACCGAGGATCGGTCGATGAGCTTCTTCATCGCCATCCTCGGCCTCGCGTTCCTCATCCTCGTGCACGAGGCGGGGCACTTCTTCGCCTCGCTCGCGGTTGGCCTCCGACCCCGACGGTTCTACGTCGGATTCCCGCCCGCGATAGCGAAGACGAAGCACAGGGGAATCGAGTACGGGATCGGGGCAATCCCGCTCGGGGGCTTCGTGACGATCCCCGGTATGCATCGCCCGATCCCGCATGACGCGGAGCGGCGGTTCTCGCGCGCGGTCGAGGAGGCGCCGGCACTGAGAGGCGCGGTCGACCGGGTGAAGCGCGCTCTAGAGGGGGACGACCTCAGCCTCGCCGAGCATGCAGTCGACGACCTCGAGGAGTTGCTCTCGCCGCACTCGCTCTCACCGGCGGCGCTCGCGTCCGCGGAGAAGGGAATCACCGAGTTGAGAGACGCGCTCGGTTCCGACGCCTACTGGAAGGCGGCGACCTGGAAGCGCCTCGTGGCGATCGCCGCCGGTCCCGCGGCCAACATCGCGCTGACACTCGTCGTCTTCACCATCCTGTTCACGCAGGTCGGGGGCGACGCGAGCCAAACGATTGCTTCGGTGAGCTCCAACTCACCGGCGGAGAAGGCGGGGCTTCGGGCCGGCGATCGCGTCGTACGCGCGGGCGGTGATTCCATCGACGGTAACGGCCTCGGTGAGCGAATTCTCGAGTCCGACGGCGCACCGCTGACGCTGACCGTCGTCCGGAACGGGGCGGCCATCGAGCTGACGGTCACTCCGGTCGAGACGGAGGGTGGATACCGCATCGGCATCGTCCGCGAGGGCACGGGGTTGCCTCCTCTCGAGGCGGTCGGTCGCTCCTTCGAGATGACAGGGATCGTGAGCAAGGAGATCGCCCTCTCCATCGGCCGCCTCATCGGCGGCGAGGGGCGCGAAGACGTCGCGAGCCCGATCGGCATCACGCGCGTCTCCTCTGACGCCGTCGAAGAGGGGGTCGTGAACTACCTGTGGGTGCTGGGGCTCATCTCGCTCTCGCTCGCGCTTCTGAACCTCCTCCCGCTGCTCCCACTCGACGGCGGCCATATCCTGTTCACGCTGATCGAGGGCGCCCGCGGCCGCTTCCTGCGGCGTGAGATCTACGAGCGCGTTTCGATGGTGGGCCTGGCGGTCGTTCTCCTCCTGTTCTTCGTCGGTCTCTCGAACGACATCGGCAAGCTGTCGTAACGCCCACCGTTACCCTCTAGGCGTGGCGAGCGAGGTCCAGATCCGCGTAGGCGACGTGGTCGTCGGGGGCGGCGCGCCCGTCGTCGTGCAGTCGATGACGTTGACGAAAACGCACGACGTGCCCGCGACGACCGCGCAGATCGCCGCGCTCGCATCGGCGGGCTGCGAGATCGTCCGGGTCGCAGTTCCGAAAAACGAAGACGCCGCAGCGCTCCCCCTGATCGTCCGGCTTTCGCCGCTCCCCGTCATCGCCGACATCCACTTCAACGCCTCGCTCGCGCTCAAGGCGATCGAGGCGGGCGTCGCCGCAGTCCGGATCAACCCGGGCAACATCGGCGGGCCCGACAAGGTGGAGCAGGTCGTGAAGGCCGCGAAGAAGTCCGGCGTGCCGATGCGAATCGGCGCAAACTCGGGCTCTCTCCCGAAGCACCTGCAAACGCTGGCGCAGCAGGACCAGGCCGAGGCGCTCGTCGCCGCTGCGCTCGAGGAGGTCGAGCTCCTCGAGAAGCTCGAGTACCGCGACTTCAAGATCTCGGTCAAGGCGACCCACGTACCGACGATGATCCGGGCGTACCGGATGCTCGCCGCGAAGGTTCCATACCCGCTCCATCTCGGAGTTACGGAAGCGGGGACCGAGTTCGCAGGCGCGATCAAGAGCTCCGTCGGGATCGGATCGCTCCTCGCTGACGGGATCGGAGACACGCTCCGCGTCTCCCTCACCGCCGATCCCGTGAAGGAGGTGGAGGTCGCCTGGGAGATCCTGAAGGCACTCGGCCTCCGGGAGCGCGGGCCGGTGATGATCGCGTGCCCGTCGTGCGGGCGCGACAACGTCGGCGTCGAGAGCCTCGCGCGCGTGGTCGAGGATCGGCTGCGCGCCTATCCGGAGGCCTTCGAGGTCGCGGTGATGGGCTGCGCCGTGAACGGACCGGGGGAGGCGGGTGACGCAGACTTCGGCATCGCAGGCGGCCGCGATGTCGGGTTCATCTACGCACACGGTCGCGTGCTGAAGAAGGTCTCGTCCGAGACTCTCATCGACGAGCTCTTCGTCGAGATCGACCGCTGGCTCGCCGACGGGATGAAGCGCCCGAAGCGCCTGAAGATGGCGAAGCCGGCTGCGCTGGCGATGGCGGAAGCCTCGCTGATCCCCCTCGACTAGCCTAGGCTGGCAACGATGGTCGCCAGGCAGTCACAGCTGTTCATCCCGACGCTGCGCGAAGCACCGGCAGATGCCGACGCCGTCTCGCACAAGCTCCTCGTCCGGGGCGGGTACATCCGCCAGGTCGCGGCCGGCGTATGGACATTCCTGCCACTGGGTTGGCGCGTCCATCAGAAGGTGGTCCAGATCATCCGCGAGGAGCAGGACGCGATCGGCGGCCAGGAGATGCTGATGCCCGTGCTCACGCCTTCCGAGCTGTGGGAGGCGACCGACCGCCTCTCGATCCCCGAGCTCTTCCACCTCGAGGACCGCACCGGGCGGAAGTTCATCCTCCCGTTTACGCACGAGGAGACAGTGACCTTCCACGCGCGCGAGATCCAGAGCTACCGGCGGCTGCCGCAGATGCTCTACCACTTCGCGGTCAAGGATCGCGACGAGCCTCGCCCCCGTGGCGGGCTTCTCCGCGTGCGCGAGTTCATCATGAAGGACGCGTACTCGTTCGACCGTGACGAGGAAGGCCTCGACGTGAGCTTTCGAAGACAGGAGGAGGCGTATCACCGTACGTTCCAGCGCTGCGGCCTCGAGTACTCGGCCGTCGCGGCGGAGTCGGGGGTCATGGGCGGCAAGGAGTCAATGGACTTCCTCGCGCCCTCCGGATCGGGCGAGAACACGCTCGTCACGTGCGAGAACGGCGACTACGCGGCGGATCTCGAGATTGCGCGCGGCATCCCGCGTCCCGCCGTGCTCCCGGAGCGCCGCGATTCCCCGGAGAAGGCCGAGACACCCGGCGTCGCGACCATCGAGGCGCTCGCAGACCTCCTCGACATCGACAGCTCGGCCACGTCGAAGGCGATGCCCGTGGTCAAGTCGGACGGAACGCTCGTACTCGGTCTCGTCAGGGGCGACGATCGGCTCTCGGAGTCGAAGATGCTCGGGGCACTCGGCAGCGACTTTCGCCCGGCGACCGACGAGGAGATCAGGGCCGCCTTCGGCGCCGGCGGAGGGTCGCTCGGACCGGTCGGCGTCGGCGTCGAGGTGATCGCCGACGACGCGCTCCGCGAGGGACAGTTCGTCGCCGGCGCGAACCGCGACGGCTGGCACCTGCTCGGCGTCGAGGCAGGGCGCGACTACGAGCCGCGCTTCGCGGACATCCGCGAGCCGGTCGAAGGTGACACGTGCCCCACGTGCGGCGGCGCGCTTGGCTTCCAGACCGCGATCGAAGTCGGCCACATCTTCAAGTTCGCTGACCGCTACTCGACGCCGCTCGGCGCGACGTTCCTCGACGAGGACGGCACGGAGAAGCCGCTCATCGGAGGGAGCTACGGCGTCGGCCCGGCCCGTGTGATGGCAGCGGTCGTCGAGCAGCATCACGACGAGAACGGCATCGTGTGGCCGCGATCCATCGCGCCGTACGACCGTCCATGTGCTCTCACTCGACGGCGGCGCCGAGGAAGTTCGCGCCCAGGCTGAGAACGTCGCCGCAGAGCTGGACGAGGCCGGCATCGAGGTGCTCCTCGACGACCGCGACGAGCGCCCCGGAGAGAAGTTCGCGGACGCGGATCTCGTCGGCGCTCCGCTGCGCGTCATCGTCGGGAAGAAGACGCTCGACGACGGTCAGGTGGACGTTCGGCGCCGCGATGGCTCCGCTGAGGGCCGCGTGCCGACGTCAGAAGTGCTGAAATGGGCAACGGACGTCTGATGGCGAGACGGCGGAAATACAGCGACGACCCGTTCGGCCCGACGATCGAGCGGCTGATGGTCGAGACGGGCACGACGTATCGGGGCCTCGCCGACAAGGCGAACCTGTCGGCCGGCTACCTCAACCACATCGTCCATGGCAACCGGCCGGTGCCCTCGAACGACGTGATCGCCCGGATCGCGGACTCGCTCGGCGTCGAGCCCGAGCACTTCCGCGAGTACCGCATCCGCGTCATCACCGACAAGCTCGAGGCGATGCCCGAGCTGATCGACCGGCTCTACAAGCGCCTCGCATAGAACGGGTACCCTGCCGGGGGCCACGGGGCGTGCGCAGCCTGGTTAGCGCGCCAGTCTGGGGGACTCGGCGCGAACGGCGAACGCCGCCAGGGAAGGGCGAACGCGGAGGGCCTGTACTGCCACCATCAAGACCCGGCGCGCAAGTCGCCGACGTCGACACCGAGCGCCTCCGCGATCGAGATCGGCTCCTTGAATGACTCCCACCGGCGGATGCCAGAGGAGCGCTCATCGACTTCCCCCGCCGAGCGCGGAAGCGTGCCCGACGAGAGGGATTTACCGCTACAGCAGGCCTTCTGGGCCCCGCGTTGCGGGGATGAGCGACGAGGCCCCAGCCCGCTCCGGAAGCCGTCTGCGTGATTCCGCCCGGTTGACGTGTTCGTCCCGGCCGAGGAATTGCGGTGGCGCCTATGGCCGGGCGGCGAGGACGGTGACGAGTCCGGGAACGCCCTTCAACTCGACGGGGCCGACCTTGGTGAATTGGATCCCGGCCCGCCCGGCTTCTTCTGCGACGCTTTCGTCGACGAGTACCTCCATGGGACGCGCGTAGTCGGCGATCCGCGCGGCCTTGTTAACGGTGCGCCCGAACAGGTCCCCGTCCTTCCGGACGACCGCTCCAGAAGCGATCCCCACCCGGGCAGGGGGCAGGTCGAGCGACCGAACACGCGCGACAAGCTGAAGTCCGCCCCTGACGGCGTCCACCGGCTTGGCGAACGAGAGCATTGCGCCGTCCCCGAGCAGCTTGACGAGGCGCCCGCGGAACCGCTGCGCGGTCTCCTGGACGATCTGCCCGAGTGCGGCCGCCTTCTCAGCCGCGACTGCGTCCCCGCGCTCCTCTGCAAGCGCTGTGAACCCGGTCAGGTCGAGAAATGCGATCGACGAGGTCGCAGCCTCCGGAGCAGGCCGATCCACGTCTCCGTCGACAACCTGTTCCGCCAGGGCCACGAAGTAGTCGGTGAGAGCGTGCTCGAGGAACCGGTTCAGACCCCACTCGGCGATCCCGGCGACAAGCGGCGCGACGCGGCGAGCCTCCTGCCCCACGGCGATCAGTCTGTCGCCTGCGGAACCGTCGCTCGCTTCCAAGTCGCGCCGCAGGTGCTCATCGATTCCGTCGACCACTTTCCGGATCCCTTCCGCGAAGATCCGATTGCAGGCCACGAACGGCTGAGGGTCGATCCTGCCGCGGTAGATAGTCGCGAAGATCTGCCAGAGCGCCTCGTCGTCTGCGCGAAGCGGCTCGTCTGGCTCAGGGGCGGAGAGGCCCCACATCGCGTAGACGTAGGCGACCAGGTCGAGCGAAATCCCCAGCTCGTGCGCGATCTCGGCAATCGACCGCTCGGAGATCTCGATTGCCCGCGGCGACACACGGGAGATCGCAGCGAGCGGCACCTGGCCGGCGCGCACCGCCGCCGCGAGCTTGTCGAGGGAGACACCTGAAGCGCTCAGTGCCTCGACGAGCCGAACCCGCTCAACGTCCGCGTCGATAAAGGCCATAGTGTCGGGCTCTCGCGTCGCCGTCGCGACGAGGCCCAGCGCCATCAGCGTTTCGAGGCGCTCGGGCGAGACGCCGGCCCGTCGCACGAACTCCTCCTTCGACACCGCCGATCCCGATCCGGCCTGCGTGTTCATTCAGGATCGAAGTATCGCAAGCCGCGAATGCGACCTCGGGATCGGCGCTGACGCGCGCGGAGGGCGCCATGGTCGAAGCGGAAGCCGCGTTGTTGCCACTCGCCGGGCTCGAGCGGCAGATCGCCGTCTGCTGGGACGAACCCTGCGGGGCGCGTTAACTCGGCGCCCGGAGCTTTAAGGAGTTGCTCGTGTTCTGGTCGCTCCACTACCTTCGGATCAGCAGGACGGACCACCCACGCTGCATACGAGTAGCACGCGCGAAACGTCTGTTACGGACGCGCGCACGCCGAGATTGGTGCAGGACTCGCCATACAAGCCGGACGTCCCTCTTGGGCGGTCGTCATTGGACATCAGGTTCCGGGCCGCGCGACCGCTCTCGCTTCTCGGTTGTCGTCGCTGACGGCCTTGGTCGTCGCGCGCCACGGTGTCGCAGCAACGAACAATCCACTGGTGGCCGTGAGCGCCGCGACGACTGCGATGGCTGCGCCCGCGCTCGCAGCATCGGCCACGACGCCCGCGAGCAGCGCACCGAGCGCGAAGCCGGCATCGCGCCAGAAGCGGTAGACCCCGACGGACGGGGCGCGATCCCGCGGCTGCACGGCATCGGACACCGCCGCGATGAGCGTCGGGTACACGAGCGCCGTGCCGACACCGAGAAGAGCGGCAGCCCCGACGGCGGGCGCGAACGACCCGCCGCCCAGAACGAGGACGGCCAGACCCGCAGACTGCACGAGCATGCCAAGCACGATCAACGGCTTCCGCCCGGTGTGATCAGAGAGCCAGCCGGTCACGAGTTGGCCGGCTCCCCAGAGCGCCGGATAGACGGCGGCGACGATTCCGATCTCCCGGGTGCTCGCTCCGTTCGCCGCGAGGTAGAGCGGCGCGAGGCCCCAGGCGAGCGCGTCGTTGAGGTTGTTCACGAGCCCAGCCTGGGAGCACGCACGGAGCACCGGTTGCCGGAACGTCCCGTGGATGAGCGCCTGCCGCAGTGAGATCGCCCGCCCGTCCTGGCCGTGATCGCGCTGCTCGTGGGCGACGTGCGCACTCGTGTCCCGAATGAAGAAGTACGAGATCAGCGCACCCGTGAGCGCGATCACGAGCGCACCCGACCCAGATGACCGTCTGCGGCGCATAGGTGGCGGCGAGCGCTCCCGTGAGGAATGCCGTCACCGCGACACCGAGGTACCCGGCCGCCTCGTTCAGGCCGAGGGCGAGCCCTCGTCGCGTCGGCCCAGCGAGGTCGATCTTCATCACCACGGTCATCGACCACGTCAGACCTTGATTGACGCCGAGGAGCACGTTCGCAGCGACGATCCAGCCCCAGCTCGGCGCGAGGGCGATCATCGCCGGGACCGGAAGCGCCAAGAGCCAGCCGAAAACGAGGAGCCGCTTGCGACCGACCTTGTCGGCGAGCACGCCGGCACCGAGGTTCGTGAAGGCCTTCGCGACGCCGAACGCGATGACGAAGGCGAGGATCGCGAGGCGCGACTCGAGGCCGAACTCCTCCTCGCCGACGAGGGGCAGCACGCTTCGCTCGAGACCCACCATCGCCCCGACGAGGGCGTTGAGCCCAACGAGCAGCGTGAACTGCGCGGCGTTCGCGCGGAGCCCGAGCCGGACCGGCGTCATGCGGTCGTAAGCGCTTGACCCCGCCGGTTCGTCGCGACGATCTCCACCTGGTGAGCGGGCGGCGGGGGAGCGTCCGCGACGAGCGCCTTCGCGAACGAGTCAGGATTGTCGTACTGGAGCATCGTGTTGTGCGCACGCTCGAACCCGATCGAGCTGAACGGGTTCCCGGAAAGGCCGCGGCCGCAGACCGATCCGGCGTAGTGGCTCGGGTGCACGACGACGTGATCGGGCAGCTCGAGCAGCTTCTCGAGAGACGCGTGGAGGAGGCGGGCCTGGCCGAGCGGGTCGCCGGCGACGTGAAGGTCGGGTCGCCCCACGTCACCGATCAGGAGCGAGTCGCCGGTGAAGACAAGCCAGGGCTCGTCGGAGCCGCGACGGCGGTCGGCGACGACGAAGCGCGCTGTGCGCCGGTGCGTGGCCCGGCGTCGCGAGCGCCGTCATGATCGTGTTGCCGAGCTCGATCCGCTGGCCGTCTTCCAGTGGCACGTGCGCGAAGTCCACACCTGCGTTCGCAGGTAGGTACGCGGTTGCGCCGGTCCGCTCGACGAGCGCCGGTAGGCCCGACACGTGATCCGCCTGCACGTGGGTCTCGAAGACGGCGACGATCGGCGACCCCGAGCGTTCGGCCGCCTCGAGGTAGCCCTCGACGAGGTCGACATGCGGGTCGACCACCGCGAGCATCGAGGTGGACGTGCATCCGAACAGGTAGCTCGCACAGGATCCGGCGTCGTTCAGGAAGGGTCGGAGCAGCATGGATCTCCTCTCAGGCAGCTGATTCGATCGGAAGGCCGGCGCGCCGCCACTCGGGATAACCGACGTCGAGCCGGCGGGCTTCGAGGCCGCGAGCACGGAGCATGCGAACCGCGTCGTCGGCATAGACGCAGTACGGACCGCGGCAATAGGCGACTATCTCGCTTCGCCTCGGCAACGTGGACACGACTTCGTCGAGGACGGCGAGCGGAGCAGAACGTGCGCCGGCGATATGGCCGGCCTGAAACTCGGACTCGGGACGTACGTCGAGGACGACGACACTCCCTCCTGCTAGTCGGTCGACGAGCTCGGGCGCGGTCAGAAGCTCGACCTCGTCGCGGCGCCCGAGGTATTCGTCGGCGAGGACGCCGACCTCAGCGACATGCCGTGAGGCGACATCACGAACAGCGGCCCACAGCTCGCCAACGCGCTCGCTTGCGAGGCGGTAGTAGATCCGTCGCCCGTCTCGACGGGAGTGGGCAAGGCCGCTCTTGGCAAGCAGCCGCAGATGGTGTGAGGTCGCCGCCACGCTCTGACCCGTCTCGCGAGCGATCTCCTCGACCGACCGCTCGCCTTGCGCGAGCAGGTCGACGATCTCCGCACGCCGCCCGCTGGCAAGCGCTGCCGCGACGGACGCGAACGCATCGAAGAGGGCGGCCTTCGCCTCGACTTCAGACATATGCTCAAACTATCGTTTGAATATCTGAATGTCAAAGCCTGCCTAAGCTGCTGACGTATGCCGAGCTGCTGCAACGCGCGTGGCTGTGACGAGTTCTTCACGTCCCGCCTTGCGAAGCGAGCTGCCGAGCGCTACCGCAAGAAGGGCGTCGACAAGACAGCGACGCGCATGCTTGCCTTTCTTGAGGGACAAGGGATTGAGGGAGCGACCGTCCTCGAGATCGGCGGCGGAGTCGGCGAGATGCAGATTGAGCTCCTGAAGCGCGGCGCCGCACGCACCCTGAACCTCGAGCTCTCGCCCGGGTACGACGAACACGCCATGCGGCTCGTGCGCGATGCCGGGATCGAGGGTTGCGCTGAGCGGCGGCTTCACGACATCGCAGCCGATCCCGGGGTCGTCGAGCCTGCCGACGTGGTCGTTCTCCACCGCGTCGTCTGCTGCTACCCGGACTACGAGCGGCTTCTCGGCGCAGCGGCCGACCATGCACGCCGTCTGCTCGTGTTCAGCTATCCACCGCGCAACGCGGTGTCGCGGTTCCTGCTCGGTGCTCAGAATCTGCTCTTCAGGGTCCAGCGAAAGGAGTTTCGGACGTTCGCGCACCCTCCGGCGCGAATGCTCGCGGCGGTCGAGGAGCGTGGACTTCAGCGGTCGTACCAGTACAACCCTGTCGTGTGGCAGATCGCTGGATTCGAGCGTCGCGTTTAACTCAAGGCAAAGTCGGCGTCGCCTCCTCGTCAGGGAATGCTCAACCCAGCTTCCTCGTGGAGCACCACGGAGCTCGCGAGGAGCCGTGTCGCCGACGGTTCCCGAGAAGAGATCAGATCGCCGCGGCTAGATGATGTGCAGTCGGTTTCGTCATGTGTCAGGGCTGAACGCGGGTAGAAGTGGCACACTTGCGCGACCGAACGGCAACGCAGGAGGCATGGGATGGCCGCCAGGTCGCGGAGGCCACCCGTATCGGACTGGCTTAGCCAAGCGGGTTTGCGGGACACCGCCGTTTTGGGCGATCTGTGACCACGTGTGACCAAAGCGAATCTGACCGAACATGAACGCCGATGGACGGCTAGGGTGGTGACCAAGCGTGACCAAGATCGGGGCGTGGCCCAGCCTGGTTAGGGCGCGTGTCTGGGGGACACGAGATCGCCGGTCAAATCCGGCCGCCCCGACTGAGTTCAGGTTCTAGCGCGCGCTGCGCGGTGCTTCCACACAAGGCAAGCGGCCACTCACGCCACGTCCTACGAGAGGCGGCCTTTAGCCCGCCTCTCGGCGAGTTCCCTCGGCGGCCTGGTGCATCTGGGAACGTTCCTGAACTACCGCACGCTGCTGGGGCCTGCGAGCCGAACACGGCAACGCCGGGTCCACGCGCTTGTGGCGCACGGGCTGGCGATGCCGCTCGCGGCGTAAGCTAGGTTCCATCTCGCGCTCCGAGGATCTTCTCCACCGATACAGGTCACTTGCTGGCTACATAAGCGAGCGAGGAGAAGTCTGGCTCAGACACTCTGAAGCACTGCGGATGCTGGACGAATGCGAGGACGAGCGGATCGTTGTGCTCGGTTTTGACCTGGCTCGTGAAAACAGCGATGGGACGAGAACGATCTATCCGCCCATAGCCGACTTTGAACCGCTCCTCGACGAGCCTGATCCTGTCTCGGCGACCGTTGCAGAGGCGCGCAGGATGCTCAATGACGAGATGCCTGCGACGGAGCTTCAGAAGGAGTGGGAGTATCGCCCAGCGTCGCTCGTCACGCTCGTTCTTCAGGATGAGGAGACGTTGCGCGCGGCTCGTTTCGCTAAGCCGCCCTAGGCGCAGGCCCTCTCTGGAAAGAGTGCTTACCCTGCAGCACTTCGGTCGTGCTGACCACTCCGCTACTGCGTCGCGCCGCCCTCGTCTTCCCAGCCCTGTAGCGCGGTCGATCGCGTCAGGCCGTTCGTCGCTGCGACGTCTTCGGACGATGGTTCGACTGCTCGCAACCGCTGGTACGCGCCATACGCCAATATCGCCTTGAAATCATGTCTGCGGCTCCCTGGAAAGTAGGCCGCGCGAAACCTCTGCCAATCAAGCCCAGCCGGTACCTCCGCGCTGCTCTCGTGGGTGGATCCCGCCGCCTTCGTCACCTCGAGCTTCCTTTCGGCGCGTGAGGCCGGCGCCCTGCTCACCCCTGCACCTCTCCGGCGATCCTCACCCGTAGAGCCCAAACATGAAGCGACCGACACCGCGGCGCCAGCCGAAAGCCGGTGCGCCAGGCCGCGGCGACGACGAAGATCGACCCGCCGACGAGCATTCCCAGCGTCTGGACCGCGACTGCGACGCCGACGGCCTCGGAGACCCCGACTCCGGACGCGATAAGTACGGCAGCTCCGGCTCCGGCCTGCATTGCCGCACCTCCAGGGCCGACCGGGAGCGCCGCAGCTGCCGAGCTCGTACAGAGAAAGAGAAGCGCGAGCGTGAACGAGAAGCCGACCCCGAACGCGCCGAGGACGAGGAGAAGCCCCAGGACCCGGGTGAGCCAGGCTACCGACACGAGTGCCCACGCTTGGGATACGTCCTGCAGTGACGCCATGTGCGGACACAGCCAGCGGCTGAGCCGGAAGCGGCCAAGTCTCGTGCTCCGGGCCACCCGCGGCAGCGCGAGGATCAGTCCTCCCGCTGCGAAGCCGACGACGGCGACGAAGGCGAGGCCAAGGCGTACGCCGAGTGATTGGCCCGGAAGGATGGCAGCAGCGAGAGCGAACGGCGCCAACGCGACACTGTCGATCAGGCCGAGCATGAAGAGGGAGAGGCAGATCGTCCGCACGCCTGCCGGACAACCCCTGAAGCTGCGAACGATCGCAACTCGCGCGACATCGTCGAACCTGCCCGGAAGCGCGAGCGCCGTGATGGATGCGCCCCCGTTCGCAGCCGCGAGCGCGAGCGCCTTCGGACGCTCGTGTGCCGCGAAGAGCTGTCGCCACCCATACGCCTTGAACACGTAGCCAAGCACTGAGAGAAGCGCAGCGGCAACGAGAAGCGTGAGGGGGCCGAGAGTGAGCGGCCAGGGTGTCCGAGCTATGTGCCAGGCAGCGACGACCGCGAGGACAATTGCGACAACCCCCGACCCCGCACCGAGCACGAGTCTGCCGCTCCGGGATCGCGCGGCGCGCACGGCGCGATGCAAGGGAGGATCGCGATCAGCAGAAGGAGCCTCAGCTACCAGTTCCACCGCCGATGCTCGCGACAGATCCTCGACGACGACAACGTGTTCCACTTGAGCGCCTGCCTCGTCCCTCGGAGATCAGTGCCAGATCTCGGTCGGAGCCCGCCTGTCGAACCTGTACGAGCGCTCTCCAAGCCACATTTCCACGGACCCCACGCGCGCCTGGTCGAGCCAGCGTTCGACCGCGTCCAGGGCACGCAGGATCGCCGAGTCCGGCTCGCGATCGATCCGCACGTCGACTTCCCGCCGCCCATCTCGAAGGGAGACATGCTCAGTGCCGAGGGCGACGACCAGCCGATCGGCAAGCGCGGTCGCGCTCGGGGCGTCCGGGACTACGATCCTCAGCTCCATGAGGTCCTCCCTCGCGTTCGCAGGTTCGCCGACCGAGGGCTACAGTCGGCTGGAAGCCGTTCCGACCCGGGTGCTGAGGGTGGATCTCGCGGAAGCGATCTTCTGCGCCTCCGCTAACGCTTGCGAGCCGGTAGTTGCGGCTCGCACAAGCGAGTCTAACACGCACCGGACGCTGTCACCGGGCATCACCGACGGATGGCCTACCGGCGCTAGAATCGACCTTCTGGCTCTTGCTCCTCAGCCGCTGAGCGACGCGGAGATGATCTCGCCCCTCCGCGTGCTGATTGCGAACGAGCGGAGAGACCGACTGGAGCTACTTGCACAGGTCGTGACGGGACTCGGTCACGAGGTGATCGCACGCGAGATCGACGTCAAAGAGGTCGGACCGGTGACTGCGCGGGAGCACCCCGACGTCGCGCTCGTCGGCCTTGGTCTGAGCTCCACGCATGCGCTCGAGCTGATCGCCGAGATCGTCCATACAGCGGCATGTCCCGTGATCGCCCTGCTCTCCGCGAGGGATCCCGCTTATATCCACGAGGCGGCAAGGTGCGGTGTCTTCGCCTACATCGTCGATGCCGATGCGGAGGAACTGCAGAGTGCGATCGACATCACGCTGCATCGCTTCGCGGAGTATCAGAACCTGCAAGGAGCGTTCGGACGCCGCGCGGTGATCGAGCAGGCGAAGGGCATCTTGATGGCATGCCACGCGATTGACCAAGAGCGTGCGTTCGAGATGCTCCGCTCCCATTCGCAACACAATGGACGCAAGCTGATCGACGTGGCGGAGGCAGTCGTCGAAAGTCACCTCCTGTTGCTGCCGGCGACGGCGCCCAGCTCTTCTACCTAATGAGCCGCAGGCTGTCAGAGACCGAGGCCTCGGCGATGATCGTCTCCGGCTTCGTCGAGCCCGTCACGAAAGAGTTGCTGGTCGAGTACGCGGTCGACCGCCCCGCTCACGAGAATCCGAACTCGCGCTCACGCGTACACGCGCGCACGCGAGGCCGGGTACCCACCCTCACAAGCATGTTCCTCGGGTCGGGGCCTCTTGCTCGGGCGGTCGCCTGACCGGCGCCTGGCGCTCCTCTCGGATAGCCCAGGCGGGTGTGGTGAGCACATCGATCTGCGAGGCTTCGGGGATGCCGACCGATCCCGAACTCGATCGTCTCTACGCTGAGGTTCGGCAGGCGAGCGAAACACTCGTCGGCCGTCTCGAAAGCTACGGAGAGGTGATCATCTCACGCCCACACGAGGCAGCGATTGCAGACGACGTGTCGAAATTCGCCCTCGTCGTGGAGCGGGCGTTTCGGGACTGGTACGAGCGTTCCAGGAACATCCGAGAAGAGCTTGAGGATTCTGATCTGCGGCCGCCGTCAATTCCCGGGCGACCAGATGCCGATCCTCGTTCGGGGACGTGAGGGTGCGTCTTCTCAAGACTCTCTGACCTGCCTCGCGTTGATCACGTCCTGAGCACCCACCCGGCTTCGTACCCGCGCGCTAACCCCGCCGAAGGCCCTCATGGCAGCGATCGCGTCAGAGGTCAAGCGCGACGCGCACGCGCCGAGCGTCAGGTACGCACGCACCTTCGAGTAGCACAACGCATCGATCGTGCTTCGCCGCTTCGCTGTATAGCGGCAGGGCTCCTGGACGGGTAGAACGGAGTTGCGAAGAGGCAATCTCTGCGGTGACGAACAGCGACTTCCGGCGCAGAAGAGGAAGGTGATGGTGCCGGTCGGGAGATCGTCTCCCATGCGCGTGATCATCTGCCGGGACAGATCACGCGTCCAGTCCGTAACTCTCGGACTCCAGTCGGAAGGGGGCGCACTGCTCGTAGCCGCGCGCCCCCCAACGCTCAGACCGAAGCGACGACGCTGACGCTCTTCGCCTGCGGACCTTTCGGCCCTTGCTCGACCTCGTACTCAACCTTTGCGCCCTCAGCGAGGCTCTTGAACCCCTCGCCGCCGATCGCGCTGTGGTGAACAAAGACGTCTTTGCTCCCATCGTCCGGCGATACGAAGCCGTAGCCCTTGTCGTCGTTGAACCACTTCACCGTTCCGGTCGGCATATCTCCACCTCCCCTCGACTGCTTCATGAACGCGCAGCGGAAGGCGCAAAGCCGAAACCGGTACTCGCTCGAACTCCTGTGGTCGTCGCCACACTACCGCTTCAGCGTGCGACGGGCCTGATGCGGGATAGCGCCGCCATGCCGAGTGTTCGGGAATGTCCCTTGAACCAGGAGTCAGCGCACGAGCGCCGCGAGGATCGCGGGGGGCGCACGTCGGCGACCACGAGTACTGTCGGCTCATGGAAGACGCTGATCGCGACGTACTCGAGTTCATCGGCGATCAGGGCAAGACGGCCGAGCAGGTTGCCGACCGCTTTCCAGCGTTCGAAGGAGCGGAGCTCCGCTGCGGAAGCCAGGTTGGAGGAGGATCGGCCGGAACCGGAAGGAACCGGTGATCGTGATCCGATCGGTCCTACTCGTCCCCGCCCTCGTTGCCGTCCTCACGGTCGCGTCAGATGCGCCGGCGGGAGGCATCTCCGACGAGACCTGTCCGAACGTCGCGGGCGAGCACACGAACACCTGCCCGGCCGGAACCACAGGCGTTCCGTACACGATTCGATTCAAGGAGAACCGAAGGCTCGGGCTGCGGACCTGGCAGACAAACGTTCCACTTCGACTCGGGGATCCTCCCGCCAGGGCTGAGTCTCGCACCGGACGGGACTCTGAGCGGCACCTCCTACCAGCCCGGGACCTTCCGGTTCTACGTGGAGATGCGCGAGCCCGCAGATGACCCCGCGCACTGCGCAGGGAAGAGAACGCAGAAGCAGTTCACGCTCAGGATCCGGCGGCAGCCGTGGATCGCCGCCTCTCCCGCCGTATCGCCTCGGTGGGAGGTGGGAATTCCATTCCGAATGAGGCTACGAGCGCGAGGAGGCTCCGGCATATTCGCCTGGTCGCTCGCCTCGGGTCGACTCCCTGAAGGGCTCAGGATCTTCCCTGACGGCTCTGTCGCGGGAACACCTCGCTCGCCGGGCTCCTACCGCTTCGTCGCTAGAGCAAAAGACACCGAAGGGCGCACGCTCAGCTGGAGCATCGAGCTCCAAGTGGCCCCGAGACTCCGCGTGCTAACACGGCGCCTGCCACCGGCGCAGACTGGTCGCAAGTACCGCGCCGACCTCACTGCCATCGGAGGCGTCACTCCGAGAGCATGGAGGCTCACTCATGGTCGCCTCCCGCGGGGGATTCGCTTCGCAGCGTCGCTCGGCCGTTTGACAGGGGTACCGGCCGAAGCGGGCACCCAGTTCGTCACCCTCGAGGTGAGGGACGGGCTGAAGGTCTCGCACAGAAAGACGTTCCGTATCGTCGTCGGTCGCGGGCCAGGGTCGGCTGTCGTTCGTCGCTGACTAGCGACTCGTCGTCGGCCAGCCTTCGCGCCGATCGTCGACCCGGGAGTCCGCTCCGTAAAGCACGGCGAGTGGCCCGATCAGGACAACGAACGCGAGAGCCATGAGAGCGGCCACGAGCACCACACCACCTCCTCGTAACATCCGATACGTCCTAGAACGCTCGACACGCCGTGCACGTTCCCCGCGCAAGTTGTCGATCGATGTCGCATCATCCACGTGGGGGGATTGGCTCCGGGATGTGGGCGGCTTCATGCGCTTGGCGGCGGCATGAGCCGCCCCGCCCGGTATGGCTCGCGGCCCCCACTGCGCATCGTTAAGAAACGCAGGCCTGACCGGGCCCGCGCCGAAGGCGAGACCGCCGGGCCGACATAGGTCCCTTCCCTTCTTCCCCCGGGACGGGACGGTGGGGGTCGGCCCGGCAGTCACCTGAGTCGAACCGCTTCCGCCGCATGGACGAAGATGCCACGGTGCCCCGCCTCCCGCTCGTCACCGCCCTGGTCGTAGGCGGCTGGACCGTCGGTGGTCTATGGGCCGACAGCCACGTCGGAAGTTCGGGTCAGCTCGCGCTGGGCGTCTTCACGGCCGGGGTGCTCGCCGCCCTTCTCCTGCTGCACTCGCCGAAGGTGCGTCTCCAGACACTGGCGGTCGTCGGGATCGCGACGGTCGGCGAGGTTGTGGGGTCCATCGTCTGGGGCGTCTACACGTACCGGCTCGACAACCTGCCCGCGTTCGTGCCGCCCGGCCATGGGCTCGTGTACCTCTGCGGCCTGTCTCTGGCGGCGCTCGCTGGCCGCCGACCGAATCTGCTTCTCGCCACCGCGGTCGCGGGCGCGGCGCTCTGGGCGATCCTCGGCCTCCTCGTCCTACCCGCGACCGACGTCTCTGGCGCCATCGGCTGCACGCTGATGATCCTCGTGCTGCTGAAGACCCGCCGTGGGGTCTACGCGGGCGTCTTCCTCGTCGTCGCCGGCCTCGAGATCTACGGGACGGCGATCGGCACCTGGAGGTGGGAGGGCGTCGTTCCCGGCCTTGGCATCCCGCAGGGGAACCCGCCGAGCGGCGCCGCGAGTGGCTACGTCGTGTTCGACGTGCTCGCGATCGCGCTTGTCGCCCGCCTCGCGCCCGTCCTCGTCGCGCTTCAGTCCAGAAGCGCCCGCAGCGCGGACGAGTCCACGACGGTTCCCGCGCTGATCAACTCGCGGGCGGAGTCGACCTTGCCCCAGACGTCCCAGAGCAGGAACCCGCTCGCCCTTCCGGCTGCGTCGACGTAGGCGACGACACCTTTCCGATTCGGCTCGACCCACTCGGCGACCTGGTCGAGGCGGGACTCCACGTCGCCGACCGCCTCGTACCCGAGATCGAACAGGTCCGAGTAGAAGAAGGGGAGGTGGTCGTACGGCGTTCCGGCGCCGGCCATGTTCGCGCCGACCACCCGACCGTGCGTGTTCGCGTGATCCTCGTGCTCTACCCGGCGGGTACCTCCGAGCGCGCGAACAGGAAAGCGAGCGACATCTCCGGCGGCGAACACGTCGTCGCGTCCGCTCGCATGCCCGTACTCGTCCACGAGAACACCGTCGTCGACCTCGAGGCCGGCGGCTTCGGCAAGCTCGGTGGCCGGCACGATGCCGAGGCCGGCGACGACGGCGTCGGCTTCGATCGTGGTGCCGCTCTCCGTCTCGACCGAGGTGCCGGACGCTTCGGCGACGAGCTCACCGGGGAGCACGGTGACGCCCTGCTCGCGGTAGTAGTCGTTCACGAACTTCGACAGCTCGGGCGGGAAGAGACGGGCACCGATCCCTGCCCCGGGGAACATCATCGTGACGGTGCAGCCGTTCATCGCGAGCGCCGCCGCGATCTCCGAGCCGATGAAGCCCCCGCCGATGACGGCGACCCGCACGCCGTCCCCGGCAAGGCCGCGCAGGTGCCGGTAGTCGTCGAGCGTGCGGTAGTAGATGACGCCGTCACCGCCGGAGGGCAGGCGTCTCGGCGTGCCACCCGTCGCGAGGAGAAGTTTCTCGTAGGTGTGCTTCTCGCCGGCGTCGTCCGTCGCCTCGCGCAATTCGAGATCCACGGCCACGCCGCGCCGTTTCGTCCGTAGGTCCACGTTCAGATCTAGCGTGCCGCGGTAGACCGAGCTCTCTTCCTTCCCCTTCCAAAGCGCCTTCGACAGGGGAGGTCGAGCATACGGCTCGTGTGATTCCGCACCGAGGATGCCGATCGTTCCATCGGTGTCGTGGTCGCGGATTCCACGGCACGCCGCGTCCGCGGTCATGCCCCCGCCGATGACGAGATATCGAAACGCGGCCACGCTCCGTGATCGTAGTCGCGTCAGTCGGCTACTCGTTGTAGTGTCCCGCGCGGCGTTGATCGCACTGCGACTACCGGCTCTGCTCGCCATGGCGATCGCGTGTGCGTGCGTCGCGCTTCCCGCTGCAGGTGCCGGACGAGACGAGGGCACGAGCCGGGCGGCGATCTTCTACTACCCGTGGTACTCGACTCCGGCGCGAGACGGGCGCTGGGCGCACTGGTACGTCGAGCACGACGGCGCGCCGGTGCTCTCGACGCCATACTTCCCGACCCGAGGGCTGTACTCGTCGTCGAACGTCAAGGTCGTCACGGCGCAGATGCGCGAGATCGCGGCCGCAGGGATCGGCACCGTGATCGTCTCGTGGTGGGGCTTCGGCTCGCCCGAGCACGAACGCCTGCTCCTCGTCGCGCAGATCGCTCCGCAACACGGGCTGGACGTCGCGATCCACGTCGAGCCTTACCGCGGGAGGACGCCGGCTCAGGCAGCAGAGGACATCGCAACGCTCGAGCGCGAATGGGGCTTCACCGACTTCTACATCTACGACGCCGACCGCGATCCGGCGGCCGACTGGTCCGATGCCATCGAGCTGCTCGAAGACGTGCGCATCTTCGGGCACACGACCTTCGTCGGACGCGCGAGGGCGTCCGGGTTCGACGGCCTGTACAGCTACGACGTCGTCACCTGGAGCGGCGCTCTCTTCCGGCGGCTGTGCACTCAGGCACACGCGGCTGGTCTCCTGTGCGCGCCGTCCGTCGGCCCCGGGTACGACGCGCGCCTTGCGACCCGGCACGAGGTCGTTCGGCACCGCAACGACGGCCAGACGTACGACCGGATGTGGAAGACGGCGCTGCGCGCGGGCGCGGACCTGATCACCATCACGAGCTACAACGAATGGCAGGAGGGGACGCAGATCGAGCCCGCCCGAGATGCCACGGGGATGACGAGCTACGACGGCGCCTGGGGGAAGAGGGGTGTTGCCGCGCAGCGGGCCTACCTCGCGGCCACTGCGCACTGGGTCGCCCGGTTGGACGCAGCTCCGGGCTAGTACAGCGCGGTGGCGAGCCGGCGACGGTACGCCACGGTCACCGGATCGTCCTGCCCGAGGTCGTGAAACACCGCGAGGGCCAGCTCGCGTAGCCACTCGCGCCGCTCCGGCGACGACTCCGCGATCTCGTCGAGGATGAGGTCGAGAGCCTTCTGGGGCTCGTCGGCCTCGAGGGCGGCGAGCACACCGGGGAGCTCGCGGCTCTCACGGAGCTCGTCGACGATGCCGGCAACCCGCGGAGGGGCGAGCAGCTCGTCGAGAAAGGTCTCGACGGCAACGGGCGAGAGCGCACCGACGAACTCGGACACCACCTGTCCGTCCTTGAACGCTTTGACGGCCGGGATCCCCTGGACGCGATACGTCGCGGCCAGGCCGGGGTTCGCGTCGACGTCGACCTTGGCGAGGGTAACGCCGCCGTTCCGCTTCGCGACCTGCTCCTCGAGAACCGGGGTGAGCGCGCGACACGGCCCACACCATTCGGCCCAGAAGTCGACGACCACCGGGACCTCGCGGGAACGCTCCACGACGTCGCTCTCGAATGTCGCCTCCGTCACGTCCACGTCGAATCACCTTACGCGAACACGACATCCGCACTACAACCCGACACGAGAGCCGCTGAGACGTGTTCTGCCGCCACGCCGGCAAGGGAGCGGTGCCCGAGGTCGATCTCGATCTCCGGCCACGCCTCGAGCCCCAACGAGCGAGCGCCGACCTCGCCGCCGAACGCGTACAGCTCGTCCGTGGAGAACACGCCGCGCCGCCCCGTCTGCCGGCGCGCGATGCCCTCGAGCTCGCGAAGCTCCTCGAATGGATCGATGCGCACATTCGAGTCCGAGCCGATGCAGATCGGTATCGCGCGCTTCCGGATGCGCTCAGCCGGGAGGAAGCCGTCTCCTAGGTCGGCCTCCGTCGTCGGGCACGCACAGATTGTCGCTCCCGACGAGGCGAGGAGGTCGAGCTCCGGCCCGTCGGCGTGCGTCGCGTGCACGACTGTGGTGCGCGCGCTCAGGCAGCCCGTTCGGGCGAGGAGCTCGATCGGTCGACAGGCATGTTCCGCAAGGCACTCCTCGACCTCCTTCGGCTGCTCGTCTGCGTGGACGTGCAGCGGCAGCTCTTCCGACGCTCCGTAGCGGGCGATCTCTTCGAGCCACTCGGCCGGACAGGCCCGGACGGAGTGGGGGGCGAGCCCGACGCGGATCCCGGCGTCGCGAAGTCTCTCGACCTGCTCGACGTACTCCGCCGCGGAGCCCTGGCGGAAGCGGGGTAGACCGCCGCGCGCATACGCGACGTGGAGGAGAACGAATTCGATCCCGGCGGCATGCGCCGCCTCCGCGGCAGCATGCGCCTCGGCGACACCCAGGTAGTGGAACTCGCCGACGGCCGTGTAGCCGGCCACGAGCATCTCGCGATACGCCCGTTCGTACTCGACACGCACGAGTTCGGGAGTCTGCCTCTCGGCCTCCACGAGCATCGTGTCGCGCCAGGCCCAGAAGTCTCCCCCCGCCGCGCTCCCTCGCAGCGCGCGTTGGAACGTGTGGCTGTGCGCGTTCACGAAGCCCGGAAGTCGGAGCGTGCCCGCCACGCGGGCGACGCTAGCAGGGCACGGTACAAGGGTCGGACGCCACGGGTCTGACCCCGGTCGTAGGGTTCAAGCGTGTCGTGGACAGAGCTGCGCCGCTCGATCCCGAACGCGCTCACGGTCGCGCGCTTCGCCGCCGTCCCGATGTTCGTCTGGCTGTACCTCGACGCCGGAGAGGGCGCTGCGTGGGGCGCGGGGATCTTCTTCGCGGCAGCGGCGCTCACCGACCAGCTCGACGGCTACCTCGCTCGCCGGTGGCACGTCGAGTCGCGCTTCGGGAAGGTCGCCGACCCGCTGGCCGACCGGCTCATGATCGGCACGGCGGCGGTGCTGATGCTCGCGACCGGACGGATCCCGATCCTCGCGGCGCTCGTCATCCTCGCGCGCGACGTCATCCTCGTCCTCGGCTACAAGCTCCTCGCGCCCGGAGGCTACGAGCTCGACGTCACGGTCCTCGGCAAGGCGGCGACCTGGGTGCTCTACGCCTCGCTCGGGTTCGTGCTCGTCACCCCCGAGGGCACCACGTGGCCGCTCGTTCTGCTCTGGATCGGCATCGCGCTCTCACTCGGAGCGGGTGCGCAGTACGCCATGCGGGCGTGGAGACACGCTCGCCAGGGAAGGGACTCTCGAGCCGAAGTCGAACCCTGACGAGGAAGTCTCAACCTGAGGTTGACCCCTGGCGTCGACTGCTGCTTTACTCAACGCCGACCCCCGAGGAAAGGCCGCTCGTGGAACCACTTCCCGATCTGACGACACTCAACGACGACGAGCTCCGCCTGATGATCCGCGAGCTCGAGCAGGAGGAGGACGAAGTGTCCTTCCGGCGCCGGGTGCTGCACGGTCGCATCGACATCCTCCGAGCCGAGCTCGTCGCCCGCCTGCGCGAGCAGGTCAGCGCGGGGGAGGCGAAGCTCGCTGACGTCGAGCGGCTGAGCGAGATCCTCACAGCGAAGGCTTCGCCGACGGAAGACGAGTGAGTCACATCTACTGCCCGGAGTGCGGGTTCCAGAACCCCGAGGCCTCCAACTACTGCTCACGCTGCGGCGCGCTGCTGTCGACCGAGGCCGGATCGGAGACGACGATGAGCTTCGACATGCCCGAAGACGGCAACGAGGTAGACCTCCTCGAGTCGCTCGGCATCTCCGGGCCTGCGCTCGTCGTTCGCTCGGGCGGAGGTATGGCGGGGCAGTCGTTCCAGCCTGACGAGGACAAGCTTCGTACGCTGATCGGCCGCTCGCCCGAGTGCGACGTGTTTCTCGACGACGTCACGGTCTCCCGCCGCCATGCGGAGCTCGTGCGCGAGGGCGACGTCTTCTCGATCCGCGACCTCGGCAGCCTCAACGGCACCTATGTCAACCGCAAGCGCATCGAGTCGGCTGATCTCACGGACGGCGACGAAGTGCAGATCGGCAAGTACCGCCTGACCTTCCTTCAACGATGAGCACCGTGACGACGCGCAGAGAGCGGGGTGGTGGGGCGGAGCCGCGGCTTCGGACGATCGGCTCCGTGTGCGAAGAGCTGCGCGAGCAGTTCCCGGACGTCTCCGTCTCGAAGATCCGCTACCTCGAGGATCAGGGCCTCATCTCGCCGCGGCGCACGCGCGGGGGCTATCGACTTTTCGCACCGGACGACATCGAGCGTCTGACGACCATCCTGCGCCTGCAGCGCGACGAGTTCCTGCCCCTCCGCGTCATCCGCGACGAGCTCGACGGCCCAGGCGCCTCGAGCGACCGGACGAGGCGCCGAAGCGTGGGGGTGCTCGGCCGCGAGGAGGAGATCGATGAGGCCGAGCTGTGCGAGCGAGCGTCCGTCTCGCCGGATCTCGTGCGGCAGCTCGAGGAGTTCGGCCTCGTGGTCTCGCGCTCCGAAGGCGGGGAGAGGATCTACACGGAGAGCGAGGCAGACATCGCCGCCGCGTGCGCGCGGTTTGCGCGCTTTGGCATCGACGCGCGCCACCTCCGCACGTTCCTGACCGCTGCGGGCCGACAGGCGGCTCTGGTCGAGCAGCTCGTCGCGCCCGGCCTGCGTTCGCGTAATCCCGACCGCCGGAAGAGCGCGCTCGAGGACCTGGAGGGGCTTTCACGGGTCGCACAGGAGCTGTCGCATCTCCTGTTCACCCGCGACGTCCGCGCGACGGTGGAGCGCACCTCGTGACGCTGGACCTGCGCGATCGCATCCGCGACGTCCCGGACTTCCCAACCGAAGGGATCGTCTTCAAGGACCTCATGCCGCTCATCGCCGACGCGGAGTACTTCGCCGAGGCGATTCACCGGCTCGCCGAGTGGGCAGGCCCGCGTGAACCCGAACTCATCCTCGGGGCCGAGGCGCGGGGTTTCATCTTCGGCGCCGCGCTCGCATACGATCTCGGCGCCGGTTTCATCGCAGCACGAAAGCCCGGGAAGCTCCCGCGTGAGACCGTGGAGGCGACGTACGCCCTCGAGTACGGTACGGACAGCCTCCACGTACACCGGGATTCGTTCCCTCCAGGCGCGCGCGTGATCGTCCTCGACGACGTGCTTGCGACCGGCGGCACCGCCCGAGCGAAGCTGGAGCTCGTTGAGAGCCTCGGCGGGGTGGTCGCCGGCGTTCTCTTCGTCATCGAGCTCGGCTTCCTGAACGGTCGGGAGCGGCTGGCCGGCTACGACGTGCACTCGCTGATCCAGTATTGAAGACTCCGCGCCGTCCGGAGGCGCGATTACAACGAGAATGTGGCTCCGAGACGGCGCGATCCACGTTCACTCCCGCCAGGGATAGGCAAGCGGAGGGGCATACCCGATGCCCGTTTCATGAGTGCCGACGTACTCACCGAAGTGGCCCCCGAAGCCTCGAAGCGCATCCTCGAGGACGTCACAGCGCTCGACGCGACGGAGCGGGCTCCGAAGGAGTCTGCCCTCGAGCGTCTCGAGCAGGCGATCGGCCGCGACTTCGCGGACCGCCTCGTCGCTGCGCTCAGCGAGCAGTCGGGCGACTAGCCGCTGCCGCGAAGGCGGACGAAGAGGAAGATGCCGGCCGCCGCGACGAGCGAGACGGCGAACGCGACACCGCCGGGAACGTCGAGCAGGATCGCGCCGAGCCACATGTAGAGGAAGAAGACCAGCGACCAGACGAACGCGAGCACTCCCTGGTCGAAGCTCGGAGCCCGAAGGTGCATTGCGGCCGATCCTACAGGGGAAGTCGGACCAGGAATTCACCGAGCCGGTGGCGCTTTCGTCCACTCAATCCGCTGACCGTCCGCTTCCGCGTAGAGCCTGCAAGCTGAGCTTCGACCTAATCGCGCTCCGTGCTCGGTGCATCGGGGAAGCTATGGGACACGCCCTCACCGGTCAAGCCGCCCGTTCACCGGATTGCCGCAATTTGCGTCGGATTTCTTCCGCGCGGCGCTCGCGGCCGCGAGACGTAGGATCCCGCCGTGCGCCGCTCCGTCGTGTTCAGCGTCGCGGGTGCGGCGCTCGGCGTCGCCGCCCTGCTCACCGTTCTCGGAGTGGGAGACGACCCGGACGCGCTGACGAACGGCCAGGCATTCGTGCTCGGCGTCGTCCAGGGGCTCACGGAGCTCCTGCCGATCTCTTCGTCGGGCCATCTCATCCTCGTGCCGTGGGCCGCGGAGTGGACGTATCTCGAGGAGAACGACCGCTTCAACCAGACGTTCGACGTTGCACTCCACCTGGGCACCGTCATCGCAGTCGCGGCGTACTTCTGGAGCGAGCTCGTGGAGCTCGTCCGCTCCTGGTTCCGTTCCGTCGCGCGCCGCCGCATCGAGTCGCCCGACGAGCGCATCGCGTGGTTCGTGGTCGTCGCGACGATTCCGGCCGGCATCATCGGTCTCCTCGGTGAGAACTGGATCGCCGACCACCTCGGAGAGCCGTGGCAGATCCTCATCCTGCTCGCGGCCGGCGCGCTCCTTCTGTTCTGGGCCGACCGCTCGCCGCAGAGGCGCTCGATGGGCGAACTCGGGCTCAAGCACGCGGTCGTGATGGGGCTCGCGCAGGCGCTCGCGCTCGCTCCGGGGGTCTCGCGCTCGGGAATCACCATCACCGCCGGCCGGTTCATGAGCCTCGACCGCGACAGCGCCGCGCGCTTCTCGTTCTACCTCCTGCTGCCGACCGTGGTGGGCGCACTCGTGCTGAAGGGCGTGGGCGACGTCATTCTCGGTGACCTGCCGAACGGGTGGTCGGGGCCGTTCCTCGTGGGAACGCTCGCCGCGCTCGGAAGCGGCCTGCTCGCGATCGAATGGCTCCTCGGCTACGTGCGTCGACACACGTACGACGTCTTCGTCGTCTATCGGCTCATCGCAGCCGCTCTGATCCTGCTGATCATCGTAACCGGCGTGCGCGAGGCGACGTTCTAGGCGCACTCGTGAACGCACGGTGATCGGCGGACTAGTGCGTTCGAAGGGGAGGCGAAGGCAGCTGCCTAGTGCCTAGGGCACGCGCTGCGTCCTACACGCGGGACAGAGGCCGAAGCACCCCGAGTCTCACCCGCTCTATGTAGACGTTCGGCGATGCGCGGCCGTAAGCAGATGATGCGCCAGGGGCACACCTTCCAGACCCGTCCCGCAGGGGTCATGGACGCCGATGCGGTCGGGAAGCTAACGGGACGGCCCTACTCGAACCCAAGTACTCAGGGCGGGGCAGCGACCGCGTTGAATCGCCATCCGTCCTTTGAGGTGCCGCTCATCCGTCTTATGGACGAGTATCGACCCTAGAGGAGGGAGATCATGAAGTTCCGAACCTACGTCGAGCCTCCTGAGCCCATGCGGGGGTTGGAAGTTCCCCCGGAGGTTGTGGAGTCGCTTCGTCAGGGCAAGCGCCCGAGGGTCACGATCATGATCAATGGGCATTCATGGAAGAGCAGAGTCGCCATCATGCGTGGCCGCTACCTGCTTGGCCTAAGCAACGCCAACCGACAAGCCGCCGGTGTGGAGATCGGCGACGAGGTTGAGGTCGAGCTGGACTTTGATCCCGATCCCCGTGTCGTGACCGAGCCCGCGGACTTCGCCCGCGCTCTCAGCGCCGATCCAATCGCCCGTACCGCCTATGAGCGCCTGCCCGACGGTCGCAAACGCGAGCACGTCCGCGCTATCGAGAGCGCAAAGAAGCCCGAGACGCGCACACGTCGGATCGAGAAGGCACTGACCACGCTGCGGGACGTGGAGTCGGCAGGGCGCACCCCGGCCCGCAGGAGGACACGAGCTTCGAAGTCGATGTCCGGCGAGTCCTAGTCAGCGCAGGCCAGCGACCGCGCGGAGAACTCGGTGGCCGTCGCTACCACAGGCGCTTGCGGACTGACTCTCCGAGGGACGGCGGGACGTAGTCTCGACAGCCCCGGATTCACGAGCTGAGGCACTCGGCTGCGGACAACCTGTATCCCGCAGGCTTCCAGGCACCTTCCCGCGAACGCACGATAATCGGCGGACTAGTGCGTTGAACGCCTGCTGAGTGACCACCGTCCGTGCAGGGTCCCTACCCTGGCGGCATACTCACGACCATCTCAACCACGGTTGCGATCCCCGAGCTGCAGGCGCGTGAACTCATTGTCGGCAGCACGAAGGAAGCGCAGCGAGCGGAAGTGAATGCGGCACTTGAGTCGGCTCGTCGCTACCTCAAGAGTGTCGACGAGCGCGAGAGCGGAGAGGGCGATCCTCGCTGAGGACGAGGCAATCACGAACTCGCCCGGACACGTCTCGAACGGCCATCTTGTCGTCCAGGCTCGAGCGCGTCATCGTGGGGGCGAGGCCGCGCCCACTTGGTGAGAGCCGAGAGACGTCGAGGCGTTCAGGCAGCCACCCGGCCTCTAGACACGTAAGCGACGGGGCAGAATGATCGACGTATGGCGTCGCCTCAATTCGCTTCCGTCGTTGCGTTGGCGCTCGGGCTGATTGCGCTCGGCGCGGCCAGCGCGGCGGAGAATGGCAGAAGACAGGTTCCGCCGAGCCTCGTCTTCGCGCGACACGGCGACCTCTATCGGATGACGATTGACGGCTCGGAGGCCGTTCAGCTCACGAGGACTAAGGCAGCAGAGGCCGGGCCATCCGTCTCGCCCGACAGCCTGACGCTCGCCTTTACGCGCGGGCGGGACGAGCTCTGGCTCATGAACCTGCAGGGCACCGAGCAGCAACGGCTCTTGGCTCAACGGCCATCCTCGGTACTCGGTGCAAGCACCGATTCGCCAACCTGGTCACCGGGCGGCTTGACGATCTACGCTGGGCGTTGGGCGAGGAGCTGTGGCTCGATTGTCAGGGTCAGCGTGAACGGGCGTGGCGTAGTACCCAAGCCCACTACCCACACGTCGGCGTCGTGGCCCGCTGTGTCCCCGGACGGTCAGCGAATCGCGATCAGCGCCTCGGACTACTGCGATCCAGGGTGGTCGGGCCGCCTCGTGGTCGTCGACACGTCCGGGCGCGATACGAACGACCTAAGAAAGTTCCGCTCCCCACCTGGCTTCGACGTTACGCCAGCGTGGTCGCCTGACGGTCGCCGCATTGCATTCGTGGCCTGGGACTATCTTGAGTCTGGTCGATCCGCTTTGTATGTCGTGAGCCGTGACGGGTCAAATCTTCGGCGAATAACGCAGTGGACGTTCGAAACGGGCGGGCCTGCTTGGTCGCCCGATGGGCAACTGATCGCATTCCATAAGGAGGGTGGTCTGTTCCTGGTTCGGCCCAACGGATCGGAACTGAAGGGTGTCCCAGGAACTCTCAGGGACGACGCGAGTCCGTCATGGCTTCTACGGTCGTAGAGTCACGCCCGACCTGGAGGCGCGATCGAAGTTCGAGCACGGCCTGCTAGCGCCGCCACTCACTCCTCGCTTCCTTCTGAAGCAGGGCGTGGAGCGGGTTCTGTGCCGGGCATGGTGCCACCTACGCCCCTGGTGATCAGTGGCAGTCCGCGGCGCCGATCCCTGTTGTGACCGTCGGCCGAGCGGCGGTACACGCGGCCGTTCGAGTCGGGGTGATCGCCGGCCTCGAGGATCGCCTTCGCTACCGCCTTCTCCGCCTCGACTCGCTCCAGGTAGGCGTTCCAGCGCGGCAAGACGGGCACCCGTCGAGCCTACGCCCATTCGTTTTCTAAGGGGTATTCTGCATCCGACGCGGGACGACCTCTCCGACGCGCTCGCCAATTTGCAAGTCGTGCGTTCCCGAGATGACGATTTGGCTTAGCTAGGCCCAGAGCCAAGTCGAACGCACGATAATCGGCGTTACCTACATCAAATTCTGATCTACGTAAGCCTGCACCGCTATACTGCGTTGGAGCCGCGAGGAAGCGCGGCCGCACACGTTCGCCGCCGCAAGGTCGCGGGAACCAATGGCTACGCACCGTTCCGGCTGCCTGACTACGGAAGGGACCTGCGCGTCGATCCGTGGGCGCAATCCTGGCAGGCTGAGCCGTGGGCGGAGGTGGCCCACCGTGCGTACGCCGATCGCGAGCTACCGCTTTGGAATCCCTACCAAGGGGTCGGTGCGCCGCTTGCGGCGAACATGCAGAGCGCCGTGTTCGATCCGCTCCTGCTCGCGGTCAACCTGCACCCGACCCCGCTGACCTGGGATCTCTCCATTCTTGGCGCCTTCGTCTTGGGCGCCGCGGCCGCATACCTGTTCGGCCGCGTCCTCGGTCTTCAGGTTGTTCCCGCAGTCGTCGGCAGCGCTGCGTTCTCCCTGAGCGGTTGGTTCTTCCTGTTCAGCAACAACGCCTTCAGTCGATCGTACGTCTTCCTGCCGCTGCTCTTCCTCCTGGTGGAGCTCACGCTCCGCTCCCGTCGGTGGTGGTGGCCCGTCCTCGCGCTCGGCGTTGCCATCGCCGAGAACATCTACATCGGGATGCCCGAAGCGTCCTTCTTCGTGATCGGTGCCGCTGCGGTGTACGCCGTGGTTCGACTCGTGCAGGAGCGAACAACGATGCCGATCCGAATATCAATCGCACGCCTCGGCGGTGCGGTCTGTGCTGGGGGTGCTCCTCGCCGCGCCGCTCCTGCTCCTGTTCCTCGAGTACGAGCCCCTGTCGTACAACACGCACAAGCCCGAACTCGATAGGGGAACCGAAGCGGATCCCGCCTTGGGAATCCTGCACTGGATTCTTCCATTCTTCCCAGGCTCACCCGAGACCAAGTACCCCACCGGATACCCCAAGAACTGGTTCGGAGTCGCAATCGGGATCGTGGCGCTCGTCGCACTGTCGGGACGCCGTGAGACGAAGCGACTGCACGCCTGGCTGTTCTTCGTGCTCGGCGCTCTCTTGCTCGCGAAGATCTACGGCTCCGGCCTGGTCAACTGGATCGGAAGCTTGCCCGTTGCGAAGCTCGTCATCTTTCCGGTGTTCGCCTCCCCTGTCGTGTCATTCGCGTTCGCAATGTTGGCGGGGATCGGTGTTCAGGTGCTCTGGAACCGCGATCTCCGGTTGCGGCGCTTCCTGACGCTCCTCGCGTCGGCGTTGACCGTACTCGCCGCCATCGTGCTCACGGGCGATCACTCGCGCGTGGTCACTTCTGAAAACGTGCTCGTGGTCTGGAGCCGCAGGGCACTCTTTGCCGTGCTGGTCATCGCCGCGGTCGTGCTCGCCGCCCGGGTCAGTCGACGATTTGGTGCATCGCTCGTCGCCGGCCTCATCGTCGCGGAGCTCTTCCGGCTCGCGACGCCGGTTAATGTCTACGCGGAGAGAGCCGACCCATTCCTCGCTCCCGGCTGGATGCCGCTCGTTCGCACTGCTCAGGCATCCGAGCCCAATTCGCGCGTGTTCGGAGTCGACGGCAAGCTCTATCCGAACACTGCGGCTGCGCTCGGGCTGCAGGACATTCGCGCCCACGACGCCCTGTACGTCGAGCGGTACTGGCGCTACGTGCGAACCTTCATCCAGCCGGAGGTCTCGCTCGATTTGCTCGGGCGAGGGTTCGCTTCCGCGCATCAAAGACAACCCGATGTTCGACGCGCTTGGCGTGCGGGCGGTCCTTTCGCAGCAAGACCTCGCGAACGTGCCTTCGTTCCGGTTTCTCGGCCGAGATCGCGATACGCGTGTCTACGAAAACACCAACGCCTATCCGCGGGCCTGGGTCGTGCACGACGTCGATGTCGTCGGAAGCGAAGACGAAGCGTTTGAGTTTCTCAAGACGCGTGCACGTCGCGAGGACGACGCGTTCATCGTGGATTCATTCGACGCGAGGCGCGAAGCCGTCGTCGAGCACGGGGGGGAGATCACGGATGAGTTGCGTGCACTGCTGGGCGGAGCGGACGAATGCGCCAGGAGAGAGCGCGACCGCGCGACCATCCAGCGCTACTCGGGAAACTCTGTGTCTCTTCGGGTGAACGCAGATGTCAAGTTCGAGTTGACGACCCTTGTATTTGATTTGGGCCAAACGCCCCTCGCCTGAACTAAAACACTTCATTCGGACCTCTCATCCCCCATCGCCCGCATCGCCGCCTCGAGATCGTCCATCGACGGATGCAGGTACGCCTCGGTCGTACCGACTGAGCGGTGCCGCAGGAGCTTCTTCGCCTGCACGATGTCCCTCGAGCTGCGGAACAGGTTGTCAGCGGCCCAATGCCGCATCTCGTGCATCTTGATCGTCTCGAGAAGGCCCGCCGCCCTGAGCGCCCCAGCCCGCCCGCCTAGCTCACGCTCCTCGATCCGCAGGTAGCTCGCGAGCTATGGCTGAGGAACTGTTGCGGGGTTGTCCTCCCGCCCGCCGATGAGCTTGACCGTGACAACTTGTGATGCCCGGACGAACGTTCGGCCGGCTCCTTCTTCGGGCGCGACTTCGACCCAATCGCCCAGTGCCGAGGTGCCCATGGCCCCGAATCTCCTGATCCACTCATCGGCGTCGCTGGCACCCAGCAGATCGTGCTCCTTTCCGTTCGCGAGCGTGATGACGACCTTCACAGACCGTGAAGGCTACGGCCCGTAAGACGTCAACGTCCAGCGGCTAGTTCAGCCCGCCCGCTTTGAGTTCCCCTTCCTCGAGCGGCAGGTAGCCCAGCGACCCTCGCACGAGGGATACCCAAAAGGGGGTTGGGGGCCTAATGTCCCTAAGAGGTGGCCAGCATCTCCGTCGTGATTCTCGACCCTCGAATCGCCCCTCGCGATCAAGCCACCTGGGCGTTCACGGACGAAGGAGACGCTACGGCGATGGCGGGGTTCCTCAACACCCGAATTGGGGGAGGTGAGGAGATCGCATGGGTCGAGGTCGTGCCGCTTGCCCGCCGGCTGAACAGGAAGGCCTTGCGCTACCTGGACTGCTGGGTTGAGTTAGCCGAGGAAGCGCTCGGAGTGGAAGAGCTAGGTGAGTAACACCATCTGTCGGTTGCGGGACATGAATCACGGTCCGGCCGGCGTACACTGCTCGAACACGGGACGAATACCGAAGGCGTCGTTCGCGCCCTCCTTATCCGTTCATGGAAGGAGGACACGCGATGGCGACATCGGCGGATGAGCACGCAGGAGCCGAGCAGGATGGAATCGCGCACCGTGTCGCACGGCGAAACGCGAACAAGCGCACGTCCGCCACCACCGACGCCACAACGGATGGACAGGGGCTCGCCGATCTCGGGTGTGAATGCGCAAGAATCGACTGCGACCTATCAGTGAGGATGCCGCTCGACGTCTATCGGCGCATGGTTGAGGCCGATCAGTACATCCTCCGGCGCGGGCACCACGCATTCGCGAGCTATCGGACGATCATTGCGACAGGTCTCATCCGAATCGAGGAACGAGCGTGACACTGACTCGCGCGCATAGACACCCGTCGGCCAACCACCCCTAGTTCTGCCCGCCGGCGTCTAGCTCCCGCGCCTCGATCCACAGCTTCGCCGCAACCTCGGGCTCGTCGCCGCGCACCTCCTCGACGAATCGCTCAGCGTCCTCGCGGCGGATGCACACCTCGAGCTCGACGCCTAGCGGGAACTCGGGCGAGAGGGCCTCATCGACGACCGCGTAGACGATCACTCCACGGGCAGTATCAGCTCGGGCGTTCTTGGCGCAACTGCTCGGCGATGGACTCTGATCTCTGCGGTTACCTCGTCGCATCCTCGCGGCGCGGTTGAGCGAGACGCTCAGGCGGCGCACGTTGCGTTCGCAGTAAACCTGGCATTCCCCCGGTAGGGGCCAGAGATGCTCCAGGTCCGCCCGCGCACATAGTTTGCGAGGCAGTACCCCGCGCGCTCTGCAGAGGCAACGGACACAGTCGGCGGAACGCGTGGGTCGATCTTGAGCAATTCGACGGTATCCATTCCGGCGTATGAACCGTGATCCTGTCCGTACGCCTCGGCTGTCCAGGCAGCGGCAAGCAGCTGGCTCTTGGCCGCTTTGTCTGCCCGGCGATCCTGAAAACCGATGTATCCCGGCACAGCCGCCGCCACCAAGCCGCCAAAGACCACGATGACAGCGACGAGCGCTAAGACGGCCTGACCGTCGCTCGCCTCCAAACACCGAAGGATCCGCACCGAAGACCTCCTTGCCGCAGGTTGGGTCGCTTAACGCGATCCAGATCCTCAATCGGCAGCGCTCGCATGTGCCTTGAGCGACGGTGCTTCACACGAAGCTAAGGCTCAGCCAGGAGAGGAGGGAAGTAACCCTCCCCTTTCAACCCCGCGGGACGGGAGAGCCAGAGCGCCCGTTTATGGGCCTGTGAGGGAGTGAGCCTCCAGTCCTGGGGCAGCCTCGTGACCGTGTACTCGCGGCCGTCGATGACCTCGACATGCTGGCGGGACATCTACGCCCTACCCCACGAACTTGACACTTTCGGCCTTATGTCAAGTCGACACGGTTCGAATCCGGCTACCCCACCCCTGTTCCGACGCGCTAGGGTTGTAGACAACGCTCGTCTACCTGAGGGGGTGTCGGCCGTGTTGGTCGTGGGCGTTCGGACGTTCCTCGTCGCGATCGTCGTGCTCGCCGTTCTGGCCGTCGCTTTCCTCATCGCGACGGCCTGACAGCAGACGCGTATGCCTGACCCGGTCGGGGGAATTCACGATCGACCCCTAGACACGGGCGCGCGAACGCGAGAGATTGTCACCTACGGCGTCCTTCCCGTCCGGCGCTCCCCCCGCGCGTGACCCAGATCGACATCGATCACATCCTCGTCATCGAGGACATCCGGCAACTGCTCGAGCAGTCCGAGCAGGTGGGGAGCGTGCGGGTGTCGGATCTCGCGGAGGTGGCGGAGACGTACGAGCTCACGGAGCTCGAGCAGGATGCGCTACTGCGAGAGCTCGATCAGCGCTCCATCGAGATCGTTGAGCAGCCTCCCCACTCCGAAGCCGTCGTCGCGCTGACGGCGCCCGTCGAGACGACGACCGACGCGCTCCAGCTGTTCCTTCGCGAGGCAGGCCGGCACCAGCTCCTCACCGCTGCGCAGGAGGTCGAGCTCGCGAAGCGCATCGAGCGCGGCGACATGGAAGCGAAGGAACGCATGATCCAGTCGAACCTTCGCCTCGTCGTCTCGATCGCGAAGAACTACCGAAACCAGGGCCTTCCCTTCCTCGACCTCATCCAGGAGGGGACGCTCGGCCTCATCCGCGCGGTCGAGAAGTTCGACTGGCGCCGTGGGTTCAAGTTCTCGACGTACGCGACCTGGTGGATTCGTCAGGCGGTCGCAAGGGCGCTGGCGGACAAGGCGCGGACGATTCGCATGCCGGTTCATATCGTCGAGCGCCTGCAGAAGATCAACCGCGCCGACCGGCAGCTCTGGACGCAGCTCGGGCGAGAGCCGACCCTCGACGAGATCGCCGACGAGGCCTCTCTCACGGTGCAGCAGGTGCTCGAGGTGCGGGCCGCGGCCCGCGCGTCGACGAGCCTGGACGCTCCGGTCGGCGACGGCGAGGACGCCGTCTTCGGCGACTTCGTCGCGGGCGACGAGCCGCTGCCGGAGGAGACCGTCGAGCTCAACCTTCGCTCGGAGGCGCTCCGCCATGCTCTTGCCGCCCTCCCCCAGCGAGAGCGCGAGGTCGTGGTCATGCGGTACGGGCTCACTGGAGCCGAGCCGCAGACGCTCGAGGAGATCGGCCGGCGCCTCGGCCTGACGCGCGAGCGCGTCCGTCAGATCGAGCTCGAGTCGCTGCGGCGCCTCGCCGGCCTCCGCGAGATGCAATCGGTCGACGTTACGTAACTACGACCGCAGGTACAGCTCGAGCCCCGGCGCGATCGCTCTGAGCTCGCGGAGCGCCCGCGCCTCGAGCTGGCGGACGCGCTCGCGGGTGATTCCGAGGTTGGAACCGACCTCCTCGAGCGTCCGCGGTCGCACGCCATCCAGGCCGAAGCGCTCCACGACGACGAGGCGCTGTCGCGGCTGGAGCTTGTCGAGCGCGTCGAGGAGCTCGGACGACCTCGCGCGGTCCGCGGCCTCCACCTCAGGCTGCTGGGCGCCCGTGTCGGGAATGAGGTCGGCGACGCTCGAGTCGCCGTCTCCGATCGGGGTCTCGAGCGACACGGGATCGAGAATCAGCTCGAGCAGGTCCTGCACGCGCTCGGGGGTGATCTCGAGCTCGGCCGCGATCTCCTCGATCGACGGGTCGCGGTTGAGCTTCTGGCCGAGGATGCGGCGTGTCTTCGTCACCTTGCGGACCTGATCGGCGACGTGCACCGGAAGGCGGATCGTGCGGCCCTGCTCCGCGAGTGCGCGTGAGATCGCCTGCTTGATCCACCACGTTGCGTACGTCGAGAGCTTGAAGCCCATCCGGTAGTCGAACTTCTCGACCGCGCGGATGAGTCCGAGGTTCCCCTCCTGGATGAGGTCGAGCAGCGGCACGTCCGCGCGCGTGTAGTTGCGCGTTATCGACATGACGAGGCGGAGGTTCGACTCGATGAGCTTGCGCTTCGCCGCCTCGTCCCCGGCGTCCTTGCGACGTGCGAGCTCGCGCTCCTGTGCCGGCGTGAGCAGACGCCCGTCGCCGATCTGGCGGACGTAGAGCTTCAGCGGATCGTCGGCACTCGGGCCCGCGAGCCCCGGAAGCTCCCGGCGGGTCGCCGGCTCGTCTGCGACGGCAGAGTGCTCCTCCTGCTCCTCGTCCGTAGGGTCGAAGAGATGTTCGGCGGCATAGCCTTCCACTGCGGATGTATCGGCGTCACAGTTGCCCCGCTTGAGGGATGACAGCTCCGGCGAGGGATCGGCGGACGGGCACGGAAGTCGATCAGTGCAACACGTCCTTTACAAACACCGTCCTCATACCCGTCGTCTACGGTGTCGATGTCGTCCGATCTGCGGAGTCGAATAACGCCATGTGCGGCATAGCCGGTTTCAGCTTCAGCTCCGACTCGCCTGTCGATCGGACGCTTGCTGCGCAGGCACTGCTGGCCGGGATCGCCGAACGCGGAGCCGATGCGGTCGGTTATGCCCACCGCGGTGTCGACGGCTCAATCGGTGTGACGAAGCTCCTCGGCGGGGCGAGCGCGCTTCTGGACGAGGTCGACGTTCCCGCGTCCGCGAGCCAGGCGCTCATCCACGTGCGCGACTACACGAAGGGGCATCCCGAGATCCAGGCCAACAACCACCCGATCCGTCACGGCAGCGTCGTCGGCATTCACAACGGCGTCATCGAGAACGACGACGCCCTGCTCGAGCGCTACGGGCTCGAGCGCGCCGAGCCACAGATGACCGTCGACTCCGAAGCGATTTTCGCGCTGATGGAGCTGCGGCGCCACGATCCGCGAACGCTGTCGGAGATGCGAGGCGCGATGGCCGCCGCCTGGATGGACGAGCGGGACGACGCCACACTGTTCCTCGCTCGCGGTCGGCTGCGGCCGCTCTGGCTCGGGCGCACGGAAGACGGCCTCCTCTTCGCCTCCACGCGCCGCGCCCTCGCGGTCGCCGCGGCGGCTCTTAAGACTCGGCCGGAGATCCACGAGGTGCGCGAAGGACGTCTGCTTCACGTCGTCGACGGCCGTGTCGTGCGCGAGCGACGCTTCAGGCCGGATCGCCGCTACCGCGAGAACGGTTACCTGCCGCCAGTCCGGGCGCCGCGGGAAGCCGTGTCGTGTCTCGAGCGCCTCGCAGCGATCACCTCAGCCAGCCCCGCCTAGGCTCCCGTCCGGGAGCACCTCGACTCCCCCCTCGCGCAGGCGCTCGCGGACGAGGTACTGAAACGCGGTCCACGCCCCGCGCGGGACGTCGAGCAGCCGGTAGACCTGCCACTCGGACAGCAGCGTCGCGTCGGTGCGACGAGCGTCGGCCCAGTCGGACATCTTCGGGAGGCGTCCGAGTGTCGCAGCGAGCGCAGCGCCCTGGGTGATCGCCCGCTCCAGGCGCTCTTCGCCCTGCAGTACCTCGAACCCCGCCTCGCGGAGCGCATTCCCGAGCGAGCCGAAGGTGTGCGCGTAGAGCGACGCCGACGGGATCGTCCTCCTGCGCGCCGCGAGATCGCGAGCGGTCGGCGTTCGCCCGAGCTCCTCACCAAGCGCGCGAAGCTGCTCGAGCAGCTCGTCGCGCGTTAGGAAGCGGCGAGGAAAGAGCCCGGCGGCACGCTTGGCCGCGTTCCACGTGCCGAAGTGCTCGATAACGGTCTGCGGGTGCACGCGCGCCTCCGGATCCTGCGCGAACTCGCGCATCGTCGGCGAACGGCCGGCGCGTTCGGCCGCCGCGCGGAGCTCCTCGAGGATCTCGTCGTCCGTGTAGCGCCTGCGAAGGCCGGCCCGAAAGGCAGCGAGCTCGGCCTCGTCGATGCGCACCGGAGCACGCTTGGGTGAGCGCGGACGCGCCATCTCTGCAAACAGCTTAGAGCGTTCTAAGAATTCTGCAAGTTCCCCAGAGCAGTCTCGCCTCCTCCCCGCTCTGTACGCTCGACCGCGCATGAGCCTGCGACTCGCTGTCGAGACGTCCCTGGCGCGCGCACTCGGAGGTCTCTCGCGGGCCGCCGGCCGCGGTGGTGGCACGACGGTGCCCGGAAAGGTCCTTTGGAAAGTGGATCCGGGCGCGGTCGACGCGCTGGCAGCACGCCTGCCACACGGCGTCGCGGTCTACTCGGCGACGAACGGAAAGACGACGACGATGGCGATGGCGGCCGAGATCCTCGGCACCGACCACCGGCTCGCCTGGAATCGGGCGGGCGCGAACCTGCTCTCCGGCGTGACGTCGGCGCTTATAGGGGCTCGCGGGGCCGACCTCGGCCTATTCGAGGTGGACGAGGCGGCGCTCCCGGAGGCACTCGCGCGGACACGACCCCGCGTGGTGGCCCTCGGCAACCTCTTCCGGGACCAGCTCGACCGCTACGGGGAGCTCGAGCTCGTCGCGGAGCGGTGGCGCGCTGCCGTCGCAGACCTGCCGGCCGATACGACGATCGTGGTCAACGCCGACGATGCCGTCGTCGCGGACCTGGCGGACGGTCGCTCGCGTGCGCTGCGCTTCGGGCTCGACGACCCGCGTCAAGCACGACCAAGCCTCCAGCATGCCGCGGACTCGAAGTACTGCCTCCGGTGCGGCGTTCCCTATGAGTTCGCCGCGGCATATGTGGGTCATCTGGGCGACTACCGATGTCCGAACTGTGGGCATGCGCGGCCCGTGCTCGACGTCGTCGCGCGCGACATCGAGCTGCGCGGCTTGGAGTCCTCGCGCTTCCGGCTTGCCATGGGCACGCATGCGGTGGACGTCGAGGTCGGCCTCCCCGGCCTCTACAACATCTACAACGCCACCGCAGCCGGTGCGCTCGCTCTCGCCACCGGCGCGTCGCTTGCAGACGTCCGCGCAGGCCTCGAGCGCTTCAGCGCCGCGTTCGGTCGTTTCGAGCGCATCCCCGCGGGTGGCAAGTCGATCGTCCTGCTGCTGATCAAGAACCCGGCCGGCGCGAACGAGGTCGTGCGGACGCTCGAGACGGGTGTCCCCCCCGTCCTGGTCATCGCACTGAACGACGCGATCGCGGACGGCCAGGACGTCTCGTGGATCTGGGACGTCGACTTCGAGCCGCTCCTCGAGCACGCAGGAGTCGTGATCGTGGCCGGCGACCGGGCCACGGAGCTCGGCTTGCGCATGGTCTACGGAGGGCTTTCGAGCGAGCAGCTCGAAGTCATCCCGTCGCTGGACCGTGCGCTCGACCGTGGGCTCGAGCTCGTGGAGGCCGGCACCGATCTCGTCGTACTTCCGACCTATACGGCGATGCTGGCTCTGCGCGGCGTCCTCGCCCAGCGTGGCCTGGTTCGCCCGTACTGGGAGGAGCAAAACACGCAATGAGAATCCGCGTCGGGCACCTCTATCCGGAGTACCTCAACATCTACGCCGATCGCGGCAACATCGCCGTGCTCACGCGTCGCGCGGCGCTGCGTGGCCACGAGCTGGACGTCCGGCCGATCGGGCTTTCCGACGAGCTCGATCCGTCCGCGCACGACCTTCTCTACGTGGGCGGCGGCCAGGACCGAGAGCAGGCGCTCATCGCTCCCGATCTCGCGGCGAAGAGCGAAGCACTGCGAGCCGCGCAGACGCGGGGCGTCGCAATGCTCGCGGTCTGCGGTGGCTACCAGCTCCTGGGGCGCGGCTACCGCGGTCGGAACGGGTCGCTCATGCCGGGAGCGTCGCTCTTCGCACACGAGACGGTCGCGGGTGAGACGCGGATGATCGGTGACGTTCTCCTCGAGTGCGAGCTCGACCCGGGTGTGCGAAGGCCGCTCGCCGGGTTCGAGAATCACGCGGGTAGGACGCTGCTCGATGCGGGAGCGGAGCCGCTCGGTCGGGTCGTATACGGTTTCGGGAACGACGGGACGTCGGGCTTCGAGGGCTGTCGCCTCGGGAATGCGATCGGTACCTACCTCCATGGGCCGCTACTTCCCCGCAATCCGTGGCTCGCCGACTGGTTGCTCTCCCGAGCGCTGGCTCATGCTGGGGTTGCTCCCGAGCTAACCGCGCTCCCGGACGAACTCGAGGCCGAGGCGTTCCGGGTGTCGGCGGAGAGAGCGCGGAGACGCGGCGGGAAACGCCGCTAAGAGCGCCGTTCCCGAGGGGCACCCCATCCCACCACCCGCTGCCAGCGTAATACGAAAAGCGTTACCGGTGGTGGTCGGACGGTGACGAGAGTGAGCCGATTGAGTCCTAGGGGACCCACATCTCGCCGAGATAGACGGCGGGATCCCCCGATTGCCATCGCTGCAGGAAACGGTTGATCGGGGGGTGCAACGTGATCGCGTCGAGCTCCCGCATCAGGAAGGCGCGGTGGCCGCGCACCGCATCGTCCGACGACACGACGTCCTCGAGCGATCCCGTGACGTCCGCGGCGAAGATCACGTGCACGACGTGCTTCCGGTAGGCGGCATTCTCGGGCGAGATGGAGTCGACGATCGCGACCGGACCCTCGAGTGGGACCTGCGCATCGTCGGGGAAGAGGCCCGTCTCCTCCCAGAGCTCCCGAGTGAGCGCTCGCACGAGGCTCTCGCCGGCCTGAACGCCGCCTCCGGGCAGGAGCCACACGTCTCCGTCCGCCTTCTCGTGTCGGATGAGCAGGATGCGTCCGCGCCATCGCAGGATGGCGGACACACGGATTCTCGGCTCGGTCACCCGCTGCTCGACGAGGAGCCGAATCCTCGGGCGCCGCGCTCGCTCACAGCCAGCTCGTCGACCTCCACCAGGCGAACCGCGGCGACTGGTGCGATGACGAGCTGCGCGATACGCATGCCCGGCTCGACCGCGAACGGATCCATCCGATCAGTGTTGATCATCACCACCTTGATCTCGCCGCGGTAGCCGGAGTCGATGAGCCCAGGGGAGTTCACGAGCCCGATTCCGTGTCGTGCCGCGAGGCCGGAGCGAGGCTGGACGAAGCCGGCGTAGCCCTCCGGGATCTCGACGGCGACGCCGGTCGCGACCACTGCCCTGTCCCCCGGCTCGAGCACGACCCGCTCGCACGCGACGAGGTCGAGACCGGCGTCGCCGTCGTATGCCTGTTGCGGGAGCTCCGCGTCGGACCGAAGGCGACGGACTGCAACATCGATCATCGCGCCGACGCCTCCTCGAGCTCGTGCTCCCCCGCGACGAGGTAGCGGGCGAAACGGGCGGCCTCTGCCCGCGGGAGTCGCGCGCGGACACGCACGCCCTCTGCAGTGTCACGTCGCTCGGCGATCGGTGCGCCGAGGTCGTACAAGGCGGCGAGCGCCTTCCCATCAGCGTACGGAACGAGCAGCCGGACGTCCTCGAAGCGATCGGAGAAGAGCTCCGCGACCCTCTCCTTCAGGTCATCGAGACCTTCGCCGGTGCTCGCAGAGATCGTGAGCGCGCGCGGATATGCATGGTCGATCCGGCGCCGCGCGAGGGGGTCGAGCCGATCGACCTTGTTCAGGACGAGCTCGACGGGAATGTCGTCGGCGCCGATCTCGGCGAGCACCGAGCTCACTGCGGCGATCATCTCGCCGAGCCGCTCCTCGGACACCGAGGCGTCGGCGACGTGCAAGACGAGATCCGCAACGAGCGTCTCCTCGAGCGTGGCCGCGAAGCCCTCGACGAGTTGGGTCGGCAGGCGGCGGATGAAGCCGACGGTGTCCGTGACGAGGTAGCGCTTGCCGTCGTGCTCGAACGCCCGCGTCGTCGGGTCCAGGGTCTCGAAGAGGCGGTCGTCGACCGACACCTCCGCGCCGGTGAGAGCGTTGAGCAACGTCGACTTCCCCACATTGGTGTAGCCCGCGAGAGCAATCGTCGGAACGCTCGTTCGCGCTCGCTCCTTTCGACGCGTCGCACGCTGGCTTCGGAGCGTGCGAAGGCGCCCCTTCAGCAGCGAGACCCGTGTGCGTGCGAGACGGCGGTCTGTTTCAAGCTGGCTCTCACCCGGGCCGCGAGTGCCGACTCCGCCACCGAGGCGCTCGAGGTGCTGCCACATGCCACGCATGCGCGGGAGGTTGTATTCGAGCTGCGCGAGCTCGACCTGGAGCTTGCCCTCGGCGCTCCGCGCGTGCTGGGCGAAGATGTCGAGGATCAGCTGTGTTCGGTCGACGACGCGGGCGCCGAGCGCGTTCTCGAGCGCTCGTTGCTGCGTCGGGCTGAGCTCGTCGTCGGCCAGAAGCACCTCGGCCGACGCGCCGGAGTACGCCTGTTTCAGCTCCGCAAGCTTCCCCTTGCCTACGAACGTGCGCGGATCCGCGTGCGCGCGGTGCTGGACCAGCTCCTCGACCGGGGCGACACCGGCGGTACGCGCAAGCTCACGCAGCTCGGCGAGCTCCACGTTGCCGTCCGAGCCCTTTGGGTACACGCCGACGAGGAGCCCGCGCTCCGGCTCCGCCCCTGGTGCGGGATCGGGCTGGCGCGCAGTCACCGCGAGATTATGCCGCGGTACGCTCCTGCGGTGACCGCGCTCGCCGATCGTCTCGCTGCGCGGACCCTCGAGCTCGTGAACATCCCCTCCGTCAGCCGGGGGGAGGCGGAGATCCGCGAGCGTGTGCTGAGCCTCGTCCCGCCGGAATGGACGCTCGACGCCGCGGTCGACGAGGCGTTCCTCTTCGTCTCGCCACGACAGGTCGGTCGTCCGTTGATCGTCCTCGCCGCCCACTACGACACGGTCCCGGCACAGGGCAACCTCCCAGGCCGGATCGCGGACGGAGCCGTTCACGGGCTCGGTGCAAGCGACATGAAGAGCGGCCTCGCGGTTGCGCTGGAGCTGGCGCGCGACTTCGACGCTGGCGCGGCCTCGTACGACCTCGCGCTACTGCTTTTCGGCCGCGAGGAGCTCCCCGCCGAGCACAATCCTCTGCCCGCGCTCTTTGACGCTTCGAGCACGATCCACGATGCGGCACTCGCGATTCTCCTCGAGCCGACCGACCTCGAGATCCATTCCGGCTGCCTCGGCAACGTGGTCGCCCGGCTCGGCTTCCACGGGACGAGTGGCCACTCCGCTCGGCCGTGGCTTGCCGATAGCGCGATCGAGCGTGCAGTGCGGGGGCTCGACTCGCTCTTCCGCGTCGAGCCACGGATCGCAGTCGTGGGCGGGCTCGAGTTCGTCGAGGTTGTCACTGTCACTCGATTGCATGCCGGGATCGCGGACAACGTGATCCCGGATGAGGCGACGGCGACGCTCAACCTTCGCTACCCGCCCGACCGCGATCCAAACCAAGCCGAGGCGTATCTCACAACGCTCGCCCCCGAAGGCGCAACACTCGAGATCGACAGCAACGCCGCTCCAGGGCGGGTCGTGGTCGACACGCCCACGGTGCGTGCGCTCCAGGCGGCAGGTGGGCTTGCGATCAGGCCGAAGCAGGCCTGGACGAACGTCGCGGACTTCACGGCGCGACGCTTGGATGCCGTGAACTTCGGCCCCGGCCACACCGCGTTCGCGCACCACCGTGACGAACGCGTGGCGATCGGCGCGCTCGTGAGTGCGTACGAGACCCTCGGTCGTTTCCTCACGAGCCCGATGCGCGAGGATGTCGTGTGATGGACCTCGCGCAGAGACTCGACGTGCTGTGGGAGTCTGGCGAGCTCGACGAAGAGCCCATCGAGGATGCGATCGCGCGTCTCGACGCCGGCGAGGTGCGCGTCGCCGAGCGGACGGCCGACGGATGGCTCGTCAACGAGTGGGTCAAGAAGGCGATCCTCCTCTACTTCCGCCTGCGGAAAGTGGAGCCGATGGAGGTCGGCGGCCTCCACTTCCTCGACAAGATTCCCGTCAAGGCGGACTATGCCGACCGCGGTGTTCGCGTCGTGCCTCCGGGCGTCGCCCGGTACGGGGCGTTCCTGTCCGAGGGCGTCGTCCTCATGCCGGGGTTCGTCAACATCGGCGCCTGGGTCGGGCCCCGAACAATGGTCGACACGTGGGCGACGGTCGGATCGTGCGCGCAGATCGGAGCCGACGTCCACCTGTCGGGTGGGGTCGGCATCGGCGGCGTGCTCGAGCCGCCGCAGGCGCGGCCCGTCATCGTCGAGGACGGCGCGTTCCTCGGTTCGCGGGCCGTCGTCGTCGAGGGGGTCGTTATCGGCGAGGGCGCGGTGATCGCGCCGAACGTCGTGCTCTCGGCTTCCGTTCCGGTGATCGACGTCACCGGTGCCGAACCGGTCGAGCACCGCGGGTACGTACCGCCGCGGTCGGTGGTGCTGCCGGGGACGCGGCCCAAGGAGTATCCGGCAGGGACCTACGACCTCCCGTGCGCGCTCATCGTCGGCACGCGCAGCGCGTCGACCGATCTCAAGACGTCGCTGAACGACGTCCTCCGGGAGTTCGAGATCGCGACCTGACGGATGTCGCCGAGGTAGCGCTGTTCACGGACGAGGTCGCCGCTGCAAGTGCCTTCTACCGCGACCTCGTCGGTGCCGATCCGGATGCCGAGTGCCGGGCGGCGCGACTCGCTGTCGGCGGAGCCAAGCTCCTCGTCCACGAGCGTGCGGACGCGGTGACTGGCGGTCCGCCCAATGAGGACCATGTCGCGCTCGCCGTCCACGCGCTCGATGAGACGTGCAACGCGCTGCGGGCGAGCGGCATTGCATTCCTCGTGGAGCCCCGCGACTATCCGCGGGGCCGCTCCGCATATCTCCGCTATTCGGACGGTCGGCTGGTCGAGCTCGCGCAGGCCTAGGAGATGCGTTCGACGCTGCCGTACAGCGTCGCCCGGCCGTCGTCGAGATGCACGCGGAGGTCTCCTCCGGGGAAGTGCACGATCACGTCTCCGCCGTCGTGCGTGGCCGCGGCGACTGCGACCGCGCTCGTACCAGAGGAAGGTGTCTCCCCCACGCCGCGTTCCCAGACCCGCGCTGTGACCTCCCCGGGGCGGTCGAGGCGGGCGACCTGCACATTCGTGCGATTCGGAAACCGGTCGTGGGTCTCCAGGAGCGGGCCGAGACGAGTGATGGTGTCGGGGTCTCCGAGCACGACCGCGTGCGGGTTGCCGACCGACACCGGGACGAACGACACTTCGTCGATCGTCTCGGGAGCCCCGACCTCGACGTCCCCGAGGTCTTGCTCGAGCTCACCGGTCTCGAGGATGCGCGTCCGCACGACGCGGTCGGCGACCACGACGTCGACATCGCGGGCTCCCGACCGCGCAGCGAGCCAGGCGGCGGCGATTCGTGTGCCGTTCCCGGAGAGCTCGGCGCGAGACCCGTCCGGGTTCCAGATCGCGATCTCGACTGCTCCTGGTGACGTCGCGAGAACCTCGAGGACGCCGTCGGTGCCCACTGCGAGCTCGGCCGCCTTCGCCGCGTCGAGCGAGCGGTCGCCCGGCTCGACGAGCACGTAGGTGTTACCGAGCGCGCGCCACGTCGAGGATCGCATCCACCACCTGCTCCGCGGGACGGTCGGCGCCGATCAGCACGATCCCTGGGATGCGCCGCATCCACTTCCGCTGATACGCGGCATAGCGGCGCGTGCGTTCGACCACGCAGGCCCGAGCTTCGTCGAGAGGCAGCGTCACGAGCTCGTCCAGGCCCAGAGCTTTTTCGGCAGTCAGCGAGGTCTTACCACCCTTGGCCGCTCGTGCTTCTTCAACGACCCCGCGGGCGATCATCTCGTCGGTCCGCTCGATGATCCTGCGGTCGAGCTCGGACGGCGGCACGCCCAGGCCGACGACGAGCGACGGACGGCGCATCTCCTGCGACCACAGTCGATCGGTCGACGGTGCGAGCGAGGAACCGGTCTCGACGAGCTCGAGCGCGCGAACGACGCGGCGGCGGTCGTTCACGTGGATCGCCTCGGCGGCTACTGGATCGAGCGCGCCGAGCGTGTCGTACGCGGCGTCCGGGTCGGCGTCGTAGAACTGCTCCAGCTCCGCTCGACGCGACGGCGTGCTGGCCGGAGGGATGCCGAGGTCCGCGAGTGCCGAGCGGAGATAGAGACCGGTGCCGCCGGCGACGAGCGCGACACCGTGGGCGTCCACGAGCTCGTCGATGGCGGCGTGCGCGAGCGGCGCGTATTCGCCCACGGACATCGCGTCGGCGAGCTCACGAATCGCCACGAGACGGGTCGGCTCGGACGGCTGGTTCGTGAGAATCGGCAGGCCGCGGTAGACCTGAAGCGCGTCGGCGGACACGACCTCGGTGCCAAGGCGAGTGGCGAGCTCCTGCGCGACCGCGGACTTGCCAGAGGCGGTCGGCCCGAAGATCGCGATCACCTCGTACCGCAATTTGGTCATGCCCCGTGGGGCACCCCGGGCCACCACCCGCTGCGAGCGTAACGAGGAATCTCGAACGAGTGGTTCACGAATCGTGTCGAAAGTGCGCATTCTCAGGAGTGTCGCTCAGGCGGCGACGAGAGCGGCTTCGCGACCTCGAAGCGTCGTCGACGTCGAGTCCTCGATCAACACGTCGGCGAGCTCGCCCACCAAGGCCGACCCCATGAAGTTCACCGTCGTGTTGCGGCGAGTTCGGCCGCGGAGCAGTGAGCCATCCGTCCGGCTTGGCCCCTCCACGAGGACCTCCTCGACGCGCCCGATACGCTCGGCGTTGCGCTCGGTGGCGATTCGTTGCACGACCTCCACGAGCGCCTCGAGCCGTGCGTGCTTGACCTCGTCGGGCACTGGGTCGGGAAGCGACGCAGCCTCTGTCCCCGAGCGCGGCGAGAAGATGAAGGTGAACGCGCTGTCGAATCGCACCTCCTCGACGAGCGACACGGTCTCCTCGAAGTCCTCCTCCGTCTCGCCCGGGAAACCGACGATGAGATCCGTGCCGAGTGCGAGGTCGGGAATGGCGCCGCGCAATCGCTCGACGAGCCGTACGTACCGGGGCCGGTCGTACGTCCGTCGCATGGCCTTGAGCACACGCGACGACCCGGACTGGGCGGGAAGATGGACGTGCTCGCACGCGCTCGAGCACTCCGCGATCGCCGCGATGACCGGCTCGCGGAAGTCCTTCGGATGGGGGCTGGTGAAGCGGATTCGGTCAATGCCGGGCACCTCGTCGCAGGCACGGAGGAGCGCCCCGAAGTCGCTCCGCGTCTCAGGGGGGAGGTCGCGGCCCCAGGAGTTCACGTTCTGCCCGAGGAGCGTGACCTCACGCACACCCGAGACGGAGAGTCGCTCCACCTCGGCGACGATCTCATCGAGCGGCCGGCTCTGCTCACGCCCGCGGACGGTCGGGACGATGCAGTACGCGCACGCCGAGTTGCAGCCCATCGACACCTGAACCCAGGCCTGGTAGCGCCGCTCGCCGCGCATCGGGAGATCGGCGGCGAAGTGATCGTGCGTGCCGAAGCGACCGCGCGGGACAGAGTATCCGCCCGCTGCGATCCACTCGCCGAGGTGGGGAATCGCCCCGGGGCCGAAGGCCACGTCGACGAACGGGTACGTCTCGAAGATGCGTTCTCGCTGAGCCTCGGCGTAGCACCCACCCACGGCGATGACGAGGTCGGGGCGATCGCGCTTTCGCGCGGCGGCGTTTCCGAGATAGGCAGCGAGCCGTGTATCCGGCTTCTCTCGCACCGTGCACGTGTTGAACACGACGACGTCTGCCTCGTCGGGCGCCGTGGCCTCGCCGAGGCCGAGCGACTCGAGCATGCCCTTGATGCGCTCCGAGTCGTGGGCGTTCATCTGGCAGCCGAAGGTCGTGACGTGATACCGACGCATCAGCGCGGAATTGTAGGCCTCAGGCCTCGGGCGCCCAGGCCGGCAGCTCGTGACGCCCGTCGAGCTCGGCCCACGCATCGCGCTGCTCCACGACGCGGCCACCGGCGTCGAAGCGAAGAAGTGAGGTTCCGGCGAGCGACTGCAGCGAACCGTCCTTGGCGGTGATCGCGGCCCACCAGTCGACCGCGGCGCGTTGTCCGTCGACCACGGGCTCGCCAAAACGGCAGTGCGCGGCAGCCTGGTCGTCGAACGCCCAAGTGACGTACTCCGCGGCGCCCTGCCGCTCGCGAAACGGGTGTGAGTAGAAAACTGCGTCCTCCGCGTACAACGCGGCGATGGCGGCGACATCGGCGGCGGGCCACGCGCGGGTCCACACGGTGGCCCAGTGCCGCGCGGCGTCTCGCGCGTCTACTTTGCCACCTCGATCGCGCGAGACTCGCGAATGACGATCACCTTTACCTGGCCCGGGTACTCGAGCTGATCCTCGATCTCCCTTGCGATCTCGTGCGAGAGGAGGACGGCGCCGTCGTCGTCGACCTCCGAGGGCTCGACGATGACCCTGATCTCGCGGCCGGCCTGCAGCGCATACGCCTTCGCCACGCCCGTCTTCGCTGTAGCGATTTCTTCGAGCGCCTCGAGCCGGCGGATGTAGTTCTCGAGGCTCTCGCCCCTCGCGCCTGGCCGGGAGGCCGAGATCGCATCTGCCGTGATGAGGAGGACTGCCTCTACCGTCTGCGGCTGCACGTCGTTGTGGTGCGCCTCGATCGCGTGGACGACGCCCTCGGACTCCCCGCAGCGGCGAGCAAGTTGGGCGGAGATGCCCGCGTGCGAGCCATCGACCTCGTGGCTCACAGCCTTCCCGATGTCATGCAAGAGCGCGGCGCGCTTCGTTGTCTTCACGCCGGCTTTCAGCTCGGCGGCCATGATGCCGCCCAGGTGAACGACCTCGAGCGTGTGTTTGAGGACGTTCTGACCGTAGCTCGTCCGATAGCGGAGCCTTCCCAGCATGCGAACGAGCTCCTCGTGGAACTCGCCGCAGTTCGCCTCGAAGACGGCCTGCTCGCCCGCCTGCAGCACGTGCTCCTCGAGCTCCGCCTTGGCCTGGTAGTACATCTCTTCGATCCGCGCCGGGTGGATGCGCCCGTCCTCGATGAGCTTCTCGAGGGCCATGCGGGCAACCTCGCGGCGGAGCGGGTCGAATGACGAGAGCACGACCGCATGCGGAGTGTCGTCGATGATGAAGTCGACTCCGGTGAGGTGCTCGAGCGAGCGGATGTTTCGTCCTTCCCGCCCGATGATCCGGCCCTTGAGATCGTCCGATGCGAGCTCGACGACCGTGACAGTCGCCTCGGCCGTGTGGCTCGCGGCTACGCGCTGAAGCGAGTCGGCGATGAGTGCCCGCGCGCGGCGCCTGGCGTCGGAGCGAGCCTCCTCCTCCATCTGCCTCACCTCTCGCGCGAGCTCGTGACGAACGAGGTCCTTCGAGCGATCGAGCAGCTGCTGTCGGGCCTCGTGGACCGTGAGACCCGAGATTTTCTCGAGTGCAGCGAGCGCGTCTCTCTGCGCATCGCGTAGCTCTTCCTGCAGCGCCTTGATGTGTACCTCGCGGTCTCCGAGCCCTTGCTCGCTCCGCGCGAGCTCGGTGAGACGAGCGTCGACGTCGAGCTCTTTCTGCAGAACCCGTTCCTCGACCTTGGCGATCCGGACACGACGATCCTGAACCTCGCTCTCGATCTCGCTCCGGAGTGCGACCGCTTGCTCGCGCGCCTCGACCTGCGCCTCACGTCGGAGTCCCTCCGCGTCGCGCCGCGCGTCGTCGAGCAGGCGCTCGCGCTCGGACCGTGCCGCTTGCACACGCGAGCGCGACCAGCCGAGAAGCACGGCGGACGCACCCACCGCCCCGATGAGGATTCCGATGAGCGCTACGCCGACCGAGAGCATCTGGCCTCCACTGGAGGATGTCGTTGCCCGCGGATCAGTCCGCGGGGTGCTCTCACCCGACGCTCGCCCTGCACGGACGCGGCCGGAATCTGCCCGGACGGTCTACCTCAGGTAGTGGCGCATCCTCCAGCGTCGGCACTCGTGGACGCAGAACGGCCGACTGGTTGATACATCGAGGGACGAAGTCGAATTCATGGGATTCAGAAAGCGCATGCGTGCGGGAAAAACATCGAATGAAAGCTCGATCATCCTAACGTCTCGCCGAGGGAATCCGCAACGACCGCGTGTACGACGTCCTCGGCGAAGCCCTTGCCCGCGAGGTAGCGCACGGTCTTGGGCCCTCCTCCGCGGCGCGCGACAAGGCGCTCGGCGCGAGCGCGCTCGGATGCGAGCGTCGCAACGGCATCCTCGATGACATCCGCCGCGACGCCTGCCCGCCGCAGCTCGTGGCGAATCAGCGCATCCCCCGCCCCTCTGTCCGCAAGCGAGGAGGCGCGCGACTCCGCGTAGCGACGATCGTCGACGACCCCGGTGCGAACGAGCGTGTCGAGCGCGCCTCCACGCTCGTCCTCCCCCACTCCTCGAGACTCCAGGTGCCGCTCCACCTCCGCAGCGCTGCGGTCGCGATGACGCAACGCCTGAAGCGCCAGCTCGAGCGCGTCGTCGTTCATGGCCCGGAAGCGGCGTCAGCTCTCGACGGCGACGGCCTCTCCGGCCTGTTCGCGCTCGATGTCGGCCTCCTCCCCTTCGACGACGACCGCCTTCTCCGCGGGGGCCTGCGAGGGAAGCAGGCGTGCCGAGATCACCTGGTCCTCCGGCGCTTCGGCCTGGATCCGACCGAGGATCTGCTGGACGAGATCGGGGTTCTCCGAGAGGAAGCTCGTCGCGTTCTGCCGTCCCTGGCCGAGCCGTTCGTCGCCGAAGCTGAAGTACGACCCCGCCTTCTGCACGACCTTCTTCTCGAGCGCCACGTCGAGGACTGTTCCCTCCCACGGGATGCCCGCCCCGTAGATGATGTCGAACTCCGCCTGCTTGAACGGCGGCGCGACCTTGTTCTTTGCGACCTTCACCCGGACACGGTTGCCGAACGCCTCGGCGCCGTCCTTGAGCGTCTCGATCCGGCGGATGTCGAGGCGCACCGACGAGTAGAACTTCAACGCGCGACCGCCCGGCGTCGTCTCCGGGTTCCCGAACATGACGCCGATCTTCTCTCGGAGCTGGTTCGTGAAGATGCAGATCGTGTCCGTGCGGTTGAGCGTGCCCGCGAGCTTGCGGAGCGCCTGACTCATCAGCCTCGCCTGGAGCCCGACGTGGGAGTCGCCCATCTCGCCTTCGATCTCCGCCTTCGGGACGAGAGCGGCAACCGAGTCGACCGCGACGATGTCGAGCGCGCCGGAGCGGATGAGGAGCTCCGTGATCTCGAGCGCCTGCTCGCCTGTGTCGGGCTGCGAGACGAGGAGTTGGTCGATGTCGACGCCGATTCGCCTGGCGTACTGCGGGTCCATGGCGTGCTCCGCGTCGATGAACGCGCAGATGCCGCCACGCCGTTGCGCCTCGGCCATCACGTGGTAGACGAGAGTCGTCTTCCCGGATGCCTCGGGACCGAAGATCTCGACGATACGACCGCGCGGGAGCCCGCCGATGCCGAGTGCCATGTCGAGGGCGAGCGAGCCGGTCGACACCGCTCCGACCGAGACCTGTGGCCGGTCGCTCATACGCATCACCGAGCCCTTGCCGAACTGCCGCTCGATCTGGCCCATTGCGACATCGAGCGCTTCCTCGCGTTTCATCGCTTCATCCTCCCGGTTGATTCTGCGCAAGACCGGAAATCCGCTAGCGCGGAGTTTCCGCTCGCGCGAAGATCCCTAAAGCCGGCCGCTGCGCGGCCGGGTCGCTGTGTATATGTCAAGCGCCTAACGGACACGACTCCAGTACCTCGTACCGCGCCCCTGACGGGTGCAGACGTGAAAGGAAAGCAGCGGCTCCGGATGGTGCGAACGACCCGATCGGCGGAAGCGGCGGGGAGAGCTTCGGGCGCCCGCGGAACCGCACGACCGTGACGTGAGGCAACCACGCGCGGCGCTCCCGGGCGTACACGCCGAGGCGCTCGAGGCCCGTCTGGAGTCGCTCGGCGAGCGATCTCGCCTCACCGCTCGGATCGGTGAGGACGACCATGCCGACGGAGCGCGTCTCCCGATACCGAGCGGGCTCGAGAGTGAACGGCTCGGTCGCGGACACCTCGCGTCGCAGGATGTCGAGGATCGCCGGCAGCGCGTCCCGAGGCTGGCTGCCGAGGAAGGCAAGCGTGATATGGACGCTGTCGACGCGCCTTCCTTCCGCCAGATGCCGCGCGCTCCACTCCCGCAGCGTCTTCGCGACGTCGTCGGGGACTTCGAGCGCGAGAAAGAGCCGGATCCGGTCATCGCCGCCGACGGTAGCGGGTGAGCTCACGTCGGGGTGTGCCGACTCTCCAACAATCGCCGCACGAGATGGAGAGAGGCTGCGGTGGCCCGGCCGCGGATCATCTCGCGGTCGCCGGGCAACTCCGTGCGAACGGCCCTCTCCCCGTCCGGCCCAACGGCATGGGCGAAGACGAGCCCTACTGGCTTCTCGGCTGAGCCTCCGCCAGGCCCGGCGATCCCGGTCACGGCGACCCCGATGTCGACGCCGAGCCGCTCTCGCACACCGTGAGCCATTGCCGCGGCTGTCTCCGCCGAGACGGCACCGTGCTCGGCGAGCACTTTTGCCGGCACCCCCAACGCCGACGCCTTCACGTCGTCGGCGTAGGAGACGATCGAGCCGCGGAAGGCCTCGCTCGCGCCGGGCACGGCCGTCAGGCGCGCCGCGATCATCCCGCCGGTGCACGACTCCGCCGTTCCGAGCGTGAGCCCGCGCGAGCTGCAGAGCTCGAGCACGATCTCGGCGATCGAGCGCTCGTCCTCGCCGAAGAGGAACCGCCCGAGCGCCCCGCGAAGCACGTTCTCCACGCCGGCAGCACGTTCCTCCGCACCCGGCTCGACGAACAGGTCGACGTGGATCTCGAACTCCCGCGCGCAGATCGTGACGTCCACGCCGCCGCCTTCGCCCCCGGCGGTGGCGAGCGCGTCGGCAACCGCCGACTCCGGCGTCCCGAAGAAGCGGAGGACGTGATGCTCCCGCTCCGGCGCGCGCGACAGGATGCGCTTGACGGGCTCCGTCTCGAGAGCGCGCGGCCACAGGCGTTGCAGCTCACGCGGCGGGCCCGGGAGGACGACCACCGCGCGCTCACCGAGCTCGAGCACGAGTCCCGGTGCCGTCCCTGCCAGCCCGAGCGAGAGGGATCCCTCTGGACGTGTCGCCTGCTTGCGAATCCCGTGCGTGAAGTCGGCGTATGGCCGTCCGAGCCGATCGGCGATCATGCGTGAGACGCCACCGATCTGCTCTTCGAGTGCGTCGTCCAGCACGAGAGGGCGGCCGGCTACCCGCGCGACCAGCTCCACCGTGCGGTCGTCGTGCGTCGGCCCGAGGCCGCCGGAGATCAGGCAGAGCTCGGCTTCGAAGCCCTCCCGGAACGCAAGCTCGAGATCCTCCGCGCGGTCGCCGACGATCGCGATGCGAATCGGCTCCAGGCCGAGACGCACTGCCTCGGCTGCGAGAAACGGCCCGTTCCGGTCCCCCCTCTCCCCCCGGACGAGCTCGGAGCCCGTGACGACGATCGCCGCCCGCGGGCGGCTCAAGATGTCGCCCGGGCGACCCTCTGCGAGGTGACGACGAACGTCGTACCCTTGGGCAGCTCCACGCGGTTGCCGTTCACGCGCACGACCACGTTGTGCGGCTTCGCAAGCGCAAGCTGGAAGCTCCGGCCCTCGAAGGACTGCCGCTGACCCCGCTCGAGCGTGCCGCTGTAGAGGAGCTTCGCTGCCGAGGACGCCGAGCGCACCTCCATCCACGAGCTGCCCTCGGTCGCCCTCACGACGAGGCGAGCCGTGCCCTTCGCTCGCGAGCCAACCTCGCTGCCGGCGCCGGACGACGCCAGCCCCGGCACCTTCTCGCCTTCGGGGCCGCCGAACTTCCAGGCCGCGATCACGAGCGCGGTGGCAATGGCGATCGCGACGAGCGCAGCCACGGCCATGCGCGACTCGCGCGGCCCCCGCTCCCTGCGTGGTGCAGGAGCGCTGCGCGCGCGGAGTGGCGCGTCGTCCTCGCCTACGGTGAAACGCGAGTTGTACTCGTCGACGAACGGCTGACCGTCGAGGCCGAGCGCCTCCGCGTACGAGCGCAGGAACCCGCGCACATACGTAGGCGCCGGGAGGATGTCGAAGCGCTCGTCCTCGAGCGCGCGGAGGTACTTCGGCCGGATCTTCGTCCGCTCCTCGAGCTCGGGAAAGTCGAGCTCCTGACGGAGGCGGGCCTCCCGGAGGCTGGAGCCGATGTCGAACATGAACGCGGCATTGTAGACGGTCGGCGCGAGATGTCAGTCGCGCGAGCCGACGTACTCGAGGAGTCCGTACACACCCAGCGCAACGATCGCGGACGCGGCGAGGCAGAGCCCGAGGATCCCGAGCACCAGGCCGGCGGTCGCAAGCCCGCCTCCGCCCTCGGAGAGTGTGACCGAGGACCTTCGGCGCGCTCTCCGCTCAAGCACCAGCGCGAAAATCCCGAGCGCGATGCCGCCGGGGATCGCGAACCCGGCGTGAAGCAGGTCGTAGCTGTCGCTGAAGCGGGTTACGTAGACGGCGACCGGCAACGTCGCAGCGGACGCGAGCCCCGCGAGCAACGAGCCCCATGCTGCGCCCGAGTAACGGGATCTCACTGGGCTACTGCTTGACGTACGGTCGACCGATCGCCGCCGGCGGTATCGAACGGCCGACGACACCCGCGACCGCGATGATCGTGAGGACGTAGGGGAGGATGTTGAAAATCAGCGGCTGCTGGCTGCCCTCCACGAAGTACACGCCGAGTCGGTCGGCGAGCGCGCTCGAAAATCCGAACAAGAGCGCTGCGGCGAACGCGCCGAACGGACGCCAGTTGCCGAAGATGAGCGCCGCCAGCGCGATGAACCCGCGGCCACCCGTGAGGTTCTGGTCGAAGAGGTGCACGTCGCTCAGTGAGAGGTAGACACCGCCGAGAGCAGCCAGAGCCCCCGACGTGATCACGCATGCGTAGCGAATCCCGTAGACGGAGATGCCGACCGTCTCGGCCGCACGCGGATGCTCGCCGACCGACCGTATGCGCAAACCGATCGTCGTCCTGAACATCACGAAGTACGAGATGACGACGACGGCGAAGCTCAACCAGATCATCAGATTGAGCGAGCCGAAGGTCGCGCCGAGGAAGCCGAGATCTTGCAGCGCCGGAATGTTCACGTCCGGAATCCCAGCGACGGTCGTCGGCGTGCCCTGCTCGCCGTAGATGTCGATGAAGAGATAGCCGGTGAGCCCGAGGGCGAGGAAGTTGAGCGCCGTGCCGATGACGATCTGGTCGGCGCGAAGGTGGATGCAGAAGAACGCGTGCAGCAACGCGAGGAGCGCGCCGGACAGGACGCCGATGAGCAGACCGAGCTCCCACGACCCCGTCACGTCCGTCCCCCAGAAGCCGAAGAACGCGCCCATCAGCATGTCGCCCTCGAGACCGATGTTCACGACCCCGCTGCGCTCCGAGAACATCCCGCCGATCGCGGCGAACGTGAGCGGCGTGGCATAGCGCAGGGCCGCGCCGATCAGCGCCGACCAGACGATGACGAGATCCAGGTTCTCCGTGCTCGACTGCGTCGCGAGCATCCCGAGTGTGACGCCGAGAAGGTTCGCCGCGATGCCGATCAGGCCGACCCGACGCTCCTCTCTCGTCGTCGCCCAGATGCCGGCGGCGATTCCGACGATAGCGATCGCTGCCGGCCAGTAGAGCTGTCGCAGCTCGATCGGGGGAAGCGCGACCAGAACGGCCAGGACGCCGAGCGCGATGCCGAAGATGCCGATCGAGCGCGCCTCGGTCAGCCTGGACCAGGTTGGTCTCTCGACGGTCTCGGCTCGCGCGATCACGTCGCCACCGCCTCACGTCCGCCGCGACGCAGCTTTCGTCGCGCGTTCCACAGGTACAGGATCAGGATGTCTGCCCCGACGAAGAGCACGACGAGGCCCTGGATGAGGAGCGTGAGGTTGTCCGCCAGCGTCGCGTCGAAGGTGTCGGTGAGCGCCGTGTTCCGCGTCGATGTCCCGGTCAGAAGCGCGCCGAAGAGCAGCGCCGCGAAGCCGACGCCAACCGCGGTGTTCCGTCCCAGCAGTGCGACTGCGATGCCGATGAAGCCGATCGTCGAGATCTGGACGTCGTTGACGGCGAGCCGGAACTGCCAGCCGAGGATGTCGATCGCGCCGGCGAGCCCCGCGAAGCCACCCGAGATCGCCATCGCGAGGAAGTAGTTGCGGGCCACGCTGATGCCGCCGTAGCGGGCGGCCTCGGGGTTGTAGCCGACTGCGCGGACCTCGTAGCCGAGCGTCGTACGGTTCAGGATCACCCAGTAGGCGACGAGCGCCCCGATCGCGATGAAGAAGCCGACGTGGAGGCCCTGGAGGATGGGATTGCCCCAGAAGACATGCAGGTGGACGGACTTGTCGATGTCGTTCGAGACCGGGTTCGACTGTCCGAATTCGGCCGTGTTCTGGAGCGGCCCCTGTAACCCGAACAGGAAAGTGCCGAACCAGAAGACGATCCAGTTCAGCATGATCGTGACGATCACCTCGTGCGCGCCGACGGTCGCCTTGAGGATTCCGGCAATGCCGGCGAGCATCGCTCCGGCCAGCACTCCGATCGCCAGGCAGAGGAGGATGTGGACGAAGCCCGGGAGGCCGTGCAACGACGTTCCGATCCAGACTCCGGCGATCGCACCGAGCATGTACTGGCCCTGCCCTCCGATGTTGAACAGCCCGCAGCGGAACGCGAACGCAACGGCGAGTCCGGTGAGAATCAGCGAGGTCGTGAGAAGGAGCGTCGCCTGGAGGCGGACAGCGGCTCTCACACGGTCCTCTCCCTCGACCCAAGGGAAGAGCCAGTTCAGCCCGGTACCGTCGAAGATCGCCTTGTACGTCGAGATGGGGTTGCTGCCGGTGGTGATGAGCACGACCAGCCCGCCGATCAGGAATGCCAGGAGGGTCGTCAGAAGCGCGGTGATCAAACCCCCTGACCGGTAGAGCGCGCCGAGTTGCTGCCCCGCGCCCGCCTGGCTCTCGTCGACGGCGTCCGGGGGCGGCGGGGGAGGCGTGACCGTCACGCGACAGCCTCCTCGAGCATCCCACCGAGCATCGCGAACCCGAGCTCCTCCTCGGCCACGTTCGGCCCGTACTCGCCCACGATCCGGCCCTCGTACATGACGAGGATGCGATCGGAGAGCGAGAGAATCTCGTCGAGCTCGAGCGAGACGAGGAGGACCGCCCTGCCCTCGTCACGCTCTTCGACCAGCCTGCGGTGCACGAACTCGATGGCGCCGACGTCGAGGCCTCGCGTCGGCTGGGCCGCGATCAGGACCTTGGGGTCGCCGTCGACCTCCCGCGCGACCACGACCTTCTGTTGATTCCCGCCGGAAAGGGATCCGGCGGACGTCTGGGGGCCGCCGCCGCGGACGTCGAACTCCTTGACGAGCTTGAGGGCACGCGCGACCAACCGGCCCGGGCGCAGCCAGCCGAACCTGGAGTTCGGCGGCCGATCGAAGTCGTGCAAGGCGAAGTTCTCGGCCAGCGTGAACTCGAGAACGAGCCCACGCCGCTGGCGGTCTTCGGGGATGTGACCGACGCCCGAGTCGAGGATCGCATGGGTCCCCGCGCCGGTGAGGTCGTGGCCCGCGATCTCGACACGTCCGCCCGTCGTCCCTCGCAAGCCGGTGATCGCCTCGATCAGCTGCGTCTGTCCGTTGCCGTCCACGCCGGCGATGCCCACGATCTCGCCAGCACGCACGGTCAGCGACGCGCCACGAACCGCTTCGAGTCCGCGGTCGTCGAGTGCGTGCAGGTCCTCGACGACAAGGAGGGGTTCGCCCGGCTTCGCAGGCGTCTTCTCGACCCGCAGAAGGACCTCGCGGCCGACCATCCGCCGCGCCAGGTCCTCCTCCGTCGCGCCAGCGGCCGCAAGCGTCTCGATCTTCCGACCGCGGCGGAGAACCGTGATGCGATCCGCGATCTCGAGCACCTCGTTGAGCTTGTGGCTGATGAAGATGATCGATAGTCCCTCCCGCCGGAGGACCTGGAGGATCGCGAACAGCTCGCTTGCCTCCTGCGGGGTCAGGACGGCGGTCGGCTCGTCGAGGATGAGGATCTCTGCACGCCGGTAGAGCGCCTTGATGATCTCGACCCGCTGCTGTTGACCGACCGTGATCTTGTCGATCCGCGCATCGGGATCGACCACCAAACCGAAGTCCCTCGACAGACCGAGCACGCGCTCGCGCGCGGCCTTGTGGTCGAGGAGGACGCCGGCGCGATGCGGCTCGACGCCGAGCACGATGTTCTCGGCGACAGTCATGACCGGGATGAGCATGAAGTGCTGGTGGACCATCCCGATCCCGAGGTCGATTGCCGCTCGAGGCGTGTCGATGCGCACGTCTCTCCCGTTCAGCAGGATCTGGCCCTCGTCGGGGTGATAGAGGCCGTAGAGGATGCTCATCAAGGTCGACTTGCCTGCTCCGTTCTCGCCGAGAAGCGCGTGCACCTCGCCGCGCCGGAGGTCGAAGTCGACGTGGTCGTTCGCGAGGACACCTGGAAACCGCTTCGTGATGCCGCGCATCTCGAGAACCGGCGCGTCGCTCATGGACGGCGATTCTATGGCGCTGTTTCTCTCGGCGTGCAAGGCACGAGGGCGGGCCTCCCGGCCCGCCCTCGAGTGCGTGTCGATCCGGCGTCGACTACAGCGTCGTCGGGATCTTGATCTTGCCGGAGATGATGAGGGGCTTGAGCGCGTTCATCCGCGCGATGAAGCCCTTCGGCACCCGCGGGCTGATCTTGCCGACGTCCTGACCTTTGTTCTTCAGGTTGAAGACGAGGTCACGGCCGGTCCTCAGCGAGCCGTTCTTGGACGTTGCGAAGAACGCGTACACGGCGGTATCGACCCGCTTGACACCGCTCGTCAGGATGTGCGGGCCCAGGTAGGCCTGGTCGGCGTCGACGCCGATCCCCCACACCCTCTTCTGCTTCGCCGCGTCGAGCGCGCCCAGGCCGCAACCACCGGCGACCTGGAAGACGGCCTGCGAACCGCGCGCGATCTGGTTGAGCGCGATCTCCTTGCACTTCGGTGCCGCGGAAGGCGGGAACTGGCCCGAGTACGCGATGAGCACCCTGATCCTCGGGTTCGCTCGCTGCGCACCGGCGCGGTAGCCCGCGATCCAGTTGTCGACCGACGGAAGCTTCTGCCCGCCGACGGCGCTGATGACCTGCCGTCCGCCCTTCTGCTTCGCCATGAGCGCCGCCAGGTAGCCGACGAGGTAGCCGGACTCCTCGGACTTGAACGACAAGCCGACGGTGTTCGCCGGCTTGTCCGCGAGCGCCACCCACGGGAAGTCGACGATGGCGAAGTTCGTGTCCGGGAACTGCCCTGCGGCCGTGTTCAGGTCGGCGGCGAGCAGGAATCCGTTCGCGACGACGGCGCCGCCGTCACCCGCCTCCCCTGCCGCAGCGGCCAGGTTCTGCAGATAATCCGCCGTCGACCTGGAGATGAAGACCCCGGTCTCCATGCCGAGCTGCCGCTCGGCCCGGAGACGACCCAGGTTCGCCAGGTGGTTGAACGAGCGGTCGTTCAGCCCTGCCGTGTCGGTGACGATCGCTCCATAGTTGCTGTCGGCTGTCGAGCCCGTGGCAATCGCCACGAGCCCGAGGGATGCGACGAGCGCAGCGAGCACGCTGACGACACCCCTTGCCTTGCGAGATACCTTCACTTGCCCTCCTTACGAATTAAGCCTGCCGCCCCTGATTGGACGCTTGATCTAACCGCAAGTTGGGCCGCTCCACAAGTCCGCTGCGCAGTCTTTACACCTGCTCAGACCGTGTGCAGATCGGCTTCCGCGACGAGCACGCGCCGCGGCTTCGAGCCCTCGTAGCCCGAGATGATCCCGCGGCGCTCGAGCATGTCGACGAGCCGTCCCGCACGCGTGTAGCCGACGCGGAGCCGACGCTGGAGAAGCGAGACGGACGCGGTCTGCGTCTGGACGACGATCTCGATGGCCTTGTCGAGCAGTGGGTCCTCGTCCGGATCGAAGTCGCCTTCGTCCTGGCCTTCCTCGAATGCCGCCTCACGTGCTTCGAGGAGGGACTCGTCGAGATCCTGGCCGCGCTGCGAGCGACACTGCTCGACGACGAGCGCGACCTCCTCCTCGCTCACGTACGCGCCCTGTAGCCGCTGCAGGCGCGACGTGCCAAGCGGCTTGAAGAGCATGTCCCCCTGCCCGAGGAGGCTCTCCGCCCCCGCTCCGTCGAGGATCACGCGCGAGTCGGTCTGGCTGGAGACCGCGAAGGCGATGCGTGACGGGACGTTCGCCTTGATCATCCCGGTTATGACGTCGACCGACGGCCGCTGCGTCGCAAGGACGAGGTGGATGCCGACGGCACGCGACTTCTGTGCGAGGCGGATGACGCAGTCCTCGACGGCCTGCGGCGACACCATCATCAGGTCCGCGAGCTCGTCGATGACGACGAGGAGGTACGGGAGCTGCGCCTCGCCGCGGGCGCGGAGCGCGCGGTTCGCCTCCGGAAGGCTGCGGGCGCGGACGAACGAGAGGCGCTCGTAGCGGCGCTCCATCTCGGCGACGACGTTCATGAGCACGGTCGCCGCTTCCTTCGGGCTGGAGACGACCGGCGTCAGCAGGTGCGGGATCGACTCGTAGTAGCCGAGCTCGATCCGCTTCGGGTCGATGAGGATCATCCGCACCTCGTCCGGTGTCGCCCGCAGCAGCGTCGAGGTGAGGATCGTGTTGATGCAGCCGGACTTGCCCGAGCCCGTCGTGCCTGCGATCAGGAGGTGTGGCATGCGCGCTAGGTCGGTCCAGATCGCGTTGCCGGAGATGTCCTTGCCGAGCCAGACCGAGAGCGGGCTTGCGGTCGCGGGGAGATCGCCGAAGATGTCGCCGAGCGTGACGAGCTTCGGCGAGAGGTTCGGCACCTCCACGCCGACGGCCTGCTTGCCAGGGATCGGGGCGAGAATCCTGATCTCCGTCGTCGCGAGCGCGTAGGAAAGGTCGTCCTTGAGCCCCGCGACCTTCGACACCTTCGTGCCGGGCGCAAGCTGGAGCTCGTAGCGCGTGACGCGCGGGCCGGAGATCTGCCCCATGACGGTCGCGTCCACCCCGAACTCCGAGAGCGTGCGGACGAGGAGGTCGGCTGTCTTCGCGCTCGACTCGCCGCTCGCCGAGGCGCCTTCGGGTGACGCGCGCAGGAGCTTGCGATCGGGGAGCCGGTACTCGGCGTGCGCCGACGTCTCGAGAACGGACTCGATGCTCTCGAAGTCGGGCTCCGGCTCGTCCGGGACGAGCTGGATCCGCTCACCCGAGTGAGCTGCCGGGCCCACCACGTCCGGGTAGGCCTCGGCGCCGTCGAGGAGGCGGTGCTCGGAGGCGCTGGCAGCGACGGGCTCGGCGACGTCGACGTCCTCGGCCGTCTGTGACTCGCTCGAAGGCCACTCGAGAGCTCGGCGCGTGCCCGAGCCGACGTTGCGCATGACGTGGCCTGTGCGGCGCAGGATGACTCCGGTCGACGCTCCGGTCACGAGCAGGAGCCCCGCGAGGAGCAGCGCGCCGCCGATGATCGCGGCGCCCGTCTCCCCGATGAGAGCCGCGAGCGTGCCACCGAGTGCCGTCCCGATCCATCCGCCCGAGTCCTTCCCGAGCAAGGTCATCAGGCCGAGGAAGCTGACCCCCACGCCGAGTCGGAACGGCCGCACATCCAGCAGGTCGCTCCGCGCCAGCAGCAGCCCGCCGAGCCCGACGAGCGCGACCGGCAAGACGTAACCGGCACTGCCGATGACGTCGTCGAGCACGTCGACAAGCCATGAGCCCACGGCGCCGCCGTCGAGGCCGAGGTAGAGGATGGCTGCGAGCACGAGCCCGAGCGCGACGAGCGCGAGACCGAGCAGCTCGTTCTCGTGCTGCGAGCGCCGTCGCTTCGTCTTCGTCCGCCTCTTCACGCGCGCGGGGACGCGTGGCCGAAGCGGCCGCTTCTTCTTCCGAGCAGCCATGCTCGGTCGATTCGCCGCGCCGGGTCGCGCTCCTCCGCGGCTCAGCTGTCCGCAAGGCACGAACTCGCGAGCGCGAGTTCGTGCCGCGGGAGACCGCTGAAGGCGGCCGCGTCGCGGCCGCTGTGTTTGCGACTCCCAGGCCTACGATGCCGCTCGAGCTCGGGCTTCGGCGACGACACGCTCGGCGTCGGCGCGGTTCCCGTATCCGCGCGTCTCGACCTTCGCTTCCTCGAGGTCCTTGTAGACCTGGAAGAAGTGCTCGATCTCGTTCCGCAGCTCGGCGGGGATGTCGTGCACGTCTGAGATCCGCATCCAGGCGGGGTCCTTGAGCGGCACGCAGATGATCTTCTCGTCGGGGCCCTTCTCATCGGCCATGTGGAATACGCCGACGATGCGCCCGCGAATCCGGCAGCCGGGGAACGTCGGCTCTCCGACGAGGACGAGCGCGTCGAGCGGGTCGCCGTCACCGCCGATCGTGCCCTCGATGAACCCGTAGTCGGCCGGGTAGGCCATCGAGGTGAACAGCCGCCGGTCGAGGACGATGGCGCCCAGCTCCTCGTCGAGCTCGTACTTGTTTCGCGACCCGGACGGAACCTCCACGAAGACGACGACGTCCGACATGACCTGAGGCTAACCGAGCATGGCGATTCGCTCGACGAGGAGGTCGAAGAAGGCATCCGCGTCCACGTCGACGCCGACATGGGCATTCGGTGAACGCTCGGTTCGTTGCCAGAGGTCGACGACGGTGAGCCCGCGCGTGAGCTCGGATTGAAGCTCTATCTCGACGTTTCGATGGCGGGTCTCGACGAGACCGGGACGGACGAGATGCGCGACCGCGACCGCGTCGTGGATCGGCGCTCCATCCCAGCCGTACGTCTCGCGGTGGTAGCGGGTGAAGAAGACGTTCAGGTCGGCGACGAAGGCACCGACAAGACCGGTTGCGCGCAAGCGCTCTTCGACCGCCGGACCGAGCAGCGCCTTGTGGGTGACGTCGAGCCCGATCATGGTCACGTCGAGGCCGCCCGCTAAGACCGCCGCCGCCGCCTCCGGGTCGCACCAGATGTTGAACTCGGCGGCCGGCGTGAAGTTTCCCTCCGCGATCGCTCCGCCCATCAGCACGATCCGCTCGATCCCCTCGTGCCCCTGCGCTGCGAGGTAGCGAGCGACGTTGGTCAGCGGTCCTGTCGCAACGATGCTCACCGGCTCGCTCGCCCCGCCGATGCGCCCAGCGATGAAGGCCACCGCGTCCATTGCCAGCGGCTGCGTCGCGGCTTCCGGCAGGCTGGGGCCGTCGAGGCCGCTCTCCCCGTGGACGTGCGCGGCGACGACGAGGTCGCGCTCGAGAGGCCGATCGGCGCCCGCGGCGACCGGTACGTCGGTGCGGCCGACGAGCTCGAGGACGCGGAGCGCGTTGGCGGTCGTCTTCGGGAGCGTCTGGTTGCCGTACGTCGTCGTGACGCCAAGGAGCTCGAGCTCCGGGCTCGCGAGCGCGAGGAGGAGCGCGATCGCGTCGTCGTGGCCCGGGTCGCAGTCGAGGATGATCGGCGTCGGCACGCGGGAGTATCTTCCGGCGAGTGGCCACCTTGCGCGGAAAGCTCCTCGAATTCGCGCTTTCGTTCCCTGAGACGGCTCAGGATCAGCCGTGGGAGGAGGACGTGGTCGTGAAGGTGCGGGGCAAGATCTTCGTCTTCCTCGGCCCGGAGGGATCCCGGAGCATCGCCGTCAAGCTGGCGGAGTCGCACGCTCATGCCCTCGCCGTCGACGGCGCCAAGCCGGCCGGGTACGGGCTCGGTAAGGCCGGCTGGGTGACCGTGCCGCTGCGCGCGCCGGGCGTCTCGCTCGACGTCCTCCGAGACTGGGTCGAGGAGAGCTACCGCATCGTCGCGCCGAAGCGCCTCATTGCGGCGCTCGACGCCGACCGCTGACAGCGCAAGAAACGCCGTTGTTCGCGCCTGGCGCCACGACAATCTCGGTTTCGCCCGCGACGTCGACGAGGATGAGCGCGACACCGGTTGGCTCCGCCGACTCGTGGAGGTCGAGCGACACGCTGGCCTCACGCAGCCCCGCGAGGGCCTCGTCGGCGAACGAGTCGGGCCCTACCGCGCCGATCATCGTCACCTCGGCGCCGAGCCGAGCGCACGCCATGGCCTGGTTCGCACCATTGCCGCCCAGGAAGCGTGCGAAGGTGGCTCCGGTGACCGTCTCTCCCGGCCGCGGAATGCGCTCGGCGCGTGCTACGAGATCGAGGTTGATCGAGCCGACGACCGTGATGCGGGGCGTCAAGCCGCCAGTGCGCGCAGGTCGTCCACCGTCGACCCGAGCAGGGTGTCACGCAGGTCGAAGAGGCCGGCCCAGAGCGACGAGCGATCAGGAGCGGCATCGAGGCTCGCCGCCGTTGCGAGCCCCTCGAGCGCACGCACGAGCACGGCGAGCTCGAGGTAGACGGCGGCAACGCGGTTCGGGCAGGCACGGACGCCGGCACGATCGAGGATCGGGCGCCACTCGACCAGCTCACCGGCTCCCGGGCCTGCGTACCAGGACCTCCCCTCAGCCCGCTCGGGCTCGAGCTCGAGGAGGAACTGTGACAGCGGCTTTTCGAGTCCGGCCAGGGCGGTCTCGACGCGGTCGGCTGCGCGCCGCAGAGCAGCCTGGCGGGCGCCCGGCGTCGCGGGAACGGCGTCTCCCCTCCCCCAGCGCTCCAGAAGCCGGCAGAACGCCAGCGCGGCGGCTTCGCATGCACGGAGCTGCGCGACAAGACGCCGCGCAGTGAGCTCGCTCGCCGCGTTGCCCTCGATAACCGACTGCCAGCTCGCGTTCATACCTCTATGACTACCGGGAGAACCATCGGTCGTCTACGGGTGCGGTCGTAGACGATCTGCCCGACCGCGTCATGGATGTGCTCCTGCAGGAGCTTGATCTCCGTCACGTGTCCGGCCGCGAGCTCGCGGACGACCCGGTCGGCCTCGTCACGAAGCTCGTCGAGGAGCTCGCCCGGCTCGGCGAAGCCGCGGGCGATCAGCTCCGGCGGCGCGATCTCGCCTCCGTCGGAGGACGCCAAGGTGGTCACGACGATCAGCACACCGTCGTCGGCCAGCTTGCGCCGGTCACGAAGCGCGACGTCCTGAACGTCGCCGACGCGAAGCCCGTCGACGAATGTCACTCCGGAGTCGACCTTGCCCACGAGCCGCACTCCGCCGCGGGCGAGCTCCACGACCGAGCCGTTCTCGGCGATGATGATCCGCTCCTCGGGCACGCCCGCCTCGCGCGCGAGCTTCGCATGCGCAGCGAGCATGCGGTACTCACCGTGGATGGGCATCACGTGCCGGGGGCGGAGCAGCGAGAGCATCGTGCGCAGCTCCTCCTGGCAGGCGTGGCCGGAGACATGCACCGGGGCGATCTCCTCGTGAAGTACCTCGGCGCCTGCCCGGGCGAGCTGGTTGATCGAGTCGTGCACCCGGAGCTCGTTCCCCGGGACCGGCTTCGCCGAGATGACGACGGTGTCTCCGGGCTCGACCGAGACGGCCTTGTGGTCGCCGTACGCGATACGGGTGAGCGCGGACATGGGCTCACCCTGGCTCCCGGTGCAGAGGACGAGCAGGCGGTCGGCAGGCAGTTCCGCGGCCACGTCGGGGTTGACGACAGCATCCTCGGGGAAGGACACGTAGCCGAGGTTGCGTGCGATGTTGAGGTTCTTGCGCATCGACCGTCCGACAACCAACACCTTGCGCCCGCACTCGACCGCCACGTCTGACGCCTGCTGCATCCGGTGGATGTTCGATGCGAACGACGCGACGAGGATCTTCCCGCGCCGGAGCGGGAAGATCGAGCGGAACGCCTCGCCCACGAGGCGCTCTGACCCCGTGCTGCCAGGTCGCTCGGCGTTCGTCGAGTCGCCGAGGAGGAGGTCGACACCGCGGTTCCCGATCTCCGCGAGAGTCCCGACGTCGGTCTTCAGCCCGTCGACGGGCGTGTGGTCGAGCTTCCAGTCCCCGGTGTGGACGACGCGCCCCGCCGGCGTCTCGATGACGAGTGCGGCCGAGTCGGGAATGGAGTGCGCGACGCGCACGAGCTCGACGCGGAACGGGCCGAGCTCGAGCGGCGCATCCCCGGGCTCGGCGGCGACGAGCTCCGACTTCTGCGCGAGCCCGTGCTCGTCGAGCTTCGACTTGACGAGCCCGAGCGTCAGCGGCGTGGCGATGACGCTGTCGACGTCCACCTCGCGCAGTAGGTACGGGAGCCCACCGACGTGATCCTCGTGGCCGTGAGTGAGGATCACTGCCCGGACACGGCGCCCGGCGAGGTACCCGATGTCCGGGAGGAGAAGGTCGACCCCGAGGTGCTCGTCACGCGGGAACGCGAGCCCGGCGTCGACCACGACGATTTCGCCGTCCATCTCGAAGACGGTCATGTTCTTGCCGACCTCGCCGAGGCCGCCCAGCGGGATGATGCGCAGTGCGTCAGCCATCTGCGCTGAGTCTACGGGGGCTTGAGGCCTGGAGCCGCTACGCCGCTACGGGCGCGAGCAGGCCGAGCCGCTCGAGGCAGTCGCGCACCGCGTCGCGCTCCTCGTCCGTCGCCTCGACGAGAGGGAGCCTGAGGCCGCCGACGTCGTGCCCGAGGAGGTTCAGCGCGCACTTGATCGCGATCGGGTTCGGAGCGACGCGGAGGATCTCGATCGACGGGCGCAGCTTCTCGTCGAGAGTACGGGCCGCCTCGACATCGCCCGCTCGGAAGAGACTGACAAGCTCCTTCACCTGCGGGCCGACGACGTGCGTGTGGACGCAGACGCCGCCGACGCCGCCGAGCTCGAGGAACGGGAAGACGAGATCGTCGTCGCCCGCGTAGAGGTCGAGGCCGAGCTCGACGACTCGCCGCGCCTGCTCGAGGTCGGCGTTGGCCTGCTTCACGGCCCGCACGGTCGGGATCTCGGCGAGCTGCGCGATCGCCTCGGTCTCGAGATTGAGCACGACTCGCCCGGGGATGTTGTAGACGACGATCGGGCGGTCGGAGACGCCGGCGATCTCCTCGAAGTGCCGGACGATTCCGCGAACGGGAGGCTTGTTGTAGTACGGCGTCACCACGAGGAACCCGTGGACGCCCAGCTCGTGCGCGCGGGCGGTCAGGTGCACCGAGTGCGCCGTCGAGTACGTGCCCGTGCCCGCGATGACAGTCGCTCGGTCACCGACCTCGTCGAGCGCGGCTTCGTACAGCTGGAACCGCTCGTCGTCCGACAGCGTCGGCGACTCGCCCGTCGTTCCCGTCACCACGAGCCCGTCGGAGCCGTTGGCGACGAGATGTGACGCGAGGGCACGGAAGCTCGCGATGTCGACCGGACCGTCCGCCTTGAAGGGCGTGACGATCGCGGTCAGGATCTCGCCGAGCACGTCACGATTCTACGAGACGGAAAGGCAGGTACCTCTCATGCTCAAGGAATTCCGTGACTTTCTCCTGCGTGGGAATCTCGTCGAGCTCGCCGTCGCGTTCGTCATGGGCCTCGCGTTCGCGGCGCTCGTGACCTCATTCGTGAATGACCTGATCATGCCGATCGTCGCGATGATCATCGGCAAGCCGGACTTCAGCGATTTGACGTTCACGATCAACGATGCCGTCTTTCGGTACGGAGCCGTCATCACGGCGGCCATCACGTTCATATCGACAGCTGCAGCGATCTTCCTCCTGGTGGTGAAGCCCGTAAATGCGCTCATGACGAGGACGACGAAGCCCGGCGAAGCCGCCGTCCCCGACGAGGAGCGCCGTCATCAGGAGCTACTCGCGGCGCTCGAGGGGCTGAGGCGCTAGAGAAGCGCGTCCAGGCCGACCGTCAGGCCCGCGGGAAGCTCGCGCACACGCTCGAGCGCCAAGAGCACGCCCGGCACGAACGCCTCGCGCGAGATCGTGTCGTGGCGGATCGTGAGTGTCTCCCCCACACCGCCGAAGACGACCTCCTGATGCGCGACGAGGCCCGGCAGGCGCACCGAGTGGATCGCGGGCTCCGTGCCCATGCGCGCAGCCGTCGCCTTCGCGGTCCCGGACGGTGCGTCCCGCTTCGCCTCCGAGTGGAGCTCGATGATCTCCGCACGGGGAAAGACCTTCGCGGCCGCCTCGGCGAACCGCATCATCAAGACGGCGCCCTGCGCGAAGTTCGGCGCGTAGAAGCACGGCACCGAAGCGTCCCGCGCAGCACGATCGACCGCCTCGAGATCGAGGCCGCTCGTCCCGATCACCACCGGCACGCCGGCCGCAAGACTCGCTTCCACGTTTGGGATCACGGCGTCAGGCCGCGTGAAATCGACGGAGGCATCACAGCCCGCCGGACCTTGGGCCCGCGCGTCGACGACCTCGTGCCCGGCCGTGAGGAGAGCCGGCTCGAGCAGCGCTCCCACCTTCCCCGAAGCGCCGTACAGCGCGACGCGCACTACGCGGCCTTCTCGAGCAGCCCCGGGTTCACGCGCCCGACGGCTTCGGCGAACCGCGACTCGTCCGGGCCGATCCCGGCGACGGAGAGGCTGTCCGGAGCGAGCAGCGCAGCGGCAAGCTCCGACACCTCGGCTGCGGTCACAGCCTCGAGGCGCTTCACGACCGCCTCCGGCGTCAGCAGCGGCGTCTCGGTGACGAGCGACTTCCCGAGCCTCGTCATCCGCGCGGAGGTCGACTCGAGGGACAGCAGGATCCGGCCCTTGAGATTCTCCTTCGCTCGCGCAAGCTCGTCCGCCCGCACATTGCCGGCAGCGACGTCGCTCAGCTCGGCGACAGCGATCTCGAGGCACTCGGCGAGGTTATCCTCGCGGGTTCCCACGTAGACGCCGATCTGCCCGGCGTCCGCGTACTGCGACGAGTAGCTGTAGACCGAGTACGCCATCCCGCGCTTCTCGCGGATCTCCTGGAACAGCCGTGACGACGCCGAGCCGCCGAGGATCGCGTCCATGAGCGACGCTGCGAACCGTCGGTCGTCAGTCCGGGAGATCCCGGGTGCGCTCAGGCACACGTGGTATTGCTCCGTGTCCTTGCGCTGGAACAGGACGTCTGGCTTCCCGTTCGCGGGCGCGGGCTTTCGGGCCGCTAGGCCGGGCCCGGAAGAGCCGCCGTTCAGGCGCTCCGACAGCATCGCGACGAGCTCCTCGTGGCGGACGTTGCCGGCCGCTGCGAGCACGATTCTCTCGCTCTGATACGCGCGCCGGTGGTAGCTCGCGAGTGCGCGGCGTGAGACGCTCGAGATGACTCCGGCAAGGCCGATCACGGGCCGACCGAGCGGGTGGGGACCGAACACCGCTGCAGCAGCGAAGTCGTGGACGAGATCGTTCGGCGTGTCCTCCACCATCGCGATCTCCTCGAGCACGACCTCGCGCTCCGAGTCGACGTCGACGAACGCAGGTCTGTAGATCATGTCGGCGATCACGTCGAGGGCACGCTCGAGGCCCTCGTCGGGAATGCGCGCGTAGACGACGGTCGTCTCTCGCGACGTCGCGGCGTTCAGTTCGCCGCCGAGCTCGTCGAAGATCTCGGCGATCGCCTGCGCCGAGTAGCGCGCCGAGCCCTTGAAGAGGAGGTGCTCGATGAAGTGCGAGACACCTGCCCGGGTATCGGGCTCGTCGCGGGAGCCCGCACCGATCCAGAAGCCGAGCGCGATCGAGCGCACCCCCGGCACGCGCTCGGAGATGACGCGCTCGCCCGTCGAGAGCTCGGTCAACTGGTGCTTCGCCACGCCGCGGGATGGTATCCCTCGTCCGAGTCCCTCAGACGGAGCGGTCCGAAATCCTCGAATTTCCGGCACTCCTGCCCACTTTCGAATACTTCGTTAACGGCCAAGCCGAAAATTGGCTCTGCCGTACCGCCTGGTTTGCCTTGTCAGTGCAGGGGAATCACCCGCGTGATCGTCGCCTCTACGAGCTTCGACGTGTAGCAGTCGCGGCCAAACGCAAAAGAAGGGCCGGCGTACGCCGGCCCTTCTTTCGTCAGAAAGCCGCAGCTCTCTGAAACTGGTCTCGTCGATGACTTCTACGGGTCGATCACAATCGTGCAGGTGATCTCCTGCGGGAGCAGGCCCGTGACCGTGTTCGATGCGATGTCACCGTTCGCCGCGCTCGTCTTGTCGAGACCGTCGGCCGGATCTGCTTGCCCGGCGACGCCCTCGCAGTTGATCGAGTTGGCGGTGCCACCGTCAGCCTGTGAGTTGACGGTGATCGTGACGTCGGTCAGTGGTGTGTTCGAGAACGAGACGGCGGTGGCACCCGACGCGCAGGTCCCGGCCGCAGCCACGTTCACGATCTTCGGGTTGTCGCCGTCCGCCTGGTAACCAGTCGGAACGGTTTCAGCAACGCTGTGGTTGCCGAGTGCAAGGCCACCGAAACAGATCTTGCCGTTCGATCCGGTTGCCTGTGCGGTACCGCCGTCAACGGCGAAGCTGACCCCGGCCTGCGGCTGTGGTCCAACCGTTCCCGGAATCTTCGTCGTCTTCGTCACTTCGATCGCGCCGCAGTTTGAGAGGCTCAGCGCCACGGGGGCGATGAAGTCCTTGATCTCCGACTGGAACGACTGTGACGCACGGCTCTTGATGTACGCCGAGGAGAACGCGTCGCATCCTCCTTCGGGGACGATCCCAGCACACGTCAGGTTGACCGCTGCTTCACCGAACCGGCCCTGCGGTCTATCAACCGCCGGGGAGGTCAACGTGTCCGAAACGGTGGCGGCGTTCGCCAGCCCCTCCGAACATCCGGTGAGCGACTGCGGGTCTCCCCACTCCGAACCGTCCCACGTCCGCAACGAGAGCGCGGGCACGAGCGAGTTACCCTGGAACGAGTAACTGATGTTCAGATCGCCTTCCGAACGGTTGAGCGTTTTCGGTCCGAGCGTGAGCAGGCTGGGCTGTGCCAGCTTGTTGATTTCGAAGTCGTAGTTGACCGACCCCGAGTCGTTCTCCCTCGACCACGCGAGGTAGAGGAAGCTGTTGGCACCGATCGTCTCGCCTGCAACCGCAAAACGGGCGAGATCGGCCTTCGAGTTCGGGATCGAGCCGTCGACGACCGTGACGTTCACGTCGTTCTCCTGAGTGCCGTTCCCGAACGAGTTGTCGCCACCACCGGACTGGAGATCCTGACCGGCTGAGAGGTTGGGAGCGTTCGCCCAATCCTTCGCCAGAGCTCCTCCGTTGACGATGAGGTTGCCGTCGTTGCCCTCGAATGTGCTACCCGCGAGGTTCGCGCTCGAGGCCGTAACGAAGAAGACCGCCAGAGCTGCTCCTACTAGAGCCGTGAGCACGAGGAAGCGTGTCTTGCGCCGCTTGCTCCCACTCGGCCCGAGAACTCGTTCTGTCATTCCATTCCTCCCACCAGTCGAGCGGCAAGAGGAGACTCCCGCACCTCTCGGTCCGCGCCGGCTCCCCCCTCGGGGGCCGCCGCAGGCCCGCCGCATACACGAGGAGTAGCTTGCTCCGACGCACGCCGATTGCCTAGCGGCGGATGCAGTAATCGGGCTACGGCGACGACCTTAGGGCGAGGGCTTGATTTCCAGCGCTTTCCCGCGCATGATCCGCAGCGGGAGAACTGGGAATGGGGCTGGGATGAAGGACTGCGGCACGATCTTGATCGTCGACTCCGATGACTCGTCACGCCTGACGGCGGTCCAGGTGGCCGTCCGGCTGGGCTACGACGCGCGACCGACCCCCACGGCTGACGAGCTGATCGAGCGCCTCGGTCGCGATCGGCCCACCCTCGCGATCGTCGAGGTGGAGCTTCCGGGCCCTGCGAACGGTCTCGAAGTGATGCGTCAGCTGCACGAGGCGTTCGACGGAGACGTTCCCGTGATCCTCGTCTCGGCACAGCAGACGGACGCGTTCGACAGGATGGCCGGACTGATGCTGGGCGCCGACGACTACGTAGCGAAGCCGCTCGACGCGGGCGAGCTCCTCGCGCGCGTCAAGCGCTCGCTCCGTCGAGCCGTGCCCAAGCATGCGAACGGGAACGGCAACGGCCACGACTCACGAGGCGCCACTGCTGGCCTCAGCCCGCGCGAGCACGAGATCCTCGGTCTGCTCGCGGAGGGCCGAACGCAGGCTCAGATCGCCGGCGCGCTCGTGATCAGCTCGAAAACCGTCGCAACGCACATCCAGCACATCCTGGGCAAGCTCGGCGTGAATACGCGGGCGCAGGCCGTCGCGATGGCGTTCCGGCGCGGCCTCGTCGAGCCCGACGTTCGTGCCCACGCGCTCGCCCTCCTGACAGCGCCGGAATGACGAGGGGCGGCTCTCTCGCCGCCCCTCGACTCGCCCCTAGGTCCGCTCGCGTGAGCGGCCGCGGTCGCGACCGCCCCCACGGCCACGGTCGCCGCGGGGCCGCTCCTCGCGCTCCTCGCGCGGCGGAGCGTCCTTCGCCCGCTCGATGAGCTCCTCGGGCATGACGAGCCCACCGTTCTCGTGCTTGGCGATGAGCTTCAGCCCGATCCGGCCGCGGTCCTTGTCGACCTCCTGGACGAGGACGTCGACGACGTCGCCGCGGCTCATCACGTCCTCGATGTGCGCGACCCGACCCGGGCCGACGTTCGAGACGTGCAGGAGCCCGTCCGTGCCCTTCTTGAGCTCGACGAACGCACCGAACTGGGTCGTCTTCACGACCTTGCCCGTGTACGTGTCGCCGACCTCGGGCGACTTCGTCAGTGCGTGGATCGCCGACATCGCCGCCTCCGCCTTCGTGCCCTCGGTGGCGTAGATGAGGATCGTTCCGTCCTCCTCGATGTCGATCTGCACCTCGTAGTCGGACTCGAGCGCACGGATCGTCTCGCCGCCCTTGCCGATGACCATCCCGATGAACTCGGGGTCGATCTTGATCGACGAGATCCGCGGTGCGTGCCCGGCGAGTGCCGTGCGGGGCTCCGGGATCGCCTCGAGCATCGTCTCGAGGATCGAGACGCGCGCGCTCTTCGCCTGCTCGAGGGCAGAGCGCATGATCTCCTGCGTGACGCCCGTGATCTTGATGTCCATCTGCAGGGCGGTGATCCCGTCCCGCGTGCCGGCCACCTTGAAGTCCATGTCACCGAGGTGATCCTCCGCGCCCTGGATGTCGGTGAGGATGACGTAGTCGTCGCCCTCCTTGACGAGGCCCATCGCGATGCCCGAGACGGGCGCAGCGATCGGAACGCCGGCGTCCATGAGCGCCATCGTCGAGCCGCACACGGAGCCCATCGACGACGAGCCGTTCGACTCGAGCGTCTCTGAGACGACGCGAATCGTGTACGGGAACTCCTCGACTGACGGGATCACGGCCTGGAGCGCCCGCTGCGCGAGCGCGCCGTGACCGATATCGCGCCGTTTCGGGCCACGCATGAACCCTGTCTCCCCGACCGAGAAGGGCGGGAAGTTGTAGTGGTGCATGTAGCGGCGGCTCTGCTCGCGGGAGAGGTCGTCGATCTTCTGCCCCTCCTTCATCGTCCCGAGCGTGAGCAGCGTCATGATCTGCGTCTGGCCGCGCGTGAAGAGCGCGGAGCCGTGCGTGCGCGGGCTGACCTGCACCTCGGCCGACACATGCCGGATCTCCTCCTCGGAGCGTCCGTCGGGCCGACGCTTCTCGACCGCGATCTTCTTGCGGACGAGGTCCTTGTAGACCGCCTCCGACGCCCGCTTGACGTACTGCTTCGTCTGCGAGTCCTTCACCTGCGGCTCGCCCTCGGGAGGCGCGGGGCCGACCGGGAACGGAAGCTCGACCTCCTCGAGGATGCGATTGAACAGAAGGTCCCGCTTCGCCGACTTGAGCTCCTTCGAGTCCTGCTCGGCGTCCGTCAGATCGCGGAGCTCCGTGAGGAACTGCTCGCGAATCGGCCCTTCGATGGCAGTGAGCCGTGCCTTCTCGAGGATCGCCGCGAAGCTCGCCTTGATCTGTGCGCGCTTCGTCATGTCCTCCTCGGTGGAAGCCATCGACACGGCCGGGGCGAGCTCCTCGACGAGGGTCTCGACCACCGTGCCGGCTTCGCGAATCCCGTGCATCGCGATCGCATCGCGTACCGCAGCGGCGTGCGCCGCCTCGAGCTCTGTGGTGAGCTCGACGTCGACCCACTTCGGCTTGCCGACCTCGGCGCGAAGCTCCTCGAGCGCCGCACAGATCTTGCGGATCTCCGTATGCGCGAGCTCGAGCGCCTCGAGGATGATGTCCTCGGGGATCTGGTCCCCTCCCGCCTCGACCATCGTGAGCGCCTCGCTCGTGCCGACGACGATGAGATCGAGTGTCGCCTCGTCGAGCTGCTCGAGCGTCGGGTTGACGACGAGCTCGTTCTCGATGCGGCCGATCCGGACGGCGCCGATCGGGCCGAGGAACGGCAGCGGCGAGATCATCAGCGCCGCAGACGCTCCGTTGATGCAGAGGATGTCGTGGGGCGTGACGAGGTCGGCCGAGAGCACGGTGCAGATGACCTGCACCTCGTTGCGGAAGCCCTTCGGCCAGAGCGGCCGGATCGGGCGGTCGATCATGCGTGCCGTGAGCGTCGCCCGCTCGGTGGCACGGCCTTCCCGCTTGAAGAACCCGCCCGGGATCTTCCCGGCGGCGTACATCTTCTCCTCGACGTCGACCGTCAGCGGGAAGAAGTCGGCGTCCGGCCGCGCGTCGGGGCGTCCGACGGCGGTCGCGAGGATCATTGTCTCGCCCGAGCGGACGACGACGGCGCCGTCGGCCTGCTTGGCGAGCTTGCCCGTCTCGAAGGCGATCTCCTGACCGCCCACGTCGACGGAAACCGAGGCTTCACGCCCGGTTGTCAGAGTACTCATGTGAGGTATCCCTTCACCTTTCCGTTGTGTATGGAAGGTGGAGGTTTGAGTCAGTCCCGTTTTGCCTTCTTGCTGAGTCGGGACTCGCTCAAACTTCCACCTCCCCCTGTCACCGCTTATGCGCAGAGCTCCTAGCGGCGGAGGCCGAGCTCCTTGATGAGCGCGCGGTAGCCCTCGATGTCCTTTCGTTGGAGGTAGTCGAGGAAGCGCCGCCGCTGACCGACGAGCTTCAGGAGACCGCGCCGGGAGTAGTGGTCCTTCGGATGCGTCCGCAGATGCTCGGTCAGGTCGTTGACCCGTCGGGTGAGAAGGGCAACCTGCACTTCCGCCGAACCTGTATCGGCAGGTCCCCGACCGTGTTTCTCGACGATTTCCAGCTTGACTTCCTTGGTGAGGCTCATGCATCTCCTCCTGATTGATAACTCCGCAATCCCCGCCCCGCGTGAAGGAAGAAGCACGCCGGGGCCGCGACTGCGGCTCGCGGAAGGGTAGCAGCCATGCTCCGATGGGTAGTTCGCGCACTCACGATCGTCGTCTTCGCCTTCACGGCTCTCGTCATCCTCGACTACTCCGAGCTTCTGCTCGTCACCGAGCCGGACGACACCGCCTCGATGGCCGACGCGATTCCGGGGTGCAACGGCACCGTCCTCGCACAGGGCCTGACCTACCGGCTGTTCGACCCGGACCCGGGTGATGTCGTCCTCGTTCATGCCGCCGTCACCGACGAGGGGGAGATCGTCCCCGATCGCGACGCGGACGACCGAACACTCGTGCTGCGGGTCGCCGCAGGCCCAGGCGATGTGATCGAGGGCCGCACCGGCACGGTTTTCGTCAACGACGTCAAGTTCGACGACATCACGACCGAGCCGTTCGATCCCGTGACCGTGCCGAGCGAGCAGTACTTTCTGCTCGGCGACAACCGTTCGGCGTCGATCGACAGCCGCACCTTCGGTCCGATACTCGGAGACGCGATCTACGCGCGCGTCTTCGCCGTCCTCTGGCCACTGCGCCACTTCTCTCTCAGCCTCGGTCAGGAATCGGGCGCGCCACCAGGCGAGATCGACTGTTAGTGCACGAGACCGGAATCCGCTGGCGCAGATTCCGGTCGTGCGTAGGTCCCTGAAGTCGGCCGCTTCGCGGCAGAGGCGCCCTGGCAGGATGGCTCGATGAGGCCGGGAGTCGCCGCCGGTCATCCGGCCACCGCCGATGTTGGCGTGGAGATCCTCGCCGACGGTGGCACCGCCGCCGACGCGGTCGTCGCGATGGCGCTCGCGTCCTGCGTCGCCGAGACGGTCTACAGCGGCTTGTTTGCAGGCTGCCATGCGATCGTCTTCGACGGCTCGCGTGCCATGAATCTCGACGGGTTCGCAGCCGTCCCGTCCCATGCTGGCGACCTGAGCGAGCTCCCGATCGCCTTCGGCGACGAGCTCGTCGTCTACTCCATCGGGCCTGCGTCCTGCGCGGTTCCGGGTCTTCCGGCGGCTCTCGGCGAGCTCTGGGACCGCCTCGGCCGGCTTCCGTGGAAGCGGCTGTGCGAGCCGGCGCTCGACCTGGCCCGCAGCGGCGTCGTCCTTCCGGAGATGCACGAGCGCTCCCTCGACATGCTCGGCGAGCTCTACTCCCTCGGGCGCGGCGCCGAGCTCTTCGTCCGCGATGCGCGACTGCTGCAAGCCGGCGACGTCGTCGAACAGCCGGGAATGGTGCAGACATTGGAAGCGCTCGCGGAGGAAGGCACAGCGACCGTATACCGCGGATCGATCGCGGAGGCGCTCCTGCGAACCGACGGAGTGGTCTTCACCCCGGAGGACCTCTCCGGGTATCGCGCGATCTGGCGCGATCCCGTCGTCGCCGACCTCTACGGACGCCGCGTGGCGACCCGTGGTGGGCTCTCGGGTGTCCCCGAGCTCCTGCCGCGGCTCCCCCGCCTCGCAGAGCTCACGGCGACCGAGCGCGTCCTCGCGCTCGTGGACGTGCTCGAGACGAGCGCCCAAGGCGGCGAGCACACGACGAACATGGCTGCAGTAGACGAGCACGGCCGTGCCTGCGTCCTCACCCACTCGCTCGGGGTCGGCGCCGGCGTCTGGCTCCCCGGCTTCGACGTCCAGCTCAACAACCTCCTCGGTGAGTCCGACATCGCTTTCGGCGAGCCGAGTCCCGGAGACCACCTCGAGAGCCGCATGGCACCGGCTCTCGTGTTCGATCCCGACGGCCTCGAGCTCGCGATCGGCTCGGCGGGCGCGACGCGGCTCAGAACCGCACTCTCCACCGTGCTCGCCGGGATCCTGGACGAAGGACTCGACGCGGAAGCGGCGGTCTCCGCGCCGCGCGTCCACCCAACGCCCGCCGTCATCGACGCCGAGCCCGACGTCGACCAAGCCGCCCTCACGCTGCTCGAGGAGCGGGGCCGCACGGTACGGCGCTGGGAGCAGATCCATCACTACTTCGGCGGGGTGAGCTGTGTCGGAAGAGCCGGCGCCGCCGGGGATCCGCGTCGCTCGGGAGCTGCCCTGCTGTTGTAGGGGCGAGGCTTGCCTCGCCCGAACGCGAGCACCGCCCTACTTCAGCAGCAGCTTGTCGATGCGGCGCGAGGAGACGTACATCCCGACGAGGCCCATCGCCATGAGGTACGCCACGTTCACGAGCTGGAACGCGCCGACGGTTCCCGTCGTGAGCGACCGGACGAGCTCGATCCCGTGGTAGAGCGGCAGGCAGCGAACGACCCACTCGAGCGCCTCGGGATACACAGAGATCGGATAGAAGGTCGCCGAGAACATGAACATGGGCAGCATGATGAGCTGGATGAGGTCGAAGTCCTTCCACGTCCGCATCCACGTCACCGCTGCGATGCCGGCGCCCGCGAAACCGAAGCCGATGACGAAGCATGCCGGCAGCGCGAGGATCGCCCACGGCGAGTCCACCAGCCCCAGCGCCACGATCACGAGCAGGTACGCGGCCGAATAGAGCATCGCGCGCACGACGGCCCAGATCGTCTCCCCGACGGCGACGTCCTTCGGCCCGATCGGTGTCGCGAGGATCGAGTCGTACACCTTCCCGTAGCGCAGCTTCCAGAACACGTTCGTGGCGTCGTAGAATGCGCCGTTCATCGCCGACGACGCGAGCAACGCAGGCGCGACGAACGCCGCATACTCGATCACCTCGCCCTCGAACGAGACGTCGCCGAGGAACTCCTGCAGCGGGTAGACGAAGAAGAAGAGGTAGAAGAGCGGCTCGAAGAAGCCGGAGAAGAGGATCATCCACGTCCGGCGATAGACCATGACGTTGCGCTCGATGAGCAGCAGGCCCCCGAACAGGGGGCGTGCGGGCGTGGTCAGGCGGGTGCGTGCGACCAGCTCGGTCATCGGTTGGTCCCCAACCGATGACCGTGGAGGGGTGTGGGGAACCGGGAGGTTCCCCACGCTCTCAAGAAGGGGGCACGCGGGGGAAACATGGTTTCCCCCGCGAACGCGAGCCGAAGGCGCGCGTTGGTCATACGACGAGCCTCCGCCCGTACGTGATGCGCGCGGCTGCGAGCCCGAGGACGACGCAGGCGAGCAGGTATGCGAGGTGCAGGAGGTCGGCGCCGAGCGAGATCTCGCCGAGGGTCAGGTCGCGACAGAGCGTCACGCCGTGCCAGATCGGCGTCAGCCAGGCGATGACCTCGAGCGGCGCCGGCAAGTTCGAGATCGGGAAGAAGGTGCCTGAGAAGAGGAACATCGGCAGGATCACGAAGCGGAAGATGGCGACGAAGGAGACCTCGGTCTCCGTGTGTGCCGCCCAGGCCGCGAGCGGCCCCGTGAACGAGAGCCCTACGAGCAGGGTGACCGGGATCGTCAGCACGCCGAAAGGCGACTCGACCGCGCCGAAGGCGGTGATGACGAGAAAGTAGACCGTCGCCGTCAGCAGCAGCCGAAACGCGAAGAACGCCTGGTGGCCGAGCATGACGTCGCGCACGCGCAGCGGGCTCGCGAGCATCGCGTGGTACTGCCGGTCCCACTTGATCGCAGACAGCACGGGCCAGCTCGCCTCGAACGACGCGAGTTGCATCGCGGTCGCCGCCATGAGCCCAGGCGCGACGAACTCGAGGTAGGAAATGCCGTTCGGAAGGTCCGCGGACCGGTCGACGAAGACGCCGAGACCAACCCCGAGCGCGAGCAGGTACACGACCGGCGTCACGACGCTCGTGACGGCGGTACCGCGCCAGATCCGCCGGTACTGGGCGAAGAAGAACTCGAGCGGTCGGAGCACGAGCGTTAGCGACGTCACTCGATGAGGCTCCTGCCGGTCAGATGGAGGAACACATCCTCGAGCGTGCTCCGCCGCACCATGACGCTCTCCGGCACGAGCCCGCGCTCGTGCAGGCCATGCGACGCTGCGTCCCCATCCTGCGTGTACAGGAGCACACGATCCGGCAACGACTCGACGCGGCTGACGAGCCCTTCCGTCCAGTAGCTCAGGTCGTCCGGCCGGCTGCCGTCGTCGAACCGCAGCTCCACGACCTCGCGGGTCGAGTAGCGCTCGATGAGGTCGCGGGGCGAGCCCTCGGCCACGATCTTTCCGCGGTCCATGACGACGAGGCGATCGCAGAGCTGCTCGGCCTCGTCCATGTAGTGCGTCGTGAGGAGGAGCGTCACCCCCTGCCGCTTCAGGCGGTAGAGGCGGTCCCAGACGACGTGCCGGGCCTGCGGGTCGAGGCCGGTCGTCGGCTCGTCGAGCAACATGATCTCCGGTTCGTTGACGAGCGAGCGCGCGATCGTCAGGCGACGCTTCATCCCGCCCGAGAGCGGCTCGACCTTGTCGTTCGCGCGCTCCGAGAGCTCGACGAACTCGAGGAGCTCGTCGGCCCGCTTGCCGAGCTCCTTGCGCGGTAGCCCGAAGTAGCGCCCGTAGATGACGATGTTCTCCCGGACGGTGAGCTCCATGTCCAGCGTGTCCTGCTGTGGGACGACGCCGAGCCGGGCGCGGATCTTCGTGCCGTCCCGCGCCGGGTCGAGGCCGAGAATGCTGAGCGTGCCGTCGGTGACCGGCGAGACGCAGCCGATCATGCGCATCGTCGACGTCTTCCCCGCTCCGTTCGGTCCGAGCAAGCCGAACGCCTCGCCGCGCTGGAGGTCGAAGTCGATCCCGTCCACGGCGACGAAGTCGCCGAACCTCTTGACGAGATTGCGCGCCTGGATGAGTGGGTGCCCGTTCACCGCCGCCATGGGCAAATACGTTAGTTACCGAGGTAGAGCTCGGTTCAGGATGATCACCCGCGGCCCGGCGACATGGCTGCTCATTCTGAACCGGGCTCTCAGGGCCTCCGGGCGCGCTGCGTGGCCTCGACATCGCGGGCAATCTGCTCGACGAGAGCTCCCTCCGTCTCGAACACGGCCTCGTCGCGGAGACGTTCCCAGAGCTCGACGACGAGCCGCTTCCCGTACAGGTCGCCCTCGAAGTCGAGGAGGTACGGCTCGATCCTCCGCTCGGTGCCGCCGTAGTGCGGATTGGTCCCGATCGAGATCGCCGCTCGGTGCCCGAGGCCGAAGCCCGCATATATCCCGTAGCGTGGGCACGCGAGGTCGGGTTCCAGGCGGAGGTTCGCCGTCGGGTAGCCGAGCGTTCCGCCCCGCTGGTCGCCGGCGACGACGACCCCGTCGAGCTCGAACGGCCGTCCGAGCATCGCGGCAGCGGTCTGCATGTCGCCCTCGGCGAGTGCCGCACGAATCGCGGTCGACGAAACCCCTGGAAGCTTCGGAACCACCACGACCTCGAACCCCAGCCGCTCGAGCAGCGCAAGGTCACCTGAGCGTCGCACGCCGAAGCGGAAGTCCGCGCCAGCGACGACGACCTCGGCGCCGCACGCGCGTAGGTACCGATCGGCGAACTGCTCCGGCGTGAGCTGCTGGAGTTGCGGCGTGAACGATGCGACGAGGACCGCCGCGACGCCGGCCTCGTCGAGCAGCTCGAGCCGCCGCTCCAGCGTTGTCAGAAGCTCGACCTTGTTACCGAGCGCGATGCGCGGGTGCGGATCGAACGTGATCACCGTCGGCTCGAGGCCGGTGGCACGAACCGCGTCCGTGACAGCTCGGTGTCCGCGGTGGACACCGTCGAAGCTGCCGATTGCGACCGCCCGTGGCTTCGCTTCGAGCTCTGAGGGCTCCCGAACGACGTTCATGCGAGTCTGGCCAGCGCCTCGTCGGGCGGTATGAGCCGCTCCGGATCCGCCTCCTCGACACGGAACGGGCCGATCTCCGGTCGCCGAAGCGCGACACAATGCCCTCCCAGCGAGTCTGCGATCGCGCGGACGTATGTTCCCGACGAGACGAGCAGGTCGAGCCGCGCGACGCCGTCTGCGTAGTGCTCGAGCGTGAGCTCGTGGACGCGCATCGTGCGCCTCGGCATCTCGACCGCGACCCCCCGCCGGTGGAGCGCGTACGCGCGCTCACCCCCGATCTTCACGGCCGACACGGCCGGGACCGGGAGCTCGACGGCACCGCGCATCTCGCCCAGGCCCGCCTCCAGCTCGTCGGGGCTCGGAGGGTCGTGCTCGTCGACCCGCGCGCCTTCGAGGTCGCCCGTCGACGTGCGGGCGGTGAGGTCGATCTCGGTCGAGTAGCGCTTCGGCAGTCCGACGAACCGCGATTGCAGCCTTGTGGCCGCGCCGGAGAGCAGCAGGAGCAGCCCGGTCGCGAACGGGTCGAGCGTCCCCGCGTGCCCGGTGCGGGCCTTCGTCCGCCGCCGCGTCGCCGCGACGATGTCGAACGACGTCGGACCGGCGGGCTTGTCGACGAGGATGATCCCACTCGGGTGCAGGGCGCGAGGAGGCATTACCGCCTCGCTGCAGACCCGACCTGCGCGGAGACCTCGCGCACGATGAACTCTGTGATCTCGTCCACCGAAAGGTCGCTGGAGAAGCCTGCCGCCTCACGGTGCCCTCCTCCACCGGACTTGCGCGCGATCGCGCTCACGTCCACCTCGTCGACGGACGAGCGCAGCGACACCTTGCGCGCCGGAGCCCCGTCCCGCGGCGGCTCGCGGATCAGCGCCGACACGAGCGAGCCCTCCACGGAGCGCAGCACGTCGATGATCCCCTCCGAGTACGGCTCGGTCGCGCCTACGGCCGCGAAGTCGTCCTTGAGCAGGTGCGAGACGACGATCTCGCCGCCCTCGAGCACCTGCGCGCGGGCGAGCGCACGGGCGAGCAGCTTCAGCTTCGCGAACTGGACGTTCTCGTAGACGCCCTGAAAGACGCGATGGACGTCCGCGCCGGCCTCGACGAGGTCGGCCGCGAGCCGCAGCGCCTTCGGGGTGGTGTTCGCGTACTGAAAGCGGCCGGTATCGGTCACGAGCGCGATGTACAGCGCCTCGGCGATCTCGGGGGTCAGCGCGAGGCCGAGCTCCCGAACGACGTCAGCGAGCACCTCACCGGTCGAGGACGCGTCCGGAACGACGAGATTGAGGTCGCCGAAGCGCGGATTGTCGTGGTGGTGGTCGATGTTGATCGTGAATAACGTCGCCTCGACGACGCCTGGCTCCGCTCCCACTCTGGCCGGGCTGGCGCAGTCGACGGCGACCAGAGTGCGCTCGCCGAGATCCTCCGGCCGCTCGCGGATGAGACCACGCTCGTCGAGCCCGAGGAACCGATACTCGCGAGGCAGGGGCGTCGGTCCTCCGAGGAACATGACGACGTCCTTGCCGAGCTCCCGCAGCGCAAGGCCCATGCCGAGGAGCGACCCGAGCGCATCGCCGTCGGGGGCCTCGTGAGACGTGACGACGAAGCGGTCTCGCTCGCGGAGGGCGGCTGTGACCGCCTGCATGTCAGTCTGAATCGACATCTGGCTCTGCGGGCGAGAGCTCGTCGATCATCTTCGTAAGCCGCACGCCTCTCTCGATCGCGGGATCGTATTCGAAGGTCAGGACCGGCGTCCTCCGCGTGCCGAGCTCGCGCGCGACCTGCGACTGGAGGACGCCGTGCGCCGACTGCAGGCCCTCGAGCGTGCGTGCCTGCTCCTCCTCGCTGCCGAGCACGCTGACGAAGACCGTCGCCTGCGAAAGATCCTTCGTGGTACGGACGCCCGTCACGGTGACGAAGCCGATTCGCGGGTCCTTCAGCGTGGGCAGAGCGTCCGAGAGGACCTTGCGGACCGCCTCGTTCACCTTGCGCCGTCTGTCAGCGCTCGCCAGGGACGACCACCTCTCGATCGGCCCGCAGGAGCTCCCACTCCTGCGATCCGAGGTAGCGCACGACTGCGTCGAGAAGCGCCTGCAGCTCCGAGTGCTCGCGCGTCGCGCAGGCGACCGCCAGGGTCGAGCGCTGCCAGAGGTCGTGGTGGTCCACCTCGGCCACGGTCGCTCCGAAGCGCGCCTGCAGCTGCGCTTTCGCGGACTTCACGTGCTTCCGCTTGCCCTTCAGCGAGCCGTTTTCGGGGAAGTGGAGCTCCACCGTCAGGATGCCGACGTATCCGCTGGCCACGGTGCTATTCAAGCGCCTTCGCTCGACGCGGTTCTGTCGGCGCGCTTGACGCCGCATGTAAGGCATCCCTTACAGATCGGCTACCGTAGGTTTCGTGACCATCGTGAGCCCACAACCGACCGCCCGAGCAGAGCGCCGCGCGTTCTGCGCTGCCGTCTCGCGTGCGAGCGACGAGCCTCTCGCGGCGACCGCCAGCCGCATCGACCACTGGATCCTGGTCGAGTACCGCGGCGCGTGGGCGCGAGACGTCCTCGGCGACTGCTTGTTCTCGCCGGAGCTGAAGGCGCATCTTCGCGAACAGCTCGCCGCACTCGAGCGTGCTCGTCTCCTGTTCGTGAAGAAGCCCGAGCGCCGGGCACAAGCAGGACGACGCGTGTTCTTCGGCACGTCACGGCTCGGGCAGGAGCGGTTCTTCGAGCTGGAGGTCGAGCATCAGAACGAGCTGCTCGAGCTCGACTTCGTCTCCGCGCTCGACACGGATGGTGGAGCCGCGAGCAGGTTCGAGGGCCCTCTGTTCGTCGTCTGCACGCACGGCAAGCGAGACCGCTGCTGTGCGCTGCAGGGACGTCCGCTCTACGACACCCTCCGCCACGAGACCGAGACCGGACGGGTGTGGCAGTCGACGCACATCGGCGGAGACCGCTTCGCCGGAAACGTCGTCGTGCTCCCACATGGGCTCTACTACGGCCGGGTCGACCCGGCAGACGCCAGCGGGCTGCTCGCCGCCCATACAGCCGGCCAGATCGACCTCGACCGCTACCGCGGGCGCAGCGCCTTCTCCTTCCCGGTTCAGGCCGCCGAGCAGGCGATCCTGGCGTCAGAAGGGCTGCGAGGCATCGGCGATCTCACCTTCCTCGGTTCCCGTACGGAGGAGGACTCCGCGTGGTGCGTTCGCTTTCGGGCGCCGGACGGCGCCGTCCACGAGGTGGACGTCGCCGCGACGCATGCGACCGAGCCCGTGTATCTCACCTGCGACTCGACCGAGCCGAAGCGTGCCCGCCGCCACGCGGTGACGGCTCACCGCGTGCTCAGTCGATAACGCGGAGGAAGCCCTCGCGAACGAGCCGGCGGGCGAGTACCAACCGCCCCTCGATATCGAGCTCTCCGGGAAGATCGTCGAGCACGAACGCCGCCTCGGTCTCGTAGCACGCCCGGAGCTCGGGTGTGACCCCTTCCGGGAAGCGAACCTCCTTTCCCTCGAAGACGAGCGCGAGGCCGCCGGACGACTCCACGAGATCGGCGATCACGGTCTGGCGGCGCTCGAGCAACGTGGCCTCGTCCAGGCGATCGAGGGCGCGGAGCTGCGAAAGCCCGTCCTCCCGGATCGGCAGGCGCGATTCGAGGAAGCGTCGTCGCCGTCGTCGTTCCACGCGCTCGGGCTGCAGCTGCTCGGCAAGAACGTCGACGAGGCCGTCCGCCGTTCCCGCTCCGGCGCCGCGCCTGAAGGCAGGCTCGTCCTCGCTCGCGTCGAGGGCGGACTTCGCCGCGTCGAGCCAGGTGTGCGCCCCCAGCCCGATCGTCAGGTGGAGCGAGTCGCTTGCCGACGTCTTGGCCTCGTGGAGCCACCCTCGCGGGAGGTAGAGCGTGTCGCCGGGCCGCAGTACGACGTCGAGGGTCGGATCGCCATGCTCCCCGAGCGAAGGCGAGTACCGCTGATGCTTCAGGGGCAGTTCGAGCAGCGGCTCGTACAGCAGCCAGCGCTTCTCGCCCGCGACCTGGAGAACGACCACGTCGTGCGTGTCGTGGTGCACCGCGAAGCCCTGCGATCCACGCGGCGTGTAGTAGGCGTTCGCCTGCACCGCCTGCCCGAGTGACTCCTCGAGCAGGCGGCAGAACACGGCGAGTGAGTGCCAGCTCACGTGCAGCGCCTGAAGGACGATCGTCGCACCTGCCTCCCATTCGGCGAGAACACGTGGGACGTCCACCGTCTTCGTGAACGGCGGACGCCATGACACATCCTTCGTGTACTCGCCGACGGACAGCTGTCGACCTTCGCGGACCAGCCGAAACCCCGGATAGCGGATCGCGGTCGAGCAGACGAGGCGCTCGACGTCCGCTTCCGACAGCAGGTCGTCGAACCGACCAGGCTCCGAGCGCTCGACGACGAGCGGGCGCTGCTCCCAGTGCCGCGCGAAGAACGTTGTTGCGTCGACCGGCTCGAGGCAGCGCGCGAGCGCCGCCTCCGCCGCTCTACGCGGCGTCCGCGTCGTCGGCGTCGGAGTCGGTGTCGTCGGCGTCTGCGTCGGTGTCGTCGGCGTCTGCGTCGGTGTCGTCCCCGTCGGCGTCGGCAGCCGGCTCGAACCGCTGGTCGTCGGTCACGACGGTCACGATCTCCTCGTCACGCAGGGTCGTCATCGTTCCTCCTCGTCGAAGTTCGAGTGGCGACGAACGCTACCTGGTGCTACGCCGAGATCGTCACGAGGCTTCGTCCGAGGCAGCCGCTGTAGCAGCGGGCGCCTGGTCGAGATCGGTGCGCTCGACAGCGCGCGTCTCGTAGGCCTCGAGCACGTCGCCTTCCTTCACGTCGTTGAAGCCGTCGAGGAGGATGCCGCACTCGAATCCCTCCGCGACCTCGCGCGCATCGTCCTTGAAGCGCTTGAGCTGCGCAATGGACGTCTCGTAGATCACCGTGCCGTCACGCACCACGCGCACCAGCGCGCCGCGGCGCACGACGCCCGACGTGACCATGCAGCCTGCGATCGTCCCGAGGCGCGAGACGCGGAACAGGGCTCGCACCTCGGCCTCGCCGAGCGTCTCCTCGGTCTCGACCGGCGAGAGCATGCCGACGAGGGCCTTCTGGATGTCCTCGGTGAGCTGGTAGATGACCCGATATGTCCGGATGTCGACGCCCTCGCGCTCGGCAAGCGCGCGGGCCTCGGCGCTCGGCCGGACGTTGAAGCCGACGACGAGCGCATCCGAGGCCGAGGCGAGGTTAACGTCGTTCTCCGTGATCCCGCCGACGCCGGTGTGGATCACGCTGACCCGGACCTCCGGGTGCTGGATCTTCTGGATCTCGCCGAGCAGCGCCTCGACGGAGCCCTGCACGTCGCCCTTCAGGACGATGTTGAGGTCCTGCACCTCACCGGCCTGGAGATCGTCGTGGAGCGTTTCGAGCGACACGCGGCGGCGCGGCCGCTGTGCGAGCTGCTCGCGGCGCAGGCGCTCTGCACGCACGTTTGCGAGGTGCTTCGCCTGGCGCTCGTGCTCGACGACCCGCACGAACTCACCGGCTGCTGGCGGATGGTCGAAGCCGAGCACCTCCATCGGTTCTCCCGGCCTGGCCTCCTGCACCTTCTCGCCGCGATAGTCGTAGAGCGCGCGGACCTTGCCCGAGGCGTCGCCTGCGACTGCAGCATCGCCGACCCGCAGCGTTCCGCGGTGCACGAGCACCGTGGTAACGGGGCCCCGGCCCACGTCGAGGCGCGACTCGATGACGACACCGGACGCCTCGGCGACGGGATTGGCGCGGAGGTCGAGCTCGGCGTCCGCGACGAGGAGGATCTTCTCGAGCAGGTCGTCGAGGTTCTCCTTCTGCTTCGCCGAGACGGCCGAGAACTGTGTCGTTCCGCCCCAGTCCTCCGGCTGGAGGCCCTCGGCGGCGAGCTCGCTCTTGACGCGGTCGACGTTCGCGTCTGGCACGTCCATCTTGTTCACGGCCACGACGATCGGAACCTCGGCTGCGCGGGCGTGTGAGATGGACTCCTTCGTCTGCGGCATGACACCGTCATCGGCCGCGACGACGAGCACGGCGATGTCCGTCACCTTCGCGCCGCGCGCACGCATGGCGGTGAAGGCCTCGTGGCCGGGCGTGTCGAGGAACGTGATGCGCCTTCCGTCGACCTCGGCCTGATATGCGCCGATGTGCTGCGTGATGCCGCCGGCCTCGGTCTCGACCACCGCCGCCTCGCGAATCGCGTCGAGGAGCGTGGTCTTGCCGTGGTCGACGTGGCCCATGATCGTGACCACAGGCGGCCGCGGCGCGAGATCCGCCTCGGCGTCGTCGTACGACGCGGGCTCGAGCTCCTCCTCGGCGGCGTGCTTGATCGTGATCTCGCGCTCGAGCTCCGACCCGATGATCTCGACCTCCTCGTCGGAGAGCGACTGCGTCGCCGTCCGCATCTGGCCGAGCCCCATGAGGATCTTGATGAGCTCGGGCATCGGAACTCCGAGCGCCTGCGACAGGTCCTTGACGGTGACGCCGGACTCGACGGTGATCGGCCCGGACGGAGGTGGTGCCGGCGCCTGGCGGGGCTGAGGCGGTGCGCTCGAGCGATCGCGAGCCTGACGGCCGGCGCTCCGCCCGCCGCCGCCCTCGATGACGACGCGCCGCTTCCGCCCACCGGTGCCTCCGCGTGGGCGAATCGGGCGGTTTGGTCCTTTGCGTCCGTCAGCCATCGTCGTCCAGTCTAGAACCGCTTACGCGTCCTCGTGGGTCTCGGCCTCGTCTTCAGCGACAGCCTCGTCGGCTGCAGCGACGACCTCCAGCTCCGCTTCGATCTCCTCTGCGTCCTCCAGCTCGTCGAGCGCCGCGCTCGCCTCCGCGAGGTCGATCGCCTGCTCGGCGGGCTCCTCGCTCGGCTCCGCGTCGCCGTTCTCCGCCACCGCGGCCGCGCTCGCGAGCGCCTGATGCGCGGGCACACCGCAGTAGTGCGAGCCGGGCAGCGCGGTGTTCGGGCAGCGCTTGCCGTTCGACAAGATCGCGGCGCAGCGGCCGGAGAACTCCTCGCCGTCCTCGGAGCCCGTGTATGCAAGCTCGGCTTCCGCCTGGGCGAACTCCTGCTCGGACTGAATGTCGATCTTCCAGCCGGTGAGCCGCGTCGCAAGACGGGCGTTCAGGCCCTCCTTGCCGATTGCGAGCGCGAGCTGATCGTTCGGGACCACGACCGTCGCCTCCCGCGTCTCGTCGTCGATGTAGACCTCGCGCACCCGCGCGGGCGACAGAGCCTTCGCGACGAAGCGCGCCGGCTCGGTGTTCCACGGGATGATGTCGATCTTCTCGCCGCGGAGCTCCGAGACGACCATGCGCACGCGCGACCCTCGCGGGCCGACGCACGCGCCGACCGGGTCGACGCCCTGCATGTGCGACTCGACTGCGATCTTCGAGCGGTAGCCCGGCTCGCGTGCGACGCCGCGAATCTCGACGAGACCGTCTGCGATCTCAGGGACCTCGAGCTCGAACAGCGCCCGGATGAGCTCCGGATCGCGGCGCGAGAGGATCACCTGCGGCCCCTTCGTGCCCGAGCGAACCTCGGCGATCACGGCCTTGATGCGGCTTCCCTGCTCGTAGCGTTCGCCGTCGACCTGCTCGGAGCGCGGTAGCAGCGACTCGACGCGGCCGAGGTCGACGAGGACGTTGTTGCGGTCGCCGGCCTGCTGGACGATGCCGGTAACGACCTCACCCTGGCGGTCGACGTACTCCTCGTACATGATCGCCCGCTCGGCCTCGCGGATGCGCTGCTGGATGACCTGCTTCGCCGTCTGCGCGGCGATGCGGCCGAAGTTGTCGGGCGTCACGTCCGTGCGGACGATCTGATCCGGCGGCACCTGCGACCAGTCGAGCTCGAGGTCGTCGTCCGTGATGAGCGTGTGCTGCCGCTCACCGGTCTCCTCCTCGAGCTGCTCGAGCTCGGTGATCCGAGCCTCGCGCGCCTCCTCGAGGAGGCGCACCTCAATGTCCTCGGGGATGTCGATCCCGTAGACGCGGAACTCGCCGTCGCCGTCGAGCTTGACCTCTGCGTGTCGCGTCGCACCTGGCGTCTTCCTGTAGGCAGCACGGAGCGCGTCCTCGAGCGCCGTGATCAGCACGCCCTCCTCGATGCCCTTCTCCTTCTCGATTGCATGAATGCCCTCGAGGATCTCCTGGCTCATGTCGTCAACCCCTCGTCGATCAGATTTGCCCGCACGATGGCGTCGTACGGGATACGAATCTCACCGGCAGCACCGGCGTCCAGCGTGAGCTCATCTGGGCCGGCTTCGATGAGCAGGCCGCGATACCGGTTTTTCTTCCCTCCATCCGCTCGCACGGCGATGCGGCTGCCCACGACGGCGGCGAAGTGCTCGCGCTTCCGCAGTGGGCGCGTCCGCCCGGGTGAGGAGACGTCGATCGTGTAGTCCGAGCGGTAGTCGTCGAGAACGCGCGTCACGCGCTCACAGAGCGCGTGATCGACACCGGCGGGATGGTCGATGTAGACGCAGAAACGGCTCGGCGAGAGGAGCTCGACCGCGAGCACGGCGACGCCGGGCACGCGCGATTCGACCGCCGGTGCGATCTCCTCCTGCAGCGTTCGCTCTCGTGTGAATGTGCTGGTCATCGAGCCCCCTCAACAAAAATGGGCGCGGCGCGCCCATTTCGTGAAGCCGGTGAAATGTGGTGCAGAGAAGGATAGCACCCACCGGTCCTACGATCGCTGCCCCCGCTGGCTGGCGAGGACGATCGTGACCGGGCCGTCGTTCACGAGCGAAACGTCCATTCGAGCTCCAAAGACGCCGCGCGCGAGAGGTACACCGGCTTCCTCGAGGGCGCCGCAGAAGCGATCGTAGAGCGTCTCGGCGCGATCCGGCGGCGCGGCGTCGGAGAAGCTCGGGCGGTTCCCCGTTCGCGTATCGGCTATGAGCGTGAACTGGCTGACGACGAGCGCCTCGCCACCGACGTCGAGGAGTGAGCGGTCGAAGCGACCGTCGTCGCCGGCGAAGATGCGGAGCCGGGCGACCTTGCCGGCCAGGTGCTCGGCGTCGTCGGGTGTGTCCACGCCCGCGACTCCGAGCAAGACGACGAGGCCTGCGCCGCACGACGCCACGACCACACCGTCGACTGCGACGGATGCCTCGGAAACGCGCTGGACGACCGCGCGCACGCCTATTCGAGCGCGTCGCTGCCGGTCGACGGGCGCGGTCGGAGCGAGCGCGCGAGCTTGATGTGCGGCGTCGCCTCTTCCCGACGACCCTGGTTCACCAGCGCACGGGCGAGCGCGTAGTGCGCGAACTCGTCGTCCGGCGAGAGCTCGACGAGAGCCCGGAACTCCGCCTCGGCTTCTTTCCACCGTCCGATGCGGAAGTACGCGATCCCGAGCGCCTCCCGGATCGACCGAGACGTCGGCTCCGCGCGCTTCGCCTTCTCGAGTGGAACCGTCGCCTGTGCCGCCATCCCGCTTCTGAGGTGGCTACGGCCGAGCTGGAAGAGGTCGTACGTCTCGCTCAACGGCTCGCCGAGCGCAGCGACCTGACCGACACGAAGCCGCGGAACCGGGCCCACAGGGAGAGCTCCCGGCGGGCGCCGCCAATTAGCCGACGGAGCTCTCGGCGAGCCGCCACAGCGCCCTGTGCCACGGTCCCGGGTGGCCCGAAGCGCGCTCGCGCAGCTGCGATCGCGTACGGTCGCCCGTCGAGACCGAGCTCGCGGTGGACTGCTGCCTGCAGCATCACGAGCGTCGCGTTCGCCGGCAGAGCGACTCCCTGATCTCGCAAGAAGCCCTCGAGCTCGCGACGGCTGGCGGTTGCGACTCGGCGAGGATCGCGAGACAGATAGCGGGCGCGACGTACGAGGCTCTTCCCGATGCCGACGACGGCGATCCACACGGCCGCGAGGAGCAGCATGGCGCCGACGAGCGACGGCGCCCGACGCTGGGATGTCGTGGCTGTCGGCTCCTGGAAGCCGAGGTCGGGACCGCGCGGCGGGATGGTCGGACCTTCCTCGAGCTCACCGCGCCGCAGAGCCGCGACGGCCGCGCTCGAATCCGACGCGAACGAGTACGAGCCGCCGAACGTCCCTCGACCCGGCGTCGGATCGAATGGGATCCAGCCGATTCCCGAGAACCACACCTCGACCCAGGCATGGGCGTCGTGGTCGGTCACGACCCAGGTTCCGCCGTCGTTGGTCCCGCTCGTGAAGCCCACCGCCACGCGCGCGGGGATCCCAAGCATCCGCAGCATCGCGGCCATCGCCCCGGCGAAGTGTTGACAGTACCCCGCCTTCGTGCGCGTCACGAAGGCGACCAGCGGGGGCTTCTGCTTGTTCGGCGGGGTTTCGTCGTAGCGGAAGCCTCCGGTGTCCCGGAGCCAGGACTCGAGTGCGAGCACGGCTCCGTAGGGAGTCTCGGCCCGTCCTGCGACGCGACGCGCGACGGCGTACATCGGGCGGTGCTGCCTGAAAGCTTCGTACGAGGGATCGTCGAAGAGCCGGCGGACCACCTGCTCGCGACGTTCGGTGCCGAAGGCGGGGAACGTGCGACCGTCGATCTCCAGGAACCGCCATGTCGCAGGCGGATAGCGACGAGGAGCAGAGGCCAGCGTGCGAGGCGCCGGGTCGGGGGCGTAGCTCCAGACGCGGTAGCTCTCGCCCGTGCCGACCGGATCGCGAACCCGCAACACCCCACCGGAGAGCAGAAAGACGGTGCCGACCCGGCGGGCGTCGAGGCCCACGGGTGTGCCGGCAGCCGCGAGGTGATCGTCCACCAGCGCCTCCACGTGCACCAGCTGTTCGAGCCAGTTGTCCTGATCGCGGGCCCGCTCCGGAACGAGCTGCGGGAGCTGAAGGGCACGCGATTCCCGATCGACCTGCTCGAGCCAGAAGAGATCCTCGAACCAGTGGTCGTCGGTGAACTCGTCGAGAGTCGTCGTCCTCCAGTACTTCGGCGAGGCCGGGCCGTCGATCCGCAGGACGACGGATTCCTCCCTCGGGAAGCTGATTCCGTCGTAGTTCGAGTCCCAGACGAACCTCACGTCGTTCGCCTGCCGCCCAGGCCCGCGAATGTCCCAGCTCTCCCAGTCGAGCGCCGCTTCGCGGGCAATGGTGGTCGCCGACGCCGCCCAGGCGGCCCCCGACACGACCAGGGCTCCGACGGCGGCCCCGGCGACCAGCATCTTCGCAGAGTTCGTTCGCAGGATCAGCGGGATCGCGAGACCCGCGGCCAGGGCAACTGCGCCGAAGGCGACTGCATCTCCGCCCAGGAGCGTCGCCGGCCAACCGACACCGGCGACGGTCACGGCGGCCGCCGCGATTGGGCGCCGCAAGGCGACCAGGAGCGCGGTGGCCATCGTGAAGCAGAAGATCGCGGACAGGACGAGGGCGTGCATCTCGGCGTTCTCGCCCGGCCCGAAGGGCAGGAAGACCGCATAGAAGTCGACAACCCCCTGTGCGATCTCCTCGAGCAGCGGTGAGAGCACGTGCTCGTCGCGGAAAGGGATCAGCTCCCATGGTTGCGCGCCGAAAGCGAGCCAGGCCGCGCCAAGAGTCGACGCCGCCGCAGCTGCAACGCGACTTACCGGCCCCCGCCTCAGGGCGGGCAGGATGGCGAGAGCCGCCATCGCAGCGCCCTCTCCTACGCGGCGAGGCTCCTCGACGCTCAGCCAGGCTCCGGCGATCGCGAGCGCCGGCAGGAGGCTCGCTGCGAGCGTCCTACCCACGTGCCACCGCCTGGAAGGCGCGTGCCGAGAGCACGCTCGCAAGGTCATCTCCGCGGCGCACGACAGCCGTCGGGATGCCGTTCGCAGCGAGGCGCAGCACACCCGGCTCCGCCCGAGTTGGCCGCCCTGCGAAGCTCGCTGCGTCGATCCACACCAGGGAAACCGCACGGCGACCAGCAAGCGCGAGCGCCGAGGTAAATGCCGCCGGATCGCACGTCGCGGTGACGACTACGAGCTCTCCTGCGCTCGCCAGCAGCGGGTGAATGCCGTTGATGAACCTCGCGAGCCCATGGGGCGCGTCGGGCTCCGCCGCTGCGAGCCCGTCGAGCGCACCGTCGAGATCCGATGCCGCTGACCTGACGGACACGACCGACCGACCACGACCTGTCGACGCGAAGGTGACGAGTCGGCCCCGTGACGCATGGCTCTGCAAGATCGAGCCGGCCGCGCATACGGCGACGTCGAAGCTCGTGCCGGGAGGGTCGCCCACGGCTCCAGCCGGGTCGCAGTCGAGAACGACGACGGCACCGTCGTAGACGGAGTCCTCGAGCTCCTTCACCATGAGCTGCCCGCGGCGAGCGCTCGTGGGCCAGTGGACGCGGCGGAGCGATTCACCCTGCTCGTATGCGCGCACCGAGTGGAAGTCGAAGCCGGCCGCGCGCCTGAGGAGCAATCTGCGTCCGTCTCCCCCGGCCCGACCGGCGTCGCTGAAGAGACCGTCGAGCTCCACGAGCAGTGGTCGAACCACCACCGTCGCTGGATCGCATGCAAGCGGAGGCGACACCGCGACGAGACCGAGCAGATCACCGATGGTGACCTCCGTCTTGGCGATGCGGTAGACGCCCCGCGGCAGCCGCTCGAGGTCGAATGCGCCGTACGCGACGCCGCCCTGGGGCCGAAGAAGACAGCTGCGCTCCCCGAGGCGACCGAGCGTCGCACGCACCGTCATCGAGCCGAGGAGCAGCCTCGATGCCCGCCGTACCTCGATCCCAACCCGAACGCGTTGCCCTTCGGTGGCCGGTGCCGGGCTGACCGTGTACGCGACGGCGGCAGGGCTCTCGGCGAACCACGTCCACAGCCAGCTCAGGCCGGAAGCGAGCAGAAAGCCGACACCGACGACTCCGAGCGCGCGCGAGCCGGACGCGACGGCTGCCGTAAGGGCAACGGCGCCGAGAGCGAGCCCGCCGTGCCATTTGTTCATGACGGGCTCGGCGCCTCCGCGATGGCGCGCTCGACCGCGTCCTCGCCTCGCATGCCGGCAGCGCGGGCTTCCGGGGCGACGATCACCCGATGCGAGAGGACAGCCGGTGCGACCGCCTGAACGTCCTCCGGGACGACGTAGTCGCGGCCGAGCGCGACGGCGCGCGCCTTCGCCATGCGCAGCAGCGCGATTCCCGCCCTCGGGCTCGCGCCGAGCGCGAGCAGCGAGCTCTCGCGCGTGTGCCTGACGATCGTGACGACGTAGTCGCCCACACTCTCTTCGACGTACACGGCGCGCGCTGCGTCGATGGCACCGAGGAGATCGTCACGATCGGCCACTGCGTTCAGGAGATCGAGCGGAGGCGCGGTCGTCTGCTCGGCGAGCATGCGCGCTTCCTCGCCGAACGGCGGATAGCCGAGCGAGAGCCGGGCCGTGAAACGGTCGAGCTGAGCCTCTGGGAGCGGATACGTCCCCTCGTACTCGATCGGGTTCTGCGTCGCGACGACAAAGAACGGCTGCTCGAGTGCATAGGTGACGCCGTCGATCGTCACCTGCGCCTCCTGCATCGCCTCGAGCAGCGCCGACTGGGTCTTGGGCGAGGCACGGTTGATCTCGTCGACGAGTAGCACGTTCGCAAAGACCGGCCCCGGCCTGAACTCGAACTCGCCCGAGCGCTGGTTGAAGACATTCACGCCGGTCACGTCCGTCGGTAGCAGGTCCGGCGTGAACTGGAGGCGCGAGAACGAAAGATGCAGCGAGCGCGCCACGGACTTCGCCAGGACCGTCTTCCCCACTCCCGGGAAGTCCTCGATGATCAGGTGACCCTCGGCGAGGACGCAGAGGATGCAGAGCTCGAGCGTGGCCCTCGGCGCCCGCACCGCACGCTGGAGGTTCTCGACGACGCTTTCGACGACCTCGGCGGCCGACCGCGACGCGACAGGCCCACCCGCGGGTGCGGCGTCGCTCATGACGACGAGAGTAGCCGCTCCACCTCGTCGAGCACTGCTGCCGCGACGACGCGCTTTGGCGCCTTGTCTACGGTCCGATCGCCGGCCTCCGAGACCACGACGACCTCGTTGTCGAGCGCATCGAAGCCGATGTCGGGCCGGCTGACGTCGTTGAAGACGAAGAGATCTGCATTCTTCGCGAGACGCTTCTCTCGCGCCCGCGCCAGACCTTGAGTGCCGTGATCGGCCGCGAAGCCCACGATCACCTGCCCATCACGGCGATCCGCGGCGATGGCCGAGAGGACGTCTGCGGTGGGCACGAGCTCGACTTCCCAAGGGGCGTCGCTCTTGGGCCGCTTTTCATCGGACCGTGAGGCGGGGCGATAGTCGGCGACAGCCGCGGCCATGACGATCACGTCGGCGTCGCTGCGGGCGAGCGCCTCGCGCGCGAGGTCGGCGGCCGTGGGTGTCTCGACGACCGTCATGCCCGGCGGGGCGGGCACCGCGAGATTCGCCGCGAGCAGCGTCACTTCGGCGCCGCGCCTCCCTGCCTCCTCGGCGAGCGCGACGCCCATGCGGCCGGACGAGCGGTTGCCGACGAAGCGGACCGCATCGAGGGGCTCGCGCGTCCCCCCGGCGGAGATGACCACCCGCTTGCCGTGCAGCGCCCCGTTCCTCGCACTCAGGAGCGCCTCGATGCGTGAATGGATCTCCTCCGGCTCGGCCATGCGGCCGATGCCTTCCTCCCCCTCCGCGAGCTCGCCTTCGGCCGGCCCGACGAGCTCGACGCCGCGCAGCCGCAGCGTCGCGACGTTCGCCTGGGTCGCAGGGTGCAGCCACATGCGCGTGTTCATCGCCGGCGCGACGAGCACCGGACCGTCGTGGGCGAGCGCCGCCTCGGTCAGGACGTCGCCGGCGAGCCCGTGGGCGAGCCGCGCGAGCGTGTTCGCCGTGAGCGGAGCGACAACGAGCAGGTCCCACCTCCCGAGATGGGGGTAGGGATCGTTGCTCGGCGCAGTCCGCGCGAGCGCGTAGAAGGTCTCGGAGGTGACGAACCGCTCCGCGGCAGGCGTGAGCACGGGCAGCACGTCGTGGCCCGAGCGCACCAGGAGGCGGACGAGCGTGCAGGCCTTGTAGGCCGCAATCCCCCCGGTCACTCCGAGCAGGATGCGTGCCATGTGCCTACCTCAGCTCGGCGCCAGGTGCCTGATCTTCCCGCTCGCGACTTCCTCCATTGCCATCGTGAGGTAGTTCTTCGAGCGGGACTCGATGAGCGGCGGCGGCGCCTCTTCGAAGCCGATGCCCTCACCGAGCTGGTGGTGATAGTTGTTGATCTGGCGTGCGCGCTTGGCCGCCACGAGGACGAGCGCGTACCGAGATCCGTCGACCTTTTCGAGCAGGTCGTCAAGCCTTGGATAGATCATGGACGCGCCATCCTAGCTGTTTGCGCAAGACCGGAAATCCGCTAGCTCGGCCGCGCGAAGATCCCTAGAGGCGCCCGCTTCGCGGGCGCTGCGCTTGCGGGCTCCGAGCATCGATGTCCAGTTCACACTCTACGAGGGCCGCCAACGCCGCCGTTGCGCGCTCCAAGTCGTCGTTTCGCACCATGTAGCGGAACTTGTGTGCCTGCTCGAGCTGGTCGCGCGCGAGCGCGATCCGCTCGCCGATCTCGCCGGTCGACTCCGTCGCGCGCTCGCGAAGTCGCCGCTCCAGCTCGTCCACGTCCGCGGCGATGAAGATGGTTACGCCCGCCTCCACCTCGCTCTGCACCGTCAGAGCGCCGTCGAGCTCGAGCTCGAGGACGCAGACGCTCTCCTCGCGGGCGATGCGCTCGATCTCCGACCGAAGCGTCCCGTAGCGGCGTCCGGAGACATACGGCACCCACTCGAGGAACTCGTCGGCCTCGACCCTCCGTGTGAACTCGTCGTCGGAGAGGAACCAGTAGTCCTGCCCGTCGACCTCATTCGGCCGTTGGGGCCGTGTCGTCGCCGAGACCGCTATCTCGAGCCCGTCCACGCGCTCGAGCAGGCCCTTGATCAACGTCCCCTTCCCGGCTCCCGATGGGCCCGTGACGACGATGACGGGCCGTGCCGGCACGCGGCTTAGTTGCGGTGATTGAAGAGATCGACCAGCTCGGTCCGCTGGCGCTCGGAGAGGCCGCCGACCGTCTTCGACTGGCTGATCCGGCACTGGTTGAGCAGCCTCGCCGCCTTCACCCGCCCGAACTTCGGCACCGCCATGAGCATGTCGAAGACCTTCGCCGTCTCGACCCACTCGGGCGGGTCGAGCAGGATCGACTCGATGCTCTCCCGGCCTGCTTTCAGGTCGCGCTTGAGCTGCGCACGCCGGACGCGGACGTCGTTCGCCCGCTGGAGCGCCTCCATCCTCTGATCGAGGGAGCGCGCAGGCGCCTGTGCGTGCGACTTCGTCGTGACCATGAGCCGGACGAGTCTACCAAGCTTGCCCTTTCGGTCAAGCGGAATCGTTTTGGCCTATTTGCAGGGATTTTGGTGTTGGCTGGTCAGCTAACAATCTCGCCACCGAGACCGATCGGCGCGGAATCGGCGCTCACTGTCACCGGGGACGGGACGCCCTTGGTCCGAACGTCGGCTCGAAGGCGGTCCGCCGCCCAGGGATTCGAGAAGAGGATCGTCCCGAGCGCCACGGCGCTCGCGCCAGCCGCGACGAAGTCGAGGACATCGTCCGCCGATGCCACCCCGCCCATGCCGACGATCGGCAGTTCGACGGCTTCGGCGCACGCGTAGACGCACGCGACCGCGATCGGTCGCAACGACGGCCCCGAGTACCCGCCCGGCCCGCGAGCGAGCTTCGGGCGACGGTCCACGTCGAGCGCGAGGCCGCGAATCGTGTTGACCAATGACAACCCGTCCGCTCCTGCGTCGGCGACCGCGCGGGCCGACTCGGCGATGTCCCAGGTCGCGGGCGAGAGCTTCGCGTAGAGGCGCTTGCTCGTCGCCGACCGCGCTGCCGCGACCAGCTCCGCGGCGGTTTCCGGAGCCTCTTCGACGTTCGGGCACGACAGGTTGAGCTCGATCGTCGCGACGTCATCGCAGTCGTCGAGACGCCCGGACACGTGGGCATAGTCGTCGGCGCTGAATCCGCCGACCGAAACCCAGATCGGCACGCCGAGGGCGGACAGACGAGGCAGATGGTCGTGTACGAACGTCTCGATGCCCGCGTTCTGCAGTCCGATCGAGTTCAGCATGCCGTTGTCCGTCTCCGCGATGCGAGGCGGCGGGTTTCCCTCGCGCGGCAGGGGAGTGACCGTCTTCGTCACGAACGCATCCAGGGTCTGGGCCACCGCCGGCGCGGTGAGCGCGTCGAGGCAGCCCGAGGCGTTGAGGAGTGGGATCACGCGGCCTCCTGGAGGACGGGACCCTCGATGCAGAGGCGCACATACCGCCCGTCGCGCTCGACCACGCAGCCGTAGCAGGCGCCGTAGCCGCACGCCATCGGCGCCTCCCGGGCGAGCTGTGCGCGAGGAACGAGCGTCCGGACGGCCTCGAGCATCGGCTCCGGGCCACACGCGAAGACGTCGCCGGGTTCGTCTGGCAGGAGTTCGGTGACGAGCCGGGGCTCCACGACGAGGGTGGCGTCGGGGAGCAGCCGGGACGCCTCGGCGTGCAGGTCGCTGCGGAAGCCGAGGATCGCCAGGGCACCTCCGAGCGCCTCCGCGAGGTACGGCATCGGCGCGATCCCGATCCCGCCCGCCACGAGTAGCGGTTGCCCGACCTCCAGGTCGAAGCCGTTCCCGAGCGGCCCGAGGACGTGGATCGCCGCGCCGGGCTCGAGTGCGCACAGCGCGCGCGTGCCCGGTCCGATCGGCTCGATGAGGAACGCGAGCTCGCCGGGCGGCGCCTGGCAGAGGCTCATCGGGCGCGGCAGCAGCCTTCCGGGCGCCTCGAGCATGAAGAACTGGCCCGGAGCGCCCGGCTCGAGCCCGCCGCGCGACAGCCGGAGCAAGGCATACGAGCCCACGGCTTCGACGGCGACCACCATGAGCCGCTCGCGGCGTGCGTCCCCGAGGCCTGGCGACACGGCGTCACTTGGCATCTCAGGCCTCGATTCCTATGCGTTCCTGCAGGGAAAGCGCGGCCTCGGCTCGCGCGTTCGCGATTGCGTGAACCGCGGCTGCCGCCCCCGAAATCGTCGTCACGCATGGAACGCGAGCTGCGAGCGCCGCCTCGCGGATCAGGTATCCGTCGGCGCGAGCGCCGCTCCCCTGCGGCGTGTTGATGACGAGGTCGCAGCGGCCGCCGCGTACGAGGTCGACGACAGTCTCTTCGTCGCCGACCGCATCTGCGACCTTGCCGATCTCGTCGAGCTCGAGGCCGGCCGCGCGAAGCGTGCGGGCGGTGCCCTCCGTGGCCACGAGCTCGAAGCCGAGCCCCGCGAGGGCAGCAGCGACTGCGACGACGGCCGGCTTGTCGTCGTCGCGCACCGACAGGAATGCCGTTCCCGACGTGGGGAGCGGCCTTCCGGCGGCGCGCTCGGCCTTCGCGAGAGCGGTCGGCAAATCGGCAGCGCTCGCCATGACCTCGCCGGTCGAGCGCATCTCCGGACCGAGCACGGGATCGGCGCCCGGGAAGCGCGCGAACGGCAGCACGGCAGCCTTCACGCTCACCTGCGTCGGACGGGGCACCGGCAGGTCGAGCTCTGCGAGCGTGGCGCCCGCTGCGAGCCGGCACGCTGCGTCGACGAGATTCACGCCGATCGCCTTGCTGGCGAACGGAACAGTGCGGGACGCGCGCGGGTTCACCTCGAGGACGTATACGGTCGAGTCCGCGATCGCGAGCTGAACGTTGAGGATCCCGACGACGCCGAGCGCGGGCCCGAGGCGCTTGACGACGTGCTCGACCTCGAGCGCGGCGGCAAGCGTGAGCGACGGCGCCGGGAGCACACAGGTGGAGTCGCCGGAGTGCACACCCGCCTCCTCCACGTGCTGCATGACCGCGGCGATGTAGACCTCCTCGCCGTCGCAGAGCGCATCGACGTCGAGCTCGATCGCATTCTCGACGAAGCGGTCCAGGAGAACCTGACCGTGGACTGCGGACATCGCCGCCTCGAGCTGGTCGGCGTCGTAACAGATACGCATCGCGCGTCCTCCGAGCACGTAGGAAGGACGCACGAGCACCGGGTACCCGATCTCCTCCACCGCATCGAGGGCCTCGGAGACGTCCGCGGCGATCGCCCAGGGCGGGCAGCGCACGCCGAGCTCCTCCGCGAGGAGACCGAAGCGCTCCCGGTCCTCCGCCAGGTCGATCGCCTCGTGCGGCGTGCCGAGGATGCGATAGCCCGCGTCCTCGATGTGCCGCGCGAGACGGAGCGGGGTCTGCCCGCCGAACTGGGTGACCACGCCGACCGGCTGCTCGCGATCGCACACTGCGAGCACTTCCTCCGGGGAGAGCGGCTCGAAGTACAGCCGGTCGGAGGTGTCGTAGTCGGTGGAGACGGTTTCCGGGTTGCAGTTGACCATCACCGCCTCGTAGCCGAGCGCGCGGAAGGTCTGCGAGGCGTGGACGCAGCAGTAGTCGAACTCGATCCCCTGGCCGATTCGGTTCGGGCCCGAGCCGAGGATGACGACCCGCGGCGTCTCCCCCGTAGGACACGCCTCGTCGGCCTCGCCCCAGGTCGAGTAGAAGTAGTTCGAGGCGGCTTCGACCTCGCCGGCGCAGGAGTCGACGCGGCGAAAGACCGGCCGTATCCCCCGCTCGTGGCGCAGCTGCCGGACCTCGCGCCCGCTGAGGCCGAGTGCTTCGCCCAGCGTGTCGTCGCCCCAGCCGGCCCGCTTCGCCGCGGCGACATCTCCGCTGCGCAGCTCGGCGCGCGCCCGCGCGATCTCCTTGCGGAACCACGGGTGCAGCCCGCTCGGCAGGTCCTGATCCTCGAGCGTCGGCCAAGGAGTCGGCGCGCCGCGCTCGAGCTCCCTCGAGCCGTGCGCCTTGAGCAGCGCCTCCGTGAAGGTGCGGCCGATGCCCATCGTCTCGCCGACGGACTTCATCTGCGTTCCGAGCGTCCGGTCGGCGCCGGGGAACTTCTCGAACGCGAAGCGCGGGAACTTGACGACGACGTAGTCGAGCGTCGGCTCGAAGCTCGCGGGTGTCGTCTTCGTGAGGTCGTTGGGGATCTCGTCGAGCGTGTAGCCGACGGCCAGCTTCGCGGCGACCTTCGCGATCGGGTAGCCCGTGGCCTTCGAGGCGAGCGCCGAGGAGCGCGAGACGCGCGGGTTCATCTCGATGACGCGCAGCTCGCCCGTCGAGCGGTTGCGCGCGAACTGGATGTTCGAGCCGCCGGTCTCGACGCCGACCGCACGGATAACCGCGCAGGCGGCGTCGCGGAGCTCCTGGTACGCCTCGTCGGAGAGCGTCATCTGAGGCGCGACGGTGACCGAATCGCCCGTGTGCACGCCCATCGGGTCGAGGTTCTCGATCGAGCAGACGATCACGACGTTGTCCGCGCGATCGCGCATGACCTCGAGCTCGAACTCGTCCCAGCCGCGCACCGACTCCTCGACGAGCACCTGCCCGATCGGCGACTCCTGAAGGCCGCGCTCGACATGGAAGGCGAGGGTCGCCTCGTTCTCCGCGAAGCCCCCGCCGTGGCCGCCGAGCGTGAACGCGGGCCGCACCACGGCAGGCAGGGGCACGTCGGCGAGGTCGGTGAGCGCGGTGACGATCCTGGACGCCGGCACCTCGAGTCCGCAGGAGCGGACCGCGTCGCGGAAGAGCTCGCGATCCTCTGCGCGGCGGATCACCTCCACCGGCGCACCGATGAGCTCGACGTCGACCTCCTCGAGAACGCCTCCCTCGGCTAACGCGATCGCGAGATTGAGCGCGGTCTGGCCGCCGAGCGTCGGCAGGAGCGCGTCGGGGCGCTCGCGCCTGAGCACCGACGCCACGCTCTCGGCGTCGAGCGGCTCGATGTAGGTGCGATCGGCGAAGCCCGGGTCGGTCATGATCGTCGCCGGGTTCGAGTTGACGACGATGGTGCGGAAGCCCTCTTCGCGCAGGACCTTGAGCGCCTGGCAGCCGGCATAGTCGAACTCGCAGGCCTGGCCGATGACGATCGGGCCCGATCCGATGACGCAGATCGATTCGATGTCGTTCCGTCTCGGCACTAGCGGCGAAGCTCCTCGACGAAGCTCTCCAGGATCGGCCACGCATCGTGCGGGCCGGGCCCCGCTTCCGGATGGAACTGCACCGAGCGCGCTCGCAGCTCGGGGAACTCGAAGCCCTCGACCGTGCCGTCGTAGAGCGATACGTGGGTCGCCTCGCTGTCCTCGGAGCCCGCGACGGCGAAGCCGTGGTTCTGGCTCGTCACGAGCACGCGGCCAGTTCGGCGCTCGAGCACCGGGTGGTTGGCGCCTCGGTGGCCGAAGGGGAGCTTGTACGTCGAGTGGCCGGTGGCAACCCCGAGGAGCTGGTGCCCGAGGCAGATGCCGAGGATGGGCACGCGTCCGAGGAGCTCGCGCACGATCTGTGCTTCCTCGACCAGCGGCTCCGGGTCTCCGGGCCCGTTCGAGAGGACGACGCCGTCGAACTCCGCGAGGTCGTCGGCCGAGGTCGAGTGCGGCACGACCGTCACCGCGGCGCCGGCACTCGCGAGTCGGCGCATGATCGAGCGCTTCGCGCCGTAGTCGACGACCGCGACGTGCGGCGAGCCGTCCTGTGAGAAGGCGTATGCCTCGCCCGTCGAGACCTGGGCGACGAGCGCCTGGCCCTCCATCGAGGGCTGCGCGCAGACCTGCTCGAGCGCATCGGCGACCGGACAGCTGCTCTCGTCGGACACCGCCGCTGCGCGCATGGCCCCCGAGTCGCGGAGGCGAACGACGAGCGAGCGCGTGTCGATGCCTTCGAGACCCACGAGGCCGTGCTCGGCGAGCCACGCCGCCCACTCCTCCCCGCCGAGAGAGCGCATGAGCACCGCCCTCGCGTGCGGCGTGGGCGACTCGCCGCGCTCGTCGGCGACACCGTAGTTGCCCACCATCGAGGCGGTGAAGCAGACGAGCTGCTCGGCGTAGCTCGGGTCGGTGACCGTCTCCTGGTAGCCCGTCATCCCGGTCGTGAACACGGCCTCGCCGAAGGCGACGCCCTCCGCCGCGACAGAGCGGCCGCGAAAGACCGTTCCCGTCCTCGAGCACGAGGTAGCCCGAGCTCATGCTTCGAACACCAGCCGCCCGTCGGCGACCGTCCTGACGACCTTCCCGCGCAGCGTCTCACCGAGGAGCCAGGAGTTCGCCGAGAGCGAGCGGAAACCGTCCTCGGACACGGCCCACTCGGCGGCGAGGTCGAGGGCGACGAGATTCGCGCGCGCGCCGACCTCGATCCGGGGCTCGTCGAGACCGAAGGCTCGCGCGGGGCCTGCGGACATTCGTTCGAGGAGAGTCTCGAGCGTGACGATCCCTGGGATGACGAGATGCGTGTAGAGGGCAGCGAAGGCGGTCTCGAGGCCAGTGACGCCGAAAGGAGCTTCCTCGAACGGGACGTCTTTCTCCTGGCGGGCGTGCGGCGCGTGGTCTGTGGCGACAGAGGCGATCGCGCCACGCCGCAGTGCATCGCGAAGGGCTTCTCGGTCCTCGTCGGCTCGCAGCGGCGGATTCATCTTCACGTTCGTGTCGAGCGAGCGGACCGCGGCGTCGGTGAGGACGAGGTGGTGCGGGGTGACCTCGGCGGTCGCCGACACGCCGCCCTCCAAGGCCTTGTCGAGCGCTTCGACCGACTCACGAGCGGACAGGTGCATGAGATGCAGCGGACGTTCTTCGGCCGCGGCGAGCGAGAGGTCGCGCTCGACCATCACACTCTCGGCGCTCGACGGATACGCGCCGAGACCGAGCTCGGCGGAGACGGTGCCTTCGTGCACCTGCCCGCCATGTGAGAGCGACGGCTCCTCACAATGTATGGCGAGTCGCAGGCTCGTGAGGCCGCTGTACTGGAGCGCGCGCCTCATGAGCCCCGCCGAGACGACGGGCCTGCCGTCATCCGTGAAAGCCGCCGCTCCTGCCGACGCGAGCTCGGCCATCTCCGTCAGTTCGGCGCCCGCCTGCCCCATGCTGATCGCCGCCATGAAGCCGGTCGGCACGATCGCGTCGGCACGAGCCTGCTCGACGAGCGCGCCGAGCACGGCCGCCGAGTCGACTACCGGCTCCGTGTTCGGCATCGCGAGAATTGCGCAGTATCCACCTGCCGCAGCGGCCTCGGTGCCCGAGCGAATCGTCTCCTCGTCCTCGCGGCCGGGCGTGCGCAGGTGGACATGCGGGTCGACGAACGCGGGAGCGACGACGAGGTCGCCCACCGACGCCGGCTCGATGGCGCTGATCACTCCGTCCGTGACGGTGATGCGCAAGGACTCGTCGATCCCCTGCGTCGTCGCGAGCACGCGGCCCGCGAGCTCGAGCGAATCGCCGCGGCTGTTGCGTGAGAAGAGCACCTACGCGACCTCGACCCGCATCGACTGCGGGGTCAGACCCGTGACGTCTGACCCGGGTTGGGCGCGGTGAGGACGTCGTAGAGCACGGCCATCCGCATGACGAGCCCCGCGCGCACCTGGTCGGTGACGAGCGCGGCCTCGGAGTCGGCGACGCGCGGGTCGATCTCGACCCCGCGGTTCATCGGTCCCGGGTGCATCACGACCTGACCAGCCCGCACGCGCGCCGGCGTGATCCCGTAGAGCGCCCGGTACTCGCGGAGCGAGGGAACGAAGGCCTCGTCCATGCGCTCGCGCTGCAGGCGAAGGACGTAGACGACGTCGGCGTCCGCGATGGCGTCGATGTCGTACGAGACCTCGCATCCGAGCGCCTCGATGCCCCGTGGAACGAGCGTCGGCGGGCCGACGAGAACAGTCTCACCGCCCACGAGGCCGAGGGCCTGCACGAGCGAGCGCGCCACCCGGGAGTGCAGGACGTCTCCGACGATCGCTACGCGAACCCCCTCGAGCCGACCAAGCGCCTCACGCATCGCGTACAGGTCGAGAAGCGCCTGCGTCGGATGCTGGTGCTTCCCGTCTCCTGCGTTCACGACATGTGCGTCGGTGAGTCGCGCGACGAGCTGCGGCGCGCCGATCGAGGGATGCCGGACGACGATCACGTCCGGCTCGTAGGCGGCGAGCGTCAGCGCCGTGTCCTTGAGCGACTCGCCCTTGTCGACCGACGAGCCGGCGGAACGAAGCGACATCGTGTCCGCGGACAGGCGCTTCGCGGCCAGCTCGAAGCTCGCGAGCGTTCGCGTGGAGGACTCGTAGAAGAGGTTGACGACCGTCCTGCCGCGCAGCGTCGGGAGCTTCTTCACCTCGCGGTCGAGCGAGGTCGCCAACGAGCGCGCGGTGTCGAGCATCCGCTCGACGTCGCCTCGGTCGAGGTCGCGAATCGAAAGCAGGTGCCGCCCGGGCGCGGCGGGCGGCAGTAGCTCAGACACTCGCCGTCCTCGCGTTCGGCGATCAGGAAGACGCCGTCCCGCTCGTCGATCTCGACGAGCTCGACCTGGATGCGCTCCTCCCGCGCGGTCGGGAGGTTCTTCCCCACGTAGTCGGGCCGGATGGGGAGCTCGCGGTGCCCGCGATCGACGAGCGCGGCGAGCTGCACGCGCGCAGGGCGTCCGAACTCGAGGAGTGCGTCGATCGCGGCGCGGATCGTCCTCCCCGTGTACAGGACGTCGTCGACGAGGACCACCGTCATGCCCTCGATCGGGAAGGAGATGCTCGTCGCCCGAACGACAGGTTGCCGCCCAGGCGCTCGCCCGCCGTCGCGGACGTGGACGTCGTCCCGATGGAAGGTGATGTCGAGGACGCCGACCGGGAGCGCCACGCCGCTTCGCTGCTCCACGAGGCGCCGCAGCCGCGACGCCAGCGGCGCACCCCGCGACTGGATCCCGACGAGCGCGACGCGCTCGAGACCCGGTCCGGCCGGCTCGGCGTTCCGCTCGATGAGCTCGTGTGCGATGCGGGAGAGGGACTTCGCAATCGCCTCACCGTCGAGGAGCAGCCTCGCCGTGGCTTCTTCGGGGACGTGCGTCGTCATCACACTCCTTTTCGGCCTCGCTGGACCGGTTTAAAGGGCGGTTCGGGCGAGTGTAGACGAACGGCGTGACTGCCTCGCCGCCTCTGCTGGCAGAGTCTCGGCATGTCGCGCCTCCGGGGCTTCGATCGCGCGATCTTGGCCCTCGGTGGCCTCGTCGTCCTGTCCGTGTGCGTCCGCTTCGCGCTATCACACGGCGTGGACGCGCCGTGGATTGCGCCGGACGAGCAGCTCTACGGGCTCCTGGGCCGCTCGCTCGTCTCGGGGGACGGGCTCTCCCTGCTCGGCGAGCCGGTCGCCTACTACAGCCTCCTCTATCCGCTGCTCGTGGGGATCCCGTTCCTCTGGAGCGAGCTCGACGCCGGCGTGCGTTGGGTACAGCTCCTGCAGGCGGTCGTGATGTCGCTGACGGCGATCCCGGTCTTCCTGTGGGCGCGCCCGCTCGCCGGAGGCCGGTGGGCCCTCGTCGCCGCCGGGCTCACGGCCCTCATGCCGGGCCTCGTGTACAGCGGCCTGTTCATGAGCGAGGCCCTCTACTTCTTCGTGGCAGTCGTCGCCGTCTGGGTGCTCGCTCTCTGCCTCCAGACGCCGACCCTCGCGCGGCAGGCGCTGCTTCTCGCCGCGATCGGAGTCGCACTCGTGACGCGACTACAGGCTGTCGGGTTCGTCGCCGTGCTGGTTCTCGCAGTCGCGCTGCTCGCTCTCTCGGAGCGGACGACGGCGCCGTTTCGGCGCCTCCTCCCAACGTTCTCGGTGCTCGGCCTCATTGCGGTCGCGTGGACCGCGATCCGGGTCGCGCAGGGCGGCGTCGGCGAGCTCCTCGGCGGGTACGCCCCGCTAGCGGAGGCGGGCGAGTACTCGTTCGGCGACGTCGCCCAGTCTGTCGCGTGGCAGACGGGCGCCGTGGCGCTCATCACGCTCGGCGTCCCGGTGGCTGCTCTGGGCATTCTCGCGTGGCGGAGCGTGCGCGGCCGCGAGCTCGATCGCGGCGTCCGCGTCCTCGTCGCAACTGCCCTCGCGTACGCGGTGGTCACCGTCGTGGAGGTCGGGTCGTTCGCCTCCCGCTTCGTCGAGCACGTCACCGAGCGACAGCTCCTCTCCGTCGCCCCGCCGATCTTCGCGGCGTTTGCGGTCTGGCTCGCGCGCGGCGCGCCGCGACCGCAGCCGTCGAGCTCGATCATCGCGCTTCTCGTCGCTGCGTCGGCGCTGCTCCTCCCGCTCGACCGGGTGACGCGCCTCGCGGCATACGCGGATGCGCCGTCGATGATCCCGCTCGAGCGGCTCAGGAGCAATCTCGATGCATCGGCATTCGACACCGTGTACGCGATCGGACTGGCGGCGCTCTTGCTGCTCGCGATGTTCCTCCCCCGTCGGGCGATGCCCGTGGTCGTCGTCGCCGTCGCCCTGGCGCTCGGCGGCGCCTCGCTCGTCGCCTCGCTCGAGATCCGAGATCGCTCGCACGTCGAACGCGAGCGCACGTTCGCCGGTGTGCCCACCGACTGGATCGACGCGAGCGGTGGGCAGGAAGTGACCCTTCTCCTCACGGGCGAGCGCCAGTGGCCGGACGCCTGGGAGCAGATGTTCTGGAACGAGTCGATCACAGGCGTGGCGCGGCTCGCCGGAGTCGAATCGCCGGGCGTGATGCCCCAGGACGTCGTCGTCCCGCGCGAGGACGGGCGACTCGTTACCCGCGACGGAGATCAGTTCGAGCCCGGAGCCGCGGTTTCACCGACCGGCACGTCGATCATCGGCGAGGAGATCGCGACGCTGCCGGCGTCATTCGAACAGCCGGGACTGGCCTTGTACCGTGTGGAACCGCCGCTTCGTCTGTCACGCCGAATCGTCGGACTCCGGCCGAACGGAGACCTGCACGGCACGGAGACTGCGCGCATTCGCGTCTTCGCGTGCGGCCCCGGGAGGCTCGAGCTCACGCTGCTGGGCAAGGAGGGCCGTTCGACCCGGATCCTCCGGGACGGCGAAGTCGTCGCCGAGCAGGCGATCCCACCGGGCGGGGTCTGGCGGCCGGCCATCCCTGCTCCGCCGGGCGCCGACGGCTCCCGCCACTGTGACTACCTCCTCGAGACCGACGGCCTGATCGGCTCGACGCGGATCGATTTCGTCCGGACCGGCTAGGCCGTTACGCCTCGGGAATCTCCTCGTCGTCGGGCTCCGTCAGCGCCTCGATCGCGTCCCGCGCCTCGTCGACCTCCGACTCCGAGACGAGCACCTTCAGCGGCGCGTCCTCGAGTGCCGATTCGTGATGCTCGATCGCCGGCTCGAGTCGCGACTCGATCCCCGCGGCCGTCAGCAGCTCCTGGAGCTGCTCCCCCTCGGCGACGTCGCCGGCAACGGCGATCTGCACGAGCCTCGTCACGACTCCAAGGACCCTATCGGAGCGCTGCCCGTCCTGGCTCCGGCGCGGACGAGCTCCGGCTCTCCCCGCTCCGGGAAAGGGATGGCGACGAGGTCGAAGTCGCGTGGGACGACGGTTGCAGGAAAGAGCTGCGTGGCCTCCTCGACGACCTGGTGACCGAAGTACCGTGTCGAGACGTGCGTCAGCGCGAGGAGCTTCACGTCGGCCTCCTGCGCGACGAGCGCAGCCTCGCCAGCGGTGGAGTGCAGTGTCTCACGGGCCCGCCCTCGCTCGTCGGCGAGGAACGTTGCCTCGTGGATCAGCAGATCCGCTTCCGCCGCCGCCTCGACGACCGATGCCGCGGGTGCGGTGTCGCCGCTGAGCACCACCTTCCGCCCCGCGCGTGCAGCTCCAAGGACGTCCGCCGGAGTGACAACCCGTCCGTCACCGAGAGTCACGCTCTCACCACGCTGCAACACGCCGCGTTCCGGGCCGTCCGGGACGCCGAGGCCCGACGCCACCTCGACGTCGAATCGGCCCGGCCTCGTGTCTTCGACGAGCGCGTACCCGACGGCAGTGACGCCGTGATCGACGGCGAAGGTGTCGATCCGGTACCCCTCGCGCGCGACGCTCGCGCCGGGCTCGAGCTCGACCGTCGCGACGGGATAGGTCAGCCGCCCGAAAATGCGCCGGAGCGTCGCGAGCAGCTCGTCGAGGCCACGCGGCCCGTAGATCGTGAGAGGGATCTCCCGGCCGCGGAGTGCAAACGTCTTCAGCATGCCCGGTAACCCGAGGTAGTGGTCGGCGTGGTAGTGCGTCAGGAAGATCTCCTCGAGCTCGACGAGGCCGACGTCGCTCTTCAGGAGTTGTCGCTGCGTCCCCTCGGAGCAGTCGAACAGGATCTTGTCTCCCCCACGCCGCAGGAGCGTCGCGCTCAGCGCTCGCTTCGCAGTCGGCGTGGAGCCCGACGTCCCGAGGAAGACGACGTCCAGCTCCACGGCGGTCAGCCCGGGAAGGCGAGATCGGTGTACACCATCTCGCCCTTGAACTTCTTCGCCGCGGGATCCCAGGGGAAGAAGATGGCGTTGCGCCATTCGAGCCGGTCACCCGTGGGATCGTGCTCGAGCCAACGGCCCTGGTGCGTCGCGGTCACGCGCGCCTCCTCACAGACTCCCTGCGGACCGATGACGATGTACTCGAGATCGAAGTGGATATCAGGGAACGCAGTGAGCAGCTCCGTGTAGAAGCGAGCCGCTCCTTCGTGGCCTTCCCAGCGCGCTCCGGTGCCCATGACCTCGTAGACACAGTCTTCCGTGAGCGTCGAGATGAGGCCGGGAAGGTCGCGATTGTCCTCCGCGATCGAGTGCGTCTTCCACAGCTCGCGGATCTCCGTGTACTCGTCGGCGTCGACGGGACGTCGGAGGAGCTCGAGGATGCGCTCGGATGCCATGCGATGGGTTCATACCATCGTCCAGCCGGTCGCGTTTCCGTTTACGGCACTTTCAAGCGCTGGCCGGGCACGATCGTCGCGCCGACCAGCCCATTCGCTTGCTGCAGCTTCCAGACGCCGGCACGCGGGTCACCCCCATACCGCGCCGACGCAATCGACCAGAGAGTCTCCCCCGCCTGCACCCTGTGCACCCGCGGAGTCGACCCGGCTCCGGTGTCCCGGGCGAGGACGGCCCAGATCAACACGGATATGAGAACGACGATGACGACTCGACCGAACACGTGTTCGCACTATGACACGAACACGTGTTCGATGTCAAGCGGTTTCAGCGCGCGACGACCGCTTGCCGGACGAACACGGTGCGCCGCCTGCGATTCGACTCGGCCGCGAAGCGCACCGCGACCTCGACCCGGCCGGCGACGCCCACCGGTGCGCGAACGGTGACGTTCGACGAGCGAAGACCCGCGACCGCGACCGCGCGGCAGCGTTGGCTCGAGGAGAGCGGGAATGCAGAGCGGACGCAGATTGTCGCCCGAGCGTCTTCCCCTGCCGCGACCCGAGCGGTGACGCCGGCTACCGCTCCATTGACGGCGTCGACCTTCGCCCCGAGCACCTCGACTCCCGGCGACCAGTTCCGCTCGTAGCCGGCGCACGTTTCGGTGATCGCGTCCTGCACGGCTGCGGCAGCTGGCCTCGTCGAGCCGTCCGCGCGCTCGAGCCCGGCCTGGAAGCCCGTTCGCAGGCCGTCGTCGCGGAAGCCGAAGAAACTGAGCGATGCGACATCTGAGTCGCATGCAGCCTCCCGGATCAGCTGGCCGTAGATCGCGGCCTGAGTCACCTCGTCGGTGACCGCGACGTTCTCGCGCCCGTGATAGCCGACGCGGCCTGCGGTGCCAACCTGCCATCCCACCTCGTCCAGATGGATCTTCAGCCCGCCCAGCGTGGTCGGCTGCGCCGTTCCGTGGAACGCATCCCAGAGCGCCTGCTTGAGGCGGTCGAGATTGGCGAAGCCGGCGTTCGGCCATCCGTAGCCGCGCTCGAGCGAATCGGTCGCCTCGTTCGGGTACGGATGAAAGCTGAAAGCGTCCATGAGCGGAAGCGTCCGACCGCTCCTGCGGTACCACGCACCGAGTGCGCGAAGGAACCGGACGGGCGAGGTCGAGATGTTGTTCTTCGCGGTCGGACGGTCGTTCCCGCGGGGCGAGAGGCCGACCCCGATCACCGAGATGTCCGGGTCGACGGACTTCAGCGTGTCGTACGCGGCGGCGAGATACGGGCCGAACGACGGAGCCGAGAGGTTGGCGCCGGCGGAATCGAACTGCGGGCGCCAGAAGGCGGGCTGATTCGGCTCGTTGCCGACGACGAACTGCTCCACGTGCGGATAGATGGACGCGAGAACGCCGACGTACGACGCGAACAGCGACGGCGATCCGAGACCGGCCTCGATCTCGCGCGGCGGATACGGGTAGACGGCGAGAGCGACCTTGAGACCAGCCTCGGTCGCACTGGCGATTGCGCGATCGAGCCGGAGCTTGTCCTGGATGACGACCGCCTCGCTCGGGACGAAGCGGACGCCGATGACTGTCTGCTCGAGGCCGAGCGCAGACATGCGCCCGTACAGGGCCGCACCACCGTCCGCCTCGAACTTGGCGGAGTCGTCGTTCGCGCCTACGTCCGCGGCAACACCAACCGACGCTCCGCCTAGGAGCGCAGCGGTGAAGACCGTTGCCACAGCGAGGAACCGCATCCCAGTCCACCCTTTCGCGGGCCCCCACTGCCCGCCGCGGGTCGCAGCCTAAAGTCGTGCCAGAAGCGCGTCAAGCAGATCGTGCGCACCGAACCGGACGGGGTCACCGGTCGGAAGCCCCGTCTCGGCACCAACCTCGTCGATCGCGCGCCGCGCTTCCTCATCGCTCGCGATCGCAGCCGTGTTCAGCGCGACGCACACGACCCTCGCCTTCCGGGCGGGGAGCGCGATCCGTTCGTGAAGCTCGATCAGTTCGCGGAGCGGCGGAATCGGGTGGCCCGGAGAGCCCTCGATCTCCGTTGCCCCCGCCGAATGGCAGAGGACGAATGCGTGCGGCGCGGAACCGTGTACGAGCCCGAGCGTCACTCCCGAGTACATCGGATGGACGAGCGAGCCCTGGCCCTCGACGAACAGCAGCTTGCCACCGCGGCGGGCTCCCTCGACGACGAGCCATTCGGCTGCTCCGGCGAGGAAGTCCGCTACCACCGCGTCAACCGCGATCCCCCAGCCGGCGATCGCGATGCCCGTCTGCCCCGTCGGCACGAAGACCGACTCGAGGCCGCGCTGGCGCGCCTCGACGTCAAGCTCGACGGCAACGGTCTTCTTGCCGATCGCGCAGTCCGAGCCGACCGTGAGCACGATCTTCGCGTCGACCTCGAGGTTCGCTCCGGTTGAGACGCTCAAGCCCGCCGGCGGCTTGCGGAGGTCGCGTAGGTCGACCCCGCGACGGCCCGCGAGCTCCGTCAGCTCGGGGTCCTCGGAGATGAACTCGTGGAGCCCGCTCTCGACGTCGAGCCCTGCCGCGATGCTCGCCTTCAGGATCTCGCGCCAGGCCGGCGGGAAGCGGCCTCCCTGCGTCGCGACGCCGACCACGGCGACGGTCGGCCCGTATTCGAGCGCGTCGTCGACGCGACCGACGATGGGGATGCCTTCATGCTCCTCGCCCGCGCGCGCCGAGTCGAGGATCGCGACAACCGAATCGGGGCCGTAGCGGATGATCCCGCGCATGGTCTTCCCGTAGTGAGCGTCGTGCGAGAACCCCTCGCCGAGGATGAGGATCCGGCGTCGCTCGCTCATGCCTGCAAGACGCCGAGGCCGGGTCTCAGCGGGGGCGTCTGCACGCCGTCGAGGAGCTCGACTCCCGTCCACGGGTCCTCGCGCAGCAGGAGGTTGCCATCGAGGTCGATGTGGTCGCAAAGAGGCGCCACGCAGCACCCCGCGGCGATCCCGAGTCCCGATTCGAGCATGCAGCCGAGCATCACGCCCATACGCAGCGCGCGCGCCGCATGCGTCATCCGAATCGCCTCGCGGATGCCACCCGACTTCGCGAGCTTGATGTTGATGCCGTGCGCGATCTGCGCGCACTTCGCGACGTCGGCAAGCGTGTGGCAGTCCTCGTCGACGTAGATCGGGATCGGCGAGCGCCCCCTGAGCTCCGGGCCGCCCTCGTCGCCGGCGCTGAGCGGCTGCTCGCAGTACTCGACTCCGAAATCCGCGAGCTCCGGAAGCGCATCCAGCGCTTCCTCGAGCGACCACGCTTCGTTCACGTCGACCGTGAGCGGCAGGTCAGTCGCCTCGCGAACGGCGCGGACGCGCTCCACGTCGAGCCCGTCTCGTCCTCCCAGTTTCAGCTTGAGGCGTCGGTACGTCGAGGCGGCCTTCTCCGCTCGCTGGGCCATGTCGTCCGGGTCGCCGAGCCAGATCGTCCACGACGTCGGAGGGCCGGTCCGCGGAAGTCCAAGGAGACGGAACGCGGGTATCCCGAGGAGCTTCCCTTGCAGGTCGTGCAGCGCTGCATCGAGAGCAGCCTTCGCCGCCTGCTCGCCAGGAATGGAGGCGAGCCGCTCGCCGACGTCCTCGAGCGCGAACGGGTCGTTGCCGACGAGGTGGCCGTGGTCGTCGACGAAGCGCAGTGCCGACTCTGCCGACTCGTCGTAGCGCTCGACCGGCGCCGCCTCGCCGACGCCCGTCACGCCCTCGTGCGCCAGGGAGACGTGGACGGCGTCCGCGAAGTCCGTTGAGTCCCGCGAGATCACGAACGTCTCGGCGAGCTGTAGACGGACGATGCGAGCTTCGACCTCCATGCGCGGAGACAAGCTACGGGCCCGAGATCGACACGACGTAGGTGACCACGTCGGCTTGCTCCTGCCCCTCGACGATGCCGGCAGGCATGATCCCGCGCCCCTGCTGCACTGCCGTAGTCACGGCAGTCGCATCCAGACCGCTGCCCACGAGCACAGGCCCGACTCCGCCTGCGCCGCCCGAGCCGTGACATCCTGCGCACTCATGCTCGAATACGGCCTCGCCGCGGTCGACGTCGCCCGCCGCCGTGCCGCCCGCGGGCGCCGAAGGCTCGAAAATCTGCGCCTGCGCCAGCGCGAACGTGCCGGCCACGATGACACCGCCCACGAGAATAGGCCGCTACACGCGGCCCGGGCCGCCGTCGTGACCTGGACGCAGGCCAGCGCGAGCGCGCCCGTCGCGAACCATGCCTTGGCGGCGATGGTGGAGGAAAAAACGGTCGTGACGAGGTCGGCGTAGCTCTCTGCGACGTCGGCGAGCAGCACCGCCGGAGCCTACGACGTTCGCGCTCGAACCGGCAAGAACCGCCGATACACTGGCCCCTCTCCCCGCGCCCGTAGCTCAGGGGATAGAGCGCGCGCCTCCGGAGCGCGAGGTCGCAGGTTCGAATCCTGCCGGGCGCATAACGGCCGTTCTGCCATCAGGCGTTTGGCTTTGTAGAGCCAAATCGGGTACGACAGAGTACGGGTAGGGACGTGGCGTGGGTGCACGGGGGGTGTCACGGGATCAGCGCCGACGACTCGCCAAGTTGCCCACGACATCACTGTGAAACGATGGCGCGGTGAGCCCTTCACGCGGCGGTATGACTGAATCTGGCACATCGCTTGTTGTTCGCACGGCGCTGGTAGGCGATGCACCCTCAATCGCTGCCATCGGAAGGGTGGCGTTCCCGGCGGTACACAACGACGTTATCGGTGCAAAGTTCGCCGCCACGGTGGTCGAGCAGACCTACTCGGTCGAGGCGCTGACCGACTGCATCACGCGCTGCGCCAACGCTGAGGACGCAGAGTTTCTCGTCGCTGAACGAGACGGCGACGTGGTCGGCTACCTGCACTACGACTCAGAAGGCGCGGAACCTGAACTCCATCGAATCTACGTCGACCCTGGCCAGAAGCGAGGCGGTGTCGGTAGTGCCCTAATGCGTGAGTTGCACGCTCGGCTACCGCCCGGCGGGCAGTACGTCCTTCTTGTCGTAGACGCGAACACGGATGCACAGGCGTTCTACGAGCGTCACGGCCTCGTGATCGAACGGCGCATCGACGGCCCCAGCTACTTCGGCAAAGCGATGGCAATCGAGACCGACGTGCCGCTACCGGCAGCGGACGCCATCATCATGCGTTTTATGCCGAGCGGCGGGCCTCTCGCTTAGTTAGAGACGCAGCTCGCCCGAAGCGCCCGCGACGCCCTTGCATTAGCAACTCGCGTTGCTATTTCGGTCGCTCGCGTGCAATGGATACCGAGCATGTCAGGTCAGGCGCGGCGCTGGAGGGTTGGCCCGCACAACCGGAAAACCGGGGGAACCAGATTCGTCCGGGGTCGACGAGAGGTGTCGCGCCTGTCCCCCCAGCCGAGAGTCGCAGACCGAGCCGATGACTTCTGCATCGCTGCCAGGTCTTACTCATCGACAGCAGAGACGGGCCTCCACGAAACGGAGAAGACCAATGCACGCAGCACTCGTCAAGTTGACGATCGACCCAGACCAGGCGCCGGCGGCAGCCGAGGCACTCACGCATGACATCCTGCCCAAGATCCGCTCCGCTCCCGGCTTCGTCGCGGGCTTTTGGCTCGAGCCTGTCGACGGCCGCGGCTTCTCGTTCGTTGTGTTCGAGACCGAGGAGCAGGCACGGCGATCAACTCCGCCGGCCAGCACCTGGGCAGCCCCCGGCGTCACTATCGACGACGTTGAGTTCCGGCGAGTGGCTGCCACTAGCTAGAGACGCACTCGCCCCGGGCCTCCTTGGCGAGCAGCGCGGCCATTGGAATAGCACGAACGTTGCGCGGCGTCTTCGCGTCGGCGAGCTTCGCTAGCGGATCGCGCTCGACTGGGCAGCGTCGAGGAGCGCGGCGTGTACGAACTCCGCGCATTCCGCGAGCCTCACGGAAAGCGACGCGAGGTCGCGACCCTCCACCACCGGGACGAAGATCACGCCACGCCGGTTCACGTTGAAGCCTTCACGCGCGACGACGTCCTCCGCGATCGGGAGCCAGTCGGTCGGAACGCCTAGGGCACGCGCCTTCGCGATCGCCTTGCCGCCATCGTCGAGGTCATAGCGGTTGCCGCGCTTCCGGACGGTAATCGGGAACGCGCCCGCTTCGACCGTGCGCTCCTCGCGCTCCGCCCAGGGGTGCGCGAGTCCGGAACGGGCGGCGTCGAGCCGGTCCTCAGCCGTCGGCGTTGCCATACGCACACGGTAGACGCGAGCGCCACACTTGAGTTAGTGACGCCTGAGCTCGCCCCGCTCCGATCCGCGGTGGCGCGAACTCGAGGAGGTCGACCTCGTACGACGCGACCACTACCTCGTAAGCGCGACTTCTGACGAGGTCTTCCTGCCAGCTCGGGGCGCGGTCTTCGAGCGTGACTCGATCGTGGTGCTCAATGACCCGGGCCGAGTACCAGTTCTTCGTCGATGCTGCGGACGAGATCCACTTCCTCGAGCGGCACGCGAAGCGATGGAGTGACATGGTCGCAAGTCACACCGAGAAGAAGCTCCAAAAGACGGCGGCACGGCCGACGCCGGAGTGGCGGAAGCAATGACCGAGGCCGAGCAGGAACGAGGTCGCGCTCGGGATCTCGAACGTCGACTGCGGGCACTCGGGTTCTACTGCCCGCCTGGCACGTTCGAGCCGCTCACCGACGACGCACACGACACCCCAACTCGCTCACCGGCGGCGGTGGAGACCACCTCCGATCGCGGTGCTGTCGGTGGGGCTGTCATGTGGGGCCGGATCCGTCGCAACTTCACGCCGCCGAAGATCACGGTGCGCTAGAGCGGCGACGTGGCCGAGCGCGCGGTCGTCGTCCAGCACCATCCCCGCGAGGAGCAAAGCCCCCAGGTGGGGGACAGGATGAAGCTCGCCCAGGGGAAATCTCCCGGTAAGGGGGAACGCCGTCTCACGGCGCTTGGCGGCGGCGAGAGCGTGCGTTCCCCCTTGAGCGGCATCGGTGCGTTTTTGTGTTCAAGCGACGCCGCCGACACCCCCGCCCTGTCATTTCTCTCCCCGCGCAGCGCGATGCGTCGGCAGCTAGCCGCCGCAGTACCGATCGACGATCTTCAGTCGTCCTCCGTCTCGACCGGCGTCTCCGATGCGTAGTTGGGGATGAGCGTCCAGACCGGCACCGTCCCATGCGTTCGCTGCGGCGAGCTCATTCAGCCCGGAACACCGTGGCAGCTCGATCACCGCGATGACGGTCGTGGCTGGCTCGGGCCTTCTCATGCCTCCTGCAACGCGCGAGCAGGCTGGGAGAAGATGGTCGCCTCGGCCAACGGCCACGGCGTGGGCCCCGATGAGAAGCCCTACAAGTGGTCGCAGCGCTGGTCGGAGGACCCTCCGCCGGGTACGACGGTGAACATCAGCGGCAGCGAGTTTGTCGAGCTCTACATCGGAAACGGGATCTGGCAGACGGTCAACCGGCGCAGCGTCGGCGACCAACTAGCCCAACGGTCCCTGTGGGGAAGTTCCGCCCCGCGCCTGCCTTTATCGCGGCGCTGCAGCTCGAGAGTTTGCCGAAGACGTATAGAAAGAAGGCCCGCTGTCGCGGGCCTTCTCATTACGACTTCGCGTTGTAGATGGTCAGTTGCCTACGGGTTGGAAGTAGTTCGCAGCCCCGTACGCGGCGACATTCCGCCCGAGCCGCTGGCCCTCCACGTCCCCGCTGCGGTAGTGGAGACCGGCCCAGATGCGTGCCTCGATGAGCTCGGCGAGTGGCTGCGTGAACGTTTCGAACATCCGCACAGACGGGCCTCCGGGATTCACGAAAGTGCTCGTGATCTCGAAAGGCCCTCCCATGGGGTCGTCGCCGAAGAACATCCGCAGCACGGCAGTGTGTGCGCCGTCGAGGCAGTTGTGTCCCGAGACCCACTCGGGATACGGGGCGGTGAGGAGCGCCGTCCAGGTGGGATCGGGTTCCGTGTCGGAACGGTCGTCGTCGTCCGCCCGTGGGATGGCGTTCCACGGCCGCCAGAAGTCGAAGTGGTACTTGTCGTTCCAGCAGTTGATCGCCGCGTCCGCCCCGCTCAGGTTCTGCAGCGCGAGGAACCTCGCGCTGTCGGCGGCGTCAAGACCGGTCCGTGCGATGAGCTGTCGGGCGACGTCGTTCCAACTCAGAACTGGTGCGCTCTGCCACCACTTGGCGATGTACGTCTGCTCGACAGTCCGGGTCGAGCTGTCGATCCTGCCCAGGCTCTTGACTTCGTTGAACTCGTCCGCCCACTGCTGGCTGTCGAGCGCCGGCGGTGGCACCGAACGGAACTGCGACGAGCTCTGGATGAGGAACGGCCTCACGTTGCCCGCCCATGGGGTCGGGTCGAGGATCGGCAATCCGGTAGTGGGATTGATCTGGGGCTGCCAGTGTCCGGCGTCCGGGTTCGACATCCACGGAGACGGCCCGAACCGCCCGTCGCCCTCTCTCGCATCGAGCATGGCCTCGGCCGTGTCGCTGCTGCTCGAGGAGCTCCGTGCGGAGCCGGTACAGAGGTGCCGGGCAGGTACGGCTGAGCGCCTCGGCGATCGCCTCATAGTCAGCGCCCGTCAGCGGTGCTTCGACGGTGACCTGTCGCTCGATCGCGACCGCGATCTTGCCTGCGGTCTCCGGATAGCCCTCACTTTCGAGGGTCTCCGAGAGCAGACGAGCGACGGGTGCTCCCAGGCGTACGCCAGCAATCCGCATCGTCGCGACGCTACCGGACTAGACGAGCCGCTCGCGCGCCCGCCACTCGCCCTACCTGCCGAAATAGGCCCGCCAGAGCTTCCGCGACTGCACGGTCGAGAGCCTTGGTGTGTCGAGAGCCTCAACGACCTCGTCGGCGAGCTCCCGCTGATCGGAGGGAACGCTCGGAGGATCACTCCATGTCAAGCGAGCCCGGATGTGGTCATGCACTCTCGTCTTCGAGCGGGTGATCTCGTCCGTGCGGCGATGCAGATCGCGCACCTGCTCCAGCAACGACTCGAACTGCCCCTCATCCATCGGTACGACCGACAGAAGGCTAGCTCTCTACACAAGCCCTTCGCGCACGCTCGCCGAGCTCCGTGGCGTGCTCCTTCGAGAGCCCGAGTGGCACCCTCGCGAGCACAAACGGCCTTGAGTACCCCGGCTCCCGTCTACCGCACCGCTGGAAGAGAGCATCGACCAGGCGCTCGGGCCAGCCACGCGGAATATCGAGCACTCCCTCCCCGTTGAAAGCCGCGAACCTGCAGGTGGCAAACCGTCTCGCGCAACCTGGTGGGAGGGGCGCAGCCCGGTGACGGTCTGGCCCGGAACTAGGGACTGGCTCCTCCCCGGCGCGAGCGAATCGAACGTGTGATCGCCTCGATGTTGCTCGCCGGCATCCGCGTGCGCGACCAGGACGTCTGCGTCCAGATCGCCCCGCCCGAGACCGCGCACGTCGAGACCGTCATCCGAGCTCTGCCGTCGCGCTACCGGCTCCCGGTGCTCGCGCTCGATTCGACGGGCATGAGGATCTCGGGGTTGTGCTCGTTGAGCTGGGGCGACATCGACGAGCACGCCGGCCGCTGGCGCGTTCGCCCCGATGCCTCGAAGACGGGGATGCCGCGCTGGATCGACCCGATCGACCCGGACATCCATGCAGCCGTGTGCGCTCTAACGCCTCGGGAGGATCGCGATATCGAGGGCCAGGTCTTCGTCGACCTCGAAGACACGAGGCTGCGCACGGCGATCACGCGGGCCTGCAAGGCCACGGGAACCCCGCACTGGTCACCGCATGATCTTCGGCATCGGCGAATCTCCCTGCTTGTCCTTCGAGGTACGCCGATACCGAGGGTGTCGGCGTATGTCGGCCATGCTCGGGGTTCGATGACGTTAGACGTGTACAGCCACGTCCTCCTCGAGGCGTCCGAGCTCGACTACGCCGCCCTCATCGCCTAGCAGGTACCTGCCTGGCGACCTGTGCGAGGCCACTACGGGCCGGTGTAGCGCAGCCCACCGAACGACGGATCCCAGGCGACGATCAGGTCGGACTCCTCCTCCGTCCAGCGTGCATCCGTGTCGCGGAAGTGAACGTGCCCTTGCAGCTTCCCCGTCACGACACCCGAATCGACCGTGGCGACCACCTCATTCATGAATCGGGCGACTCGTCGGATGTCCTCGAAGGAGCATGCGAGCGTCACCTCGCGGAGGGAGAGCGACGGCGGATCTTCGTCGAGGTCGTCGTCGGACTTTCGGGCTTCGAATCCGAATGCCCGCATGTTCCGCGAATCCTTCCACAATCCGGGGTGGGTGCACCGGTGGTGACACGGCTTCCCCAACCCGCATGAACACTGGCAGGTTCGAATCCTGCCGGGCGCATGGCGAGTCGATCGTCCGGCGGCTGGAACCTTGTTTGCCTCCTGTCTTGTGAGAGGTCGCGTCGCGATGTTCAGGAGAGGGAAGCTCGGAGGAGGGGAACCGTCGTGCAAAGGCACTTCTAGGTGAACCCGACTCGACGCGAAACGGCATCTACACGCTCCGAACCTCCGACGGCGTAGTGGTCAACCGCGGCAAATCACGCTGCGAGGGACGATCCAAATCGTGCGCCCCGACGGGAGCGGGCTCCGCGAGTTGCGCATCGAAGGGTAGTCCCCATGTGGCGGGCCCACTCCAGCTCTACCGCCAGAGGATGCATCCATCCTCGGTGGTCGCCGGACGGCACAAGATCATCTTCGGCCTCGTCACACCAGACGGCTTTGGGGGCGAGATCGAGAACGTTTGCATCGCTAATGCAGACGGGACTGGCCTGACCCAAGTCACCCGCGGGCGTGAAGACGAAACGCCGGATTGGGGCCGATCTCGCTAAGACAGCGGGACTGGCGTAGGAGCAGGTCGACCTCCACCCAGCGGTCAAAGGCAATCGCGCTCGACCAAGCCGGCGACGCCGCCAGTAGAGCAACGGCCCGCATGCGAGTCGCGTACTACTTCGCCGCTACGCCCATGACCCGCTCGATACACACCTACGGCCCTCACTCCAGCCAGCTCGCGGAGCTCTTCCTCCCGTCGGGCGGGGGGCCCTTCTCGGTTGCGATCGTCGTGCACGGCGGGTATTGGCGCGCGCAGTACGACCGCTCGCTGATGGAAGGCCTCTGTCACGACCTCGTCGCGCACGGGGTTGCCGCCTGGAATCTCGAGTACCGCCGCCTGGGTCGTGGAGGCGGTTGGCCGGACACGTTTCTCGATGTCGCCGCTGGGATCGACCTCCTCGCCGACGTCCAGGCGCCCCTCGATCTCTCTCGGGTGCTGGCCGTCGGGCACTCGGCCGGGGGCCAGCTCGCGTTCTGGGCGGCGGCGCGCCCGACTCTGCCGGCCGACGCGCCGGGCTCGGCGCCGCGGGTGGCGATCACCGCAGCCGTTTCCCAGGCAGGTGTCCTCGACCTCATGCTCGCGGCCGGGCTCATGCCATCGGGCACACCCACCAAAGCGCTGCTCGGCGATCCAGGCGAGCACTACGATCGCTATGTCCTCGCCTCACCTCGGGAGCGACTGCCGCTCGGCATCCCGCAGCTGGTGCTGCACGGCGAGCGAGACGACACGGTCTCGATTCGAATCCCCACGAGCTACGCGGCCGCGGCCCACGAGGCCGGCGACCCGTGCGAGCTCGTCGTCCTCTCGCACACCAGGCACTTCGAGCACATCGATGCGGGCGAGGAAGCGTGGCACGTGGCGCGCGACTGGCTCGTCGCTCAGGCGAGCGCGCCGCGAAGCTGAGCGACGAACCGTCCCAACGCGGACGGGCCCTCCTCCGCAGCGAGCAACGCGGCCGACCCGACGACCACTCCGTCTGCCAGCTCGGCCGCGGCAGCCGCCTGCTCCGGCGTCGAGATGCCGAAGCCGGCGTAGAGGGGCATGTCCGTGAGAGCTCGCGCCCGCTCGACGAGCGGCGCGAGCGCCGGCGAGAGCTCGGGCCGCGCCCCGGTCGTGCCGGCCACGGTGACGAGATAGAGCCAGCCGTCCGTGCGCTCCGCGGCGAGCGCGACACGCTCGTCGGTCGACGTCGGCGCGACGAGCTGCACGCGGCGGAGCTCGGGACGCAGGTCCACCGGCAGATCCGCCACGAGCAGGGAGGACGCGCCCGCGTCGCGGGTGCCGCTCGCGAAGCGTTCCCAGCCGTAGGCCTCGAGCAGCGACGCGTACGTCATCGGAACGAGCGGGACTCCGACTCCCGCGCGGATCTCGCGGAGGCAGTCGATGCATGCAGCGGTTCGCATCCCCGCCGCGAGCGCCCGCTCGGCCGCCCGCCGAATCACCGGCCCGTCTGCGAGTGGATCGGAGAACGGGAAGCCGATCTCGATGAGATCCGCACCCGCAGCCTCTGCCGCCCGCGCGAGCTCGGGCGTCTCGGGGCCAGCCATGAGGTAGACGACGAGGGCCTTGGTCAACGCGCGAGGACCTCGGCGAGGTCCTTGTCTCCCCGCCCGGATAGGCCGACAAGGACAAGCTCGGCCTCGACGTCTAGTGCCCTCGCCAGCGCGTGGGCGGGCTCGAGCGCCGGCAGGATGCCCTCGCTCTCCGCGAGGCGATGGAAGGCCGCGAGCGCCTCCGCGTCCGTCGCCGTGACGTACTCGGCTCGTCCCGTGTCACGCAGCGCGGCGTGCTCCGGACCGACCCCTGGGTAGTCGAGCCCGGCCGAGATCGAGTGCGCGTCGAGCACCTGCCCGTCGCCGTCCGCGAGGACGGACGACCGCGCGCCGTGCAGGATCGCCGGACGCCCGGATCCGAGACTTGCCGCGCCGGCTGCCTCAACGCCGACGAGCCGAACGGCCTCGTCCTCGAGGAAGCCGGCGAAGAGGCCGATCGCGTTCGAGCCCCCGCCCACACAGGCGACAACGGCGTCGGGGAGCCGCTCGTTGGACTCGAGCATCTGTGCTCGCGCCTCACGACCGATGACGGCCTGTAGCTCGCGCACGATCGCCGGGTACGGCGCCGGGCCGACGCAGGAACCGATGAGGTAGTACGTGGTCTCGACGTTCGCGATCCAGTCGCGGATCGCCTCGCTCGTCGCCTCCTTCAGCGTTCTCGTGCCGAACTCGACGGGACGCACCTCGGCGCCGAGGAGGCCCATGCGCTCGACGTTCGGATGCTGCCGGCGCATGTCCTCGGCGCCCATGTAGACGACGCACTCGAGCCCGAAGCGCGCGCAGACCGTCGCAGTCGCGACACCGTGCTGGCCGGCTCCCGTCTCCGCGACGATTCTCCGTTTGCCGAGCCGCGTCGCGAGGAGAATCTGTCCGACAGCGTTGTTGATCTTGTGGGCGCCCGTGTGGCAGAGGTCTTCGCGTTTGAGGACGATGCGGCGGCCCTCGGGCGCGAAGCGCTCGGCCTCGTAGAGCGGAGTCGGGCGGCCGACGTAGTGCTCGCCGAGGCGATCGAGCTCGGCGCGGAACGCCGGGTCTGCGATCGCCGCCTCCCACCCGCGCTCGAGCTCGTCGAGAGCGGGAACGAGCGTCTCCGGCACGTACCGCCCACCGTAGGCGCCGTACGTGGTCGCCGTCACCGTGCCGCCTCGATGTAGGCGCGAACGCGCGCGTGATCCTTGATGCCCGGAGAAACCTCCAGGCTCGAGCTCGCGTCGACCGCCCACGGCCGAACGGCGTCGATCGCGTCACGCACGTTGTCCGGGCCGAGGCCGCCGGCGAGCATGACGCGACCCTCGACCGCACGGGCGCGGTCGAGGTGCGTCGGATCCGCCTCCTGCCACGGCAGATCGATGACGCGCGCAACCTCCTCGCCCTCTCGAAGGAGCACCGCATCGCGTCCGCGGACTTTTCCCTTTTCCGGCGGATAGAGCTGGACGAGGTCGGCACCGGGCGCTTCGGACGTGCCGACGACCACCGCAACTGTGAGCAAGGTGTCCGACGCAGGAAGTACACGCGGCGCGCGACGCGGGCTGGCTTCGACCAAGACGAACCCGACCATGTCCGCTCCGGCCTCGGCTGCGGCGGCCACGTCCTCTTCGCGCGTGAGACCGCACACCTTCACGAGCGGGCGCGACAGCAGCTCCGCCAGCTTCATGCCGGGATCGGGTACGCGCATGAGTGTCGACCCGACGAGAACGGCGTCCGCGCCGGCCAGCTCCGCGGCGGCGCCATGCGCCCGCGATTCGATGCCGCTCTCCGCGACTACGATCCGGTCTCGGGGTGCCTGTACGACGAGGTCGAGCTGCGCGGCGCGGTCGATCCGGAAGTTCGAGAGGTCCCGCGCGTTGATCCCGACGACCGGCGCATCGAGCCCAACCGCGCGATCGAGCTCGCCGGCATCGTGAGCCTCCACGAGGGTCTCGAGGCCCAGGCGCCCGGCCATGTCGAGCAGGTGGCGGGCTTGGGCATCGTCGAGGTCGCGCAGGAGCAGCAGCACCGCGTCCGCACCTGCCTCCCGTGCTGTTCGCAGCTCCTCCTCGGTCGAGAAGAAGCCCTTCGCGAGCAGCGGCAGCGTCGCGGCGGCTCGGGCGGCTCGTAGGTCCTCCCAGGTGCCTCCGAAGCGCTCGTCGACGAGGATCGAGACGGCCGCCGCACCGGCGCGTTCGTAGGAGGCCGTGAGAGCCGCCGGGTCCGCGTCGGGCCTCAGGTCCCCGGCCGACGGCGAACGACGCTTGACCTCGGCGATCGCGGCGAGGCCCGGGGCACTCAGAGCATCCCTGAAACGGCCCATCACCCGGATTCTTGCGAGAACCTCGCGAGCTCCTCGAGACGCTCTGCTGCTCGGCCGCTGTCGATGGCCTCGGCAGCGACGGCGATGCCGTCGTGGAGGTCTGCCGCATGACCTGACGCGGCGATCGCCCCGGCAGCATTGAGGAGGACGGCATCGCGCTTCGCGCCGAGCGCACCCGAGAGCACCTCTCGCGTCGTGCGCGCGTTCTCCTCGGGCGAGCCACCGGCGAGCTCGCCGGCATCGCACCGCTCGATGCCGAGCTCGACAGGGTCGATCGTCCGCTCGCGCACCGCGCCGTCCGCCACCTCGAACACGTGGTTCGAGCCGGCAGGCGAGAGCTCGTCGACGCCGTATGCGCCGTGGACGACGAACGCACGCGGCGACTCGAGCACGGCGAGCGCGTCGGCGACTGTTCGCGCGACCTCCTTCGAATACACGCCGAAGACGCCGGCGCGCGCTCCCGCCGGGTTGGTCAGGGGCCCGAGGACGTTGAAGATCGTCCGCGTCCGGAGCTCGCGCCGCACAGGAGCCGCGTGACGCATCGCCGGGTGATGCAGCGGTGCGAACATGAACCCGAATCCCAGGGTGTCTATCGAGGCGGCGATTCGGGTGGGCGGCTGCTCGAGGACGAATCCGAGCGCCTCGAGCACGTCCGCGGAGCCCGAGGCGGAGCTGACCGCACGATTCCCGTGTTTGGCGACGGCCGCGCCGGCTGCGGCGGCGACGATCGCTGCCGTCGTCGAGATGTTGAACGTTTGCGAGCCGTCACCACCCGTTCCGACGACGTCCACGAGGTCCTCCCGCGTCGGTGTCACTGCGAGGACGTGCTCTCGCATCGCCTCCGCGCAGCCGGCGATCTCATCGGCCGTCTCTCCCTTCGCCCGAAGCGCTACGAGGAATCCGCCGATCTGCGCCTGCGACGCCTCACCGGCCATGATCTCGCTCATCACCCCACGCGCCTCGTCGCGTTCGAGGTCATGGCCGTCGAGGACCCTCTGGATGGCCGCCTGGATCATGTCCGCGCCAGTGTGTCCCTGAGGCCGTCGACGAGCCGGTCGAGATCGGCCTCGTCGTTGTACGGACCGATCGACACACGCAGGAGCGTCGTCTCCTCCCACTCGTACACGGGGAGCTCGACCCGGTGCTCGTCATAGAGGCGCCGTGAGAGCGCGGCCGGGTCAGCATGGCGCACTGTCAGCGCGCGCATCAGCGGAGCCCTGATGCCGCGTAAGGGTCTCGGCCCGAGCTGTGAGAGCCGCCGCTCGGCCTCGTCGGCAAGCTCCCTCGCGCCGCTCATGTCGAACGACGCATGCGCCTCGATGGCCTTCGGCACGGCGAGATAGGCCGCCGGGTCGCGAGTCCCCTGCCACCCATGGCGCTCACCGAAGCCGGCCTCCTGGTGGTAGCCCCAGCTGATCACCTGCGGCTCGATCCAGTTCTGGTGCTCGGCGCGCGCCCACAGGAACGCGGATCCCTTGGGCGCGCACAGCCATTTGTGGCAATTGCCCGCGTACACGTCGACGCCGAGCACCTCGAGGTCGAGTGGCAGGTGGCCCGGCACGTGTGCTCCGTCCACGATCGAGAGGACGCCGGCCTTCCTTGCAGCCGTGCATATCTCCTCGATGGGGAGCACGAGCCCGGTCGGAGAGGTGATGTGAGAGACGACGACTGCACGAGTACGGATCCCGATCTGCGGGATCAGCTCATGGGGCTCGACGAGGACGACATTCGCACGGATGAACCCGAGCGTTCGGAGGACCGCACCGTACTCGTGCTTCGTGGTGAGGATCTCCTCCTCCGGCCGGATCCGCAGCGAGCGGATCACCATGTTCAGCGCGGAGGTCGCGTTCGGCACGAAGACGACGTCGGCGACCCGGGCGCCCACGAACTCGGCCAGCGCCTCACGGGCGAGTGCGATCGTCTCGTCGAAGCGCCTGAAGAACTGCGTCGGCTCGCTTTCGAGCGCGCGCTGCCAGCGCCGGTATTCCTCGAACACCTCGGACGGGCAGGCGCCGTGGCCCCCGTGGTTGAAGTACGCGACGTCCGGGTCGAGGAGAAAGCCCTCGCGCATGCGCGGAGTCTCCCATGGGGTGACGGGGAAGGCTCCGGGGCTACAATCTGGAATATGGCGCTGACGAAGGACGACCCCCTGAGTACCCATGCCGAGCCTCCCTCGCATCCGTCGTTCGCGCGCCCGTGGCGGCTCGCCGGTCATCGCGCCGGCGCCGGTAGTCCACGAGCTCTCCGCTAGCGGACTCACATGGGCCAACGTCGTCTCGCCCGACGTCGAGACGGCACAGGAGCTCGCCGAGCGCTTCGGCTGGCACCCCCTCGACGTCGAGGACGTCGTCTCGAAGCGCCAGCGCCCGAAGATCGACTCGTACGAGGACGAGGGCTACCTGTTCGGCGTCCTCCACTTCCCGATCTTCGACAAGCAGGTTCAGCGCCTCAACGCCGCCGAGCTCGACTTCTTCATCGGGCACGACTACGTCGTCACGATCCCGAACCGTGCGCTCCACCCGGTCACGCGACTCTTCGTGCGGTGCGAGGAGGACGAGGTGTACCGCGACCAGCTCTTCGCGCGCGGCTCCGGGCGGCTCCTGTACGAGATCCTCGACGATCTCTTCGACTACTGCTTCCCGATCCTCGACAAGATCGCGCACAAGCTTGACGGGATCGAGGACGACATGTTCGAGGGTCGCTCCCAGGAGGTCGTCCGCGACATCTCCAACGTGAAGCAGGAGATCATCTCCTACCGCAAGATCATCAAGCCGGAGCGCGCGAGCCTGCGCGTCCTCGAGCGCCGCGTCGAGACGTTCTTGCCGGAGGAGCTCGAGCTCTACTTCGACGACATCGTCGACGCCGCGGAGCGGATCTGGGACCTCCTCGACAACTACAAGGAGGTCGTCGACGGGCTCGAGTCGACGAACGAATCCGTCCTCGCGCATCGCCAGAACGACGTGCTGCGGCTTCTGACCGTGTTCACGGTCATCGTGCTCCCGCTAACGATGCTGACCGGGGTGTTCGGGATGAACGTCGCTTTCCCCGGTGAGGGGACGCGCGAGGCGTTCTGGTTGATCGTGGCCGCGCTCGTCGCCGTTCTGCTCGGCATGGTCGGTTTCTTCCGCTGGAAGCGCTGGCTCTAGGGGTTTTCGCTCAACGGTGCGGGTTCGGGCGACTTTCTACCCGAATCTTCTACCCCGAGTAGCCGCGCTCGAGCGCGTCCGCGTCATCGCGGAACACGACGCCCGCCAGATGCAGGTAGCCCTTCGTCGTCTGCATCGAGCGGTGGCCTGCAGTCGCCATGATCGCGACCGGGGATGCACCGGTGGCCGCGAGGTTCGTCAACGCGGTATGCCGCATGTCGTGGAAGCTGCGGATCTGGCCCTCGACACCCGCTGAGGCGAGTGCCGCCTGGAACGCGTCGTGGTACCACTTCGCCTCCAGCTTCGAGCCCCGCTCCGGGTGGCAGAACACATAGTCCTCGTCGGAGCGGTAGATGGAAGCCGCGAAGTGCGCGACGAGCTCGTCCACGAGGGACACCGGGAGCGCGATCAGCCTCTCCCCCTCCTCCGACTTCGACTCCTCGACGCGGAGCGTTCCCTCGACGAGATTCACATGCCGCCAGCACAGCCCCACGACCTCGGAGCGGCGCAGCCCAGTAAGCGTGAGGGTCAGGAACACCCTGCGTGCCCGGTCGTCGGAGAACGCCCTGTAGACCCGCGGCACTTCCCGCGGCTCGAGGATCCGCCAGCGGCGACGAATGACCTTCGGGCGCTGGACACTCGCGACCGGGTTCGACTCGACGAGCTCCTCCCCGATCGCGCTCTTGAAGATCGAGAACGCGACGTTGAGCAGCTTGTTCACGAACTTCCCCGACAACGGCCGCTTGTACTTCCCCTGCTCCCGCGTCATCGCGTCGGTCACGAATGCCGACACGTCACGCGGCCGGATCGCGTCGAGGCGAGTCGCGCCGAACCACGGCACGAGGTAGCCGTCGAGCGCGTTCCGGTACGCCGTGACCGTCGCAGGCTTCCAGCCCTGCGAGCGCTTCCCCGCCTCGAACCACGTCTCTGCGTACTCGCCGAAGGTCAGCGGACGAGGACGGCGGTAGCCCTTCCGTTCGACGCGAACAAGCCGTTCGCGGAGTTCAGATTCAGCATGCCGGCGGGTGACGCCGTCGCGCTCGGCACCGACGGTTTCCATGACCTGCCGCCCGTCGGCGTCGGCGTACTTGATCCGGAAGACCTTGCCGCGCTTGCCGTTGTATTCGACAACTGCGGCACCCCTGCGGTTAGCGTTTCTCTGCATCGAAGCTCATCCCTTCGGTGTCGGGCCCTCGGACGTTAGTGCGTCGCGGGGGCCATTTACGGACCGGCTGGGAGTGTAACGGCGGAAGCGGGGGCCTCCACCCGCGGTGAGCTCTTCGAGCCAGGCGAGTACGTCCTCCTCGCAGTACCGCTTGTAGCGGCCGAGCCGAGATGCGGAATCGTCCCGCTCCTCGTGTGCTCGCGCACCCAGGAGACCGGCACCGACAGCATGTCGGCGATCTCGTCGGCGGTGAGGAGGCGCTCGCTCACGAATCCCCCGTTCGGGAGTTTTCGGTAGTCGCCGCTCGGGAACGAACCTCACTGGAGGGGAGGAGCACCCGAAGGTGGCGGTCTGGCCCGCACTCTTTGGGGATGCTTGGCGGCGGCTCCTCCCCTTGATCCCTCGTGCAAGGCTTGTCCGCGGTCGGGCGTCCACATACGTTGCGACGTACGCCGAGTACCGGGGCGCCGGTAGGACGAAGCCTCGCGAGGAGCCCCTGGCCCACCGCTTGGGGTTGTCGGGGAGTCGACGAAAGCGTGCCCGGCTCGGCGGAATCGGATCGCTGCAGAGGGGCTTCCGGTTTGTAAGACTCGAACCAAGCGGCGACGGGCAGGCAGGCAATCGGGAATGCCCGACCCCTGAGAGAAACCGCCCGTCGCCCTTTCTCATCAGCGCGGAGAAGCTCGACCGGTTTTCTTCGCCAGAAGTGAGGGCATGGATCCGACGATCGCGCTCTGAAAAAGCGGCGACGACTCAAGACGGGAGATCCTCGTCCTCGACGAGCCAGCCCTCGGGTCGCCCATCAAGGACGTCTTGTGATGGAGTCGCTGCCCTCCTCGACGCGAGTCGGACGAGCCGGTGTGCGTTCCACCCGCGGTCTCGTTCCTCGTCGGTGATGAGGCCTGCTTCGTGCCCGTCGACGAGCATGCTGAGGTAGGCGTGGTCGCCGATCAGCGGACGGCCGTTTACCCCTGTCTCCGCTTCGGACGGTGATTTATCCGCCACACCGCCACTTCCGCTCAACGGTGCGGGTTTGCGCGATCCTTCATCCGCCACATGTGGCGGCTGCGAATTGACCTCAATCCCTTTATCCATGCGGGTTGCGGCGGTGTGGCGTTCAAAAGCGCCCAGGTAACGGGCGAACGCGTCCTCGAAGAGCTCGAGCGGGTAGCCCTTCGGGGTCGAACCGTCCTCGAGACGCACCGTGCGCGGGCGGATCGAGAAGCGCCTGAGACGACGTGCGAGCGAGCGGGCGTCGAGCGCCTTGCCGCGAATGTCGCCCCACGGTGACGTCTCGATCTCGGAGAGGCTCGCCGCGAGGTCGGCCGAAGAGATGCGGTCGATGCCTCTCGAGCCGAAGATGTCCCGAACGTCACGCAGGAGCCAGGGGCCGAGCGCCTCGTCCTCGGCTTCGCGACTCGCCGAGAGCTCGAGCGCGGCTCGTCTCGCCCGCTCGGGCCAAGTGCCGCCGGCGAGGTCGGCGATTGCGAGTAGCGGCTCCCATGCCTCCTCGGCACGGTCGTCGAGGGCGTGCGGGATCTGCGGCCGCGCGGCCTCCAGGTCGACGATCGCCTCCTGCCCCCACGACGCAAGCTCATGTGCGATCGGCTCGGCCACCTCGAGCGCCTCCCGGCGACGAAACCGTCTCGCGAACTCGTCCGCCCGCTTGCGCTCGAGCCGAAGGACGATCGAGCGATCGGTGACAGTGTCGGGCAGCGCCCCGATACCGGCGAGCGCCTTCGCGCAGAAGACCCCGAAGTCGACGAGCTGCTGCGATGGGCCAACACACCGGGGCACCGACGTGCCGCGACGGTTGCCGGCGTTGAGCAGCGCCCGCAGGGGCTCGCCCGAGCCGTTTGACTTGTCGAAGATCGCGTCCGTCTCGTCGAGCAGGAGCGTCGGCGCCGAGGCGTCGATCTTGCGGTAGAGGACAGCTTCGCTCGGCATGATCGTCCGCCATGGCCTAGCGACCACGAGCTCCAGAACGTCGAGCGTGCGTGTCTTCCCACACCGCTTCTCTGGCGAGGTGAGATCGAGGAACGGCGTCGTCTCGAACGCGTCGAGCGCGTGCGTATGCGCCGCCCACAGAGCTGCGGCGTCAGCCTGCGCCGTGGACATGACGACGTAGTCGCGGAGGAACTCAACGAGTGTGTCGAGGAGCTCCTCGAGGTGCTCGGAGTGCTGCTCTCCAAACGGGATCTCGTCCATCGGCGTGCTCACGGCGCCGTCTCCAGCAGCAGCTCGGCGAACTGCTCTCGCTCGGGAAGGGTGAGCTCGCCGCATCGGCGCTTGCGCGGGGTCGGCCACCTTGTGAAGCAGCTCCAGCACGCATGGACGAACAGGTGGCTGGCCAGCGCGACCTCGAAGCACTCGTCGTCGTAGTGGCCAGGATCGGTCTCGACGTAGAACGGGTCGTGGTCGTGGGAGACCAGTCGCTCGCAGATGCCGCAGCGCCTCATGCGGCCCGCCTTGGCGCCAGGCTGAGGTCGCTGCTACCTTCGAGGTGGTCGCTGGCAAGCGGTCGGCGGATGCCCCGGGAGGGGTTTCCGCGTCTCATGGGGCTGGCTGGCGGTCGCGCCCGAGATAGCGATCGAGCTCCTCGAGCCGAAGCCGTCGTCGAGTCGCGACATGCACCGGGACGAGATCACCGCGTGAGATGAGTCGCTCGACGGTGCGCCTCGAGCATCGCAGGTGATCTGCGGCCTCCGCGACCGTAAAGAGTCGCCGCGTGGGGACGTAACCTTGCTCGTTGTGGCTCATGCAGTCAGGCTGCCGCTCTCGTCGCTACCCATTGCGACACCCGATGTGCCATTCGTCAGCGTCAGCCGGTCGCAGGTACCCGACGACGAGCCCCACATCGTCACGTTCGCGCCTCGCGAGCTGCATCCGTTCGCGGTTCGCTTCGCGTTTCGCGAACTCGAGGACGGGGACGGGCGCAGAGAGTTATGCCCCGTCGCTACTCCGGGATTGATCGAAAGACGCCCCGGACTGGCGGTCGTGACTGCGAAGCACGAGGCGACATTCGAAACGAATCGGGAGCGCTACCGGCGTATCGCACAGCGCTACTTCGAGGTCGACGCATCCGCCGCCCGTGACGAGCGCGAGGCGATGCTCGAGGCGGCCGGACGTTTCGGACAACCTCGTGACCCGGTGTACCTCACCGACCTCTCGATCAAGTACGCGTCGCTCATTCGTCGGGGCAAGCGAGTCGTGATCGAAAGCCTCGCCGCTGACTTTCACAAGTCTCCCCGCACGATCCAGCGCGACCTGGACACCGCGGAGGAGCTCCGCATCCTCCCGTCCGGCATCCGCCCTCGTCGAAAGACGCAAGATCGGCGGGAAGGTGACACCCGCTAAGAAATCGCGACCTCGTCGAGCGGTGCCTTCGCGACCGCAAACGAGAAGGTAAGAGGCCGGATGTAGGAGGAAGGGATAGTTGCGGCACTATCGCCCCCTCGTCCCACCTTGGAGGGAGCCTAACCACGTCCGGCCTCTCGTCCTTTCAGCGTTGACGGTGCCAGACTGGCCATAGCTCGGCATTCCCCATCCGGGGCAGCGCTCCCCCACCTGGGGATGTGCAATTCAATCGCTGGCGTGCAACGGATACCGAGCACGTCAGGTCAGGCGCGGCGCTGGAGGGTCGGCCCGCACAACCGGCAAACCCGGGGGGGTACCAGATTCATCCGGGGCCTACGGAGAGGTGCCGCGCCTGCCCCCCTGCAGACATCGGCGTTCAGGCAGCCACCCGGCCCTTTTCGTGCGTAGGGTGCGAGCAGCGAGCCCGTTCGTCGGTGAGGTTCGACCCCTGCATGTACGGGGAAGCCGACACGGCTGACGAGCTCGGCCCCTCTCCCCCAATGGTTGCCCCGAACGGAGCATGGCTACAGCTCGGCTGAGGTGGCACCCTGGAAAGGCATCAGGACAGGCTGGGCGTAGTCCGGCCCTCGAGTCGGCCCTCCTGGGCCGACGAGGCAGCGGTAGCGCCGCAGCTACCCCTCTCTCCTACGTCCAGCCTCTCCGAGGGCGGCTAGTCGGTTCCGGTGGGCGCTGGCGCTCGCACACGCTTATGCTCGACCCCCTGAGATGGCGAGCGGCGAAGTCCACCGGACGCAGCTCGCGCACGAGCGCACGTATCTCGCGTGGTGGCGTACTGGTTTGGCCGGGATCGCGGCGGGATTCGGAGTTGGGCGTGTTCTGCCCGAGGTAATCGGTGGCACGAACTGGCCGTATATCGCGCTGGGAACCGTGCTGACCGCCGCCGGTCTGGCAGCCATGGTGTACGGGATCTGGCACTACCGGGAGTTGCAGGCGGCGCTGCGGGAAGAACGGGAACCGCGCACCGGCGAGGGTTTCGTGCTCGCGCTCGCAGCGGTCGGGATCTTCGTGGGAGCAGCGTCGGTCTTGCTCGTCCTCCTCGCTCCCTGATGCTCCGAAATACGAACGCACGTTCTATGCTCGACGAAGTGCAGCTCGCCGGCATACCGATCCGCGACGAGGACGTGTTCAAGCTCGCCGGTGCTCCGCACCGGCGGTTTCGAGGACGTCGCAGACATGCTCACCCGTGCTCTCCTCATCGAGACCACGATCCTGGCGCTGACGGTGACCGATCGCGAGTCGATCCTCCGAGCGCTCGACGAGCCGCCGACCGATGCGCTCGCGGAGCTGCGAGGCGTGCTGCTCCGAGAGCACCAGTGGCGGGTGCGCGAGGGGCTCGTCTAGCCCCGGTGCTAGTCGCCGACGCTTGGAGCGCGAGCTCGGGGCGGGCGGGCCGAACTGGAGAGAGGCGGTGGCGATTTGCGCTACTCCGCGAGCCACCAATTCTCCGCGTTCCACGTGAAGTGCCCCGTGCTGCCTAAAACGGGGCCCTGGACGGTCGCCTTGAACGCAAAGAGGCCGCGGCCCTCAAAGAGCGGTATCGCAGGGACGGCCTTGGCGAGCCTCGCGTCGACCCTGTTCAGGTACGCCACCCGCCGTTCGAGATCGAGGGTGCGCGCGGCCTGGTTCAGGTCGCGCGTGACCAAGCGGTCGCAGTAGCCCGTGAAGTTGTAGACACCTTGGCAGCCAAAGACGTCGACGGGTCCCTTTGTGCTCGCACCGTTTATCCACGCGAAGAGGGCTAGATCCCAGTCGCCGCTCCGGAGGTATTCCGTCGAGAGGACGAACCCTGGACGCCCGTACACAGAGACGACCTCGATTCCGATCTGCCGGAGCTGTGCCTGAGCAAGCTCGACAGTGCGCACGCGCCTCGCAACGCTGCCAACGGTGGCTATGCGAAGCGTGAGCCGCTCGCCGGCACAGGTGTAGATGCCGTCGCCGCCCCGGCGGCAGCCTGCCTGCTCGAGCAGCCGCCGCGCCTGCCCGGGTCGGTGGCGATAGATCTTCCAATTCGGCTGGTAGAAGGGACTGTCAGCCGTGAAAACGGTGCTGTCGACCGGCTCGACACCCTCATACGCGCCCGAGAACTGGCCGGCCGCACGTGCAAGCGCGACGCGGTCGATTCCATAGGCGAGCGCCCGCCGGACGAGTGGCGACTCGAGGGCTGGGTGGCCACCCTCGCCGATCTTGATGTCGAAGTGCTCCCAGTTCCCGCCCCGACCGGATAGGACGCGGACTCCAGGCGCAGGTTCGCGGCGAAGCTCGAGGGCCCCGGCCTGTAGCGAGCCGGGACCGGGGTCGATCATGTCGACCTCACCGCGGCGAAGAAGCTCCTCGGCGTCGGTCGAAGGGACGAAGCGCCAGACGAGGCGGTCCAGATACGCCCGGTGCGGTCCCCAGTAGCGCGGGTTCCTGACGAGCGTCAGCTCCTTGCCGCGCTTCCAGCTCTTGAACAAGAAAGGGCCACTCGCGATCGACCGTCGTGTCCTCGGATCGTCGACCGCGTCCTTCCAGAGGCTCTCGAAGTCGCCGCCCGCAAGCGCATGACTCGGCAGGACCGCGCCGAAGAGGAAGCGCCAGTCTGGATTGGGGGCCCGTAGAACGACGCTGACGGTTTTCGCGCCGAGCCGGCGGACGAGACGAACCTCGGTCCAGTGGAAAACCAATTCATCCGGTTGTTCCGGCCGGTACTTGTGGATCATCCGGTCGGTGAAGACGAAGTCCTCCGCGGTGACTTGGACGCCGTCGCTCCAGCGCGCCTCAGGCCGAATGTGGTAACGCAGCGTGAACGGCTTCCGCGAGACGATGTCGACATGCGAGACGAGGTTCGGTCGGAACGTGGCATCGGGCTTGAGCTCGAAGGCTCCGTCGAGGACCAGGCTGAGAGGGTTCACCATGACTTGGTTAGGGCGGCAGGCGACGAGGAACGCGTTCAGGCACGCGGGCTCGAGGAAGTCGGACTCGGCAATGACGACCGTGCCGCCGCGCTTCGGCGTCTGCGCCTCCGCGCCGCCCGCGCCCGAGACGGCGAGGAGCGAGACGGCGATCGCCGCAGCCAGCGCAATGGGGCGAATCACGCGTTCACAAGGTGAATCCTCCGCCTCGGATGCTCATTGGTCAATGGGGGCGAAAAAGCCTCAGCAGTCACGCGACCTTAGCCGGGTCTGCTCGAGCCAGATCAGAAGGGCATGCTCGACGACTAGTAGCCGACGCTGCGCCGGTTGACCGTCTGCCAGACGCCGTTGCCGATGTAGAGCTCGACGAACCCCCGGGCTACCGCTGATGTTCACCGTCGTACCTGGCGGCGGGTCTTCAGACCATCGCTGTGACCAGCGGTAGGGCGTTTCCTCGAAGCGCATGCGGCCACCGTTGGCTGAGGCGACCATCTTCTCCCAGCCGGCGCGTTGATTGCACTTCGCGTGCGACGGGCCGAGCCAGCCGCGGCCGTCATCGCGGTGATCGAGGTGCCACTCGCTGCCCGGCTCGATGAGCTCGCCACAGCGAACGCAGGGAACAGTTCCGGTCTGCACGACCGGGTTGAGTCGCTGGCGGTACACCCGGTGCGGCCCGTTGTAACGCGCCGAGTCGTATCGCGTTTTTCGTCTACGCGGAGGCGTCATTCGCTCGCGTCAGCTCAGGAGACCTGCTCGGAAGAAATCCACTCGGAGGGGCGTCTTGCGAGTAGTGCCTGTGGGCCTTGACGCTTGTAGAGCGGAGAGGCCCAAGGCCGAATCTCCCGGAGACCTGGGCACCCGCCGCTGAGTGCCACACTGCGCGGGGAGAGAAATAACAGAGCGGGGGTGACCGCTCGACCTCGCCATCACAAAAATTTGGCTTAAACACTGGGATTGCGACGCACCGACCATCATCACGTTTCCTGCACTGACAACTCAGCGCACCGTGATCTTCGGCGGTATCGAAGACGCGGCGAATCCGTCCCTGCTCATGATCGGCCCACCACGCAGAGGCGTATCGGAGCTCTACCGCCGCCGGTGAACGGTCGAGGTCGTCGACCTCGAGCGGAGCGGCATCGAGCGCCCCAGGCCGAACAGTCGAACCCGAGCGCGCGTAGTCGGCGTTCGAGATCGCGAGCCTTGACGGCGGCGGCGCTCCAGCTCGACCTCGGTCACTTCATCCACTCCGGCGTCGCCCGCGCCGCAGTCTTCTGGAGCTTCTTGGCGGTCTGCCTTGCGACCATGTCGCTCCATCGCTTCGGTTGCCGCTCGAGGAAGTGGAGCTCGTCCGCGGCGTCGATGTAGAACCAGTACTCGGCCTGGTCGTTGATCAGCGCGGTCGAGTCACGCTCGAAGATCGCGCCTCGAGCTGGCAGGAAGACCTCGTCAGAAGTCGCGCTCACGAGGTAGTGGTCACGTCGTACGAGGTCGACTTCCTCGACTTCGCGCCACCGCAGATTGGAGCGGGCGATCTTGATACGCGCCGGCCTCAGCTTCGCGTCGTGTGCTGCCCGAACCCTCGCGTCGACCTCAGCAGGCTCGCCCTCGAGGGCCGCGCTTTCGGGGCTCAGTCCGAGCTTGCCCAGCAGGGTCATCGGTCGTCCTCGGCGTCCACGGCAGGCCTGAGCGCCAGAGCCTGCCGCAGGTCGCCAGACGGACGCCGGTGGAGGTGCTCTCGGAGCGCCAGGCGAATCTCTGCCGACATCGAGCGGTCCTCTAGCCGGGCGCGCTCGGCAAGACGCTCGTAATCATCGGGGTCGACGAACGCGCTGAGCAGACTCGCTCGGTCTTCATCAGCCCGGAGCATAGCGAGCGACTTGCAAAGGCTACGAGCAGGCTGACAAACCGCAAGAACGGGGTAGGGTCGGCTCGTGGCTGAGACGCTTCCCCGCTTCCGCCAGGCGCTCGAGAGGATCGAGGACACGCGGAAGTTGGCAGCAATCCTCCTCGAAGCCGGCGACTTCCCGGAAGGGAACGGGTCGATGCCGCGACGTCGCTCGGCCGACGGCGCCAACCCGGCTCGGCTTCGCGGTCTACCGGCGATCGGGCGCAACGTCACAGGCGCGACCGTCCACACCGACCCGGTAAAGGCGCTGCTCGCCAAGGAGGCTCGCGGCGAACTGCGTCTCTGAGGCGAGAGGCCCCGGTGAGCCAGAGCCTCTCAGAGCCTCGCCAAGCCCAGGGCAGGAACTGGGATTGCATGCCCTGTCTTGACTCGACCGATCATGACAGACCTGAGAGGTAGCTAGTCGTGACGCGACCCTGCCTCGGTTGCGGAAGGCTGACGACCAGGAGCTACTGCTCGTTCTGCGGCAAGACGACCAGGCGCGGGCTCGGTGCCGACCATCGACGACGTGCGAGACGGATCCGTTACGCGACGACGTGTCACATCTGCGGCATGCCGGGGAGTTGGACTGATCTCGACGATCCGCTTACCGCCGACCACGTCGTGCCTCGAGCCGACGGCGGTCGCTGGTCGGAGCTCCGGCGGCGCACCGCTCGTGCAACTCGCGACGCGGGGCAGCTGGAGTCGATACGTACGGCGAGGCTTGATCAGTTGACGGGCGCGGGTATACAGGGCTCATGTCCAATTCAGAGCAGGCCGACGGCTCCAGCCTCCGAGACGACTCGAAGTCAATCGATGAGCGTGCGGACGGGTCTAACTATCGGGACAACGAGGAGACCGAGTCGGAGATGGCCGACGGCTCCAGCCTCCGAGATGACAGCAAGAGCATCGAGGAGACCGCAGACGGGTCGAATTACAGGCCGACGGAAGAGCAGCGGCGTTGAGGTACCAAGTCACCGCCGCGTGAGGAAAGTACGCGGCACTCGGGTGATACTCGACCCCTCGATCTTCTGATGCGCTCGCCAGTGACCCCCGCACCGCGCTGCGCAAAACGACTCGGGCGATCAGTCCTTACTGGCTTGGCGTCGAGTAGGAGCACCGCGTCTCTGTCGAGGCTCATCCGCTTGCTTGCCGAGCGGTCGCGATCCAGCCAGGGTGAAGAGGCTCGTCATAAGGCGCCACTGACAGTGCGCGACGCCCTTTGTCGATGCCCTCGACGCGTGGCTCACGGTCATGCCAAACATCATCAGCGAGCGACGCGGCACAAGAATCTCGCGCTCCGCCTCCCACGAAGGGAGCTCGAGTGAACGCCCTCACGTCGGACGAGAGTGGCCTCTCCTTCGCCTGATGAAACGGAGAGCTTCGGCGGCAGCCTGCATTTCGTCGACGACCAGTCGTGTGGCGCGTCGGAAGTCACGCGCCTCGCGTCTGCGCGCTCGATCCTGCACTCAGTCCACGGTGACGCGAAGAACACCGTCGATGACTCCGGCGATGCCGAGCACGGCAGTCCAGAAGACCAGTTCGGAGACGATGAACGAGTCGGCGAGATCATTTCAAACGCCAGAAAAACGCCAGAACGATCGCGATCATGACGCACGTGCCCGGAACCCTCGGCGATGGGAACCGAGCTCGTGCTTCACGATCGAACAGCTCGTCGATCGTGATCAGGTCGTCGGTGCTGATCTTGCTCCAGTCGCTCCGACGGCCACGGCGCGATCATCTCAAACGTCAGAGAGACGCTCGGGGTAGAAAGTTCTACCCATCTGAGCTGATCTCAGCCGACCTCAGAACGACGAAACCCGCATTAGAGCGGGTTCCGTCACCTCGCCGACGTCGCTTTACGGAAGCGCTGGCTCTAGCAGCGCGCTAGCGGGCTTCCGGTCTGCGCAAGAGAATCTCGTGCGTGAGCAAGGGCCCGCTCGTCGCCGCGGCGGCCGCGCTCGCCGGTCTCGTCTTGGCCGCTGCAGGCCTCGCGGACGTGCTTCTCGGACCCGGCCGGAGACCAACGGGCTGCCGGCGGCGAAGGTGCCGAGGTCGCGAACGCCGCGCCGGACATCACGCGGGTGGACGTCTCGAACGGGTAAGACGGCGTCGTCACGTTCCGTGTCACCATCGCCATTTATCGCGACCTTCCGTCAAACGCGTTGCACGGTCCGGGTCGGTGGCTCGACGATTCGTGCCCGAGGTGGTTTTCAGCCGGGCACGCGCGATGCACGCTGACGGTGCCGCGCAGCGCCGCAGGCAAGCTGCTCCGCGGAACACTGACCGTTCGCGTGGAAGGTGCTTCCGTACGTAGGTCGTACAGTTTCCGCGTGCCCCAGGGGCTAGACACACAGACCGGAGCCCCCGCCGCACCGGGGCTCGAGCCTGTGGTTCCCACCACCTACAGGAGGATGCGTAGAGCCGTCTCGGGAGGACAGCCGCGACGCGTGAGCCGCGACGCATCGTGAAGGTCGATCTCGACGTGAGACGCGAGGACGAGCGCGGATCCGATGTCGTAGCCGGAGCGGACGAGTTCCTCGAACCGCCACCGGAGGATCGACTCTGCCTCTGTCTCGTCGATGAGCTCGAACTGAGCCGCAGTCACTACTGCCTCCCTCTCGTGATCTTCAGCCAACACGTCCACAGTTCAGCCTCATCGGCTCCAACCAGCGCCCACATGAGGTCCAGAGGTCGCCGCGCCGAAGGTCTGGGTTCCCCCCGCGGCCGTCCCTCGTGCGGGGGACGTCCTACCCCGTTCGGGTGAGGACGGGCTGGTCTGCGACCCACGTCACGCGGCACTCGCCCCACATGCCCCGGCGAGCCTCGCGGGCCTCGGCGACCGCATCCAGCAGCTCGGCGGCGCGGCGACCCTCGGCTCTCTGCCGGAAGTACGGCGCCGCTGCTCCGCGGCGGACGAGCTCGACGTTGACGTTCGTTCCTGCGGCGTGGACGAGCGTATCCCCGTCTCCGACGCGGGAGACACTGGCGCTGGCTGTCTGGACGCTTTGCGCCTCCGACCCCGCGCACGCCGAGCGCACGACTCCGACGACGACCGAGACGAGTGCGCCGAAAACCCTCAGGTCACACGGGCGGGAGGTCGGCCCGCTTCGCCTTCTCCCTGCGATCCACGCTCCAGGCCCAGAAGATCAGGCCGCCCGCGACGATCGCGGCTGCAGCTCCGAACCCGACGCGGAACCAGATGGCATCGAAGATCAGGACGAGGAGGATGCCGATGAGGAGGAACGCGATCGCGGCGCCACCTAGCTTGAAGACATAGCTCACGCCCGGAGTCTACGAGGGAGGCGCCACGAGGTGCAAACGGGCGGTGATACAAACGGCCCATGCCGAACCCGCTGTGGGCGCCGTGGCGACTCGAGTACATCAAGCAGGCGGGCGAGCAGGCAGGCTGCGTCTTCTGTGACGAGGCCGCGGGCGCACTCGACGCCGCCGACTCCCTGCTCGTCGACGCGGACGCCTCGGCGATCGCGCTCCTGAACAAGTACCCGTACTCGTCCGGGCACCTCATGGTCGCTCCGCGCCGCCATGTCGGACACCTCGGTGAGCTCTTGGACGACGAGGTGGTCGAGATCAACCGCCTCGCAGTCGCCGGAATGAACGCACTCACGGAGGTGTACCGACCTGATGGCTTCAACCTTGGATGGAACCTCGGGCACGTCGCCGGAGCAGGGATCGCAGACCATGTCCACCTTCACGTCGTGCCGCGCTGGTCGGGCGACACGAACTTCATGCCCGTGCTCGCCGACGTGAAGGTGCTTCCGGAGCACCTGCTCGAGACCCGCGATCGCCTCCGAGGAGCCTCGGCGGGCTAGCGCCATTGCCGCTCCAGAACAGGGTCACGCCGCTCGGGGCGCTGGTCGCCGACCCGGCCCGTGGCCTCGTCTATGGCAACCGCGGCTGCCTTCACGACTCGTCCGGCCGAATCCGCCGCGGATACAACGGCAAGCGCTGGATCGCGTGCCGGCTCGAGTTCCGCGGCTGGCGTCGAAAGCGCCTGCTTCAGCCCGGTCGCTTCACCGAGCTCTTCTTCCTCGACGAGGCGACGGCGTTCGCCGCGGGACACCGTCCCTGTGCGCTCTGCCGACGTGAGGACTACGTTCGCTTCGGCGAGCTCTGGCGCGATCTCCATCCGGGAGACCTCGGCGCGGATGCCATCGACGCACAACTCCACGCTGAGCGTCTGACAGACACGCGAAAGCAGCGTCATCACATGGCGCCGCTGTCCGGGCTGCCCAACGGTGCGTTCGTGTTGGACGAGGACGAGCCGTGGCTGGTCCTCGACGACGAGCTGATGCGCTGGACGCCAGGCGGCTACACGCAGCGCATGTCGAGGCGGAGCGGGCAAGTGCGCGTGATCACGCCTCGCTCAGTCCTCGCGATCCTCCCAAGCTGGCGAGGTGTCGTGCCGCTGCTCCACCCCTCAGCTACTGCTAGTCGCTGACCGGGGCGAGCGCCGTCCACGCGCGCGCAGGCGTCGTCATCCAGTCGTAGAGGCTGACGCCGATGGTCCCGCCGTCGTCCTCGACTGCCGCTGCGAAGCCGGCCAGCTCCTCCGTCCCGAGCCTGTCGGCGACACCGCCGGCAACATGGATGGAGACGTCCGGGCGGCCGGTATTGACGCGAAGCAATCGCAGCGCGCGTGTGACGTACCCGTACGTGGCGTCGAAACCCTTGAACGCGCCGCCTGTGTAGATCATCGGCGCGAACGCGTCGGCGTGCTCCGCGAGCTCTGCCCACGGGAAGCGCGGCCATGTCGACGGCCGCCGTTCGAGGCCGCGTGGGTTGAACGGGATGATCGCCAGCGGCGTCTCCCCCGCCTCCTCGCGCAGCCGCTCGGTGAGCGCGACCGCGCGCCGCGAGCGGAGCGTCGCGTTCCGGAGCTTGGTTGCCTCGATGTTGAGCGCCACGCCGTCGAACCGGCCGCCGGTCGCGGTTTGAAAGGCCAGCATTGCGAGCACACGCCGCTCGTCGAGGGCGGGCTTCACGTGTCCCGGCAGGTACCACGCGGCGACCCGAAGGCCGCGCGCATGGAGCGCGTCGACGAGCCGACCGAGTTGCAGGGGCTTGACGACGTCCACCGGCGCGCCGTGGTTCGCGGTCTCGACCCAGACCGTCTTCACTCCCCGCGCCGAGATGCGCTGCGCCGTCCGCTCCGGAGCTGCGTAGACGCTCCCGTCGTAGATGTCCACCCACGTCCCGAGCCCGCCGAAGACCGATTCGTCCGCTCGATCGGCGGCCGGTGCAGCGGCGACACCAATCGTGGCGATACCGGCGGCGAGAGCTACGCACATGGCCACGCGAAGCACGCCGTCAGGGTAGGGACGTTGTGTGAAGGCGTTGTACGGAAGGGGAAGGCTCCTCAGTGGAGCCCTCCCCTCGTGGCGGCTACTTCTGCGAGCCGACGCGGAGCGTCCGCATGATGACCGCGTCGAGGCCCTGGCTCGGACCTAATCAACGCCTGCCTTCCGACATCGACGTGCCCCGCCACCTCGGTCACGATGTGCGGGACGGGACGTTCGCGGTGACTCCGTCGGTCTCCTGTACGGCGCCCAGATCGGCCGACGGGCCGACGTCCGCGAGCGGGTCGAGCGACTGCTCTCAACGGAGACGGCGCCCGGATCCTGAGCACCACCGCGGTCCGGCTCGTCCGTCTCCTCGGCGCCGACCACGGCGAGGAGATCCGCGACCTCCTGGACGCGATGAAGCAGCTCGCGGGCGAGGGCGACGAGTCGTGAACGGGCGCCCGTACGCGCCCACTGTGTTGCCGTCAGATCTCGGCGAGCACCTCGAGCGTTATCGGATCGTCGCCCAGAGGGCTCGGGATGACGGAAGGCGCACCTCCGGCGGGGTCGCTTCGCTCCGCAGACTCGAGCATCGCCGCGTCACCCACGTACCTAGAGATTCGCCACAGAGCGCCTCTACTCCGAAGCTCTGTCCCCACCGGAAGCTCACCGCGCGTGGATCGATGCTCGACGTCGCCGTCGGGGAACCGAAGGATCAGGATCGGCGTACTCGGAGACACAGCGTCTCTCTCTCCGCTCGTCCTGACGCATTGGCTGAGGGCTGGGTGCAGTCAGGGCGGAAGGAGGAGCTATGTAAGAGGGCGCAGTCTAGCGGAGGTCAGTGGCCACGCCTCCGAGGCCAGAAACTACCCCTGGCCGCGACTTGGACGCTGGTCCTTCCACATGAGCGACATGGACCGTGGGGCGTTCGCCTTGCGCGATACGCGTGACCGACCACAGCATCCCTCTCCTGCGGATCGTCTCCCCGACCGTCGGAGCGGCGCCTCGCCGCACGTCGTACTCGAAGTCGCCGTTGGGGAAGCGGATGACGAACGCTCTCGCGGGCATGTCTCGGAGATGCCCCGTTTCGCAGGATGAAAACCATGTCACCGCGACGGTTCCACGAGACCCTGGCGCACACGCCCCTCGTGCTCGAGCAAGAGCACCGTCCGGAACTCCGCGAGCCCGGCGGTCGATTGATCTCCGAGCACCGTGATCATGGGCGCGCGGTCGCCGATCGACAGGCCAAGGATCTTCGTTCCGAGCATGGGCCCCCTTCTCGAGCTTCTGCGCGACTTCCGGAAAGCCACCCTCGCGGAGGATTCGTGCGAGCTCGAAGGTGTCGCGGTCGGTGACAGCCGTGCCGGCGAGTTGCATCTAGGGGACCTACGTATGCACGCGCGTGGGAAAGTACTCGTGCTCGAGCTGGGCTGCCTGCGGCGCCGAAAGCCTCGAGTCGTTGAGGAGCGCGTGGATCTCGTTCGCGAGCGCTTCGTGGCCGGCTGCGAGCTGTGGGACCTTCGGATTCCAGTACAGCCTCGCGCGTACGTTCGAATCGATCTCGGAGCCGCTGAATCCGAGGCTCGCGACCTCGGTGCGGAATCCGTTTGCACGCGACACCATCGCCACGAACTCGTCGTCTGGCACCATGGCGCGGAGCATACGTGCCGCAGAGAAGACCACCCGGCTCAGCTCAGACAATCACAGAGCTGGATGACCAACTCGCCCCTGGTGCAGCACGCCGGTCCCGAGAGCGTTCGCGGCGAGGGAGCTCTCGTCCTACACGCCGCGTAGAGGACGGACGCACGGAGGAGCGAAGCCAAGCCTGTCGGGTCCGGCCGCGTCCTCCGTTTTCCCTCTCCCCTGAGGAGGAGCTTCGTGGTCGACCCGACGTTCGGTTTTCTCATCGGCACGAGGAGCCGAGGCCGTGACCGAGCGCCTCCTTATGGTCTGCCTCGCCTGCGGAGCCGAGCTCGTCCAGCCGACTCGAGGGCACCGCCGACGATAGTGCTCGGACCGATGCTGCAAGGCGGTGAGACCGGAGCCGTCCTGTGCGGAAATGCGGTCCGACTCGGCTGTAGGCCGCGACCCACGCAGGCCGCGAGAGCCGCTCCCAGTGCGTTCGTTCGCCACGTCTCTCTCCCGTTCCCTACGTCCTTCGGCACGTTCGCGTGCAACGCGCTCGCAGCAGGCGTCGGGACGTTCGAGCTTGCCCGCTACCTGGGGACGAGCGTCGAGATGATCGAGCGTACGTACGGGCACCTCGTGACGGGCGCAGACGACGCGTTCCGCAATCGCCTGGATTCGTATGGCAAGCTCGCGGAGGCATCAACTCCGGGAGGCCCCAGTGAGCGTGGACAAGGCTCTTGCGCGGGACCGAGAACTGCGGCCACACGCGACGGCGCGGCCATGGCACGAGGATGGGCACGGCGCCAGGTTGAGGCTTGTCGGTCCGCTGCCGCGTGCGACGGTCGTCGTCGACCCGTATGCCCCCAATCTGCACGATGCGCCGTTGCTGCTCCACCGCGTGAACACGTACGAGGAGCTTGAGAAGGAGGTCGAGCGGCTTCGGGCATGGCTGCGAGATGTTCGAGCGCGGCTCGATTTCACGCAGGGCCGCGAAACGAAACTCCCAGAGGATCGGGATTTCGAGGCTCTAGCCCGCGACCTGAGAGCGGGCATCAATGCGGCGTTGGGGGACCGTCGAGTTGGTGCTGAGTTGGCGTCGGCCGCGAAAGGCCGAGAGCAGCACCGCGGCTAGAATCCTCGGCGCGCGACGTAGCTCAGTCAGTAGAGCACTGGCTTGCCAAGCCATGCCGGACACCACGAGCCAGTCGGAGGCACGCCGAGCGATACCGCATAGCTACGCCGCTTGCGGCCGATCACGGCCCGATTTTCCGCATAGGTGCGTGAGGGCGTTTCGGGCATGAGTCAGGCACAAGATTCCTCGCACGACGAGGCGTCTCGCCGTGTAACCCTCCGACCATCGCCCGGTCGTCGACCTCGACGTCTTCGCCCTCACGTTGCACGTCGCAGGAGTACCTGATCAAGCGAGCCCGTCTGGACGAAGCGCTCCTACGACGACGAGGGACGCCTGATCGAATCCTGACCGCCATCATTGCGCCGCGCGGTTCATGATCCACCTGCAGTGACCCGACAGACTTGGAGGGTGGATGCGCCGCTTGAACTTCCTCGCTGACGAGCCCTGGGATGAGGTGAACGACGAAAACCGTGTCCGTTGGTTCGGGCACCCGTTCGAGACCGACCAGCTCGGGGCGTCGCTGATCGAGTATCTGCCTCGGTCGCCCGACAGTCCGATGCACATGCACTACGGCGTCGAGGAGATGTTCTTCATCCTCAGTGGAACGCTGACCGTCCGCACCCCGGAGGGAGCGGAGGAGCTATCACCCGGCGACGTCGTCTACTTCCCGGAGGGCCCAGACGGGCTGCACACGTTCTCGAACCCCACGGATCAGCCGGTGAGGATGCTTGGCATCTCGACCAAGCGTTTCCCAGACGTCCTCGCCTACCCGGAGCGCGGAGTTGCATGGGTGGCGACACGCCATCCTGAGCGCCCGGTACCTGAAGGCGGCGACCCGGGAGTCATCGCTCGCTTCGAGCTGGCACCGGACGACTGAGAGCTCCGACCACACGGTCTCATGTCATCTTTTTGCGCCGCGCGGTGTGGGGGTCATTCGCTGAGCGCCTACCAAGAATCGAGAGGCCCCGGACGCACCTGGAGCTTCTCTCGACGGCTCATCGACGGCGAAGTGATGTCGTGAGCCGTATCCAAGTCGCCACAGCAGGCCTCTTCGTGGCATGGCTGATCAACGACCTCGAGGAGCTGGCGACCATGAGCTCCAACTCACGCACGCTGGCGCGGCGACTCCCGGACTGGGTTCCGGTGCCCGCGTCGGTACGACAGAGAGGCCTCACGCCGCGCTACGTCGCCACCGGCGTCCCCGCAGTCGGGCTCGTGGTAGCCGCCGCCTCCGTGCGGGGCTACCGCACGCAGGGCCGCTCCGCCTTCTACCAGAACGCCCTCCTCGGCTTCGGCCTGCACGGGCTCGGCCACATCGCCATAAGCCTTCTCGCACGCGGCTACACGAGTGGGGTTGCGACAGCGCCTACGGTCGTTGTCCCGTTCTGGTTGTGGGCAACGCGGGTACTCGTGCAAGTCGGCGTTCCCAAGCGGCGCAGTGTTCCGACTGCGCTCGCGCTCGTTGCAGGATCCCTCGTCGGCGGGCATCTCGCCGCCTACCTCGTCACCAAGAACCGGCCCTGAACCATCATGCCCGCGCCCCGTCGCGAGTTACACGACCGGTGCGCCCGCAGGAGCTCCGACCAGCGACCCCCCTCGGCTCGAGGCACCAGGTGGTCAGCGGTGAGCGGATCGACGGGATCAGTCCAGCTTCCCAGCTCGCCGTCAGATATGGCACGTCGTCTCGCCTCGGATCGATGACGCTCGTCGCCGATGGTCGGCACGTGAGATCGTCATCCACGGCGCGACTGGCGGGGAGATCGAGCGTTGGATCGCGGGGAGTCACGACCGCCTGATTGCAGAGGCGTTCGCACTCGCGAAGGTAGGGCGAAGCTAGTGGTGCTCGGGCTTCTCGAAGCCTGGGAGGTGGCAGCATGAAGTGCGCCGCGAACCGTGTATTCAAGCTAAATCTCAGGGCTTTGTCTTAAGCCCCGCTTTGCGCAAGACCTCCGCTCTGTTCGTTCCCAGGCTCGGCCCGTCGCACGCGAAGTGCAACCAACGCGCCGGCTGGGAGAATATGGTCGCCTCGGCCAACGGCGCGCCGCATCGACCCTCAGGAGAAGCCGTACAAGTGGTCACAGAGATGGTGCGAGGATCCTCCGCCGGGGACGACGGTGAACCTCGGCAACGGGCTCGTCGAAATCCACATCGGGCGTGGGATCTGGCAGACGGTCGACGCATCAGAGCGCGTGACAGTTGAAACTTTCCACCGCACTTCGGGCACAGTCCGGGTGTGGAGGCGACGTCGGACGCGGAGTACCTAGCTCGTTCACTACATGAGCCGACAGCGTTCGAGCCGATCTTCGATCGTCACTTCGGTGAAGTACACAGGTACTTGCATCGACGCGCTGGACGTGAACTTGCTGACGAGCTAGCCGCAGAGACGTTCACGCTTGCCTTTTCACAGCGGGCGAGCTTCCGTGCGACCGGGAGCGTCCTGTCGTGGCTATACGGGATCGCGACGAACTTGCTTCATCGCCACCGGCGGGCCGAGCGCCGTCGACTTCGCGCCTATAGTCGCAGCGGAGTCGACCGAGGTGTTGCCTATGAGGACGAGGCGCCCTCAGGAGTCGGCAGTTCGCTCGACGCTCGACTAGCAGGCGCTCTGGCGGCAATGCGCCCCCGCGAGCGGGACGCGCTGCTCCTCTACGCGCTCGCAGACCTCAGTTATGAGGACATCGCCCTCGCACTCGACGTCCCGGTCGGGACGGTACGTACGTGGCTTCACCGGGCCCGTCTGACCGCACAACGCGAACTTGCAGGGGCAGACGTGGACGCGTATCTGCTCGCGACAACAGGAGTTGATCTCAGTGGGTGAGTTGAATCTCTTTCGCAATTTCCGACGACGAGTGGCGACTCCGAGCGCAGACGCACGGCGACGTGCCTCCGACCGGCTAAGCAGTGCGTTTGCGCAAGCACCCAGTCGAGCGCAGGCAGATCACCGGCGTGGGCGACGTCGATGGCGGCACATCGTCGTGCCCGCCGCAGTGGCGCTCGTGCTCGTCGTCGGAACCGCCTCCGCGTTCGCCACCATGCGCGGCTTCGTCTTTAGCCCAGGGGTCAATTCGAAGATCGCCTACATCCACAACCCGCGCCCCAACGGCCGGGGCCTCGACGAGCTCTACGTCATGAACGCCGACGGGAGCGACAAGACGAGGCTGGCACGCAACGTCGCTTCCAGCTTTCATGACTGGTCGCCGGACGGCCGGAAGATCGCCTACATGGGCCCGCCCAGCGTTCGCGGCGTGAACGACATCTACGTCGTCAGCGTCGACGCGAGCGGGCAGCGGAGGCTTGCACGCGATGCACAGTTTCCCGCCTGGTCTCCCGACGGGCGGAAGATTGCCTTCGTCAAAGGTGTGTGGCCCCGTTCTTCCGAGATCTACGTCATGAACGCCAACGGGAGCGGGCAGCGGAGGCTGACGCACGACGTGGCGCCCGACGAGTTTCCTGCCTGGTCACCCGACGGGCGGCAGATCGCGTATGCCAGCAACCGTGACGGCAACCGGGAGATCTACGTCATGAACGCTGACGGAAGCGAGCAGCGCAACCTGACGCGCAATACGGCTATTGACCTTTTTCCTGCCTGGTCGCCCGACGGGCAGGTGATCGCCTTCGGAAGCGACCGCGACGGCAACTGGGACCTCCACCTCATGAACGCCGACGGGAGCGGGCAGCGGAACCTGACGGGGACGCCGAGGCTCAACCACTCGCACGCCTGGTCGCCAGACGGGCGGAGGATCGCATTCCTCGACGGCTGCTGCATAGTTGCGAAGCTCTACGTCATGAACGCCGACGGCACGGGGCTGCGGTACCTGAGTGAAGCTCGCCCGAGTCAAGACCGCCTTGAGTGGTCGCCGGACGGGCGCAAAATCGCCTTCGGGGGACACTCCGAGATCTACGTCATAAACGCCGACGGGAGCGGGGTGCAGCGCCTCACGCGGACGCCAACAGCAAACCATGCGCCCGCCTGGTCGCCCGGCCAGAAGAAGTAGCACCTAGTTCAGCCTGCCCGCCTCGAGCTCGCGCTCGTCGATCCGCAGGTAGCTCGCGCTCTACGATCCAGGCGTGGTCTCAGGCGCTCAAGTCGCCACAGCCCGGGACGGGCGCGCCCTTACGTTTGCCGAGTGGGGCGACCCTGCTGGCTTTCCTGTGTTCGCCCTTCACGGCACGCCCGGCTCGCGGTTCGGGCGGCACTACGACGAGAGCGTCTACGCCGATGTCGGGGCGAGGGTCATCACCTACAACCGGCCGGGCTACGGAGAGTCCGAGCGGCAGCGCGGTCGACGCGTGGTCGACTGCGTCGATGATGTAGCCGCGCTCGCAGACACACTGGGCATCGACCAGTTCTCCGTCATCGGCGCATCGGGCGGTGCCCCACATGCCCTCGCGGTCGCGGCGCGGCTATCGGAAAGGGTGAGCAGGGCAACCTGCACGGTCGGCTTCGCACCGTACGACGCCGTGGACTTCGACTGGTTCGAGGGCATGGACGCCTTCAACGTCCGCTTGTTCGGCCTGGCGCTCCAGGGCGAGGATGCGCTCGTGCCGGAACTCGAGCGGGAGGCTGTCGAAGCACTCGAACGGTTCGCGGCCGATCCCGCAAAGTTCATCGGCGACGAAGTGAAGCTCTCGGAGGCCGACCGCGCAGAGCTAGCGAGAACGGAGCGCCACGATGTCATGCGCCAGTCCATGAGCGAGGCGTTGCGTAACGGAGTCTGGGGCTGGGTCGACGACGACCTCTGTTTCGCTCGACCATGGGGCTTCGACGTGGCCGAGATCCGAGTTCCAACCCGGGTCGTTTACGGCACGTCGGATGTACTCGTGCCCCGCCTCCACGGCGAGTGGCTTGCGAGCCACATTCCTGGCGCAGACGCCGTGATCACCGAAGACCGTGGCCACATGCCCGATCCCGAACTCGTCGCTGAGCGTTACGGCTGGCTTGTGCAGCCAGTCTGACCGCGACGGGCCCTGGTTCAGCCCGCCCGCCTCTCGCTCCGCGCAGATCCGGGGCAACCGCGCTCCTGACCGTGCGCGGGACGAAGACGAAGCGCTCAAGGCGTGAGGTCCCGCTCACAGCTCCCGCGCTCCAGGCGCTCGACTCCCTCGTCGCTCGTCTCGACTCGCCCTACGTCTTCGCCGGCCCCAAGCGTGGGCCGTTCGATATCCACAACTTCCGCCGCCGGGAGTGGAATCCGGCCGTCGAGTCGTCGGGGATCGCGCAGCCCGCACGCCTGCACGACCTCCGCTCCATGTTCGCCTCGAACGCGCTGGCGGCGGGGATCACGGTCTACGAGCTCGCCCGGATCATGGGGACGAGTGTGTCGATGATCGAGGCGCACTACGAAGCCCTGCTCGATACCGCGCACGAGTCGCTGCTGAAGCGCCTCGACGCCGTTTCGGGCATGAGTCGGGCATGAGCGCGAGGGCGGAATCGCCGAACACGGCTAAAGTAGGCGCTTCGCGGACGTAGCTCAGTTGGTAGAGCACTGGCTTCCCAAGCCAGGTGTCGTGGGTTCGAGTCCCATCGTCCGCTCTACGCAAAAGCCCCGCATATACGGGGCTTTCGTCGTTCTGGAGGGAATCTCGGCCTCGTGGCCGTGGCCCACTAGTGGCCCAAACGCTTCCTGATGTGCTCGATCTCGGCGTTGTCGATCTCGACCAGGTACTCCCGAGCTTGCATGAGCCCAAGCCACTCCTCAGCGCGGACGTCGCCCCCTCGCTTGTCGAACTCGCGCTCGACGCGCTCGAGCGCGGCGCGGTACACGTCAGCGGCGGGATGCCCGTCCACGCCTCTCGGCATGGCAACGTCGTCGATGTCGGGGGCCACCGCCTCGATGACGTTTCCCTTTCGATCTCGCAGGACGGTGTTGCGGTAGCGATGCGTGTCGGTCGTCATCGTGCTCCTCCCTCTCGCCCACTAGTCGCCCAAACGGGTTCTCTTCTTACCCATCCACCACGAGTTTCCCTCGGCGTCGATCCTCCCGGCGGTGCCGTAGTGCTCGCGGCCGTCGAGCCAGCCGCAATAGCAGCGCTTCGCGTTCTCGTTCGGCTCATCAGTCACCCACACCCGGAACCCATCGAGTCCAACGACGCGATCCCGGCCGGGGTCGTTGTGCGGGCCGGGGCAGAAGTTGTGGACGATCCGTACGTCGGCCGGGTATTCCTTCTTCGGGGTCTTCGACAGGTATCGCAGCATCACTGTGTCCTCGCTTCCTTGTCCGCAGTGGCGGTCGTGAAGATGTCCATCCGCGCTCTCGCGCTCTCGGTCGACGCACTCAGCAGGTGGGCGTAGGTGCGTTCGAGCATCGTCAGCGACGTTCCCGCGAACCTTGCGACGTCGCTCGCCGGCACGCCTGCATGCAGGGCCCAGCTGATCCCCGAGTGCCGCAGGACGTAGGGCGTCACCGCCTCGTCGAGGCCCGCCGCCTCCCGTGCCCAGGTGAACTCACGCGAGCGGAAGTTGCGTGGGTCGTAGCGGCCACCTGACGGCGATGGGAAGAGCAGCCGGGTATCGAGCCGCGGAGGAAGGTCGTCGAGTGCCTGACGCGCTCTTAGGGGTAGCGGTGTCGTGCGGAGTGAGCGTTGCGTCTTGGTGCCTCGCACTCGTAGCTCTCCCTCCCCCACGTCGGCCCTCTCGAGGCCGAGGAGCTCGGCCGGCCTGAGGTAGCACCATGCTCCGACGATGACGGCCACGTCATAGGGCGAGCGGATCTCGACGGCGAGCTGCTCGACCTCGGCCGGTTCCAACACATCGCGCTCAAGCACCGACGGCGCCGGGTTCTTGCCCGTCAGGGCTGCGTTCTGTGTCGCGTAGCCCCACTCGACGGCGGCTCCACACACCTGGCGGAACGCTCGCATGATCGCGTGTCTGAATCGCGGCGGAAGCCCTGCCTCCCACGCTGCGATCTCGCCCCTCCGTAGCTCCGTCAGTTTCGTATCGCCGAACTCCTTGCGTGCCCGTGTAAGCCTCCAGGAGAGCGTCTGCACGCTCGTGGGAGTGCGGATGGCGGCATAACGCACGAGGAAGCGATCACAGAACTCGTCGAAGGTGAGGGCCTCGGAGGGAGTCTCGCCCCGCATCCGCTTCAACTCGACGATGCGGAACCAGCGGCGAGCCTCGCTCGCACTCTTGAAGCCTGACTTGCGTCGACGCACGCCGTGTTCGTCGTACCAGCGGATCCCCTTGCCGTTCTTAGTGTCGTAGACCTGGCCCTCCTGGTCAGCTGGCAACTTCGGCCTCCTCTTTTGTCTCGGGTAGAGCGCCGCTTGCTTTTCCAGGCTCGGCGGCGGTGAGATAGCCCTTCTCGCGAGCCTTTCGAATCCACCGCGCCACGGTGTCGGCTGGGGTGTCGGAGTCAATGGCGAGCGTCTTTCGCGGGTTCAGCCCGAAGGCCACAGCATCTCTGTACGCCTCTGCGACGGCGCGGTAGTGATCGTCGCCGAGCCGCCGTGTCGCCGGCCTCTCGAGGCGATACCGCTCCGACATGCCCTTCTCGATCGCCTGCTTCATCTCGAAGAACGAGGCAAAGTCGTCGGACATGGGCCTCTCGATGTGCTGGAGGAGCTCGTACCTGACGAGGACGTCGGCGTGGACAGCATTCTCGATCCGGCTAAGGGGCAAGTCACGGTGCAGGTGCAGCCACGGCTCCGTCACGCGTAGCTCGACCATCCGCAACTTCCACGGCTGCTCGTCGCCGGGGACGAAGCGGACGTAGGCGGTGATGGTCTCGCGCCAGGTGACTTCGGCCCATCCCCCGTAGCCGGGGACGACCACGAGCGGCGGCCGCTCTCTCGGGAGTCTTCGGGACACGCGCTGAGACTACACGGAAGTGACACGGTTAGCAAGGTGACTCTTCCCTACGGAGGTGCTATCGTCGCCTGCGTGAGTGACACGGCTCAGATAACCGAGTCGGAAGGGAGAGCGATGGCAGAGCCTCAAGCGGAGCTCCTCGAGCGTGTTCGGGCACGACGGGTGCTCCCCCCGCCGGCAGAGCGTCGAAGCATCCGCGAGGCGGCCGACGTGTCGCAGCACGAGATGGCGAGAGCGCTCGGTGTCTCGTGGACAGCGATCTACAGGTGGGAGCGAGGTTCCCGGCCGCGTAAGCGCGAGCACGAGATCGCCTACGCGGATCTGCTCACAGAGCTCAAGCGTGTAGCCGCGTAAACGACGAACGGCCCGGTGAGGCCGGGCCGCTCGAAAGGATCGACGCGATTTCCAGTCTAGACAACAGCCCGGCTCGAACCCCGTTACAGGTCTGGACAGCCAGCCTCCACGGCCTGCTCGAAGACGCCCGCACCGAGCTCGACGCCGAGGAATGGTCGTGGTTCATCCCGATCGTGTGCGAGGTCGTTGGCATCGAGGCCGCTCGCCTGTTCGTCGGTGACGCGCTCCGAGCGACACGACGCCAAGAGGACGCTGCGTGACGCGCTGTCATCTCTGCAGGCGCCCTTGCGTGTACGAAGTCGAGCCGGCCTTCGGTGAGCTGTCCGCCGTGACTCGGCCGGACGTCTGGACAGTCGCGATGCGGAACGGGATCTACGTCGACGCGTGTCACGCGTGCTGGATGAAGTGGCCGGACGCACACAAGCTGTTCCCGCCGACCGGCTTCGGGCGCTCGCTCATGGAACAACACCGGATCCTCGAACTCGTGGGGTCGGCGTGATCGTCGACACGGTCGAGTTCGATGACATGCCTACCTGGGAAGACGAGTCCTGGCGCCTACGCCAGCTCGCCGGTGTCACGGAAGCGCGTCGATTCGACCTTACGCTCGCTCTCGACGGCGCGAGCTTCCTCGAGGGAATACCCGACGAGGTGCCAGCGGTCTGGGGCGAGCCGGGAGGGGCGATCGCATGGGCAGCCGGCGAGCCACTGATGCTCGTCGGCCCCGATGGCGTGGGTAAGACGACACTCGGGCAACAGTTGATGCTGGCTCGCGTCGGCGTGACGGACACGCTTCTCGGGATGCCGGTCGAACGGGCTCGAGGGCGCGTGCTGTACATCGCCGCGGATCGCCCACGCCAGGCCGGCAGCTCGCTTCGACGAATGGTCGGTGCTGACGTCACCGAGCTCCTGCGCGAACGACTCGTCGTCTGGCGCGGGCCTCTGCCCTTCGATCTCGGAACCGATCCGCGAGCGCTAGCCCAGTTCGTCGGCGAAGTCGGAGGCATCAGCGACGTCTTCGTCGACTCGTTGAAAGACGTCGCAGTCGACCTGGTGAAAGACGAAGCAGGCAGTCGGGTGAACGTCGCGTTCCAGGGTGTCATCGCTTCCGACATCGAGCTATGTGTGCTTCACCACCAGCGCAAGGAGGGACAACAGACCTCGAAGCCCAAGCGCCTGGCGGACGTCTATGGGTCGCGCTGGCTGACTGCAGGCATGGGATCGGTCGTCCTCCTCTGGGGCGAGCCCGGTGATCTTGTGGTCGAGCTCCGGCACCTCAAGCAGCCGGTGGAGGAGGTCGGCCCTCTATCGGTGCGCCACGACCACGACTCTGGAAGGTCGGTCGTGCTCGAGCAGGTTGACCTCGAAGGGGCGCTGTCGAACGCGCTGCATGGACTGCTCGTAAAGGACGCAGCCGAGCTCATGTTCGAGACGGCAGATCCGAATCGCAACGAGGTCGAGAAGGCCCGACGAAAGCTCGAAAGCCTTGTCGGGCGCAGCCGGGCTGAGAGGCGCGATGACCCGGACGGGCTCGCTCGCTACTTCGCCCGCTCGGAGGGTGCGTGATTGCCGTGACCCCTCCCGTGACCCCTCACGCTCTCGATGCGGCCCTCACGGTTTGGCTTGTTCACGCCGCACGGTGGGTGTCACGCAGGTCACGCAGCGTGGTGGCTCACGCACCCCTTAAAGAGAGGGGTGCGCGTGAGGTGCCAGGGCGCCAAGCTCTGAACCTACGTCGGCCATCGGCCAAGTGACCGAGCGGCTCCTGACCACGCGCGAGGTTGCCGAAACCCTCGCCATCTCACCCGAGTCGGTGCTGCGTCGGATCCGCTCCGGCGAGCTCCCGGCCATCCGCCTCTCCTCGAAGGCGATCCGCATCCGCGAGTCGGAGCTCGAGGACTACCTCGAGCGTCACGAATACAACGCGGCGGCAGCGGCAGTCGCGCTCGAGTCAGCCAGCGAATAGACCCAAACGTGTCCTATCGGGCGAGGCGAGTACAGGACACGCTTCTAGCGATGGCGGGGGAACCGGCGGGTTCTCCCTCCATCGTCTTTGTCGGCGTTATTCAACGGAGGAGAGACGAAGTGCTTGGTTGGAAAGTGATCGTGCCGGTTGTCGGGGGCGCTTGTGCAGCCTTGGTCGTTGCGGGCGTATCGCTCGGTGCGATTCCGGGCGCAAACGGAACCATCTCTGCGTGCTACGCGAAGGCGAACGGCGTCCTGCGCACGATCGACGCCGAGGCCGGGGCGAAGTGTGACGCCAATAAGGAGCGCACGCTGTCCTGGAACCAGCAAGGGCCGCAAGGCGCCCAAGGAATTCAAGGGCCAGTCGGCCCTCAGGGAGCTCAAGGGCCGCCTGGGCCTCAGGGCACTCCTGGGCAACAGGGGCCTGTGGGGCCGCAAGGCATCCCAGGGCCACAGGGGGTCCCAGGGCCAGCTGGCCCATCTACCTGGACGCACGAACTGATGGCCTCGACGAGCACGGTGTTCCAGACCGCCAACGGCTTCGATACGAAGATGGTTCACCGCGTCTGCCATCCGGGTGAGGTCGCGACTGGTGGCGGCTACATGATCAACGCCGCAGCTTCCGTAGCGGCGCAGGTCACGGTGACCGAGAACACGCCGATAGGCGGCACGCCGTACGCCGGGCCTGGCGGCTTGCCGACCGGCATGCCGAACGGCTGGGGCGTATGGGCCGTTGCCCCGCAAGGCATCGGATCGTGGAGCATCTCGGCAAAAGCCGTCTGCACGATGCCCTTCGACGAGGGCCTCCCCGGCCCCTGACGTAGCCCGCGTCTTAGTCTCGCTCGAGTCGACTGACGTCGCCGACGATCCACTCACCGAGCTCGTCCAGGTCTGCGACGCCGTACTCGCGTGCGATGTCGAGGCCGCGGCCGAGCTCCGGGTGGTCGTCGAGCAGGCAGGCCATGCACATCCACGCGACGAGCGGGATCAGTTGAGAACGCCGACGGCGCGGGCGATGACCAGCGCGAGCAGGGCGAGCGAGATGAGGGACTGCACGGTCATCGCGATCTTCGCCCACGGGGCGAGAGGCATCGCGTCCGTCGGGCTGAAGGCGGTGGCGTTCGTGAATCCGAGATAGAGGTAGTCGATGAAACGCGGGCGCCAGCCCGGGGCGGCGACGTGTGGGTTGAGCTGCTGCGGGAAGGCGAGGTCGGGATACGGCGGCAAGCCGTGCGCACGCGCCGCCGCGCCGCCGCTGTCGAGTTCCCAGTAGAGAAGCCCGAATGCGATGTTGTTGGAGACCCAGACGATCGCTCCCGCCTGCAGTAGCTCGCTCGCCGAGTCGGTCTCCGGCCCGCCCGTGACGATCGAGTCGATCAGCTGACCCGTCGCCGCCATTGCGCTCAGGACGAGCACCGCCACAAGCGCGATGCCGACGGCACGCAACTCCCGAGACCGCCGGTTGATCGAGCCGGGATCACCAACGATGAGCACCACCAGCAGGACGGCTTCGAGCACCGGGAGCGCCCAGCTTGGGCCGGGTCGGAGGCCGTTAGGCAGGAGCAGCGTAAGCACGATCACGGCGACGACGGCTCCGACCATCGGCCATCGCGGCTCGCCAATCACGTCGCCGTCGTCATCGCCGAACGGTTCCGGAGGGGGTGTGGTCGACCCTCGGTCGTCCTCCACCCGGGCAACCTACCGCTCCTGTTCCTTGCGTTCTCGCGGGCGGCTCACGCCAGCAGCCGTGGTCGGCGACTAGTCGCCGACGCTGCGCCGATTGACCGTTTGCCAGACCCCGTTTCCGATGTAGAGCTCGACGAACCCCGGGCTGCCGCTGATGTTCACCGTCGTACCCGGCGGAGGATCCTCGCTCCATCGTTGTGACCACCTGTACGGCTGTTCCTCGAAGCCGATGCGGCCACCGTTGGCCGAGGCGACCATCTTCTCCCAGCCCGCCCGTGAATTGCATTTCTGGTGGGATGGGCCGAGCCAGCCGCGGCCGTCGTCGCGGTGGTCGAGCTGCCACGGCGTGCCGGGCTCGATGAGCTCACCACAGCGAGCACAGTTGAGGGTGCCGGTCTGGACGACCGGGTTGAGCCGACGGCGTATTGCCCGGTGCGGGCCGTCGTACCGCGCCGCGTTGTATCGCGATTTTCGTCTACGCGGGGGCGGCATTCGCTCGCATCAGCTCAGAGGATTTCCCCATCGTGCTGCGCGGGGAGGGAAATTCCACGGCGGGGGTCACCGCTCGGCACTCCCGTCACAAAGCGTGGCTTAAGAGCCGTTTGCGGCGCACTCACAGCACCGGCCCTATCCGTGTAACGAACGTTACGTTCGCAGCGTCGCGCACGCGAGCGACACAGGGATCGACTCCTTCTAGGTTCGACTCATGACGAGCCACGAATGGAAGGAGCACTCGATGAAGCGTACCGCTGTCATTATCGGAGTCGCCGCCGCGGTGGGAGTTTTCGCACCGGTCGCGACAGGATCTACCCGTGAGCCGGTCCGGCTGCCGGTTGAGAAGAAGAAGCCTGCAGTCGTCAAGCCCGCGCTGGTTCTCCAGACGAAGATCGAAGGAAGTCAAACGTTCTATCGGTTCGGCAACGGGCAACTCTGGATGCAGTAGGTGGGGCAGCACGAACGTCCTACCACCCATGGAGAGAGGCGCCGCACGGCGCTCTCTCCTTGCGCAGACCTCGTCTTCGGGTGAATCGGCCACGTCGCCGCTCAGCGCACCACGATCTTCGGCGGCGTGAAGACGCGAACGATCCGGCCCGACATGATCGGCCCACCGGCCGGTGAGGGCTTGCTCAGTCGGGTGGAGCGTCAGCACCTTGGCGAGTGGCTCGGCGGGCACCGTCGCCGGACTCAACACCGAGACTTCCGTGATGTAGCCGCGCCGTGAGATCTCGCAGCCGAAGACGTCGTGACTCGTGGCGGCGGGCTTGTACGAGAAGCTCACCTTCGTTTCGTTCTTCCGCAGCCAGCAGGGAACGTCCTCGATCTCCGCGATGCAGGCAAGCCAGGGGCCGTCGGTGTCCTCGAAGCGGGTGAGGGTGTGAACGGTGCCGATCCGGCGATCGTCGTTGTGGTCGACGAGCAATGGCACTTCGGTCTTTCCCGGCAGCAGCGCGAGAGCGCCGCGTCGTACATCGTTCGACCCGGCCGCTTCCACCGCTCGTCGTTGACCCGCTCGAGTGTCGTCAGCGGTGCAAAGCGGATGAGCGACGTGTAGGTCACCGGCCCCGCCGTGCTTGCCGAGCGACGTACTCGCTCCACGTCGTCGCCGGGTTCCTGACCCGCTCGAGGAAGTGCAGCTCGCCGTCGCGATCGACGTAGAACCAGAGCTCGGCCATGTCGGACACCACGTCGATCGAATACGGCGCGAAGATCGTGCCCCTCGCCGGCTGAAAGATCTCATCAGTCGATGCGGACACGAACCAGCCACGTCCACGCGCGACGAGGTCGACCTCCTCGAGCTCGTGCCAGCGCGGGTTGCGGCGGGCTACTTCCTGACGCTTTGGCCGCAGCTTGGCGTCGTGTGCCCGGCGCTTCTTCGCGGCTATCTCGTCGGGCAAGCCCTCCTCGAGCAAGGACTCCCCGCTCAGCCGCAGCGTCAACCGCAGGCTCACGACGTCCCCGATGAATCTGCGGCGGGCCCCTTGGCAGAACCCGCCACAGCAGCCAACCCCGGAGGTGCATCCAGATAGCGGGCCACCGCACGTCTGAGTTCCTGACTCAACGTCCTGTCACCCGCGACGGCCCGACGCACGAGCTCGTCGCGCTGCTCGGGTTCGACGGCCGCCGACACGACCACCTTGTAACCCGAGCGTGTTGCCGCCACGGGCACCAGTGTATACCCCTTAGAAAACGGATGGGCGTAGGGTCAACCTGTGCCGCCACGCCTGCCGCGCTTCGATGCTGCGATGCAAAGACTCGAGGACGAGAGGAAGCTCGGCGGCAATCCTGCTCGAGGCCGGCGACGCTCCTCCCGACTCGAACGGCAAGGTGTACCGCCGCTCGGCCGATGGGCACAACAGCGATCGGCGTCGTGGCCTGCCCGTGATCTCGAAGGGCGTCAGTGGCACATCGCCGGGAACAGATCCAGTTGCCGCGCTGCTCGCTAAGGAGGCTCGGGGCGAGCTACGTCTCTAGAGCGGATTACGCCGCCGGAACACACCAGCTCGGGCACGCACAGCGGCATCGCGGTGAGGCTGGACGTAGGAGGAAGGGATAGTTGCGGCACTACCGCTCCCTCGCCCGGCCCTCGTGAGAGCCGTTCCGGCCATTCTGTCTGACTACGCCCAGCCTCTCCTGATGCCTTTCCAGGGTGCCACCTCAGCCGAGCTGTAGCCATGCTCCGTTCGGGGCAACCATTGGGGGGAGAGGGGCCGAGCTCGTCAGCCGCGTCGGCTTCCCCGTATCTGCAGGGGTCGAACCTCACCGACGAACGGGCCCGCACTCACACTCTATGCAGGGGCCGGGTGGCTGCCTGAGGGCCGCAGCTTCGGCTCTCACCAAGTGGCCCCGGCCCCGAGGGGAAGCATGCCCCCTCGAGCATGCTTGCCTAGATGGCCGCTTGGGGGGGTCAATCGGAGCGATGCGTCCGCCAGAGAAAGACAGTCCCGAGCGTGACGAGTGCGGCCCCGATGAGATCGTGCATATGGATGCCGTGTCCTCGGGGGAGGACGAAGAGCACTCGGTCAAGGCGACTGGGATCGAACCCGACGATCACCGTGCCGACGAAGATGGACATCACTGCGAGCAGTCTCCTCAACGAGCCGAGCAGCCTATGCGGT
>CAVRRU010000005.1:0-391626 GCA_963723695.1 uncultured Gaiellaceae bacterium | reverse complement strand
GGCTCTTCGAGCCGGACCTAAGGCTCGCCGACTAGGTCATCGGCCGCACGACAGTGAACGCGGGCGCGGGCAACGCTGACCGCCTGTTTGCAGGAACTCCTGGAGTAGGAGATCGGGATCGAGTTTCTCGAGCAGGTTCCAGACTGTGTCGCGAGACGTCGCGCGTGCCCGCTAGTCCCGAAATGTACCCGTCTCGTACCCGCGAAGAATCGAAATCTCGCCATCGCAGGCAACACAACATGCCAATTTGCAGGTACCTCGGCGAAGCCCTCTGACGGACTCGAACCGTCGACTCGAACGACGACTTCTCGCGAGGTAGTCGGCGCCCCCGGGCCAGCTAAGTGGATCGAGGCGGCATTGCGGTCGCCGCGTCCATCGGGGGACAATCGCGCACGATGAGCGACGTGCAGCCCTCGGGGACGGTGACCCTGGTGTTCACGGACGTCGAGGGCTCGACGGCGCTCCTCGACGACCTCGGCGCCGAGGCCTACAAGGAGGCGCTGGCCGACCACCGTCGTGCTTTGCGGGGAGCCTTCGGCGCGCACTCGGGCTACGAGGTCGACGACGCGGGCGACGGCCTGTTCTACGCGTTCGCGTCGGCGTCGGAAGCGGTAACGGCGGTGGAACAGGCGATGGCGTCGCTTGCGGAGGGGCCGGTGCGGATCCGGGTCGGCGTGCACACGGGCGAGCCGCTCCTCGATCCGCCGAAGTACGTCGGCCGGACGTGCACAAGGCGGCCAGGATCATGAGCGCCGCCCATGGCGGCCAGGTACTGCTCTCGGGAGCGACCCGCGAGCTCGTCGCCGAGGACGTGCTCGACCTCGGGAAGCACCGGTTGAAGGACTTCGCCGAATCTGTCTCGCTGTTTCAGCTCGGGTCCGATCGCTTTCCGCCGCTGCGCACGATTTCGACCACGAACCTCCCCGTGCCGCTCTCCTCGTTCGTGGGGCGCGAGCAGGAGGTGACGGAGGTCGTCTCGCTCATCCGGGACGAGGCGGCGCGGCTGGTGACGCTCGCCGGACCGGGTGGGACGGGGAAGACGCGGCTGGCGGTCGAGGCGGCGGGGGAGTTGGTGAGCGAGTTCGGCGCCGGGGTGTTCTGGGTCGGGCTGGCGCCGGTGCGCGATCCGTGGCTGGTCGTGGACACGATCGCGCAGACGCTGGGTGCGAAGCAGGAGCTGGCGGGGCACATCGGCGACAAGCGACTCTTGCTGGTGCTCGACAACCTGGAGCAGGTGGTCGAGTCGGCGGTCGAGCTGGCCGGGCTGCTGCGGGCCTGTCCGAATCTGCGCGTGCTCGTCACCAGCCGGGAGCTGTTGCGGGTCGACGGCGAGGTTGTCTACCCGGTGCAGGCACTGGCCGAGCCTGAGGCGGTCGAGCTGTTCTGCGCGCGGGCGCGCATCGAGCCGGACGAGGCCGTTGCCGAGCTGTGTGGCCAGCTCGATAACCTGCCGCTGGCGCTCGAGCTCGCCGCCGCTCGGGTCAGTGTGCTCACCCCCGCCCAGATCGTCGAGCGGATCTCGCAGCGACTGGACCTGTTCATGGCGGGCCGCGGCGCTGACCCTCGCCAGCAGACGCTGCGGGCGACGATCGACTGGTCGTACGACTTGCTCTCGGCGGACGAGAAGCGGCTCTTTGCCCGGACCGCCGTCTTCCGGGGCGGCTGCACGCTCGAGACCGCCGAGCAGGTCGCGGGCGCCGACGTCGCCGGCCTGCAGTCGCTGCTCGACAAGAGCCTGCTGCGGCGAACCGGCGATCGCTTCTGGATGCTGGAAACGATCCGCGAGTACGCCCACGAGCTCCTCGAGGGAGGCGGCGAGGGCGAGGCCGTGCGCCGCCGGCACGCAGATCACTACCTCGCAGTCAGCGAACTCGCCTACGCGGAGCGGTTCGACCGCGGCCTAACCTGGGCCGGAAGACTCGAGCGAGAGCACGACAACCTCCGCGCCGCGCTCGACCAACTGCTCGACCGCGACCCCCTGCGCCATCTCCAGCTCGCCGGCGCGCTCGGCTGGTTCTGGCTGGCGAGATCGCATTTCGCGGAGGGCACGCGGAGACTCGAAGACGCGCTGGCATCAAACGTGGACGACGGTCCGCTCACAGCCAGGGCGCTGACCTACCTCGGGGCGATCGACGCGACGCTGGGCCGGTTCGCGGCCGCGCTGAATCGACTCGAGCAGGCGATCGCGCTCTGGCACACCGTGGGGGACGAGTCGGAGTTGGCGGCAGCCCGCGACGAGCTGGCCTGGGCTGTGTACGAGGAAGGAAAGGCGGAGGCTCGGGCGCTTGAGCTGTTCCAGCAGAACCTCGAGCTCGCAAGCCGTCTCGGTCACGAACCGCTCGTCAACCGCTCGCTCGCCGGCGTGTGCCAGATGCTCGTTGTAACCGGGCAGTTCGAGCGCGCGGAACCGCTGGCACGGGAGCTCCATGCCTCGATGCGCGACAGCGAAGACGTCGTGTACATGTGCGCGGCGGATCACTACCTCGCCGACTGCGCCATGCACCGGCGCGACTACGCGCTCGCCGAGCAGCACCGGCTGAGCGCCCTCGAAACCGCGATCGCGAGTGCAAACGTGATGCAACAGGCCATGGAGATCCTCGGTCTCGCCATGACCGCCGCCGGCCTCGGACGCGACGAGGACGCACTCCGCCTCGAGGGAGCCGTCGACAAGAAATGGGAGGAGCTGCTCGGCGTATCGCTGTCCCCATTGAGCTTCTTTCAGGTGTGGCGCGAGCGAGACCTAGGCGCAGCCCGTGCGAGGCTCGGCGAGCCGCGAGCCACCGCTGCCTTCGACGAAGGGCGAACGATGACGTGGGACCAAGCCATCGAGGTCGCACTCGCGTCACAGGTCGCGCCGCTCGTGCGGTCGGTCCTGCAGCCCGTCCGACCGTCGATCCGGCAGATGTAGACGTGCCCGCGGTCTGGTTCTGCGAGCTGCGAAGAGCATTGTCGAGTCGCGACGTTGCCGAGTCCGCGCGTGTGCGAGATGCATGCGAAGGACACTGCCGGTGCTCGGGAGGCGAAGGAGGTGATCGGCTGCTAGGCCGATCACCCTGGCGCGAGGAAGGCACAAGTGTGGCGGGTCTTCATCGCGTCTTGAGAGTGTCCGGATGCCGCGTGGGAGGAGGAATGGATGTCTCGTTTCCACCCCGTTTCCATATTGGGCATTGCGACTCACTGCCCGACGACCGCCAATCCCGCAACCCCTGCAACCATGCGGGATCCCGAAGAGCCCTCTGACGGACTCGAACCGTCGACCCCCTCCTTACCATCCTGGGACAGACGCGGGAAGCGCGGGCACGGCCGGGTCACGACGGCCCCGAAAGCGCCGCAAACCAGGCGAACCCGACGCAGGAGAGTGACCCGCGCGTGGACGCGCGTGGACGGGTTGATGTTCGCACCACGTTCGCACGCGCCGTAGCTCAATTGGGCAACGTTCCGCCAGTTTGCGGCACCCGGCAGTCGGCCCCCTGCATCGATCGCGGGCGAGCACTGAGATGGTCGAGGGATCGTTAGCCGGAACTCGGAGAGTCGCGCCGCGGCTGCGTGCCCTGTTCGGTGATAAGCCGTGCGCCGCGGCCGTGGGTGGCGAAGCTGAATGCCCAACGGATGAGGACCAGTAGTCGATTCTGGAATCCGATCAGGTACCAAAGATGGACGAGGAGCCACGTGCTCCAGGCGATGAAGCCGCTCAGCCTGAAACCCTTGACGTCCGCCACCGCGGCCGCGCGACCGATGGTCGCGAGGTTCCCCTTGTCGCGATAGCGGAAAGGCGGCGTCGAAATGCCACCGAGCCGGGCCCGCACGACCTTCGCGACGTAGCGACCCTGCTGCATGGCGACCGGCGCCACTCCCGGAAGCACGACGGACGCTCCGTCAGCCCCGCGGACCCGGACCATGTCGCCGAGGGCGAAGACGTCCGGGTGGCCGGGAAGCGTGAGGTCGGGCTCGACGGTCACTCGGCCAGCACGGTCGCGCTCAGCTCCGGTCAGCTCCGCCAGCCTCCCGGCGAGGCCGCAGGCGGTTACTCCCGCTGCCCAGATGACCGTGCGGCTCTGGATTCGCTCTTGCTCCCCTGCCCCGTCCTCGATCGTCACGCCCTCGCCGTCGATGTCGACCACCGTCCGGCCCGTGAGCACGGTCACCCCGAGCTTCTCAAGCGATCGTCGAGCCCTCGCCGAGAGCGAGGCCGGGAAGGTCGTGAGCACGCGGTCCGCCATCTCGACGAGCAGGATGCGCGCCGTGCGCGGGTCAATCGTGCGGAAGTCGCGGCGCAGGGTGTCGCGGGCGAGCTCGGCGATCTGGCCCGCCATCTCGACGCCGGTCGGGCCCGCGCCGACGACGACGAACGTGAGCCACGCGGAGCGAAGCCCGGGGTCGGGCTCCATCTCGGCGGCTTCGAAGGCACCGAGGAGCCGGGCGCGCGCCACAAGCGCGCTCTCGAGCGACTTCACCTCGATTGCGTACCTGCTCCACTCCTCGTGACCGAAGTACGAGTAGCGTGAACCGCCGGCGACAATGAGCGTGTCGTAGGGAATCGTGGCCGGTGTTGGGATGTCGGCGACGGCGCGGAGTTGCAGCTCGTGCCCACCGAGGTCGAGGTCGGCTACCTCCGCCATGAGCACGCGGATGTTCCGGTGACCCTTGAAGATCGCTCGCAGCGGATAGGCGATCTCGCCGGGCGAGAGTGCGCCGGTCGCGACCTGGTAGGTGAGCGGCTGGAAGAGGTGAAAGTTGCGCCGGTCGACGAGCGTGACCCCGACCGGAGTTCGACGAAGTTTGAGAACGGCTTGAAGTCCGCCGAAGCCTCCGCCGACGACGACCACCCGGTGTTGTTGGCCGCGATCCTCGACGGCGCCTTCGGCGCCTGCAGGTCGCAGCCCTATCCGCGCATCGATACGCCGGTTCTCTCCCGTAGCCATTGCTGCCGTTGAGCTCCGACGCCCGCCTTCATCCGAGGGCCGCGGCGTGGAATCGCTCCGGCCGCGGACGATGCACCTGGAAGGCACCCTCAGCACGCGCCGCGGCGACCACGGCAGCGTAGCGAGCGAGGCGCTGTCCCTGGTATCGCGCGACCGCGAGCGCTTCGTCGTCCGGGCCTTGGACGGTGTTTCCGCTCGTGAAGGAGGTGCCATAGGGGTTGCCGCCTGCGTTGAACACCTCGCTCACGGTGTAGCCGAGCGGGAGGATCACCATTCCCCAGTGGTAGAGCGTGTTGTTGAGCGCAAGGATCGTCGACTCCTGTCCCCCGTGTGTCGTCATCGAAGCGGTGAACGCTGTTCCGACACGGTCTGCCAGCTTGCCCTCCTGCCACAAGTGTCCGGCCTGATCCATGAATTGCTTCAGCTGGGCGGCGACGTTGCCGAATCGTGTCGGGGTGCCGAGAGCGACGCCGTCGGCCCACTCGAGGTCTTCGAGCGTTGCGACCGGCTCGTCTTCGACCTCTGCGCGGTGTGTTCCCCAGTACTGGTTATGGGAGATCAGCTGCTCCGACGCGATCTCCTCCACATGTCGGAGGCGAACCTGTGCGCCCTCCGCCTCGGCGCCCTCCGCTAGTGCGTGGGCGAGACCATGCACGTTGCCCGTCGCGCTGTAGTAGATGACCGCGACACGCGCTGCCGGTGTCATCGCGCTGCCGGCCTTGCACGAGGGCGGATTGGCCTCGACGGGCGCCTCACCTCAAGCGCACGCATGAGGTCTGTGATCGACAAGAGCCCGATAAGGCGACCGTCATCCACGACCAATCCCCGATTGACGTTGCTCTCGGAGAGCTCGGCGAGCGCGTCGATGGCGCTCTCGTCGTCGGCCAGCAGCGGAACGTCATCGCGGCCGACCATCACATCGCGTACGCGTCGCGTGTCCCACTGATCACGCGGCACGCCTGAGACGGAGCGGAAGGCGAGGAGGCCGATCGGGCGGCCATCCTCCATGACGGGATAGCTGGTGTAGCGCCGTGACCACGCCACCTCGTCCATGAACTGGCCGAGGCTCATGTCAGCGCCGACGGTGACGGGCTCTTTGATCATGAGGTCGCGTACCCGAACTCCTTTGAGAGCCTGCTCCGTCGCGATGTAGCGCGCCTCGGCGGTCGCGGCCTGGAGCAGGAACCAGCCGATGAAGGCGAGCCAGGCGCCGCTGAACGTGCCTTCGAAGATGAGCATGCCTAGCCCGAGCGCGATGAAGAGGAAGCCGAATCCGCGCCCGATCGCAGAAGCGATCCGTGTCGCCCAAGAGAGATCGCCCCTCGCGTACCAGAGAGTGGCCCGGAGCACGCGACCGCCATCGAGCGGGAGCGCCGGAAGCAGGTTGAACGCGAGCAAGATGAGGTTCGCTGTAGCCGAGCCAGGCGGCAACCCCGTCGAGCGCGTTGGGGAGGCCAGCGCCAGCCAGCCCGACGAAGAGTACGCCGAGCACAAGCGAAACGAGCGGTCCGGCGATCGCAACGCGGAACTCGGCGCCGGCCCCAGGAAACGGGCCCTTGAACTGGGCTACGCCACCGAAGAGCCAGAGGTTGATGCCTTCGATTTCCATACCCTCTCGCCTGGCCTGAAGCGCGTGCCCGAGCTCGTGCAGCAAGAGCGAGGCGAAGAAGAGGAGAGCCGCCGCGACGGCCAACGCGAGGTACTCGCCGTCCGAGAAGCCGGGATTCTGGGAAGGGAAGACAGCGGCGGCGAGAGACCAGACGATGAGCGCGAAAACGACTAGCCAGCTCCAGTTGAGGCCGATCCGGATGCCGGCGATCCGTCCCAGTTGAATCGTCGGGTTCACGCTTACGTCGCCTCCACGGCCGCGCCGGTGCGTGTGGCGCGTGCGAGAGCGGGAGCTTGAGGTGCGTCGGGCTCAGCTCCTCCACGGAGAGCTGCGAGCGCCACGGCCGGGCCGAAGTCACCGGCTGAGGCGGCCATCGCAACCAGCTGGCCAACCGGATCTCGTGTCAGCTCGTGAACGGCGCGGCGAGCAAGCGCGTGGCGCCATCCGTGTCTCTGGGCGATGGTGCTCTCGAGCCGCGTCGGGCCACTGTTGGGCGCTCCGCGGGTCCTGGTCAGCTCTGACGTTCGTCACGGTGACCAGCAGGGTGGCGACTCCCGTCCTCCGTCGCGCCCGTGAAAGACCCTGGTACGTGCCCCGGTCTCTCGTTTTCAGGCGCGTTCGACCTCGGTCCGAAGCCTCACCCGTTGGCTACGAGCCTGCTGGAACCGGATGCGGCGGCACGTGAGCGGATGGCGCGTCCTCTCCGTGATGCTCCACGGCCGGAAGCGGCACGCCCACGAGTTGGCCACCCGCACACGTCCGCGCGGCCACGGCGCGTCGAGGATTCACAATTCCCACCGCCCCGACGACTCCGCCCAAAGCGACAAGCGCGGAGCAGATGAGGGCGACCTGGTGGAACGCGCGTACCGATTCCTCGTTCGCGGCGAAGGTGTCGCCGATGAGCGTCTGCGCGACAACGACGCCGACAACCGACACACCGATCAACGCCGCCACCCGTGCGACCGCGTTGTTGATCGCCGACGCGATCCCCGCGTCGCGCTCCTCGGCGTCGGCGAGCACCGTAGCCACGAGCGGCGCCACCGTCATCGCTAGGCCGACGGCGAAGACGAGCATCGCCGGCAGCACGTCCGTGAGGTACGACGTGTGCATGCCAGTACGCAGCAGTAGAAGGATCCCGCCTCCCGCGACGAGCGGCCCCGCACCCATGAAGAGTCGTGGTCCATGCCGGTCCGCAAGTGCACCGAAGCGGCGTGACAGGGTGAACAGCACGATCGTCACCGGCAGCGTCGCCAGGCCGCTTTCGAGGGCGCTGTAGCCGGCGACCTGCTGCAAGAAGATGACGAGGAAGAAGAAGAGGATCGCAATGCCCGCGTACATCGCGAACGTCTCGATGTTGCCGACGGCGAAGTTTCGCTGCGCGAACAGCTCGACCTCGAGCATCGGCTGCTTCGCGCGGCGCTCATAGACGATGAAGCCGGCGAACGACACGATTCCGAGGCTCAACGGCACGAAGATCACGGGGCTGCTCCACCCGTAGTTCGGCTGCTCGATCAGCCCGAACGCGGCTCCACCGAGGCCGAGGATGCACAAGGTCGCGCCCACGACGTCGACGTGCGGCTTCGAGCGCACTCCAGCGGATGGCACTGCGGCCAGGATCAGAACGAGCGTGACGAGGACGACGGGGACGTTGAGGGCGAAGATCCAGCGCCACGAGACCTCGTCGACGATCCATCCCCCGACGAGCGGCCCCACAATCGCCGCGATCCCGCCCCAGGCTGTCCACGACCCGATAGCTGCTCCGCGTTCGCTCGGCGCGAACGCTCCGACGATGATCGCGAGCGAGCTCGGTGTCACGAGCGCTCCCGCCGCCCCCTGGAACGCACGCGCAGCGATCAACGTCTCGAGCGTCGGGGCGACGGCACACGCGAGCGAGAGAGCTCCGAACGCTGCGATGCCGATCGCGAACACGCGACGCTGCCCGTAGATGTCGCCAAGCGAGCCGCCGATCAGGATGAGCGACGCCAGAGCGAGGAGGTACGCGTTCGAGACCCACTGCTGCGCCAGGAGGCCCCCGCCGAGATCGCGCTCGATCGCAGGCAGTGCGACGTTGACGATCGACGCGTCGATCGCGACCACACCGGAGCCGAGGATCGCCGCCAGGAGCGTGAGTCTTTGCCGGCGCGTCACCTCGGGCGCTCGAGGGACACGAGTCCGCGCATGTCCACGCAGGTGATTTCGCGGATCGTCACGAGCACCATGAGCACCGAGGCGCACGCTCGGCACCGCGCCACGGTTCCGGGTGCCCTCGTGAATACGGCGAACGTTGCGACCTCTCCGGAGGCTCCACACGCCGCGCATGTGCCGGTGGCGGTCGTCATGTCCTCGCCGAAAACGTCGGCGAGCTGGCCAGCGATGGCGTTGCCGTCGAGCGTCGTCTCGGCTCCGTGTGCCATCACGTTCCCGTGGGTCCGAAGCGCTCGGTCCGGATACGCGTCGGCTCATGGCCGAGCCCGACGAGGGCGCTCGCTGCGGTCTCGACGAAGGAGGTCGGGCCGCAGACGTAGATGAGCGGACGCTCGCTCGGCGGCCATGACACCTCGTCGAGTAGGCCCGAATCGATCCGCCGACCATAGCCGGGCCAGCCCGCTGGTTGCGTACGTGTCAGAGTGAAGTGAACCTCGAGACCGTTGTTGGTGAGTTGCGCGAGCTCGTCGTGGTAGATGACGTCGTCGAGCGTGCGGGCGGAGTAGAGCAGCCGCGCGGGAACGGTGCTCTCGACCGCGCGGTGATGACGCAGGATCGCGCGCAGCGGTACGACTCCCGAGCCTCCTCCGACGAGGAGTAAGGGACCTCCGAGGGCCTCCTCCCACACGAAGTAGCCGCCGACAGGGCCGCGGAGCTCCAGCTTGTCTCCAGGGCGGAGCTCACCGACAAGGTACGGGGAGACCTCGCCGTCATCGAGGCGCTCGACCGTGAGCACGAGCCGCTCGTCTTCGGGAGCCGAGGCGATCGAGTAGCTCCGTTGCGCCTGGTAGCCGTCTTCCGCCGTCAGACGGACGTCGACGTGCTGACCTGCGCGGTGCCCGGGCCAGGCAGGCGGATCGAGCTCGATGCTTCGCACATCCGGCGTTTCGTCGATGAGCGCGCTCACGGTCGCGAGCTGCCAGCTCAGTCGCCCGAATACCGCTGCTCGCGCCATGGGTCACCGTAGTTGTGGTACCCGTAGTTCTCCCAGAAGCCCGGCTCGTCCTCGAGCTTGAGCTCGAGCCCGCGCAGCCACTTGGCGCTCTTCCAGAAGTAGACGTGTGGGACCAGGAGGCGCGCAGGGCCACCGTGCTCCGGATCAAGAGGCTCTTCGTCGAACTCGAACGCGACCCATGCTTTCCCGTCGACGACGTCTTCGAGAGGCAGGTTTGTCGTATACCCGCCATCCGACCACGCGGTCACGTACTCAGCACTCGTCTCGACGCCGTCGAGCAGCGTGTCGAGGGAGACGCCCCGCCAGGCGGTGTCCAGCTTCGACCACTTGGTCACGCAGTGGATGTCTACGGTGACCTCCTCGCTCGGCAGTGCGCGGAACTCCTCCCACGTCCAGCGTCGCGGCTCGTCGACTTCACCGCCGATCGAGAAGTCCCATTGCTCGAGCGGCGTGTGCGGCGTCGGACCCGCGGAGAGCACGGGGAAGTCGCCGGTGAGGTACTGGCCTGGAGGAAGTCGCGTCGCACTGGCGTCCGACTCTCTCCGGCGGCCGCGAAAGCCGCGAGAGACGAAGCTCATGTCCTACCTCCTGTCTCGTGTCGTGCGGATCGTATGGCCGCTCCATCGACCCTGACCAGCCTCGGCGCCTGCACCCTTCGGCAGGCTCTCGCCGATGATGGGCGCGTCCGCGAGCTCGTCTCGGACGCGCTGAACGTCGTGGCGCGCCTCGAGCTCGCTCGGAAATCCGGCGGTGTGCCTGCCGATCACCGTGCCGGACGCGTTGTACAGAGACCACCTATGCCTGCTGTCCCGGTCTCTCTTGATCAGGAACCGAAATGGCTCCAGTTGCGGCTCGCGGTGCAGCGTCGCCACGTTCATGGAATCAGGGTTGCGTCTCTGTCACCCGATCGCGCCAGTGGAACGCCCTGGCCGGTGCCCGGGTCTGCGCTAGGCGTTGCGAAGCTGCGTTGAGGTACGGCTCATTCGGCACCAGTGAGGTGACCAGGGCAACTGACGGAGGCGATGGTTCCGCTCGATCGCAAATCTCCCTCTCGACATGAGCAGCGTGGCCGAGCCGACGCGAACGCGCGTCGGACCAGACCGGATGAGAGGAGCGGAACCATGAAGATCGTGGTCATCGGCGGAACCGGGCTCATCGGCTCGAAACTCGTCATGAAGCTGCGCGAGGTGGGACACGAAACGGTCTCGGCGGCGCTCGAGTCGGGTGTCGACGCGTACACCGGCAAGGGGCTCGAGCAGGCGCTCGAAGGAGCGGAGGTCGTCGTCGATGTATCGAACGCGCCGGTCTTGGACGATACCGCAGTCGACTTCTTCCACACGAGCTCTCGCAACCTCCTGGCTGTCGAGACTGCTGTAGGCGTGAGCCACCACGTCACACTCTCCATCGTCGGCATCGACCGGCTGCCTGACAGCGGCTACTACCGCGGGAAGCTCGCGCAGGAGGAAGCGGTGAAAGCCGCCTCTGTTCCCTACACCATCCTCCGCGCGACCCAGTTCTTCGAGTTCCTCGAGCGCATCGCCGACGCGAGCACCGAGGGCGACACGGTTCGTCTCCCTCCAGTGCTCGTGCAGCCCGAGGCAGCCGACGACGTCGTCGCCGCCCTGGCGGACGTTGCGGTGAGCGACCCGGTGAACGGCATCGTCGAGCTGGCCGGCCCGGAACCGTTCCGGCTCGACGAGCTTGCCCGTCGTGTGCTCAGCGCCAAGAACGACCGACGCCAGGTGGCCTCCGACGTAGATGCGCGCTACTTCGGTACGGCGCTGGACCACCGCTCACTCATCCCCGGTGACAACCCGCGTATCGCCCCTACCCGCTTCGAGGACTGGCTCACCAGCACCACGGCCGGCGGCCGAACTGCCGTCCTCCACTCAGCTGGAGACGAGGACGGCCCGCAGCTCCTTACGCGAGCCGACCCCGAGCTTCGGATAGACCCGTCGGAGATGCCACTCGATCGTGCGCGGGCTCAGGAAGAGCTTGGCACCGATCTCCGGGTTGGTCAGCCCCTCTGAGGCGAGCAGTGCGATCTGCGACTCCTGCGCGGTCAGATCACCCCGCGTTTCGTCAGTGCGCTTGCGGGCCGTCTCGCCGGTCGCGGCGAGCTCACGTCGGGCGCGCTCGGCGAACCCGGGGATACCCATCTCGCTGAACAGGTCGTGCGCCGTACGGAGCTGCACACGGGCGTCGAGCCGACGGCCCTCCCGTCTCAGCCACTCCCCGAACAGCAGGTGGGCTCGGGCGAGGTCAGGACGAGTCCGCGCACGGCCGAGGCGCTCGACGGCTTCGGCGTAGAGCGCGTCTGCGGCAGCAGCGTCGTCGGTGACGAGGGCCGCGCAGCGGGCCTCCAGGCCAAGACTCCACTCCGTCGACGCGAGTCGAGTCCGCTCCCTGAGTTGGCCGAGCGCGACGCGCGGCCCGTTCGTGCTGGTCGCAGCGGACGGCTGCTTCGACGAGGTCGACCAGGGCCCACGAATGCGTTCCCGTCGGGTGGAGATCGCATGAGCGCTGTGCAGCGGCGAGCGCTGCCTCGTATCGTCCCGCCGCGTTGTAGACGACTGCGCGCGCGTGCTCGAGGTGGGGCGGCGCGAGGCGCATGCTCGGGCGTTCCACCGTGTCGATTCGCCTGAGAGCTTCGGGCTCGTCGAAGCGCCACGCATCGAGCCACGCTGAGTGGTCCTTGTCCTCGGGGCTCGTGCCGCCCGTCGCGTCACTGATGGCCTCCGCTTCTGCCAAGGCCGTTGCAGCTGCGGGAAGTTCTCCCGTCGCCACAAGTCCCCACACCCAGGCATGGAGTGCGCCGGGAAGCGCGCGAAGCGCGCCGACATCGCGAGCGAGCTGGATGGTACGGCGAGCGATCGTCTCCCAGCTGTCGATATCCCAGAGAGCAAGCGCGGTCCCCTGGGTTGGATGAGCAGCGGAAGGTCTGGGTCCTCGAGCTGCGGCTTCTCGCGGAGCACGATCATCGATTGGCGAAGGAGGTCTGTCCCCGCTGGGAATCCCTGCTCCAGCATCTGCGCCCATCCTCGGATCACGAGCTCCCCAGCACTCGATCCCGAGGCGGGATGGTCTGCGAGCGCGTCGGACACGGCCTTGAGGACCTCCGGTTTCCCAGACCAGAACGCGTACGACAGCGCGTCGAGGTGTGCGGCGTTCGCGAGCGCCGAATCCTGCTCCCGAAGCCGCTTAGCCGCGGCCAAGAGCCTCAGGATCACCTCTGCCTCTTCCTCGCCGCGCTCCAAGGAGACTTGGGCTTCGAGACGCTCGGCGCGCGCCAGTTGAAGCTCGTCGAGATGGCGTGCATCGATCGCACGCAGCAGGTGCTCGACCGAATCCAAGGCACCGGCTTCGTACATCACCTCCGCTGCCGCAAGAGAGCGCTCGATGCGCCTGACCGTGTCTGGCGTCAGCATCGCCGCGCGCTCGAGAAAGGTCCCTGCCGCGGCCAGGCCTCCGCGCGCCTTCGCGCGCAACGGCCGTTCGCTCGAGCTCAGTCGCGACGTCCTCGTCGGGCGCCGGCGTTGCCTGGGCGCGGTGCCATGCCTTCCGATCCGGGTCGAGCTCCGGGTCGGTTGCCTCCGCGAGCGCGCCGTGCGCAATTCGTCGCTCGCTCGGCGTCGCTGCCCCGTACACGGCCGAGCGAACGAGCGGGTGGCGGAACGAGCAACGCTCGCGGATCTGGAAGAGACCGGCCTCCTCGGCAGGATCGGCAGACTCGATGCTCAGGCCCAGCTGCGCTGCAGCGCTGGAGAGCAGGAGCGGATCGCCGAGCGGCTCGGCCGCAGCGAGAAGCAGCAACTGTCGCGTCTCGGCGGAGAGAGGCTCCAGCTGGCGTCTGAAGCTGTCTTCGATCCGGGCTGGAGAGCGAATCGCGCGACTGGCGAACGATCCCTGTCGGCCGCCTCGGCCGACGTCAGCGCTCGGGGGAGCTCGATCAGCGCGAGCGGGTTTCCGTGCGTCTCGGCGAGCAAGCGTTCGCGAACGGAGCCGTCGAGGTGCCCGACGAGCACCGAATCGAGAAGGGCACGCGAGTCGGCTGCGCCGAGCCCGCCGAGCGTGCAGCTCCGGCACGCCGTCGAGCTCCTCGACGATCTCCCGGCTTGCGAAGACGAGCCCGACGGAGTCGGCGCCGAGACGGCGCGCGACGAAGGCCAGGGCTCGCGTCGTCTCGGGATCGAGCCACTGTGCGTCGTCGACCACGCACAGGAGCCGGCTGCGCCCCGGCGACCTCCGACATGAGGCTGAGGGTCGCGAGTCCGACGATGTACCGGTCCGGAGCCTCTCCCGACGAGAGCCCGAAGGCGACGCGCAGCGCGTCGGACTGCGGTTGCGGCAAGGCGCTGATCGTGTCCGTCATCGACCTGCACAGCTGCTGCAGTCCCGCGTAGGGAAGGTCGACCTCACCCTCGACGCCCACTGCGCGGACGATCTGGAACCCGGACGCCGAGGCGATCAGCTGCTCCAGGAGCGCCGACTTGCCGACGCCTGGCTCGCCGCGCACGACGAGCGCCGCGCTCCCACCGGCTCGGACGGTCGCGAGCAGCTCGTCGAGCTTCTCGAGCTCGGCATCTCTGCCCACGAGCGGGCGCAGGCCGGAGGTCAGTCGGCCGCGCTGCCGACCCGCGTTGCCCGCTCCGTGTGGTCGATGTGTCGCTCGTCGCGTGTCTCCGCAGCGAGTTTCACAAAGCGGAGCCACGCTCGCGAATTGGCGGCCGCTGGCGACCACGGCCGTCGCCGTCTCCGGTCTACCCGAACGTGAACGCGTACGCCTCGGCGCCGGGCTCGAGGAACGCGATCTCCAGCGTCCGCTCGCGGACCGTGTCGTGCTCGCGTACGAGCTGGTACATGCGGCCCTCCCGGAGGACAGCCGCTCCCGTCCTCGTCGACGTCGACGCCGTGTGATCGCCCCGGAGCCTCGCCGTCGATCAGCACGCGGAACGGAATCGGCTCGTGCGCGTCCGGCGTTGACAGCACGAGATGCGCGTCGCGCGCGTCGAACCGGTACGGCGATGCTCCCGCTCGGCTCCTCGAGCACGACGCGCTCGCGGCCGATCGCCCACTCGCCGGCGAGGGCCCACTCGCCTGAAGCGCAGTCGCTCTGGAGCTCGTAGGCGCGGCGCTCGTCGAGTCGGCCCCGCCGGTGACGCGAAGCGCTCGCCGCGCCCGTAGCCGAGATACGTCTCGGGCGTGCGCAGGTGCTCCCAGTCGGCCTCCGCCTCCACGCCGATCCCTTCGACGGAGACGAGCTCGCGCTCGACGCCGAGCAGCTCCTGGATCACGCGCTCGGACTCCTCGTAGCGTCCTTCGCCGAAGTGGCTGTCGCGGATGATGCCGTCCGCGTCGACGAAGTAGAGCGCGGGCCAGTAGTGGTTGTCGAAGGCGCTCCAGATGGCGTAGTCGTTGTCGACGGCGACCGGGTAGTCGATGTCCCGCTCCTCGATCGCCTTCCGCACGCCCTCGATCTGGTGCTCGAACGAGAACTCCGGCGTGTGGACGCCGATCGACGATCAAGCCCGTCGTCTCGGTAGGCCTGCGACCACGCGCGCACGTACGGCTCCTGGCGCAGCCAGTTGATGCACGTGAGCGTCCAGAAGTTCACGAGGACGGTGTGCCCGCGTAGCTCGGCGGGACCGAGTGGCTCCGAGTCGAGCCACTCGGTCGCCCCACCAAGCGAGGGCATGCGCAGATGTTCGAACACGGTCATCTACCGAACCGACCGGAAGCCCGCGCGAACCTCTACGCAGAAGAGCTGCGGCTGCTCCCAGGCCGCGAAGTGCCCGCCCTTGTCGAGCTTGTTGTAGTAGATGAGGTTGGGATACGCCCGCTCGGTCCAACTCCGCGGCGCCTCGTATTGCTCGCCGGGAAAGACGCTCACGGCGACCGGAATGGAGACGCCCTTGGCGTTGAAGAATCCGCCCTTGTACTCCCAATAGAGACGAGACGCGGAGACCCCGGTGTTCGTCAGCCAGTAGAGCGTGATGTTGTCGAGGATCTCGTCACGGGTCAGTTCGCCCGTGTCGCTCGTCGTCCGGTCCAGAGCAGAGGCGACTGCCGCGGCCGGCTGGCCGTCCGCGTCGTTGTGGTCGAGAAGCCAGGCGGCCAGGCCGACGGGCGAATCCGCGATGCCGTACAGGGTCTGCGGGCGTGCCGCCATCATCCTGGCGTACTCGACTTGCTTGTACGTTCTGATCAGCTGCTCGTACGCACGTCGTTCCTCCGCCGAGAGATCGGACGGCGGCGGCTCGCCGGCCAGGGAAGCCTTGTCGACGTCCGCTGGAACGGTGGCAGGCATGTTGGTGTGGATGGCGAGCAATCCCGCGCGGTGCCTGCAAGCCCATCTGGTCGACGACGAACGCACCCCAGTCGCCGCCCTGGGCGACGTAACGGTTGTAGCCGAGGCGCTCATCAGCTCCGCCCAGGCTCGGCCCATCCGCTCGGGACCCCAGCCGGTGCTCGTCGGCTTTCCCGAGAACCCGTAGCCCGGCATCGATGGAATCACCACGTGGAACGCGTCCTCGGCGCTCCCGCCGTGAGCCGTGGGATCAGTCAGTCGATCGATGATCTTGAGCTGCTCGATGATCGAGCCCGGCCAACCGTGATTGACCATCATCGGCAGCGCGTCTTCATGCTCCGAGCGAACGTGGATGAAGTGGATGTCCAGCCCGTCGATCTCGGTGATGAATTGCGGGAAGCGCGTTCAGCTTCGCCTCGCATGTACGCCAGTCGTACTCCGTCTCCCAGTAGCGCGCGAGCCTCCGCATCGTCGCGAGCTGCACGCCTTGCGAGTCGTCTGCGACAGTCTCTCTCTCGGGCCAGTTCGTGGCCGCGATGCGTCGACGAAGATCCTCCAATGCCTCATCCGAGATGTCGATGTGGAATGGTCGGATCTCGGTGGCGGTCTCGACCGTGCTGGTCATCATGATCCTCCGTTCGTGCGTAGTGAGGTGAATACCGCTCGCACTTCGGTGGTGAAGAGCTCCGGCTCCTGCCGAAGCCCCTGGTCTCGTCCGCTGCGGGCTCGGTGACCTGTGGATCGGAGCCGAACCACACGGTCACCTTGCCCAGCGATTCTTCGTTAGCGCAGTGAGCTGAATGCAGCCCGCACCTCGGTGGAGAAGAGCTCCGGCTCCTCCCAGGCGGCGAAGTGCCCGCCCCTGTCGACCTCGTTGAAGTAGGCGAGGTTCGGGTAGGACCGTCCTCGACCCAGCTGCGCGGGGTCGCCCAGATCTCGCCGGGGAACGTGGTGAAGCCAACCGGCAGCGAGACCGCCGGAGGAGCCTGGCCGGACGCGAGCGCCTGAGCCAGGGCTAGCCCGTCCTCCCAGTACGATCGGGCTGCCGAGGCGCCGGTGCCGGTCAGCCAGTACAGCGTGATGTTGTCGACGATGTTGTCCCGGGTGAGATTGCCCGCGGGCTCGCCGTTGACGAACGCACGGGAGATCTTGTAGTAGCTGTCCGTGTCGTGGTCGAGCATCCAGGCCGCCAACCCGACGGGTGAATCCAGCAGGGAGTAGCCGATGGTCTGTGGCCGCGTGGCCATCTCCAGGAAGTAGCCGAAGCCGCTCTCTCTGAACGTGGCGAACTGCCTCCGCCGCCGCCCGTTCCTGCTCGGACTCAGCCGGCTGAGGGCCGGCCAGGACCGTCACGAGCAGGTTCATGTGGATGCCGAGCAGCCCCTCGGGTGCCTGGCGGCCCATCAAATCGGTGACGAGTGCGCCCACGTCGCCGCCTTGGGCGACATAGCCGGTGTAGCCGAGGCGGTGCATGAGCTCCGCCGAGGCTTGTGCGACGCGGCCGGCGTTCCAGCCGAGCTCGACCGGCTCGCTCGAGAAGCCGTAGCCAGGCAAGGACGGCAGCACCAGGTGGAAAGCGTCCTCGGGGGTGCCACCGTGCGCGGTCGGATCGGTCAGGGGACCGACAGTCTCGAGCAACTCGATGACCGAGCCTGGCCAGCCGTGCGTCATGAGCAGCGGCAACGCGTTCTCATGCCGGGACCTGACGTGGATGAAGTGGATGTCCACTCCGTCGATCTCGGTGGTGAACTGCGGCACGGAGTTCAGCCTTGCCTCGACACGCCCGAAGTCGTAGTCGGCCGTCCAGTAGCGGGCGAGCTCCCGCATCGTGGCCAGCTGCACGCCCTGCGACCGATCCTCGACGAGCTCCTTGGTGGGCCAGCGTGTCGCCGCGATGCGCCGGCGCAGGTCGTCGATCTGCTCCTCTGGAATCTCGATTTGGAACGACCGAATTTCGGTCGCGGTATCGACCATGGTGGTCATGTACGCCTCACTCCTTTCGCGAGCCCTGAAGGGCTGCTTGTCGCTTGACGCCTTCAGACTGCTCGGCCCGCTTGCACATCGCACCCGTGGAAGGCCCTGGTCTGCTCCCTGGTTCCCCAGCGCGAGAGGGCCGTGGTCCGCCGCTCGTGCCCGAGAGGGCCCTTTATGACGCGGACCTGCTTGTTCGCGTCCTCCTTTACGAGACGTTCGAGGCGACACCAGTGAGTCGACCAGGGCATCCGACGGAGGCGACGGACGCACCCACACGCGACGCTTCATGCGGCAACGAGAAGGAGCAGTCTGATGACCGAGATGTCGACACACGCGCCTGCGGAGCTCGCGCACCGCTCGAGCCTGGGCCTAGACGTCACGCTCATTTGGGTGCGCGACGGCGATGAGGACAGAGCAGTCGTCCGCGTCCGCGACACGCAAGACGGTGCGTACTTTGAGATCGCGACGGAGCCGTACCTAGCCCCCGACGTCTACCACCACCCGTTGGCCTACAGGGACTTCAGCACTGTCGACTACGGCGACAGCCGCCTCGCGGCATAGTCCGATGGTCGAGGTCGGCGCCTTCACTACGCGAAGCGACGCAGAGCTAGCCCAGACGGCTCTCACCGCAGCGGGAATCGGGTCAGTGATCGCAGCTGACGACGCCGGTGGCGCCTACCCGTTCGCGCTCGCGGGCGCGGCGCGGCTTCTCGTGGATGAAGCGGATGCGGAAGACGCTGCCGCGATCCTGTTCGAACGTCCGCACCCGCACCAAGAGGAGCCATGACGATTCCATCGACAGCAACTGCAGGCCCAGTCTCCATCAGTCGCGTTGGCGCTCTTCGCGCTCGGCGCCTACCTTGGCCGCGACACCGCAGCTGGATGGGCGACCTCTGGTTCCTCGTCGCCCTTGCAGTACTGCTCGGGAAAACGTCGCGGAGCTGCGGTCGGAGCAGCTCGCAATCGGGCTCCCAGGCTTGGCGCTCCTGCTCGGGGTTGCGGTCGCACCGCGGCCAGGGAGCAGACCAGGGGGTTCCACGGGTGCGACGGGCATACGAGATGACCACTCTTGCGCTCACGCAACCCGCCTGACGCCGAGTGTGGCGACGACCCGAGTGAATGGAGACGAGATGAAGACCCAATTCCAATCCAGCAATCGTGACCCCGAAGCGACGACCTCCCGTTTCCGTCTCGGCCTGTTCGTCGTCGCCGAGCTGCTCTGCACCGGAGCGCTTGTGGTGTGGCTACTTCTCTACTGAGCTCGGTCTACAGGTGCGTGCCGGCATCCACACGGGCGAGTGCGAGGTCGTCGGCGAGAAAATCGCCGGAATCTCGGTCGTCAGGGGCTCTCGCATCTCGTCGCTCGCCGCGTCGGGCGAGGTGCTCGTGTCGAGCACCGTCAGAGACCTCGTCGCGGGGTCGGGCTTCACCTTCGAAGATCGCGACGAACACGAGCTTGAGGGCGTGCCAGGCGTATGGAGGCTCTACGCGGTCGCCTCCACGCAGCCTTACGAGCAGACTCCGCTGAGCTCAAGGGCCATGCCCGCACGCACGCGCGCGCTTGAGTCCCTCCGTCGGGAGGAAGGGGTCAGATGTAGCTCAGAATGGCTCGGTCAAGCAAGGTCCGGGCTCGCATGCGAACAGCGTGCGAACATCGAGCGTTGCCCGCCAGTGCCCGCGCGTGACAGGCGTTTGCTATCTCGACAAACAGAGTGCCCGATTTGCAGGGGATTCTACGAAGCCCTCTGACGGACTCGAACCGTCGACCCCCTCCTTACCATGGAGGTGCTCTACCGACTGAGCTAAGAGGGCGAAGCCTGGACTGTAGCCAAGTGTCGGGCGTGCTTCGTGTTGTTGTCAGTTGATTGGCGAGCGGTTTGGCGAGTTGGCGGGCTCCAGATCCCCCTCGTGGCCCAAGCGCGCGCATCCTCACTGGGACTTACGCTTGGAGGCGGGTGCCTGACGAGCCGACTGGAAGCTTCAAGACACACGCTGGCTACTTGCGGGCGCTGTCCCATCTTTGCGGCTACACGCTGTTCAAAGGTTAGCCAGCGGCGAGCACGGCTCTGGCAAGGGAGCCTTCAGACCGCTGCCGGATGGGTCAGGGACATACCTGCGTTGCGCGAGCGTCTTGTCTAAGGCAGTCCCCGAACTGTGCGCCGCCTCGATTCGCCGCTTGTTCGCCTCCAGTTGGCGAGTGGCTCTTTCGGTGCCCGAAAGCCGCCGCGTCTGCCTCTTCGGTGGCTTGGGTCGGCCTGGCGAGCCGCTAGCAACCGGGCGGCTCGGAGATTACATCTGGTTACGCCTTTCGAGCGTCTTCTGGTTAGAAAGACCTGCAAAAGGTTTCTCACCGACGACCGAACGTAGGTCGACGGCGGCGCGCGCGTCGTCAGCGTCCGACGCTGGATACACACCTGTGAGTTCAGACGGGCGCCATGGATTCCACTTCTCGTACGTGCCGCCGGACAAACTGTCCCGCCACTCGCCGCCGACGTAGTTCTTCGCGATAGGTCGGGTTAGGCCCTTGGACACGAGCGACAGCCTACGCGTCTTTGGATGATCATGTACTGATTCTTTGAGGAGTAGAAGGTGCGGTGCATAACGCACGAGTAATGTCACCAGCGTCGGATATGGTCAACTCAACGAGACGTGAAGCCGAGAACATCACCCGCTTTGGTTTCGGTGTCGGATGCTCAACTACCGTTGCCTAGTTATCGCACGGGCGGGTATATCGCAAGGAATGCTAGGACCATCGCATACAGACCAGTTGCTATAAATAGCGCTACATGAATCCACGGAGCGGAGGGTCCAATGGCAAGGAGAACAATCCTGGTTTCTGATCTGACCGGGCAAGAGATCGACGACGGCAACGCGGCCCAGCTTGTGATCAAGTACGCCGACGCTCGACGCGGCCAGGTCGTCCTGGACGTGAATGCCGACGAGGTCGCGAACTTGGCGGCGAAGGGAACGAAGCAGGCGCGACGCGGCCGGCGGCCGAAGAGGTCTTGAGGGTGCCCAATTGCGTCAGACAAGCTCGCGTGGAGATGGCTGACGCTTTCGTCGACATAGCGAGATCCTGAGCCAGCGGCGTTCGGTGGGCACCGACAGGCCGGGGTGACAGCAGTTCACGTCTTGGCCTGGCCGACGGCCGCCCTGAGTGACCGGGGGGACCCCCGTTGGGAGGGGTGGGCGGCGGGCATGTTGGCGCCGGCTTAGCCGCGGCCCGGCGCGCGATGACCTACGAGGGACGAGCGCGTCGTTATCAGCGCCCCGCCCGTCGCCCGAGGCCTTCGCGAAGGGGAGGCTTGCGGGCCGATAGGGCGCGTGCGGCCGGGGACGTCCTGACCTCTTCCAGGCGAATACGCTGCTCCGGGAGAGATTCAGAGTTCCCGCGGCACATGAGTACAGAGGAACGTGCGTACTCGACTTCCTCCTTGAAGCAGACTCCGCCGGTGCGGATGCCCTTCGCCATCGCTCTGCACGCCAGGTCACCGGGGTGTGCGGGTGCGGATGCCATCCTCCGGACTCTCGATCGACGACTCTCTTGCGGTGCGTACCGAGACTCGCTTCTCGTACGTCTCGCCGAATAGACCTCCCCCCGCTCGCCGCCGACGATGCTTCGTCTCAGGTGTCCTCACTCATGTGAAGCGGACTCCTGCAGCATGTCGATGGACATCCAACAAGTTCCTTATGCGAGAAATCCTCCGTCGATCGGCAAATTGACACCCGTGACATAGTCCGACTCCGCGCTGGCCAGGAATAGAGCGCCTGCTGCAATGTCGCGAGGAACTCCAGCGCGTCCGAGAGGGACGCGAGCAAGAAAGGAAGCTGCGCGATCGTCCACTTCACGGGGAGATTGCGTGGTGACTACTGAAGGACTTATCGCATTGACGCGGATGCCGTGCCGAGCGTACGTTACAGCGGCGTTCCTCGTCAGGAGCGCCACGCCGGCCTTCGCGGCCTGGTATGCCGCCGCGTCTTCTTGACCGGTCACTCCCGACACGGAACAGATGTTGATGATCGACCCCGAGCCGCGCGTAAGCATCGAGGGAATTACGGCGCGCATGCCAAGGAATACGCTGGTCAAATTGAGATCGATCGTTGCTCGCCAGTCAGCCAGCGTATGCTCGTGCAAGACCGCTGCCGTCAAAAGGCCCCCAGCGTTGTTCACGAGCACATCGGGTGGCTCGCTGAACGTAGCGCGCTTGAGTTGATCCCAATCCTCCTCGCTAGTCACGTCGAGTCTGTAAAAGACTGCGGCTGGCCCAGCTGCCTCACAGGTCGCTTTGCCCTCATCCTCTAACACGTCAGCAGCAACCACTGACGCCCCGGCTGCCACGAACGACTGAACGATCGCACGCCCGATCCCGCGGGCAGCACCCGTAATGATCGCCGTCTTATTGCGAAGGCGGTCCCGAGCCCACACCTCCTCACTAGCGAGGCTCGGCACCAGTGACGTCCATGTCAGACTCCAGCAAGCCGCCCGCTTCGAGCACCTTCCAGAATACGACATCGGCGTACTGGACAATCGTTGCCTCAAGGCTCGCTCTCACGAATGCGCCTTCGGCCAGGTATGCATGCGCGGCAACAGCGTGAACGACTTCATCTGAGAGCCCGGCTACGATCGCTAGGTGCGCTCCATACACCGGATGGCGAAGTGATGGGCTTCCAGTTCGACCGCGCTCAGTCTTCCACCGGTCCCAGTTCCAGAATTCATACGCCTTGCCCACGTCGTGAACGAGCGCAGCCGCAATCAGCGTGTCGCGGTCAATACCGATGTCGCCCAGAGTGTCTTCAAGTCCCTTGGCGATTCCAAGGGCCACGGCGGCGACACCGCGATAATGATCCGCCTGGGTTCCCGTCTTCATCTCCGGCCCCTCAGGCACACCTGATGGAGGGATATCCTCGAGTCGGTTGTACCCGGTCTCCGCAAGTGCCTGTGCGTGAACTTCAATTACTCTCTTTTGGAGGGCCGCGTCACTAATTAGCTCGATCTCGGGTAGGCTCGTCCTGATCCCACTACGTACCGCGGCGAGCCGGTCTGATTCAGAGCGTTTCACGCCACATTCACTATGGTCTGCGGAGGCGCGACCGAGACCACGCGGAGCATTCCTGAGTTCTTCGTGGGCACCACCCAGATGCTATCAGCGGCCAGTGGGACGACTTCTTTGGCTTCGTTAACGAGTGCGAGCCGCTAGAAACACCTTGCCGGTGAGCGTGGAACCGATCGGTCAGCAGCAAAGCATCGATGGCTTGGGTAGCGATCAGGTGCGACACACATCTCGTGACGCCGCAGCTTTTCCACGGAAACACACATCTCACCGCTCCTCGCCCGCGGATACCATGCCGGTGCGAACAAAGCGCTGCGAAAACAGAAAGAGGAAGATCACGGGTACAATCGCCAGGATGAGCGCCACGGTCATCTCCGGTGCCTCAATGGGATAGATCTGTGCCGCAGTCGGGACGGGGACTATTGCTCCGGTTTCGCCCGCCATTTGCGGTAGACCGACGGGCAGCGGCAACAACGAGCGATCTGAGAGAGTTACGGCAGGCAGAAAGTAGTTATTCCAGCTCGCGACGAAACTAAAGAATGCAATCACGGGGAGGACGCCTCCCGACAAGGGGAGAGCGATCCTGGTGAAGATCCCCAATTCGGAGCATCCATCTATTCGAGCCGCCTCGATCAAACCGCGACCCAACGTTGTTGAGTAGTAAATGTACGCCAAGAAAGCCCCGAAGGGATAGAAGGCAGAAGGCAGGATCACCGCGAGCCGTGTGTTGAGAATGGAGAGCCTGTGAAGCTCGAGGAATTGCGGAATGACGAGCGCGGTAACTGGGATCGTCATCGTCACAAGGGTTGCGATGAGGATCAATTTGCGTCCCGGAAACCGGTAGACGGCGAGTGCGTACCCCGCTGGAATGCATAGAGCACAACTCAGGGCCACAATCGCGACGCCATAGATCACAGAATTGAGCCCCCAATGCAGCACTTGCCAGCGCTGGTCGATCGTGTACTCGCCGAGGTTCGCCCAAGCCCGTTGGAGGTTTGAAAGCGAACCAAAACTGAACGGATTATCGCCAAGATCCAAAGTGTTTTCCTTAGTCGGCGCGAGGAGAAGCCAGACCAGGGGAGCACCGAAGAAGACCACGAACACACTCAGGAACAGCAGCTTGCCCAGCCTGCTCCCGAGACGTTGACCGGCTTGTAACGTTCGCGGAACGGTAGAGGCTTGAGACGCGGCCATTGGTGAGACCTACTCGATCGTTCCGAAGAAGTTCGCTCGAACAATGATGGCAGCGGCTCCGATGATCGAGATTGCCAAGAGAAGGATCGCCAGAGCTGCTGAAAGCCCAAAGTCACCCTGCTGGAAAGCGTATACATACGCCAGCTGAGAAGGTGACCAGTCTCTCGGTACCGCCTGGAGGTTGGAGAGATATGCGAGGACCTGCGGCTCGACAAACAGCTGAGTCCCGCCCGCAAAGCTCAAGATGAGCATAAACAGGATGTACTTGCGGATTAGAGGAAGCTGAATCCGCGCGGCCAACCCGATCCCACTACAACCGTCGATGCGGGCCGCCTCGACGACGTCGCGTGGGACAGCGCGAAGAGCGGCATAGAGGACAACGATCCAGAATCCCGTCGACGTCCATAAAGCCATGAGGGCGAAGACGATTGGCAGGTTGTCCACCTGAACCACCCCCGTGAGGGAGCTATACCCGAGCCGACGCAGTAGCGATCCGATTGGACTCACACTCGGATCAAGCATGTAAATCCACAGAACCGCTGACGCGGCGCCCACGACAGCTCCCGGCAAGAAGTAGACCATGCGGACCCCATCGGAAATGAGGCCTGAGCTGGCATGCAGAAGGAGCGCCAGGCCAGTCGCGAGCACCACGGCTGCGGGAAGCCAGTAGAGCAGGAACATGCCAATGTGCTCGACTGCAGCCCGAAAGCGCTCGTCGCCAAGGACCGTCGCGTAATTGTCGAATCCGACAAAGCCAGAGTCGATACCCTCGCCAGGTCTCACCTCTCGCAAACTAATCCATACTGCGTAGAGGCCCGGCCCCACCCCGAAGGCAATCAAGAACAGGGTGTACGGAAGGACAAGGAGCGCGATTGCGCGGCTCCTCTGGGAGGGGCGCCTCCTTCGAGGGCGCCCCTCCGTCTGAGCCGTCGGACGCACGCTAGCAGGGCGCAGAGGCCGCTCCTCCACACATAGCGTCTACCGAACGACCTTGTAGCCGGCGGCTAGTGCGGCCCTTCTCAGCCCGCGCTCGTACGCCGGCATCGCCGAGGACACCGTCTTACCGTCCTGCACCGCCTTTGCAATCGTCTTGAGATAGGAGTCCTTGTGAGGGTATGAGACGTAGTCCCACGTGTCTCCGATCTTCGGTGCCGCTTCCTTGAGTACCGGGAATGGGTTCCTTGCCCAGTACGGATCGCGCGCAAAACTCCTTCCATAGGCAACGGCAGCCGGTACATAGGCAGGGTAGCCCTCTCGTTGTAGCACTGGGCTCGTGACGAGCCACTGCGCCACGGATGCCGCTTCCTTAATATTCGAGCTCGTCCTGGAGACGAACCAGTTTCCTCCGCCAAGGAAGCCTGTGACGACCGGTGCATTTCCCCAGCGCGGAGGCATGCTGGCCGTCCAGCGACCGGCGGGCAGCTTGTAGTAACCCTTCAAAGTGCCGCCCCCCCACCATGACGCCCCTATCTGCATCAGGAGCACGTTCTTGTCGTCCTGGAACAGCTGTGGCGCCGCAGGATCAAACTCTCCTACCTTGGCCAGCGCACCAGCCTTTAGCAGGGGGTCAACCACTGAGAGCATACGCTTACAAGCCGGTGCGGCCAAATTGATTCGCACCCTTTTCGGGCCTACAAGATCGGTCGCGGGACACTCGAATTGGCTAAACCAAATCTCGGGGCTAAGATCGCCGCCGAACATGCCTACGATCGTCTTCGGATGCTCGCGTGCTGCACGCAGCCCGAGAGCCCTAAACTCTTGCCAGGTCCGCGGGACCTTGTAACCCCACTGTCGCATACGAACGGCGTCGTACCAAAGTACCTGCTGGGCGAGGTCGTTGCGTAGGCATAGCAGTTTGCGCCCTTCTTGGCAGACGGCAAGAGAGCCCGCTGCAAAGCGGTTCAGAACGCTCTTCGGAATGTGACGAGAGATGTCGGCAGAAAAGATTTGCTTGATGCCGGCGTAGAGACTCGGGTCGCCGGACCACGTGACATCAGGAAGCTCGCCGCCACTAGCGATGGCGAGCTGCAGCTTCGTCAATACCTGCGCCTGATCCACGATCTGAAGGTCGATGTCGATGTCTGGGTGCGTCTTCTCGTACGTCTGAACGTACGGTGCTCGTATGTTGTCGGCCCAGACTGTCAACGTCACTTGCGTCACTCCTGCGGTCGCGAGCGACACCAGCACGAGCGTTCCGAGCGTCGCAGCAACTCCGGCGACCACGACTACCAGTGGCCGTCGGACACGCGCGCGTACCTCGCGGTGCGTCACAAGTCCGCCCTCCCTTCGTACAGTAGTGAATCGCCGAATGCCCCGACACGCGCCTGGCGAACGTCCCAGCTCCAGCGGCTCGAGGGATCCAGCCAGGAACTCAAGGAGGTCCGGCGCGAGAGGAGCCCGGGCACAGGAGGCATCATACATGATGCCCGCTATGCTTGGAGTTGGCAATGAAGGGCTGGCAGGCTGCATGACAGACGGGCTCAACCCGGCGGGGCCTAGCCTCGGGCTACGGAGCCCTGCACGAGGGGGGCTCGCTGAACGGGCCTACGAGGCGCTGAAAGAGGCGCTCCTATTCCGAGAGATCCCTCCCGGAACACGGCTCAACCTCGATCAAATCGCGCGTGAACTGGGGGTCTCCAACACTCCCGTGCGCGAAGCGCTACGTCAGCTTGAGGCCGACGGACTCGTCCACAAGGAGCCCTATCGTGGCTACATCGCGTTGCCGGAGCTCGATGACGGCGTCCTCGACGAGATATACGAGTTCCGGCTCCTCATCGAGCCCCGCCTTGCGGCGACGGCCGCTCGACGGCGAACCGACCCAGAGGTGCGCGAACTGACGACAACTGTGCACGCGTTTCGTGGGAAGCCGTGGCGTGGCGACCCAGAGTTCCTGATAGCCGTTGCGAACCAAGACGCCGCTTTTCATACGGCGATCGCAAGGATCGCAGGCAACCGAGTGGCATCCGCGAGCATCGAGCGTCTCTTTCACCGACTGCGGCCGTCCTCGGCTGGCTATGCACGCCTGAATCCCCCTGACTCCGATCACACCAACATCCTGGCTGAGGCATGGGACGAGCATGAGCATATAGTCGACGCGATTCGCTCAGCAGAACCCGACAGAGCAGCAGAAGCCATGGAGGCGCACTTGAATGCAGCACGGCGTCGGATGACTGGAGTGGATTCTTCGGCAACTCCGAACGCCTCGCATCGACACGCGAAAAGTCCCGAACGATCAGTTGCCTGAGCGTGACCTCAAATCATCCGCATACTCTCGCAGACGCGGCACCGTCGACTAGTCTCGGCCATTCCGACACGAGGAGGTTGAAACGTGAAGATTGTTGCAGTCGAGGCGTATCCGATCCGTCTACGGCGGCCGCAACCGTATTCGTATAGCCGGGGCGTAATCGAGTGGTTCGAGGAGACGTGGGTTCGCGTTGTCACCGACGAGGGCCTAGATGGGTTCGGGACTATCGAGCGAGCTGCTATCGGTGTGGATCTAGTAGAACGACGCTTTCGCCCGCTTCTCCTTGGGCTAGATCCACTACAGAAGGAGTTGGCGTGGGATCTCGTTTGGTCGCTCGATCGATCCGAGGAACTACCTCTCTACGCCCTCGGCGCAGTGGACACCGCGTTATGGGATATTACTGCGAAGGCGGCCGGCCTTCCTCTGTACAAACTTCTTGGAGGATACCGAGACAGCGTGCCGGCGTACGCCAGCACCGGAACGTTCCGATCGGTGGAGGAATACTTGGATGTTGCGGACCAATGCCTGGCGTACGGGTTCAAGGCGATCAAGTTACATGCCTGGGGAGACCACCGACGAGATGCCGACCTATGTCAACGCCTCCGCACACATGTGGGCGATGCCATCGAGTTGATGTACGACGGCTCAGCGGAGTTCGATCCCTATCAGGCACTTTATCTCGGCCGGGCGCTCGAAGAAGCCGGCTACTTCTGGTACGAGGAGCCAATGCGTGAGTTCGGTACAACTGCCTATCGAAGACTCTGCGATGCCTTGGAGATCCCTATCCTTGCGCCGGAGACCGCAGATGGTGTCCATTACACCGCCGCGCAGTTCATCGTAGATGGGGCCGCTGATATGGTCCGCACCGGTGTCCATTATCGCGGAGTGACCGGCGCCATGCGCGTCGCACATCTCGCCGACGCCTTCCACCTCAATGCCGAAGTTCATGGCGACGGGCCAGCCAACCTTCACGTAGCTCTTGCGATCAAGAACTCCGCATACTACGAGTGCTACATCGTCTCAAATCCGATCGATGTCGAACCAGGTGTCGGTAGCGACGGCCACATCCGGCCGTCGTCCCTGCCCGGCATAGGTTACGATATCAGCCTCGAGGATCTCCGTAACGGACGGGCCCCTATTCAGCATTACACAGGACCCATCGAACCCGATGAAACGCATGTGACCTCGCCCACTTAAATGCACCCTGTGCGCTAGTGGAAGCTCAAGCTCGTCACGTCTTACGGAGTCGCCAGGCCAAGCGAGAGGTTCTCGGGGCATCTTTACTCGGTCTAGGCACCGGCGCTCTGGGCAATCTGTATCAATTGGTCGAGGACGCCGATGCGTACCAAACCGTGGGTGCTGCATGGGAAGCTGGAATTCGTTACTTCGACACCGCGCCACTGTACGGCTCGGGGCTCGCCGAAAAGCGTTTAGGTAAGGTATTGGCGGGGTTCCCTCGGGACGAATACGCGCTCTCTACGAAAGTCGGACGCGTTCTTGTACCAGGACGCGATTCGGACTCATTGTTCGTTGGGGTAGACGGCCTTATGCCGGAGTTCGATTTTTCCCGTGAGGCCGTACTCCAGACTCTCTCCGAGAGCATGGAACGGCTAGGTACGAGCTCGATAGACATCGTCTACGTTCACGACCCTGACGATCACTATCACGAGGCGCTATCTGTAGCACTCCCGACGCTCGCAGAGCTCCGCGACCAGGGCACAATCCGAGCCCTCGGAGTCGGGATGAACCAGGCGGCTATGCTTCGACGGTTCATCAGTGAAGCGCAATTGGACTACGTTCTTCTTGCGAACCGATATACCCTCCTCGATCAATCCGCTTTCACCGACCTTTTTCCTGCTTGCATGGAGCGCGGTGTGAGCGTCATCCTCGGCGGAGCGCTGAACAGTGGCATTCTCGCCGACCCCGCATCCCAGCCAACGTTCGATTACCGACGCGCGCCGCCGACAATATTGGACCAGGCCTTGAGGCTGCGCGATATCTGTTCGTCCTATGGCGTTCCGCTTCTCGCAGCCGCACTTCAGTTCTGCGCCGCTCATCCTGCCGTCGATGGTGTGCTGATCGGCGCTCGGTCCTCTGATGAAGTCACCTCCGCTACCGCCGCGCTTGAATTGGCGATTCCCGGCGAAATGTGGACCGAGCTGAAGGCGAAAGGATTCCTACCTGCCAACGCGCCAGTCGAGCGACGTGACGCAACTTGAACACCGCCACATTCTTTCGACCGCGACTTCATGCGACCAACGCAGCTCGCGAGCTTTCTCATGCTGTCGCCGGTCGACGGGCGGGCAGATGAGTACAGATGCGCTGCATGAGTGGTCGGCTCGGCAACTCGCTGAGGCGGTTCGCGGTAAGCATCTCTCCGCCTCAGAGGTGATCGAGCATTATCTGACGCGAATCGATGCATGCCGTCACCTGAATGCCTTCATTACGGTCGACGACGAGCGGGCACTTGCCCGGGCGCGCATACTGACGAAGACCGAGCTTTCGGGCAAACTCGCTGGTGTTCCGTTTCTCCCTAAGGACGTTTTCGACACGGCCGGGCTACGCACGACTTACGGCTCGAAGATTTTCATAGACCACATCCCAATGCGCACAGCGCCTGCGATTCAGCGTATAACCGAGGCGGGAGCCGTAATTCTTGGCAAGGCGAATCTAGACGAATTCGCTCGGGGCGTCTCGACTCGCAATCCGTTCTTCGGCAGTGTCAGGAATCCCAGATCGGAACGCCACACTCCAGGCGGCTCGTCGGGGGGAAACGCTGTTGCCTTGAGCGCCGGTATGGCAGCTCTAGGGCTCGCCACCGATGCTGGTGGATCGATCCGGGCTCCCGCTGCGGCCTGTGGGGTCGCAGGTTTCAAGCCGACGTTTGGACTCGTTGCGACTGAAGGGTCGTTTGCCCTTGCTCCGCCATTCGATCATGCAGGCCCGATGGCTCGCTCGATCGACGACTGCGCACTAGCGATGACCGTGCTGACTGGGATGCCCGATCCAACGGCGACGATGGCAGGTCTCAAGGTCGGTCTTATGGGGACTTTCCCACACCACGACCGAATAGAGGAATTCGGCGGGCAAGTCGAAGAGACGACCCTTCCCCGGTCCGACCATCTTCTTTCCTTTCACTTGGCAGAGTTTGCCTACACTCATCGCGATCTCTTCCGCGACCACGAGGCTTCGTATTCGCAGGAATGCACGTCGATGTTACGATTAGGGTTCGAAGTCACGGCAGTGACGTATCGTCGTCTGGGCGAGGAGCTCATAGCCTGGCGTGAGCGTTGTAATGCGTGTCTTCTCTACGATGTCCTCGTAGGCCCCACCCTGCCACGCGAGCCGGTCCGAGTCGACGAGCCAGAGACCTTCGATCTCTTGAGGGAGATGAGCAGTCTAACGCGGCCCTTCAATTACCTCGGGTGGCCGGCGGCTACAACCCGTGACGGACTCATGTTCGCCGGTCGATCAGACGCGAAGGTTCTTGGCGCTGCACTTACGTGGGAAGCATCGCTCGACAATGACCCTCCCACATTCTGGACGACTAACTCTCGAACCGAAGGGTGATGCGCTCATGGCGTCTGTGAGGTTGAAGCAGATCTCGAAAGTTTACCCGAATGGTACGGAGGCCGTGTCAAGCCTCGATTTGGGCGTAGCAGACGGGGAGTTCGTGGTTTTGGTGGGACCTTCAGGCTGCGGAAAGACAACGGCGCTACGAATGGTCGCAGGCCTCGAGGATATCACGGCCGGAACGATCGAGATCGGCGACAAGGTCGTAAACGATCTCACGCCTGGAGAGAGGGACATCGCGATGGTATTCCAGAACTACGCACTGTATCCACACATGACAGTCGGCGAGAACATTGGATTTCCCCTTCGCTATCGTCGCGTCGCTAAACATGATGCCAAGAAGCGTGTGGAGACCACTAGCGGCATCCTCGCGCTGATGGAGCAGCTTAACCGCAAGCCAAGCCAGCTGTCCGGCGGGCAGCGTCAGCGAGTCGCCATGGGCCGCGCGATGGTGCGGGAGCCATCGGCGTTTCTGATGGACGAACCATTGTCCAACCTCGACGCGAAGCTGCGGGTCCACATGCGAGGAGAGATTTCCCGCCTTCAGCGTCGGCTTGGCGTCGCGACGCTCTACGTGACCCATGATCAGGTCGAGGCCATGACCATGGGTGATCGAGTGGCCGTTATGCGAGACGGCGTTCTTCAGCAAAGCGCGTCGCCGCGGGAAATTTACGATCACCCCGTCAACCTGTTCGTGGCGGGCTTCATAGGATCACCCGCCATGAATCTCTATGAGGGAGCGATCACGGAGTCCTCAGTCGGGGGAGTCGTGTCTATCGGAGATCAACAACTCGTCGTGTCGCAGAAGTGGATGCAAGCCAGACCTCAGCTTGCACTCCAGAAAGGACACCGGCTCGTCGTTGGTATTAGGCCCGAGTCACTCGCTCCTTCCATTGGTGAATCTGCACCGGGCACAACGCTGCGCGTGCAAGTGGAACTGGTGGAGGTGCTTGGGCCCGAGGTTCTAATTCACTTCCGCATCGATGCGCGACACGTGATTGCGGATGAGGAAATGCTCAAGGAGCTTTCACCCCATGCCGGACTACCCGCCCTGACGGCCGCGCAAGGCTTCGCCAAAGCCCACGCCCGCGCCGAAGTCGCCGTTGGCGACCAGCTCGACCTCGTCGTCGATCTGGATCATCTGCACTTCTTTATCCCGGAGACAGGACTCGCGGTTACATGAGTCCAGCGCAAGAACGGGCAGCCGGGGTAGTCGGGATCTCACATGACTGAGGTCGTGGCCGCCGCGCCGCACCGGATTTCTCCGCCTGAGGAGACGCCAGATGGATCCGACTGACCTTCGTGCCTCTCTCCGAGGTGTGATCGCCTTTCCGATCACGCCATTTGAGCGGAACGCGGAGCTCTCGATCGACTCCGGCGCTTTTTGTGAGCATATCGAGTTTCTTACGAGTTCCGGGGTCGCAGCGCTCGTTATCGCCGGAGGGACCGGTGAGTTCTTTTCTTTGAGCTCCGAAGAGATCGTGCGGCTCGCTGAGCTTGCGCTGGAGGTTGGTCAGCAGCGCGTCCCGATTATTGCTGGCGTCGGCCACAGCGTGGCCGAGGGCCGGCGGGTTGCGCGCGCCCTCGAGGAGCGCGGGATCGACGGGCTGCTCTTGATGCCACCATATTACGCCAGCCCAGATTTGGATTCGCTCCCAAACTACTACACCCTAATCGCGGCGGCCGTCCCAAAAGTCGGATGTATCTTCTATGCACGGGATCACGTGCGGCTCGACACGGACACACTGGATGTTCTCGCGGAGGTGCCAAACATCATAGCGGTCAAAGACGGGCAGGGTATGATCCGGGACTTTCTTCATGCGCGGGTGGCACACGGTGATCGATTTGGATGGCTTGCCGGGGCGGGGGACGACTTGGTCGGAGCGTACGCAGCAGCCCACGCTGACGGATACACATCGAGCTTGGCTTGTTTCGACCCAATGTTGTCTCTCGAGTTATGGAGACTCGCATCGGGCGCGCAGCACGGGAACCTCGGGCGCCTTCTCGCGACGCACGTCGTTCCGTGGTTTGAACTGCGCCGTCTGCGGCGAGGATACGAGGTCGCGGTGGTCAAAGCCGGCGTGGAGGCCTTCGGAGGGTCGGCGGGACTGGTTCGTCCGCCACTCGCAAATCTCTGCGACGATCACCTGAAGAGGGTTCTGACATTGGCCGCGAGCGTCGGAACGCTCGCCGGTTCAAGGAGTGGAACTACCCGATAGGTCTCACTTTCGGTACAGCAGCATGGGCTACGTACGAATCCTCCATGAAAGTCTCCAGCGCTGACCTCGTCTTCGACGCACGTGCCGAGCTTGGAGAGTGTCCACTCTGGGACTTTAGAATCGGGCGGCTTGTCTGGGTCGACATCCTGGCGGGCAAAGTTCATCGATGTAATCCAGGCTCGGCCATGGATCAGACTGTGGCAATCGGAAAGTCCGTCGGCGCTGCCGCACTTCGTGAGCGTGGAGACTTGGTGCTCGCTGTAGAGGGTGGATTCGCGTCGCTGGAGTTCTCGACGGCAGAATCGCAACTACTGGCAGCTGTTCCCACCACGAACATACCGACGAGGATGAATGACGGTGCGGTTGACCCATGCGGACGCTTCTTCGCCGGCACGATGGGATACAAGGCCGAAACCGGCGCAGGAACGCTCTACCAGCTCGATGCAACTCTGACGGTGCGTGCCATTCTCGAATCCGTAACAGTCTCAAACGGGATCGGGTGGAGCCCAGATGGTCAAGTGATGTATTACATTGATTCCTCCCGGCGTGCGCTAGACGCGTTCGACTTCAGCTTGGAGTCGGGAACAATCACCAACCGACGGCAGGTGACAGCTGTCGCCGTCGAACGCGCCTTGCCGGACGGACTTTCGGTCGACGCTGACGGGTGCATTTGGATCGCCCTCTGGGGGGGCAGCGCTGTACACAAGTACTCCCCTGACGGAGCGCACGAAGCGTCAATTGAAGTCCCGGTGACGCAGGTGACAAGCTGCTGCTTCGGCGGTCCCCGGCTCAACGATCTGTATATCACCACCGCGCGTGTGGGACTGGGCGAAGACGAGTTGCGCAGGCAGCCTTATGCTGGAGGGATATTCGTAGCCCCCGAGGCGGGCGTTGGCGTGGCGTCGACCCTCTTTGCGGGTTAGACGGGCCATGAGGACAAGACCTAGAGCACGGCAATACTTTGAGGCGCTCTCGCTTCAAGCGGTAGCGTGGTCTGCTAAGAGGAGCCAACCGGGAGCGTAGGAATGTATGAATTCGATGGACTGCTCGGGAATTCGGAAAGGAGAACCATGTCAGCGTGTAGGCGTGTCCCTTGAACACGGTAGGTCCGGTGGGAATTATCACGGGTGCTGCAAGCGGGATAGGCGCCGCTACGGCGCTCGAGTTCGCGCGGCTCGGTGGCCGTCTTGTCTTGGCAGACCTCTCGCCTGACATGTCCGGTGCAGTGGAGGACTCGGTTCGCGAAGCTGGTGGTCAGGCCTTGACTATCGCGGTAGACGTGCGTGATGAAGAGCAAGTCGACGCGATGGCCGCCCTAGCATTGACGCACTTTCGAAGAATTGACTTTCTCTTCGCGAACGCGGGTGTCGCCGACCAGAGTACTGTCTCGGGCGGTGATCCGGCGCGCTGGCGGCGCGTGATTGAGACGAACTTGCTCGGCCCCGTTCTTTGCGCGCGCGCGGTACTACCGCGAATGATCGAGCAGGGCTCAGGCCATATTCTGCTCACGGCGTCGGTGTCGGGCAGGGAAACGTACGTCGGGGAGCCGATCTATATCGCAAGCAAGTGGGGTCTTGTCGGCTTCGGTCACGCGCTTCGCAAAGAGGTCGCGGCGAAGGGCATCAAGGTCACGATCATCGAGCCCGGTCTCGTGGATACGCCGCTTACACACGACAATCCCATTATTCAACCGTTACTCGAGGCTGGGACCCCGCTGGGTCCGGAAGATGTCGCGCGGGCGATCGTGTTCGCTTACATGCAGCCGCCGCACGTAACCGTCAGTGAGCTCACGCTCCGTCCGCTCGACGAAGCGGAGCTCGTGTTTGTCCTCGAGCCGAATGTCTAGGAGCGCTCCGCAGTCTAGGAGCGTTCCGCACCGAGTCCTCGCGCACGGGATTGCCGCTCCCGAAGGCCCCGTGGTCGCGCCCGGCGGGTGGATCCTCAACGTGTGCAGCTTCGATCGGCCTGATATGCCGTGGTCGACCCGCGGTGGTGACATTACCGCGACCCACCCGCAGCGTCCTGCGGAGACGGTTGTGCTCTTCAACACCTCAACCGAGCACACGCGAGGTATTCCGGCGGGGCTCGCGTTCGGGCCTGATGGCAGTCTTTACGTGGCCGACGAAGGAAGACGCGCAATCATCAGGGTCAGCCCCGAGGCGTTGCAGGATGAGTTTGTCACTAGCCTCGGCGATGATCGGCTTAACGGGCCCAATGACCTCTCGTTCGACGCTGACGGGAACCTATTCTTCTCTGACCCTTGGACAAGCTCTCCGAACAATCCTGTCGGATGCATCTACGGCTTCGCCTGGGCTACAGGAGAGCTGATCCGCATCGACTCAGGTATGGCGTTTCCGAATGGCGTCGTCGTTCGCGAGGACCGCGTTTACGTTGCAGAGACGTACTCTGGCAAGGTGTGGGCGTACGACCTGGTCGGTCCTGGACGTGCAGCGAACCGACAGCAGTTTTGCTCGCTACCAGCTCTGGATGTGCCGACCATCCACGGACCAGACGGGCTAGCATTCGACGCAGAGGGAAACCTCTTCGTCGCCTGCTATGAGGGCGCCGGCGTCTTCGTATATGACCCGAGAGGCAAGCTGGTGGAGACCATTCCTACCCCGGGTGACCGGCCGACCAACGCGTGCTTCGGCGGCTCGGCTCACGAGTCGCTGGTCGTCACGGTTGATGATCTTGGACAGCTAGTGATCTTCGAGCTCGGCGCAACCGGCGCAGTGCTCAACTTCTGTCCTTCACAGCAAGCCGACCACGCATGGAGGCGGGTGCTTCCGAGCTGATGCGGCGTAGAGTTGGTCGGAGAGTCAAGCGCCTCCGCACGTTGCGCGCGCCCGGCCCCTACAAGCCGCAGACGACTGTGGGTCCGTTAGCGCGACGGTGGCCTGTGGCGGCTCACTCCCGCACTACACTACTGCAGGGCAGGCTCAGCGCTCGGCCATCAACCCCAGGTCACCAGAACAACGTGCTTGGCCAAATGGCGGCTGCGAGAGGACTCCGACGCCCGCCCGGACGCGGCGTACTCGCGTGGGCCCACGGTAATCGATGAGCAATGCCCTGTGGTCGCGAAGTGCCTTACTCGTGCGAGGCCTCCTGATCCTGAGCTAGACCATTCCGCTGCTGCTGGACGAGACTGGCCTGAAATTGAGGCCATACGAAATCGTCCGAGAGCCACGGCGCCGGCGGGTCCGGCGGGGTCGCGTTCAGTGGCCGGCCGCCGACGACCGTCAACGTGTTCCGGAGACGCTGTTTCCCTTCCCGCATCTCCATGTTGATGTCGTAGAACCGCCATCGGCCGCTTTCGATCTCAAATAACGCAATATCGGCGAACGCTCCAGGGCGAAGCGTGCCAAGTTCGCGGTCGAGGCCCAGCACCTCGGCGGGGCGAATGGTCGTAGCTCGGACGACCTCCTCAAGTGACATACCAAGGCAGAGGCATTTGCTCATGCAGGTCGGCAGGTCATACATCGGCCCCATGACGCTCAGCTGATGGATATCTGTGGAGATGATGTCCGGCTTGTGGCCCTGGGCGACGAGCGCCTCTGCGACCTCGAACCAGAAGGCGCCCGACCCATGCCCGAGGTCGAGTATTACTCCGGCATCGAGCGCCTTCTTCGCCGAAGTCCTGAGCCGCCCGTGATCGTCGAGGATACGCATGCTGAACCCCGTGAAGCAGTGCGTGAGGATGTCCCCGCCGCGGAGATATGGAAGGCAATCATCGATTTCCGGCGGCGCGTATCCGATATGCATCATGAGCGGCAGTTCGCAACTGTCGGCGGCCTTTCTCGCTCGGGCGAGCGGCTCGACTCCGTTATCGCCAACTGTTGAGGACATCATGCGCACCTTGACCCCGAGCACGAGATCGCGATTCAGGTTGGCAACGCGCTCGAATAGTTCAGTGTCCACGTATTCCGGATTCATGAGCTCGTAGTCCGGCCCCACCAGACCGATGTACGAAATGTTGAGAAATGCATAGACCCGAACCAGTGCGGGCCGAACGATGAATTCGCGAAAGCCCCCGATCGTCATCGCTCCCGCCGATCCGGCATCAACCCAGGTGGTAACCCCAGTGCGCGCCGCGATTGGGTCCGGGCGCACTCCCCAGTAAGTCACTCCATGAAACACGTGTGCGTGGAGATCAACCAGGCCTGGTGTGACGACTTGCTCTCTTGCGTCTACGACCTGAAAGGCGGACGACGCTGGTATATCTCGGTCGACGGCTGCGATGCGACTGCCTTTGACGCCGATGTCGAGTCGACCACTCTGACCGCCTCCTGGGTCGACGACTTGGCCGCCTTTGATAACCAGATCGAACCGCATTAGTTGCAGCGCTCGCCGTACACCGCTTGGCCCGGTCGCCACCTGTGCCGAACTGGCAAGCGAGCGCGCTGCAGATCTGCACGACTGTGGATGTCCGCTCTTGCTCGCATCGCTGCTGGCACGTCAGTCTCGTCGCCCTGTCGGTTCGTGCAGGACATCGAGGATCAAACCTCTCCCGGTGCAGAGCGGCGCGATGAGGATTGGGCTCGTGGAGGACGTGTGGGCCGAGAGTTTCGCACGCTTCCACGAGCGAACTGTGGGTGCCGACAGCAGCGTGGCGAGCATGGCTGCGCCGAGTGCGCCGACTTGTGTCTTTCTAGCGGCCCCAACTCCATCCACCATATGCTGTTCGCGCCGCGTCCGGCTGCTCGCAAGTGGTCGAACCGAGTCCACGCTCGGGGCAGATCTCGACGATGAGCGCAACCTCGGTCGCGACACCCTCGAGAACTGTGCCCTCACGCGGCGCGGCGAAACGCGCGAGGTGGGAGGCCAGATTTTGCGTGCCGAGCGTCCTCTCGCTTGACCGAACCTCGGTGCGATGGGGAACCCGCCGAAATCAGAGAGCGTCCGCACGCTATGACGAAGACGGGCATCGACGCAACACAATGAGGCCCCGAGCTCGTTGTCGCGCAGCGACGGATCCGTCTCCCACACCAGCATCGTCTCGTAGAGCCTGCGGCCGGGCAGGCAACCGCCGAGCTCGCTCACCATCGCGGTGTGAAAACGAAACAGCTCCTCGCTCGGAGCAGACCACCCGAACGCGCCCTCGCGGTCGGCGATAAAGCCGTCCACCGAGACGCCCATCGAGTAGATCAGCATCGCTCCGAGCTTATTGCAGCGGCACGACACAGGATGATCGCGGTGAAGCTCAGGGTTCTCCCCTCTCGGCGGGCAACCCTCCTCAAACTGGCGGCACAGTGAGGACCGGTCCGGACTTCGGGACGCGCGCGCGTGCTGCGATCCTGGGCTGGGCCAGCGTTGCGGAATGACGCCAGAGCCCCGGCGTTCCGTGCCTTTTCGAAGACGTGAGGCTGGATCCGGCCGCGACCGATGAGCGTTCGGTGGTCCGCCAGTCTCTACGGCGTACGGATCCGTAACCGACTCGGGAGCAGCATGAAAATCCTTCTCACGTCCAGCGGCATCACCAACACGACCATCCACGACGCGCTGGTCGACCTGCTGGGCAAACCGATCGCCGAGTCCAGCGCGCTCTGCATTCCCACCGGAGTACAGCCTTTCCCCGGCGGACCCTCACACGTCTATGGGTTCTTGACCGGGACAGTGGGAGGCCCCATGTGCGCTTTGGGCTGGAAGTCGTTGGGAGTGCTGGAGCTCACTGCGCTCCCCAGCATCAAGAAGGAGCATTGGGTCGCGGCTGTCGAGGAAATCGATGCGCTGCTGGTCTGGGGAGGAAGCCCGTTGTATCTGTGCTACTGGATGCGGCAATCCGGGCTCGCCGACCTCTTGCCGTCGCTTCGGCCCGAGGCCGTGTATGTGGGTACGAGCGGCGGAGCGATGGTGGCGACTCCCGACTTCGGAGGCGAGACCTACGACGACAGCGAGCCGCTCACCGGCAGCGACGAAGCGCTGGGGCTGGTCGACTTCTCGGTGTTTCCGCACCTGGAGCACGAGGACATGCCGGACACGTCCCTCGCCAACATCGAGAGATGGGCCGCCGGGCTATCGGTGCCGGCGTACGCGATCGACGACCAGACCGCGATACGAATGGTCGACGGCAACGTCGAAGTCGTCTCCGAGGGACACTGGAAGCTGTTCACCCCCAGCCCACAAGCGAGTTGATCGGCCAGGAGACACGCGCGCTCGGCTGGGCCAGTGTTCGCGCAGGACGCCCGAGCGCGTTTGGGCATCAGCCGATTTGCTCGGCGAGCCCGATGAGAATGCCCTCGGGGCCTCGGACGTAGCAGAGCCGATACACGTCTTTGTACTGGACCACTTCGTCGACGAGCTGCGCGCCGTGCTCGCGGAGCCGGGCCAGCGTCTCGTCGAGGTCGTCCACCGCGAACATGACGCGGAGGTAGCCGAGAGCGTTCACCGGGGCGTTTCGGTGATCGGCGACCGGAGGCGGCGCGAGAAATCGCGAGAGTTCGATCCGGCCGTGGCCGTCCGGCGTACGCATCATGGCGATCTCGACGCGCTGGTCGCGCAGTCCAGTGACGCGCCCTGACCAGTCGCCTTCGATCATGGCTCGCCCTTCGAGTTCGAGGCCCAGCTCGGCAAAAAAAGAGATAGCGGCATCAAGCGACTCCACCACGATGCCGACGTTGTCCATCCGTTGAAGCGCCACGCGCCATTATCGAGGATCGCAAAGATCGCCCCTGCCCGCAGGGTACGTGGGGTCAGACGTCCGTACCTCTGGTTGCGCCAGCGTTCAGCAATGTCCCCGACTCGAATCGAGCTGCACGGCTGCTTGGGGCGCCTAGGTGCGCGGCGCGTACTCGACGTTGGCGAACGGCCAGTCGGACGCGAGCCACTCACGCACTACGCGCCAGAGCGGGGTGTCCAGTTGCGCGTGGCTCGCCCGTACCCAGGAGAGCGCACGGGCGTCGTAGTCGCTGTCGGGCCGCGGGTAGATGTAGACGCACCCGATCACGTCGCGGCTCGCCGGATCGAGCACGGTGTACGTGAACCCCGTCCGGTTGCGGAAGTCGTCGGCATGGCGCTGCAGGTCTGCGCGGTTCTCCTCCGGCGTCATCTCCCGCGGCCAGCTGCTGTCCTCCCACCCGGGCGTCGTGTGGATGTGCTCCCTCGATGAGGTCCACGCGTAGTGGTCCGGGTCGTTGTGTTCGGGGTCGAGCGGCTCGAGCACGAACTGCGGCGTCTCGAGCCGCCGAGGGACGTTGAAGTCGCGGGGGACGAACTCGTCCACGCGACCGATCGTAGAACCTTGGCTCAAGGGGCGCCGGGCAAGCGAATCGTCACCTGGGCAAGTGTCCTCTCGCTTGAGCGCCCGTGCGTGTCAGATTTGTGTCAGATCGGGCTGACCATCGTCGGTGCTTCGCGACGCATGCGATAGCTCCCAGTCGAATAACCGCCGCACATCGACGCGCGACGACCACGCCTGACCTGCCCTGGACAGAATTTGCAAGCCGGAGGTCACCGGTCTAGTCGCGGCACCACCCTCCTGCGCCGGTTCTACTAGCCGGGAGTCAGTCGGCAGTGGCTGCACATCCGGCCATGCGCGCCAGATGCGCGCCACTTACGAGTGGATCTTGGTCCGATCCGGGCCGCAGAGACTGCGAAGGCGGGTCGTCTCGTTGGTCACTCTTGCCGAGATATTGGTGAGTTGCGGAGGGGAAGACCGGGGAATTGACGCCTTCTATGGACCCTGGAATTCGGCTCAACAGTCCCCTGGAGCCCCCTCCAGCTCCCGGGTTCTCCCACTTACCATGGAGGTGCTCTACCGACTGAGCTAAGAGGGCGGGACATAGGAGTGTAACCCCGCCTCCGCGACCGGAGCCGGGCTCTGTCCGGCGGGAAGTCAGGAGTGGCAGGTCTGTCGCCGCGCAGAAGGAAGGGGCACATGGGGGAACCATGGGTTCCCCCATGACCATGCAGGGGGGAGGATTCGAACCTCCGAAGGCTGAGCCAGCGGGTTTACAGCCCGCCCCCTTTGGCCACTCGGGAACCCCTGCGCGGCGGGCCATTGTAGCCTCGGCAGTCACGGCTTCGAGGAGAGGGGCCGTGCTCCATGACTCGGTCCGCCAGACATGCGATTGCGGCAGCCATGGCCGCCTCGGCCCTCTCGACGGGGGGAGCTGCGGGCGCGGCAGGACGTGCGGCGGAGGCGCCGCTCCCGGCCATCGTCGCGACCGGCGCCACGGCGACCGCCGCGGTCCTTCCCGACGGCTCGTGGCGCGTCGAGCTCCCGGCGCTCCTCCCTGGTGACACCGACCCCGCTGTCTCTCCGGACGGCCGGCGCATCGCGTTCGTCTCCGAGCGCGACGGGAACCCTGAGATCTATGTCGCGGACACCCGCAACGGCGAAGTGCGGCGGCTGACCCGGAGCGTGCGGCGAGCCGATCGCCGGCCCGCGTGGGCGCCGGGCGGCCGCAGCATCGTCTGGCAGAGCGGCCGGCCGGCGGCAGCCCACCTCTACGTCATGCGCGCCGACGGCACGCGCAAGCGGCTGCTCGTCGGCGGGGCGGGTGACGACGCCGAGCCGGCGTGGTCACCCGATGGGAGGCAGATCGCCTTCTCGTCAAACCGCGGCGGCCGAAGGCAGCTGTGGGCGGTCGCGGCCGCGGGAGGCGAGCCGCAGCTCCTCTTAGCAGTCCCTGGGAGGACCTGGAGTCCCACCTGGTCACCGGGAGGGGGGCGCATCGTGTTCGCCCGCGAGTCGGCCGGAGACTCCGACCTCTGGGTGCTCGACGTCTCGGACGCCAGCACGCGCAAGCTCACGCGTGGCCCCGGCTGGGACTCACGGCCCGACTGGTCGCCCGGGGGGACGCGCGTTGCGTTCGCCCGCACGACCGCGGGTCGCTCGTCGATCTGGCTCGTCGGGACCGACGGCACGCCGGGCCACCCGGTCGACGGCACGGATGGTCTGACGGACCCGGACTGGACGCTGACCGCACGCTCGCTCGTCCCGCGGCCAGACGAGCAGCTCCCCGATCTCGACCAGCGCGCGCCTGCAGAGATCGTCGTTGTCGAGTCCGGTCGGACATTCCGACTCGGGTTCGCGTCCTCGACGGAGAACCGCGGTCGCGGCCCGCTCGTGATACGCGGCCTACGGCGTCAGGGACAGCCGATGAAGGCGCATCAGGTCGTGGAGCTCCGCGACGGTGGGACACGTGTCGTTCGAGACGTCGGCGAGCTCAACTACGAGCTCCACTCACCGCACCACCACTGGCATCTCGAATCCTTCGTTCGTTACGAGCTGCGCCATGCGGGCGACTTCTCGCTCATGGCCCCCGACCGGAAGAGCGGATTCTGTCTTCTCGACCGTTGGGGGCGCGTGTCGACGGGCATCCCGGCCGCCGGACCGCCGCGCTTCGTCGGCGACTGCGGGGCCGGCCGGCCGGACGCGAGATCCGTCTCCCAAGGTACCTCGGTCGGCTACATCGACCGCTATCCCGCGTTCTTCCATGGCCAGGACCTCGACCTGACCGGGCTCCCCGCTGGCCGCTACCTCCTCGTTCACCGTGCCAACCCGGATCGCACGATGCGGGAACTCCGGTACTCGAACGATGCGGCATCGGTGTTACTGCGGCTCACGTGGCCGGACGGCAGGTCCTACGCCCCTCGAGTCTCGGTTCTCCGGCGTTGCGAGTCGAGCGAACGCTGCCCCTAGACTCAGCCGCGTGGAGCGATACGACGCGCTGGTGGTCGGCGCGGGTCCCGCGGGATCCGCGACGGCCATCCATCTCGCCCGTGCCGGCGCCCGCGTGCTGCTCGCCGACAAGGCTCGCTTCCCGCGCGACAAGCCGTGCGGTGGCGGGCTGACCGGACGCGCGCTCCGGCACGCGCCGTGTGACGTCGAGCCGGTCGTCGAGCACGTCGTTCACGGGATGATCGTAAGGGTCCGTTACCGCGCGAAGACCGGACGCACGAGCGCCGCACCGTTGATCCGGATGACGCAGCGTCAGCGGCTCGACCTCCATCTCGCGGAACAAGCTGCGCTCGCTGGCGCCGACTTTCGCGACGGCGTCGCAGTCGCCGAGCTCGAGCTCGGCGACGAAAGCGTGACGGCGCGCGTCGGCCGCGATGTCGTTCGCGCGTCCTACATCGTCGGCGCCGACGGTGCGAACGGCGTTGTCGCCCGGTCGGCAGGGATCGTGGACGGCATCGTCCGCGGCGTCGCGCTCGAGGGCAACGTGCCGTGGGGCACGCTCCAGAAGTCGCCGTACGACGAGACTGCATGGGTCGAGCTCGGAGTCGTACCGGGCGGCTACGGCTGGGTGTTTCCCAAGGGTGACCACGCGAACCTCGGCGTGGGGGGCTGGATGGAGGAAGGGCCACGTCTCCGCAAGCACCTCGACCGCCTGGCTTGCGCGCACGGCGTCGAGCCGTCCGCGCTGGAGTCCGTACGCGGCCATCGCCTCCCGATGCGCGTGCTCGGCACGTCCGCAACCCGCGGCCGCATCCTGCTCGTCGGAGATGCGGCAGGTCTTGTCGATCCGTTGTCTGGTGACGGGATCTACGAGGCCTTCGTCTCGGCGCAGCTTGCCGCGGAGGCCATCGTCGCGGATGGATCCGAGGAGTACGAGCGCGCACTCTCCGCCGCGCTCGACCGTCACGCCGCGTCGTCGTGGAAGGCGAAGCGCGCCGCGGACCGACACCCACGCGCCTGCCTCTGGGCACTGCGGGCGCCCGGCGTGTTCGGCACGGTCGCAGGGCTCCTCCGAGGCGATCTCACCCACCCGAGCCAGGCTGGACGCCTCGCGAGGCCGCCGCTTCGCGTGCTGTCCCGGCTCGCGCGGACTGCTCCCGAGTGAGGTCGGAACCGAGCCCTACGCGCAGGCGTCGTTGGGTCGGAAGTCGGCGCTCGACGGCCGCGGTCCCTCGACGCTCCACGTTCGGCCGCTCACGGAGTCGGTGAGGCAATAGGTGCCGGCGGTCGCGGAAACGACGGTCAGCGTCGGCGACAGGCCGGGATCGATCGCGGTCAGCTTCTCTGCGGTCATGCCGGTATAGGCACCGGCCCCGCCTGCGGGAGCCTCGTCGGTTCGGTAGGCCTCCGCGGCCGGCAGCGCCGCACGGAGGTTGGCCATGGCCTCGTTGTTCGCCGTGCGATCGCGAAACCCGAGGTACGCGGGGACGGCGATCGTCACGAGGATGCCGACGATGATGACCACGACGAGGAGCTCGATCGAGGTGAACGCGCGCTCAGAGCTTCCGTCGAAGCGGGTGCGAATCCGCTTGATCATTGCCGCACTCCTTCCGCCGCCGCAGTCGTTGACCAGACATCGGCGCCTGCTTGGGGGAGCACCGACCCCAAACAGGGTGATTCGCGGCATCGGGTTCTTGGGCCTTCGCGGTATCGCTCGAGCGCGTGGAAGCCGGGTGCGGCGCCGAGGTCTTCGAGCTCGAGCAGTAGGGATCGCCGCTAGGGCACTCCGATGATGCTCTCGCAGAGGGGCGCGGTGTCAGTGCCCGTACCACCTCCGCAGCTGTCGGCACCGTCTCCGCTTGCGACAAGGGCGTCGGATCGACTGTCGCCGACGAGGTCGTCGTCGCCGTCATCGCCAAGCAGCACGTCGTTGCCGGACTCTCCGGTCGGGCTGCCTTCGACAGGCGAGTGGTCACCGAGAAGCGTGTCGTTGCCCGGCCCAGCGATCAGCACGTCGTTTCCTCCGTCCCCGCCTATGGTGCCGAGGTCGAAGATGCCGGAATCGCCGACGAGGAAGTCGTCTCCTGCGCCGCCGAGGACCAGGTCGTTGCCGCCCCGCCCGGGCGCGCCGTTCGCCCCGAGGCTGTCTCCCGAGGCTCCGTCGTCTCCGTCGCCGAGGTCGATCGGGTCGTTCCTCCTCGCCCAGTCACGTCGCCGGGGCCGCTCGAGCGATGATCTCCCATGACGAAGTCGTTGCCCCCGCCAGTCCGGATGACGTCGCTGCCACCCAGTCCCCCAGCGGTGCCGAGCACGCTCTGGTTGTCACCGACGAAAAGGTCGCCACCCTTTCCGCCGTCGACGGTGGTCGCCGGCTCACCGAAGCACGTCGGCAGGGTCTCGCCGCTCGCGCCCGTGGCAGCGAAACGGTCGTTCAGCCGATCCGGTAGACCTCGAGTGCGTCGAAGTCGGGCACGACGCCGAGTCCCGGGCCGGACGGCGGGCCGATCGTTCCGTTCTCGTCGATCTCGAGGGTGACTGGAAGGAGCCAGTCGCGTCGTTCCGCCGACCACGCGGGAGGGTCGTACGGAACCTCCAGATACGGGCAGTTCGAGAACGCTAGTGCGGCGTGGAGGTTGACGAGCAGTCCGTACCCGTTCGACCACGTGTGCGGGCTCCACATGCGACCCTCCTGCTCCGCGATCGCGGCGATCCGGCGCGCGCCGGTGATGCCGCCCGACAGGACGACGTCCGGCTGAACGACGTCGACCTCTGCACGCATCACCAGGTCGCGTGCCTCCGCGAACGTCCGCACGAACTCTCCCGCCGCGATTCGAAGTCCGGTCGCTCGCGCGAGCTCCGCATAACCGTCGAGGTCTTCGGTCGGCAGCGGCTCCTCGAGCCAGTAGACGTCCAGGCGCTCGAGCTCCTTGGCGAAGTCGATCGCCGTCTCGACGGTCCACCGGGGCGTGAGGTCGCCCGGCATGCGCCAGCCTTGGTTCGCGTCGACCATGAGCTCGAACTCGGGTACCGCTTCGCGCACGGCCTCGATCACGGGGAGGTCAACCCGCCAGTCCTCCGAATGGAGGCGGATCTTGGTGGCGGTAACGCCTGCGTCGCTCAGTGCTCGGCAACGGCGGACGCGCTCGTCCGCGTCCACGAGCTCGCCGGTCGACGCGTAGGCGCCGATTCGGTCCCGGTCGCCCCCGAGCAGGCGCGACAGCGGCTCGCTCTGCGCGCGGCCGAGAAGATCCCAGACGGCGACCTCGACGATCCAGTTGCGCCCGTGGTGCAGGTCGGCGGTCGCGAGGATCTCGTGAACCGTGTCGGTCTCGGACGCGTCGACTCCGATGAGCAGCCCCTCGAGCAGCTCGCGATCGGGCACCGCGTCGCCGCTCGCGTAGCCCTCGTTGCCGTCGTCCGTGGTCACGACGACGATCGTCGCGTCCTGATGCGTGCGCGGCTCGGGATCCCAGGCAGCGACGAACGGCGGGTCGAGCGGGTAGCGGTAGACCCGCGTCTCGATCGAGGTGATCTTCAACTACTCGCCAGAGTAGTAAGGGCTCTGGAGCTCGTCGCGGCGCTCGACGAGAGCCGCAGCGGCTGCCGGGTCACGTCCCTCGACGCAGACACCGAGCGCCTTCCGCGTTGCGGCCCGGCTCGCGATCCGAAGCGCGCTCTCGTCCTCTGCGGCCGGGTCTACCCAGAACGCCACGAGCACGAGCAGGTCGCCGCTCGCCTCGATGAGCCCGTCCGCGACCGCGTCGAGCACGCCCTGACCGATCCCGAGCTGCGCGGCTCCCCACGTGAGCGTCTGATGCCGATCGTCAACCGCGGTCGCCTTGTTCATGATCAGCGTCGGCGGCCAGACAGGCTCGTACTCCTGCTGCGTCGGCCCGACGCACACGAGCACCGGAGTGTGCCCGGGCGCGGGGTGTGCGAGCATCGAGATCGCGGCGGCGGCCGTCGGGCTTCCGCGGCGCGCAAGCACGATGTTCACGTGCGAGCCGTTAGGGGCCTCACCGCTCCAGCCCTCGCCGATTCTCCCATCCAGCTCCTCGAGATTCACAGCTCGAGCACCACCCGCAGCGCATCGCCGGAGTGCATCAGCTCGAAGCCCCGCTCGGCCTCCTCGAGCGTCAGCCGGTGCGAGATGAGGCGGTCGATGGGTAGGCGGCCCTGGCGGTACAGGTCGAGCGTCTCGGGGAAATCGCGCTCTGCCATCGTGGAGCCGTAGATCGAGCCGAGCACGCGGCGCTCCATGCGTGGGATCGACGTGGCCGGGAGTGAGATGACCGCTTCGGCGCGAGGGATGCCGATGAGCACCGCTGCTCCGCGCTTTCGCGTTGAGAGAAATGCCGCTTCCATCGCATCGGGCCGACCGGTCGCCTCGACTGCGTAGTCGACGCCGCCGTCCGAGAGAGCGCGCACGGCCTCGGCCGTCGCCTCGGCGCTTCCCTGCCACTCGACGCCGTCCGTCGCTCCGAACGACCGGGCGCTGTCGAGCTTCTGCGGCGCCGCATCGACGGCGACGACGGGCTCCGCGCCGACCGCGACGGCTGCCATGACGGCCGAGAGCCCGACGCCTCCGCACCCGAACACTGCGACACGGTCTCCCTCCTGGACTCCGGCCGTCCGCCAGACGGCGCCGGCGCCCGTCGACACGGCGCAGCCCACGAGTGCAGCGACCTCGAACGGGATGTCCTTGCCGATCGGGATGCACGAGCGCTCAGGAACAACACACGCGTCAGCGAAGGTCGAGAGGAGCGAGTAGTGGTAGACGGGCTCGCCGTTGCGCGAGAGTCGCGGGGTGCCGTCCATCAACCCGCCGCTGAACATGGCCGGCCAGACGGTGGAGCAGAGCTGTTGGAGCCCCCGCCGGCACTCCTCGCAGGTCCCGCACCACGGCGTCCAGGAGAGCGCGACGTGATCGCCGACGGCGACGCGCGTGACGCCTTCGCCGATCGCCTCGACGACGCCGGCACCCTCGTGTCCCAGCACGGCCGGGCACACCGTCTCCGAGGTTCCGTCGACCGCGTTCCAGTCGGAGTGGCAGACGCCGCTCGCGCGCAGTCGCACGAGCACCTCCTCGCGGCCCGGCGGCGCGAGCTCGAGGTCGGCGACGGTCAGCGGCCCGCCCGTCTGCTCCAAGACGACGCCCCGGATCCTCACGCCCCTGGCCGCCTCCGGCTCCCGCCCGGCGGAGCCGGGCTCCGCCGGAGGCTGACGCCGCTCCCGGCAGGATGCTTCGCGCTCGGCGCTTGTCCGTACCTGTTGTACTGTCCTGCGCGCCGAGCGCTCGCCTCCTTTGCGAGCAGCGCCCCAGGTGCGTGAGGAGACTTCACGACGTGACCTTACGCTGCGAGTGCGAAGAACGTGCGCAGGATCTGCTCACCGGCCGGGTCCTCGGACCGGTACTCCTCGGGATGGAACTGTGTGCCCCACCAGCGGCGGGCCGGGTCGGCGATCGCCTGCACGGCACAGCCGGCGCTCGACGCGAGCACGCGGAATCCCTCGGGAAGGTCGACGACCTCGTCGTCATGATCGTGGAAGACCACGGCTTTGGACGGCAGCCCGTGCAGGAGATCGGCTCGGTCGTGGATTCGGATCGGCAGGTAGCCGTGCTCGCCCGTCCGGCTCCGCCCGATCGAGCCTCCTGCGAAGACGGCCAGGAGCTGCATGCCGGCGCAGATTCCGAGCACCGGCCTTCCTGCGGCGAGGACGGCGTCGCCGAGCCGGTCGAGTTCGGCGGGGTCGTGAGCCGACCACGGTGCCGAGGAGCCGCTGAGCACGACGCTGCTCGCCCGCCGCAGCCATTCGGGATCGATCTCCTCGTAGTGCGCGACCTCGACGGCGTCGCCGGATGCCGCGGCGACGCATTCGCGGAGACGCTCGTAGTTGCGCGCCCGGGCGTCGGTCAGCAGGGACATGCGCTCGGTGAGGACGACCGCGACTGCCACTTGGCCGAGGATAAGGTTCCAGGGTGAGCACTGCCCGCGCGAAGGCAGGTCTTCTCGAGCGGCTCGACCAGGGTCCCGTCATCTGCGCCGAGGGCTATCTGTTCGAGCTCGAGCGCAGGGGCTACCTGCAAGCCGGGGCTTTCGTTCCCGAGGTCGTCCTCGAGCAGCCCGAGCTCGTCGCGCAGCTCCACCGCGAGTTCGTCCATGCCGGCTCCGATGTCGTCGAGGCGTTCACCTATTACGCGCACCGCGAGAAGCTGCAGACGATCGGAAAGGAGCACCTGCTCGAGCCGATGAACCGGCAGGCGCTCGCGATCGCGAAGGAGGTGGCCGACGAGAGCGGCGCGCTCTTCGCCGGGGACATCTGCAACACGAACGTGTACGTCTCGGGCGACCCGGATTCCGTGGTCCGGCGCATGTTCGAGGAACAGGTCGCGTGGGCGGTCGATGCGGGGGTCGACTACATCGTCGGCGAGACCTTCACGTGGTGCGAGGAGGCATTGCTCGCGCTCGATGTGATCAAGGCGACCGGACTGCCGGCGGTCATCACGCTGACGATCCACCGAGAGGGCACGACCGGCGAGGGCTGGGCCCCCGAGGATGCGTGCAGGCGCCTCGAGGACGCCGGCGCCGCTGTCGTCGGACTGAACTGCAGCCGGGGACCGAGGACGATGCTTCCGTTGCTGGCGAAGGTTCGAGAGGCAGTGAGCGGCCGGGTTGCAGCGTTGCCGGTGCCATACCGGACGACGGAGGCCGAGCCGTCCTTTCAGTCGCTGGCGGACCCGGATTGCGACGTGATTCCGGGCGGACGCCCGTTTCCCACCGCGCTCGATCCGTTCGTCTGCAACCGGTACGAGCTCGAGGACTTCGCGCGCAAGGCGCACGCGCTCGGAGTCGAGTACCTGGGCGTGTGCTGTGGCGCCGGGCCGCACCACATCCGCGCCGTTGCGGAAGGGCTCGGGCGGACACCGCCGGCGAGTCGCTACTCGCCGGACATGACGAAGCACGCGTTCCTCGGGACGCACGATCGGATCCCGCAGGAGTACAAGGAATACGCCGAGCGGCTGTAGGGCGAGATATCTCGCCCTACGGAACTGACGCCTCGCGTGGCTGCTGTAGCTCTCGCAGCTCCTCGATCGGGATGTGACATCGCATCAGGTGCCCGTCCTCGACCTCGACGAGAGGCGGCTCCTCCTCGACGCAGATCGGCCCGAGAAAGCGCGGGCAGCGGGTGTGGAAGACACAGCCCGACGGGGGAGAGGCCGCGCTCGGGATGTCTCCCTCGAGCTTGATCCGGTCACGCCCGCCGCCGTCGATCGTCGGCACCGCGGACAGGAGCGCCTCCGTGTACGGGTGGTGCGGCCCTTCGAAGACCGTGTCGGCGGGCCCGAGCTCCTGGAGCCGCCCGAGATAGAGCACCGCGATGCGGTCCGAGATGTAACGGACGACCCCGAGGTCGTGAGAGATGAAGACGTACGCCACGCGCTTCTCGGCCTGGAGCTCGACGAGGAGGTTGAGGATCGCCGCCTGCACGGAGACGTCGAGCGCCGAGGTCGGCTCGTCGCAGACCACGAGCTTGGGATCTCCCGCGAAGGCGCGGGCGATCGCCACGCGCTGCTTGAGCCCCCCGGAAAGCTGCACCGGCTTCTGCGTGAGCGTGCGTTCGGTCAGGCGGACGCGCGCCACGAGGTCGTTCATGCGCTCCTCGGCAGCACGTCCGGTCAGACCCGCGAGTTTTCGCAGCGACCGCAGCAGGATGCGACGGACGGAGTGGCGGCGGTTGAGCGCCGAGTCCGGGTTCTGGAAGACGATCTGGAGCGCGCGCAGCTCCCTACGTGAGCGCTTCTGGTAACGCTCGGGCAGCGTCGCCCCCTCCAGGGTCGCGCTTCCCGATGTCGCCGGAACGATGCCTAGCAGCGTTCGTGCGAGCGTCGTCTTCCCGCTGCCCGACTCGCCGACGAGACCGAGTGTCTCGCCGGGCCAGATCGCCGTGCTGACGCCGGTGAGCGCGTGGACGTCGCTCCCGCGCTGCTTGAAGACCTTCGTGAGCTCGTCGAGCTTCACGAGCGGCTGCTGCGAGCGGTCGACGCGGGGCAGCTCGAGGTCGGCAGCCATCTCACGCGGGAGATCGCGAGCCCGGTCGTGGTACCAGCACCTGCTCTGGTGCCCACTACTGACGCTGAAGTAGGGCGGCTCGTCGACGTGGCAGCGCTCGTCTGCCAGCGCGCAGCGATCGGCGAAGACGCAGCCGGAGAGGTCTATGCCGAGCGGCGGGAGGAAGCCCGGGATCGTGTCCAGGCGGCCGTGATCCTTGCGCACGCCGCCGCGTGGAATGCACCGCAGTAGCCCAACGGTGTACGGGTGGCGCGGGTCCTGGAGCACCGTCTCGACCGGGCCCTCTTCCACGAGGCGTCCTGCGTAGAGGACGCCGACGCGATCGCACATCTTCGAGATGACGCCGAGGTTGTGGCTGATGAACAGCACAGCCGTGTCCAGCTCCTGCTGGAGCTGCGCCACGAGGTCGAGCACCTCCGCCTCGACGGTCGCGTCGAGCCCCGTCGTCGGCTCGTCGAGGATCAGCAGCGCCGGGTCCTTCGCGAGTGCCATCGCGATCACGACCCGCTGCTGCATGCCGCCCGAGAGCTGGTGCGGATAGCGGCTCATCACGCTCGACGGGTCGGCGATCTGCACGCGAACCAGCGCCTGCTGGGCCTTCTCGCGGGCCTCCTTCGAAGGCCAGCCGAGGACGGTGAACGCCTCCGCGATCTGCGAGCCGACCCGCAGGCTCGGATTCAGGGCGGAACCGGGGTTCTGGTAGACCATCGACACGGTCCGCGCGTGGTAGTCCCGGAGGCCGCGACGGCCGAGTGCGAGCACGTCCTGCCCGGCGACCCAGATCGAGCCGGCCGTGACGCGGCCGTTGCGCGGGAGGTACCTCACGATCCCCAGGGCGGCGGTCGACTTCCCGCAACCCGACTCACCGACGAGGCCGTACGAGAGTCCGTGGCCGATGCTGAGCGAGATGCCGCGAAGCACGGGGCGGTCGACACCGCGGACGCGGTAGACGAGCTCGAGGTCGGAGACCTCGAGCGCCGGAGACGCGTCGACGCTCACCGCTCGTAGACCTCGCGGACGCCGTCCGAGACGAGGTTCACGGCGATGACGAGGCTCGCGATCGCGAGCGCGGGGAAGAGCGTCATCCACCAGTAGGGGTCGATGAGCGTCCAGTACTGGTTGATCTGCGCAGCCCAGTCGGGCGAGGGCGGCGGCACGCCGAACCCGATGAAGGTCAGCGACGCGACTGCGAAGATCGCGTACCCGAGCCGGACCGTGAACTCGACGACCACGAGCGGAAAGACGTTCGGGAGGATCTCCGAGAACATGATGTAGAGCGAGCGCTCGCCCCGGAGCCGCGCCGCCTGTACGTAATCGAGCTCCGTCTCGGCGAGCACGGCCGCGCGAACGGTCCGCGAGATCACCGGCGCGAAGATCAAGCCAATCGTGAGCGTGACGACCCACCTGCCGGTGCTCCCGACAGCGGTCACGATGAGGATCGCCGTGACGATCAGCGGCAGCGAGAGGACCGCGTCGACGACGCGGCTGACGCCGTCGTCCACAACGCCGCGGAAGTAGCCCGTGACGAGGCCGAGTGCCGTCCCGAGGACCGTTCCGATGACCACCGCCGCCGGCGCGATCACGAGGATGCTGCGCGAGCCCGCGAGCACCCGCGAGAGGATGTCCCTACCGTTCGTATCGGTCCCGAACGCATGTCCCCATTCGGGCGGAAGGTTCGGCGTGAACTGGTTGTCGAAGATCGGGTTGTACGGCGCCACGAGACCGGGGAACAGCGCGCAGAAGATCCAGAACAGCAGCACGAGCGTCCCGATGAGCACGGTGGGCGAGCGCAGGATGAGCCTGATTCGCTCGGCTCGCGCCGTCCGCGCCTCGGAGAGGATGGGTGCTGACGGCGGTAGCTCGACGACGGTCATTCCGCGTCACCCCCGAGCCGGATCCGCGGATTGAGCGCGGCGTAGAGGATGTCGGCGATCAGCGTGACGACCAGATAGACGATCCCGATCACGAGGACGCCGGCGGTCAGCAGCGGCAGGTCTTTCTGGCGCGCTGACTCGTACACCAGGAGGCCGATGCCCTGGTAGTTGAAGAGCACCTCGACGGCGACCAGGCCGCCGACGAGGTACCCGATCTGCACTGCGACGACGGCGATCGTCGGGGGAATTGCGTTGCGGAGCACGTGCCTACGCACGACGACGCCGGACGGAAGACCCTTGAGGTACGCGGTGCGCGTGTAGTCGCTGTCGAGTGCCTCAATCACCCCGGCGCGGGTAATCCGCGCGATGTACCCGAAGAGGACGAGTGTCAACGTCAACGCGGGCAGCAGCAGGTACTCGAGTTGCGTAAGCGCGCTCGCGCCCTCCTCCGCCTGCGCCGTCACCGGCAGCCAGCCGAGCCAGATCGCGAAGACGAGGATGAGGACGATCCCCGTCACGAACTCCGGCATGGCGGCCAGGGAGATTCCCGTGATCGTGATCGACTTGTCGGTGAGCCTCCCGTAGCGAAGGCCCGCGACGATGCCGCCGAGGATGGAGAGCGGCACGCAGATCAGGAAGGCGACGAACGCGAGCTTGAACGAGTTCTCGAGCGCGGGCTTCAGCAGGTCCCACGCCGGGACCTGCTTGGTCAGCGATGTGCCGAGGTCACCTTGAACGACGCCGCCGCCCCAGTCGACGTACTGGGTGAAGGCCGACCGGTTCGTCCCCAGCTGCTCGTTCAGCGCGTCGACCGACTCCTGTGTCGCGAACGGGCCTAGGACCGCGCGCCCGACGTTGCCGGGCAGGATGGTGGAGATCCCGAACACGATCACGCTCAGCAGGAAGAGCGTGATCAGGGCGAGGCCCAGGCGCTTGAGGAGGAAGCGGGTCACTGGAGCCGCGGCTCGCGCAGGAGGCGAGCGCCGGGCACGAGAGCACCCGTCGCCCGCCTAGTGGTTGCTTCGCTAGCCGAGGCTGACCTTCGCCAGACGCATTTGCGAGATGCCCTCGGGGACGTAGTTCTTCACCCTCGACGAGCTCGCGGTCACGTAGTTGATGAAGTAGTCCGTGATGACCGGCGTGTCGTTGAGGAGGATCCCCGCCAGCTTCTTCGACGCCGCGCGCTGAGCGCGTACCTCGGTCGCGGCGAGGAACGTCCTCGCCAGCCGGTCGAACTCGGGGTTCTTGTAATGCGACGCGTTCCAGTCACCGGTCGACATGTAGCAGCGCGAGATGTAGATGTTCGGGACTCCGCGCCAGCCGTACTCGGTCAGCGTGCAGGGGCGGTTCAGCCACGGTGTGGTCGTGGCGTAATCGGCTCCGGCCGGCTCCGAGTCGTAGTACTTCGACACGTCCATGACCTCGATGCCGATCTCGATGCCCGCTTGGCGGGCGTACGCCTGGATCGAGGCGGCGTGGTCGGTGTGGTCGAGGAAGTTCCATGTGGTGATGTTGAACTCGAGATCTTCGGCCTCGGCTGCCCTCAGGAGCGACCTTGCCTGCTCGAGGTTCTGCCTCCGCTGCGCGACGCCCGCGGGGGTCGAAGCGAACCTCTTCCAGAACGGGTTGTCGTTTCCGACCTGAGCCTGACCGAGCATCACGCGTGCGATCTGCTGGGGACGGTTGATCGTGAGCGCGACTGCGCGCCGAACGCGTGCGTCGCGGAACGGCGCGATGTCGGTTCGCATGCTCACCTGCCTGTGTGCAGAAACTGGCTGCGAGTAGTGAATGTAGTTGCGGTTGTTCTTGAACGGTTGGCCTTCCTGCGGTGAGAGCTGCATCGCGAGGTCGATCTGCCCGCCCCGCAGCGCAAGGACCAGCGGCGCGCTGCCCTGGAAGAACGTGATGCGCACGCCGGCGAGCGGCACCCGCCCGCCCCAGTAGTTGGGGTTCCGGACGAGCTCGGCGCTCCTCTTGTCGACGTACCTGACGAGCCTGAACGGCCCGGTCCCGATCATCTTGCTCGCGACCCAGGTCCCCGGCTTCGCGGCGATGGCGGCCGGCTGGATGATCGCCTGGTATGTCGTCTGGCTCAGCAGGTAGGGGAAGGAGCCGAGCGCCGCCTTGAGACGAATGACGACGGTGTAGCGGCCGCGCGCCGAGACGCCCGCGGCGTCGAAATACGGGGAGAGGCCGGCGTTCGAGCCCTTTGCGCCGACGTACTGCTTCAGGCTCGCGACGACATCCGCCGACGTCATCTCCTTGCCGTTGTGGAACCTGACACCCCTGCGAAGCTGGAAGGTCCACACGGTGGCCTCTGCATTCGGTCTCCAGCTCTGCGCGAGCGAGGGCCTGACTCTTGCCTGCGGGTCGGTGAACGTCAAGTACTCGCCCGGGATGCCGGCAAACGCGAGCGACCCTCCCTCGTTGAGCAGGTAGGGCTCGAGCGAGGCGCCGAACACGGGGATGCCGAGCCGGATGACGCCGCCGGCCTGGCCTGTCTCGAGCGGCGCGCCGAAAGCGAGCTCGGGCTCGCCCATGAAACGCAGTAGCGCGCCGATCGTTCCCGCGCCGAGCCCGAACATCGTCGCGCGCCGCAGGAACTCATCGCGATCGAGCTCGCCTCCGATCAACTCGTCGATGACGTTGTTCTCGAGGGGCCCCGCCTCGTTGCGGCGGTACTCCTCGACGAGCTTCTTGCTCTCGCGGTCCATCCCCGAATCTCCCTTCGGTTTACCTGCGCTCTACGGCGGGCGCCGCTTCTGGTTCTGACGCAAGATCGACATGGTTTGTCTGCCAAGCGTTTATGACAGCCTGGGACCGCCCTCGTCAAGCGGCTTAAAGAAAGCGGAGAGGGCTAGGCCGCCGCGTCGCCGAGCAGCTCGTCCGCGTACGTCATGCCGACCCGGCGCATCCCTCGCGGGCCCGGCTCGTAGTGGCCCATCCGCCAGAGCGCAGGGGAGTAGAGGTGGATCGACGTCGCGGGCGCGGCGTCGGGCCCCGGATGCCGCACGCCGTGGATGTCCGAGGCGTCGAAGTCGAACCGCCCACCCGGCCCGTGCTCGGTCGTGCGCTCCCGCACCCAGCCGTCCTCCTCGACGCGAAACCAGTCCTCGAGCAGCACTCCGTCGGACACGCACACCGCGCCCGACGAGCGGTCGTGATCGTGGTAGCCCGTGTTCTGCCCGTCGACCCAGCAGATGAGCCAGACGTCGAGGTTCGGGTCGCGGTAGAGCTGCTGGTAGAAGCGCGCGTCGGCGTCGTGCCGGACGAACGGCCGCCAGAGATGGTGCGTCGAGACGAGCTCGCCGGCCAGCCGAGACATGGTCGGGCGGTCCAGATCGGTGTCAGGAGGCACGCGGCCACGAATCCAGGCCGCGAGCTCGCTCACGTCTGTGACCGCCGTCAACTCAGCAGCCGGGACGGTGTGTCGGACTGGAGAACGTGCCTCACAGCATCGCCGAAACCGCGGACGGCATCCAGTGTCGGTTTGGGATCGACGACGGGCGTGTCGCTGCCGTAGGCGAGCTGCCCGACCCCGAACGTCTCGACACAGAGCTCGATCGCCCGACGGCCGTAGGTCGACACCTCGAAGTACGTGTTCGGGTCGAGCGCGGACCGGACATCGATTCCGCGCCGCGCCAGCCGCTCGAGCTGGAACGGACCACCGCCCCCGAGCATGGCGAAGAGGACACGCAGCGTCGGCCAGCGGTCTCGTCCGAACCCGAGCCACGCCAGGTAGGTCTCCTGCATCCGGGCCGGGTAGCCGACGACCCACTCCCACCAGACCGGCCGCGTGGGATCGGGTGTGTGCCCGCCGTCGGGATGGATGAAGACGACTGCTCCGGCACTCGCCGCCGCGTCGAGCACGCGCGCGACGCGGTCAAAGTCGGCGAACTCCGACGAGCCGAGCGAGACGCCGGCGAACCCTTCCCGCACCCGCGACGGCGAGAACGCGAGGAAGCGCGTCTCCGGCCGCGCGGTGAGCTCCGCGACGGCCTCGACCCAGACGCCTTCGAGTTCATCGCGCTCGCCGTCGTCGAGCTCGTCGAGCCCGAGGCTCGGTTGCAACGAGAGGACGGCAACGTCGATCTCGTCGCGGTCGAGCGCCCGCAGCCGCGCCTCCGGCTCGTGGATTCGGAGGTCGATCTCGAACCTGCCCTCGCGCGTCACGAGCGCCCCACCGTCGAGCCGTGGCGGCGTGCTTCGCACGCGCAATGCGTCGGCGAAAGCTGCGGGCCAGAGGTGCTGGTGGACGTCGTACGTCGTCACGCCGGCATGGCGTTCGATCGAATCTCCGTCGCGAGCTCCTCGAGCGGGAGTGGCATCCGGTCGGGCGAGTCGAGGAACGGGACACGCGCGCGAACGAACGCATGGTTCGCTGCCGCGCCGGCGCCGAGCTTCGGGTCATCCCTCAGGTCCACCGCCTGCGCAGCGACTACGAGCTCGATCGCGACGACGCGTGCACCGAGGTCGAGCATCTCCGAGAGCCTCCTCGCTGCGAGAGACGTCAACGCTGTCCGGTCCTCGACACCCGACTCCTGCAAGGTCGAGGCGAGCTCGTACGACACCGGTTGGGCGAGCAACCTCGCCTCGGCGACGATCGCCTGCGCGGCGACTCCGAGCTCGGAGAGCCCGTCCTCCCAGGTCCCCTCAGTCGCAGTCAGGCCTTCCGAAAGTCCGCTGAAGCGCGGGCTGATCAGCTTCAGAGTTCGCTCGACGGCAGCCGTCAGCACGGGCGCGAGAGCGATCCGGAAGAAGTCGAGCGCGGCGGCGAGCTGCGCCGACTCGAAGTTCCCGACCGACACGATCTCGTCGCCGGAGACGACGACGAGCGGGTTCCCCTGATGAGCGTTCAGCTCCACTGCCAACGTCGCGTCGACGTATGTGAGAGCGTCACGCAATGCGCCGTGGAGTTGGGGAACGCAGCGGAAGCTCAGCGGGTCCTGGAGGAAGCGCGCCGCACCTTCATCCCACAGCTCACTGCCCTCGAGGTGCTCACGCAAGGCGGCGAGCGTGTCGCGCGTACCTGGGTGAGGCCGCACTTCGCTCACCGCCGGGTGGAGGACCGAGACGTTCCCGCGCAGTGCCTCGAAGTCGAGTGCCGCGGCTGCGTCGAGGATGTCGGCGAACGCGCGGGCGTCCGCGACCGCGAGCGCCGCCTGCGCGGTCGAGAACGCGTTCGTCGCGAGCAGGGCGCCCGCCTCGCCTGCGTCGAGGGCGAAGTCGGCGAGCGCTCCGTGGGCGAGATCGGCGTTCTGCGCGAGATCGGCTTCCCCGAGGGTCCCGAGTGACCGCACCTCCGGTTCGGGGCCGTCGTTCAAGACGGACACGATGCGCTCGGCGAGCTCCGGACGGACACCCTGGTATCCGGCGACGAGCGAGTTCGCGAGTCGCAGCAGCGACGCCCGGACGACGTCGCGAGGGGCAGGTGGGCCGAGCCCGACAAGATGCCCTGCGATCGCGGACCGGTTGAACGCGGCCGCCTCCTCCGCGGCGACCGCGGCGTCCCTGCGCATGCCCACTCCGGTGGTGAGGCCGTACACCCGAGCGCCTTTCGCGACCGCTCGCTCGACCACTGCACGCGCCTCGCGCATGTGCTCGAGGGCGGCAGCGGCGATCACGAGCTGCTCTCCGTTCCGTGCGACGCGGACGACCTCGTCGAGGTTCAGCGCCTTGCCCGTCAGCTCGACCGTCATGCGTCCGGAGGGCCCGTCCCGGAGACGGCGTCGGCGTCGTCCTCCCGCGCCTGATGCACCGTGAGGCCGCATTCCTTCCACGCTTCGAAGCCGCCGATCACGTCCGTGGCCCGTGTGTACCCGAGCTCCTGCAACGTCGCGGCGGCGAGGCTCGATGAGTAGCCGTGCGCACAGACGACTACGAGTCGTTGATCGAGGCCGTGGATGTGGGGATTCCGATACTCAGGCGCGGTCCCCGGATCGACGCGCCACTCGAGCACAGTCCGTGGGATGTGCAGCGCGCCTGGAATGACCCCGCGTCGTCGCCGCTCCTCGGCCGAGCGCGTGTCGATCAGCAGGGCGCCCGCCTGCTGCGCGGCGAGTGCTTCCTCGGGCTCGAGCCGATCGAGCTTGGCTCTCGCCTCATTCAGTAGGTCGTCAACCGTCTTGCGCGTCATCCAGGCGGCAATCCTCGCACGCGCCGCGAAGGACGACATCGTGTGCTGCCACGGAGTAGCCGCGGCCGTCGGCAACGCGCTCGATGGCCGACTCGAGCGACGGATCCGCGAACGGCTCGACCTTGCCGCAATCGTCGCACACGAGGTGGTGGTGATGGTCGCCACTTGCATGCGCCGGCTCGAAGCGCGCGACGCCGTCGCCGAGGTCGACTCGCTGGACGAGCCCGAGCTCGTCCATCCCTTCGAGCGCTCGGTACACGCTCGCAATCCCCACCCGGCCGCCGTGTACACGCACCTGGTCGTGGATCTCCTGGGCCGAGAGGCAGCAGTCCTGCTCCCCGAGGAGCTCGACGACGAGCCGCCGAGCGCCTCCGCTCCGCCCGCTCGCCTCGCGAAGGCGGTCGAGCGCGACCTCCGTCCATGTCGACATGCCGATAATGATACCCGTTCTCAAAGACGTGCTACCGTCCTCCCGTGCGCCCCATCGCCTTGTTCTTGGCCGCCCTCGTCGTCGCTGGCTGCGGCGCCGATGACGAGCGAGCCCCGCAGGTGTCGCGCGATGTCGTCGCGTCGTTCTATCCCCTGGCCTGGGCGGCGGAACAGCTCGAGGTCGGTGTCTTCGACGACGTGGTCAATCTCACGCCGCCCGGAGTGGAGCCTCACGACATCGAGCTCACGCCGAGCGACGTCGAGACGATCCGCGACGCGGCGCTCGTCATCTACATAGGCGGTGGCTTCCAGCCGGCGCTCGAGGACGCTGTCCACTCGCGCGAGGGACGATCACTCGACCTGCTCCGCCCGGGCGAGGACCCGCACATCTGGCTCGACCCGCCGCGATTCGCCCAGGCCCTCGAGCGGATCGCTCGCAGCGTGGCGGGCGCGGGCTCGGCCTACGACGAGATCCGCGAGGTGAAGACCCTCGACAAGAAGTATCGACGGGGTCTCGCCGATTGCGACCGTCGTACCGTCGTCACGACGCATGCGGCCTTCGGTCAGCTCGCGGCTCGCTATGGGCTGAGGCAGCTGTCGCTCGCAGGGCGGTCTCCGGAGTCGGAACCCGGACCTCGAGAGCTCGAGAGCCTGATCGACGAGGTGCGAGCCGCGGGCGCGACGACTGTCTTCGCGGAGCCTCTCGTCTCCCACCGAGTCGCCGAGACGGTTGCGCGAGAGACCGGTGCGGTCGTCGCGACGCTCGATCCGATCGAGGGACTGAGCCAGGACCGTCTGGACGCAGGCGAGGACTACCTCTCCGTCATGCGCTCGAACCTCGAGGCGCTCCGCGAGGCGCTCGGATGCCGCTAGCGGTCCAGGTCGAGGGACTGTCTTTCGGCTACCGGCCCGGGCAGCCCGTCCTCGAAGACGTGGGCCTCGACGTCCAAGAGGGCGAGTTCGTCGCCGTCGCGGGCCCGAACGGCGGCGGTAAGACCACGCTGGTCCGGATAGTGCTCGGTTTGGAGCGTCCCACACGCGGGACGGCGCTCCTTTTTGGCGAGCCGGCGTACCGATTCTCGCGCCGACACACGCTCGGGTACCTCGCTCAACGAACCGAGCTCGGCGGAGACGCCCCTGCCACCGTGCGGGAGGTCGTGTCGGCCGGCCGGCTCGCGGCGAGCGGGCTCATCGGCCCGCTTCGGAGACGAGACCGCGCGCTCGTCGCCGAAGCCATAGAGCGAGTCGGATTGACGCCGTGGGCAGACGTTCCGCTCCGCACGCTCTCGGGCGGCATGCAGCAGCGGGCGTTCATCGCCAAGGCTCTCGCGGGCGAGCCCTCACTGCTCGTGCTGGACGAGCCGACGACCGGGGTGGACGCGGAGTCACAGGAGTCGCTCGCAGTCCTGCTCGACCGCCTGCACTCGGAGCTCGGTGTGACGATTCTCTATGTGTCGCACGAATTCGGTGCGGTCGAGCATTTCGTCGAGCGCCTCGTCCTCGTGCGGCGGTCGATCGTCTTCGACGGCTCGCCCGACGAGCTGCCGGGCATGTGGCACGACCCCTCGCACGTGCATGCTCGAGAATGAGTTCATGCGCCTCGCGTTCGGCGCGGGCGCGGTGGTCGGAGTGCTCGCACCGGCAGTCGGGTTCTTCCTCGTGCAGCGAAGGCAGTCACTCACAGGTGACGGCATCGGCCATGTTGCGTTCGCCGGCGTCGCGGCGGGAATCCTTCTCGACGTCGCGCCCGTGCTCACCGCGCTCGTCTTCGCGATCGTCGGGGGCATGGCGATCGAGCTCCTGCGGGCACGCGGCGGCACGGCGGGTGACCAGGCGCTGGCACTCGTCTTCTATACGGGCATCGCGCTCGGCGTCGTCCTGATCTCGGCCGCCGGTGCGCTCAACGCCGACCTCTTCCAGTACCTCTTCGGCTCGATCCTCACCGTCACGCGCGCGGACCTCGGGCTGATCGCGGCACTCGGGGCGGTCGGTATCGCGGTCGTCGGACTCCTCTACCGGCCGCTCGTCGGAGTCGTACTCGACGAGGAAGGCGCCCGCGTCGCCGGCGTCCCGATCGGCGCGCTGAACGTCGTCGTCGCGGCTCTCGCCGCAGTCACGGTCGCCCTGTCGATGCGGGTCGTCGGGATCCTGCTCGTCGCGGCGCTCATGGTCCTACCCGTCACGGCGGCAAGTCGCGTCGCGTGGAGCATGCGCTCGACGCTCGTGCTCTCGATGGCAGTCGGCCTCGGCTCCGCGCTCCTCGGGCTCACGATTTCCTACTACGCAGATCTGCCGCCCGGTGCGACGATCGTGCTGGTCGCTGCCGGTGCGTTCGCGGTGTGCGCAACCGCAAGCGCCGCCCGAGGGTTGTAGGGGCGAGATATCTCGCCCCTACGCCGCGACGAGCGCTGCGCCGATACCGGCCTCGTGGCAGCCGCGGCACCGTGCCTCGTACTGTTCCGCGGCTCCGACGACCACGGTGTCACCCGAGTACGGCGCCGGTGCGCCGTCAACGAGGCGCTGCGTCGTCGTCGCCGGTCCTCCGCAGCGATGGCAGACGGCTTGGAGCTTGTCCACGAACTCGGCGTGCGAGAGCAACTCGGGCATCGGCCCGAAGGGGAGTCGCCGGAAGTCCTGATCGAGGCCTGCGACCACGAGGCGCGTGCCGCCGTCCGCGAGCTCGAGCGCGGTAGCGACGATGCCGTCCCCGAGAAACTGCGCCTCGTCGATTCCCACGACGTCGAAGCCCTGTGCGTGCCCGGCGAGCTCTCCCACGTTGCCGATCGGGACGGCGCGCATCCGCGCCCCTGCGTGACTGACCACATCGGTCGCGTCGTAGCGATCGTCGATCCGCGGCTTGAAGATGACCACCCGCTGGCCAGCGATCTCCGCGCGCCGCAGCCGCCGGATCATCTCCTCGCTCTTGCCGCTGAACATCGGCCCGCAGATGACCTCGAGCCAGCCGCCTCGCTGCGGTGGGATCCGGATCACGGCGGCGATCCTAATAGGGTGGTCGGCGGGCACCGCGTGCCGAGGGAACGCCCCCAAAGCCTTGCTACACTCTCGCGCGCGCGGCGGCGTAGCTCAGTTGGTTAGAGCAGCGGAATCATAATCCGCGTGTCGCAGGTTCGAGTCCTGCCGCCGCTACTCGAACACCCTCTTCTGATCCACCCACGAACCGAAACGAGCAATGGCAACCGGAGTCCGAGTCGCGATCACGCTCGCCTGCACCGAGTGCAAGCGGCGCAACTACCAGACGCAGAAGTCCAAGCGAAACTCCCCCGACCGCGTGGAGTTCAAGAAGTACTGCCGCTGGTGCGGCAGCCACACGATGCATCGGGAGACCAGGTAGATGGCGCGCGAGACCCGCAGGCAGCGGCGCGCCGCGCGCGCAGCCGCCGGTGACGGCGCTCAGACCTCGCGCAGGGCGCGCGCCCAACAGGTCAGGCCGTCGCAGCAGCCCGTCAAGCAGCAGACCGGCCGCAAGACCGAGAAGCAACGCGGCCAGTTCGTGCGCGAGTCGTACGCCGAGCTCCGGAAGGTCGACTGGCCGACGCGCAACCAGACCTTTCAGGGCGTCGTCGTCGTGATCATTGCGTGCATCATCGTCGGCGCCTACCTCTGGGGCCTCGACCAGGTCATCCGTCCAATCGTCGACCGCGTTCTCCTCTAAGGACACACGATGTTTCAGTGGTTCGTGATCAATACCTATTCCGGGCACGAGAACAAGGTGAAGACGAACCTCGAGCATCGGATCGTCTCCATGAACCAGCAGCCGGCGTTCCGCCGCGTCGTCGTTCCTACCGAACAGGTCATCGAGACCAAGGACGGCCAGAAGGTGCAGACGGAGAAACGCGTCCTGCCCGGCTACGTGCTCGTGAACATGAACATGTCGGACGAGGCGTGGACCGTCGTCAAGGGCACGCCCGGCGTCACCGGCTTCGTCGGTGCAGGCACGAAGCCCGTGCCGCTCTCCCAGCCGGAGGTCGACCGCATCCTCCACCACGGCGCGCCCGCCGGGGGCGGCCCGGCGCTGAAGTCGCAGGTCGAGTTCTCCCTCGGCGAGTCGGTGAAGGTGACGTCCGGACCGCTCTCGGACTTCGACGGCGAGATCGTCGACGTGAACGCCGATCAGCAGAAGCTCAAGGTGCTCGTCGACATCTTCGAGCGCCAGGTGCCCGTCGAGCTCAGCTTCGACCAGGTGAAGAAGATCGACTGATGGCCAAGAAGATTCTCACCATGATCAAGCTCCAGATCCCCGGCGGGCAGGCAAACCCTGCTCCGCCGGTAGGCCCCGCGCTCGGCCAGCACGGCGTGAACATCATGGAGTTCTGCAAGGCCTATAACGCGCAGACCGCGCACGAGAACGGTCGCATCATCCCCGTGGAGATCACCGTTTTCGAGGACCGGTCGTTCACGTTCATCACGAAGACCCCGCCCGCGGCCGTCCTCATCAAGGAGGCGCTCGGCCTCGAGTCTGGCTCCGGAGAGCCGAACCGGAACAAGGTCGGCCGGCTCAGTGAAGCGCAGCTTCGTTCGATCGCCGAGGCGAAGATGCCGGACCTGAACGCGCGTGACGTCGACGAGGCCATGAAGGTCATCGCGGGCACGGCGCGCTCGATGGGAGTCGATACGCCGTGAGCTCACATGGCAGGCGCTATCGGACTGCACGGGAGGCGATCGACCGCGAGCAGGCGTACTCGCCGCTCACGGCGGTCCGCCTCATGAAGGAGTGGCCGGAGGCGAAATTCGACGAGACGGTCGAGGTGCACTTCCGCCTCGGCCTGAACGTGCGTCATGCCGACGAGCAGCTTCGCGGCACCATCATGCTGCCGCACGGCACCGGCAAGGACGTTCGGGTCGCGGTCTTCGCGGAGGGCGAGAAGGCGCGCGAGGCGGAAGACGCAGGCGCGGACGTCGTGGGCTCTGCCGATCTCGCGACGAAGATCGAGGAAGGCTTCCTCGACTTCGACGTTGCGATCGCGACGCCGGATCAGATGAGCGTCGTCGGCAAGCTCGGGCGCGTGCTCGGGCCGCGCGGCCTGATGCCCAATCCGAAGACGGGAACGGTGACCATGGAAGTCGGCAAAGCGGTCTCCGACGCGAAGGCGGGCAAGCTCGAGTACCGCACCGACCGCGGCGCGAACGTCCATGTCCCCATCGGCAAGCGGAGCTTCGACGAGCGCGCTCTGCTAGAGAACTACGCGACACTCGTCGAGGAGATCGTGCGAGTCAAGCCGTCGGCGGCGAAGGGCCGGTACATCCGCCAGATCACGCTCACGACCACGATGGGCCCGGGCGTCCACGTCGACCCGTCCGTCACTCGCGACATCACCGAGGAGCTGGAGGCAGCTACAGTCTCGGCCTAGCAACTACGACTCCCGCCGAAGACAGCCGGCAGCCCGGAGGTCAGTAACAGGGCATAGGTCCGACCGAGGCAGGTTCGTCAGCGCGTCCCGCGTTCGACCGAGCCCGCCTTGCGCGGGCTTTGTCATTCAGGAGGACATGACGTGCTGAAAACGGACAAGGAACGGATCGTCGAGGAGCTCGCGGCCGAGCTCGGCTCGGCGGACACGCTTATCGTGGCCGACTATCGCGGCCTGACGAACAAGCAGCTCGAGGCACTGCGGGACGAGCTCATCCCGCACGGCGCGCGCTTCCGGATCGTGAAGAACACGCTGACGAAGCGCGCGGCCGAGCAGGCCGGCGCCGACGCGCTCCTCCTGATGCTCGAAGGGCCGACTGCGATCGCCTTCATCGAGTCCTCGGGCGACCCGGCGGCGGTCGCGAAGGCGCTCGCCGCGACGGCGAAGGAGACGAACGTCCTCACGTTGCGCGGCGGCCTGCTCGAGGGCAAGGCGCTCTCGGGTGAGGAGGTCGACCGGCTCGCGAAGCTGCCGCCGGTGGACGTCCTCCGCGGCCAGCTCATCGGTGCGATCGTCGCGCCCGTGACCCAGCTGCTCGGGCTCCTCTCGGCGCCGCTTCGCGACCTGCACAGCCTCATCGACGCGCGCATCAAGCAGCTCGAGGAGCAGGGCGAGGTGGTCGAGCCCGTGGCCGAGGTTGCCGTCGAGACCGAAGAACCGGCTGGTGACGACGAGGCCCCCGTCGCCGAGGAGGCCGCAGCCGAAGCCGCGTCCGAGATCGAGGAACCCGCGGGTAGTGATGAGGGCCCCGCTGAGGACGAACCTGTAGCTGAGGCCGACACACCGTCGGATCCCGCATCAGCGGAATCGGACGTCTCGGATGAAGCCGAACCAGACCAATCTGAAATGGAAGTGAAGGAGGAGGAAGATGGCGACTGATGTGAAGAACGTGCTCGACTCGCTCGGCAAGATGACGGTGCTCGAGCTCGTCGAGCTGAAGAACGCGATCGAGGAGGAGTGGGGCGTGACCGCCGCCGCTCCGGTCGCCGTCGCAGCGGCTCCCGCAGCGGGTGGCGGCGACGGCGCCGCGGCGGAGGAGGAGAAGGACTCCTTCGACGTTATCCTCACCGGCGCAGGCGACAAGAAGATCCAGGTGATCAAGGTCGTCCGCGCTGTCACGGGCCTCGGCCTCAAGGAGGCGAAGGACCTCGTCGACGCCGCCCCCGGCGCGGTCAAGGAGGGCGCCGCGAAGGACGAGGCCGAGTCGATCAAGGCGCAGCTCGAAGAGGCCGGGGCCGGCGTCGAGCTGAAATAACTGCACCGTTGTAGGGGCCGGCAGCACGGCCCCTACAATCATCAGCCGCGGTCCGTCAGGACCGGCACACCCGGCTCCGACGGCCTTGACGCCGTCCGCTACACTGATTCTCACGTACCCCACCGCCTAGGAATGCGGTTGCGGAGGGGTGCCCTCGTGCGCTAACCTTCGTGGTTCCGCCGAGGTCGTCCGTCTAGCCCTGCCCGTCCAGCTCTATCTATCCACCCGCTCCACCCAAGGCTCTGCCCGTTCACACCCTGCACGCAGTTAAGGGAGGCTTTCACACTTGAGCAGCGTTGCTGTCGCGCCGCGCGCGCGCAAAAGCTTTTCGCGCCTGAAGCATGTCCTCGACCTCCCCGACCTCATCGACATCCAGAAGGCGTCGTTCCAGTGGTTCCTGGAAGGCGGACTTCGCGAGACCATCGACGACATCTCGCCGATCGAGGACTACACGGGGACGCTTGCGGTCGAGTTCGCCGAGTACGAGTTCGGTGAGCCGCAGTTCACAATCCAGGAGTGCCGCGAGAAGGACCTGACCTACCAGGTCCCGCTCTCGATCACGGTCCGCTTCGTCAACAAGGACACCGGCGAGATCCGCGAGCAGCGGGTCTTCATGGGCGACTTCCCGATGATGACGCCGTGGGGCACGTTCATCATCAACGGCACCGAGCGCGTGATCGTCACGCAGCTCGTCAGGAGCCCCGGCGCATACCTCATGGAGCCGAAGGACGCCACGAAGCAGGTCTTCATGGCGAACCTCATGCCGTCCCGCGGTTCGTGGCTCGAGGTCGAGATCGACAAGAAGGGAATCGTCTTCGCGCGCATCGACCGGAAGCGCAAGCTGCCGATTACGACGCTGCTCCGCGCGCTGCCCGCCGAGGATCCCTCGACCGGCTTCGAGCTCGACACGAGCTCGAACGAGAAGATCCTCGAGCTCTTCGGCGGATCGACGTACATCGCCAACACGCTCGAGAAGGACCCGACGACGCGCGAGGAAGAGGCGCTCATCGAGGTGTTCAAGAAGCAGCGGCCGGGCGAGCCGCCGACACTCGACAACGCGAGGAACCTCCTCCGGGCGCTCTTTTTCGACCCCAAGCGCTATGACCTGACGAAGGTTGGCCGCTACAAGCTCAACCAGCGACTCAGCGTCAAGGTTCCCGAGGACGTCCGCGTCCTCACGACAGAGGACATCGTGGCGCTGGTCCGCAGGCTCGTCGACCTCCCCGCACGCCTCGGCGTCCCCGAGGACGCGAAGGACTACGCAGCCGAGGCGGCCATGTTCTCGCGCGACCCGATCCGCAGCGAGCTCGACGAGTACGAGGACTTCGGCAACCGCCGCCTGCGTACGACGGGCGAGCTGATCCAGGAGGCGTTCCGCGTCGGTCTCTACCGCATGGAGCGAGTCGTCCGCGAGCGGATGACGACAGAGGACGTCGACACGATCACGCCGCAGACGATCATCAACATCCGCCCGGTGGTCGCTGCCCTGAAGGAGTTCTTCGGCTCGTCGCAGCTGTCGCAGTTCATGGATCAGACGAACACGTTGTCGGGCCTTACGCACCGCCGGCGCCTCTCCGCGCTCGGCGCGGGCGGCCTGACCCGCGAGCGCGCACCGATCGAAGTGCGCGACGTGCACGCGACGCACTACGGCCGCATGTGTCCGATCGAGACGCCCGAGGGTCCGAACATCGGCCTCATGGGCTCGCTCGCCTCGTTCGCGACCGTCTCGGAGTTCGGCTTCATCCAGACGCCGTACCGCGTCGTCAAGGGCGGCAAGGTGACGGACGACATCATCTACCTGGACGCGGCCAAGGAGCGCCAGTTCACGATTGCGCAGGCTTCCGAGCCGGTCGACCCGAAGACGGGCCGGTTCATGAACGAGCAGGTGCTCTGCCGGTCGCGCGAGGGCGAGGCCGTGATCGTCCAGCCGAAGGACGTCGAGTACATGGACGTCTCCCCGGCGCAAATCGTCTCGGTCGCGACCGCGCTCATCCCGTTCCTCGAGCACAACGACGCGAACCGCGCCCTCATGGGCGCGAACATGCAGAAGCAGGCCGTGCCGCTGATGATCCCGCAGGCGCCGATCGTCGGCACCGGGCTCGAGTTCCGGGCTGCCGTGGACACCGGCGACGTCGTCCTCGCAGCGAACGACGGCACGGTCGTCGACGTCGACGCGGAGCGCATCGTCGTCGAGGGGCGCGGCACACGGGACGAGTACCCGCTCACGAAGTTCATGCGCTCGAACCAGGGCACGCTCATCCACCAGAAGCCGGCGGTCACCCTCGGCGACAGGGTGAAGCGCGGCGAGGTCATCGCCGACGGCTCGTCCACGGACGGCGGCGAGCTTGCGCTCGGCGCGAACCTCCTCGTGGCGTTCATGCCGTGGGAGGGCTTCAACTTCGAGGACGCGATCGTCATCTCGGAGCGACTCGTCAAGGACGACGTGCTCAGCTCTATCCACATCCACGAGTACGAGATCGACGCCCGCTCGACGAAGCTCGGCGACGAGGAGATCACGCGCGACATTCCGAACCGCTCGGAGGAGTCGCTCGCGAACCTCGACGAGCGCGGAGTCGTTCGCATCGGCGCCGACGTCGACGCGGGTCATCTCCTGGTCGGGAAGGTCACGCCGAAAGGCGAGACCGAGCTCACGGCCGAAGAAAAGCTGATCCGCGCCATCTTCAAGGAGAAGGCGCGCGAGGTCCGCGACACCTCGCTCAAGGTCCCGAACGGCGAGGGCGGGAAGGTCATCGGTGTGAAGACGTTCTCGCGTGATGCCGGCGACGACTTGCCGCCGGGCGTGAACGAGCTCGTGCGCGTCTACGTCGCGAAGAAGCGCAAGATCGCCGAGGGCGACAAGCTCGCCGGGCGGCACGGGAACAAGGGCGTCATCTCGAAGATCGTCCCCGAGGAGGACATGCCGTTCCTCGAAGACGGTCGCGCGGTCGACGTCGTCCTGAACCCGCTGGGCGTTCCGAGCCGGATGAACATCGGCCAGATCCTCGAGACGCATCTCGGCTGGGCGGCCGCCCACGGCGTCTTCGCCGAGGGCGATCCCGTGAACTCTCGCGCGCCGATCAACGCGCCCGACCCGCGGTCGGTGGCGACGCCGGTCTTCGACGGCGCCACGGAAGGCGACGTCGACGACGCGCTCGTCGAGCTCGCGAAGCTCACGAACGGGTCGGTCGGGATGGCGGTCGACGAGAAGGCTGCTCGTGGGAACCGCTGCTCCGGGAAGGTGCAGCTCTACGACGGCAAGTCCGGCGAGCCGTTCGCCCAGGAGGTGACGGTTGGCTTCATGTACATCCTGAAGCTGCTCCACCTCGTCGACGACAAGATCCATGCTCGCTCGACCGGCCCGTACTCGCTCGTGACGCAACAGCCGCTCGGCGGCAAGGCGCAGTTCGGCGGCCAGCGCTTCGGCGAGATGGAGGTGTGGGCCCTCGAGGCGTACGGCTCCGCCTACACGCTCCAGGAGATGCTCACGATCAAGTCCGACGACACGATCGGCCGCGTGAAGGCGTACGAGGCGATCGTCAAGGGCGAGAACATCGCCGAACCGTCCATCCCCGAGTCGTTCAAGGTGCTGCTCAAGGAGATGCAGTCCCTCGCGCTCGACGTCCAGGTGCTCTCCGACGAGGGCCGCGAGGTCGAGGTTCGCGAGGAGGACGACGAGCTGCTCCGCGCCGCGGAGGAGCTCGGCATCGACTTGTCCCCGGCGTCGCAGCTCGCCGCTGCCCGCCAGCCGACGGCCGAAGAGGTCGAGGAGGGCGGGGAGCACGCGGACGAAGGCGGCGAGCTTGTGCTCGCGGCCGACGAGGAGCTCGGGACCGTCGAAGAGGCACCGGTCGAGGCCGATCTCGCGGACGTCGAGGTCGAGGAGTGATCGCTCAATTGCACAGAGAGAGAGGTTCGAGGCTCTAGATGGAAACTTCCAGACGCGGTCCCGACATCAACGACTTCGACTCGATCCGGATCGGCCTCGCATCGTCGAAGCAGATTCGCGACTGGTCCTCCGGCGAGGTGACGAAGCCGGAGACGATCAACTACCGCACGCTCAAGCCCGAGCGTGACGGTCTCTTCTGCGAGCGCATCTTCGGTCCGACGAAGGACTGGGAGTGCTACTGCGGCAAGTACAAGCGCGTCCGCTACAAGGGCATCATCTGCGAGCGCTGCGGCGTGGAGGTCACGCGGCAGAAGGTCCGGCGCGAGCGCATGGGTCACATCGACCTCGCTGCTCCGGTCTCGCACATCTGGTTCTTCAAGGGCGTCCCGAGCCGCATCGGCTACCTCCTCGACATCGCTCCCCGCGAGCTCGAGAAGGTCCTGTATTTCGCCGCCTCCATCGTCACGCAGGTGGACCGCGAGAAGCGGCAGGAGGATCTCGCCGATCTGGAGGACAAGGTCGCCGGCGAGAGCGAGCGCGTCTATCTCGACCGCGACGAGGCGCTGTCCGCGCTCGACGACCGTCTCGCGCGCAGGCGGGACTACTTCGCTGCCGGCAAGGAGCGCAACTTCGACGAGGACGACGACTTCTGGGCCCGCGGGCTGTCGAACTGGGCCGAGGAGACGGCGCTTCCCACGCTCGAGGAGATCCGCACGCTCGGCGGTGCCGTGTTCGTCGAGCTCGCCAAGAAGATCGCCTCGGAGGACCCGCGGCGCGTTCGCGAGCTCGTCCGGCAGACCGCGACCCGCGAGGATCGCCGCCTGGCGCCGCGCGAGGTCGAGTCGGTCGCGGCCTCCGCCGTGCAGATCGGTGCGGCGCTCGCTCCGCTGCGCGCGGAGCTCGCGAAGGCGACGGGCTCGAAGAAGGGCGCGATCACGAAGCACCTCAAGAAGATCCAGGAGGAGCTCCTCACGGGCGCCGAGCTCTCCGAGGACGACGCGGCGCTCGTCGCCGACGTCGATCGGAAGAACCTCGATCGCGCTCGCGAGATCGGCTCGGGGCTGCTCGCCGACGTCCTCGCGAAGGTCGACCCCGAGGCCGACGCTGCGGACACTCGCGAGCTCGCGTACGACCTCTGTCTCGTCGAGGGCACCAAGAAGGAGGACCTCGACGCGATCGGGCAGTGGGCGCTCAAGGTCCGCGAGATGGTTGCCGACATGGAGCTTCGCCGCGAAGACACGCGCGAGGCCGCAGTCGACGCTGTCCGCCGCCTCGAGCAGACGTGGCTCCTCTTCAAGGAGCTCGAGCCGAAGATGATCGTCGGCGACGAGCAGATCTTCCGGGAGCTGAAGGATCGCTTCGGCTCCCCCTACGGCTTCGGGATCTACTTCCGGGGCGGAATGGGTGCCGAGGCGGTTCGCGACCTGCTTCGCGACCTCGACCTCGAGGAGGAGTCGCTCTCCCTGAGGGACGTCATCAAGACCTCGAAGGGTCAGAAGCAGCAGCGCGCGATCAAGCGGCTCAAGGTCGTCGAGGCGTTCATCCAGTCAGGCAACAAGCCGGAGTGGATGGTCCTCGAGGCGGTTCCGGTCATTCCTCCGGAGCTTCGTCCGATGGTGCAGCTCGACGGCGGCCGGTTCGCCACGAGCGACCTCAACGACCTCTACCGGCGCGTGATCAACCGGAACAACCGGCTCAAGCGGCTACTCGACCTCGGCGCGCCGGAGATCATCGTCAACAACGAGAAGCGGATGCTGCAGGAGGCCGTCGACGCCCTCTTCGACAACGGGCGCCGTGGTCGCGCGGTGACGGGCCCGGGCAACCGGCCGCTCAAGTCGCTCTCCGACATGCTCAAGGGCAAGCAGGGGCGCTTCCGCCAGAACCTGCTCGGCAAGCGTGTCGACTACTCCGGCCGCTCGGTGATCGTCGCCGGGCCGAACCTGAAGCTGCACCAGTGCGGCCTGCCGAAGCTGATGGCGCTCGAGCTCTTCAAGCCGTTCATCATGAGCCGGCTCGTGGAGCGGAAGGCCGTGCAGAACATCAAGGCGGCCAAGAAGATGGTCGAGTCGATGATCCCGGAGGTCTGGGACGTCCTCGAGGAGGTCATCGCCGAGCACCCCGTCCTTCTGAACCGCGCGCCGACGCTGCACCGCCTCGGGATCCAGGCCTTCGAGCCGGTGCTCGTCGAGGGCAAGGCCATCCAGGTCCATCCGCTCGTCTGTCAGGCCTTCAACGCCGACTTCGACGGCGACCAGATGGCAGTCCATCTCCCGCTCTCCGCAGAGGCCCAGGCCGAGGCGCGCGTCCTCATGCTGTCGTCGAACAACATCCTCTCGCCCGCGAGCGGCCGCCCGCTGGCGACGCCGAGCCAGGACATGGTGCTCGGGGCGTACTTCCTCACGTACTGCGAGCTCGACCTGCAGTCGATGACTACCGAGCAGGCTGCCAAGGCCAGGCGCCTCAAGGGCCTCAAGCGATTCCGGACTGAGGAGGACGTCGAGTTCGCCCTGGAGGCCGGTTCGGTCGACTTCCAGGATCCGATCGAGTACACGTGGAGCGGCGAGATGCTCGTGACCACCCCCGGCCGCGTCATCTTCAACGCCGAGGTGGAGCGGGCGCTCGACGAGGCGACGGGCGGCGACTTCGAGGACCATCCGTTCCTCAACAAGACGCTCACGAAGCGTGAGCTCGACACGTTCATCGGCGAGCTCGTGGAGCACTACGGCCCGAACACGATCGCCGCGGCGCTCGACGTCATCAAGTCCGTGACGTTCCGCTTCGCGACGCGGGCCGGCATCACGATCTCGAAGAACGACATCGTCATCCCGGGCGACAAGGAGGAGATCCTCGTCCGCTACGAGGACGAGGTCGCGAAGGTCGGGAAGGAGTACGACCGCGGCCTCATGACCGAGGAGGAGCGCGACGAGCGGATCATCGCGATCTGGACGCGCGCGACCGACGAGGTTGCGAACCGGATGATGGACAACCTCGAGGAGACGAACCCGATCTACATGATGGCCAACTCCGGCGCTCGCGGGTCGTTCAACCAGATCCGCCAGCTGGCCGGCATGCGTGGCCTCATGGCCGACCCGAAGGGCGAGATCATCGCCCGGCCGATCAAGGCCAACTTCATGGAGGGCCTCACGGTGCTCGAGTACTTCATCTCGACGCACGGCGCCCGCAAGGGCCTCGCGGACACCGCGCTCCGCACGGCGGACTCGGGCTACCTCACGCGCCGGCTCGTCGACGTGTCGCAGGACGTCATCGTCCGCGAGGACGACTGCGGTACCGACGAGTACATCGAGGCTCCGCTGATCCTCGACGGTTCACCGAACAAGAGCGTTGCAGGGCGCGTCGCCGCGGAAGACGTCATGAAGCCGATCAAGGACGGCAAGCCTGGCAGGACCGTCATCGTCGAGAAGAACGCCGAGATCACGATGAGTGCGCTTCGCAAGCTCGTCGAGGAGTTCGGCGAGTACGCGGAGACGGCCACGATCCCCGTCCGCTCGGTGTTGAAGTGCCGCAGCGAGTGGGGTCTCTGCCGCCTGTGCTACGGCACGTTCCTCGCCACGGGCGGCATGGCCGAGATCGGCGACGCGGTCGGCATCATCGCCGCCCAGTCGATCGGCGAGCCGGGCACGCAGCTCACCATGCGCACGTTCCACACGGGTGGCGTCGCCGGGAGCGACATCACGCAGGGCCTTCCCCGCGTCGTCGAGATCTTCGAGGCGCGGAACCCGAAGGGTGCGGGAACGCTCGCCGATGTCGCCGGGAAGGTCGACCTCGAGGATGCCGAGCGCACGATCAAGGTGACGGTCACGCCGACCGCGCTCGACGCGGACGGCGAGCTGCCCGATCCGAAGGAGTACAGCTTCCCGCGGCGGACGCGGCTGCTCGTGACGAAGGGCCAGCTGGTCGAGCCGGGCGACGCTCTCAACGAGGGCTCGCTGAACCCGGCCGACCTGCTCCTACTCACGTCGGCGACCCGGACCGAGCTCTACCTCGTCGACGAGGTGCAGAAGGTCTACAAGTCGCAGGGCGTCGAGATCCACGACAAGCACATCGAGCTGATCGTTCGCCAGATGCTCAAGAAGGTGCGCATCGAAACGAACGGCGACGCGACGCTTCTCCCCGGTCAGCTGGCGGACAAGATCGTCGTAGAGCGCGAGAACGCCCGCGTCAAGAAGGAGAAGGGTGAGCAGGCGACGTTCGAGCCGATCATCCTCGGCATCACGAAGGCCTCGCTCGCGACGGAGTCGTTCCTCTCCGCCGCCTCCTTCCAGGAGACGACGAAGGTGCTGACGGATGCGGCGATCGAGGGCAAGGTCGACCGGCTGAACGGGCTCAAGGAGAACGTGATCATCGGAAAGCTGATCCCGGCGGCCACGGGTCTCAAGCAATACCGGCAGATCGCGATCGAGCCGACCGAGCCTCTTCCCGTCACGTTCGCCCGGCCGGAGGCCGAAGCGGAGCTTCTCGCCGCGCTCGAGGAGATCGGGGACGGCGACGGGTTCGACTTCGATGCGCTCGACATCCCGGCGCTGGACGAGCCCGCGCTCGACGCCGACGCGGCGCTCGAGCCTCCAGCCGAGGAAGAGTAGGCGGATCTATGCGCAAGACCGGGATCCGCAGAGAGCGGATCCCGGTCTTGCGAAAATCCCTGAAGCCGGCCGCTTCGCGGCCGGGTCGCAGCGACTGACTGGTGTCAGCGAGACAGTCATCGTCCGCTGCTTTCTGGTACCTGTGTCGCCCGTGAGCAGGGCTTTCGTTGCCGTCGCAGCGGTTGTGCTCGCCGTTCTCGCTTGGCCGGGAAGCGGGCGAGCCGCTCTCTCGTGCGGCCTCCTGGAGGCGCAGCCGACCTGGATCGACTTCGCCGACGGGTCGGTCTCGTTCTGGCGAGAGCGCTTCGCTCGGCCGGGAATCGTCGTCGCCACGGGCGGGACGCTGCTCGCGGATGAAGCCCGCACGGCGGGAGCGGGGACCGTGCACTGGGACATGTACCTGCGAAAGCGGGTCGGCACGCCGTCCGACCCGGCGGACCCGGCGCTCATGGAGAAACGAGCGGACGCGCTGTTCGACTACGCGGTCTCGGTGTCAGGGTGTCAGACGCCCCTCATCGCGCTCAACGAGATGTGGGGTGCATCGCTGCCGACGCCCCTCACGCCAACGGCCGAGCGCTATCGCGCGAACGTCCTTGGCTTCGTCACCCGTCTTGCCGAACGCGGTGGCCGGCCTGCGTTGCTCGTCTCGAGCGAGCCCTTCACGGGGGGCGACGCGGCTCCGTGGTGGAGGTCGGTGGCGGCGGTGTCGGATCTCGTGCTCGAGAACTACGCGAACGCGAATCTCATCTGGCGCGACGGGCCGATCGACGCCTCGCGCCGGCTCCGCATGCGGTACAGGCAGTCCGCCGCGAAGCTCAATGCGATCGGCATCCCGCCGTCGCGAATCGGGATCATGATCGGCTTCCAGACCGGCGTGGGCGCGGGCGGGCGCGAAGGCCTCCGGCCTCGCTCCCGGTGGTTCTCCGTCGCGAAGTGGCAGGCACTCGCCGTTCGCCAGGTCGCCCGCGAGCTGCGCCTCTCGCACGTATGGTCGTGGGGCTGGGCCCAGCGGAACGAGAGGTCGAACGATCCCGACAAGACGTTCGCAGCCTGCGTCTGGCTGTGGGCCCGCGACGCGAGTCTCTGTGACGCGCCGACGATCCTGGGCGACGAGCTCGATTCCGACATCCGGACCGGGCAGCTGAACTTGCCCGGCGGCACTCGGTGTGTCTACGGAACGACGCCGATCACCGCGTCCGGCGTCGCTGCGCTCGCGAAGGTGACGCAGGATCGGGAGCTCGCGCTGACGGCGCTCGTGGCCCGCGCGATCGAGCGGGAGCGGACACGTGTCTCGCCGTTCGATGCGCTCGCTCTCGAGCGCCGCATCGTCAGCACGCGATTCGGCGGAAGCGCGTCGGGCTTTCGAGCGGCGCTCGCGGAGACGGGCGCCACCCTGGCGGTCGGGCGCGGGATCATCGGGGACGAGCTGCGGTCACGTGAAGTCCTCGACCGCCTCTCCGTCGCTTCGGTGACGTCCCGGGATGTCTCGCGGTTCCGTGCGACGTTCGCGCCGGTCCTCGCGCGCGAGGTCGTCGTCTCACCCGCGCCGAGCTGGCTTCCGGAAGGGCGAGGAGTCGCGATTGCGACCTCGGCGCCGGACGTCGTCTTCCGCGTGCCGACGGGACGCACGACGACGGTGCGGACCGTCGAGGGGACTTTCACGGTCGAGGCGAACGCCGACACCACCGCGCTCGCTGCCCTCTCGGTCAGCGCGGCACGCCCTGCGATCCGTCGCGAGCTGCGGGCCGAGCGCAGGGCCGACGCGTATGCCGCGTGGACGATCCGCATGCAGAAGGCTGCGGAGAGCAAGCTCGTCTGCGAGCGGGACCGCCTGCCCGAGCTGGGCGTCGTCAGCCTCTCGGCCTATGTTCCGTTCCTCTCGCTGCACGAACCCGAGGCAGCGCGTTGGCGAGCCTCGCGAAGTGGTAGCAGCGGTTAGGCGACGTCTCGGTGCTGCCGCTTCGCGGCCGTGACGACCATGTCGCGGCCGGAGCTCTTCGCGAGCCCGAGAGCCGCGTCGGCACGGACGATCAGCGCGGTCGCGTCGTCCTTTGTCAGCAGCTCGGCAACGCCGCCCGAGAACGAGACGACGCCGATCTCGGGCAGGGCGCGCTCGCGGAGCGCCGCCTGCAGTCGCTCGAAGAGGCGCTCCGCATCACGGCTGTCGGCCTGCGCGAGAACGACGGCGAAGCGCCCGCCGCCGACGCGGCACGCCATGTCGCGCGGCCCGGCGACGTCGTTCAGGACTCGCGCGATGGTTGCGAGAACACCGTCGGCGGCCAGGTGACCGATTCGCGCGTTTATCGTCGTCAACCGGTCGACGTCGAGCATGAGCAGCGCGAGCTGGTCCCGTCGTCCCCTCGCCCTGCCGATCTCGAGGTCGAGAAGCGCATGGAACGCGGGCCGGTCGTAGAGGTCGGTGAGGGGGTCCCGGTCGGGGACGGGGTCGGGCTCGCGAAGCTCGAGCGTCGACTCGAGCGTCGGGCGGGTGATGCTGAGCACGTTCTCGAGCGAGGTGATGTCGATCTCGCTGAAGCGGTGATCGGGCTTTCGCGTGAGGACCGCGAGCATTCCGGGATCGGTCGTGGAGTCGAGGAGCGGGACAGCGAGACCTCCGCGGATCGGCTTGCCGTCGCGTGGTGCGTCGTCCCCGTTGAACGACACCTGGATCGCGCGAGCGCCACGGTAATCCGGTACACCGAGGCCGCCGACCTGGGCGACCTCGGCTTGCGAGAGGCCGACGGTGGCGAGGATGGGCTCCTGCTTCGTGCCGACGATCGCGACGGCAGCGTCCGCGTCGGTCTGCTCTCTTGCGAGCTCGAGCACGCGCACGACGTTCGAGTGGTCGGGCGCCTCGACCGCGGCCTGGTCGTGCGGTGCCCCGGAGATCGCCGCCGTGATCCGCGCCGGAAGCGTCTGGTTCAGCGCATCGGTGAGCGTCTGCGCGAACTCCGCCAGCCGGTGGTCGTACCGCTGGAGCATCGTCGTCACGACCTCCTCGTGGCGGCCAAGCTGGCGGCGGAGGGCTGCGACGAAGAGCGTGACGCAGATCGCTCCCAGGACGAGCGCCAGAGCGTAGAGACCGGTGGCGGCATCGAGCTCGGGCACGTGCTTATTACTAGCGCGCGGGTCGGTCGACACCCGTTCTCGGGGCTCGCTCCGACAGGACCGCCCGATACCGTTGCGTCGACCCCGTGGCGACCGTCCCCGAGATCCACGTCGTGCAGGTGCCAGTCCGCGACGCGGACGAGCTCGTCACGGATGCGATGTCCACGGTCCAGTCGTGGGCGCCGGTCGAGGTTCCTCGTGGCCGGCGTCCGACGCCCGTCGTGCTCGCGGTCCTCGGGACGCTCGCCGGAATCGGCGCGATGGCGCTCGGCGCAGTTGCCGTCCTCTCGGCGGGGGGGTTGGGAGAGGAGACGCCCTCCGCGCCACCGCCTGCTGGAGCGCAGCCGGTGACCAGGACGAGCTCCGAAGTCGGGGAGCGCGCGCTCTCGTTTCTCGCGAAGCCGAGCACCGAGCGGATCGTGTTTCGGGGCTCCGGCGGGCGGCTCGTGCTCGCGGTGGCGACCGGGGGTCGCGCGGCGATCCTGCTCCGCGGATTCGAGCGTGCGGACAACGGGAAGCCGTACTACGCCTGGATCGTCGCTCCGCGTAGGGCGCCCGTTCGTGCCGGCCGCTTCGTCGGGACCGAGCCTGCGATCTTCTTGACCCGTCCGCTCGGCCCGCGAGCGAGCGTCGTCGTATCGACCGACCGTCCGATCGTAGGTCGGCCGGCGCGGCCGCTGGTCATCGCGAGCCCGAGCTAGAGGCTTGACGTGAGATTCACGGCGGGCCGGATGACGGCCACGACACGACGCGGATCGCCACCCGCGCGCGTCATCCCACATCAAGCCTCTAGGAGCGTCGCTAGTCGGTGGTCTGCGAGCCGGGCCTGGGGTGGAGCTCGGCCGCGCCGGCGATGTCCGCGCGGTCTTTTCCGAGTTCCTTGGCGCGGTAGAGCGCGGCGTCCGCGCGCTCGAAGAGACTCGCCGGCGTATCGCCGTGAAGGAGCTCGGCGATGCCCCCGGACAGCCGAAGCCGCTGGTCGTCCGGGCCGAGCGCCGTTCCTCGCATCGAGTTGTGGACGCGCCGGAAGAGCTGGTCGCCGTCCTCCGCGGACGACTCGGGCATGATCACCGCGAACTCGTCGCCGCCGATCCGACACGCCACGTCGACCGACCGCACCGCCTCGCGGAGCCGGTCGGCCGCCTGTGCGAGAACGCGATCGCCGGCGAGGTGGCCGACCTGGTCGTTGATCGACTTGAAGTCGTCGAGGTCGAACACGATGAGCGTGAGCTTCCGCTGATAGCGGTGCGCGCGCATGACCTCCCGCCTGAGCGTCTCCTGGAAGTACCGCTGGTTGAACAGCCCGGTGAGCGCGTCGGTCTCCGCCAGTTTCCTGGCTTCGCCGTAGCGGCGGGCGTTCTCGATCGCAGAGATCGAGCTCGAGGCGATGTTCTCCGCCTGCTCGATGTCGTGCCCGCTCGGCTCGTGCTCGGAGCGCCAGAACAATGAAAGCGTTCCCACCGGGCGGAGCTCGCGTCCCATGAGCGGGATGAAAGCGCCGCCCCGGATCAGGTCGGCGTCGACGCCATCGCGGTCCTGTCCGTAGCGATAGCTGACGGTGATGGTCCCGGGCAGCGTGCCGACGACACCCGAGGTCGGGGGCCGAGCCGACTCCTGGGCGGTCATGCCCCTCGTCACAGCGGCCGGCGCGCCGTCTTGGCGCTCGACGACGATCATCCCCGCATCGACTCCGGGGATCTCCATCGCCGCGTCGAGAACGCGGTCCATCAGCTCCTCGAGGTCGATCGAGCCTCCGAGCTCGCCGAAGAGCCTGTTTCTGCGGCTCTCCCGCTCCGCCCGCTCGAGCGCCTCTGCAAGACCGCCGGCGAGCTCGTCCATCTTGGTTCGCATCTCGTCCACCGCCCGGACGAGCTCGACGTCTTGCTTGGCTTCGGACGCTCGGCGACGACTCACGAGCACGGCGATCGGCACCGCCGCGGCCACGATGGCCACGGCGATGACCACCAACGTCATCGCCACGTGGAACGATCTTTCATTCGGGAGCTACTCTCCTTGTACTCACACAATCGGGGGATGCAACCTCGATCGAGGTACCCCGTCCGCACTGTACTCGGCAGCGTGGACGGCCGGATCGGCCCGAATTGGCTCTGGGGCTAGCCTGGCCGTGGAGCGGCGACGCCGGGCACGGCGACGACGACCGTTCCGTGCCCGACCTGCTGGGCCTGCTCGAGCGCATGCTCGGCGCGCTCGAGCACCGTCTCGGCGTCGTCGTGCTCGGCGAGCTCCGTAATGCCCGCTCCGAGCGTCATGCGCTCGACGCCCGGCGGCGGCTCGAGGGAGCCGTGCAGCGCGCCCAGAAGGGCCTCGGCATCGTGTGCGGTCGTCGCGGGGAGGACGAGCACGAACTCGTCCGCACCCAACCGGTGCACGGAGCCCGCGCCTACCCCAACGCTCTCGTCGAGGCGCCTTGCGACCTCGCCGAGCACCGCATCGGCGACCTCGAGGCCGAGTCGCTCCGCGATGTCGTCGAACCCATCGACGTCGAGAACGACGATGGAGAGGGGGCGCCCGAGTTGATGCGCATCGGTGATCTCGCTCGCCAGGCTCTCGAAAGCGTCGCGACGAAGGTCGCTGGTCGGTCCCGCGAGAGACTCGGGTGGGCCGAGTCGTCGCCGAGCCAGCGGGGTGATCGGCAGGCCCAGCGCTGCGTCGGCACGCGCGGCGAGTGCCTCGAGCGTCTCGTTCGGACGCCACTCGACGAAGTCGACCGCCAGCGTGGAGCGGCCGACTCCGAGCGTGCGTTGCGCCTCCTCCTGGAGCCGATTCGTGAGCGTGGTCGCTCCGGCGGCTCGCGTCTCCGGCAGGAGGATCGCGAACTCACGCTCGCTGCGCCGGCACGAGATGTCGCTCTTGCGCGTGACCCGCGTGAGGAGTTGTGCGACGGCCGCGACGCTGTTCCCCCGTCGCGCCGAGGAGCCGGTGGTGGCACTCCCCGCGATCCCGACCAGCACGACCGAGAGCGGCCGCCCGGTTCGATGCGCCCGGGCGACCTCACGTCCGAGCTCGACCTCGTAGCCGCGCGGATTCGGGACTCCGGTTGCCGGATCGAGGAGCAGTCGAGCTTCGATCTCCGCAAAGCGACGAGCGTTCGACAGCCCGACCGCGGCCTCGCCGAGGAGCGCGTGCAGTGAGGCGGCGTGCTTCGCATGAAACGCGCCCGGCGAGGTCGAGAACACGGCCAGCGTGCCTGCGAGGCCCGTTTCGGGCTCGAGCGGCGTCACCAGGGCCGTGTGGAAGAGCGTCTCTTGCTCGTCCGCTGCGCGATAGGTCCAGTCGGTCCGCGCCGCCTGAAACGACGTGGTGCCGCCAGGCGCTCCGAACGTTCGCTCGACCAGCTCGCTGTCGACGTTCTCGCCACAGGACGCCATCACCGGACGCCCTCCAGGCCCCTCGACCTGGAGGACGGCCGCATCCGCGCCCGTCCGCGCTGCGGCTTCGGCGACCACGGAGCCGACGAGCGGGTCGAAGTCCAACGTCAGGAACGGCCGTGGGCCATCGCTCCGCGCACCGGCAAACCTGTCGATCGCCTCACCGACGCCCGTCGAGATCGCCTCGAGGTGGCCGTCGAACTCGTGCAGGACGTTGTCGAGCCGGCGGTCGGACCGGAGACGGGCCAGGCGGACGGCGAGCAGGACCAGCGCGCCGCCAACGACGACGGCGCACGCCGCGACTACCCCAGTCACCATCTGTCCTTCACCACCTCCTCGCCTCGCCCACTGTATTCAGCGCACCACAGCTTGGCTACGGCCTGACGCCGCTCGCCGATGCTGGCTCCCGGGCGGCGGAGCCGCCCTCCGCCGGCGTCTGACGCCGCTCGCGGCAGGATGCTTCGCGCTCGGCGCTTGTCCGTGCCCTTGTACTGTCCTGCGCGCCGAGCGCTCGCCTCCTCTGCGAGCGGCGCCCGAGCGACGTCAGGCACAGCTCTGCTACCATCCTGCGGCCTGTCGGCGGGCACCGCCTGCCTGCGGGCCCTCATCAGAAAGCCATCGACCACCTGCGGTAGGAGCGAGCGCGTGCCCACAGTCAACCAGCTCGTCCGGAAAGGCCGGACGACACCGAAGATGAAGACGAAGACCCCCGCTCTCCGGGGCGCGCCGCAGAAGCGCGGCGTCTGCACGCGCGTCTACACCACCACGCCGAAGAAGCCGAACTCCGCGCTCCGCAAGGTCTCGCGTGTCCGCCTGACGAACGGTGTCGAGGTCGGTGCCTATATCCCGGGCGAGGGGCACAACCTGCAGGAGCACTCGGTCGTCCTCGTACGCGGCGGGCGCGTGAGGGACCTCCCGGGCTTCCGCTACAAGGTCATCCGCGGTGGGCTCGACTCCGCCGGCGTCACGGAGCGCCGCCAGGCACGCTCGAAGTACGGCGCGAAGAGGGCGTAGGAGAACGAGATGCCGCGCCGCGCAGAGATTCAGCCACGTCAGATCGAGGCCGACGCCGTCCACGGCTCGGTACTCGTCGCGCAGCTCGTGAACCGGCTCATGCTGAACGGCAAGAAGTCCATGGCCGAGCGCACCGTCTACGACGCCCTCGCGGTCGCGGCCGAGAAGACCGGCAAGCCGCAGCTCGAGGTGCTCGAGCAGGCGGTCAAGAGCGTGACTCCGGTGCTCGAGGTTCGCTCGCGGAGGGTCGGCGGCGCCAACTACCAGGTCCCGGTCGAGGTGCCCCAGCGGCGCGCGCGTACGCTCGCGCTGCGCTGGCTCGTGCAGGCTGCGCGCGATCGACGCGAGAAGGGCATGTCCGCGAAGCTCGCGGGCGAGCTCATGGACGCGCTGAACCAGCAGGGCGGCGCCTACAAGAAGAAGGACGACATCTACCGGATGGCGCAGGCCAACAAGGCCTTCGCGCATTACCGCTGGTAGCCGGGGAATCGCGACGATGAGCGCCGTAGCGACACCTGTGGGGCTGGACCGCGTTCGAAACATCGGGATCATGGCCCACATCGACGCGGGCAAGACCACGACGACCGAGCGGATCCTCTACTACACCGGTCGCACCCACAAGATGGGCGAGGTGCACGAGGGCGCCGCGACGATGGACTGGATGGCGCAGGAACAGGAGCGCGGGATCACGATCACGTCGGCCGCGACGACCGCCGAATGGCGCGATCATCGCATCAACATCATCGATACGCCCGGACACGTGGACTTTACCGTGGAGGTCGAGCGGAGCCTGCGCGTTCTCGACGGTGCGGTTGCCGTCTTCGACTCCGTCGCCGGCGTGCAGCCGCAGTCCGAGACCGTCTGGCGCCAGGCCGACCGCTATGGGGTCCCGCGCATCGCGTTCATCAACAAGATGGACCGCACGGGCGCGGACTTCGACGCCGCCCTGCAGTCGATGCGCGACCGCCTCGGCGCGCGGCCTGTCCCGATCCACGTCCCGATCGGAAGCGAGGACAGCTTCTCGGGGATCGTCGACCTCGTCGAGATGAGGGCGATCACCTACTCGAACGCGCTCGGGACGGAGCTCACGGTCGAGGAGATCCCGGCGAACCTCGCCGACGCGGCCCACGACGGACACCACAACCTCATCGACCTGATCGCCGAGTTCGACGACGAGCTCATGGAGACGTATCTCGAGGACGAAGCGTCGGTCACGCCCGAGATGATCCGGCGCGCGCTGCGCAAGGGAACGCTCGCGGGCGAGATCACCCCGGTGCTCGCCGGGTCGGCGTTCAAGAACAAGGGCGTGCAGGGGCTCCTCGACGCGATCGTCGACTACCTGCCGAGCCCGCTGGACGTTCCGCCCGTCCAGGGTCTCGACCCGAAGACGGAGGCGGAAGAGTCGCGGCCGGCGAACTACGACGCGCCGTTCGCGGCGCTCGCGTTCAAGGTCATGAGCGACCCCTACGTCGGGAAGCTCACGTACTTCCGCGTCTACTCCGGCCAGGTGAAGGCCGGCGAGCGCGTGCTCAACACGACGAACGGCAAGACGGAGCGGATCGGGCGCATCCTCCAGATGCACGCGAACCACCGCGAGGAGCGCGATGAGATCGGCGCCGGCGAGATCGCCGCGGCGGTCGGTTTCAAGTTCACGACGACCGGCGACACGATCGCCGCCGGTTCGGACCCGATCGTCCTCGAGCGCATGTCGTTCCCTGACCCAGTCATCTCCGTCGCCATCGAGCCACGGACGAAGGCGGATCAGGACAAGCTCGCAACCGCGCTACAGAGGCTCGCCGAGGAGGATCCGACCTTCCGTGTCTCGAGCGACGAGGAGACTGGGCAGACGCTCATCGCCGGCATGGGCGAGCTGCACCTCGAGATCATCGTCGACCGACTGCAGCGCGAGTTCTCGGTCGACGGTAACGTCGGCCGCCCGCAGGTCGCATACCGCGAGACGATTACGAGCCCCGCGGAGAAGATCCAGGGCAGGTTCGTGCGTCAGACCGGCGGCTCGGGCCAGTACGGCGATGTCATCGTGAACCTCTACCCGAACCCGGCCGAGGGCTACGAGTTCGAGGACAGGATCGTCGGCGGCAAGATCCCGAAGGAGTACATCCCGGCGGTGAACCAGGGGATCCGGGAGGCGATGAGCTCCGGCATCCTCGCCGGCTATCCCGTCGTCGACGTCAAGGTCGAGCTGGTGGACGGCTCGTACCACGATGTCGACTCGAGTGAGCGCTCCTTCAAGATCGCCGGCTCGATGGCGTTCAAGGAAGGCATGAAGCGCGCAAAGCCGAAGCTCCTCGAGCCGGTCATGTCCGTCGAGGTCGTGACGCCGGACGAGTACCTCGGCGACGTCATTGGTAACCTGAATGGCCGTCGTGGCCGGGTCGTCGAGCTCGAGCCGGTTGGCGCGTCGCAGTCGATCCGGGCGAGCGTTCCGCTCTCCGAGATGTTCGGCTACGCGACCGACCTGCGCTCGATGAGCCAGGGCCGCGCGACGTTCACGATGCAGTTCGACCGCTACGAGGAAGTTCCGACCACGATCGCGGAGTCGATCGTGGGAGGCGACAAGACACCGTAATCCAGGAAGACGAGCTCGGAGGATAGGAGCAGATGGCAAAGCAGAAGTTCGAGCGCACCAAGCCGCACGTCAACGTCGGCACGATCGGCCACATCGACCACGGCAAGACGACGCTCACGGCCGCGATCACGAAGGTGCTCGCCGAGGCCGGTACGAACACGGAGGTCGCGACCTTCGACTCGATCGACAAGGCGCCGGAAGAGCGCCAGCGCGGGATCACGATCAACACCGCGCACGTCGAGTACGAGACGGAGAACCGGCATTACGCCCACGTCGACTGCCCGGGTCACGCCGACTACATCAAGAACATGATCACGGGCGCCGCCCAGATGGACGGCGCGATCCTCGTCGTCTCCGCTGCCGACGGGCCGATGCCGCAGACGCGGGAGCACATCCTCCTCGCCCGCCAGGTCGAGGTTCCCTCGATCGTCGTCGCGCTCAACAAGGCCGACATGGTCGACGATCCCGAGCTGCTCGAGCTCGTCGAGATGGAGGTGCGCGAGCTGCTCTCGAAGTACGAGTTCCCGGGTGACGACATCCCCGTCGTGCAGGTCTCGGCACTGAAGGCGCTCGAGGGCGACGCCGAGTGGACGCCGAAGATCCTCGAGCTGATGGCCGCCGTCGACTCGTACATCCCCGAGCCCGTCCGCGACATCGACAAGCCGTTCCTCATGCCGATCGAGGACGTGTTCACGATCACGGGTCGCGGCACCGTCGTGACCGGCCGCATCGAGCAGGGCAAGCTCACGATCGGCGAGGAGGTCGAGATCGTCGGCATCCACGAGCAGGTCGAGAAGACCGTCGTCACTGGCCTCGAGATGTTCCTGAAGACGCTCGACTACGCGCAGGCCGGTGACAACGCCGGGGCGCTCCTCCGTGGAGTGAAGCGCGAGGAGGTCGAGCGCGGCCAGGTGCTCGCGAAGCCCGGCTCGATCACGCCGCACACGCAGTTCAAGGCCGAGGTGTATGTCCTCTCGAAGGACGAGGGCGGGCGCCACACGCCGTTCTTCAACGGCTACCGGCCCCAGTTCTACTTCCGGACGACCGACGTCACGGGCGCGATCAAGCTGCCCGAGGGCCAGGAGATGGTCATGCCTGGCGACAACACGAACATGGAGATCGACATGCACCAGCCGATCGCCATGGACCAGGGCCTCCGCTTCGCGATCCGCGAGGGCGGGCGCACGGTTGGAGCCGGCGTCGTCACGGAGATCATCGCGTAGGGGCGAGGAAACTCGCCCCTCTCTCTTTCCCATGGCGCAGCAGAAGATCCGCATCCGACTGAAGGGCTACGACCACCAGCAGGTGGATCGCTCGGCGTCCCAGATCGTGGAGACGGCGCAGCGCACCGGCGCGACAATCACCGGTCCCGTCCCGCTGCCGACCGAGAAGAACGTCTACTGCGTCATCCGCAGCCCGTTCATCGACAAGGACTCGCGTGAGCACTTCGAGGTGCGCACGCACAAGCGCCTGATCGACATCCACAGCCCGACGCCGAAGACGGTCGACTCGCTCATGCGGCTCGATCTCCCGGCGGGCGTCGACATCGAGATCAAGCTGTGATGAAGGGCATTCTCGGCAAGAAGCTCGGCATGAGCCAGGTATTCGACCCCGACACCGGGGCGATGACGGCTGTGACCGTGATCGAGGCCGGGCCGTGTCCCGTCGTCCAGGTCAGGACCTCGGACATCGACGGCTACGACGCGATTCAGCTGGCCTTCGACGCCGTCGCGGAGCGCAAGCTCACGAAGGCCGAGGTGGGTCATCTCGCGAAGGCAGGCGTGGGGCCGCATCGCCATCTCGTCGAGTTGCGTGGAGAAAGCGGCCTCTCGGTGGGCGAAACGGTGACCGTCGATTCCTTCGAGCCCGGAGAAGCAATCAGCGTCTCGGGCATCACGATCGGAAAGGGCTACCAGGGCACGATCAAGCGCCACGGCTTCACGCGCGGCCCTGTCTCGCACGGCTCGCACAACGTCCGCAAGCCGGGCTCGATCGGTGCATCCGCGTACCCGTCGCGCGTGTTCAAGGGCATGAAGATGTCCGGCCGCATGGGCGGCACGCGCGTCACCCAGCCCGGGCTCGTCGTCCACGAGGTCCACCCGGAGCGCAACCTGCTGCTCGTCCGTGGCTCGGTTCCAGGCCCGAAGAGCGGCCTGCTGGAGATCCGGAGCGCCTGATGGCCGCACCCAAGGCACCCGTCATCGGCGGGACGAAGTCCCAGGACGTCTCGCTCGAGGAGTCGGTCTTCGCCGTCGAGGTGAGACCCCACCTCGTCCACGAGACGGTTCGCGCGGAGATGAACGCGGCTCGTGCCGGCACGAAGGGCACGAAGAGCCGCAGTCTCGTGGCCGGCGGCCGCTCGAAGCCGTGGCGCCAGAAGGGCACCGGCCGAGCACGCGCGGGAACGACGCGCGCCCCACACTGGACGGGCGGCGGCGTCGCGTTCGCACCCGGGATGCGCAGCTTCGAGGTGAAGGTGAACCGCAAGGCCCGCCGGACCGCGCTCAGGGGCGTCCTCTCGGACCACGCAACCAACGGCACGCTCGCGATACTCGACGGCTCCGGATTCGATGCGCCCTCGACGCGCAAGGCAGCCGAGCTGCTCGCGGGCTGGGGCGAGCGCCCCGTGCTCGTCGTCGTGAACGAGGACGAGGAGCTCCTCGTGAAGTCGTTCCGCAACATCGAGAAGGTCCTCGTCACGGTGCCCGCCGAGCTCGAGGTCGCCTCGCTCCTCTGGGCGCGCTCGGTTCTGATCAGCGAGGCCGCGATGCCGCTCGTCCTCGGACGGGCCGGCGCCGCGACCGAGGAGGAGGCGGCCGAGTGAGCCTCCATCCGAACCAGGTTCTCCTCGCACCGGTGGTCTCGGAGAAGAGCTACTCGCTCATCACCGACCGCAAGTACACGTTCAAGGTGCACGAGGACGCACACAAGACTCAGATCCGTCAAGCCGTCGAGGAGCTCTTCGAGGTGAAGGTCGCGAGCGTGAACATCGTCAAGGTGCAGTCCAAGCCGAAGCGCCGCGGCTTCATCAAGGGCCGCCGGCCGGGGTGGAAGAAGGCGATCGTCGAGCTCAGAGAGGGCTACGACATCGAGATCTTCGAAGGAGCGGCCGTCTGATGGCGCTGAAGAAGTACAAGCCCACGAGCCCGGGCCGCCGCTTCATGGCCACCTCCGGCTTCGAGGAGGTCACGAAGGCCGAGCCCGAGAAGTCGCTGCTCGAGCCGCTGACCAAGAAGGGCGGACGGAACAACCGGGGCCGCATCACGACCCGGCACCAGGGAGGCGGCCACAAGCGCCGCTTCCGCACCATCGACTTCAAGCGCACGAAGGACGGGGTCCCGGCGAGGGTCGCCGCGATCGAGTACGACCCGAACCGGTCGGCGCGCATCGCGCTGCTCCACTACGCGGACGGCGCGAAGTCGTACATCCTCGCTCCGTCCCGCCTCCGCGTCGGCTCGGTCGTCGAGTCGGGCCCCGAGGCGGACATCAAGCCTGGCAACGCGCTCCCGCTTCAGAACATCCCGACCGGCACGCTCGTGCACGCGGTCGAGCTGAAGCCGGGCCAGGGTGCCCGGATGGCGCGGTCGGCCGGCTCGTCCATCCAGCTCGTTGCGAAGGACGGCCCGCACGCCGTGCTCCGGCTGCCCTCTGGTGAGCTCCGCCGGGTTCTGCTGACCTGCCGCGCGACCATCGGCCAGGTCGGAAACACGGACCATGCGAATCAGGCGAGCGGCAAGGCCGGTCGCAGCAGATGGCTCGGGAAGCGCCCGACCGTCCGCGGCTCGGCGATGAACCCGGTCGACCACCCGCACGGCGGCGGAGAGGGCAAGTCGAAGGGTGGCCGGCATCCGGTCACGCCCTGGGGCGTCCCGACGCTCGGGAAGCGGACCCGCCGCAAGCACAAGGAATCCGACTCGTTGATCGTCCGCGGCCGTCGCCGCGGGAAGGAGAAGAGGCGTTAATGAGCCGTAGCTCCAAGAAAGGGCCTTTCGTCGAGGACCGGCTCATCGGCCGGATCGAGGCAATGAACGCGAGCGGCGAGAAGCGGATGATCCGCACCTGGTCGCGCGCGTCGACGATCTTCCCCGAGATGGTGGGGCACACCATCGCAGTTCACGACGGGCGCAAGCACGTCCCCGTGTTCGTGACCGAGCAGATGGTCGGTCACAAGCTCGGCGAGTTCGCGCCGACCCGGACCTTCCGCGGTCACGCCGGTGACCGCTCGACCCAGGTGAAGAAGCGCTAGTGGCCACTTCGACCACCCAGGACGACAGGATGCGCGTTCGCGCGCAGGCGAAGTGGGTGCGCACGTCGGCGCGCAAGGCGCGGCTCGTGCTCGACCACATTCGCGGCCGCAGCGTCCCCGAGGCGAGGACCATCCTCGCGTTCACGCAGCGCGCCGTTGCGACGGACATCGAGAAGGTGCTCCGCTCCGCGGTCGCGAACGCCGAGGCGAATCACGGCCTCGACGGAGACGAGCTCGTGGTCGAGGCGGCGTTCGCGGACGAGGGGCCCACGCTCAAGCGCTGGAAGCCACGCGCACGCGGCCGGGTCAACCGCATCCGCAAGCGGACGTGCCACGTCACGCTCGTGGTCGCCGAGATTCCCGAGCAGAACACGCGGCGGCGCCCGCGCAAGCAGGCCGAGACGCCTGCCTCCGCGCCTCCCGCGGACGAGGCGAAGCCGAAGGCAACGACCCGACGACGCAAGAAGGAGGCGGTGGCCTGATGGGCCAGAAAGTGCATCCCGGCGGCTTCCGCGTCGGCGTCATCCACGACTGGAAGTCGAACTGGTGGACGGGGAAGCCCGAGTTCGCCGACTACCTCCTCGAGGACGTTCGCATCCGCGAGCACATCCTCGGGAAGCTGTCCCACGCGGGCCTGTCGGACATCCTCATCCGCAAGGACAAGCAGCGGATCACCGTGGACATCTACACGGCGCGCCCCGGCATCGTCATCGGGAAGTCGGGTGTCGAGGTCGACGCTCTCCGCCGTGAGCTCCACGCGATCACGAAGAAGAACGTCCACATCAACATCAACGAGATCAAGCGCCCCGAGCTCGACGCGAAGCTCGTCGCCCAGTCGATCGCGGAGCAGCTCGAGAACCGCGTGAGCTTCCGTCGCGCCATGAAGCGCTCGCTCGCGTCGGCGATGCGCTCGGGCGCTCAGGGCATCAAGATCACCGCGGGCGGCCGCCTCGGCGGCGGCGAGATGAGCAGGCGCGAGATGTACTCGGAGGGGCGCGTCCCGCTTCACACGATCCGCGCGGACATCGACTACGGTCAGGCCGAGGCGAAGACGACCTTCGGCATCATCGGCGTGAAGGTCTGGGTCAACAAAGGCGAGATCATGCCGGAGGGCTACGACGCTCCCGGCGCCCGTGACGCCCGCCTCGGCGACCAGGATCAGGCCCGCCGCCGGCGCGGCGCGTCGGCCGAAGGCCTCGGCGCCTCTCGTGAGGGCCGTGGCCGGTCGCAGGATCGTGAAGGGCTCGGCATCGTGCCGCGCAAGCGGCGCAGCCAGCGCCCCGGCGGCGGCCGGCCCGGGCAGCGGCCACGCCGCGACCTCCCGCAGGGCCCTGCAACCCCGGAGGCCGAGGCATCCGCCGTAGAGCCGGACGCACAGGTCGTGGAGCCCGAGGTGCAGGATGCCCCCGCACCCGAGGCCGCCACGCCTGAGGCTGCGGCTCCCGAGGCGACGCCCGATGCGAAGGGCGACAGCTGATGCTGATGCCGCGCAAGACGAAGTTCCGCCGGCACCACCGCGGGCACCGGCGTGGCGTCTCGACCGGTCAGACGGCGGTGCAGTTCGGCGAGTACGGGCTGAAGGCGCTCGAGTCCGGCTGGGTAACCAACCGGCAGATCGAGGCCGCGCGTATCGCAGCGACGAGGAAGATCCGCCGAAGCGGAAAAGTCTGGATCAACCTCTTCCCGGACAAGCCGTTCACGAAGAAGCCGGCCGAGACCCGCATGGGCTCCGGCAAGGGCTCGCCCGAGGGCTGGGTCGCAGTCGTGAAGCCGGGCCGCGTCATGTTCGAGCTCGCGGGCGTCGACGAGCCCCTCGCCAAGGAGGCGCTCCGGCTCGCCGGGCAGAAGCTTCCGATCAAGACGAAATTCGTGCGCAGGGAGGCCGATCTCTTTGAGAGCTAGAGAGCTGAGGGCCCTGACCGACGACGAGCTCGACCGCAAGATGGCCGAAACCCGGCAGGAGCTCTTCAACCTGCACTTCCAGACAGCGACCGGCGTGCTCGAGAACAGCGCGCGCCTGCGCCATGCGAAGCGCGAGATCGCCCGCATCCTGACCGTCCAGAACGAGCGCGACGGAGGAACGTAGCGAGATGCCTGACGACACCGAGAACGTCAACGAGACCGAAGGGACAAGCGAAGCGACCGACGAGACCGAGCAGGTCGAAGCGGTCGAGGAGACCGCGCCCGAGGCCGAGGCCACGGAGGAGCCGGTCGCGGTGGCCGAGCCCGAGCCTGTCGCGGAGCCCGAGGTCGCCGAGGAGCCGGAGGCCGAGCCGATGGCTGCGGAGGCCGAAGCTGTCGAGGAGCCGGCTGCAGAGGCTGCGCCCGAAGCCGAGGTCACCGACGAGGCCGAGGAGGCCGACGAAGCGGTCGAGGTCGAAGCGGCCCCCGCTGAGCCTGCCGCCGTCTCCGAGCCCAAACGCAAGAAGAAGCGGCTCCCGCGTTCCGAGCGGCCGAAGCGCTCGAAGCCGAAGCGTGAGAAGCCCGCCGAGCGGAAGCCGATCACGCGGCTCGAGAAGCCCGAGCACGTCCGCGGCCGGCGCCAGGAGCGCCAGGGAACGGTCGTGTCCGCTGCCGCCGACAAGACGATCGTGGTCCGGGTCGACACCGTGAAGGTGCACCCGCGCTACAAGAAGGTGATCAAGCGCTCGACGCGGCTGCATGCGCACGACGAGGAGAACCAGGCGAAGCCGGGCGACGTCGTCCGGATCGTCGAGACCCGTCCGCTCTCGCGGATGAAGCGCTGGCGCCTGCAGGAGATCGTGGAGGTTGCGAAGTGATCCAGCAGGAGTCGCGTCTTCGAGTCGCGGACAACACGGGGGCTCGTGAGCTCCTGTGCATCCGCGTGCTCGGCGGTTCCCACCGGCGCTACGCGCGGGTGGGCGACGTGATCATTGCTACCGTCAAGACGGCCACGCCGCAGGGCGCGGTCAAGAAGGGCGAGGTCGTTCGCGCGGTCGTCGTTCGGACGAAGAAGCCCTACAGCCGGGACGACGGCACGCTCATCGGGTTCGACGAGAACGCCGCCGTCCTCATCGATCCGCAGTCCAACCCGCGCGGGACGCGCATCTTCGGCCCGGTCGCGCGGGAGCTCCGCGAGAAGAACTTCATGAAGATCGTCAGCTTGGCCCCCGAGGTGCTCTGAGACATGGCTACGAAGATGAAAGTGAAGAAAGGCGACACGGTGCAGATCCTCACCGGCAAGGACCGCGGAAAGCGCGGCCGGGTCATCGAGGCGCGCCCATCCGAGCGCCGCGTGATCGTCGAGAACTTGAACGTCGCCAAGCGGCACACGAAGCCGCGTCCGATCCGCGACTCCTCGCGGATGGGCGGCGCCCAGATCGTTCCCGGCGGGATCCTCGAGAAGGCCGCTCCGGTGCCCGTCTCGAACGTCATGGTCGTCTGCCCGGTCTGCGGAAACCCCACTCGCGTCGGCATGAAGGAGAAGGAAGCGAAGGGCGGCGCGGTGTACGTCCGGGTCTGCAAGCGCGAAGGCTGCGGCCAGGAGCTCGACAAGTGACGAGCGCCCCGACCATGGAGACGTACGTGCCGCGTCTCAAGGAACGGTACGAGAACGAGATTCGCCCGCAGCTCCAGGAGGAGCTCGGCGTCTCGACCCCGATGGACGTCCCCCGCGTTACGAAGGTGACGCTGAACATGGGTGTCGGCGAGGCGAAGACGGACGCCAAGGCGCTCGATGCGGCGATCGAAGAGCTCACGGTCATCTCGGGACAGCGCGCGCAAGTGCGCCGAGCGACGAAGTCGATCGCAAGCTTCAAGCTGCGCGAGGGGATGCCCGTCGGCGCTCGCGTGACGCTGCGCGGCGCGCGGATGTACGAGTTCATCGATCGGCTCGCATCGCTTGCGCTGCCTCGCGTCCGCGACTTCCGCGGCCTCGACCCCGGATCGTTCGACGGTCGCGGCAACTACTCGATCGGGATCCGGGAGCAGATCATCTTTCCCGAGATCGACTACGACAAGGTTCCGTCGATCCGCGGCCTCGACGTCGCGATCACCACGTCGGCGAAGACGGACGAGGCCGGCCGCGCTCTCCTGGGCGCGCTGGGTCTTCCGTTCGCCGCTTCCAGAAGGGAACAAGGACAGTAAATGGCGAAGAAGTCGCTCGTCGTCAAGCAGAAGCGGAAGTCCAAGTACAAGGTGCGGGACTACACGCGCTGCAACCGGTGCGGCCGCCCGCGCGCGGTCTATCGCAAGTTCGGCGTGTGCAGGATCTGCCTACGCGAGCTTGCGCACCAGGGTGCCGTTCCGGGAATGACGAAGTCGAGCTGGTAGGAGGAGACGAAGGTGCTCACCGATCCGATCGCGGACATGCTGACGAGGATTCGCAACGCCAACCGTGCGCTGCACGACACGGCGTCGATGCCGAACTCCAAGATGAAGGAGGAGATCGCGCGCATCCTCAAGGACGAGGGCTACATCAAGGACTTCCGCGTGGTCGAAGCGACCGACGAGAAGGGCCAGCCGCTGCCGTACCGCATGCTCGTCGTCGAACTCAAGTTCGCTCGTGACCGCCGCCGTGTCATCACCGACGTCAAGCGCGTGTCCAAGCCAGGCCGCCGCGTCTACGCACGCAAGGACCGTCTTCCGCGCGTCCTCGGCGGCCTCGGCACGGCGATCATGTCCACCTCCGTCGGAGTCATCACGAACCGCCAGGCCGCCGAGCGCGGCGTGGGCGGTGAGGTGATCGCGTTCGTCTGGTAGCCCATGTCGCGAATCGGCCGTAAACCAATCGAGTTGCCGTCCGGAGTGATGGTGGCGTTGTCCCCTGGGCGCGTTCAGGTGAACGGCCCCCTCGGCGAGCTCAGCCAGAACGTCCCGGCGCGGATGCAGGTCGAAAAGACCGACTCGGAGATCGTCGTCACGCGGCCGACCGAGCGAGGCGAGGACCGCGCGCTGCACGGTCTCACGCGCACGCTCATCGCGAACATGGTCGAGGGCGTCACGAAGGGCTTCGAGAAGCACCTCGAGATCCAGGGCGTCGGCTACCGCGCGCAGCTCAAGGGCACGGACCTCGAGCTCGCCGTCGGCTACTCGCACACGGTGCTCGTCAAGCCCCGCAAGGGCATCGAGTTCGACGTCCCGCAGCCGACGCAGGTGATCGTCAAGGGCATCGACAAGCAAATGGTGGGCCAGACGGCCGCCGAGATACGCAAGGTGCGTCCGCCCGAGCCGTACAAGGGGAAGGGCATCCGCTACCGCGACGAGCAGGTTCGCAGGAAGGTCGGGAAACGCGCATGAGCGTCGCGACGAAGCGTCAGGCGCGCATCCGTCGCCACCGCCGCGTACGCGGCAAGATCGCCGGCACCGCCGAGCGGCCGCGGCTCCTCGTGTTCCGCTCGAACCGCGGGATCAGCGCGCAGCTGATCGACGACGAGGCCGGGCGCACGCTCGCCTCGGCGAGCTGGAAGGCCGTCGCGCCCTCGAGCAAGAAGATCGAGCAGGCCAACGCGGTCGGCAAGGCGCTCGCCGAGTCCGCCAAGAAGGCCGGCATCGAGGCCTGCGTGTTCGACCGCGCCGGCTACCTGTACCACGGACGCGTGAAGGCCCTCGCCGAGGGCGCCCGCGAAGGAGGGCTCCAGTTTTGAGCATGTCCGAGGCACCCGAATCCCGCGAGCTCAAGGAGCGGGTCATCGAGATCAATCGCGTCGCGAAGGTCGTCAAGGGCGGCCGGCGCTTCTCGTTCACGGCGCTCGTCGTCATCGGCGACGAGGTCGACCGCGTCGGCCTCGGCTACGGGAAGGCCCGCGAGGTCCCGCTCGCGATCTCGAAGGCGGTGGAGGACGCTCGCAAGAACCTCTTCTCCGTCCCGAAGCACGGACAGACGATCACGCACGAGATCGTCGGCCGGTTCGACGCCGCACGCGTCGTGCTGCGCCCGGCGAGCGAGGGAACCGGCGTCATCGCCGGCGGCGGCACGCGTGCCGTGCTCGAGCTCGCCGGCATCCGCGACGTTCTCGCGAAGAGCCTCGGCACGACGACGCCGATCAACATGACTCGCGCGACCGTCGACGGGCTCAAGAGGCTCGTCCGGCCGGAGGACGTTGCCGCTCTTCGCGGCAAGACGATCGCCGAGGTGTTGCCCGTGTCCGCGAGCCGCGAGGAGCCCGAAACCGCCGAGGAGGCTCAGGCGGAGGCCGCCGAGGAGACGAGCGCGTGAGCGAGGTCAAGATCACGCAGGTCCGTAGTGGGATCGGCCAGTCCGATCGCCACCTCGGCACGCTGCGCGCGCTCGGCCTCGGCAAGATCGGCCGCAGCGCCGAGCACAAGGACTCCCCCGAGCTGCAGGGCCAGCTGCGTCAGATCCGTCATCTCGTGACGGTGGAGGCAAAGTAGGCAGGACATGAGCGACGAGCTGAATCTCTCCAACCTGAAGCCGGCACAGCCGCGCAAGGCTCGCAAGCGGGTCGGCCGCGGCCTGGGCTCCGGCAAGGGGCGGTACTCGGGCCGCGGGATCAAGGGCCAGAAGTCGCGTGCCGGGTCGCACAAGATGCCCGCAGGCTTCGAGGGCGGCCAGATGCCGATCGACATGCGGACGGGCAAGCTCCGCGGCAACACTTCCGCTGACGCGATGCCCATCGGGCCGTTCCGCACCTACAACCAGCCGGTGAACCTCCGCGACCTCGAGCAGCGCTTCGAGGCCGGCACCGACGTCACGCTCGAGGCGCTCACGGAGGCAGGGCTCATCGCGAAGCTCTCCGTCGACGTGAAGGTGCTCGGCGATGGTGTGCTGACGAAGAAGCTCACGGTCACAGCCCACTCGTTCTCGAAGTCCGCGGTCGAGAAGATCGAAGCCGCCGGCGGCACGGTGACGCGGCTGCGCGAGCCCGTCGAGCGCAGGAAGAAGCGCCATAAGGCGACGGCACCTGCGCCAGAGGAGCCGGAGGCCGACGTCGAGGAGGCCGCCGCAGAGCCCGAGGTGGAGGAGGACACAGCAGCCGACGAAGAGGCGACCGAGTAACCGATGTTCTCCTGGCTAGCCAACGCGTGGCGGGTACCGGAGCTCCGTCAGCGCGTCCTCTTCACCGCGATGATCCTCGCGATCTATCGCCTGGGCTCGTGGATCCCCGCTCCGGGCGTCGACTCGGAGACGATCGAGGACTTCTTCGGCGGCGAAGGCGGCACGATCCTCGGCCTCCTGAATCTCTTCTCCGGAGGTGCGCTCTCGCAGTTCTCGCTGTTCGCGCTCGGGATCATGCCGTATGTCACGGCGTCGATCATCCTCCAGCTGATGACCGTCGTCATCCCGCGGCTCGGCGAGCTACAGCGGGAGGGCGAGGCGGGCTACGCGAAGATCACGCAGTACACGCGCTATCTCACCGTCGTCCTCGCAGCCGCGCAGGCGACCGGCTATGCGTTCCTGTTCCGCAGCCAAGGCGCCCTCGACGCCGGCTCCGGCGAGCTCGTGCTCATCATCGTCTCGCTCACCGCGGGCACGGTGCTGCTCATGTGGATGGGCGAGCTGATCACGAAGCGTGGCATAGGCAACGGCATCTCGATCCTCATCTTCGCCTCGATCCTTGTGGCCGCACCGATCGGAATCGCCGCCTGGTGGAACGGCGGGCCGATGGAGAAGCTCTTCTTCCCGCTCATCGCGGTCGGCATCTGCGCCGCTGTCGTCTTCGTCCAGGAAGGCCAGCGGCGGATCCCGGTGCAGTACGCGAAGCGGATGGTGGGCCGGAAGATGACCGCCGGCGGGTCGACCTATCTCCCGCTCCGCGTGAACATGGCCGGCGTCATCCCGATCATCTTCGCCGCGGCGATCCTGGCGTTCCCGCCGACGATGGCGCAGTACTTCCCGGCGACGCGCGATTTCGTCAACGAGTACTTCCAGCCGGGCGACTGGATCTACCTGCTCATCGAAGGATTCATGATCGTGATCTTCACGTACTTCTACACGGCCGTTCAGTTCAATCCGGTCGACCAGGCCGACAACCTGCGGAAGTACGGCGGGTACATCCCCGGCATCCGTCCGGGGCCCCCGACCGCGCAATATCTCGACCGCGTGCTCTCGCGCCTGACGCTGCCGGGGTCGCTCTATCTCGCGATCGTCGCGGTGCTCCCGAGCCTCTTCATCGCGTACGGCGGGTTCTCACAGGCGAGCGCGGGAGCGCTCGGCGGAACCTCGGTGCTGATCGCGGTCGGCGTCGCGCTCGACACGATGCGGCAGATGGAGTCGCAGATGATGATGCGCTCCTACGAAGGTTTCCTCAAATAGCGAGCGGGCCTCCGTGCGCATCCTGATTCTGGGGCCCCAGGGGTCCGGCAAGGGCACCCAGGCGAAACGGATCGCCGACGCCTACGACGTCCCGCACGTCGCCACGGGCGACATCTTGCGAGCCGCTGTCGCGGACGGCTCGGAGCTCGGCGCCCAGGTGCGTCCGATTCTCGAGCGCGGCGACCTCGTTCCGGACGACCTCATGGTCGGCCTCATCAGGGAACGGCTCGTCGACGAGGACGGGTTCGTCCTCGACGGGTTCCCGCGCACCGTCGCGCAGGCCGAGGCGCTCGACGCAATGCTCGACGAGATCAGCAAGCCGCTCGACGCCGTCATCCTGCTCCTGGTCTCCGACGAGGAGGCGACGAAGCGCCTCCGCGCTCGTGCCGAGAAGGAGGGTAGAGCCGACGACTCGCCCGAAGCGATCCGCAACCGCCTTCGCCTCTACCACGACCTCACCGAGCGGGTCGTCGACCGCTATCAGACTGCCGGCATCGAGGTCATCGTGGACGGTGAGCAGACGATGGACGACGTGTTCGCCGACGTCCAGGACGCACTCGAGGGAGTGCTAGCCGGCCGATGATCATCCGCAAGAGCCCGCGGGAGATCGAGAAGATCGCGGCCGCCGGCGCGCTCGTGGCGGAGACGATCGCTCACGTCGGTGGACTGCTCGGTCCCGGCGTGACTACTGAGGCGCTCGACGACGCGGCCGGCGCGTTCATCCGCGCGCATGGCGGCATTCCGACCTCTGAGGGGTACGGCCCTCTCGGCCGGGAGTATCCGAAGGCGATCTGCATCTCGCCGAACGATGTCGTCGTGCACGGGATCCCGGACGCGTTTGCCGTCAGCGAAGGCGACCTCGTCACGATCGACGTCGGCGTCACACTCGACGGCTACATCGCGGACAGCGCGTACACGTTCGGCGTTGGGGAGATCGATGCGGAGTCGCAGCGGCTGCTCGACGCCGCGCAGGACGCCCTCGCGGCGGGGATCGCAGAGGCGGTGGTCGGAAACCGCGTCGGCGACGTGTCGCATGCGGTCCAGACCGTCGTCGAAGGAGCAGGGTTCTCGGTGATTCGCAGCCTCGTCGGTCACGGCGTCGGCCGCTACTACCACGAGGATCCGCATATCCCCAACTTCGGCGAGCCCGGCCGCGGGCCGCGCCTGTCCGATGGGATGACGATCGCGATCGAGCCCATGATCACCGCCGGCTCGGCGGACGTACACGTGATGGACGACGGCTGGACGATCCGCACGGCCGACGGCTCGATGTCGGCCCATTTCGAGCACACCGTCGCGATCACCGGCGACGGCCCGCGGATCCTCACTCCGCGTGTCAGAGTGCCGGGCCGCGTAGAGGTCTGAGCGCAGGTCTCTGCTACCATGTCCCGCCGCGGTGCGGTCTTCTGCCTGCGCCGTACCACTCCCAGGAAACCGCCGACCGAGAGGCACATTCGCGCGCGAACGTGGCAGTCAAGGAAGAGAAGATCGAGGTGGAAGGCGAGGTCGTCGAGGCGCTCCCCAGCACGATGTTCCGGGTGCAGCTCGACAACGGACACAGCGTTCTCGCCCGCATCTCCGGGAAGATGCGCAAGCACTACATCCGCATCCTCCCCGGAGACCGCGTCAAGGTCGAGCTATCTCCCTACGACCTCACGCGCGGGCGGATCACCTTCCGGATGAAGTAGAAACCAGATGAAAGTACGCCCATCCGTCAAGCCCATGTGTGAGCGCTGCCGCGTGATCAAGCGGCACGGCCGCACGATCGTGATCTGCTCCAACCCACGGCACAAGCAAAGGCAGGGCTAGCACACTCATGGCACGAATCGCAGGCGTCAACCTTCCCACCCAGAAGCGGCTCGAGATCGGGCTGACGTACATCTACGGGATCGGCCGCTCGACCGCGCAGAAGGTGATCCGCGAGCTCGAGCTCGACCCGAACCAGAAAGTGCGCGACCTCACCGACGAGGAGGTCACGAAGCTCCGTACGTACATCGACGGCGAGCTCGAGGTCGAGGGTGATCTCCGCCGCGAGCGTGGGCAGGCGATCAAGAGGCTCACAGAGATCGGCGCGTACCGCGGCATCCGCCATCGCCGCGGCCTCCCCGTGAACGGGCAGCGGACGAAGACGAACGCCCGAACCCGCAAGGGCCCGAAGAAGACCGTCGGACGCGGTAAGAAGGCCGCCACCAAGACGTAGGCATGGCTCCTCCCCGCAGACAAGCGGCCCGCGGCCGCACACGACGCCGTGTCCGCAAGAACATCGCCATCGGCCAGGCGCACATCAAGACGTCGTTCAACAACACGATCGTCACGCTCACCGACAGCGAGGGGAACGTCATCGTCTGGGAGTCCGCCGGCTCCGCCGGGTTCAAGGGCTCGCGCAAGTCGACGCCGTTCGCCGCTCAGGTGACTGCCGACAACGCCGCACGCAAGGGCATGGAGCACGGCCTGCAGAAGGTCGAGGTCTTCGTGAAGGGGCCCGGCTCCGGCCGCGAGACGGCCATCCGCTCGCTCCAGGCCGCCGGCCTCGAGATCCTCGGCGTGAAGGACGTGACTCCGCAGGCGCACAACGGCGTGCGCCAGCGCAAGCGGAGGAGGGTATAGCGTGGCGAGAGATCTCGGCCCCAAGTGCCGCATCTGCCGCCGCGAGGGCGTGAAGCTCTTTCTGAAGGGCGAGCGCTGCCTCACCGAGAAGTGCGCCGTCGAGCGCCGCAGCTATCCGCCGGGCGAGCACGGACGCGGCCGCATCAAGCAGAGCGAGTACCTGATCCAGCTTCGCGAGAAACAGAAGGCGCGTCGCTACTACGGTCTGCTCGAGAAGCAGTTCCGCTCAACGTTCGAGAAGGCCGCCCGCGGGCATGGAGCTTCGGGCGAGAACCTCCTGCGGATGCTCGAGACGCGCCTCGACAACGTCGTCTATCGCCTCGGCTTCGCCGGCTCACGCGCGCAGGCGCGCCAGCTCGTCCGTCACGGGCACTTCTTGGTCAACGGCCGGCGAGTGAACATCCCGAGCTACGGCGTGCGCCCCGGAGACGTGGTCGCCCTGAAGCAGGGAAGCCCGGTCGAGCAGCTCGTCCGTGACGCGACCGACCTCACGGCCTCCGTCGCGCCATGGCTCCAGGCCGACCACGACGGCCTGACGGGCACCGTGCTCAAGTGGCCGGAGCGCGAGGAGATCGACGCGCCTGTCCAGGAATCACTGATCGTTGAGTTGTATTCCAAGTAGTAGGGGCGAGGCTTGCCTCGCCCTCGAAGAGGAAAGGACCTAACTTGGCAGTTCGAACCAGCCTGATGGACTTCCAGATGCCGAAGATCGTCCATGAGGACGCCGACGATCATCGCGGTGTCTTCGTTATCGAGCCGCTCGACCGCGGCTTCGGACACACCTTCGGAAACTCGCTTCGCCGGGTGCTGCTCTCGTCGCTCGAGGGCGCGGCGGTGACCGCCGTCAAGATCGAGGGCGTCGCCCACGAATTCACGACGCTTCCGGGTGTCCGCGAGGACGTCACCGACATCATCCTCAACCTGAAGAACCTCATCGTCCGGCTCCACGGCGCTTCGCCAGAGATCGAGGTGTACATCGCCAAGAAGGGTGCGGGCGTGGTCACGGCCGGCGACATCGAGGCGCCCGCCGACCTCGAGATCCTCAACCCGGAGCTCGAGATCGCGCACGTTTCCGACAAGGGCAAGCTCGAGATGACGCTGACGGTCGGACGTGGCCGCGGTTACGTCCCAGCCGAGCTGAACCGCGGGCCCGAGACGACGATCGGGGTCATCCCCATCGACTCGATCTTCTCGCCGGTGCGTCGCGTCGCGTACGAGGTCGAGGCCGCGCGCGTCGGCCAGCGCACGGACTACGACAAGCTCGTCCTCGACGTCACCACCGACGGCTCGATCGAGCCGCGGGACGCGATCGGCCAGGCGGCCGAGATCCTCGTTCGCCAGCTCATGATCTTCACCGACCTCGACGCGATCGAGGGCTTCGGCGAGCAGGCACCCGAGGCCGTCGCCGAGGCGCCCGTGATGCACGGGATGGAGAACTTCCCGATCGAGGAGCTCGAGCTCGGCGTCCGCTCCTACAATTGCCTCAAGCGCGTAGGCATCGAGACGATCGGCGACCTCACGTCGAAGTCCGAGAACGAGCTCGTCGCCATCCCCAACTTCGGTCGCAAGTCGATCGAGGAGGTTCGCGCGGCGCTCGGCGCCCACGGCTTGACGCTCAAGGGCGAGGAGCTCGTCTAATTCGATGCGTCACCAGCGGTCCGGCAAGAAGCTGGGGCGGGACTCCGCCCATCGCAAGGCGCTCTATTCGAATCTCGCGGGCGCCCTGATCGAGCACGGCCGGATCCAGACCACAGAGGCCAAGGCGAAGGCCGTGAAGCCCTTCGCCGAGAAGATGATCACCCTGGGCAAGCGCGGCGACCTCCACGCCCGCCGGCAGGCGCTCGCCGCGCTTCGCTCGAACAACGTCGTCCATGCGCTCTTCGCCGAGGTTGCGCCGCGATTCGCGGATCGGCCGGGCGGCTACACCCGCATCGTCCGCCTCGGGCCACGCCAGGGCGATGCGGCCGAGATGGTCTACCTCGAGCTCGTCGACTTCGAGCCCGTGGTGTCGCCCTTCGCGGCTCGGCGTGCGGAGGCAGAGGCGGCCGAGGAGGAATCGGCGCCGGCCGAAGCCTGATCTAACGCACGAACCTCGCAACGGCCGATCGGCCGCGGCCAGCAGGACAGCGCATGTCGGCTTGCGCCCAGTGCCGGCGCCGCTCCAGTTCGCGAAACGCGAATGATGCGAGCGACGGTTTCGGCCGCCTTAGGGTGGGATGAGGGCGCTCAGCGGAGCTCACTGACTGGGCAGTACCCTCACGGCGTGCTCCTGCTCATCGCGATCGTTCTCGCGATCTTCGTGCTGCCGTCGCCGTGGGGAGTCGTCGCGGTTGTGGTCGCCGCTGTGATCGACGTCACGGAGGTCGTGGTGGGGCTCTGGTGGTCAAAACGGCGGAAAGCCGCCGTGGGCGGTGACGCGCTCGTCGGCGCAACGGGCGTCGCGATGGGCGACCTCTGGCCCGAAGGGCAGGTGAAGGTCAACGGTGAGATCTGGCATGCGCGCTGCGAGGCAGGTTGCGATGCGGGAACATCGGTCGTCGTGCGACGCATCAGCGGGCTGACGCTCGAGGTGGAGCCCGCCTAGTGAGGCTTGTGGTGCGTGTCGCGTTCGTCGCGGTGGCTGCTTCGGTGCTTGCGACGTCATCGGGGGCAGCGCCGGCGGACTGGGAGGAGCGGGCGGCCATGCCCCTCCCTCGCACCGAGGTCGCAGCCGCGGTCGTCGGGAGCGAGATCGTCGTCCTCGGCGGCTTCACGCTCGATCGCGGAGCCTCCACCCGGGTCGACGCGTATTCCCCGGCTCGCAACACGTGGCGGCGCCTTGCCGACCTACCGGTCGGCATCCACCACGCGATGGCGGTGGGCGCGGGCGGACGTCTCTACGTACTGGGCGGCTACGACGTCGCCGGCGTGCCACTGCGGACGACGCTGGTCCTCGAGGACAATCGCTGGCGTGCGCTCCGGCGAATGCCGTTCGCGCGAGCGGCAGCGGGTGCCGGGGTGGCGAGCGGGAAGATCCTCGTAGCCGGTGGCGTGACCGCCGGGACGACGAGGCTCGCCCGAAACGCACTCTCCTTCGACCTCCGAACGCGTCGCTGGTCGGTCGTACCGGGCCCGTCACCTCGCGAGCACCTCGGTGTGACGGCGCTCGCAGGGACGGTGTACGCGATCGCAGGGCGTACGTCGGGGCTCGACACGAATCTCCTCACGTTCGAGAGCTACCGGCCGGGACAGCGAGCGTGGCAGCGTCTGCAGCCGATTCCCGACTCCCGCGGCGGCACCGGGGCGGCCGCTCTCGCGGGCCAGGTCGTCTCCGTCGGCGGCGAGGAGCCTGCGGGGACGATCGCGGAAGTGCTCGCCTACCGTGTCGCTGACAAGCGCTGGGTCAGGCTCGAGGACCTCCGAACTCCGAGGCACGGGGTCGGAGTCGCGGCGCTCGGCGCGCGCGTGTTCGTGATCGGCGGCGGGCCGGAGCCCGGGCTCACCGTGAGCTCCGCGAACGAGTCGCTCGCCGTGACAGGGTGACCGTGGGGCTCGATTCAGAATGAGCAGCCATGTCGCCGGGCCGCGCTGGGCAGCGCGATGCTGCGTCCTCAGTTGCGCCCATATCGCTGTGGATATGGGCGCTCCCTGCGTCCTTGCCCCGCACCACCCGGCGCACCCCGTCGACGGGTGATCATCCTGAACCGAGCTCTCAAGCTCACGCTCGAATACGACGGCGCGGGCTTCCACGGCTGGGCACGCCAACCTGGATTGCGAACCGTCGAGGGGTCTCTCCGCGACGCGCTCGACGCCGTCTATCCCAGCTGGGACGGGCTCGCGGTTGCGGGGCGTACGGACACGGGCGTGCATGCCACGGGACAGGTTGCGAGCCTCGCAGCGGACGGCGGGCCGCCCGTTCAGAAGGCTGCGGAAGCGCTGAACGCGGCGCTCCCCGACGACGTCGCAGTGCTCGAGGTTGAGGAGGCGACGAACGAGTTCCACGCTCGGTTCTCGGCGAAGTCGCGCTCGTACCGCTACCGCGTTCGTGCCGGCGCAGCGCGCTCTGCGCTCGACGCCAGGAGAGAGCTCTGGTGGCCGCGACCGGTGGACGTCTCCGCGCTCGAGGCGTCAGCCTCCCTCTTGGTCGGCGAGCATGACTTCCGTGCGTTCACTCCCACCGAGACGCAGCACGAGATGTTTCGCCGGAACGTCCTCGCCGCCCGCTGGGAGCGCGAGGGCGACCGCCTCGACTTCACGATCACGGCGGACAGCTTCCTTCGCCACATGGTGAGAACGCTCGTCGGGACGATGCTCGAGGGGCCCGACCGGATCGAGGCGCTGCTCCAGGGACGGCCGCGTGCCGACGCGGGCTCGACTGCGCCGCCGTGGGGCCTCTACTTCGAGAACGTGCAGTACTGACACCCTGGCTACGATCGGCGAGTGCGTTTCCGTATCGTTCTCTTCGACCTCGACGGGACGCTCATCGACTCGGGGCCGATCATCCTCGCCTCCATGCAGCACGCCGTGCGCACCGTGCTCGGCCGCGAGATTCCACTCGACGAGCTCGGGCTGACCATCGGCGGCCAGGGGATCGTCGCGCAGATGACTGCGATCGACGCGGCGCACGCGGACGCGCTGCTCGAGGCGTACAAGGAGCACAACGACGGCCTCCACGAGACGCTCGAGGCGTTCGACGAGCTTCTGGCGCTCCTTCCCGGCCTCAAGTCCGAGGGCAGGAAGCTCGGCATCGTGACCGCGAAGCGTCACCGAACCGTCGCGCTCGCCCTCGACCGCTTCCCGGCGCTCGCGAGCGCGTTCGACGTCGTCGTGGCGCACGAGGACACGGAGAGGCACAAGCCCGACCCCGACCCCGTTCTCCTCGCGGTCGACAAGCTCGGCGGCACGCCGGAGGAAGCGGTGTACGTCGGGGACTCGCCATTCGACATCGGCGCCGCGAAGGCGGCAGGCGTGTACGCGGTCGCAGTCGGATGGGGCGGCATCCATCCGGACGAGCGGCTACTCGCTGAGAACCCTGACGCGTTCGTCCGCTCGCCCGAGGAGCTCCTCGGTGCCCTCTAAGACAGCCGCGCCCACCGACCGCGCTGCCGAGCTCCGGCGTGTGATCGAGCACCACCTCTACCGCTACCACGTCCTGGACGACCCCGAGATCCCCGACGCCGCGTACGACGCGCTCTACGACGAGCTCGTCGCGCTCGAGGTCGACCATCCCGACCTCGTCACGCCCGACTCTCCGACGCAGCGAGTGGGTGCGCCGCCGGCGGAGGGATTCCGCAAAGTCGAGCACCTGACGCCGATGGGCTCGCTCGAGAAAGTCACGACACGCGAAGCGCTCGAGAAGTGGGCGGATGACACTCGCAAGCGGCTCGGAACCGACGAGGCAGTCGCGTATGTCCTCGAACCGAAGATCGACGGCTCGGCGGTATCACTGGTGTACGAGAACGGCGCCCTCGTCCGGGGAGCCACGCGTGGCGACGGCGAGCGTGGGGAGGACGTCACGGCGAACCTCCGGACGATCGAGGCGATTCCCCTGCGCATGCGTGCTCCGGACGGCACGGCGCCGCCCACACGCACCGAGGTGCGAGGCGAGATCTACTTCCCGCTCGCGGGCTTCACGCGCTTCAACGAGGCGCAACTGGCCGCGGGGAAGAAGCCGGCTCCGAACGCCCGCAACGCCGCCGCAGGCTCGCTCAGGCAGCTCAACCCGGCAGTGACCGCCGAGCGCCCGCTGTCCATCTTCGTGTACGGCATCGGGATCCTCGAGGGCGAGGACCTCGCCTCGCAATGGAAGACGCTCGAGTGGCTCAGGGCCCGCGGCTTCCGCACGAACCCCGACGCGACCCGACTGGAGTCGATGGACCAGGTTGCCGAAGCCTGTGCGGCTTGGGAGACCCGTCGCGCGGACCTCGGCTACGAGATCGACGGAATCGTGATCAAGGTCGACTCGTTCGACCAGCAGCGCCGGCTCGGCTCGCTCCACGGCCGCCCGCGCTTCGCGCGCGCGTTCAAGTGGGCGCCCACGTCGGCGGTGACGCGGCTCGTCGCGATCCACGTCCGCGTGGGGCGCACCGGCGTCCTCAACCCGCTCGCGGAGCTCGAGCCGGTGCACGTGGGCGGCGTCACCGTCTCGAGCGCGACGCTGCACAACGAGGACGACATCAGGCGCAAGGACATTCGCGTGGGCGATCGCGTCATCGTCCAGCGAGCCGGCGACGTCATCCCGCAGGTTGTCGGGCCGGCGGGCGAGCACGAGCCAGGGACGAAGCCGTGGCGCATGCCGAAGCGCTGCCCGCTCTGCAAGACCGAGGTCGTGCGGCCGGAAGGCGAGGTCATGCACCGCTGCCCGAACCGCGCGTGCCCGTCTCGCGGGCTCGAGACGCTGTACCACTGGGTCGGGGCGGCGCTCGACATCGAGAACGTCGGCGGGAGCACGATCAAGAAGCTCTGGGACGAGGGCATCGTCCGCTCGCTGCCCGACCTCTACCGGCTGACCGCGGACCAGCTCGCCGAGCTCGAGGGGTTCGGCGAGATCTCGGCGACACGTGCGTTCGAGTCCATCCAGCGCTCCAAGGAGCAGCCGTTCTCCCGCGTCCTGTTCGGCCTGAACATCCCGAAGGTCGGGTGGGTGATCGCGCGGAGCCTCGCGCTCCACTTCCGGACGGTCGAGGCACTTGCCGCCGCCACGCTCGAGCAGCTGGAAGAGGTCGAGGGCATCGGCCCCGAGCGCGCCGAGCTCATCGCCGAGTGGTTCGCGGATCCGGAGAATCTCGGACTCGTCGGCGAGCTGCGCGAGCTAGGCCTGCAGACGTCGCTTGCAGGCGACGAGCGGCCGCCGGAGGGCCGTCTCACGGGCATGCAGTACGTCATCACGGGAACGCTCGACGGCTACAAGCGCGAGGAGGCGAAGGCCGCGCTCGAGGCTCTGGGCGCGAAGGTCTCGGACTCGGTCTCGAAGAAGACGAGCGGCGTGATCGTCGGCGAGTCGCCGGGCTCGAAGGCGCAGAAGGCGGAGCAGCTCGGTGTGCCCGTGCTGTCGGAGGACGACCTCCGAACCCTGCTAACGGCGAGCTAGCACCGTCACGAAGCGATCCTGGGCGAGTCGCGCAGTCCAGTACGGGACGGGCCCGCCGTTCTGGAGGATCGCGAACACGTAGCGGCGCCGCACGAAGCCGGCGAGGGCGGACGCCGCGTTCGTCGTCCCAGTCTTCGCGATCACGCGGCTCTTCGTGGGTCGCACCGCAAGCCGCCGCTTCATCGTCCCGGAGACTCCCGCGACGGCGAGCGACGTCACGAAGGCGTCGCTCATGGACGGATCCGCCGCACCCGAGCGGAGAATTCCGACGAGCGCCTGGACGGTCAGCCGGTCGAGCATCGAGAGACCGGAGCCGTCGGCAATGCGAACGCCTTCGAGCGGGATCTCTGCCGCGGCCAGCTCCTCCCGCACGACGAGTGCACCGGCAGCCGTAGACCCTCGCGAGGCGATGGCGGTTCCGAGCTCCTTGAGCACGATCTCGGCCACGAAGTTGTCGCTGTCGCGATTCAGCCGCCGAACGAGGACTCGGAGGGCTTCGGACGTGTCTCGTGCGAGGGGCCGTGCGGACGGCGCTGCGCGCCCCGACCCGGGCGGCCCCGACACCGCGACTCCCCGCCGCACGAGTGCGGCCGTGAGGGCGTGCGCCGCGATCCTCGCCGAGCCGTTCGCGGTCCGGACAGGAAGATCGACGACCGTCAGCGCGGACAGCGGTCTCGACTCGATCCCGAGGTACGACGGTTTCCATCCCGGTGCGTCACGACGGGCATCGAAGTGGCTCTCGTCCCCGAGAACGCGGCCCTCGACACGCCGAATGCCCATGGTCGAGATGCGTCGCGCGAGCCGGTCGAGGTCGGACGTGGCAAGGGTCGGATCTCCGTGACCGACGAGGACGAGATTGCCCTTCCAGGTGCCACCCACCCGTGTCCCCGTTCCCACGAGCTCCGTGTGAAAGCGAAAGTCGGTCCCGAGGACCCGGAGTGCTGCGAAGGAGACGGCGAGCTTCTCCGCGGAGGCCGGCAGGAGTGAGCGGGCCGGGTTCATCCGGAACACGACCTCACCGCTCTCGAGATCGACGGCGAGGGCGGCGGACGAGCGTGGGCCAATGCCGGGTGCTGTCATGGCTGCGCGGAGGGCGGCTTCGAGCCCAGGAGCGGCGGCATGTGTGGTGGAGGCCGTCCCGGCGGGAACGGCGACAGCGACGACCAGCGCCAGGGCGACGACGTGAGCCCGTCTCACGGAGGAACTGTGTACCTGAGGCCGCCGACGGCGGCCGTCAGCGGTAGACCGTGATGGTGACGGTTTGCCGGCCCCAGGCGCGAGCCTGGACGGTGCTCGGGAACCAGAGGTCGATGATCCGCCCCTTGATCGCATACCCGACGTCAGCGGCGAGGGCAGGCCCGTAGCCGGGGACGAGGAGCTTCGTGCCGAGCGGTATCAGCCTCGGGTCGACGGCCACGACGCCTTTGCGCACCGGTACACCGAGGGCCGTCTTGCCGGGAAGGTAGTAGCCGACGGCGTCGACCTTCAGCCGATACCCCTGCGGTTCCTGCGGCTGAGCGAGTGCCGAGCCGCCGGCGCCGAGTAGTGTTCCGAAGAGGACCGCAGCGAGCGCCGGTCCCCACCTGCGCGTTCCCCTTCGCACGAGGGGCGACCCTAACACAGGCGGCGTTTGTGCGTTCCGACAAGTGTCCTCTTTGCAGATATTTTGGCTTAGGTTGTCGGTTGCAGGCGTCCGGCGAGGCTGCTAGGGTCTCCGACTTGTGACGGGCCAGACCGCCACCGGCGGGTCTGTCCGGAGCCGACCGAGAGGCATTCTGGGGCGGTCGCGAACCGGATGGGCGCCGATAGCAGTCATCGTTGCGGTTTCGACCGCCGGGCTGCTGCTTGCCATTGGACCTGCGTCCGCGCAGACGATCACCTCGAAGCGCACGCAAGCCGAGGCGATCATGGCCGAGGTCGAGAGCATGAACGTCGACCTCGAACAGGCGATCGAGGCGTACAACTACGCGAACATCGAGCTCGACCGGATAGACAGCGATCTCGCGTCGAACGCGAAGCACCTCGTCGCGGCGAAGAAGAGCCTCGTCGTCGCCCAGAAGCGGATCGCGGAGCGGCTGCGCGACCTGTACGTCAACGGGGAGGGTGACTCGACGCTCGAGGTGATCCTCGGTTCGAGCAGCCTGGACGACATCATCGCGCGGCTCGATGCGATCGAGCGGGTGTCCAGTCAGGACACGCACATCCTTAGGACCGTCAAGCAGTATCGGAAGGAAGTCGAGACGCGACGGAGCAATCTCCAGGACGCGCGTGAGGATCAGGCGCAAATCGTCGCCGAGCAGGCGGCGCAGAAGGACTCGATCGAATCCCAGATCGCCGAGCAGAACCAGCTCCTCGCCTCGGTCAAGGACGAGATCGCCGAGATGCGCGCCGAGGAGGCGCGGCGGCAGGCCGCTCTTGCGGCACAGGCGCGGGCACAAGCTCAGGCCGCCGCCGCAGCGCTCGCACAGCCGGACGTCCAGCAGACGTACGATCCCCAGCCCTGGATCGAGCCGGAATACGATCCGAACCTTCCGGCGCCACGCTACGGCCACGTCGTCGGGATCGCGCTCCAGTACCTCGGGATCCCGTACGTGTGGGGTGGCTCGAGCCCGTCGACGGGCTTCGACTGCTCGGGTTTCACGAGCTACGTCTTCGCACAGATCGGCGTCTCGCTCCCGCACCACGCTGCCTCGCAGTTCTCGTACGGCACACCCGTGTCCTGGGATCAGCTCGCGGCCGGCGACCTCGTGTTCTTCAGCGGCCTCGGCCACGTTGGCATCTACATCGGCAACGACCAGTTCGTCCACGCGCCGCACACCGGCGACGTCGTGCGGATCTCGTACCTGTCGGAGCGCTCCGGGTCCTTCGTCGGCGCCCGTCGTCTCTAGCCACCAACGGCGGCGTCAGGAGCGCGGTTCCGAGTACAGCGCGTCGATCTCGGCTGCGAAGTGCTCCTGCACTGCGCGCCGCCGCAGCTTCAGCGTCGGGGTGACCTCGCCCGCCTCCATCGTGAAGTCACGAGGGAGGATCGCAAAGCGCTTGACCTGCTCGAACCGTGAGCGGTCGCGGTTGACGTCGTCGACGACGCGCTGGATGAGCTCGCGCACGCGCGCGTCCCCGGCCAGCGTCGCTGGATCGCCGTCGACATCGTTCTCCGAGGCCCAGCGCCCGATCTCCACGGAGTCGAGCGTGATGAGGGCGGAGACGTAGGGGAGCTTGTCTCCGACGACCAGTGCCTGAGAGACGAACTTCGACGTCTTGAGGTCGTTCTCGATGTTCTGCGGTGCGACGTTCTTGCCGCCGGCGGTGACGAGGATGTCCTTCTTGCGGTCGGTGATGTAGAGGAAGCCGTCCTCGTCGAGCGTGCCGATGTCCCCGGTCTTGAGCCAGCCGTCACTTCCGAGCACCGCCGCGGTCGCCTCCGGGTCTTTGTAGTAGCCCTGGAAGACCGTCTCCGAGCGCAGCTCGATCTCGCCGTCGTCGGCGATCCGCACCTCGAAGCCGGGCAGCGGCTGTCCGACCGAGCCGAAGCGGTAGACGTCGGGGCGGTTCGTGCTCGCCGCGGTCGTGCATTCGGTGAGGCCGTAGCCCTCGGCGATGCGGATCCCGATCCCGTCGAAGAACTCGATGATCTCCTTCGACAGCGGAGCGCCGCCGGATCCCGGCATTCGCAGGCGTCCGCCGAATGGCTCGCGTACCTTGCTGAAGACGAGCCTGTCGGCGAGACGGTGCTTGGTGCGTAGCCCCGCAGGGATCGGCTTCCCTTCGTCCTCGAGGCGGCTCACCTCTCGGCCGACGGGAAGCGCCCAGTCGATGAGGCGCCTCTTGACGCCGGTCGCCTCGTCGAACTTCGCGAGAACAGCCGTGTGCACCTTCTCGTAGACACGGGGAACGCTCGGGAGCAGCGTCGGACGAACCTTGGGCAGGGCTTCCGCGACGCGGAGCGGATCGGCGAGGAATGCGATCGTGAAACCCACGTGGGCCCCGAGGAGCAGCATGAGCCTCCCGTAGTTGTGCGCGAGCGGGAGGTAGAGGAGCATCACGTCGTCCTCGCGGTAGTACGTCTCCTCCATGCGGTCGACGACGCTCGCCATCTCGAAGTAGTTGCGGTTCGAGAGCATGCAGCCCTTGGGAGGCCCGGTCGTGCCCGACGTGTAGATGATCGTGAAGAGGTCGTCCTCGGAGATCGCCGCCGTGGCCTCGTCGAGCGCATTCGGGTTCGCGCTCGCGAAGTCCCGCCCGTGGGTCGCGAGGCCGTCGAGATCGTGGTACGTGAAGACGTGCTGGAGTGCCGGGAGCTCCCCCGAGGCGGCCTCGACCTTTGAGAGCTGCTCGGCGTCTTCGCAGACGATGCCCACGGCTTCCGAGTGCGCGAGGAGGTACTCGACGTCGCGTGGTGCGCTCGACGCATAGACGGGAATGCCGATGGCGCCGACGTGCGCGAGGGCGAAGTCGACCAGGGCCCACTCGAGGCTGTTCCGCGCAAGCAGCGCGAAGTTGTCGCCCTTCCGCACCCCCCGAGCGAGGAGCCCGTTCGCGTAGGCACGCACTTGCTCGTCCGCGTCCGCCCACGAGACCTCGTTCCACCCGTCCTCCGTCTCCACCAGGTACGCGGGGCCTTGGCGCCCTGCCGCGACGGCGTGGCGCCAGAGGTGTGCGATCGTGCGGCGCTTCGTGCCCGACGATGTAGCTTCGCCGGCGGCTTCGACTGTCTCCGTCACGAATCTGAGCTTAGACACTCGGGAGGGATCCGCGCCCGTAACGCGAAACCCACAGGTCCAGAGAGAAACGGAGTCGGGGTCAGACTGTCGTCTTACCCCGACACAGATATTCTTCCCTGCACATGCGCACTACTTGGAACGGATCCCTGAGCTTCGGGCTCGTCTCGATCCCCGTGGGCCTCGCCCCGGCGACGAAGCCAGCCGCGAGGCAGTCGGACGTCTCGTTCCGGCTGCTCCACCGCGAGGACTCGACACCGATCAAGCAGAAGCGCTGGTGCCCGACGCACGATCGCGAGGTCACGCAGGACGAGATCGTCCGCGGTTTCGAGATCACGAAGGGTCAGTTCGTGATCGTCGAGGATGCCGACCTCGAGGCGATCGAGCGCGCCGACGACTCGCGCTCCATCGAGATCACGCGCTTCGTGACGGAGGACGACGTCGATCCGATCTTCTTCGACCGCACGTACTTCCTCGTTCCAGCCGCTCAGGAGGCGCAGCGCCGGCCGTACGTTCTGCTGCTCGAAGCGATGCGCGAGACGGAGACCGCTGCATTGGGGCGGTTCGTCCGCTCCGGCCGCGAGAGCCTGTGTCTCGTTCGCGCCAAGGGGGACGTGCTCGCCCTCGAGACGCTGTTCCTCGCCGAGGACGTGTACTCGCAGGCGGAGATCTCCGGGGCCGTGGAGGAGACGACGGTCAAGAAGAACGAGCTCGACCTCGCCCGCCAGGTGATCGAAAGCCTCGCCGGCGAGTTCGAGCCGGAGGCGCTCGTAAGCGACTACCGCCGCGACCTCCGTGCGCTGCTCGAGGCCAAGATGCGCGGCGAGGAGATCGTCGCTCCGGAGCCGACAGAGGTCGCGCCGGTCATCGATCTCATGGAGGCGCTCAAGGCCAGCGTTGCAGCGGCGAAGAAGGGCTCCGAGGATGAGGCTGCCGAGAAGAAGCCTGCCCGGGCGCGCCGAGCGAAGAGCAAGGCCAGCTAGGCACTCAGCGCCAGGAGTAGCTCAGGACGAGTTCGAGGCTCCGGCGCCGGTTCCGACGGCCTCGAGCGATGCCTGGAAGAGCGTCTTGTCGATCTTGCCGTGGTAGATCGGCACGCCTTCCTCGATGCAGATGCGGATGACCTCGTCGCGGTCCATCCCCATCTCCTTGGCGAGCTCTTCGGGCGTCAGGTGGTTGGCCATGGTGCCTCCTTGGGGCAAAGAAAAAGCCCGCCGGCGCAGTGCGCGCTCGTCGGGCCGAGGTTCACAAGCAATGAGGGCGGGTCAACCGGCCCGCCTCTCGAGAACGACAGTCATCGACCTGAGCATACTGCTGCCGCTCAGGCCTGTGCAACGGCGGTCGGTATGTGGCTGCCACCGAGGGCCGGAGGCGGGCTGTGCCCGGACCTGCGGAGCGTGAACAGCCCCGTGGATCGTCGGTAGATACGACAGCGGCCGCGAAGCGGACGCCTTTAGGGGTCTTCGCGAGAGCGGAATCCGCACTCGCGGACTCCGCTCTCTGCGGGAATGATCGGGGTGCCCAGATTTGAACTGGGGGCCTCTCCGACCCGAACGGAGCGCGCTACCAGGCTGCGCCACACCCCGGGCGCGGAAAGGGTACCGGCTCGCGAGGAACGTCAGGGCTATGCTCGATCGGTGCTCGAGGCGGTCCTCTTCGACGTCGACTTTACGCTTTTCCGCCCCGGCCCCGAACTCGGCCCCGAGGGATACAGGCGAGTCGGCGAGCGGCACGGTCTCGTTCTCGACCCCGACCGCTACGCGCAGGCGCGCCTCGACTCGATCGAGGCGCTCGCGGGTGAGCGCGAGCTCGTGCACGACGAGGAGGTCTGGGTCGCATTCACGGAGCAGATCGTGCTCGGGATGGGAGGCGACCCGGCCGCCTCCCGGGCCTGCGCCGTCGACATGGTGCGCGAGTGGGAGCGCCACGAGAACTTCTCGCTGTACGAGGATGCGCTGCCCGTCCTCGAGGAGTTGCGCCGTCGCGGGATCAAGATCGGGCTCGTCACGAACGGTCAGCGCGACCTGGACGAGTTCGTCGCGCACCACTCACTCGAGGTCGACGCGATGGTCGGATCGAAGGCTCATGGCAGGACGAAGCCGCACCCGTCGATCTTCGTCGCGGCGCTCGCCGACCTCGGAGCCACGCCTGCCGGTTCCGTGATGGTCGGTGACTCGTACGAGGACGACATCCAGGGCGCGCGGGCGCTCGGGATGCGGGCGATCCTGCTCGATCGCGACGGGCTTCATCCCGAGGAGGCGGAGCGAATCGAGACGCTCCTCGCGCTGCCGGCCGCCCTCGGGCTCCGGGCAGGGGTCTGACCGACCCAACGGTCAGACGCCGAGCTCCTGCCTCCACGCCTCGGTCTGCGCTCCGAGCGGAACCTCGATGGGAGGTTCCAGTGGACCGAGAGCCGCCGCGGCCTCCTCACGGGTCCAGACCGGTCCGACGCAGACATCCTCGTCGCCGAAGTGCTCGAGCCAGGCGGTCAGCGGACGCTCGGCGATGATCGCCGCGAGCTCCGCTCCGAGCGCGTCCTGATCCTCGTCGTATTGGCGGTCGGCGAGCTCCGGGCGGCCGACGAGCTCGCACAGCCGCCGGAAGAACTTCGGCTCGAGCGCGCCGACGGTGAGGTGCCTGCCGTCAGCGGTCGGATAGATGCGGTAGCAGGCGAGCCCGCCCGTGAGCAGCTTCGGCACGGGCTCGCCGCCGAGCCGGTGGGAGACGAGGTCATGTGACCGATGCGTCATCGAGACGACGATCCGCGGCCCGCAGCCGGTGCGCTCTCGCTCGAGGAGCGCTGCGAGCACCTGCGTGACCGCTCCGAGCGCGCCCGCGGCCAGATCGGCGATCTGGATCGGTGGCAGTTCCGGAGCCGTGTCCTCCAGCACGCCCGCCCAGCCGAGGTAGTTGACGTCGTGGCCGGCGCGCAGCCGGTGGCGCGGATCGTCGCCAAACCCGGTGATCGAGCAGTAGACGGTTGATTCCGGGACGTCGCTCGGGCCGATGCCGAGTCGCGCGGCCACGCCCGGCCGGAAGCCCTCGAGAACGACGTCGGAGCGGGCGGCGAGTGCGCGCGCGAACGCGGCATCGGCCGGGAGCTCGCAGACGACCGACTCGGCGCCGGATCGCAGCGCGGTGTCCCACGTTGTCGCAGTCGGTCGCATGGGATCGCCTCCCGGCGGCTCGACGCGGACGACGCGGGCCCCGAGCCGCACGAGCTCGCGGCTCGCGTACGCTCCGGGGAGGTAGCGCGTGAAGTCGACGATCAGCGTGCCCGACAGCGGTTGCGACTGCGGTTGCACCGGGCGGGAGCGTACCTCTATCCTCGTGCCGGTTGACTGACGGTTCAATCGCACTCCCGGACAAGCGCAAGCTGATCCTCGACGCCGCGATCCGTGTGTTCGCGGAGCACGGATACCACGGATCGCGCGTCGGCGACATCGCCGAGGACGCCGGTGTCGCCCATGGGCTCCTGTACCACTACTTCGCGTCGAAGGACGACGTCCTGCGCGCGATCTTCGCCGAGAACTGGGGCGAGCTGATCGGGCGCTTCCGCGCCGTCGAGGCATCCGACGAGCCGGCACGGGAGAAACTCGAAGGCATTGCCAAGATCCTGCTCCGGACGTGGCGCAACGATCCGGCGCTCGTGACCGTGATGGTTCGCGAGGTCGCCCGGAGCCCGCTGATCCAGGGACAGGTCGACGAGGTCGGGCAGGCGTTCGCGATCATCCAGCGCGTTGTCGAGGAGGGTCAGGCGGCGGGAGAGTTTCGACAGGACGTCGACGCGCGGCTCGCGAGCTGGCTCGTGTACGGCGGCCTCGAGGAGCTGCTGACAGGCTGGGTGCTCGGCCGCCTTCCCGACTCGGAGGAGGACGTCGCCGCTGCCGAACGCACGGCGATCGACCTGTCGCTCCGCGGACTCACGGTCTAGGCTCGGCCGCATGAAGACCTTCAACCTCAACGGCGACGAGTGGAACCGCGTCGAGGAGCGCGACGGGTGGCGCTCGAAGGACGCGTGGGTCGGCGCGCGCATCGACGCCGAGCTCATCGGCGGGAGCATGTACGAGCTCGAGCCCGGAAACCGGCTCTGGCCGTACCACACGCACCACGGCAACGAGGAGTGGATGATCGTGCTCCGAGGGCGACCGACACTGCGCACGCCCGACGGCGAAGAGCAGCTCACCGAGGGTGACGTCGTCGCATTTCGCCGCGGCATGGACGGCGCCCACCAGGTCCGGAACGACACCGACGCGTCGATCCGCGTGCTGATGCTCTCGACGCTGCTTTCGCCCGACATCGTGGAGTACCTCGACTCCGGCAAGGTCTCGGTCGTCGATGCGAAGGGCGAGCGGCTGTTCCGGGAGTTCCGCGGCCGCGACGCCGAGTACTGGGAAGGCGAGTAGCTCAAGAGCCCGATTCAGAATGAACTGCCATGTCGCCGGGCCGCGCTGGGCGGCGCGATGCGGCGTCCTCGGTCGCGCGCCCATATCGCAGTGGATATGGGCGCTCCCTGCGTCCTTGCCTCGCACCACCCAGCGCATCCCGGCGACGGGTGATCATCCTGAACCGGACTCCTAGCGGAACGCGTTCTCGCCGGTCAGCGCCTGGCCGACGACGAGCGTGTGCACTTCGTGCGTGCCCTCGTAGGTGAGCACCGACTCGAGGTTGTTCACGTGCCGGATGACCGGGTACTCGAGCGTGACGCCGTTCGCGCCGAGGATCGTGCGCGCCGTTCGGGCGACCTCGATCGCGCCGCGGACATTCCCCATCTTCCCGAGGCTCACCTGCTCCGGGAGGAGCGTCCCGTCGTCCTTCATGCGCCCGAGGTGGAGAGCAACGAGCGTCCCGCGGTTGATCTCGAGCGCCATCTCGGCGAGCTTCTGCTGGGTGAGCTGGTAGCCCGCGATCGGCTTCCCGAAGACGATCCGCTCCTTCGCGTAGTCGAGAGCGCACTCGAAGCACGCACGGGCGGCCCCAACCGCGCCGAAGACGATCCCGAAGCGCGCCTCGTTGAGGCACGAGAGCGGGCCGCGGAGAGTCGTGGCTCCCGGAAGCACGTTCTCGTCCGGCACACGCACGTCCTGCAGCACCAGTTCGGATGTGACGGATGCGCGCAGCGAGAGCTTCTTGTGGATCTCAGGCGACGCGAATCCCGCCATGCCTCGCTCGACGATGAAACCGCGGATGGCATCGTCGTCGGTGCGCGCCCAGACCACCGCGATGTCTGCGATCGAGCCGTTGGTGATCCACATCTTGGCGCCGTTCAGGATCCAGTCGGAGCCATCGCGACGCGCGTGTGTCCGCATCGACGCCGGGTCAGAGCCGGCATCCGGCTCGGTGAGCCCGAAGCAGCCGACCACCTCGCCCGTGTGCATCGGTGGGAGCCAGCGCTGCTTCTGCTCCTCCGATCCGAACCGCCAGATCGGGAACATCGCGAGCGAGCCCTGTACCGACACCGCGCTCCGAACGCCTGCGTCGCCCGCCTCGAGCTCCATGCACGTCAGCCCGTACGCGACGGAGCTGGCTCCGGGGAGCCCATAGCCCTCGAGGTGCATCCCGAGGAGCCCGAGCTTGCCGAGCTCGGGGATGAGCTCGCGCGGGAAGGTCCCCTGCTCGAACCAGTCCCCGACGTCGGAAAGCACATGGGCGCGCACGAACTCGCGAACGGTGTCGCGGATCGCCCGCTCCTCGTCGTCGAGGAGCGCGTCGATCGCGAGGTAGTCGAGGGGGTCGAGGGCCGGTCGCTCGGTGGTCGTCGCCATGCGCGGACATCCTACGGAAGGCGCCCGAAGCGCTTGACCACCCTGCGGTTGAGATTCTAGACTAGGATTGACTGACTAGTCAATCGACCGAGGAGCGAAGGGCATGACCCAGGTGGAGACCGGCATCGCCGGGGGCGTCTCGTTCGCGCTGACGCCTGAGCAGCGCGAGCTTCGGGCGCTCGCGCGCGAGTTCGCCGAGAAGGAGATCCGGCCGAAGGCGGCCGAGTACGACGAGCACTCGACGCATCCGGGTGACGTGGTCGCGAAGGCGCACGAGCTCGGGCTCATGAACCTCCATGTCCCGGAGTCGCTCGGCGGCCTCGGGTTGCCGGCCTTCGACGGCATGCTCGTCGGGGAGGAGCTCAACTGGGGATGCTCCGGCATGGGGACCTCGATCCTGGCGAACGGTCTCGGCGCCGGCCCCGTTCTCCTCGCCGGCTCGGACGATCAGAAGCAGCGCTGGTTGCCGCCGCTCCTCGAAGAGCCGATCCTGTGCTCCTTCGGCCTCAGCGAGCCGGATGCCGGCTCCGACGTCGCCCGCATGAAGACCACGGCCGAGCGCCGCGGCGACGAGTACGTGCTGAACGGCTCCAAGACGTTCATCACGAACGCCGGTCACGCGACGTGGACGGTCGTCTTCGCGAAGACGGATCCGAGCAAGGGCCACCGCGGGATCTCGGCGTTCATCGTCCCAATGGACGCACCGGGCGTCCTGATCGAGAAGCACCTCGACAAGATGGGTCAACGCTCGACGGACACGTCGGCATTCGCGCTGACCGACGTCGTCGTTCCCGCCGAGAACCGCATCGGGGAGGAAGGCGAGGGATTCAAGATCGCGATGAAGACCTTGGACTTCACCCGCCCGGGCACGGCGGCGGGGGCGGTCGGCGTCGCGCAGGCCGCGTACGAGCTGGCAGTCGAGTACGCAAAGGAGCGCGTCACGTTCGACGTGCCGATCGCCATGCACCAGGGAGTCAGCTTCCTCATCGCGGACATGGCGACGGAGATCGAGGCGGCGCGCCTGCTCGTCTGGCAGTCGGCTTGGCTCCACGACCAGGGTGAGCGCGCGACGCTCCAGTCCTCGTTCGCCAAGCGGTTCGCCGCCGACACGGCGATGAAGGTGACGACCGACGCCGTCCAGGTGTTCGGCGGCTACGGCTACATCAAGGAGTACCCGGTCGAGAAGCTCATGCGAGACGCCAAGCTCTTCCAGATCTACGAGGGCACCTCGCAGATCCAGAGGCTCGTGATTGCCAAGGAGATTTTCCTGCCGCCAGACTAGGCCGTGGCGAGGCCGCGCTGAAAGGGCGGCAGGAAGCCAGGAGAGAAGCGGACGTCCCCGAGCCAGGCGGCCACGCGAGCTGCTTCCGCCTGCACGGCACGCACGGCGTCGGTCCCGACGTCCTCGAGCAGCGCGAACACGATCTCGCCGTCGCGCCGCTGGCTCCAGCCACCGACGACTCTCCCCTCCCACCAGATCGTCGGCCCCGCATTGCCGTTGCCGTCGAAGAGGAGCTTTGCGTACGCGCCGAGGTACCAGTCGCGCTCCTTCCAGCCCATGATCGTCGGGTCGAGCGTTGGCAGAAGCGCGGCGGACGGCTCGGGGGGATGCGTCGGCTCCAGGTCGTCGGCGAGCACGAATCCCGTTGAGCCGTTGCCGAGGTCGACCTCGACGTGAGTTACGGCTGCCAGCGCAGCGCGAGTCTCACGCGCTGTCCAACCGGTCCACCAGCGGAGATCGGCCTCGGTTCCCGGTCCGAACCGTGCGAGCCAGTGCCGCAGCAGCTCCCCCTGCGCAGCGCTGGGATCCATGCTCTCGACCGGGCCGCCGAGCCAAGCCTCTGCCGACACCCACCTGAACTGGCCGCTGATCCATGTGCCGCGCGGGCGTCCGCGGAAGGCATGGCCGTCCATGGCCAGTTGTGGCAGGACGCGCGCGGCGACGGACTGGGTCGTCTCGAAGCGCGTCCCGGAGCCCAGGCGCAGCCGCTTTCCGAGCGAGGGCACCGCGGCGGCGAGCTCGGACGTCGTCGCCTCGCGGCGTGCCTCGAGCTCAGCGCGTGCGAGCTTCATGGCGCGGGTCAGCCACGGCCCTGGTCTCGTCGAGATGCCGCAATCTCTGATCCAGCCCTCGAGCCGTCGTCGTTCGCGCGCGGCAATCGTCCGTGTGCATGCGGCGTACACGACCGGCACGAGCTCTCGCGGTACGGCGAAGAGCGTCCGCCGCATGCCGAGCATGCGCACGAGGCTGCGGTCGTCGTAGAGCGTGCGCTCGATGTCGACGGGCGAGACCCCTTCGGTGCGCGCGTGCAGCGAGAGGAAGACGGTGACGGCGTCGGTCGCATGCAGAACGACGAGCGAGCGTGCCGCCTCGAGCGGGTCGCGCGCCCGGTCGGCGGGCGCGAGCAGGTGACGACGGACGAGTCGCACACGCCGCTCCTCGACCTCGATCCGCTGCACGCCGGCTCTTGTACCACCGTAGGATCCCCGCGTGGCGCTCGAGATCGATCTGAGTGGGAGGGTCGCTTTCGTCACCGGGGGGTCCCGCGGGCTGGGACGCGCGGATGCGCTCACCTTCGCTCGCGCCGGCGCGGACGTCGCGATCGCGGACATCCTCGTCGAGTCGGAGCTCTCCGAGGAAACGGACAGTTGGGGCGCGCTCGCGACCGCCGCGAGAGCTCGGGGCATGGTGCACACGGAGGAGACGGTCGACGAGATCCGGGCACTCGGACGCCGAGCTCTCGCCGTCCGCTGCGATGTGACCGACCGAGAGCAGGTCGCCGCGGCAGTCGCCCGTACGGTGGAGGAGCTCGGCTCGATCGACATCCTCGTCAACAACGCCGGAACGCTCGATCACGTCGGCCAGTTCCACGACCAGAGCCCGGACCTGTGGGAGCGCGATCTCCGCGTCAACCTCAGCGGCGGCTTCAACTGCGCTCAGGCGGTGTGGCCGCACATGAAAGAGCACGGGTGGGGACGGATCGTGAACATGGCCTCCGTCGCCGGCACGCTAGGCGGGTTCGGCCAGGCGAGCTACTCGACGACCAAGGCCGGAATCCTCGGGCTGACGAAGACGCTCGCGATGGAGGGGGGCCGCCACGGGATCACGTGCAACGCGATCGTGCCGGGCATCATCGGGACGGAGGCGTTCCACATGGCAAATGCGGCGATGAACGAGCGAATCGCGGCGCGCACGGTCTTCAAGCGGCCGGGAGAGCCGCAAGACATCGCGAACGCGATTGCGTTTCTGTGCTCGGACCTCGCCGCGTACATCACCGGCGTGGAGCTGTACGTCTCGGGCGGGATCGAGCTTTTCGTGTTCTGAGCGGTGTTCCAGTGGGGCACCCCATCCCACCACCCACTGCCGATTCTAGTGCGGAAGTACACACGGATGTTACCCGATGGGGCAACAAATCGCGGACGAATGCACGTCAGATCTTTACCGGAGCAAAAGTCCTTTTCGTATCTAGAATTCCGCTTCCGTGCACACAGAGTCGCCTCTCTATCCACCTCGCAGCCGAAGCCGTCGCCGTCTCAACTACCTGTCGACCCGGGCCACGATCGCGGTTGCTGTCTGCGCCGGACTGCTCCTGGCTGTCATCGTCGGCTTCGCATTCGCCGGATCGAGCAGTGAGCTCGCCGCAGGGACACACGTCGCGGGCGTAGACGTCGGCGGCCTGATCGAGGAGCCAGGCGGTAGCGAAGCTCAACGCCCTCCACGAGCAGCGCGCCGACGAACCCGTCGAGTTCACGGTCGGCACGTCGTCCTACACGTTTGCGGCAAGCCAGCTCGCCGTGGAGCCGGACTGGAGTGGCGCAGTGGCGGCGGCGAGTCGCGCCGGCGACGGGTTCGGTCCGCTTCGCGGCCTGCGACGCCTTCGCGCTCGGGTCTTCGGTGCCGAGGTGCTCCCGCGGGTCGCGGCCTCGAACGCCGCGCTCGAGTACGTGCTCGACCGCATCGCCTCGGACGTCGAGCAGCCGCCGAGGAGCGCCGCACTCGTCCGGCGCGGACTGAGGATCCAGGTCGTCCCGGAGCAGGCTGGGGCTCGCCTCGACCGCGAGGCGAGCGCCGAGGAGATCGTCCGCACGCTGGGGCAGATCGAAAGGACCTCCGACGTGACCGCGCTACCGGTTCGAGTCACGCCGCCCAGGGTCGACGCCGAGATGCTCGCCGGTCCGGCGGAGCGTGCTCGCCTCGCCCTCTCCAGACCCGTGGTCATCAAAGCCGCGGACCGGAGCTTCCGCGTGCCGCGCTGGCGGGTCGCCGAGCTTCTACGGCTTCCGAGAAACGGCTCGGTCGAGCTCGGGATCAGCGGAGCGGCCGCAACCGCGTACTTCCGGAGGCTCTCCGAGAACGTCGGCAGGCCTGCACGGGACGCGAGCTTCGCGGTCTACGATACGGCCGTTCAGGTCGTTCCGTCTCGCGACGGGCTCGAGCTCAACGTCCCGCAGGCGGCGCGCGCGATCCTGCGAGCCGCCACTCGGCCGACCAACCGAGTCGCGCGCCTCGCCGTCGTGCGCGCCGCGCCGGAGCGCTCGACGGCCGAAGCCCTGGCGATGGGCATCGACCGCCGCATGTCGTCCTACAAGACGTACTACTCGGGGACCTACGACCGGATCACGAACCTCCAGCTGGGCATGCGCGCGCTCGACGGCACGCTCGTCGCGCCGGGAGGAACGTTCTCGCTCAATCAGGCGATCGGCGAGCGGACGGTCGAGCGCGGATTCCGCCTCGCGCCGGTCATCATCGGCAACGAGTACGCGGAGGAGATCGGCGGGGGCACCTCGCAGGTAGCGACGACCGTCTTCAACGCCGCCTGGGAAGCGGGACTGCGCATCACCGAGCGCCACCCGCACTCGCTCTACATCAGCCGCTACCAGCTGGGACGTGACGCGACCGTGTACTGGCCGTCACTCGACCTCAAGTTCGTCAACGACACGAAGAAGTGGGTGCTCGTGAAGGGGTTCGCGGAGGGGGACGGAATCAGCGTCGCGATCTACGGCAGCGAGACGCGGCGCATCGAGAGCTCCGCGACGACGCTTCAGACCACCGGCCCGGTGCCGGTCGAGCGCGTCCAGGATCCGAAGCTCCCGAAGGGCGAGCGGGTCGTCGAGGCCGAGGGCTCCGCTCCGTCGCGAACGACCGCGACCCGCACGATCTACTCGGCCGGCGGCGAGCTCATCCGCACGGAGACATGGGCGACGTCGTACGAGGGCGAAGACCGGATCGTCCGCATCGGGACGAAAGTCGTTCCGAAGCAGACGCCGAAGCAGAAGAAGCCTCCGGCTGAGCAGTCGCCCGCCGTCGAGCCCGTTATCCCGCCGACGACTCCGCGCTAGCGATCGCGTCGGCGAGCCACGCCGGAACTCGCGTGGGCCGGTACGACTCGCGCTCGACGGTGGCGTGCCGCGTGTAGCCGTCGGCTACGAGCTCGCCGTCCCGCTCGACCCGGTACTCGTACGTGAACCGGGCGCCCCGGAGGTCGACGCAGCGTGTCCAGACCCGGAGCGTCTCGTCGAAGTACGCCGCACGGTGGTAGCGGACGCAGACCTCCGTGGTCAGCGCCTCGAGGCCGCGTTCTCGGATCGCCTGATACCCACCCGCATGCTTCGCGAGGTACGCGACCCTGGCGACCTCGAGCCAGACGACGAACGAGGCGTGGTGCGCGATGCCCTGCGCATCAGTTTCCGCGAACCGGATCCTGACCTCGGTCGAGAACGAGAAGCCCTCCATGGAGCAACACTAGAGCGACCTCTACCATCCGGCCGTGTCGGTCGCCGCGCTTGCCGCGCTCATCCGCGAGCAGCAGCCGTGCGTCGTGCTGACCGGCGCGGGCGTGTCCACCGAGTCCGGCATTCCGGACTTCCGCTCCGACGCGGGCATCTGGGCGACGGTCGATCCGTTCGAGGTCGCCTCCATCCGGGCTTTCCGACGCGACCCTGCGCGTGTGTGGAGCTTCTACCGGGAGCGGATCCACCTGCTTCGTGACGTCGAGCCGAACGCAGCACACCTCGCGCTTGCGGAGCTCGAGCAGCGAGGTCTCGTCCAGGCGGTCGTGACGCAGAACATCGACACGCTGCACTCCCGCGCCGGCAGCCAGGAGGTGGTCGAGGTCCACGGCTCGATCCGCTCGGCACAGTGTCTCGGCTGCCTCTGGACCGAGCCGACCGACGGCGTGCTCGCCCAGCTCGAGCAGCGCAGCCCGACGCCGACCTGCTCGCAGTGCGGCGAGGTGCTCAAGCCGGGAGTCGTCCTCTTCGGCGAGCTACTCCCGGCTGCCGCGATGGAGCGCGCGACCCAGCTCGCGCGATCCGCGCGACTCGTGCTCGTCGTCGGCTCGTCGCTCGAGGTCTGGCCGGTTGCAGGGCTTCCGCTCGAAGCGCGCGCGTTCGCAATCGTCAACCGCGGGCCGACCGCGCTTGACGACCAGGCGGCGCTGAAGATCGACGCAGCCGCAGGTGAAACGCTTACGGCGGTCGTGGATGCGCTCTGACGAGCAGTTCGACTGCTGGAGTGGTATGACTGTCCCATGACGACATCGACGAGCGGAAAGTCGAAGGCTTCGACCGAGAAGGATCTCGTGACGAGGCTCGCAGACGCGGGCGAGGAGGCGCTGCAGCGGCTCTCGGAGCTTCCGGGCGGCCAGAAGGCGCTCACGGCGTACAACGACCTGCGAAACCGTGTCGACGACCTCGGCAAGAAGGTCCGTGGCATCGACGCGCTCGAGGCGAGGGTGGCGAAGCTCGAGAAGGAGCTCGCCGCGCTGAAGAAGGCCAAGTCACCGGCGCGGCGGCAGGCGCCGCGCAAGCCCGCCGCCTAGGTCTTCCTCGGGAACCCGCAGACGGAGCGCCCGCGGGCGGACCTCGAAGCGCGCGGGAGTCGTCCCAGGCTGCTCGCCGTCGAGCTCGATCGGCAGCGGCTCGTCTGCGTCCACGGTGACGACGCTGCCCCGGAGGAGCTCGAGACGCGGGTGGGGAAGGTGCTTGCCCCGGTACGTCTTCGGGAGCACGAACAGGAGGTCGCGCTTCGTCACGTCGCCGATGAGCATCACGTCGAAGACACCGTCGTCGGGCTCCGCCTCCGGGCACATCATCATCCCACCGCCGAGGTAGCGGCCGTTGCAGACCATCGCGTCGATCATCCGCCCGCTGCGCGACTCGCCGTCGACGCCGACCCGCATCTCCCCGGTCTGCCAGCCGACGAAGACGGCCAGCGTCGCCCAGTAGTACGAGACCTTCCCTCCGAGGGCCTTCGAGGACTCGTTCGCACGCTGTGCGATCGCGCCCGAGATGCCGGCGCTCGCGACGTTCGCGAAGTACGCCTTCGCTTCTTCGCCCGACCAGGTTCGATACGTGACGACGCCCGCGTCGATCTCGCGGACGGGTCCGCGCAAGGCGACGTCGATCGCGCCGTCGAGGTCGCGCGGGATGCCGTAGGTGCGCACGAAGTCCCAGCCCGTCCCGCGCGGGATGACGGCGAGCTCGACTCCGGCCGAGTCGACGATCCCGTTCACGACCTCGTTCACCGAGCCGTCGCCGCCGACGACGACGAGTAGCTCCGCACGTCCGGCTACGGCCTCCGCCGCGAGCGTCGTGAGCCGGCCGGGCGCGTCAGAGATGAGCGCGTCACCCTCGAGCCCGCGTGCGGCAGCGCGATGCGCGATCTCGGGCCATCGCTTGCCCGTCGTTCCGCCCGCGGCGGCCGGGTTGACGAGAAAGACGTACTCTGCTCAAGCGGCGGTGGCCGTGTCGAGCGCGATCCGCGTCATGCGGTCGACGGCGGCGCGGAGCTCGTCGTCCGAGATCCGCACGAACTCGCCCTCGACGACGATGTCGCTCACGGTCAGGAGGCAGCCGCCGTGGACACCACGGAGCGCTGCGAGCGTGAAGAGCGCGGCCGCTTCCATCTCGACCGCGAGAATGCCGCGCTTCGACCAGCGCTGGTACTGCCCTTCGTCGGGGTTGTAGAAGAGGTCGCTCGACACGATCGGGCCGACCCGCATCGGCTCGCCGGCGTGCTTCGCGACGTGGACGGCCTCGTGGATGAGCTCCCAGCTGGCCGTCGGGCAGTGCGGCTCCCCTCCGACGAGATGGGTCGCCGTCGAATCGGCGGGCACTGCGGAGATGGCGACGATGAGGTCGCCGAGCGCATGGTCGGGCTGCAGGCCGCCGCAGGTCCCGACTCGCAGGAGTCGTGTCACACCCAGCTGGACGAGCTCCTCGAAGACGATCGTCGCGCCCGGGCAGCCCATTCCGGTCCCCTGCACCGAGACGGGCTTGCCCTCCCACTTCCCGGTGAACCCGAGGAGGCCGCGCTCGGCGTTCACCTGGTTGACGTCCTCGAGGAACGTCTCCGCGATGTACTGCGCGCGAAGCGGGTCGCCGGGGAGCAGACAGGCGTCGGCGTAGTCGCCGGGATTCGCGCGAAGGTGGATCGGCATCGGCGGAACCCTACGGGTTCGACGCACCGGGGAAGCGCGGAACCGCCTACTAGAGTTCCTGCGTTTGTTCGGCAAGGTCTTCGAGCCCAAGCGCGACCAGATCCTGCGGTTCTGCGCGCGCGATCCCGTGGAGCGAGTGTTCCTCGAGGACGTCGCGCGGCGCGGCCTCGGTCGGTTCATCGGCGCTGCGAACGACGGCGAGTTGCGCGCGCTGTGCCATCTCGGAGTCAACGTCGTGCCTTCCGGTGAGGGCTGCGGTGTGTTCGTCCGCGAGACCGTCAAGGCTGCGCCGCGCATGCTGATCGGCGAGTCCCGAGCCGTATCCGAGCTCTGGGACTCTGCGCAGGACGTGCTTCCGGAGCCGCGCGAGGATCGTCCAGGCCAACCCGTGTTCGTCATCCGCGAACCGCCCGACTCGGGGGACACAGGGCTTCGCGCTGCGACGCTCGACGACCTCGACGTCCTCATGCCCGCCTGCGCCGCGGCCCACGAGCAGGAGCTCGGGATGGACCCGCTTCGGCGCGACGCCGAAGGCTTCCGCTGGCGGACGAGGAGCCAGATCGAGGACGAGCGCTCCTGGCTCTGGCTCGAGGACGGGGTGATCCTGTTCAAAGCCGAGGCGTCCGCGTGGACACCGGACGCGGTCCAGCTGCAGCAGGTCTGGGTGGACCCCGAGGTGCGGCGACAGGGGTACGGAGCTCGCGGCCTCGCGGACCTCTGCCGTCTCCTTCTCGAGCGCGTGCCGACGGTCTGCCTGTTCGTCCGCGCCGAGAACGATCCGGCGATCCGGCTCTATCGGGCCATCGGCATGGAGCACGTTCTCGACTATCGCTCGCTCCTCTTCTGACGCGTGGAGACGCTGACCGTCGTCCGGCACGCGCTCGCGGGCTCGAACCGTGCCGGACTGGCGTCGTGCGCGGTTCCGGGTGAGGGGCTCACACCCGAAGGGGTGGAGCAGGCGAAGGCTCTCCGCGACCTGATCGCGCCTGGCGAGATCTCGCTCGGCGTCACGAGCGAGCTGGCTCGCACGCGCGAGACGCTCGCGCTCGTACTCGAGGGCTGCGATGTACCGATGGTTGCGCTGCCGGAGCTGAACGAGATCGACTTCGGCTCGTTCGCCGAAGGCCCGCTCGACCTCTACCGCGCCTGGGCGGCGTCGCACTCGCCGGACGAGCCCGCTCCCGGAGGCGGCGACAGCCGAGCAAGCGCCGCGGCGCGCTTCGCGCGCGGGCTGCGGGCCGTGCTCGCACTGCCGGCACCACACGTGCTGCTCGTCTGGCACGCCCTCGCGATCCGCTATGTCCTCGACGCCGCCGAGGGGCTCGTTCCGGCGCCCCTGATGATCACGCCGGTCCAGCATGCCGTTCCGCACCGCCTCGGTCGCGCCGAGGTCGAGCGCGCGGCCGACCTGCTCGAAACCTGGAGTCGCGAGCCGCGCTTTCGCGCGCTCCCCGGCACAATGACCACGTGACGACCGCCGTACTCGACCGCGTCGAAGCGACGATCCGCCGGCACGACCTGATCCCGCCCGGCGGCGAGGTCACGTGCCTCGTCTCCGGCGGCGCCGACTCGACGTGCCTGTGGCACGTCCTTGGCGCCCTCGGCTATCGCGTGTCGGCCGTCCACGTCAACCATGGCGTGCGCGGCGAGGAGTCGGACGAAGACGCGCGCTTCTGCGCCGGCGTCCTCGATGCCCGGGTCATCACCGTAGGGGCGAGGCTTGCCTCGCCCTCGACCGAGGCCGCACTCCGAGACGTCCGTTACCGGCTGACGGAGGGCTGCGGTCTGCGGGCGACGGGTCACACTGCATCCGATCAGGTCGAGACGGTTCTCTATCGCCTCGTCTCCTCGGGCGGCACGAAGGGCATCAAGCCGAAACGAGAGGATGGCGTCGTTCGACCGCTGCTCGAGATCTGGCGAGATGAGACGGAGCGCTACTGCGAGGAGTACAGCCTCGACTACCGCGTCGACTCCTCGAACGCAGGCACGAAGCGCGGGCTGATCCGCGAGGAGATCCTGCCGCTCCTCCGCCGGCTCCACCCTGGCGCCGAGCAGAACCTGCTTGCCCTGGGCGAGGAGCGGCCGCGGCTCCCGAGAACGCTCGAGCGGACGCTCGCCGAGCTCCTCGAGTCGAGCCAAGGCACCAAGGCTGCCGATCTCGGCGGCGGTGTTCGCGCCGTCCGCGAGTACGACGAGCTCCGCCTCGAGGGCCATGTGAGATTCGGCCCCTGGCGGATCGAGAGCTCGCGCGCCGGGCTCGTCGTTCGCACTCGCCGCCCGGGAGACCGCCTGGCCGGCCGGAGGAAGAAGGTCCAGGACCTCTTCGTCGACGCGAAGGTGCCCCGGGAAGCCCGCGACAGCTGGCCCGTGGTCGTGTCCGGGGACGAGGTCGTCACCGTTCCGGGGGTCGCGTCGGCGCCTGGCTGGGAAGACGCTGTCCGCGCATGGAAAGATTCAGAGGAATGACACAGACGGAGCTCGAGAACGCGGTCGGCGAAGTCCTCATCGAGGCGGACGCGATCCAGGCGCGCATCGGCGAGCTCGGGACCGAGATCTCGGCCGACTACGCCGGACGCGACCTGCTGCTCGTCGGCGTGCTGAAGGGCGCGGTCTTCTTCATGGCCGACCTCATGCGCGAGCTGACGGTGCCGTGCGAGATCGACTTCATGGCCATCTCGAGCTACGGCGCGGCGACGGACTCGTCGGGTGTCGTCCGGATCCTCAAGGACCTCGACATCAACGTCTCCGGCCGAGACGTCCTCGTCGTCGAGGACATCATCGACTCGGGTCTCACGCTCTCGTACCTCATACGCAACCTGCGGGCACGCAAGCCCGCGTCGCTCGAGGTCGTAACGCTCCTGACGAAGCCCGAGCGGCGCGAGATCGACGTCCCGGTGCGCTACGTGGGCTTCGAGATCCCGAATCGCTTCGTGATCGGCTACGGCCTCGACTTCGCCGAGCGTTACCGCAACCTGCCCTACGTCGCAGTTCTGCACGCCGACCTCATTCCGCCTGTGACGTAACACGCCGCGATGCCGGTGACGTTGAGTGTGCGATTGCGTCACGTCGCCGGAGCGGGATTCACTCCCGCGGAGGCTCGCTCGGGTTTGCGTGTGTACGGCGAGAAGGAGGGGGCTCGTGGGGGAACCTTGGTTCCCCCACGTCGAATCGGCTACGGCCTCGACTTCGCCGAGCGTTACCGCAATCTGCCCTACGTGGCGGTCCTGCACGCGGATCTCATCCCGCCTGCCACCTAGCTCGGGTCGCGCCTCGGCCGGCCGGCGCTGAGTGAGCGACCACCGTTCGTCGCCGAAGCGGGATTCATTCCCGCGTAGGCGCACAAAGGCCAATGGGTGCAGGCGAAAAGGAGGGGGCTCGCGGGGGAACCTTGGTTCCCCCGCGATCACAATCCGCACATAATGGGGGAGAGGGGTCCCCGGTCTGGGTGCCGAAGAACCACGGTGGTACCCTGCGACAACCGACTGTGAATCGCTTCTTCCGCAGCGCGCTTTTCCCGCTCATCATCATCGTGCTGCTCGTCTATCTGGCGAGTCAGACGCTGCTGCCGGGCCGTTCCGAGCAGCGCAAGATGACGTACTCGCAGCTGATCCAGGAAGTCGAGAAGGGCGCCGTCAACGAGGTCGTCTTCAACCCGAACCGTCAGCAGCTGACCGCGACGCTCGTCGAGGGCGGGAAGGTCAAGGTCAACTATCCGACCCCGCAGTCGGCGACGCAGTTCCAGAACCTCCTCGAGCGCGAAAACATCAAGTTCGACTCCAAGGGCACGGGCTCGTCGGCGTGGTGGGCGCTCCTCATCAACGTCCTCCCGTTCGTGATCCTCATTGCGTTCTGGATCTTCCTCATGAACCAGGTCCAGGGCGGCGGCTCGAAGGTCATGAGCTTCGGGAAGAGCCGCGCCAAGCGCATGTCCCCCGACTCGCCCAAGGTGACGTTCAAGGACGTCGCCGGAGCCGACGAGGCCGTTGAGGAGCTACACGAGATCAAGGAGTTCCTCGAGAACCCGAAGAAGTTCCAGGCGCTCGGCGCGCGCATCCCCAAGGGCGTGCTCTTGTACGGGCCTCCCGGCACGGGGAAGACGCTCCTCGCGCGCGCCGTCGCAGGAGAGGCGGGCGTGCCCTTCTTCTCGATCTCGGGCTCCGACTTCGTCGAGATGTTCGTCGGCGTGGGCGCCTCGCGCGTCCGCGATCTGTTCGAGCAGGCGAAGCAGGCGTCCCCCTGCATCATCTTCATGGACGAGATCGATGCCGTCGGGCGTCACCGCGGCGCCGGTCTGGGCGGCGGCCACGACGAGCGCGAGCAGACGCTAAACCAGCTCCTCGTCGAGATGGACGGCTTCGAGATGAAGGACAACATCATCCTCATCGCCGCCACGAACCGGCCAGACATCCTCGACCCGGCCTTGCTGCGCCCCGGGCGCTTCGATCGCCAGATCGTCGTCGACCGGCCGGATCGTCTCGGGAGGAGAAAGATCCTCGAGGTGCACTCACGCGGCAAGCCGCTCTCGCGCGACATCGATCTCGACACGCTCGCCGCCGGCACGCCCGGATTCACGGGCGCGGACCTCTCGAACCTCATCAACGAGGCGGCGCTTCTCGCAGCGCGCAACGGCAAGAAGATGATCGAGCAGGACGAGCTCGAGGAAGGGATCATGCGTGTCATCGCCGGGCCCGAGAAGAAGGCCCGCCTCCTCTCCGAGAAGGAGCGCAAGATCACGGCCTACCACGAGATGGGGCACGCGCTCGTCGGCCACTACCTCGAGAACACGAACCCCGTCCACAAGATCACGATCGTCTCCCGTGGACAGGCGCTCGGTCTCACCATTTCGCTGCCGACCGAGGACAAGTATCTGACGACGAAGTCGGCGCTCATGGACGAGCTCGCGATGACGCTCGGCGGGCGCGCGGCGGAGGAGCTCGTCTTCCACGAGGTCACGACGGGCGCGGCGAACGACCTCGAGCGGGTCACCTCGACGTCGAAGCAGATGATCATGCGGTTCGGGATGTCCGAGAAGCTCGGCCCGCGTGTGTTGGGCCGCAATCACGACCTCCCGTTCCTCGGCCGCGACATGGGCTCGGAGCCCGACTACTCCGACGAGATCGCGAAGGAGATCGACGACGAGATCCGGCGCGTGATCGAGGAGGCACACGCGTCCGCGACTTCGGTGCTGCGCGCTCACATGGACGAGCTGCACCGCCTCTCCGCGATCCTCATCGAGCGCGAGACGATCGACAAGGATCAGTTCGAGCGGTTGCTTGCAGGAGAGGCCGAGGAGTCGGTCTTCCCGGAGGAGATGCCGGCTCCCGCGATCGAGGAGCCCGAGGCCGACGCGAAGCCGAAGCTGAAGCCGCAGCCAAGGCCGATCCCAGGCACCGCGATGCAGCCGCCTCCGCCTGATCCGGCGACGTCCTAACGCCGCGACGAGCCGCTCGCACGCCCCTGAACACGGGCGGCGAGCAGGATGGTGACGAGCACGGCGACGGCAGCAACGGCGCCGACCAGGTCGAGCGCGAGGCTGCGAGTCTGAATCACGTCCACGAGCGCGAGCAGGAGCGCAGCGACGACCGCGGCTCCGACACAGGTCATCGCGACGAACGCCGCACGGCGTAGCCCCTCGCCCGGGTCGCCTGGGACAGGAGAGCGCTCGTCGAGGGACCAGTACGCGAGCTCGGCGGACAGGAGCAGAGCAACGGCTACCCCGGGCGTCGCCGTGTCGAGCGGAGCGTCGTCGAGTGCCAGCTCGGCGGCGAAGAGCCCGCCCACGAGAGCCACCGAGACCGGAACCAGCGAGGGCCAGCCGAGAACGAGCGCGCCGACGAGTGCGAGGAAGCTGATCGCTGCGACGCGAACTCCGGCTTCACGGAACGACTCGTCACCACGCACCACGGGCACGGCGGCCGTGCCCAGCAGGCAGGCGACGCTGCCCGCCGCGGTGGCTAGGCGCGTCCGGCTCTGGCGTAGCGCCTGAATGTTCTCACCCCCTCGAGCGCCGTCACGAGATCACCTTCGCCCCAGGTTCCCACCCCGATCCCCAGCCTCTCGAGGCGGGTCCGCAGGACTTCCCGCTCGAGCAGCCACAGACGGTAAGCGCATCGCTCGATCTCCGTGCGGCCCGGCTCGACGAGAGGGACCGGGTCGACCTCGATGACCGCGACGTCGAGGCGGCGCGCTCGCAGATCCTCGAGTGCTGCGACGAAACGTCGGTCCACGAGTGGGGTCAGTGCCAACACGAGCGCCGCGGGAGGGAGGAGCCGTGCCGGGATCAAGTTCACGTCGCGCCAGGTGTACGTCGGCTCGACGCCGGTCTCGACCATCGTCTCGATCAGGCGATAGCGCTGCGTGGTGCCCATGCCGGGATGCAGCCAACGGAGCACGCCGCCGAAGCCGACGAGCCCGACGCGGTCGCGCCGCGCGAGGTACCGCGTGGCCAGCGCTGCTGCAGCCCTGACCCCCTCCTCGAGCACGCTGCGGTTCGCGCCGCGCACGTCGACGAAGCTGTCCACGAACAGCACGACGTCGGTGTTCCGTTCCGGGTGGCGCTCGTTCACGACGAGCCCCTGCCGGCGGGCGGAGGCGCGCCAGTTGATCGCTCGGACCCGGTCGCCCGGGACGAAGTCGCGGATGTCGGCGTACTCGACGCCTTCGCCCTTCACGCGTGCGACTTCGCTCCCTGCGAACGCCTGGGTCCGAAGCGGAGAGAGGAGCGCGCGCACCGTCACCGGCCTCGGATACGCCTTCAGCCGGTGCGTGCTCTCGTAGCGTCTCTCCCAGGTGACGAGCCGGAGCCGATCGCGTGCGCGGATGTCGACTCGCCCTAGTTCGTAGACGCCCCAGCTCGTGCACCGAAGCGTGAACGGGACCTCGCGTAGTTCTCCGGCGTTCAGCCGCACGCTGCGGGCGGGTTCACCCTCGACGACCTCCACGCCTCGCGGGAGCTCGAGGAGCAGCTCGATCCGTTCCACTGCGCGCTCGGCTCGCACGGTGCACACCGCGCTCACCTCGTCTCCTTCGAGTGTCCGCTCGGATGCGACGGCGAGCTCAGCCTCGACACGCGGATCGGTGGCCCCGCGCGTGCCCGCCACGAGGAGGAGTGCAAAGGGGGCCGCGACGATGGCGAGCTCCGGCCGTCGGAGCGTGAGCGCTCCCACGAGCCCCACGGCCGCAAGAGCGGCGTAGCCGGTGATGCGAGAGTTCCCTGCGCGTGTCACGAGCGCGCGGCCGCGACGTCCTCCGCTCGGGGAGCCGGGACGGTGTCGATCAGGTCGCGCACGATGTCCTCTGCCGAGACCCGCTGCACCCAGAGCTCGGGTCGAAGGACGAGCCGGTGCGCCAATGCCGGGACGGCGACCGCCTTCACGTCGTCCGGGAGGACATAGTCACGACTGTGGAGCGCGGCTCCGCAGCGCGCGAGCTTGAGGAGGGCGAGGCTCCCGCGGGGGCTCGCGCCGACTGCGACGCTCTGCGACGCCCGAGTGGCGCCCACGACGTCAACGCAGTACTCGCGCACGCTGTCGGCCACGTGTACCCGCTCCACGGCCTCCTGCATCGCGAGCAGCGTCTCGCGATCGACGACGGCTCGAAGTTCGACCTCGTCGGACGCGCGCTCGATCCGGCGCGTGAGCACGTCGACCTCGTCGTCGCGGTCCGGATAGCCGAAGGCCGTGCGCAGCAGGAAGCGGTCGAGCTGTGCCTCGGGTAGCGGGTACGTGCCCTCGTACTCGATCGGATTCTGCGTCGCGATGACGAGGAACGGCGGCTCGAACACGTGGGTGACCCCCTCGATCGTCGCCTGTCGCTCCTGCATCGCCTCCAGAAGCGCCGCCTGTGTCTTCGGTGGGGCACGGTTGATCTCGTCGGCGAGGAGGAGGTTCGTGAAGATCGGCCCTGGGCGGAACTCGAAGTCGCCGTCGCGCTGGTTCCAGATCGACGAGCCCGTGACATCGGAGGGCATGAGATCCGGGGTGAACTGGATTCGCGCGAACCGCATGCTCAGTACACGCGCGAACGATCGAGCAGCGAGTGTCTTCGCGAGGCCCGGGTAGTCCTCGAGCAGAACGTGGCCGTCGGCGAGGAAGCCGAGGAGCACGAGCTGGAGCGGCTCGCGCTTGCCGACGACGGCCTTCTCGACCTCGTCGAGCACCTCGCTGGAGAGCTCCCTGACCTGGTCGAGCTCCACTAAAGACGCTCCAGCGAATCGACGACGCGGCCGAGTCCCTCGGGGGAGATTCCGCGCGCGAGACGGTCTTCCGGCGCCGGTCGACCCGGGCGAACGAGCTCCCAGGTCTCTTCGCCGAGAGCATCTCGGGCAGCCTCTGGCTGTGCGTCGAGCGAGATCCGCCTACGCGCCGCCAGCAAGCCCGATGTTGTCGAACGCAGGCGTGGCACGAAGCGGTAGTGGAGGTCGAACGACCCGACGACGCCGAGCGCAGCCTCGTGCTCGATCCGGCCGAGGCTGGACGGAGGCTGCCTGCGCGCCGGGCTCGCGGTGGACGACTCGCGAAGCGGGGTCTCCGGCGGATAGGCGCGGCGCAGAGCCGTCAACGCGAGTGCGAGTGCCGCCGCGCAGACGACGAGCGCGTAGATGCGCACGACGAGGCCGACTCGTCCCGGAATGAACGCCACGACGAGGCCGAGTGCAAGAGTGGGCAGGACGAGAGCTCTAAGCGCGCCCGCGATGTCCTTCCTCACGAAGGTGCTCCTAGCGGCTGGGCTTGACCTTCAGGCGCTCGCGCGCGCTCCTCAGCTGCGAGTCGCAGCTCCTCCCGTACTTCTTCGAGCGCTCGGATCGCCTCCTCCTTCATCGTCGCGTCGACCTCGTGGTGCGAGAACTTAGCCCGTGTGAAGAGATCGGTCAGGCGCTCGACGGATCGCGAGTCGAGCGGGAGGCTCGAGAGAACGCGCGGCACGTACTCTTGCGCGGTCTCGGCCGGCCGGCACGGGATCCCGTTCGCTGCCAGTACGCGTTCGAGCCGGGCGTATACGGCGATGATCGCGCGTCGGGGGTCGGCCTCGGCTCGAAGGTCGTCGAGGCTGTCGTCGAGTGCCTGCGCGAGGTCCGCCGCCAGCTGCTCTCCGGTGGGCCCACGGTCTCGAGACCGGCGCTTCGAGGCTACGTACGCGGCGATCCCGGCGACGGCGAGGCCGACAACGAGAGCGATCGCAAGCCAGGAGATGTTCGGCTCGTAGTCCGTACGCGGCTGCTCCCGCGTCCCGGTGGGCGTGTCCCGGTCCGGGAAAAGCGGGTCTTCGATGCCAGGGTCGGACTGCGTGAATCCCCACCTGTTCGGGCGGAAGTACCACAGCGCGGCGTAGACGCCGGCGAGCACGACCCAGCCGACGAGCGACGAGCGGTGGCGACCGGAGGCCAACTCCCGCGCGATGGCTTTGCGCTGGGTTAGGCCGTAGACGAGGAGCACGCCACCGACGATCACGGCAATGAGACCGAGGGTGAAGAACATGTCGAGGAGCGCCTCTGCGGGAGGCCGCGTAGTGCCCGACCCGCTCGAAGTGGATCCCGTCGCCGCTATCGCGACGACTGCAACCAGCGCCAGGACGGCGATCGCGGGTAGGGCCACGCCCGTGGCCCTACCGCGCACACGCCCTCGCAGCCCTTGAGGCTAGGCGACTCCCGGCTCGTTCATCTGGACTGTCGCCATGCTCTTGCTCTGCCAGTACCGGTTGAGCTCGCCCTGCACCTTCACGAACCACACGATCGCCGGGATGATGAAAATGCCGAACGGGAAGAGCCAGAGCCCGGTCCAGCCTGTCACCGGCGACTCGCGCCCGTCCTTCGCGTACATCTTCCCGACCTCGGACGGGATGACGAAAGCGCTCACTGCCCCGACGACGATCCAGACCACGAGGCCGAGCACACCGCCGAGGCCGTCGCCCGTGTGCTGCTTCATCTCCTCCTGCGTCTTGTACACCCAGTAGATGCCGTAGATCCCGAGCGTGATGATGAAGATCAGGATCGCGAAGCCAACTCCACGGGGCCTGCCCAGAGGGCCGGTGTTGCCAGATGTTGTGCTCATGGACGGCCATTCTGGTCGCGAGGTCAGACAGAGCTAGGCTCAATGCAATGGGGTCGAGCACTTCGTTGGAAGAGCGGTGGCCGCGGCCGTCCGTCATGGGCGTCCTCAACGTCACGTCCGACAGCTTCTCCGACGGAGGCTTGTTCGTCGACCCCGGGCGTGCGATCGAGCACGGTAGGCGCCTCGTCGCGGAAGGAGCCGCGCTCGTCGACGTCGGCGGCGAGTCGACGCGTCCTGGCGCTGCGGGTGTCAGCGAGTCGGAGGAACTGGCGCGGGTCGAGCCGGTTCTCGACTGTCTTGCCGGCGTTCCGCTCTCGATCGACACCTCGAAGCCGAGCGTGGCCCGGCGCGCACTCGAGCTCGGCGCGGAGCTCGTGAACGACGTGACCGCCCTGCGCGGAGACCCGGCCATGGCCGAGGTCGTTGCAGAAGGCGAGGCATTCGTCTGTCTCATGCACATGCAGGGTGAGCCACGGACGATGCAGCAGGCCCCTCACTACGACGATGTGGTCTCGGATGTGTTGGCCTTCCTCGAGGAGCGGCTCGCGTTCGCGGTCGAGCGCGGGATCCGCGAGGAGCGAATATGCGTCGATCCCGGAATCGGCTTCGGGAAGACCCCGGACCAGAACCTCGAGCTCCTGCGACGACTCGACGAGCTCTGCTCGCTCGGTCGCCCGGTGCTCGTCGGCGTATCGCGGAAGAGCACACTCGGAAGGGTTCTCGGCGAACCCCTGGCGACCAAGGGCAGCCTCGCTGCGTCGCTCGGCGCCGCCGTCGCCGCGTACGAACGGGGCGCCTGGATGATTCGGGCCCACGACGTGCGCGAGACGGTCGAGGCGCTTGCCGTTGCGGCTGCGGTGGAGCGTGGGAGGATCACGGCATGACGATCGAACTGAGCGGCCTCGTCGTCTTTGGACATCACGGCTACCTCGAGGAGGAGCGTCGGATCGGGCAGCGCTTTCTCGTCGATCTCTGGGTTGACGTCAGCGGGGACGCGGCCGAGTCGGATCGGATCGACGACACTGTCGACTACCGGAGGCTGGCGGAGCTCGTGCGGGAGGTGTTCGCAGGCCCGGAGCGGCTCCTGCTCGAGGCACTGGCCGGGGCCGTCGCGGACGGCATCGTCGGGCGGTTCGAGGCGGTCGAGCGTGTGCGCGTACGCGTGCGCAAGCCGGACGTCGTGCTCGACCCGCCCGTCGACTACGCGGCGGTCGTCGTCGAGCGTGTGCGCGCGTGACGCGCGCGTACGTCGGGCTCGGCGCGAACCTCGGCCCACGTGAACAAACGTTGCGTCGCGCGGTCGAGCTCCTCGCAGGAGCCGAGGGGGTGGAGGTCTTCGCCGTCTCGGAGCTCCGCGAGACGGAGCCGGTCGGCGTGGTCGACCAGCCGCCGTTCCTGAACGGCGCCGTCGCGTTGGAAACGACGCTGTCGCCGCGTGCCCTGCTCGACCTCATGCTCGAGGTCGAGCGATCCCTCGGCAGGGTCCGTGCGGAGAGGTGGGGACCACGGGTCGTCGATCTCGACCTGCTCACGTACCGAAACGATGTCGTCGACGAGCCCGGACTCCACGTGCCGCATCCACGGCTCCACGAGCGCCGTTTCGCGCTGGAGCCGCTGGCGGAGCTGGATCCCGAGCTCGAGATCCCAGGGCGCGGGCGGGTGTCTGCTCTCCTGGCAGCGCTAGACTGACGCGATGTCCCACCTCGACGAGCTCGACGAGTTCGAGGCCGAGCTCGAGCTCTCGCTCAAGCGCGAATACTCGGCCGTCTTCTCCCTGTTTCGGTACTGCGTCCTGACCCAGGACGCGACGTACCTCTGCAACAAGCTCGACCTCGAGGCATTGCCGCAGGTGAGCTACCCGTTCTTCCACGTGCGCATGGAGGACGTGTGGGTGTGGGACAAGAACCGGCCGAGCCGCATCATCCCGCGCGCCGAGGTGTACACGTCGGGCGACGTGACGGTCGAGGAGCTTCGGGGTGAGGGCGAGGAGCCGAGGCTCACCGCCGAGGCGCTCGCCGAGCGGATCGGTCAGCCGCTGACTGGCGACGACGAAGCCCTGTAGGGGCGACGCTCGCGTCGCCCGGGCGAGGCAAGCCTCGCCCCTACAATCTCGCGATGCTGCTCGCCGTCGACGTGGGCAACACCCAGACCGTCCTCGGCGTGTTTCGGGACGGCGAGCTCGAGGATCACTGGCGCCTCGCGACCGAGCGCTCGTCGACTGCTGACGAGCTCGGTGTGCTCCTCACCGGTCTCGTCGACCTCGACGTCGTCGACGGGATCTGTCTCGCTTCGTCGGTGCCCGTTCTCGTGCGCGAGTGGGAAGCCCTCGCGGAGAAGTGGGCTCGCGCGCAGCTTCTCGTCGTCGGGCCCGGCGTGAAGACGGGAATCGCGATCCGGTACGACGATCCGCGCGAGCTCGGGGCGGATCGGCTCGTGAACGCGATCGCTGCGAGGGAGCGCTACGGCGCTCCGGTCGTGGTCGTCGACTTCGGTACCTCAACGAACTTCGACGTCGTGTCGCCCGAGGGCGAGTTCGTCGGAGGGATCATCGCGCCCGGGATCGAGATCTCGATGGATGCCCTCTTCGCGCGTGGCGCGCGGCTCGTGAAGGTCGACTACACGGCGCCGGAGTCCGTCATCGGGAAGACGACGGTGGCAGCGCTGCAGTCAGGCCTCGTCTACGGCTTCGCGGGGCAGGTGGACGGCATCGTCAAGCGGATCCGCGAGGAGCTCGGCGCGGAAGCACCGGCGGTGGCGACGGGCGGCCTGGCAGAGCTCGTCGCGCCACATTCTCGAACCATCGAGACGACGGATCCGTTCCTGACGCTCGAAGGCCTACGGCTCGTGTGGGAGCTCAACCGGTGATCCCGGACCCCGCAGCGATCGGCGTCTTCGTCGTAGCGGCGCTCGCGCTGCTGCTCGTTCCCGGGCCGGCGGTCCTCTACATCGTCGCCCGCTCCATTCAGCAGGGTCGGCGCGCAGGCCTCGTTTCCGTGGTGGGAATCCATGTCGGGACGCTCGTCCACATCGCCGCCGCGACGCTCGGGCTCTCCGCACTCGTGGTTTCGTCGGCGGTCGCCTTCACCGTGGTCAAGATCGCGGGCGCCGTCTACCTCGTCGGGCTGGGTCTCTGGACGCTGTTCTCCAGCCGCGCCGAGCCGGAGGTCGCGCTCGGCGGTGAGCAGAACCTGCGACGTGCGTTTGCGCAGGGGATCGTCGTGAACGTTCTCAACCCGAAGACAGCACTTTTCTTCCTCGCGTTCCTTCCGCAGTTCGTCGATCCGAACGCTCCCCACCCTGCGGTGCAGATCGCGTTCCTCGGCGTGCTATTCGCGCTTCTCGGCCTGATCACGGACTCGATCTGGGCGCTCGTCGCGGGCACGGCCGGCGGAGTGCTTCGTCGCTCGCGCCGCTTCCTCCGGACACAGCGGTACGTGACGGGGACGGTGTACGTCGGGCTCGGCGTCGCGACCGCCTTCGCCGGCTCCGCCGAAGATTAACCGCCGCCGTAGATCGAAACGGGCAGCTCGAGCGTGAGCTCCGCGCCCGAGGGGACCTCGGCCTCGAGCCGCTCCACGATCTCGATCGCTCCCGGGGCTGCGGCGAGCAGGCGCCGCTCGACCTCGTCCGTCGAGTCGAGCTGCACGAGCTCCTGCTTGAACTCCTTCGGGAACCGCCCCTGGCCGAGGTACCAGCCGTAGAACTTCTTCAGGAAGCCCGACGCGCGCCGCTCGCCGAGCTCGCGAACCGTCTCGCGGACGAAGAGTACGAGCTCCGCCGCGACTTCCTCGCGCGACGGCTCGGCAGTGTCACCGTCCACGATCTCGCGCAGCGCCCACGGATTTCCCTGCGCGCGGCGGCCGACCATTACTGCCTCGGCGCCCGTCGTCGCGAGCACGGTCTGGGCGCGGGCACGGGAGGTGACGTCACCGGACGCGACCACTGGAACGCGCACGAGCGAGACGAGCTCCGCGGTCAGCTCGTGGTCGGCGGTTCCGGTGTACATCTGCTGCGCGGAGCGAGGATGAAGCGTCAAGGAGGCCGCGCCCAGGTCGACGAGGCGCGGGCCGAGCTCGAGGCAGGCGCGCGAGCCGTTCTGGACGCCACGCCGGAGCTTGACGGTCACGGGAACGTCAACCGCGTCCGCGACCGCCTCGATGATGCTGCACGCGCGGACCGGGTCCTCGAGCAGATGAGCGCCGGCGCCGGTCTTCGTGACCTTCTTCACCGGGCAGCCGAAGTTGACGTCCACGACGTCTGCCCCGACGGCCTCGACCATGCGCGCCGCGTCGGCCATCGGCCGGGGGTCGGAGCCGAAGAGCTGGATCGCGAGCGGGTGCTCGTCGGAGGCGACCCGGAGGTAGCCGAGCGTCTTCTCGTTGCGATGCTCGATTCCGGCGCAACTGACCATCTCGGAGCACACGAGGCCTGCGCCGTAGCGGCGTCCCTGACGTCGAAATGCCTGCACGCTGACTCCCGCCATCGGCGCCAGCACCAGTCGTGTCGGCACCTCGACGGGGCCGATCCGCCACGGTGTGCGAAGGTCGACCACAGCCGTTGGATGGTACTCAGGACCGTTTGACGCTCCGCGAAAGGGGTAGCTACCATTCCCGGCCGTTGTCGGGGCCTGTCGGCCCCGCAATCTCGTCTCTGGAGGGCGTTTCGTTGAAGGACGTGATCCTGACCCCCGAGGGGTTCAAGCAACTCAAGAACGAGCTCGACGTGCTCCGCACGGACAAGCGGCGCGAGATTGCGGACCGCATCGCGGCCGCCCGTGCCTTCGGTGAGATTGCCGAGAACGCGGAGTACGACGACGCGAAGAACGAGCAGATGATGCTCGAGCATCGCATCGCACAGCTCGAGGACCGCCTCGCGAACGCAACGGTCATCGACAAGAGGCGTGTCGACACGAGCGTCGTCTCGGTCGGCGCGGTCGTGCGCCTGCGCGACGTCGATGCGAAGGAGACGACGGAGTACTTCATCGTGGGCTCGGCAGAGGCGAACCCGGCCGAGAACAAGCTCTCGAACGAATCGCCGGTCGGCAAGGCGATCATGGGCCGCAAGAAGGGCGAGACCGTCGAGGTGGTCACGCCGCGTGGGTCCAAGGTCAAGTTCAAGATCATGGAGATCAAGGCCGCATAGCTGAGCCATCCGGAGGGCGGCTCAGCATGTCGCCACCATGAGCCAGCCGCTCTTGGGCCCGTTAGATCTCGGCGGCCTCGAGCCTCTCGTCGTCGTCGGAGCAGTCGTGAGCGCCCTGCTCTGGCTCGCGCTCGCGTTGATCGTGCCCGGTGCGGCGGTGGTCGTGATGGCCGCGGGGGACTGGGGCAGGGGGGTCGAGATCACGGGGCCGATCCTGCGGCTGCGCGCGCTCGGCGACGAGGACGAGGAGCTTCGCTACTACGCCGCCGTGGACGACGGTTCCTCGGAGCGCATCCGAGCATTGCGTATCGGTCGGGAGCAGTACGAGCGCCTGGCGCAGGGCAGGACGATTACGGTGCGACTGAGTCCCAACCTCGGCCGTGTGCGCTGGATCATCCGCGAAGAGGAGGCAGTGCCGGCCGGGGTAGGGTAGCCCGGCCATGACGCCGAAGCGCTTCCCCGATCGCGTCGACGTGGCGCGGATACGGGCGGAAACGGAGCAGCTCGAGCCGGGCGGCCAGCTCGACGAGACTCGACGCGTCGCCGGCCGCGTCATGGCGCGGCGGGAGATGGGAAAGCTCGTCTTCCTCGACCTCGTCGATCGCACCGGCCGGATCCAGCTCATGTGCGACACGGGCAGGACTGGCGACCTCGATGTGCTCCTCGGGGACGTCGTCGGCCTCTCCGGAAAGCCGGCGAGGTCGCGCCGGGGCGAGCCGTCGCTCGCAGTCGACGAGCTTACCGTGCTCGCGAGGAACCGCAGCCCCCTCCCGGACACGTTCCACGGCCTCACCGACGTCGAGACTCGCTACCGGAAGCGCTACCTCGACCTGCTCATGAACGAGGAGTCACGCGAGCTCGTCTTCCTGCGCGCGAAGGTCATCACTGCCATCCGCGAGTACCTCGATCGTGAAGGATTCGTCGAGGTCGAGACGCCGGTCCTGCAGCCACGCTACGGCGGAGCGTTCGCGCATCCTTTCGTGACGCACTCGTACGAGCTCGAAGCCGACCTCTATCTCCGCATCGCCACCGAGCTCTATCTCAAGCGCCTCATCGTCGGCGGCCTCGAGAAGGTCTACGAGATCGGCAAGGACTTCCGCAACGAGAGCGTCTCCTACAAGCACCAGCCCGAGTTCACGATGCTCGAGTGGTACGAGGCCTACGCTGACTTCCGCGACACGATGGACCGGATCGAGCAGATGCTCGAGCACGTCGCGGTGGAGGCGCTCGGCACCACGGTCACGCGGTTTCGCGGGCACGAGGTCGATCTGAAGCGGCCGTGGCGGCGAGTCGGCTTCGTCGAATCGCTCGAGGCACACGAGCTCTGGACGCGCGACGACGCCGAGCTTCGCGCGTGGCTCACCGAGCGCGGCGTGAGCACGGAGGCGGACAAGGACTGGCCGCAGCTCGTCGACCATGCGTTCGGGCACTTCGTCGAGCCGAGCCTCGTCGAGCCCACGATCGTCTACGGGCATCCGGTCGAGCTCTCGCCCTTCGCCCGCGTGACGGACGACGACGAGGCCCTGACGGAGCGGTTCGAATACTTCGCCGCGGGGATGGAGCTCGGCAACGCGTACTCCGAGATCAACGACCCCGAGGATCAGCAGCGTCGCTTCGACGAGCAGTCCGAGCACGTCGAGGGCGTCCGTGGGGATCCGGACTACGTCGAGGCGCTCTCGTACGGCATGCCGCCGACAGGCGGCCTCGGCCTGGGAATCGACCGGCTCGTGATGCTGCTCTCCGGCCGCGAGACGATCCGCGACGTGATTCTCTTCCCGGCGCTCCGCGGCACCTGACCAGCCTCGCCCGGAGGCGCACCCTACCCCGATCGACGGTCGGTCTCGTCCCCCTCTACGACGATCGTTAGCAGGCAGTGACCAGTGACTCGGGTGCCGGCCCTGACCGAGCCGTGGACATCACCGAGCGCAAGCTCGCGGAGGACGCGCTTCGCCGTGCCGAGGGGCGCTTCCCGGCCGCCGCCGAAGACCTCAAAGAGTGACTTCGCTGCGCCCGCGCTCGAACGCGAGCACGTCTTCGAGGATGTCGTCCAGCGATCGCTCGGGTGCCCATCCGATCGCTTGATTGATCCTCTCTATCGACGGCTCACGGTGGAGCACGTCTTCGATGCCGAGACCGTAGACCTCGTCGTGGGGTACGAACTGGAGCTCCGATGAGGAGCCGGTCAGGTCGAGCACACGCTGCGCAAGTTCGATGATCCGAACTCGTTCGGTGGAGCCGATGTTGAAGATGGTCCCCGACGTCTGCCGCGCGTCCATCAGACCGCGTACTGCGCGGATGGTGTCGCGGACATGGCAGAACGAGCGCGTCTGTGCTCCGTCGCCGTGGATCTCGAGCGGCTCTCCCGCGAGCGCCTGGCCGACGAACCTCGGGATCACCATCCCGTACTGGCCCTGCTGCCGGGGCCCGACGGTGTTGAAGAACCGGGCGATGACGCAGTCGAGGTCGCGTTCGTCGTGCCACGCGAGAGCGAGGAACTCGTCCATCGCCTTCGAGTCGGCGTAGAGCCACCGCCGCTCGGTCACGGGGCCGTACACGCGGCGGTCGTCCTCGCGCAGCGGCCGCTCGTCGCGGTGGTCGCCGTACACCTCGGAGCTCGAGGCGATCAGCACGCGCTTCCCGAACTTCGCGCAGTACTCGAGAACGGTCTCCGTGCCCTGGACGTTCGTGACCATCGTGTGCACGGGTTGCTCCACGATCAAGCGGACGCCGACGGCCGCCGCAAGGTGATAAACGACGTCGCACTTGTGCACCAGCTCGCTGACGACCGCCGGTGACAGGACGGATTCGACGACCAGGTGGAAGCCCGGGTGGTCCGAGAGGTGAGCCACGTTCTCGCTCGACCCGGTGGAGATGTCGTCGAGCACCCAGACCTCGTGGCCTTCGTCGAGGAGAAGCTCCGAGAGATGTGACCCGATGAAACCGGCGCCGCCGGTGATTAAGGCTTTGTAGGCCAACGGCCGAGAAGGGTACCGTTGGTACCGGGCGAACCCGGCACTGCAGACGAGTCGGCTACGATCAGAAATCGACCCTTCGACCCGGGGAGGAGCGAGGCGGCCTCTCCGGCAATCGATCGGAAAGGAGCGTCGAGGGAGTTGTTCGAGCGATTCACCGAGCGGGCACGACAAGTCGTCGTTCTGGCGCAGGACGAGGCGAGGGCTCTCAAGCACAACTACATCGGCACGGAGCACATCCTGCTCGGCCTTCTCCGCGAGGAGGAGGGCCTCGCCGCTCGGGTTCTCGAGTCGCTCGACATCACGGTGGAGGAAGTTCGCGCGCAGGTCGCGCGCATCGTCGGCCAGGGCGACGAGGTCACCACCGGCCAGATCCCGTTCACGCCGCGCGCCAAGAAGGTGCTCGAGCTGGCGCTGCGCGAGGCCCTGTCACTGGGGCACAACTACATCGGGACGGAGCACATCCTCCTCGGCCTCGTGCGCGAAAACGAGGGCGTCGCGGCGAGGATCCTCCTCGACTTCGACGCGGATGCGGAAAAGATCCGCAACGAGATCATCCGCATGCTCTCCGGTCCCGGCCGTCGGCAGTCCGGCGCGACCGCGCCGGCCGGCGAGAAGTCCAAGAGCTCGAAGCTCCTCGACCAGTTCGGCCGGAACTTCACGAAGCAGGCGATGGAGGGCAAGCTCGATCCCGTCGTCGGCAGGCAGACCGAGATCGAGCGAATCATGCAGATCCTCTCGCGTCGCCAGAAGAACAACCCCGTCCTCATCGGCGAGCCGGGGGTCGGCAAGACCGCTGTGGTCGAGGGTCTCGCACAGCGGATCTCGACCGGAAACGTCCCGGAGCTCCTGAAGGGCAAGCAGATCTACTCGCTGGATCTCGCGGCCCTCGTTGCGGGCTCGAAGTACCGCGGTGAGTTCGAGGAGCGACTGAAAAAGGTCATGAAGGAGATCTCGCAGCGCGGCGACATCATCCTGTTCATCGACGAGCTGCACAACCTCGTCGGCGCAGGCGCCGCCGAGGGTGCGATCGACGCCGCGTCGATCCTCAAGCCTGCCCTCGCGCGCGGCGAGATCCAGACCATCGGCGCGACGACGCTCGACGAGTACCGCAAGTACCTCGAGCGCGATGCAGCGCTGGAGCGGCGATTCCAGCAGGTGCGCGTCGAGGAGCCGACGATCGACGAGACGGTGCAAATCCTGCGCGGCTTGCGTGACCGCTACGAGGCGCACCACCGCTGCAAGATCTCCGACGAGGCGGTTCAGGCCGCCGCCGTGCTCGCCGAGCGGTACATCCAGGACCGCTACCTGCCCGACAAGGCCATCGACCTCATCGACGAGGCCGGCTCACGCGTGCGGATCGCGACCATGGCCGCGCCACCGCGCTACCGCGAGCTCGAGGAGGAGATCGACAAGGTCCGCGCCGACAAGGAAGGCGCGATCGAGGCACAGGAGTTCGAGAAGGCCGCGCAGCTGCGCGACAAGGAGCGCAAGCTCTCACAGAAGAAGAAGGAGCTCGAGGAGGAGTGGCGCAACCAGGCCGACGAGGAGCAGCCCGAGATCGGCGAGGACGAGATCGCGGACATCGTCTCGATGTGGACGGGCATCCCCGTCTTCAAGCTCACCGAGGCCGAGTCGGAGAGGCTCGTTCGCATGGAGGACGAGCTCCACAAGCGCGTCATCGGCCAGCACCAGGCGATCGTCGCGGTCTCGAAGGCCATCCGGCGCGCCCGAGCCGGAATCAAGGATCCCAAGCGCCCCGCCGGCTCGTTCATCTTCCTCGGCCCCTCCGGCGTCGGTAAGACCGAGCTCGCCCGCACGCTCGCCGAGTTCCTCTTCGGAGACGAGGACGCGCTCATCCAGGTCGACATGTCCGAGTACATGGAGAAGCACTCCGTGTCGCGGCTCGTCGGTTCGCCGCCAGGCTACGTCGGGTACGACGAGGGCGGCCAGCTCACCGAGGCCGTGCGCCGCAAGCCGTACTCCGTCGTCCTCCTCGACGAGATCGAGAAGGCACACCCGGACGTCTTCAACATCCTCTTGCAGATCCTCGAGGATGGAAAGCTCACGGACTCGCAGGGGCGGAAGGTCGACTTCCGCAACACGATCGTGATCATGACCTCGAACCTCGGGGCCGCCCAGATCTCGAAGAACCAGACGCTCGGCTTCTCGATCGGCGACGAGCAGGGACTCTCGTACGACGAGATGAAGGAGCGCGTCATGTCGGAGCTCAAGAAGGTGTTCCGGCCCGAGCTTCTGAACCGCATCGACGAGGTCATCGTCTTCCACAAGCTCGAGAAGGTCGAGATCCTCGAGGTTGTCGACCTGATGATGAAGCGAGTCCGTGAGGAGATGGCAAAGCACAGCGTGGTCATCGAGCTCACGGACGACGCGCGCGAGCTCCTCGTCGAGCAGGGCTACGACCCGTCCATGGGCGCGCGCCCACTGCGCCGAGCGATCCAGCGCATGATCGAGGACCCGCTCGCGGACTTCATCCTCGGTCGTGACCTCGCGCCGGGCTCGACGCTCATCGTCGACCGCCGCGAAGAGGTGCTGGAGAACGAGGCTCCCGTCGAGATCCGCGTCATCGAAGGCGCGCCCGTGCCTGCTGCCGTCGGTGCTCCCGACGACGAGCCTGAGCTCGCCGACGACATCGCTGACGACGCCTCTGACGACTGACGCCGTCTCGATACGGCATGCGAAGGCGTCCGACTACGGGCGCGTCATCGGCCGCATCAACGTCTGGTGGGGCGGGCGCGAGATGGCGCCGATTCTCCCGAAGCTCTTCTTCATCCACTTCGAGGGAACGAGCTTCGTCGCGGAAGACGAGGACGGCGACCTTCTCGGGTTCGTCTGCGGGTTCCTCTCGCAGACGGCGGACGAAGAGGCATATATCCATTTCGTCGGCGTCACGCCGGAGGACCGCGGCGAAGGTCTCGGCCGGGCGCTCTACGAGCGATTCTTCGACGAGGTACGCGCAAACGGGCGGAGCGTCGTCCGCTGCGTCACGTCACCGGTGAACCAGGGCTCGGTCGCCTTTCACGAGGCGCTCGGCTTCGAAGCCGAGCGGGTGGTGTCGGACTACGACGGGCCCGGGGAAGACCGCGTCCTCCTCGTCAAACGGCTGAGCTGATCCCGCGGCGCTTGCGCGTGAGAAGGGGTCGCTCGGCTCTTCGCGCCGCCGCCCAGTCGAGGTAGGCGCCGAAGGCAACTGCGCCGGCGAGTGCGACGAACGCGTAGCTCTCCCACGTCGAGCCGGAGTCGGTCAAAGACTTGACGACGGCGATCGCGAGCACCGCGGCACCGAGCGCCAACCTCACGGTCTCCCACGGAACGTCGTCCGACATGTCCACGTCCGTCAGCCGCACGAGGGCGACCAGTGCGACAAGGGAAATCGTCAGGAGCGCGATGAGCAGCCCCCACGCGTCGAAGCCGTCGAGCGGGACCGTCGCGACGCCCGCAAGGCCGTAGTCGACCTCGACGTTCTGCCACGTGAAGAACAGGCTGAGCGAACAGCAGCGGACCGGCGACGAGGACGAGTTGCGTGCCCCGTGAGAGCGCCTTGAACTTCGCCATCTGCGTCCCTTTCGGCGTAGGGGATCGAGTTCGGACGGCCGCCGTCCGATTCGTACTTGCTCACAGCGTACTCAGGAATCGGGGCTTTGCAGGCTCTTTTCGCGACGGAGTACGACGGAGCGCACGACGCGGCGCTCGTGAGCGCCGCGTCGCATCGCTGCTTGGAGAGCGGTTAGGTGTCCCGCTCGGTCGACGGCTCGTCGCTTGCGTCCGAGCCGGCATCCGCGGCGGCGTCAGCCGCGCTCTCTGCCTGCTCCGGTGCTGCCGGCTGCCGGCGCCGCCGGCGGAGGTGCCTCGGAGGCCGGCTCCGACGCTCCTCCAGCCGCCGCGGTGGCCGTTGCGCCTAGCTCGACGGCACCTGGCTCTTGAGCATGTTCGACGCCGCCGACTTCCTGCATCTCGAGCCATGCCCCGACGGCGATCAGGATCGCGAGGACGACCCCGACGTAGCTCGCCCAGGTCGAGTAGTCGTCCGTGAGGTTCTTGATCAGATCGCGAGCACGGCGATGAGGAACGCCGAGCACGAAACTCGTCGTCGCGAACGAGAGCGGGATCGGAATGTCCACGTCGGCAAGCCTTGTGGCGATCCGGGCGATGAGAACAATCGTGAGGATCCCCATGAGGATTCCGCCCAGGTCGTCCCAGGCGCTCACACCGGCGCTGCCTTCGCCCAAGGGCCCGAGGTCGAACTCGACCTCCTGCCAGTTGAAGAAGCTGATGATCAGGAGCAGCACGCTCGAGACGAGCATGATCTGCGTCCCGCGCCCGAGGGCATTGAGTCTCTCCATTCGGCCCGTCCTTTCGTCGGTCGTCTGCGGCGTCCAAGGGGACTCTTAACGACGTGCGCCCGAGTTGCAAGCGAGAACGCACTCTTTCGTGACGGAGGGCGTCTTCCCTCGCTCCTAGACTGAGGCGGTGGCGAAGGTCACCGTTCAGTTCACGTGCTCCGAGTGCGGCACGACGTCCGGCCGCTGGCTCGGCAAGTGCCCGGGCTGCGCAGCGTTCGGGACGCTCGTCGAGGAGCTCCACGGCTCGGCAATCGAAGCTGCGGCGAACGCTGCCCTGAAGCCCGTTGCGATCGGCGCCGTGTCGGTCGAGGAGGCCGCGCGGATCTCAACCGGCGTGGCGGAGCTCGACCGAGTTCTCGGCGGCGGGCTCGTACCCGGATCGCTCGTTCTCGTCGGGGGCGAACCGGGAGTCGGGAAGTCGACGCTCCTGCTCACCGCGTTGGGAGCGATCGCGCGCGGCGGGGGGCGGGCGTTGCTCGTCACGGGGGAGGAGTCCGCCGCGCAGGTGTCGCTGCGAGCGGGGCGGCTCGGCGGCGCCGAGTCCGTCGAGATCCTCGCCGAGACCGAGCTGGAGACGGTGTGCGCAACGCTCGAGGCCGAGCGGCCGGACGTTTGCGTCGTCGACTCCGTCCAGACGCTGCACGCATCCGCCCTCGGGTCGGCACCGGGATCGGTCGCGCAGGTGCGCGAGGCGGCTGGGCGCCTCCTGCGCGTCGCGAAGGAGGCGAACATCGCGACGGTGCTCGTCGGGCATGTGACCAAGGACGGAGCCGTCGCCGGCCCGCGGGTGCTCGAGCACCTCGTCGACTGCGTCCTCCAGTTCGAGGGCGACCGCTATCACGAGCATCGTGTTCTACGGGCGACCAAGAACAGGTTCGGCTCGACGAACGAGCTCGGCGTGTTCGAGATGACGGCGGCGGGTCTGGTCGGGGTGCCCGACCCGTCGGAGCTCTTCGGAACGACCCATGCGGGCGAGGTGGGGGCGGCGGTTGCCTGCACCCTCGAGGGCACTCGTCCCATGCTTCTCGAAGTGCAGGCGCTGGTTGCGCCGACAGATCTGGCGATGCCTCGCCGGGTCGGCACCGGGGTCGACCCGAAGCGGCTTGCGATGATCGTCGCGGTGCTCGGCCGTCACGCCGGAGTACCGCTCGCGAGTGCGGACGTGTTCGTCAACGTCGCTGGCGGCGTGCGGATCGAGGAGCCCGGAGCCGATCTCGCGGTCGCCCTCGCCATCGCCTCCGCAGCTCGCGGCGTACCGGTGCGTGAGGGCCTCGCTGCGTTCGGTGAGATCGGGCTCACCGGCCGATTGCGCCAGGCGTCGCAGGCCGAGCGGCGGCTCGAGGAGTGCGCCAAGCTCGGCATCGCAACCGTCGTCGCGTCGGCTGGAACGCCCGATCGTACGAACGTCCGTGTCACACCGGTTGAGACGCTGCGGGCGGCGCTCGAGACGGGCCTCGAGGCCAAGGCACGGGCCGAGGAGGCCGCCTAGGCGCCCTCGCGAGCTCGTTGCGGTTCCGTTAATGGCCTATGAAGAACCCGCTATGATGTGACCCGGACGCCGGCAGGAAGACACTGCCGGCACTTTTTCGTGAAGGCGACGGACATCGACACCGGGGAGGCCCTCTTGTTCGACATTGGCGACAAGGTCGTCTATCCGCACCATGGCGCAGGCACGGTCGTGCGGAAGGAAAAGCGGGAGGTTCTCGGCGAGGTGAAGGAGTACCTCACGATCCAGATCCTCCACAACGACATGACCGTGAACGTCCCCTGCGAGAACGCGGAGCGGGTAGGCCTCCGAACGGTCATCGACCAACGCACAGTGACCATGGTCGTCAGGACGCTCTCCGGTGGGTCCACTGAGATGCCGAAGAACTGGAACCGTCGCTTCAAGCACAACCGCGACAAGATGAAGACGGGGAACATCTTCGAGCTCGCGGAGGTCGTACGAAACCTCGCCGTCCGTAACAACGAGAAGGGCCTTTCCACCGGCGAGAAGCAGATGTTCGTGAAGGCGAAGAAGATCCTCGCCTCGGAGCTCATGTACGCGAAGGACATGAACGAGGAAGAGGCAGCGGCCTGGCTCGACGAGGTGCTCTCGCGCGCCGGGCAGCCGAAGCCGAAGTCACGAGCGAAGCCGAAGGCCGCGACCGCGAGCGCATGAGCCGAAGCCCCGGCGAGGTCGGGGCCACTTGGGCGCTCATCGCCGCAGCCGGGTCCGGCGGGCGGCTCGGTATCGATCGGCCGAAGGCATTCGCCGTTCTCGGCGGTAGGCCGCTGCTCGCGGAGAGCCTCGACCGGCTCGACCGCTGCCCGTTGATCGACGCGATCGTCGTCGCGGCCCCGCCGGGTTGGGAAGAGCCGTGCATCCTGCTTGCCGAGGAGCTCGCTGCGTCGAAAGTCGTCGCGTGCGTCACGGGCGGCGTGACGCGAGCAGAGTCGGTGGCGGCAGCGCTCGCCGAGGTGCCCGAGGGCGCGGTCGTCGTGATTGCGCACGACGCGGCGCGTCCGTTCGTCGACGACGCGGTCGTCGAGCGGCTGCTCGCGCCGCTCGGTGAGGGGCTCGACGGCGCTGTGCCGGTGCTACCCGTCTCCGACACGGTCAAGCGCGTTCGCAGCGGGGTCGTCACCGAGACGGTCGACCGCGAGGGCCTCGTGTCTGCGCAAACCCCGCAGGCCTTCCTCGCGCCGTCGCTCAGGCGTGCCTTCGGCGGCGACCTCTCAGGAGCGACCGACTGCGCCTCGCTCGTCGAGCGCAGCGGCGGGCGAGTCGCGGTCGTCGAGGGCGATCCACGGCTGCTGAAGGTGACGACGCCCGCGGACCTCGCGCTCGCCGAATCGTGGCTCTGAAGGCCGTCGTCTTCGACGTAGGCGAGACGCTCGTCGACGAGGAACGCTGGTGGCGGGGTTTGGCCGATCGCGAAGGCCTGCAGCCACACGTCGTTTGGGCCGCCCTCGGCGTCACGATCGCGCGAGGAGAGGAGCACGAGGCGCTGTGGGGCCACCTCGGCATCGACAAGCCGCCGAGATGGTGGCACGACGTCACGTATTCGCTGGACGATCTGTATCCGGACGCGCTGGACTGTCTCGAGCGTGTCCGCGCACTCGGGCTCCGCGTCGGCATCGTCGGCAACCAGACCGAGTTGCTGGAGGCGTGGGCACGCGAATCGGCGCTGCCCGCAGACGTGATCTCGTCTTCCGCGAGCCTCGGAGTGCGCAAGCCTGATCCGGCGTTCTTCGAGCGGGTCGTCGAGCTCATGGGATTCGACGCCGAGGAGACTGTGTACGTCGGCGACCGCGTCGACAACGACGTGCTTCCGGCGGCCCGGGCGGGCCTCGTCGCCGTCCATGTCCGCCGCGGCCCGTGGGGTCTCTTGCAGCCGACTCCTCCGGAAGCCTCACTCGGCCTCGACGATCTCGCCTCGCTGCCCGACGCGTTAGCCTCGTTCTAGTGGTCCCTCCGGGAGGTACGTCACTTCTTCGCGCGGCTGCAAACACTTCGCATGCCGTCGTCCTCTGTCGGCCACATTCCTACCGGTATGCGGCCTCCCTGCGTCCTAGGCCTGCTCGGTTTTCGCCGGCGAATCAGCACCGTACCTCCCGGAGGAACCACTGATGACGAGTGAGCTCCGGGTCGGACTCGGTTACGACGCGCATGCGCTCGAGGAGGGTGTGCCGCTCGTCCTGGGCGGCGTACCGATCGAGTATCCGCGAGGCCTTGCCGGACACTCGGACGGCGACGTCGTCGCGCACGCGCTCATCGACGCGATCCTCGGGGCCGCGAACCTCGGCGACATCGGCTCGCTGTTCCCCTCGGGCGACGAGCAGTACCGCGGTGCCTCCTCGCTCGACCTGCTGTGGGAGGCGTACCGCGAGGTGCGCGAAGCCGGCTGGGAGCTGGTGAATGCGGACTGCGTGCTCGTGGGCGAGGAGCCGAGGATCGGCGACGTCCGTGAGGAGATGTGCGAGCGTCTCGCGGGCGCTCTCGGCGTCGACGGCGGCAGGGTGACAGTGCGCGCGACGACCACCGATCACCTCGGGTTCACCGGTCGAGGGGAAGGGCTCGCGGCCCAGGCGGTCGCGCTCCTCAGCCGGCCGGCAGCGTAAAACACACGCGGGCGCCGCCGCCCTCGCGATCCTCGGCCCAGATCCGCCCACCGTGCGCCTCGACGAGGCCTCGCGCAATCGCGAGCCCGAGCCCCGCCCCGCGCGACGAGCGAGACTGGTCTCCGCGCCAGAATCGCTCGAACATGCGCTCGCGGGCCTCGGAGTCGAGGCCCTCACCCGTGTCCTCGACGGCGACCCGCACCTCGCCCCGCCTCGGCTCGACGAGAACCGCGACCGCCCCGTCCGATGGCGTGTGCCGGAGCGCGTTCGTCAGCAGGTTCATCAACACGCGCTCGAGCTTGTCCGGAGCGAAGCGGGCGGTGACGTCCTCGCCCACGTCCGCGCCGAGCTTCACGTGCCGGCTCCTCGCCTCGGCCTCGATGCTCCGCAGCGTGCTGGAGACGACCGGCGCGACAGGCAGTTGCCGAAGCTCGAGCGTCAGCGCGCCTGCGTCGATGCGCGCGAGCTCGAAGAGGTCGTCGACGAGTAGCGAGAGCGCGCGCACCTGCTCGCGGAGGACGGGGACGTACTCCTCCGGATCGCCGAGGCCATCCTCGAGCGCCTCGAGCATCGCCTGCATGTTCGCGAGGGGCGTTCTCAGGTCGTGGCTCGCCCAGGCCACGAGCTCGCGGCGCGTGTCGAAGAGGCGCCGGAGGTTGGTTCCCATCTCGTTGAACGAGGCGGCGAGCTCGGCGACCTCTGCCGGGCCTCCTTCGGGTGCACGTGCTTCGAGGTCCCCGCGCGCCATCTCCACCGACGCGTACCGGACTCGCTCGATCGACCCGGAGATCGAGCGCGCGAGCACGAGCGCGGCCACGACCGCAGTGAGAGCGGAGGCGGCAGTGACCGCGAGGATTTTCACGTCCTCGCCCATGTGGAACATCACCCACCCCGAGAGCAGGACCGCGCCGAGCGGGAGCAGGACGGCGAGGAATGCCAGGCCTGCTAGCTGGAGGCGTACCGTGGGTAGCAGCCGAAGCAGGTAGGCGAGAGCGAGCCCGACCGCCAGTGTCGCGACGGCGACGAGCGCGGCGGAGCCGATCATCGCGATCATGCCGCGAGCCTGTAGCCGACGCCCCAGACGGTCTCGAGGTACCTCGGCTGAGAGGGATCGTCCTCGATCTTCTCGCGGAGCCGGCGCACGTGGACCGTGACGGTGCCGGTATCGAGCGCCGCCGTGTACCCCCAGACGCTCGCCATCAGCTGGTCACGGGAGAACACGCGGCGCGGGTGGCTGGCGAGGAACCAGAGGAGGTCGAACTCCTTCACGGTCAGGCGAATCAGCGCGCCGGCCTTGCGCGCCTCGCGCGTCTCGCGCTCGAGCTCGACGTCGCCGAATTCGAGCGTCGCTGCCGCCGGCGCGGAGAACGCACTGCGGCGGAGCACCGTTCGTACTCGTGCGGCCAGCTCGCGAGGCGAGAACGGCTTCGTGACGTAGTCGTCCGCGCCGAGCTCGAGGCCGACGATCCGGTCGGCCTCCTCGCCGCGGGCAGTCAGCATGATCACCGGGAGCTCGGAGCGTCCGCGGATCCAGCGGCACAGCTCGAGCCCGTCGGCTCCGGGGAGCATCACGTCGAGGACAACCAGATCGGGGTCCGCACGCTCGATCATCCCGCGCGCGGCGTCTCCGTCGCCGGCTTCGAGCGTGCGGTGCCCTTCGCGCTCGAGGTAGCGCACGACGACCTCGCGCACGATCGGCTCGTCGTCCACGACGAGGACGGTTGCCACCGTCGCATTGTGCGTCGGGCCGCGTTACGCGGAGGTGAACAAGGAGAAGTTCACCTCGTCGTCAGGTTGACGCAAGCCCAGCCTCGTAGCGTCGAAGCCGTCATGGACGGAAGGAGAGCACGATGAGGCGGATACTGGTACTCGGTTTCGCGGCAGCCCTCACCGCGATCGCATTCGCGCTGCCTGCGTTCGCCGCCGACGGGCCGGTGAAGACGTACTCGCAGGACGTAACGCTCGGCTTCTACCGCGGTGAGGTCGTCTCGTACCTCGACTTCGGCCCGGTCAAGCTGAAGGCGGGGAACAAGGTCGCGCCGATCTGGGCATTCACCAACGGCGACGAGAGGCAGCGCAACATCATCGATACCGTCCCCGGACGCCGCGACTACACGCCGCTCTGGGCGGTGAGGACGGTGACGTGGACGGAGGGCGCAGACGTTCGTGTCCTGCGCTCGGCCGCGGCCGTTGCGCGCGCGCAGCGAGCCGGCGACGTCACGATCCGGGCGATGCCGATCGTCGTGAACTGTCCGGTTCTGTAGGGGCGAGATATATCTCGCCCCTACGAGGGAAGTGCGACGACGCCTTCATCTACCGCCACGAGGCCGTCTCGCTCGAGGGAGCGGACGGCCTCGTCGTCGAGCTCAGTGATCGGGTGCGGCGCGCCCGCGACGACGCGGAGCGTCGTCGCACGGCGCTGTCGGAACGAGCCCTCGAACGGCCCCTGCTTGCGGGCGGGCTTTTCACGGATCCCGCGCGAGGGGCAGTGGCTCGCAAGCGGGCACTGGTCACAGCGCGGGACTCGCGCCAGGCAGATCGTCGCGCCGAGATCCATCAGCGCGTGGGCCGCACTCGACGAGAACGCGCCCCTCGTCCGGCGCTGGATGCGTCCGACGTTGACGTCCACCGGTAGCACGTCCTCTTCGAACGCGAAGCAACGGATGGCGGCGGCGGTGTATGGACCCACGCCTGGTAGCCCAGTGAGCTCCGCCGGCCAGCCGTTGCGCGCGACGTAGCGAGCAGCGCGCTGGAGATTCAGCGCTCGGCGGTTGTACCCCAAGCCCTGCCATTCCCGAATCACGTCGGCCGACGAGGCCGCGGCGAGCGCGTCCGAGGTCGGCCAGTGCTCGAGCCATGAGCGGTACCGCGGAAGCACGCGCACGACCTGTGTCTGCTGCAGCATCACCTCCGAGACGAGGATCGCGTACGGGTCTCGCGTTTCCCGCCACGGGAGGTCGCGGCCGTGCACTTCGAACCACTCGAGCAGGAGCCGCTCCACGCGTGCGAGGGTACGCGAGCCATCTGAGCGAGGAGGGAACTGTGAGCCTGACCGACTTCCAGGAGGAGCTCTGCGAAACGAGCCGCTGGGACTACTCGGACCTGCGTGCGCTCTACGTCAACTGCACGCTCAAGCCCTCACCGGCGCTCTCCCACACCGAGGGGCTCATGCGGATCTCGATCGAGATCATGAAGCGGAACGGCGTCGGCGTCGACTTCGCTCGCGCGGTCGACCACGACCTGGCCCCTGGCGTGTGGCCCGATATGCGCGAGCACGGCGCGGCGAGCGACGACTGGCCGGCGCTGTACGAGCGGGTCCAGTCCGCCGACATCCTCGTAGTCGGCTCGCCGGTCTGGCTCGGCGAGAAGTCGTCGGTCTGCACGCGCCTGATCGAGCGGTTGTACGCGTGCTCGAGCCTGCTGAACGAGCACGGCCAGTACGCGTATTACGGCAAGGTCGGCGGCTGCCTCATCACGGGCAACGAGGACGGGATCAAGCACTGCTCGATGAGCATCCTCTACTCGCTCCAGCATCTCGGATACACGATCCCGCCTCAGGCCGACGCGGGCTGGATCGGGGAGGCCGGCCCCGGGCCGTCGTATCTCGACGAGGGCTCGGGCGGCCCCGACAACGACTTCACGAACCGGAACACGACCTTCATGACCTGGAACGTGCTCCACCTCGCGCGGATGCTCAAGGACGCCGGCGGCGTGCCTGCGCACGGCAACCAGCGCTCGCTGTGGGACGCGGGGTGCCGCTTCGATTTCGCGAACCCCGACTACCGCTAGGAGGCAGCGGCGGACGCGGCCCGGAGCTGCTTCGAGAAGAAGGTCAGCGCGGCCTTCGTCTTCGTCTCCTGCCGTCCGTGCAGGTTCACGCCTCTCTCCGTGAGGAACGAGCGCGCCTCGGCAGCGACCTGGAATGCGTTCGCGGCCGTGCATTTCGTCGAGAGCTCGAGGATCCGCGAGCCGTCGGGGTAGAGCCAGACCTCAGCGGTCAAACGTCGCCCGAGCTCCTCGGGCTCGAGGTTCTGCTTGAGGACGAAGATGGGACCAAGCACCGAGAGCTGCTTCAGCGCGAGCCCGTCGGGGGCATGAGCCGAAAAAAACGCTCGCTGCTCCTTCGAGAAGAGCTTCCGGATCGGCGATCTTCCGAGCGCCGCGTCGCGTACCGCGGGTGCCGTTGTCTTCGCTTTCAGCGCCGCCGAGCAGACGTAGCCGCCGGGCATCGCGTCGACTTCCACGACGAGATTCGGCGAGGCGCGCAGCTCTGCCGGTAGAGCATCGGGCTCGACCGGGCGGAGCTTCACGACCGTGTCTCCCGGCCGGCCCTGGACCCTTCGCGCGCGGGCGACGACGCCAGCCGAATTGAGGTCGAGCTCGGGAGTGTCGAAGAAGAAGACCTGCCTGATCTGCGCGTCGAGCGGATCCAGCCCGAGCGAGTCGATCAGGGCTCGGTGGTCGGTGGCCGGCACGGTGAGCTTGAGCTCGACGCCGTCCGCTTTGCGTGCGAGCTCGAGCAGGCTCGCGAGCTCCTCGTCAGTCAGTCGGCGGGTCGCGCTCTTCGCCACGCCCGGAGCGTACTCACGCCTGACTACGCTGTCGACGTGCTGCTCTACAACTCTGCGGTCTCGGGCAATTGCTACAAGGTGCGGCTCCTGCTGGCGCACCTCGGGACCGACTACGAGACCGAAGACGTCTCGGTGGTGGATCGCTCGAACCGCAAGGAGCTTCTCGGCGACCTGAACCCGGGGCTGCGCGTGCCGACGCTCGTCCTCGACGACGGACGGCCGCTCGCGGAGTCCAACGCGATCCTCTGGTACTTCGGCGATCGGACCCAGTTTGTACCCGAGGATGCGTACCAGCGTGCGCAGGTGCTGCAGTGGCAGTTCTTCGAGCAGTACAGCCACGAGCCGAACATCGCCGTGGCGCGCTTCTGGAAGACGTACTCGGGGCAGCCGGAAAGATTCGAGCGGCAGCGCGAGCGCCTGCTCGCGGGCGGGTACGCGGCGCTCGACGCGATGGAGCGGCACCTCGACGGCCGGGCATTCTTCGTCGGCGATCGGTACTCGGTCGCGGACATCTCGCTCTATGCGTACACGCACGTCGCGCACGAGGGCGATTTCGACCTCGAGCCGTATCCCGCGATTCGAGACTGGCTCGGGCGAGTCGCCGCCGAGCCAGGTCACGTTCCCATCGACGCGTAGCCCGTGCCAGTCCGCGTCCGCTTCGCTCCGAGCCCGACCGGCTCGCTCCACGTCGGTAACGCTCTGACGGCGGTCGCCAACCGGCGGTTCGCCGATGCGCAGAACGGTGTGCTCGTGCTCCGAATCGACGATACGGATCCGTCGCGCACGGTCGCGGGTGGCGAAGAAGCGATCCTCGGCGAACTCGCGTGGCTCGGAGTCGTCTTCGACGAGGGACCAGTGCGGCAGCGCGAGCGCAGCGCGATGTACGCGGAGGCGGCCGAGCGTGCCGTCGGAGCCGGAGCGGCCGTGCGCGACGAGGACGGGTCCGTGCGACTGGCTCGCGACGGCACGACGCTCCTGCGTGCGGACGGGACGGGCACCTACCAGCTCGCGACCGTTGCGGACGACCTCGCCCTCGGCATCACGCATGTCATCCGAGGGAACGACCATAGGCCGAACCTCCCGATCCAGCAGGCTATTGCGCGAGCGATCGGCGGCGAGATGCCGGAGGTCGTCCACCACGGGCTCGTGCTCGGCCCGGACGGGAAGAAGCTCTCGAAGCGCCACGGCCATTCCTCGATCGCCGAACTGCGCGAGGAAGGGCTCCCGGCGAGCGCGGTGCGCGCGTACCTCGACGAGCTCGATCTTCCGCAACACGACGTGCAGCTCGATCTCTCGAGGTTGGGCCGGCTCGCAGTCGACGCCATCGCCGCGATGTCCGACGACCAGCTTGCCGCTGCTGCGGAGGCTCCTGTCGACGTCGTGCCGGCGTTGCGCGGAGCGAGGACCATCGCCGAGGCGCGTGCGTATGCGCGACTGGTCCTCGAGCCCGATCCGGTCGTCCTCGGAGAGGACGCTCGGCCTACCCTCGACCGCTTCGCGGAGCTGCGGTCGCCGGCGCCCGAGCGGCTGTCGGCAGACGAGTCGCGAGCCATCGTCCGCGAGGTGAAGGCCGTCGGCGGCGACCTGCGCTCGCTCCGGCTAGCGCTCACCGGCTCCGACAAGGGACCCGAGCTCGCCTCGGTCCTCGCCGCGCTGCCGCGCGACGAGGCTCTCGCCCGCGCGGCCCGTGCAGAAGGCACCTAGTTGCAGGTTGTAACTTGGCACGCATGCAGCTCTACGACTCGCTGACCCGCGCCGAAGTCGAGGTGGCGTCCGATCGCGGGCAGATCGGCATGTACGTCTGCGGGCCAACCGTGTACGCCCGCGTCCACGTCGGTAACGCGAGGCCCTACGTCCTCGGCCTCTGGCTGAAGCGATGGCTCGAGGAGAAGGGCCACGACGTCAGGCTCGTCGCGAACATCACCGACGTCGACGATCGCGTGTACGAGGCTTCGGCGAGTCAGGGGATCGCGAGCCGGGAGCTTGCCGCTCGGGCGACGGACTGGTACCGCCAGGACACCGATGACCTCGAGCTCGGCCGACCTGATGATGAGCCGCTGGCGAGTGAGACGATCGACGAGATCATCGCGCTCGTCGAGGAGCTGATCGCCAAGGACATGGCCTACGTCGCCAACGGAGACGTGTATTTCCGCGTCGGTTCTTTTCCGGATTACGGGCGTCTGTCGGGCGCAAAGCTCGACGAGATGATCGCCCAGGAGCCGAGCGAGCTGAAAGCCGATCAGCGCGATTTCGCGCTCTGGAAGGCGAAAAAGCCGAGCGAGGACTTCGCGTGGAGCTCGCCGTGGGGCCCCGGCCGGCCGGGCTGGCACATCGAGTGCTCCGCGATGGCCGAGAAGTTCCTCGGCCCCGAGTTCGAGATCCACGGGGGCGGGAACGACCTGCGCTTTCCGCACCACGAGAACGAGCTCGCTCAGTCACGGGCCGCCGGTCGCCCGTTCGCGCGCATCTGGCTGCACAACGGAATGCTCGAGCTCGACGACGAGAAGATGGCCAAGTCGGTCGGCAACGTCCGCACGCTTCGTGAGGTGATCGACAGGTGGGGTCGAGAGACGCTGCTCGTCTACTTCCTCACGGGCCAGTGGCGCAAGCCGATCGACTTCACCCCTGAAGCGATGGCCGCCGCGGCCGCGCGCGCGGAGCGCTTCCGAGACGTGTTCCGTAACCCGGGCGAGCCTGCCCCGGATGACGCCTGGGTGCGCTTCGCGGCGGCGCTCGACGACGACTTCAACACACCGGCTGCGCTCGCGGTGATGCACGAGTGGCGCGATCACGAGCTGCTGCGCAGGGCGCTCGGCATCTTCGGGCTGGAGTCCCTGGCCGTCGAGGACGAGGCACCCCGGGAAGTCGTCGAGCTGGCCGAACGGCGGCTGGCCGCGCGTGCCGCACGCGACTTCGAAGAGGCCGACCGCGTGCGGGCCGAGATCGAGGCCGCGGGCTGGGACGTGCGTGACGCGGCCGACGGCTTCCGGCTCGTGCGCAGCAGATGACGCTGACCCGCGAGCTCGTCTACGGGCGAAACCCGGCGCGTGAGCTCTACCGCGGCCCGAGAGAGGTGCTCGAGACTTGGGTCACTGAACGCGCTGCCAACCAGATCCCGTGGCTCGACGCCGGCCCGCGTCCTCAGGTCAAGCAAGAACGCGTCCTCACCGAAGCTGCAGGCACGCGCGACCACCAGGGCGTCGTTGCCTGGTGCGAACCGTTCCGCTACGCGGATGCGTACGAGCTGACGAAGGAGGAGAACCCGCTGCTCGTCTGCCTGGACCAGGTCACCGATCCGCACAACCTCGGAGCGGTCGTGCGCGGCGCCGAGGGAGCCGGAGCAACCGCCGTCGTCGTTCCCGCACACGGGTCGGCCCGCGTCACGCCGGCCGTGTGTCGTGCTTCTGCGGGCGCGGTCGAGCACTTGCCGGTCGCGGTCGTGCCGAATCTCTCGCGCTACCTCGGAGACATCAAGGGCTCCGACCTCTGGGCGTACGCGGCCGATTCGGATGGCTCGGTCTCGATGTGGGATACGGATTTCACCGGCGGCGTCGCATTCGTGCTCGGCGCCGAGGGCAAGGGCGTCCGGCCGCTCGTGCGCCGAACCTGTGACGCAACGGTGGCGATCCCGCTTGCCGGCCAGGTCGGCTCGCTCAACGTCTCCGTTGCCGCGGCGCTGCTGCTGTACGAAGCACGGCGCCAGAGAGCGATGCGCGATGGCTGAACCGACGCTGTATCTGTTCGACGGCTACAACCTGATGCATGCGAGCTCGTTCGCCGACCGCGACGAGCTCGTCGACACGCTTGCGAGCTTCGTCGCAGGAAAGGGCGTACGCGGCGTCGTCGTGTTCGACGGCGTGGGCGAGGAACGCACGATCGGGCCGCTCAGGGTGCGGTTCACCTCGCACGCCGACGACCTCCTCGAGCGGCTCGCGGCCGAGAACCGCGCGTCCGAGCTCGTATGCGTCGTGTCCTCCGACCACGCCGTCCGCTGGACATCGGGTCAGGAGGTGCGCAAGCTCGGCTCGAGCGCGTTCCTCGCCGAGCTCCAGCCGGTCCGGCACGTGGATCACGAGCGGCAGGGTGCTGGCGGCCGTGTCGGCGACCGCCTAGATCCGGAGACGCGCGAGCAGCTCGAGCGGTTGCGCCGCGGCCAGTAGGGGCGGCTTGCCTCGCCAGCGCGCCACACGCAGGGCGTCTCGTCGTATGCGAACATATGTTCTTAGCATCCTGCATTTCTCGCAAACCCCTTGTATCGCCTGAACGATGGTGCTAGGTTCTCCCTCAACTTCAAGGTGAGACTTGCACGAGAGGGAGCATGATCGTCCGTTCGAGCAGATCTCGCAACGCCGTCGACATGGGGGTACAGGCATGGCCGCTCGCACCGCCACAGCACTGAAGCCAGGGCTGAAGCCAGCACAGAAGGCCCAGCGAGAGCTCGAGGATCTGCAGCTCGTTCTGAAGGCCCGGAACGGCAGCCAGCAGGCGCTCGACGATCTCATGCGCCGGTACACGGGGTTCGTGCGGCTGAAGGCGAGCTCGTACTTCCTCGCCGGCGGCGACAGCGACGACTTGATCCAGGAGGGGATGATCGGCCTGTACAAGGCGGTGCGCGACTTCCGTCCCGACAAGGAGACATCGTTCAGGAGCTTCGCCGAGCTGTGCGTGACACGGCAGATCATCACCGCGATCAAGACGCGCGACTCGGTTCAAGCACTCCCCACTCAATACGTATGTCTCGTTCAGCCACACGCCGGCCGGCCAGGAGTCCGAGGGCGACTGCACGCTCGGCGACGCGCTGCCGGGCCCTGGCGTCAACGACCCGTCGGTGTGCGTCATCTCGACCGAGGAGCTCCAGAGCCTCGTGTTCTGCCTCGGCACCGGGCTCTCGTCGCTCGAGTCCGAGGCGCTGACGCTCTACCTCGAGGGGAACTCCTACGAGGAGATGGCGGAGGACCTCGGCTGCGACACGAAGACGATCGACAACGCCCTGCAGCGGGTCAAGCGGAAGATCCTCGCGCACCAGAAGACGCGCGAGGTCTTGGCTTGATGGTCAGCTTCGGTAGCTCGACCGACGCGATCCGGTAGTCGCGGGCGAGCCGGATGCGTTTCCGCTGGTTGTTCAGTGGCGGGTTAGTCGCAGAAGCGCCCGATCGTCGGGCAGACCGTCGATCGGGATCAGGTAGATCTCGCCTACCTGCCGGGCAGAACACTGCGAAGCAGTCGACCTGCCCTCTGTAGTGGCGCTGCGTAGGTTTCGGGTTCGGGTGGTGCGCATATGAGCTGGACGTTCGGAACTCCACGCAGTCCTTCGCAAGACGCCCGGTCTTGCACTGAACGCGTTGCAGACGCCTTCCGTCATCAATGACGAGGTCGTATCGCGTGTTCTCGCCGAACGGCACCGAGATGGCGTACCCCAGCTCGCGAAGTGCAAGCATGACTGTGAGCGTTGTTCGGTCGCCGACGTCCTTGGGGTGCTCCATGCAACGAGCGTACCGCGTTGCTCGGACGGACAACGTCGGACAAGCCGGAGGTGGGACTCGAACCCACGGCCTCAGGTTTACAAAACCCGTGCTCTACCAGCTGAGCTACTCCGGCGCGCTCATAGGGTACGCGGTCGCGGCGTAACTTCCCGCCGGTTGCCGCAGGGCAGCGCAGGCCCGATAATCGCGCGATGCAGCCGACTGACACGACAGCGGCCGAGCGGATCCTCGCCGACCGCGCTCGCTACGTCGCTCCAGGCATGTCGACGCCGAAGCTCGTCGTCGCACACGCCGAAGGCGCTCGCGTCATCGACCCCGACGGGCGCTCCTACATCGACTTCGCCGGCGGGATCGGCTGCCAGAACACCGGCCATCGGCACGCCGCGATCGTCGACGCGATCAAGGAGCAGGCGGATCGCTACCTGCACCAGTGCTTCATGATCGGCGTCTACGAGCCGTACGTCGAGGTCTGCCGCCGGCTCGCCGAGTTGTCGCCGTGCAGCGGCGGCGAGCAGCGCTCGATCCTCGTGAACTCGGGTGCCGAGGCCGTCGAGAACGCGGTCAAGATCGCGCGCACCGCCACCGGCCGTCCCGCGGTCGTTGTCTTCGACAACGCATTCCACGGGCGCACGCTGCTCGCGATGACCATGACGAGCAAGGTCAAGCCGTACAAGGCGGGATTCGGCCCGTTCGCACCCGAGGTGTACCGCGCCCCGGCGCCCTACCCATACCACGGCATCTCTTCCGACGACGCGATCGCGGCGCTCGAGCATCTCTTCAAGGCCGACGTCGACCCGTCCACGGTTGCGTGTGTGGTCCTCGAGCCCGTGCAGGGCGAGGGCGGGTTCGTCGCGATGCCTCAGGACTACGTGCCGCGACTCCACGAGCTGTGCCGCTTGCACGGGATCCTGTGGGTGAACGACGAGGTGCAGTCTGGAGTCGGACGCACGGGGACGATGTGGGCGGTCGAGCAGTACCCGGGTGCCGAGCCCGACATGACGGTCTTCGGAAAGTCGATCGGCGGTGGACTGCCCCTCGCCGGTGTCACCGGTGGGGCAGAGGTGATGGATGCGGTGCCGCCGGGCGGCCTCGGTGGGACGTTCGGCGGCAACCCGCTCTCGTGCGCGGCCGCACTCGCGGTGCTCGACATCGTGAGCGATCCTGAGTTCCTCGCCGGCGCGCGCGCGCTCGGCGAGACTCTGCGTGCACGCCTCGAGGAGATCGCCGCAGCCACGCCGGACATCGGCGAGGTGCGCGGGCTCGGCTCGATGCTCGCGTTCGAGTTCGCCGAGCGCTCGCCGGATCGCGCCAAGGCCGTCGTCGACACTGCGTTCGAGCGCGGCCTCATCCTGCTTTCGTGCGGCCTCTACGGCAACGTCATCCGCCTGCTGCCACCTCTCAACATCGCGCCGGACGAGTTGGACGAGGGGCTCGCCGTCCTGGAGGAATCGCTTGGCGCGTAGCACTAACGGCGCGCCGGACATCAGCGTCAGAGGCCTGACAAAGCGCTACGGAGACGTCGTCGCGGTCGACGGGATCGACCTCGACATCGAGCAAGGGGAGTTCTTCACGATGCTCGGCCCGTCAGGCTCGGGCAAGACGACGACGCTTCGCATGATCGCGGGCTTCGAGGTCCCCGACGAGGGCTCGATCGAGCTCGCGGGCGAGGACGTGTCGCGCCTCCCACCGTACGACCGCCCCGTCAACACGGTGTTCCAGGACTACGCGCTCTTCCCACACATGACGGTGCAGGCGAACGTCGAGTACGGGCTGATGGTGAAGAAGGTCTCCAAGGGCGAGCGCCGCGAGCGCGCCCTGAAGGCGCTGGAGATGGTGCGGCTCGCCGCCCACGGGGCACGCAAACCGTCACAGCTCTCTGGCGGGCAGCGCCAACGTGTCGCGCTCGCGCGTGCGATCGTGAACCGCCCGCGGGTGCTCCTGCTCGACGAGCCCCTCGGCGCGCTCGACCTGAAGCTGCGCCAGCAGATGCAGATCGAGTTGAAGTCGATCCAGCGCGAGGTCGGGATCACGTTCGTCTACGTCACGCACGACCAGGAGGAGGCGCTCACGATGTCCGATCGCATCGCGGTGTTCAACGACGGCCGGATCGAGCAGATCGGCCCTCCTGCGGAGGTGTACGAGCATCCCCAGAGCGAGTTCATCGCTGGCTTCGTGGGCTTCTCGAACGTCCTCGAGCGAAACGGGCGGCGCTACACCGTTCGGCCCGAGAAGATCAACCTCCTCGAGGACGGGGCGGAGGCCGAACCGGGAGCCCACGTCGAGGCGGGCCTCGTGCGAGACGTGCAGTACGTGGGGCCTGTGACTCGCTACCACGTTACGCTCGACCGTGGTGGCGAGCTGCAGGTGCTCGCGCAGAACCTCGAGGAGGGCTCGAGCGAGGTGCTCGAGGTGAAGGGACGACGCGTGCGGGTCGAGTGGCGTCCAGGACAGGAGTCGGAGATCGATGAATCGGAGGGAGGATCCGAATGAAGGGACGCAAGCTACGCGTCGCTCGATGGGCCGCCTTCGGCCTGCTCGTCGCGGCGCTCAGCGTCGTCGCAGCCGGCTGCGGTGGTGACGACGACGGCGGTGGTGGAAGCGCCGCCACGGAGATCGAGGGGCTGGGCACCTCGCTCGACGAGATCAAGGAGCTCGCGCGTGAGGAAGGAGAGGTGAACGTCGTCCAGTGGGCGGGCTACGCCCAGCTTGTGGACGAGTTCCAGGCGGAGACCGGATGCACGGTGAACACGAAGGACGGCGCCTCATCCGACGACATGATCAGCCTCATCCAGACCGGTGCCTACGACGGTGTGTCCGCATCCGGAAACGCGAGCGTCCGCCTCATGACCACGGGCGAGGTCGCTCCGGTCAACGTGGACTTCATCCCGAACTACGTGGACGTGCAGGAGGGCATCAAGAACAAGGACTACAACAGCCTGGACGGCCAGCCCTACGGCGTGCCGCACGGGCGCGGACCGAACTACCTCATGTTCCGCAACGACATCGTCCCCGCGGACACGGACAGCTGGAGCGTGATCTGGGAGGACGACCAGCTGCAGAAGTACAAGGGCAAGGTCTCGATCTACGACGACTCGATCTTCATCGCGGATGCGGCCGTGTACCTGAAGGCGACACAACCGGATCTCGGGATCGACAACCCGTACCAGCTCAACGAGGAGCAGTTCAACGCGGCCGTCGACCTGCTGAAGAAGCAGGCCGCTGCCGGACTCAACTACTGGCCGGGCGACGTCGCGAAGCAGATCGCCGAGTACACGAACGGCGACAGCGTCGTCGGCACGACGTGGCCGTACCAGTACGTCCAGCTCACCGCGGCCGACCCGCCCGTGGCAGTCACGGCGATCAAGCCGACGGAGGGAACGACCGGCTGGTCGGACACGTGGATGATCTACTCGAAGGCCGCCAACCCGAACTGCATGTACCTCTGGATGGATCACATGATCTCGCCGGAGGCGCAGGCAGCCGTGGCGGAGGGCTTCGGTGAGGCGCCCGTCAACCTGAAGGCGTGCGAGCTCACGAAGAACCAGAACCACTGCGACGAGTACCACGCCGACGACGAGGCGTGGTGGGAGGACGTGTACTACTGGACGACCCCCGTCGAGGACTGCGGGGACGACGACGATTCGACGACGTGCAAGACCCAGGAGGACTGGGAAGCGGCCTGGACGGAGATCAAGGGGTAACGCACCCTTGACCGGCCGGGACGCATGACCTCAGTCCCCGTCTCCGAGTCGCCGCCCCGGGAGAGCCTGGGGCGGCGACTCTCGAGCTTCTTCTTCCGCCACCCGCGTGTTCGGCTGTGGGCACTGCTCGCACTCCCGCTCGCGTGGCTCCTCCTCGTCTACTTCGGGTCGCTCTTCGTCCTGCTGCTGTCGTCGCTCTGGGACACCGACCCGTTCACGCGTGAGGTCGTCCACCAGTTCACCCTGGAGAACTTCCAGCGAATCATCGAGACGCCGGTGTACCGCGAGGTGGCCTGGCGGACGATTCAGATGGCCGTCTTCGTGACGCTCGCCGACATCGTGCTCGCCTTTCCTATCGCCTACTACATGGCTAGGGTCGCGTCGCCTCGCACGCGCGACCTGCTCGTCGTCCTCGTCCTCGTGCCGCTGTGGGCGAACTACCTCGTGAAGGCGTATGCGTGGCGCACGATCCTCTCCGAGGGCGGCGTCATCAACTGGGCGCTCGACCCGGTCGGGCTCCACTTCGACGGCCTGTCAACGGTCGGGCTCTGGCTCGTCTTCACGTACCTGTGGCTGCCGTTCATGATCCTGCCGATCTACGCCGGCCTCGAGCGGATCCCGAACTCGTTCCTCGAGGCGTCGGCGGACCTCGGCGGACGCTCGCTGACGACCTTCACGCGCGTGATCCTGCCGCTGGCGTTCCCGGCGATCGTGGCCGGCTCGATCTTCACGTTCTGCCTCACGCTCGGGGACTACATCGCGCCGGGGCTGATCACGAGCGAGCAGTTCATCGGGACGGTCATCTACAACATCCGCGGCGAGGCGCTGCCGACGGCGGCCGCGTTCTCCCTGGTGCCGATCGTCGTCGTCGTCGTTTATCTGCTCGTCGCGCGACGGCTGGGTGCGTTCGAGTCGCTCTGATGGTCGAGTCGCGCCTCACGAAGATCCTGCTGCGGCTCGGAATGCTCGCCACGCTGGCGTTCATCTACCTGCCGCTGCTCATCATCGGGCTCTACGCGTTCAACAAGAACGTCACGCAGGCGTGGCCGATCGAGAAGTACAGCGTGAAGTGGTTCTCGGTGGCGTTCGAGGACCCGGCCGTGCGCGAGGCGCTGACGAACTCGGTCCTCGCCGCGATCGGCGCCACTGCGATCGCCCTGGTGCTCGGCACGCTCGCGGCCATGGCCGTGGCGCGCTACAGCTTCTTCGGGCGGGAGATCATCACGTTCGCGGTGATCCTGCCGATCGCCCTCCCCGGGATCGTCACCGGGCTCGCGCTGCAGGCAACGATCATCGACGTCCTTGGCCCGCTGGGCCTGACCTTCGGCCTGACGACGATCATCATCGGTCATGCGACGTTCTGCATCGTGGTCATCTACAACAACGCGATCGCACGCATGCGACGGACGGTGGGGTCGATCGACGAGGCGTCAGCCGACCTCGGCGCCGACAACTGGCAGACGTTTCGGTACGTGATGCTCCCGCAGATGCGAACGGCCCTGCTCGCCGGTGGCCTGCTCGCGTTCGCCCTGTCGTTCGACGAGGTGATCGTCACGATCTTCACCTCGGGCGCGCAGCAGACGCTGCCGATCTGGATCTTCGCGACGCTCTCGCGCCCGGCCGAGCAGCCGATCGTGAACGTCGTCGCGCTCTTCCTGATTCTCCTTTCGGTGATCCCGGTCTACATCGCGACGAGGCTCGCAGGGTCCAGCGGCATCACGAGCGAGCGCCCGAAGCAGAGCACCGTCGCGGCCGCGACCCCGGCGCCGTAGCGCGCGGATGGACGAACGCGAGCTCGTGCTCGCCGCGAACGCGAACTTCGTCGCCTCGTTCGCGAAGCTGGCCGAGCACAGCGCAACGGGCGGCGTGCGCGAGTTTGGCGCGGCTTTCGGTTTCGTCAGCGGGCATCCCGTGTCGCTGTTCAACGGGTGCGTGGTGACGGACGCTGCGACATCTGCCCAGCTCGAGGAGGCGCTCGGCTGGGTGCGCGAGCGTCGCGTTCCGTACCGGGTCTGGATCGCCGAGAGCATCGTGGACCAGCTCGGCGAGGTGGCAGAGAAGGCTGGGCTCCGGCGAGATGCCGTGGCTTTCCCGAACATGGTCCTTCACCCGGTGCCCGACCCGCCGCGCTCCGCGCCGGGCGTCACCGTCGCGCGGGTCGACGGCGCCGAGTTCGTCGATACGTCCGTCGAGCTCGGGCTCGGTCGCGAGCTTGCCGAGGCGATCTACTCCCCAGGCTTCGGGGGTGATCCCGACGTCCGCATGTTCGTCGGCCGGCTCGACGGCAGGCGGGCGGGCTACTCGGTTGCGATCAGGAGCGGAGACGTAAGCGGCGTCTACAACGTCGGCGTGGCACCTGCCGCTCGGCGACGCGGTGTCGGAACCGCGGTGACGTGGGCCGCCGCAGATGCGCGGCGCGCGTGGGGCTGCGAGACCGTCGTGCTCCAGTCCACCGAGATGGCGCTCTCGATGTACCGGGCGATGGGCTTCCGGACAGTGGTGAACTACGCGGGCTTCAGGGAGCCCGTGAGCCCGACCGGGCAGGAGACGCCTGTGCCCCCGAGCCCGCAGTAGCCGTTCGGGTTCGCCTCGAGGTACTGCTGGTGGTAGTCCTCGGCGTAGTAGAACGGCCCCGCCTCGACGATCTCGGTCGTGATCGGGCCGTAGCCTGCGCGGGAGAGCTCCTCCTGGAACATGTCGCGTGACCCGACCGCGGCTTCGCGTTGCGCCTCCGACGTCCAGTAGATCCCCGAGCGGTACTGCGTGCCCACGTCGTTCCCCTGACGCATCCCCTGCGTCGGGTCGTGGCCCTCCCAGAAGATCTTGAGCATCTCCTCGTAGGTCGTCCTCTCGGTGTCGAACACGGCCAGGACGACCTCGTTGTGACCGGTTCGCCCGGTGCAGACCTCCTGGTAGGTCGGGTTCGGCGTGTGCCCGCCGGAGTAGCCGACGGCGGTCGTGTGGATGCCGGAGGCGCGCCAGAACATCCGCTCGGCACCCCAGAAGCAGCCCATCCCGACGATCGCCTGCTCCGTCCCCTCCGGGAACGGCGGGCCGATCGGCGTGCCCAGCACGAGATGGTTGCCCGGGACGACGATCGGCGTATCCCGACCCGGAAGCGCCTCCTCGGGGGTCGGCATCGCTGAGGCCTTGCGTGTGAAGAGCATGAGCTGAGGGTAGCGGCTCGCTAGCGCGTCGCCGATGCGAGCGCCTTCTCGAGATCGGCCCAGAGCTCGTCGGGGTCCTCGAGGCCGACCGACAGGCGCAGGAGTCCCGCCGGCACGCGCTCACCCTCCCAGCGTGACCGGGCCTCGATCCGCGAGGCGACTCCCCCGAGGCTGGTCATGTTTGCGATGAGCCGCGTGGATGTCTCGACGCGGCGAGCGGTCTCGGCGTCCGAGACGTCGAAGGACAGCAGCCCGCCGAAGCCGGGGTAGCGAACGACCTCCGCGGCAGGGTTCGCTCCCAGGCGCTCGGCGATCACGCGCGCCGTCTGGGTCTGCCGGGCGACACGGACCTCCAGCGTGCTCAGGCCCCGCAGGAGGAGCCACGCTGTATCTGCGTTCGGCACCGGTCCCGTGCGCGAGCGGAACTCGAGTAGACGTGCCGCATCCTCGGGGGACTTGCATACGACGGCACCGAGGAGCGCGTCGTCGTGTCCCGCGAGGTACTTCGTCGCCGAGTGGACGACGACGTCGCAGCCGTGCTCCAGCGGACGGATGTGCACGGGAGTCGCTGCCGTGGAGTCGCACACGACGCGAGCGGGATGCGCCGAGGCCGCCGCGAAGTCGGGAAGCGTGAGGAAGGGGTTCGATGGCGCCTCGAGCCAGACGAGTTCGACGCCTGCGGGCGGCGGGCCGGCCTGGTCGAACTCCACGGTCTCGAGCCCCCAACGCGCGAGCTCGTCGAGCATGGCGCCGGTGCCGTAGTACGCCCCTTGCGCGAGCGCCACCGTCTGACCCGGGGCGAGGAGGGCGAGCACGATCGAGGTGCACGCTGCGGTGCCCGAGGCGAAGAGCAGCGCCTCGCCTCCGTCGAGCTCTCCGAGACGGCGCTCGGCCTCCGCGATCGTCGGGCTGGAGAAGCGCGAGTACGTGAAGGCACCCGGTTCGCCGTCCTCGTAGGCCCACGTCGTCGAGCGGTCGAGGGGCGTCGATCCCACCCGGCGACTGTACCGCGAGCGCTCCGCGCCCGAACTCACGGCGTCCACGGACGTCCCACATACTGATGCTGCGCGTACTTGCGGTCGCCGCTCTCGTCGGCTCGTCCGGCTCGATCGCGGCCGAGTGGAAGGACGCAGCGCCGATGACGCGTCCGCGCAGTGAGGTCGCTGCGTCCGCCTATCGGGGTGGGATCGCCGTGGTCGGCGGCTTTCGCTGGTTCGGAACTCTCTCGAACAGGGTCGAGGTCTACACACCTTCTACGAACCGCTGGCGGCAGCTGCCCAATATGCCGTTCGAGGTACACCACGCAGCGGCGGCGTCGTTCGGGCCACGGCTGTACGTCATCGGGGGGTATGGGGCAGCGCCACGCTTCTTCCTGCGTTCGGCACTCGTCTATGACGGAAAGCGTTGGCGGGTGCTTCGGAAGCTGCCGGGGCCGCGAGCAGCGGCTGGAGCCGCCGTCGTCGACCAGAAGCTGTACGTCGTCGGGGGAGTCACTCCACGCGGCCTTGCGGAGCAGATGCTCGTGCTCGACCTCACGACTGGCAGGTGGTCCACCACGCCGGGGCCGACGCCACGCGAGCACCTCGGCGTCGCGACGGTGAACGGTCGGATCTACGCCGTGGGTGGGCGTTTGGGCGGCCCTGGCTCGAACCTCGCTTTCTTCGAGGTCTTCGATCCGGCGACAGGCGAGTGGGCGGCGCTGCAGCCCGTGCCGGAGGCACGCGGTGGGACGGGCCTGGCTCATGCCGGCGGGATGCTCGTCGCGGTCGGCGGCGAGGACACGGAGAAGACGCTCGACTCGGTCTTCGGCTACGACCTCGAGGAACGGCGGTGGCGCGAGCTCCCCGATCTACCGACGCCCAGACATGGCATGGCCGTGGCTGCCGTCGGCAACAGGGTCTATGCCATCGGCGGAAGCCCGGTCGCGGATCTCGGCTTCAGCACGAAGAACGAGTTCATCGACCTCGACTCCTAGGCCGGCGTACTGCCACCACGTCCCCGTTAGGCTCCGCCGCGGTGGCGGAGATTCACGACACGACCGAGGCGAAGCTCCGCTGGCTCGAGGAGCTGAGCGGCGAGGCGGGCAGCCCGGCGAGCGAGACGCATGTCGCGAAGCAGCGCGAGCGAGGGAAGCTGCTTGCGCGCGAGCGGCTCGAGAAGCTCCTCGATCCGGGATCCTTCGTGGAGCTCGACCGCTTCGTCCGGCATCGCGAGGTCGAGTTCGGCATGCGCGAGAACCGGCCATGGGGTGACGCCGTCGTGACCGGCTACGGGACGGTGCTGGGCCGAAAGGTCTTCGTCTTCTCCCAGGACTTCACGGTCTTCGGCGGCTCGCTGTCCGAGGTGTTCGCGGAGAAGGTCTGCAAGGTCATGGACCTGGCGGTCAAGTACGGCTGCCCGGTGATCGGGATCAACGACTCGGGCGGCGCCCGCATTCAGGAGGGCGTCGTCTCACTCGCCGGCTATGCCGAGATCTTCTGGCGGAACGTCCAGGCGTCGGGCGTCGTCCCGCAGATCTCGCTCGTGATGGGGCCGTGCGCGGGCGGCGCCGTCTACTCGCCCGCGATCACCGACTTCGTGCTGATGGTCGAGGGCACGTCGTACATGTTCATCACAGGCCCCGACGTGGTGAAGACGGTCACCGGTGAGGATGTGAGCTTCGAGGAGCTGGGCGGGGCGGCCGCGCACGCGACACGATCAGGCGTCGCCCACTTCACGACCCGGGACGAGGAGGCATGTCTCGAAGAGGCCCGCTACCTCCTCTCCTTCCTGCCGCAGAACAACCTCGACTCCCCGCCGTTCGCGCCGCCCACGGACCCCATCGATCGGGAGGATTCCACGCTCGACACTCTCGTCCCGGACAGCCCGAACAAGCCGTACGACATGAAGAGCGTGGTCGAGCGCGTCGTCGACGACGGCGACTTTCTCGAAGTTCACGCGCACTGGGCCGAGAACATCGTCTGCGGCTTCGCGCGTCTCGGTGGGCACTCCGTCGGCATCGTCGGGAACCAGCCGGGCGCGCTCGCAGGCGTGCTCGACATCGACGCGTCGGTGAAGGGAGCGAGGTTCGTGAGGACGTGCGATGCGTTCAGCATCCCGCTCGTCACCTTCGTCGACGTGCCCGGCTTCCTGCCCGGGACCGCGCAGGAGTGGGGTGGGATCATTCGTCACGGGGCGAAGCTCCTGTACGCGTACGCGGAGGCGACGGTCCCGAAGCTGACGGTCATCACGCGGAAGGCGTACGGCGGCGCCTACGACGTCATGTCCTCGAAGCACATCCGCGCGGACTTCAATGTCGCGTGGCCGACGGCCGAGGTGGCGGTGATGGGGCCGGAGGGTGCCGTCAACATCGTCTTCCGCAACGAGCTCGCCGAGGCCGACGACCCGGCTGCGCGGCGCGAAGCGCTCATCGCCGACTACAAGGAGCGCTTCGCGAATCCCTACACCGCGGCCGAGCGCGGGTACGTCGACGACGTCATCCAGCCGCGGCGAACGCGGCCCGTGCTCGTGTCGGCGCTCGAGACCTCGCTGACGAAGCGCGAGCCGTCGCCGAAGCGCAAGCACGGGAACATCCCGCTCTAGCCCTCGTGGAGCGGCGCCAGTCGTCGACGATCGGCGGGACCGGCGGGAAGGCGACGATGAGCGCGCTGCGACGCCCGGCTTCAGCCATCGTCGGCGAGTGCGGCGAGGCGAGTCCGGCGCTCCGGACCCTCGGCGAAGGAAGGGTCGGCTTCCTCGAGGAGTCGGATCGCGAGGCGGGCATGTCCCCGCGCATCGTCGGCCCGGCCCAGTTCTGCGTACTCCTCGGCGAGCTCCTCGTGCAGCCAACCGTCGGGGGTGCCTCGGCGGGTCGCCGACTCGACGGCCCCCTCGAGATGCGGAAGCGCCTCTCGCGCGCGGCCGAGGGCGCGCAGCGCTTTTCCGACCGCGTACTGAGCGATCTCGATCCCCGCTGGGTTCTCCGGATCGCGCTCCCTTGCGCGCAGCGCGCGCTCGAAGGCGTCCAGCGCCGGATCGAAGTCACCGGCGTCGTAGTACTCCCAGCCGAGGTTGTTGAGGAGCGGCCCGAGCCAATACGAGGCGCCCTCGTGCTCCTCCGCAAGCGCGATGCCGCGCTCGGTCCAGCGTGCGAAGCCGTCGCGACCTGGAGCCGCAAGAGCCGCCATGTGCGCAGCGTCAGCGGCGATGAAGAACTGCCTGGCGGCGAGCGCTCTCGCGAACGCCGACTCGAACAGCGGGAGGGCGGCATCGAGCTCACCGCTCGAGCGCCGTACGCGGCCCCGCTCGAGCTCGATGCGCGCGAGCGCGACCTCGCTCTCCCCTGTCAGCTCGATCGCATCGTCGAGTAGCTGGTCGGCGGCGTCGCAGTCGTCGCGAAGACCCTCGACGCGCGCCAGCTGCGCGAGGACCTCGGCACGACCAGCGTCGGACTCCTCGTCGCCGAGCTGCTCCTCGAGCCGTGCCTGCGACGCATCGAGGTCGTCGAAGCTCCAGAGCGGTCTCAGCCGGTCGTCCACACGAGAGAACCCTAGAGACGCGCCAAGTCGTGGCTACGCTCGCGGCGTGGAGCTCGACTCGACACCTCCGCTCGACGCCGCCGTCCGGCAGGCACTCCTCGCCGCCCTCGAGGAAGCCGGCGTGCGCACGCCGGGAGCGTCGGTCTACGACGACACTTGGCGCGGCGCAGCGCGGCTCGAAGCGGTCGAGGGCGACGAGCTCGAGACCGGCTATGCGCTCTCGCCTCGGAGCACCCTGGGCGCGACGCGCGCGTAGTCGAGGCCGGAGACCCACGACGCAATGAGCGCGAGGAGCATCGCCCACCAGGCGACGTCGTCACTCCATGCGCCGGCGGCCGCGAGCCCGGCGATCGCCGCGGCGAGCGCCTGCGCCCACGTCTTCGCGCGCCCGAGATCGCGCGCGCCGAGCACCACGCCACGCTCGACCGCGGCGAGCCGCAGCCCGGACACGAGGATCTCACGCACCACGATCAGGGCGACCATCCACGCAGGCGCGACGCCTTCTCCGATGAGCATGACGAGCGCGGCGAGGACGAGCACCTTGTCAGCGACAGGGTCGAGCAGCTTTCCGAGCGAGGACGAGATCCCGCGGCGGCGAGCGAGCCAGCCGTCGACCTGGTCGGTGGCCATCGCCACGACGAACACTGCGGTCGCCCAGTATGCATGGTTGGGAAAGTCCCAGGCAAACAGAGCGACGACGACCGGAACCGCGGCGATTCGCGCAACTGTCAGCTGATCTGGGAGGCTCACCGTTCAGGAGAATACGCCTCCGATGTCGCCGTTCAACAAAATCCTCGTTGCCAATCGCGGCGAGATTGCGGTTCGCGTCTTTCGCACCCTGCGGGAGCTCGGCGTCGGCACGGTTGCGGTGTATTCCGATGCCGACCGGGACAAGCTCCACGTGTCCGTCGCCGACGAGGCGTACCTCCTCGGCGCAGGGCCGTCCGCCGAGTCGTACCTGCACGGAGACAAGATCGTGGACACCGCGCTGCGAGCCCGCGCCGAGGCGATCCATCCCGGGTATGGCTTCCTCGCGGAGAACGCGGAGTTCGCCCGACTCGTCGAGGCGGCGGGCCTCGTCTGGATCGGGCCACCGCCAGCAGCAATCGAGGCGATGGGCTCCAAGATCGCGGCGCGACAGCGGATGCAGGCTGCAGGCGTCCCGGTCGTGCCAGGGACGACCGTGGCTGCGACGAGCGTCGACGACGTGCTCGAGGCCGCGGCGGAGGTCGGCTACCCGATCGCCGTGAAGGCATCCGCCGGCGGCGGCGGAAAGGGACTGCGCCTCGCGCGGTCGCCCGATGACGTCGAGCGCGCGTTCGAGACTGCGCAGCGCGAAGGCGAGGCGTACTTCGCCAACGCGGCCGTGTACGTCGAGCGCTATCTCGAGGACCCGCGGCACGTCGAGGTCCAGGTCCTCGCCGATGCTTACGACACCGTCGTCCACCTCGGCGAGCGCGACTGCACGATCCAGCGCCGCCACCAGAAGCTGGTCGAGGAGACGCCGTCGCCGGCCGTCGGCGCAGAGCTGCGGGAGCGCATCGGCGCTATCGCGGTCGACGCCGCGCGAGCGGTCGGTTACCGCTCGGCCGGAACCGTCGAAGGGCTTCTCGACGACGACGGCGCCTACTACTTCCTGGAGATGAACACCCGCGTGCAGGTCGAGCACACGGTCACCGAGGCCGTGACGGGGATCGACATCGTCCGCGAACAGGTCCTCATCGCGGCGGGGGAGCCCCTCTCCGTCCGGCAGGACGACGTTCGGCTGCGGGGCCACGCGATCGAGTGCCGAATCAACGCGGAGGACGTGACGCGGTCGTTCATGCCCTCGCCGGGCCGGATCACGGCATACAGGGAGCCGGGAGGCATCGGCGTGCGCGTGGACTCGGGCGTGCAGGCAGGTGACGAGATCTCGGAGCTGTACGACCCCCTGATCGCGAAGCTGGTCGTACACGACGTGGACCGCGAGCACGCCCGGCGCCGCATGCTCCGGGCGCTCGAGGAGTTCGTGATCGAAGGCCCACCGACGCTGCTCGGGTTCCACCGCGCGCTCCTCGAGACACCGTGCTTCGTCGACGGCGGCACGTGTCGTGGCGTCATCGAGTCCGAAGAGCTTGCGGAGCGCGCCGAGGAGATCGCGCAGTTGTCTCATCAGAGAACGAGCTTAGCCGCCGCGGCGGATGGACGGCTTGCGCCCACGACCCGCGAGCAGGTGCTCACGGTGGAAGTCGATGGTCGCCGTCACGAGGTCCGGATCCGCACCGAGGACCCTCCGTGGGCAGAGCTCGCACGTCGCCACCGGGCGCGCAGCAAGGGGTTGTCGGGGGAGTCGACCGGCGCGGTCGTCAGCCCGATGCAGGGCACGATGCTGTCCGTCCCCGTTGCCGAGGGCGGGAGCATCCGAGCCGGCGAGCTCATCTGCGTCATCGAGGCGATGAAGATGGAGAACGAGATCGTCTCGCACCAAGACGGGGTGATCGCCGAGCTTCGGGTCACGACCGGCGATCAGGTGTCGAGCGGCCAGGTCATCTGCGTGATCGCGCCCGCCTGAGTGCGCCCGCCCGCATGACGTACCGTCACGCCCGCAGGCGGTAGCTGTTGTCCGTGATCCAGACGAAGACCTCCTCGAGGCCCTCAGGAGGCTTCCCGACCGCGATCAACGTGCCGAACACCACCCTCACCCAGCTGTCCGCGACGAGCGCTCCGGGCGCGGACATCGTCCCGCTCCACGAGTCCCGCGGTTCGAGGATCGGCGGCAGCTCGGGCTCGTAGCGCGTCGCCGCGCGCACTGCCGGTAGCGTGCCGCCCTGGTTTCGCTCCTCGAGCTCTTCCTCGCCGCCGGTCTCGAACAGCTGAAGCCCGAATGACCCCTCGGTCGTCGCTCCGGGCGCGAGCTCCCAGCCCACCGACGTGCCGTTCTCGATTCCGACCCGCGCCTTCCAGCCGGTCTTCGTGACCTCGAGCGAGTCGACCGTGAACACGACCTCCTCTCCCGGAACCCCGTACTTCTCACGCCAGTCGAGGCTCGTGTACTGCGGCCCGGCGGCGATGCTCGGCTCGACCTCGGGGTCGTCTCCCTGCAGCCGCTGGGCGTTCGAAGCGAGCACGAACCCGGCGAACGTCGCGCCGAGTGCGATGAGGACAATCGTGGTGGTCCGGCTCACGCCGCTGAGATGCTCGCACACCCACCGGGCCGACCCCTTCAGGAGAGGCGGTAGACTCGCGCGCGCTTTGGACCTCCACGAGTACCAGGGGAAGCAGCTCTTCGAGCGCTTCGGGATACCGGTGTCCGAGGGGCGTCTCGCGACGACTCCGCAGGAAGCCCGAGCGATGGCCGAGGAGCTCGGGTTCCCTGTGGTCGTGAAGGCTCAGGTGCTGACGGGCGGGCGTGGGAAGGCGGGCGGGATCAAGCTCGCGAGCGACGCCGACGAGGCGGAGGCGCGCGCCGGCGAGATCCTGGGGATGGACATCCGCGGCCATGTCGTCGGGAAGGTGTGGATCGAGCGTGCATCCGACATCGCACGCGAGTACTACCTCTCGCTCACCTTCGATCGCAGCGCGAAGAAACCGCTGTTCATGTTCACGACGCAGGGCGGGATGGACATCGAGGAGGTCGCGGCGCAGAGCCCGGACGCGCTCGTCCGGCTTCACGTCGATCCGCTCGAGGGCTGCCATCCGTGGCACGCGCGCCGGCTCGTGTACGCCGGCGGCGTGACGGATGCGGGCGAGCAGAAGCAGATTGCAGCGATCGTCTCGAAGCTCTACGACGCGTTCGTCGGCACCGAGGCGATGCTGTGCGAGGTCAACCCACTCATCGTGACGCCGGACGGGGAGGTGCGTGCGCTCGACTCGAAGTTCACGGTCGACGACAACTCGCTCTTCCGCCACCCTGACATCGCAGAGCTGCGCGACGTCGAAGCTGCCGATCCGCTCGAGGCGCTCGCGCGTGAGAAGGGCGTCACGTACGTCAAGCTCGACGGCGAGGTTGGCGTTCTCGGCAACGGCGCGGGGCTCACGATGTCCACCGTGGACGTCGTCACGTTCGCGGGCGGGCGGCCGGCGAATTTCTGCGACCTCGGCGGAGGCGGCGATGCGCAGGGCGTCGTCGACGCGCTCGAGGTGATCACGCGCGACGAGCAGGTTCGCGCGATCTTCTTCAACATCTTCGGTGGGATCACGCGCTGCGACGAGGTCGCGCGTGGGATCCTCCAGGCAGTCGAGCAGATGGGGCTCGAGCTTCCGATCGTCGTCCGACTCGACGGGACCAACGCCGAGGAAGGGCGACGCATCCTCCGCGACGCGGCACTGCCGAACCTGCATACGGAGGCGACGATGCTCGAGGGTGCTGGTCGCGCGGTGGAGCTCGCAGCGGAGGCTTGATGCCGATCCTCGTCGACACCGAGACACGGCTTCTCGTCCAGGGACTGACCGGCTCCGAGGGCCGCTTCCACGGGCTCCGGAACCGCTCTCACGGAACGAACGTCGTCGCCGGCGTGACGCCGGGCAAGGGTGGCCAGGACGTGGAAGGGATTCCGGTCTACGACACCGTCTCCGAGGCCGTCGTCGAGACGGGCGCCAACACGGCGATGGTGTTCGTGCCGGCGCCGTTCGCCGCGGACGCCATCTATGAGGCGATCGATGCCGGGGTCCGTCTGGTCGTCTGCATCACGGAAGGCGTTCCTGCGCACGAGATGCTGCGGCTCCACGCATTCATCCAGGGAGGCGTCGTTCGGGTCGTCGGGCCGAACTGCCCGGGGGCGCTGTCGCCCGGGAAGGCCAACATCGGGATCATTCCGGCAGAGATCTTCCGCGAAGGGTCCGTCGGGCTGGTATCGCGGTCCGGCACGCTCACGTACCAGATCGGCCACGAGCTGACGCAGCTCGGGCTCGGCTGCTCGACGATCGTCGGGATCGGCGGTGATCCGGTCGTCGGCTCGTCGTTCATCGACATCCTCGAGCTCTTCGAGGCGGACCCGCAGACCGAGCAGGTCGTGTTCGTCGGCGAGATCGGCGGCGACGAGGAGGAGAAGGCGGCGGCGTTCATCGAGTCCGAGATGACGAAGCCGGTCATCGCCTACATCGCGGGGTTCACGGCTCCGCAGGGAAAGACGATGGGCCACGCGGGGGCGATCATCTCCGGCTCCTCGGGAACGGCGCAGGCGAAGAAGGAGGCGTTGGAGGCGCGCGGCGTGCGCGTCGGAACGACTCCGACCGAGGCCGCGCAGCTCGTCGCCGGGATCGCCGCGGGCTAGTCGTAGCGGTGGAGCTCCGGAACCGCGAACGGGACGCCGAGCCGTTCATCACCAAGGACGGCTCCACGATTCGCGAGTACTTTCACACCGAGCGGCAGAGCCTCGCCGAGGCACAGCTCGCGGCGGGCGAGTCGACTCAGCGGCACTACCACGCCAGCAGCGAGGAGATCTACCTCATCGTCGAGGGGGCCGGTGAGCTCGAGGTCGACGGCGACCTACGCGAGGTCGGTTCGGGCGACGCGATCCTTATCCGCCCCGGCAGCTGGCATCGGCTCACGGCCGCTGGGACCGGCGTACGGCTGCTCTGCTGTTGTGTGCCACCGTACTCCGACGACGACACTCTCTTCGAATAGGCTGCTGTGCGCAAGACCGAGATTCGCGAGCGCGAATCTCGGTCGCCCGAAGACCCCTGAAGGCGCCCGCTTCGCGGACGCGGGTGAGTTTCGATCTACTACGTCTTGTGTCAGCACCCGCCCCGATTTCGTTTGCACGCGGCGCGCCCGCACCCGAGCTCATCCCCACCGACGAGCTCGCCGACTGCGCATACGCGGTCGCGAAGCGTGACGGCGCGAGGGTCTTCTCATACGGGCCCGGTGGTGGCTACGCTCCGCTCCGCGAGTGGGTCGCCGAGCGACACGCCGTGCCCTCGGCCCGCGTCGTTCTCACCGTGGGCGGCCTGCAGGGCTTCGCGTTCTATGCGGCGGAGCAGCTCGCACGCCGACCGGGTCGCGTTCTCGTCGAGGCCCCGAGCTACGACCGACCGCTGAAGATCCTCGCTCGCGAGGGCGCCGAAATCGTCGCGCTCGAGATGGACGACGAAGGACTCGATCCTGACGCGCTCGAGGCCGAGCTGCGGCGGGACGGCAACAGGCCGTCGTTCCTCTACACGATTCCGACCTTCCAGAACCCGAGTGGAAGGACGCTGTCGGCGGAGCGTCGTGCCCGGCTCGTCGAGATCGTGCGCGAGCACGATCTCGCCGTTCTCGAGGACGATCCCTACGGTCTCGTCCGGTTCGAAGGTCAGGCGCCGGCGAGCCTGCTCGAGCTCGAAGGCGGTCAGCTCGTCACATACACGTCCTCGTTCTCGAAGACCGTCGCGCCGGGGGTGCGGACCGGCTACTTCGTGCTCCCCGATGCCGATGCGCCCTCATTCGAGGAGCGTGCGGTCTCGACCTACATCACCCCGCCGCTTCTGCCGCAGGCGGTCGTCGCGGAGTTCATCGCGCGGGGCAGCTTCGAGCCGAACCTCGATCGCGTACGCGCAGAGCTCAAGGCCCGGCGCGACGCGATGCTCGAAACGTTGGCGGCGACGGCACCTGCCGGCTCGTCCTGGAGCCGGCCGGAGGGCGGGTACTTCGTCTGGCTCGAGCTGGATGGCGCGGATACCTCGGAGCTTGCACAGCGAGCCGAGAGCGAGGGCGTGTCGTTCGTGCCCGGCCCCGGCTTCTTCCCGGCGAGCTCGTCCACAGGCTCGACCAGTGCGCGATTCGCCTACAGCTACGAGACGCCGGAGCGAATCGCCGAGGGCGTCAGGCGGTTGCTCGGCCTCCTACGCTGACGTTCGACGCTTGCGCCGGTCGCGCAGCTGCTCGAACAGGTAGCCGGCAGCGAAGCCGATCCCGACGCAGAGCAGGATCAGGACGAGGAGCGAGATCTCCGCCGAGAAGAAGACGAAGCTCACGTCCACCTGCTCGCGGTTGAAGACGACGATCAGGATCGCGTAGAGGGCGATGGCGCCGAAGGCGATGAGCTTCCACGGCGTGTCTCGCTCGGGCTTGATCGGCGGTGCCGGAGTCCCCTCAGTGCTCACGGCGCAAGTCTAAGGCTCGGGAGTCGCAGCGATGCGGCTGCGCAGCAGCCGCCTTCAGGGGTCTTCGCGCAGACTGAAATCCGCGCTCGCGGATTCAGTCTTGTGCACTACGTGGTCTAGGCAGCGGGTCCGACCGTGGCCGTGGAGAGTGTTCGCGGCACGAGGCGTGGCTGCGGCGGTGGGGCGAGCGAGCCCGACGTCGTCGCGCGAAACGTGGGGCAGACGACGTTTCCGGTGAGGGCGCAGAGCCCCTCCCGACGGAAGTAGCAGTCGTCGCACGTCACGGGTGGTGTCCTCTTCTTCGCAGCCATCTCATCGCCGGTCGCCCCTCACGACCAAGCCCGCATTCTGGCGAGCGATCTCCGGGCCTACAACCCCCGTCCAAGACGAATTGGCCGCAATTTGCGCCTGTTGTCAGAGACGGCGAAGTGCCTGCAAATTCAGCACTTCACGGCGTCTGTTGCCAGTCTCTGCAACGCCTGTTGAAAACTTTCAACAGGGATGACGTCGAGCTCTCCCGCATTGTCCTGCGCTCCCTCGGCGTTCTCGCCGGCGGGCACGAGGAAGAAATCCACATCGGCCCGGCGAGCTCCGATCGTCTTCTGCTTTATGCCGCCGATCGGGATCACGGTCCCGTCGAGCGCGAGCGCGCCGGTCGCAGCGATCCGGCAGCCGCGCGTGACGTCATGACCGAGCTGACGTGCGATCTCGAGGGCGAACGGGAGCCCTGCGGACGGCCCGCCGACGCGACCGAGGTCGATGTCGACCTCGAGCGGGATCTCGATCTTCGCGTCCTGGTCGACGAGGATCCCGATGATCGCGCGCGATTCGTCGGCGGGGCTCGCGACCGTACGCACCGTGACTTCGTGCTTCTTGCCGTCCCTCCGGACGGTGAGCGAAACCTCGTCGCCGGGCTGTCGCCGGCTGAGCTCGCGTCTCAGCCGAGCAGGCGTCCGCACCGGAGTCGTAGCGACGGCGACGATCACGTCGCCTTCTTCGAGGGACTTCGCAGCCGGGACGTCGGACGACACGCTCGTGACGAGGACGCCGTTTGGCTTCGCGACGACCTCGTAGCCGAGCGCCCGCAGCGCCACCACCGCCGCGATCTGCTCGGAGCGCTCCATGTCCTGCGCGTTCTGGCGATCACGCTCTTCGTCGCTCGTGCCCTGCGGGAGAACGGACTCCTCTGACACGAAGGTCGACCCGTCGGGTCGTGCGAATGGCAACAGCTGCTCGAGGAGCCGGACTCGCCGGACGAAGAGGTCGACGTAGTAGACGTCACCCTTGGCGTTCTCGCGACCCCCCTCGACCTCGACCTTGTCGGCGAGCGGCTTGGCCCGGTCGGGGACGAAGAGGAAGTCGTCTCCGGGGAGCCACCAGAGCACGAACGCGGTGACGAGACCGAGCATGCCGAGAACGACCGCAACTCCGGCGAAGCGCTTGCGCCATTAAAGGCTGCGGCTCGCGGCGCCGTCGACGAAGAGGACCGTGCCGCTGACGTAGGACGCCTGGGCAGAGCAGAGGAAAGTCACGACGTCGCCGATCTCACGCGGCGTACCGAGCCTGCGCAGCGGGATCCTCTCGAGGTCGTCCGGCGAGGCCCCTTCCGGATGGAGCTCACGAATTCTGTCAGTGTCGATGCTCCCGGGCGCGATCGAGTTGACGGTGATGCCTTTCGCCCCGACCTCGCGCGCAAGCGACTTCGCCCAGCCGATGATTCCGGGTCGGACGACGTTCGAGAGCGCGAGGTTGTCGATCGGCTCACGCACGGTGGAAGACGTGATGTTGACGACCCGGCCCTGACCGCTCCGCTCGAGATAGGGAAGGCACAGTCCCGTCAGGCGAACGATCGACGCGAGGAGGAGCTCGACGGCGCCCTGCAGCTTCTCGGCGTCTAGCTCGGTGGCGGCAGAGCGCTGCGGTCCCCCCGAGTTGTTCACGAGCACGTCGATGCCGCCGAACGATCCGACGGCCGTGTCGACGAGACGTTGCAGGTCAGCGGCGTTGCGGACATCACCCGCGACGGCGACACCGCCGATCCGTTCGGCCTCGCGCTCGAGGACCTCTCTGCGTCGCGCGAACATCACGACGTTCGCGCCCTCCCCGCGGAGCGACTCGGCGACGCCGAGGCCCATCCCCGAGGACGCGCCGCAGACGATCGCGGTCCGGCCCGAAAGCCCGAGATCCACCGCTACATCCGCTTCAGGATGCTGACCACCTCACGAACTGCCGCGGCGGAGTCACGCAGCATCTTCTTTTCCTCCGCCGACAGGCGTAGCTTCACGATCTCCTCGACACCTTCGGCGCCGAGCTTCACCGGGACGCCCATGTACAGGCCGTCGATCCCGTACTCGCCTTCGAGGTACGCCGTGCACGGGAGAACGCGCTTCTCGTCGAGACAGATCGAATCGACCATCTGCGTGGCTGCGGCGCCCGGCGCGTACCACGCTGACGTGCCGAGGAGGCCCACGAGCTCGCCTCCACCGAAGCGGGTGCGGTCGACCAGTTTGCGGACTCGCGCCTTCGTCATGAGCTCGGGCAGCGGCACGCCGCCGACATTCGACGCCGAGGTCACGGGGACCATCTGGTCGCCGTGGCCGCCGAGGACGACTGCGGTCACGTCCTTCACCGAGACGTCGAGCTCCTGCGAGATGAACGTCGCGAAACGGGCCGTGTCGAGGATGCCGGCCATGCCGACGACTCGGTGCTTCTTGAAGCGAGACGCCGTTTTCGCAACGTGGCACATGGCGTCGAGCGGGTTCGAGACCACGACGAGGATAGCGCCGGGCGAGAGTCTGACAGCCTCCTTCGTAACCGCGGAGACGATCGCCTCGTTCGTCGATACGAGGTCGTCGCGGCTCATCCCCGGCGAGCGCGGCTTCCCGGCCGTGATCACGACGACGTCCGAGCCCTCCGTCTCGTCGTAGCCGTTCGTTCCCGTCATCGCAGGCTCGTAGCCGAGGACTGCCGCGGCCTGGTTGATGTCGAGCGCCTTGCCCTGCGGGAAGTTCGGGATGATGTCGACGAGGACAACGTCGGCGTAGTCGCGGCGGGCGAGCTCCTGCGCGCAGGTCGCGCCGACGTTCCCGGCGCCGACGACGGTGACCTTCTTTCGCATTACTGGTCACTCCGTGAGGTAGGGGCTGGATTCGCCGGCGAAAAGCAAGCACGGCTAGGACGCAGGGAGGCCGCGTACCAAAGAGGTACGTGGCCGACCGAGGACGACGCCGGGCGCAGCTTTGCAGCCGGGCGAAGACGGTGCCTACCTCGCGGAGCGACCACTAAGCCTCCAGCATCTCGATGATGGCGTCCGCGTACTCGGAAGTCCCGACGGCGGTCGGGTCGTCGCGTGTCGGCTTGAGGTCGTAGGTCACGCGTTCGCCTGCCGCGATGACGCCGGCGACCGCCGTATCCAGCCTGTGGGCGGCGTCGTGCTCGTCCAGGTGCTCGAGCATCAGCTTCCCGGAGAGGATCATCGCGGTCGGGTTGACCCTGTTCTGGCCCTTGTACTTCGGTGCCGAGCCGTGCGTCGCCTCGAAAACGGCCGCGTCCGAGCCGATGTTGGCACCCGGTGCGACTCCGAGCCCGCCGACGAGGCCGGCAGTCAGATCGCTGATGATGTCGCCGTAGAGGTTCGGCAGGACGAGGACGTCGAACTCCTCCGGCCGCTGGACGAGCTGCATCGTGAGCGCGTCGACCAGCACCTCGCGCGGCTCGACGTCCGGATAGTCCGGCGCGACCTCGCGGAAGACGGACAGGAAGAGGCCGTCCGTGAACTTCATGATGTTCGCCTTCGTGACGACCGCGACCTGACGGCGCCCGTGGTCGCGTGCGTACTCGAACGCGAAGCGGATGATCCGCTCCGATGCAGCCGGGCTGATCGACTTCACGGAGATGCCGGAGCCGGTGGGGATCTGCCTGGGCTGAAGGCCGTTCAACGTCTCGATCACCATGGCGGCGGCGTCGCTGCCGGCGTCGTACTCGATCCCTGCATAGAGGTCCTCGGTGTTCTCGCGCACGACCACGACGTCCACGTCCTCGTAGCGCGAGCGGACGCCGTTGTACGACTTGCACGGCCGCAGGCATGCGTACAGCCCGAGCTCGTGGCGAAGCGCGACGTTCACCGAGCGAAACCCGGTTCCGATCGGTGTCGTGATGGGACCCTTGAGGGCGACGCCGTTCTCCTTCACTGATTGGAGCGTCTCCTCGGGAAGCGGCGTACCCGCCTCCTCCATCACCTCGACGCCTGCCTGACGCACGTCCCAGTCGAGCTCCACGCCGGTCGCCTCGAGCACGCGCCGCGTCGCCTCGGTCAGCTCCGGCCCGGTCCCGTCGCCGGGAATGAGGGTGACGCGGTGGGCCATCGGCGCGCCGATGGTAGCTGAGCACCTCCGCAGATCGAGATTCGCTAGGCGCGAATCTCGATCACGAGAATCCCTGAAGGCGACGGCATTCGCGGTCGCGCGTGAGTGTCTGCCCACGCGCCCGGTGACTCGTTGCTCAGGTAGCGTCTCTCGCGGATGAGCGAGGTCGCGGACTTCAAGCCGGGGCTCGAGGGTGTCGTCGCGGTCGAGACCGAGATCGCGGAGCCGGACCGGGAGGGCGGCGTCCTCCGCTACCGCGGCGTGGACATCGAGGAGCTCGTCGGCCGCTACCCGTACGAGCGCGTCTGGGGTCTGCTCGTCGACAACGACCTCGACTCGGTCATGCCGGAGCCCGAGCCGTACGAGCCGGCGGGGATCACCGGCGACGCACCTGCCGATCTGCAGGCCGAGACGGCACGGCTCGCGGGCCACTGGATGCTCGGCAAGCTCAACGAGATCTCGGACGAGCGGGCGCGCGAGGACCTCGGCCGGCTCTCATCGCAGATGATGGGGATCGTCGCTCGCTCGGCGCGACTCGCTGACGGCGCCACCGACTCGATCCCGGACGAGGTCGTTCGCGGCGGCAGCACGGCCGCTGAGAGGTTCCTCCTGCAGTGGCGCGGCGACGCAGACCCGCGGCATGTGAAGGCGATCGACACGTACTGGATCTGCACGGCCGAGCACGGGCTCAACGCCTCGACGTTCACGGCACGCGTGACCGCATCGACCGGCGCCGACTGCGGCGCCGCCCTCTCGTCGGCTGTCGGCGCGCTTTCAGGTCCGCTGCATGGCGGCGCCCCCGCATACGTGAAGCCGATGCTCGAGGAAGTCACCGCGATGGGCGATCCCGAGAAGTGGGTCAGCGACGCGCTCGACGCCGGCAAACGCATCATGGGCTTCGGCCACCGAATCTATCGGGCGGAGGATCCGCGGTCGCGGATCCTCAAAGAGACCGCGCGTGAGCTGGGATCACCGCAGATCGAGATCGCCGAGCGCCTCGAGGAGGCTGCGCTCGCAGAGCTCGAGCGGCGACACCCTGAGCGCCCGCTACGGACGAACGTCGAGTACTACTCGGCGCTCGTGCTCGACGTCGCCGAGATCCCGCCGCCCCTCGCGCCTGCAATGTTCGCGTGTTCCCGCGTCGCAGGCTGGTCGGCTCACATCCTCGAGCAGAAGCGAACGGGTCGGCTGTTCCGGCCTTCGGCGCGGTACGTGGGCCCGGCGCCGCGCTCGCTGCAGCCGGCGTGACGCTCGCCGAGGCGGCTGCCGAGGCGGACGCTCTCGCGCAGGCAGGGGACGAGCGCGCGCTTGCGCAGCTCCGGGCGCAATGGGACGATGAGCTCGAGGCAGCCGCTCGGCACGCCGACTATCGCGTTCGCGCGCAGGCGTACCGTGCGATCGCGCAGTTCCGCTTCCGGCAGAAGCGCGAGCTGCTCCGCCGTGGCCTCGAGGACGAGAGCCCGGCCGCGCGCGGCTCGGCGCTCATCGCGCTCGAGGCGCTCTCGCGGACGCACCCCGGCGACGTCAACTCCTTCCGCCCACTCCTGCACGAGCTCGCCGCGCGTGATCCGAACGTCGCTGTCCGCCGGCTCGCCGTCGTCTGTCTCAGGAATGGGACGCCGCAGCGCGACACGCTCCAGCTCCTCGAGGGCATCGCCGAGTCGGACGAGGAGGATGCGGAGCTGCGGAAGGCCGCGCGTGTCGTCCAGGCTTCACTCAAGAAGAAGGCGGTAGCGAAGTGAGCGGCCCGCTCGTGGGTGTCGTCATGGGCTCCAAGTCCGACTGGGAGGTCATGGAGCACGCGGTCGAGACACTGCGCGGCCTCGAGATTCCGCACGAGGTGCGCGTGCTCTCGGCACATCGGACGCCCGAGGCGCTCGACGCATTCCTCGCCGATCTCGAGGCGCGTGGTGCGCAGGTGTTCATCGCGGCCGCGGGGGGAGCAGCCCACCTGGCCGGCGTCGTCGCGTCCAAGACGCTCAAGCCTGTATTGGGCGTGCCGATGGGTACGCAGCTCGGCGGGCTCGACTCGCTGCTCTCCATCGTGCAGATGCCGGCTGGAATTCCCGTCGGGACGCTCGCGATCGGCCGCGCCGGAGCTGTGAACGCCGCGCTCCTCGCCGCGGAGATCTTGGCGCTGCAGGATGAAGAGATCGCCAAACGGTTGCGGAAACACCGCAAGGAACACGCGCAGGCCGTGATCGACGTCGGCGACCCGAGCGCGTAGGGGCTGGACACGTCTCGCCCTACGAGGCGAGAACGCTCAGCAGTTCGTCGCCGTACCGCTCCAGCTTCGCCGGCCCGATCCCTTTCACGTCCCCGAGCTCGCCCAGCGTGCGCGGCTGCACGGCGGCCAGCTCCTGCAGCGTCGCGTCGGACAAGACGACGTATGCGGGCACGCTGTCGGTTTGCGAGCGCTGGCGGCGCCATTGCCGTAGGCGCTCGAAGAGGCCGACGTCCGCCTCAGCACGCGCGTCGGCGACGATTCTTCGAGGCTTGACCCTCCGGTCAACGACCAGCACGCGGTAGCCCTCGGGCGTCGTCCTCTCTGCGAGGGCACCGTCTTGCTCGAGCAGGCCAATCCAGCGCCGAACGTCGGAATCGGTGGCTGCGGCGAGGAGGCCGAACGCCGGCGAGCTCCGCGCCGACTTTGGCGCTTTCACGGAGCCGCGGAGCATCGCAACGAGGCTCTGCCTGCCGAGCGGCCACGTCAGCTCAGAGACGGCGGTGATAACCGACTCGCCAACGTCGCTCGGGAGGGGATTGACGATGTCGGCAGGAATCACGTGGAGCGCTGGGCGAGGCGAGCACGCGTCACAGGCGCCGCACGGTGGCTCGTAAGGCTCGCCGAAGTGGGCTGCGACCTCGGCGTGCCGGCAGCGCGAGCTGGCAGCGAACGAGATCATCCGCTCAGCCCGTGCCTCGGCTACGCCGCGAGCCCGATCCAGGAGCGCGTCCACGCGCTGCGCCGCATCATCCGGCGCCGGCGGCACCTCGACACGCATTCGTCGGCCCTCGTCGAATCCCCGCCGGACGAGCCCCGCCTGCTCGAGCATGCCGACGAGAACGCGGGGATCCCGATCGGGAACGAGAGCGGCGAGCTCGTCCGGATCCACCAAACCGTCCGCGGCGCGCAGCGTTCGATACACGATGCGCAGCTCCGACGCGTCCGGCACGTCGCCGAGCGCGAATCGCCGGAGCGAAACGCCGTCGGCCGAGCTCGCGAGGAGGAGCGTGTCACTCGGCTCGCCGTCGCGCCCTGCCCGGCCGACCATCTGCACGTACTCCTCGAGCGACGAAGGGTGGTTGACGAGGCAGACGAGACGGACGTCGGCCTTGTCTATGCCCATGCCGAACGCCGTCGTAGCGACAACCGTCTGCGTGCGGCCGCTTACGAACTCGTCCTGCACCTGGGTACGCTCGTCCGGCGTGAGTCCTGCGTGGTAGTGCGCCGCGCGAAAGCCGTGACCGGTCAACAGCCGTGCGAGCTCCTCCGTCGAGCGGCGCGAACGCGCGTAGACCACCGCGCTGCCGCCGGCCAGTGCGCCGATCCTGTCGACGAGGGCTCGCATCCTGTCTTCCGCGTTCGACACCGTCTGGACGTCGTAACGGAGGTTGGGCCGGACGACCGTCGTGTGGACGGTCCGCGGCCGGCGTCCGAGCGCTGCGCTGATGTCGCGGGCGGTCTCGGGCGTGGCGGTCGCGGTCATTCCGAGCAGCGTCGGCTCACCCAGTTCTGCGAGCGCACGGCGGATGAAGAGGTAATCCGGGCGGAAGTCGTGCCCCCACATGCTCACGCAGTGCACCTCGTCGACTACGACGAGTCCGATGCCGATCCGCCGCGCGGTCTCGAGGAAACCCGACTTCCGAAGACGCTCGGGTGCGACGTAGACGAGCCGTTTCTCCCCGGCCGCGACGCTCGCGAGTCGTGCCGCGACCTCGTCGGCGGTCAGCGAGGAGTTGACGAACGTCGCGGTCGGAGCGATAGCGGGCGGCAGCTTGTCGACCTGGTCCTTCATCAGCGCGATGAGCGGCGACAGCACGAGGGTCGGCTCGGGCCGGAGCATCGCCGCCAGCTGGTACGTGAGCGACTTGCCGGACCCGGTCGGCATCAGGGCGAGCGTGTCCTGGCCGGTGATCGCGGCGCGGACGACCTCCTCCTGCCCCGCGCGGAACGAATCGAAGCCGAAGAGCTCGCGGAGAGGAGTCGTCAGGTTGCGCAGGCGCGCGAGTATAGGTCGGCGACCGAACGGCGCAGCTCCTCGACACAGCGTTGTGATGGAATCGGCGTCAGGCGGACGACTCGGGCTCGCCCGTGCGCCGTCGCGCGTGCGGGTGTGCCTCGAAGTAGACCTCGCGCCTCCGCCGGTCGGAGACGTGGGTGTAGCGCTCGGTCGTGCCGAGGTCGGCGTGGCCGAGCATCTCCTGCACGGAACGGAGGTCGGCGCCGCCCTCGAGGAGATGTGTCGCGAACGAGTGGCGGAGGAGGTGCGGATGGACGCGGCCTGGCTCGAGGCCGGCACGCTCCGCGAGCTTCTTCAGGATGAGGAATGCGCCCGCGCGGGTCAGCGCGCCCCCGCGCGCGTTGAGGAAGAGCTCCGGCCGGTAACGGCGGTCGAGGTGCGGACGGCCGAGGGCGAGGTAACGGCGCACCGCCTCGGCCGCGGGGCGGCCGAGCGGGACGAGGCGCTCCTTTCCACCCTTCCCGATGACGCGGACGACGCGCTCGTCGATAGCGACGCCGCCCTTCTCGAGCCCGACGGCCTCGGACACGCGGAGCCCGGCGCCGTACAGGAGCTCGACGAGCGCGCGGTCGCGCAGCGTGCGGGGCGAGGTGCCGGTTGCGGCGTCGATGAGTCGCTCGGTCTCGGAGGGCGAGAGCGCGCGAGGCAGCGTTCGACCCCGTCGTGGTAGCTGAACCGAGGCAGCGGGATTCTCCTGCCGCGCGCCGATAAGAACGAGGTGGCGGAAGTACGCACGCACCGCGGAGACGCGGCGCGCGATCGTCGAGCCCGCGAGGCCGTCGGCGCGCATCGAGGCGACCCAGTGCTCGAGGCCGTCGATCGTCGCGTCCCCAGCCGGGACATCGAGGAACGAGCCCACCGCCGCCAGGTCGCGGCGATACGCATCGACGGTCCGCGGCGACCGCCGAGCTTGGAGCCCGAGGAGGAAGCGTTCGACGTCGGGGTCGGGAGCACTCACAGCGCCCGGTGGGATTCGCCGGGAGCACGCCGGCTCCTCTCGGGAGCTATCCTGCGCCGCTTGCCGGTCCGGATCGCCGCCGTCGTCGGCACCTCGTGGCTCGCCGTCCTTGCATTCGGAACGGTGCCCTCGGCGACCGCGGGCTCAGCGTCCGTCCTCGGGTACCCGTCGTCACAGTCGATCGATGCGGCAGGGCCGCTTCCACGCGGCGGAACGGGTCAACTCGTCTACAACGCCGCGATTGGAGAGCGTGAGAGCGCGGTCCTCGTGGTCAAAGGCGCCAAGAGCATCGGCGTCAGCGTGACGACGCCTCCCGAGGGTCTCGGGATACGCCTCTTCTTCGGGCACTACGTCTCAGCCGGGGGGAAGTCCGTGCCGGACGCGCTCGAGCCATGGGGTGGAGGCGAACGGCAAGTCGAGGGACAGAATCAGCCGATCTACGTGCAGGTCGAGGTGCCTTACGGGACGCCAGCCGGACGCTACGCGGGTGCAATCTCCGTCACGGCCGACGGACAGCGAGCGACGATCCCACTCCGGATCAGGGTCTTTCCGGTAACTCTCCCGCGTCCCGATACGCGGACCGGGAACCTCCTGACGTCGTTTAACGTGAGCCCGGAGTCATACGTGGCGAAGGTGGCCCAGCTGCACGGCTTCGCGAGCAACGACCAGCGGCGCGCTGCGAATCGTGCGCTCTTCGCTCTGCTCGGCTCGTACCGGATCTCGCCCGCGTCCTGGGGTTTCGGCGAGCCGAGAGGGCCGAGCGGGTACGAGTCGAGCGCCAAATGGTGGCTCGACTCAGCGGGAAACTTCCTCGGCCAACTCCGCTCGTCGCCAGGATTCTCCGCCCTCCGTATCCCGATCTCCAGCAACCGCACCGCCGAGCACAACTACATCGCGAAGCTCAGCCCGTTCGCGCCCGAGACGTGGTGCGAGTACCTCGGCCGGGTGCGCGCCTTCTGGACCCAGCACGAGGCTCTCGGGCCGGACAGGCTCGCCTACGTCTTCGGCTACGACGAGCCGAGCGTGGGAGGGCAGCGACTTGTCGCGCGTCAGGCGAGCACGGTGCACCGCTGCTTCAGCGGCGGTCGGCAGATGATGACCGGAAGTCCATCGCGAACGAACACCTTCCTCTGGGACGGGAAGGGAGGCGACGACCTCGACATCTGGACCGTGCTCTCACGCCGTTACTACGGCACGTGGACCGGGCCCGTGGATCGCAGAGCGGGGAAGAGCCGATCGCGCACCCACCTCCGGATCATCGACAAGGTGCGCGCGAGAGGAAAGATGGTCTGGTCGTACACGTACACGGGGACGCCGGGCACGCCCGGCGTCGCGGCCACGGAGCCGCTCAGCAACCCTCGGATGCTCATGCTCTGGACTGCGCTCGAGGGGGTCGAAGGCGTCTTCTACGCGCAGGGCATGACGAGCTATACGAAGGACAACCCCTTGCAAGCGATCGGCACCGGAGAAGCCGTGCTCATCTATCCGGGGCCGACCGGCCCGTGGCCGAGCGCGCGTCTCGAGCAGCTTCGTGACGGCATCGAGGACTGGGCGATCCTCGACCAGGTGCGAAAACGGCGCGGCGCGGACGATGTTCGCGCGATTCTCGGGAAAGCCGGGCTGTTCAGCGCGTCTCGAGGTCGCGTGCGACTTGCTTGCCATCTCGGCTGTGAACTGAAGTCGTCCACGAAGTTCAGCTGGCCGCTCTGGTCACGCGACGCATCGACGCCCCGTCGAATCGAAGCGGCGAGGCTCGCTGCTCTCGACCTCGCCGGTTAGTTCGGTACCCGCGTGTCAGTTCGCCCACTCCATCGGCGCGGGCGGCTCGAACTCCGAGCGCACGTCGACCGCACCGCCCTCGGCTTGCGAACGGGCAATCGCCTCGATCACCTCCACGACATGCGCTGCTTGCTCGGCACTCGCACGGTGCGGGCGCCCCTCGACGATCGCCTCCGCGAGATCCACGATCGGGCGCGTCCAGTCGGTACCCGGGAACGGCTCGCGGACGAGGGGTACCGACGCGTACGTCTCGCCTGCGTCGCTCGACAGGTCCAGCCGCGAGTCGAACTCCTGGAAGCTCGCGAGATGGATCGACCTCCCATCGGCTCCGTGGAACTCCATCCCCCGCTGACGCCCGTGCCTGACCCAGAACGTCGTCGTTAGTCGTGCGACTAGACCGCCGTCGAGCTCGAGCACCGACACGACGAAGTCGGGCGCGGTCAGGAGGAAGGGCTCGCCGGCCAACGTGGAGCGCTGCGGCTCGACCGTCGTACCGTACGCGACCGCGCGGCGCACCGGACCGAACATGGCAGTCAGGATGGTCAGCGGATAGACGCCGACGTCGACGAGCGGTCCGACCGCATACAGCGCCTGCGGCGCCGGGTGCCACGATTCGATCCGGCCCCAGTTCGCCTCCGCGTAGACGACTCGCACCTGGCCGAGTGCGCCCTCGCGCACGATCTTCCAGGCGGTTTGCTGCGCTTCGCCCAGAAGCGTCGCCGGGGAGCAGCTGAGCCGACGCCCGGTCCGCTTCGCGAGCTCGACGAGCTCACGCGCCTCGTGGTACTGAAGTGCGATGGGCTTCTCGGTGTGAACGTGCTTGCCCGCCTCGAGCGCGGCGGCGGTGACGGGCGCATGCGCCTCCGGGACGGTGAGGTTCACGACGGCGTCGACGGTGTCGGCGGCGAGTAGCTCCTCGAGCGATCTGAACTGACTGACCTCGAACGCGCGGGCGAAGGCCTCCGCACGCTGCGGAACGGTGTCGGTGACACCGACGAGCGTCAGCGGATCCGTGACGACGATCTGGCTCGCGTAGCGCTCCGCGACGTTGCCGCAGCCCACGATCGCGACGTTCACGCGAGCCAGCCTTCCAGTCGGGAGCGGAGCTCGACGATCTCGTCGCTCGGATCGTGGTCCTCGGGCTCGTGCTCGATCGTGACGGCTCCGTCGTAGCCGGATCGCTGCAGCGCTCTCACGCACGCCTGGACGTCCACGACTCCCTCGCCCCAGACGCATGTCTCATGCGGCTCCCCGACGGCACGGACGTCCTTGAGATGGACGTGCAGCACGTGCCCGCCGAGCTCGTCGATCGCGCTTGCCGCGTCGTAGCCCTGGGTCCCCCACCAGCCGGTGTCGACCGTCGTTCCAAACGTGGCGCCGCCTCGCTCGATCTTCGCGAGCACGTCGCGCGGGCTCCTCTCGGGATGATTCTCGACCGCGAGCCGCACGTCGTGCTCGCGCAATACCGGCGCGAGCGCCTCGGGTTCCCCCGAGAAGCCTCCGCCGATGAGGCTCGTCCCGATTCCTCTGGCGAGCTCGCAGGCTCGTTCGACATTCGCCGGTGTGATCCACGTCGCATAGGTGGCGACGCGTAGGTCGTGACCGACGAGAGCCTCGCGTGCGATGGCGAGGTGCTCATCGGTCGCCCAGTCCGGTCCCAGGTGCGCGCCCCAGAGGTCGATCGTCTCGAAGCCGAGCGTGCGGATCCTCGCGAGGATCTCGTCCAGTCGCTCCCCGTACGTGTCGAGCTCGCGAAAGTGCTCTTGGGTGGCACGGTCACCGTGTTCCCATCCGGACATCGACCAACCGGTCTCGCGGGCGACGTAGTTCGCGGTCGTGAAGGCGATCCCGGGCACGGGTCGCGAGAGACTACGAGTTGCGGCTAGGAGCGGGGGTGCGAGCGGTCGTAGACGCGCCGCAGCCGCCTCGCGTCGACGTGGCTGTAGATCTGCGTCGTCGAGAGTGAAGAGTGGCCGAGCAGCTCCTGGATGACACGGAGGTCTGCGCCGCCCTCGAGGAGGTGCGTGGCGAACGCATGCCGCAGGCGGTGCGGGTGGCGGAGCAGTCGCCGCACCGTGCTCGTGTCGAGCCGGCGCCCCCGCGCCGACAGAAACAGGGCGTCGTTCGCTCCCCTGGCGAGCGCCGGCCGACCGATCTGGAGGTAGCGCGAGACGTGATGCGCCGCTTCCTCGCCGAGCGGGACGACGCGCTCCTTGCCGCCCTTCCCGCGCACGTGAACCGCCTCGCGGTCGAATTCGACGTCCCCGAGGTCGAGCGAGACGGCCTCGGCGCTGCGCAGGCCTGCGGAGTAGAGGAGCTCCAGGAGGGCGCGGTTGCGAAACGCGAGTGGGGAGTCGCCCTCCACCACCTCGAGCAGCGCCTCGATCTCCGAAGCCTTGGGCGCGTCGGGGAGACGTCGTCCGCGGCGCGGTGACAGGGCGGCGTCGGGCACTGCGGCCGGGCCGAATGTGAAGCGCAGGCACGAGCGTACGGCCGCCAGCCGCCGCGCGATGGATGCGGGGGAGAGACGGTTCCGGCCGCTGCCGAGCTCGGCGACCCAGTCCGAGAGGACACGCGCGTCGACATCCTCGAGTGCCAGGTCTTGGCGCGACAGCCAACCGGCAAGAGTGCGCAGGTCGCCGCCGTAGGCCCGCTTCGTCGCCTCGGAGAGCCCGCCGTGCTCGAGGAAGCGGTCGATCGCGGCCGTCGTGTCCACGTGATCGACGTTCGCCGCGCCGCGCGGCTCGCCTGCCCGCAGGCACGCTTACGGCCGTGCCTGGACGACGATTCGACTCCTTCGCGCCGGACGAGCCGCCGGTGCGGCCGTCCGACCCCGCCGTGCGCAAGGCGAACCTGCGCCGGATCATCCAGCTCTTCCGCTCGTACCGGGCGCGGCTCACAAAGCACCGTCGTTGCTCGTGGTCGTCTGCACGCTCATCTTCTTCTCGGCCGCGATCGGCGTCATCTCGCCGTTCCTGCTTCGCGAGGTGCTCGACGTTGCGATCCCGGAGGAGAACGTCGGGCTTCTCACCGTGCTCGTCGCCGGCATGGTCGCGATCCCGATCGTCACGGGGGTCATCGGCGTCTGGCAGACGCTTGCTCAGCAACCAGGTCGGCCAGAGCGTCATGCACGACCTGCGGTCGCAGGTGTACCGCCACCTCCAGCGCCTGTCGCTCGCCTTCTTCACGCGAACGCGCACGGGTGAGGTGCAGAGCCGGATCGCGAACGACATCGGCGGAATCGAGACCGTCGTCACGTCCACCGCGACGTCGGTGCTCTCGAACGTGACGACCGTGCTCGCGACGATCGTCGCGATGCTGCTCCTCGACTGGCGTCTCGCGGCGTTCGCGCTCGCGTTGTTGCCGCTCTTCGTCTGGCTCACGAAGCGCGTCGGCGCCCAACGCAAGAAGGTGACCGCAGAGCGTCAGGCGTCGCTCGCAGACGTCTCCTCGATCGTGCAGGAGTCGCTCTCCGTCTCCGGGATCCTGCTGGGCAAGACGATGGGTCGCGCGGACGACCTCGCGGTGCGGTTCGAAGGCGAGTCACGACGCCTCGCCGACCTCGAGGTGCGAAGCCGCATGACCGGCCGCTGGATGATGGCCTCGATCCAGATGACCTTCGCGATCATGCCCGCGCTCGTCTACTGGTTCGCCGGCTTCTCGATCGCCCAGGGCTCGGGCTCGATCACGATCGGAACGCTCGTCGCCTTCACGACTCTGCAGACGCGGCTCTTCTTCCCGATCGGCAGCCTCCTCGGCGTGCAGCTCGAGGTGCAGAGCTCCCTCGCGCTCTTCGACCGCATCTTCGAGTACCTCGACCACGAGGTCGACATCGTCGAGGGCCGCAAGCGGCTGATCGAGCCTCGTGGCGAGGTCGCTCTGGACTCCGTCTGGTTCCGCTACGACGACGCGGCGTGGACCCTTCAGGACGTGTCCTTCACGGTCCCGCCCGGGACGAAGACGGCCCTCGTCGGCGAGACCGGCTCGGGCAAGACCACCTGTGCGTACCTCGTCGCTCGGCTGTACGACGCAAGTGAGGGAACCGTCTCGATCGACGGCATCGACGTCCGCGACCTCACGTTCGAGTCGCTTGCGGACACGGTCGGTGTCGTTTCCCAGGAGACGTACCTCTTTCACGCCTCGGTGCGTGAGAACCTCCGTTTTGCGAGGCCGAGTGCATCCGACGAGGAGATCGAGGAGGCGGCGCGCGCGGCGCAGATCCACGAGCTCATCGCCACGCTTCCGGACGGCTACGACACGATGGTCGGCGAACGTGGCTACCGCTTCTCGGGCGGCGAGAAGCAGCGCATGGCGATCGCGCGGACGATCATCCGCAACCCACCCGTTCTCGTCCTCGACGAGGCGACGTCCTCGTTGGACACGCAGACCGAGCGGCTCGTGCAGGAAGCGCTCGAGCGTCTGTCCGAGGGCCGGACGACGATCGCGATCGCACACCGGCTCTCGACCGTGCGCGACGCCGATCAGATCGTCGTCCTCGACCGAGGGCGTGTCGTCGAGCTCGGAACGTACGAGGAGCTGCTCGCTCGCGGGGGCCGCTTCGCGGAGCTCGTAGCGGGCGATCAGCCTGTCGTCGTGAGCTGAATCTCGGCCGGGAGCTCGGCGAAGCTTTCTGCCGGCTCGAGCTCCGCGCGGGCACGCGCATCGAAGTAGACGTACGACGTCACCAGCGCGACGAACGGCATCGCGAGCGCGTAGACGACGCCCGCGACGATGTTGAGGAGCGCGAGCGGCGCGCTCGTCGTGAAGATGAGGATCGCCCCGATCAGGGGTCCGGCGAAGAGCGCGAGCGCGGCGCTGACACCGACGAGCGAGCCCACGCGGATCCACCGGCTGCGGACCAGCTCGGCGCTGCGCCGCAGCGCGGCGAACGGGCGATGGCCTTCGAGCTCGACCACCGGAGCAGCGAGACACCAGCGGACCGCGAGCCAGATCGCGACGGGAATGAGGACGATGGTGGTCGTCAGCACGACCCAGACGAGGACGAAGAGCGCGATCGCGCCGAGGAGCGGCCGGAACCGTCGAAGCGCGAGCCGGTAGGCGTCCCATGGCCCGACGGGACGATTGGCGTCGATCTCGACGAGGGCGCACGCGGTCGCGGCCTGCACGAGACCGAGCCCGAGCAGCGCGAACGTCGTGCCGACGACCACGGACAGGAAGCCCCAGGCGCCGGCCCCCTCGCCCGACACAGTTCCGAGCAGGTCGATGCCGCTGAGCAGCAGCCACTGCACGAACGTGATGACCACGGCGATGGGGATGAGTAGCAGGCCGAGACCGAGGAAGAGGCCCGGGCGCCGCACGTACATCCTCGCCGACCCGGAGACGATCTGGCCCCATGCCCTTCGGCGGGCGATCCGCACCGGGGCGACCGGCGTCCACTTCGCGCGCACCGTCGCGAAGACCACGAGGACGAGAACCGTGGAGAGGAGAACGACGAGCGGGAGCGGATTCGAGAGAAGCTGCGTGAGCGCCCTCGAGCCCTTGGCCACCGCGGAGCAGAAGAAGTCGGTCGAGCCCGTGCCGAACGCTCCGCCCGTGGGTATGGCGTAGCTCTGGTCGCGCCAGTCCTCGGACCACGTGATCGGCCGAGTCCACTGCGTCTTGAGGTTCGGGCCGGTCGGGCCGTTGAAGAACGCCTTCTGCTTCTCGCCCCAGCGGCCCTCGAAGGCGATCCAGGGGTACGCCGCCTGGGCAGCGTCACGGTCACTCGGGATCGTCACGACCCGCGGGGAGAGCTCGCGGTGCGGGCCGCGTGTGTCGTCGCAGCCGACTCCGGCCTCGGCCGAGCTCCCGAGCCAGAGCGCGTCCGAGAACTTGTTGGCGTGCGAGCCGGCCGCCGGGTACACGACTGGCCGCTCTCCCTCGAGCTCGAGCTTTTCGTCGCCCCAGTCGGCGCGCTCCGCTCCCTCGTGTGAGCTGTACCCGACCTCCACCGGCTCGCCGCTGAGCGCCGCCTGTGCGTCGGGCGCGTCGAAGACGAGCTGGATCATCTCCCAGTCGCCCTCGTGTGTGTTGTTGAAGTCGTTGAAGGGGTAGAAGAACCAGTACTGCACGGCAAGCTTCCCTGCCTCGCCCACGACGTGCGCGTAGACGGCCGGCTCGCTGCCCTCCGTGAGGCGCTGCGCCCAGCGGTTGTAGTCGCAGCCTGGAGAGAGCGCGTTGCCAGGGAAGTCGAGGTGGTACTCGAAGCGGTCGACGAGATCGTCCGCGGTGGGCCCGATCTTCACGAGGTCGGTGACGTTCCACGGGCCGCGCAACGCCACGGTCTGCTCTCCGAACAGGAGATCGACGTCGGTCGGGATGAACGGCTCGCCGTAGCCGCAGACGTCCTCCTGCTCGACGAGCCGGACGATCGGGGCGTACTTCTCAGCGAGCGCCTGCTCGTCGGCGAGGTCCGCTCCCGCAACGGGTACAGCGACGAGTGCAATCGCTACGACCGTCGCGACGAGCGCTGCGCGAAGCATGGCGCGCATTCTCGGGCCACCTGCGGACGAGGGTGGCGTACGATGAGGCGCTGTGATCGCGATCGTCCCCGATCGGGACGAGCTCGTGCAGCACGGGATCTCCGTGCGCGGGCACGTCTACTGGCACCCGACGACCTCGCAGCTCTACGAGCACGCGCTTGTGCGCGGCGAGGCGCGGCTCGCCGAGGGCGGCCCGCTCGTCGTCGACACCGGCGAGCACACCGGCCGTTCGCCCAAGGACAAGTTCCTCGTGCGCGAGGAAGGCTCCGAGTCACGCATCTGGTGGAGTGCCGTCAACGCCGAGATCTCCGAGGAGGACTTCGAGCGCCTGCGCGACAAGGTCACCGAGCGGCTGGGCGAGGGCGACGTCTACGTCATCGACGCGTTCGCCGGTTCGGACACTGCCCACCGCATCGCCGTGCGGGTGATCAGCGAGAGCCCATGGCACGCCCTCTTTGCGAAGACGCTCTTCATCGACCCGACGGACGAGGAGCTCGAGGACATGGAGCCGGAAGCGCTCGTCCTCCATGCGCCGTCGGTCACAGCGGACCCCCACGAGGACGGCACGCGCACCGAGACCTTCGTCTGCCTCCACCCGACGCGCACCGAGGTCGTCGTCGGCGGGACGTTCTACGCCGGGGAGATCAAGAAGTCGATCTTCACCGTCATGAACGACCGTCTTCCCCTCGAGGGTGTCCTCCCGATGCACTGCTCGGCGAACGTCGACGACGACGGGCGGGTGGCGGTGTTCTTCGGCCTCTCCGGCACCGGTAAGACGACGCTGTCCGCCGACCCGGAGCGCCATCTCATCGGCGACGACGAGCACGGGTGGTCGGACGAGGGCGTCTTCAACTTCGAGGGCGGCTGCTACGCGAAGGTCATCCGGCTTTCGGCGGAGGCCGAGCCCGAGATCTTCGCTACGACGCGCGCGTTCGGCACCGTGCTCGAGAACGTGATCGTCGACGAGCAAGGCGTCCTCGACCTCGACGACGACTCGAAGACGGAGAACACCCGAGCGGCGTACAAGCTCGAGCAGATCGCGAACGCGCTCCCGACGAAGCGAGCCGGACACCCGAGCTCGGTCGTGTTCCTCACCGCGGACGCCTTCGGGATCCTCCCGCCGATTGCGCGGCTGACGCGTGACCAGGCGATGTACTGGTTCCTCTCCGGCTTCACGGCGAAGCTCGCCGGGACCGAGATCGGCGTCACCGAGCCGCAGCCGACGTTCTCCGCGTGCTTCGGTGCGCCGTTCCTGCCACAGCCGCCTTCCGTCTACGCGCGGATGCTGGGCGAGAAGCTCGACACGCATCCGCACGTGACCGTGTGGCTGCTCAACACCGGCTGGACAGGGGGGCCGTTCGGCGAGGGGCGGCGCATGCCGATCGCGGCGACGCGCACCCTCCTCGATGCAGCGCTTTCCGGCGAGCTCGACGGCGTCGAGTATCGGGTGGATCCGACGTTCGGCCTCGAGGTCCCAGTCGAGGTGCCGGGTGTCGACACGTCGTTACTCGATCCGCGCTCGACGTGGGCGGATCAGGCCGCGTACGACGCGAAGGCACTGAAGCTCGCGCAGATGTTCCGCGACAACTTCACGCGCTTCGACGACGTCGCTCCGGGCGTCGCTGCCGCAGGGCCGACCGTCTGACGCGTTCGACAGTCGCAGCGACCCTGCCGCGAAGCGGCCGGCTTTAGGGATCTTCCGCGCAACCGTCAAGACTTACCCACCGTTCACACTCGTGTGGCTATAACGGCCGGGTGGCGCACCCGACGCGTTGGTTCGCCGTTCTTCTCGCGGGCGCGCTGCTCGTACTCGCTCTCGCGGCTACTGCCTCCCGGGGCGGAGACGCGCCTCCTCTATCCGCACGACTTGCCGAGGCGGACCCGGGGATGCAGCCTCGCCCCGCGCGCCTCGCGCGCGCGGCGGCCACGTCGCGCGGCGGGCCGATCACGACATCGACGGGCGAAACGGTCGACGTACGCGTCTCGGACGCTCTGCCGCTCGAGACGTCGACACCCGAGGGCTGGGCCGAGTTCCTGACGGGCCTCACGCACGGCCCCGAGATCTCGAGACTGTCGACCTACATCGGGACCCTCGACGAGATCCAGGACATCTGTGGACGTCAGGCGCTCGGCTGCTACGGCAGAAACGAGATGGTCGCGATCGGCGAGCCGGCGCTCCAGGAGGCGAGCCCGGAGGAGATCGTCCGCCACGAGTATGGCCACCACATCGCGTTCCACCGGGTGAACACGCCCTGGGCCGCCGTCGACTGGGGGCCGAAGCGCTGGGCCACCGCTGCCAACGTGTGCGCGCGAGCCGCCCGCAAGGAGGCGTTCCCCGGCGACGAAGGCTCGAACTACTCGCGGAACCCAGGCGAGGCCTGGGCCGAGGTGTATCGGCTCATGGACGAGAGGAAGGCCGGCATCTCGACGATGTCCTGGCAGATCATCGAGCGGAGCTTCTTCCCGACCGAGCCGGCCATGCAGGCGGCGGAGCTCGACGTCGTCCAGCCGTGGACGAAGCCGAGTGCGGCGGGCTTCACGCGTGTCTTCGGCAAGCGGACGCGGAAGGTGTGGTGGATCCGCCTGTCGACGCCGCTCGACGGCGATCTCAGCGTCACCGCGACGATGCCGCGCGGAGGCACGGCCGAAGTTGCGCTCGTGAGCGCCAACCGCAGCACGGTGCTTCGGCGCGCTCAGTGGGTGAGCCAGCGGGTGCGGAGAATCGAAGGCTCGGTCTGCGGCCAGCGCTCGCTGTTCGTCCGGGTGACGCAGGCCGGCGCGTTCGGGCGGGTGCGGGTGTCCGTGGTAGCGCCGTGAGCCGGGCGCTCGCAGTCGTGCTCGTGCTCGCGGCGATGCTCGGAGCGAGTGCAGCGCCCGCGGCGGGTGAGGGCGCGAGTGCGCGCCCGTCTCAGCTCAGCTCGACGGCGTCCGCGATCGAGCCGCGTTCGGCGGTCGTGGCCGCGACCGCCTGGTGCGGGCAAGCGGCTCAGGCAGACCGTGTGCCGAACGCAATCGCCGGCAACCCGGTTCACTGGGTCTACATGATCCCGTCGGACGGGGCCGACAACCTCAGCGCCGTCGCCGGCGTCATGCAGTCGGACGCAGAGCAGATCGACGCCTGGTGGCGCGGCCAGGATCCGACCCGCACGCTCCGGAACGACATCGCGAGCTTCTCGTGCGGCTCCCAGCTCGACATCACGACGGTGCGATCCTCGCGCACGAGCGCTCAGCTGATGCCGGTCGGCCCACGGTTCGGCGCCATCGCGTCCTCACTCGAGCAGGCGGGCCTGAACTCGCCGTTCACGAAGTACATCGTGTACTACGACGGGCCCCTCTCCGAGGCCAACATCTGCGGGCAAGGCGGGAGCGAGTCGAGCGGCTTCGGCGTCGCGGTCGTGTACTACCGCGCCTGCACCGGCGTTTCGACCGCGGCGGTCGCGGTGCACGAGTTCGTCCACACGCTCGGGGCGGTCTCCCGCAGCGCGCCGAACGGGTGCGACGGCGAGGACAGCGGCCACGTCTGCGACGCCCAGGAGGACCTCATGTTCCCGGCGGTCGGGGGAGGCGCCCTGTCGGCGAAGATCCTCGACATCGCCCGCGACGACTACTACGGGCACTCGGGCGGATGGACGGACACGCAGGACTCGGCCTGGCTCGTCCGCCTCGACGGCCAGGTGCCGCTTGCGCTGACGATCTCCGGGCCGGGCTCGGTATCGGCAAACGTCCCGGGGCTGACGTGCGCGTCCAGCTGCGCGACGACGTGGAACTCCGGCCAGCGGCTCGCGCTCACTGCGACGCCGGGAGCCGGGTCGAAGCTCGTTCGCTGGGAAGGCGCATGCACGGGGAGTGCGGGTTGCTCGTTGGCGGTCGGGGCCGGCACCAGCGTCACCGCCGTCTTCGCGCCGGCGTCGTTCCGTCTCATCGTCAGGCTGTCCGGGCGCGGTGCGGTCAGGAGCACTCAGACCGGTATCACGTGCCGGCCGCGCTGCTCGGCGAGCTTTCCGTCGTTCACGCCCGTTCGGCTGACGGCGGCAGCCGCGAAAGGGTGGAAGCTGCGGTCGTGGAGCGGTGCCTGCCGGGGCTCGAAGAAGACCTGCACGGTGCCCATGAGCGCCGCCTCGAGCGCCCGCGCCACCTTCGTCCGGCGGTAGTAGCGTTGCGGTAGCGTCCGTTGCGGTGGACGCCGTTCACGATGTCGTCGTCGTGGGAGCGGGCTGTGCGGGCATGCGCGCAGCCATCGAGGCGTTCGACGCCGGCGCGGACGTGGCGATGGTGTCGAAGATCCACCCGGTTCGCAGCCACTCCGGCGCAGCCGAGGGCGGCATCAACGCGGCACTCGGGAATGAGTCTGAGGACGACCCGGTGAAGCACGCATTCGACACGGTCAAGGGCTCCGACTACCTCGGCGACCAGGATGCGATCGAGATCCTCTGCCAGGAGGCGCCGGACGACGTCTACCAGCTCGAGCACTGGGGAGCGGTGTTCTCGCGGACGCCCGACGGCCGGATCGCGCAGCGCCCGTTCGGAGCTGCGGGCGAGCCACGTACGGCGTACGCGGCGGACATTACCGGGCATGTGCTCATCCATGTCCTCTACGAGCAGGTGATGAAGCGCGACATCAAGACGTACGAGGAGTTCTTCGCGTGGAAGCTCGTGATCGACGACGACCGCTGCCAGGGTGTGATCGCCTGGGACCTCCTGAACGGCGGCCTCACCTCGATCGGCGCAAAGACCGTGATCCTCGCGACCGGCGGCGCGGGCCGGCTCTACACGGGGACAACGAATGCGTACGCGTGCACCGGCGACGGCATGGCAATGGCCCTGCGCGCGGGCGTCGCGCTGAAGGACATGGAGATGATGCAGTTCCACCCGACGACGCTCGCGCCGACCGGGGTGCTCATCACCGAGGGTTGCCGCGGCGAGGGTGCCTACCTCCTGAACAAGGACGGCGAGCGCTTCCTCGTTCGTTACGCGCCGAACGCCATGGAGCTGGCGTCGCGCGACGTCATCTCACGCGCTGAGCAGACCGAGATCGACAACGGGCGGGGGATCGACGGCAACGTGCTTCTCGATCTCCGCCACCTCGGGGCCGAGCGGATCGTGGAGCGTCTCCACGGGACGCGGGAGCTCTCGATGACGTTTGCCGGCGTCGACCCGATCTACGAGCCCATCCCCGTTCGGCCCGGCGCCCACTACCACATGGGCGGAGTCGACACCGACGTCTGGGGCCAGACCGAGCTCGCGGGCCTCTACGCCGCGGGCGAGGTCGCCTGCGTCTCCGTGCACGGCGCGAACCGCCTCGGCGGCAACGCGCTCATGGAGACGATCACGTACGGGAAGCGCGTCGGCCGGCATGCGTCGGAGTGGGCGCTCACGCACACCACCGTCGACGTGCCCGCCTCGGTCGAAACCGATGCGGAGCGCGAACTTGGTGAGCTGCTCGACCGCACCGAGGGAGAACGGCCGTGGCAGATCCGCGACGAGCTCGCCGAGACGATGCACGTCAACTTCGGCGTCTTCCGACGCGAGGAGCAGATGCTCGAGCAGGGCGAGATCGTCCAGGGCCTCCGCGAGCGCTACGAGCGCGTCGTCGTCGAGGACAAGGGCGCGGTGTTCAACTCCGACCTCACGCAGGCGCTCGAGCTCGGCTACCTGCTCGACCTCGCCGAATGCATGGTCGTCTCGGGCCTCGCCCGCAAGGAGAGCCGCGGCGCGCATGCCCGGCCGTACGACTTTCCCGATCGCGACGACGAGAACTTCCTCCGCCACACCGTCGTCACCTGGGAGGATGGGGCTCCGAAGCTCGACTGGAAGCCCGTGACGATGACGAAGTGGCAGCCCGAGGAGAGGAAGTACTAGCCGCCATGAAGATGGCCCTCAAGATCTGGCGCTACGACCCGATCGCGGGCGAGCGGGCGCTCCGGGAGTACGAGGTCGACGCTCCCGACTGGGCGACGCTGCTCGACGTCCTCGACATCGTCAAGGACAAGCACGACGGGACGCTCGCCTACCGCAAGAGCTGCCGGATGATGATCTGCGGGTCGTGCGGCATGCGCATGGACGGCGCTGCCGTTCTCGCATGCAAGACGCGCATGGTCGACATCGCCGAATCCGGCCACGTCCCCGTCATCTCGGCGATGGGGAACATGCCGATCGTCAAGGACCTCGTCGTGGACATGGAGCCCTTCTGGGGGAAGATCCGCGCTGTCCAGCCCTGGCTCGACCCCGGCTACTCGGATCCTGGCGAAAAGGAGCACGTCGTCTCGCAGTCCGAGATGGACGTCATCCACAAGGAGTCGCTCTGCATCATGTGCGGCTGCTGCGTCTCCGAGTGCAACTCGATGGAGGCGGATCCGGACTTTCTCGGGCCGGCGGCGCTGGCGAAGGGCATGCGGTTCGTCGGGGATGCACGCGACCGCGCCACCGTCGAGCGCCTGCAGTCGTACTCCGAAGAGCACGGGATCTGGGACTGCACGCGCTGCTACTTCTGCCAGGAGCGCTGTCCGAAGGGCGTCGATCCGCGCGACGCGATCGCGAAGCTCGGAGCAGAGGCGATGAGGGAGGGGATCGACTCCGACATGGGCGCGAAGCACGCGAAGTGGTTCGTCACCTCTGCGAAGACCACCGGCTGGCTGCGCGAGACCGAGCTCGTGCCGAAGACGCAGGGCGTCGCGAAGTCGCTGAAAGAGGTCAAGTTCGCGATGGGGCTCTTCCGCCACGGAAAGGTTCCGCCGCCGGTCCCGCCCCACGTCGCGAAGCACGTCGACGAGGCGCGGGCGCTCTACGACCTCGTCAAGCAGCAGGACCGTGAGGGCGCCGACGGCATCGTCCAGGCGGAGAAGGCGCTGGCGCACCTCGCGCTCGACACCGACGAGGAGCGCGACCCGTACGGCGAGGGCTCGTTCCCGAAGCCGCTGCCGCTGGAGAAGGACGCCGCCGAGTGAGGACCGTGGCCTACTACAAGGGCTGCCTCGCGTCGCTGTCGGCGAAGGAGCTCGACACGTCCACGCAGGCGCTCGCGCCGAAAGTCGGCCTCGAGCTGATCGAGCTCGAGGCGGTCACCTGCTGCGGCGCGGGGGACATCCACGAGGCGGAGCCGGACTACTACCTCCACCTGAACGCGCGCATCCTCGCCTACGCCGAGCAGACGGGCGCGGACACCCTCATGACGATCTGCAACGTCTGCACGCTCAACCTCCGCCAGGCGAATCACGCGCTGCAGGGCGACGAGTCGCTGCTCGCTCGCGTGAACGAGAACCTGGTAACGGTCGGCGCGCCCCCGTACTCGGGCGGGGTCGAGGTCATGCACCTTCTCTGGTTGATCTCGGTCGGCGAGGGCTACGAGCTGCTCTTGGGCGCCGCGCACAAGGGCCTGAAGGGCCTCAAGATCGCCCCCTTCTACGGCTGCCAGATCCTGCGCCCGTCGAAGCTCCTCGGCTTCGAGGACCCGGACAAGCCCGAGTCGCTCGAGCGGATCATCACAGCGTGCGGTGGCGAGCCGATCGACTATCCCGCGAAGATCAAGTGCTGCGGCTTCCCGATCATCCAGGCACGTGAGGACGTCGCGCTTGCCGAGCTGATTCAGCCGATCGAGCAGGCGAAGCAGGCCGGCGCGGACGCGATGGTCACGCCGTGCCCGCTTTGCCATCTCTCGCTCGACGCCTGGCAGTCGAAGCTGAAGAAACAGACGGGTAAGGACTTCCAGATGCCGATCCTGCACCTCTCGCAGCTCGTCGGCGTCGCGGCCGGGCTCGACAGCTCGGAGCTGAAGTTCAAGCGTCACGTCGTCTCGGTCGAGCCCGTGACCGAGAAGCTCTCAGTCTGACCTGGCTGCTCGTCCTGCTGGTCGTCGCGGCCGCGGCGGTCGCGGCGTGGGGCTGGTTCGAAGCCGGCTGGCTCCGAAAGCGAGTGCTCGAGGTCGAGCTTCCGGCAGTCCCGGTCGAGCTCGACGGGCTGCGTATCGCACATCTTTCGGACTTCCATCTCGGCGTTCCCTCGCGTGGCCGCAAGGCCGTCGAGGATGCCGTTGCGTGGGTGGCCGAGCGAAACCCCGACCTCGTGTGCATCACCGGCGATCTCGTCTCCCGGCCGTCCGGCGTGCCGCTGCTCGAGCGCCTGCTCGGCGCACTCGGGACGTCCTACGTGGTGTTGGGCAACCACGACTTCGCAGACAGCCGCGATCCGCTGTCGCAGCGCATCGAGCCGGAGTCCCTCGAGGGCATCGATGGCCTCAACCTGTTGACTGACGAGTCGATCACCATCGAGGTTCGGGGACACCAGGTCCAGATCGTCGGCGTCGATCCTCGCTCCTATGCGCGACGCGAGGCACGTCCGGCCGCGTTGATCGACGAGTCAACCGACCTACGGATCCTCCTCTGCCACTTCCCGGGCATCGTCCGCCTGGTCCCACCCGAGTTCCACCTCGTCCTCTCCGGTCACTACCACTCGGGCCAGATCGTGATCCCTTATCCGGGCGGGAAGCTTCGACTCGCCCACCTGCATGCACGCGACGTCGAGGGCATCCACGACTACGGCGCGACGCAGCTGCACGTGTCGCCGGGCCTCGGCACGACCTTCGCGCCGTTTCGGCTCTTCGCGCGACCTGAGGTGACCGAGCTGGTTGTACGATCGCGCCGATGAAGCGATGACGTCGAGGCTGGCGGGGCTCACAGGCGCGACGCTCGAGACCACGCCGTCGGTGTGCCAGACGTGCGTGTGGTGGCAGAGCCGCGGCAACCGCGAGCCCGAGAAGCGGAAGTGGATCGACCGCGCCGAGGAGGAGTGGGGGGCCTGGGGATCGATCTACCGCGACGACGACGGCCGTGTTCTCGGCTCGATGCAGTACGGGCCTGCCGGCTTGTTCCCCCGGGCTGCGGATCTCCCGGCCGGGCCTCCCTCCGACGACGCGGTGCTCGTGACGTGTGCGTACCTGCTCACCGACACGCAGCCATGGGTCGAGCAGTCGCTGTTCCTCGCCGCGATCGGCGAGGCGCGCGACAAGGGCGCCCGAGCGCTCGAGGCGTTCGCGTATCGCTACCGGGAAGGAACGCCACCGGCGGATCGGTTCCTCGTGCATCGCACGGTCTTCCCGCGCGACTTCCTGGCGGACTTCGGCTTCCGCACCGTGCGCACGGCAGGGAGGGTCGAGCTGGCGCGGCTTGAGCTCGGGGGTGTTCAGCCGGTCGAGGAGGGCGCGCGCGCGAAGGTGCTCCGCGTGGTGCAGGAGGCCTTCCAGCCGGCGCCCGCGCCTGCGCCGCCAGGCGGCGGCTAAGTCGCGACCCCCCGCTTGCCGAAGTAGCTCGGCAGCGAGGCACCTACGAGGAGCTCCGCGATCTGGATCGCGTTGAGCGCCGCGCCCTTGCGGAGGTTGTCGCAGACGAGGAAGAGCACGAGGCCGTTCTCGGCGGTTGGATCTTCGCGGACTCGACCGACGAGGACCTCGTCGATGCCGATGGCATGTCCGTGGGCGGGGACCTTCTCGACCCGCAGGCCAGGAGCCTCGGTGAGGATGCTCTCGGCCTGTCTTGCTGAGAGCGGGTCGACGGTCTCGATCCAGACCGACTCGGCGTGGCCGACGACGACCGGAACGCGGACGCACGTCGCGCTGATCGGCAGCTCGGGAAGCTCGAGGATCTTGCGTGTCTCCTCGCGGAGCTTCACTTCCTCGTCGTACTCGAGGCCGTCGAACTCCCAGTCCATTCGCAACAGGTGGTCGTCGGAGTCCTCGGCCCGGAGGTCGGCAATGGCTTCGGACCCCGCCCCGGACACGGACTGGTAGGTCGCGACCCGCACAGCTCCGTACGCCGGCGGTGTCGTGAAGAGGCGCAAGCACCATGGCAAGCGGGATCGCGCAGCAGTTCGGATTCGCGATGATCCCGCTGTGCTCGAGCGCGCGCTCGCCGTTGACCTCCGGCACGACGAGCGGGATGCCGTCCTCGAGCCGGAATGCCGACGACTTGTCCACACACGCGGCGCCAGCCGCAGCTGCAACGGGAACAAGCTCGCGGCTCCACTGCGTTCCGATCGAGAAGAAGCAGACGTCGAGGTCACCAGCCCCTAGAGCGCGGGTGGTCGCTTCCTCGACCTCCAACGGGCCGAGCTGCCCGCCGGCGGAGCGCCAAGACGCGAACGCGCGGATGTCCGTATAGCCGCGGTCGAGGAGGTACTGGAGCGTGACTCGCCCCACGGCGCCTGTAGCGCCGACGACGCCGATGCGCAGCTCTGGGTCGATCACCGCTCCAGTGTACGGATGCGCGAGGGAAGTTCCCCAAAAAACACTGAACCGGCTGACCCGAAGGCCCGCCGGTTCAGTGGGTGCACGATAGGACGCGCGTTTGCCGGATGCAACCCCCGCCTACCCCAAAGTTCGCTATTTGCGAAGGATTCGTTCGCGCCTACATCGCCCGACGCCCGGTCAGCGCGCGGCCCAGGGTGACCTCGTCGGCGTACTCGAGATCGCCTCCCACCGGCAGGCCGCTCGCGAGCCGCGTCACCTGGACCCGGTCACGCAGGCGATCGGCGAGGTAGGCCGCGGTCGCCTCGCCGGTCATGGTCGGATTCGTTGCGACGACAACCTCAGCCACGCCGTTCCGCTCGACGCGGCTCATCAGCTCGTCGATGCGAAGGTCGGCGGGCTCGACTCCGTCGAGAGGTGAGAGCGCACCGCCGAGAACGTGGTACAGGCCCCGGTACTCGCCCGTCCTTTCGACGGAGACGACATCGACCGGCTGCTCGACGACACAGATGACCGTACGGTCGCGGCGCGCGTCGGCACATACCGCACAGACCTCGTCTTCCGTCAGGTTGCCGCACTCGCGACAGAACCGAACGCGCGACTTGACGTCCTCGATCGCATGCGCGAGCTCGAGCGCGTCCTCGGGGCGGGTGGAGAGGATGTGGAACGCGAGCCGCTGGGCGGTTCGCCGGCCGATCCCGGGTAGCTTCGTGAGCTGCGTGACGAGGTTCTCGACGGCCGGGCTCAGCACGGCGAGAGCCTAGCCGTCGGTTTCGGACACGTCTCCGTGCAGGGGTCCTATCCGCCGGGCAGCAGCCCGCCGAGATCGCCGAGCCCGCCCGGCATTAGGCCCGACATCTTCGATTCCATCAGCGCTCGCGACGAGCGCAGCGCCTCGTTTACCGCGGCGAGCACGAGGTCGGCGAGGAGCTCCGGGTCGTCGGGGTCGATCGCGCGCGAGTCGATCGTGATCGAGACGACCTCGCCGGCGCCGTTCGCCTTCACCGTGACCATCCCGCCGCCCGCGGACGCCTCGACGATCTCGCTGGCAGCCTCCTCTTGGGCCTTCGCTAGCTCCTCCTGCATCCGCTGCGCCTCTTTGAGCATCTTGCTCATGTCGAAGTTCATTCGTCGTTTGCCTCCACCTCATCGGCGTTGAAGGTGTCCTTCAGGGCTGCGATGAACCGATCCTCACCGACGGGCTCGTTGGCGGCGCCATCCTCGGCTTCCTCGGCTTCGCCCGACTCGAGGACGACCGCGAGCTTGCGACCCGTCACCTCGTAGAGCGCGTCTCGAAGCAGCCCGATGTTCTGTGGCTCGGCGATCTGGCGCCGGTGGAAGTCGGCGCCGGCTGGGAACTCGACGGTGAGCGTGTCCTCGGCGAGGTCGGTCGGCCGCGCCTCTGTGAGGAGGCTCGCCACCGGGATCGAGCGCTCGCGAACAGCGTCGAGGATGCTCCGGTCCCACGCCTCACTGACTTGCGCGAGCTCGATCGCGGGAGCACTCTGGCTCGGGGGCTCCGGCGGCGATGAAGGTGTGACCGGCTGCGAGGGCGCTGCCTCTGGCTTCTTTGCCTGCGCCCCTTGGGAGTGAGGGCGAGTCTCGAGGAGCTCCACGCGGTGTGCGAGCGACTCGCGGGATAGATCCGACTGCGGTCGCGTCACCTTGACGAGGGCGAGCTCGAGCGGAAGCCGCGGGTCGGCGCCCTGACGGATGTCGTCGGTAGCGACGGCGAGTAGGTCGATCAGACGGAGCACGGCCGGCTCGGGCAGCTGGTTCGCCTGCTGGCGGAGAAGCTCCTTCGTCTCCTCGGTCACCGGAAGCGACTCGGGCACGCGTCCCATGTGCTGGACGAGGAGCAGGTGCCGCAGGTGCTCGAGCAGGTCGCGGACGAGCTGGCCGAGGTCTTGTCCCTGCTCGGCGAGCTCCTCGACGAAGAGGAGCGCGCCCGCGGTGTCGCGGTCGACGACCATGTCGCACAGCCGCAGGAGCGACTCCTCGTCCACCGCTCCGACGAGCTGGAGAACGGACTGGGCGTCGATCGAGTTGTTCGTCGACGACGCGAGCTGGTCGAGCGTCGACACCGCGTCGCGGAAAGAGCCGCGTGCCGATCGCGCGATGAGGGAGAGCGCCGAGTCCTGCGCCTGGATCCCCTCGCCCTCGGCGACGCGGCGGAGGAGCGTTACGACCTCGGGCAGGCGCGGCCGCTGGAACACGAAGGTCTGGCAGCGCGAGCGGACCGTGGCAAGCACTTTCTGCAGCTCGGTCGTGCAGAACACGAAGACGAGATGGGGAGGAGGTTCCTCGATCAGCTTGAGGAGCGCCTGCCAGGCGGCGTCCGTGAGCTGGTGCGCCTCGTCGAGGATGTAGATCTTGAAGCGTCCCTCCACTGGCTGGAGGACGACGCGCTCCCTGATCTCACGGACGTCGTCGATGCCACGCTGCGAGGCCGCGTCCATCTCGACGACGTCGAGCGAGCTCCCGGCGGCGATCGCGAGGCAGACGGGGCACGTCTTGTCGGGCGAAGGCGACGGGCCGGCCGTGCCGGCGCAGTTCAGCGCCTTGGCAAGGATTCGCGCCATCGACGTCTTCCCGGTTCCCCGGGGCCCGGCGAAGAGATACGCCTGGCGCACCTGATCGTGCTCGATCGCGTTCTGGAGAGTCCGGACGACGGCTTCCTGACCGACGACTTCGTCGAAGCCCTGCGGGCGGTACTTCCGATAGAGCGCCGTCACCCGCTGGATTCAAGCAGCTGGGTCAACGCCCGGCCGCGCGCTCCGTCGTCGAGATCGGTGTCACCGGAGGTATCCGCGTCGCCTGCTCGGATCGGGCGGAGCCGCGGCACCTGAGAGGGAGTCCTTAGCGCTGCTTCCTTCCGGACCTGACGCGGTTCGGACGCTCCCAGTGCGCGGGACCCGATCGTCAACGCCACGTGCGCAGACCCTGTCCCGACGAACCGTCCCTCGGACGGCGTTCGGCCCCGCATGGAGCGGATTTCGGGTTCAGGGAACCGCTGACTCCCCACCTAGCGTGACCGGGCAGGCCGAGAGTAGCACCTCGTCCGGGGACTACCATCGGGGCGAGCTCACGTGATCGAGGCGACGCTCTACACCGACGCTGGGTGCCCCTGGGCCTACTCGGCCAGCCCCGCGCTCAGGGTGCTCGAGTGGCGCTTCGGCGACCAGCTCTCCTGGCGGCTCGTGATGATCGGCCTCCGCGAAGAGGCGAGCGAGGCCGCCTTGCGCACGTACGACCCCGAGCGTGCGCTCGCGCGCTACCGCTCCTACGAGGAGCACTACGGGATGCCGTTCGGCCTCATTCCGAAGGAGCGCCCGTCCGGAACGGGCCGCGGGTGCCGCGCCGTCGTCGCTGCGGGGCTGATCGAGCCAGGGAGTGAGTGGCGCGTGTTTCGCGCGCTACAGCTCGCCAACTTCACGACGTCGCTGTACCTGGACGACGCCGAGAGCATCCGCGAAGCGCTTCGCGCCGATCCGACGATCGAAGCCGATGCCATCGTGGCACGCATCGACGAGGACGCGGTCGTCGAGGAGTACGAGCGCCAGCGGGCCGAGGCGCGTTCTGCGGCGGGAACGCCCGCAGATGCGCAGGGAAAGACGGCAACGTCTGACGGGCGCGTGCGCTTCACCGCGCCGTCGGTCGTCTTCCGAGACGGCGACCGGACGGGCGTTGCGGGCGGCTGGCAGCCACTCCTCGCGTACGACACCGTTCTCGCGAACCTGGCCCCGAAGCTCGAGCGGATGCCGCCGGCGGAGACTCCGGAGTGGCTCCTCGACTACTTCCCCGGAGGGCTGACGACCGCGGAGGTCGCCCTCTTGCTCGCGGACGGGCCCGACCCGGGCGCGGATCTCGCGGCTGCCGAGGTGGCGCTGTCCGAGCTCGTCGCCGAAGGCAAGGCCACTCGGGCGCCACTGGGAAGCGATGCGCTCTGGACCAGGATCTGAGACGGCGTGCGGTCCCGGCCGCCAAGTACCCTACGTACGTGAAGTTACGAGTTGGAGAAGTGGTCGTGTACGGCAATCACGGCATCGGCCGCGTCGCTGCCCGAAAGGCGCAGACCGTCCTCGGCGAGGAGCGCGACGTCGTCGTCATCGAGCTCGAGAACGATCTCTCGGTGACCTTGCCGCTCGACCTAGCGGAGACGCAACTGAGGCCTCTCGTCGGCGAGGCGGACCTGAAGCGGATCCGCGAGGCGCTTCGCGAAGATGGCGACCTGAACGCCGGCCCCTGGCTCTCCCGCCGCAGGGAGACGCTCGAGAAGCTCACGGGCGGCGACCCGGTCCAGCTCGCCGAGATCGTAAGCGAAGGCGCCCGGCGCGAGAGGCTGCGGCTTGCCAAGGGAAGCAAGCCTCAACTCTCGGCTGGCGAGCGGGAGATCTTCACCAAGGCGAGAACGCTCCTCTCCGGAGAGATCGCCCTGGCGCGCGGAATCCAGCCCGCTGCCGCGGACGGCTGGATCGACGAGCAGCTGGCCCACGCCGTCTAGCGCGAACCTCTACCGCAGCACACCACCACCACCCTTGGGTTTAGGCCCACGTGCGGTGTGACACTTAGTCAGTGATGGGCGGCGTCGCCCACACTGCGGTCATTCTGTGCTTCCCTGACTCCGCCGAGGTCCGATTTCTTGAGCATCGGCCGCGTCACGGTCAGCGCGTCGAAAGCCGCTCCGGCAACACATGGTTCGTATCCGACGTCTTGCGCAGCGGCGCACGCAGTACACGGTCACCTGTGTTTCGCGTCATGATTTCCTGCGGGAGCTCCTCGACCGTCGATCCACCGACATTGCGTCCGATCTACTCGCGCTCGCTCGAGAGCCATTCCTTCACAACAGGGTGTCTTCCGGCAGACCGGACAACGAAGCATCAGGACGCCAGAGACGCAGGGCTGGGAGCGACTGGATCGAGAAGTATCTAGCAGCATCACAGCAGGGCCTCCTGCCCGTTTCTACGGACAACCTGGCGCGCGACCCGAAACCTCGCATTGACTGGCTCGACGAGTACCTGGCTTCGACGTTCACGCCCGCCCCATCGCACTCGATGGGACGGTGGCGGACGGCTCTGTTGCCCCAGAGAATAGAGTGCCCGCAAGCGCGATAAATGATGGGCGCACCTGGGATCGAACCAGGGACCTCTCGCGTGTGAAGCGTGGGCAGGGGCTGGACAGCGCGGTACACGGTGACCCGATCTGGCTCTGGATCAGCGATTCGGCGTCTGTGCTCGCCGGCGGATTAGACGGCACAGGACACCGCTACTTGCCAAGAACTTGCCACGGACCGCGTGGCTAATCCTCGGTCAGGAGCCCGAACGACGCCCAGGCGATGAGCACGCCGCCGAAGACGATCAGCCACACCTGGTAGCCGGGCACGGCGACGGCGACCACGACCGCGAGGATGGCGGTGGCGACCATCGCCCAGCGCGTTCTCCGCTCGGTCACGAGTCGCTCTCGGCCGGACGCCGCACGCCGGGCAGCAGCACGATCTCGCCCGTCCCCTTCGGGCGCGTCGTCACCGTGATCTCGACCCCGGCGGCCTTCGCCTCCGCGATCATCTGCTCGGTCGTCTTCGTCACTTCCGGGCTGCGACCTCGCGCTCATCGAGGCCGCGCACCTCGCGGTAGCGATCCATCCAGCCGGTGAGCGGCGGCACCGGCTTGCCGTTCCAGAAGCGATCCACGATCCCCACGTCCGGAATGATGGGCCGCATGGCGGCAGCGTAGCCCGGATCGAAGCGGTTCGACCGAGATCGAGCGATACCAGCAGCAGATGGAATCCACTGTCGAACGCGACGACGTGCGCCTGCTCGCGACTCCCGCCCAGGTCGAGCGTGCCCTCGGGATCTCGCGCAAGACGCTGAACCGACTGGTCGAGATGAAGGTGATCGAGCCGATTCGGCTCTCGCCGAACAGCAACCGGCGCTTCCGCTGGACGGATGTCGCCCGACTCGCGAAGGAGAACCAAGATGGCTGACCGCTAGGTCCAAGATCCGTCCGGCTTCTGGAGGGACGTGAACGTGCCCATCGACGCCGTGGGCGAGCGGAAGTTCGCCGCGGCCGAGACGGAGAGCGTCCAGCCAGTCGTAAGACGTGAGTGCCCGGTCTTGCTGACTGCCCTCGAGACGCGCCAGCGGCCCCGCTGCTCGTCGACGCCCCCCAGGTCAGCCCCTCGAGCTAGCCGAGCCGCATCTCGGTCGAGCACGAGCAGCGGCAGCCGCAGCGCGGCTGCAGGAGCCGGTGCGCGTCCAGAAGTGCGGGTGTGTGTCGATCTCGTGCTGCGCCTAGCACGGCAGCTTCTCCGAGGGTTATTACTATACGGAGTGGGGAGAGGAAAGACCGTTCACGGACCAAACCGACTTGAGGACGATCGGCGTAGGCTTCCGTATGCAGGCGACGCGTACAGGTGCGACGGCTCCGGGCAGGAATCGTCGCCGGCTAACCGTGCCGCGGCCATGATATTCGAGAGACTCACGTGCCCTGCCGGCTGAGCATCCTGATACCAACGTATCGGGATATGCAGCTGCTCGTGAAGTCGCTGCCGACCTTCCTCCGGCGGCCTCCCGACGAAACGGAGATCCTCGTCATCAACAACGATCCTATGCAAGACGTTCGACGGTTCCTCTACGAGAAACTCGGCGCACAGGCGCAAGCGCGCGTCAGGGTCTGGGAGATGGGGTTCGACGCGGGCTTTCCCCGCGCGGTCAACCGCGGCATCGAGCTCACGTCCGGCGAGTTCCTACTCATTTGCAACGCGGATCTGTTCCCCACCGAGACCTACATCGACGTCATGCAGTCGTTTTTCGCCTCGCACCCGCGGGCGGGAATGGCGACCGGCAAGATCCTCCGGTACGACCTCGAACGCCACGTGCCGACGGACACGATTGACACGGTGGGACTCGTGTTGAGTCGAAACCGTCGGTTCCTCCTCAGGGGAGAGGGCCAACGCGACATCGGCCAGTTCGACGAAACCGAGCAGGTTTTCGGGGCGGACGGAGCAGCGCTTTTCGCACAGCGCTCGGCCCTCGAGGATGTCGCCTGCCAATCGGAGTACTTCGACGAGAGCTTCTTCATGTACAAGGAGGACTGGGATCTCTCCTGGCGAATCCGACTCGCAGGCTGGGAGTGCTGGTACGTGCCGCAGGCCGTCGCCTACCACGCTCGCACGAGTCGCGGACTCGGGGGGAAGCCTTATCTCTCCGCAGTGAAGCTGTTTCACGAGAACGAAAAGGCGAAGCCGCCGCTCGTGAGGTTCCACTCGCTGAAGAACCAGTGGCTCATGCTCCTCAAGAACGAGGACGGATCGAACTTCCTCCGCGACTTCCCCTTCATCCTCGCACGGGAGCTGACCGTTCTCATCTACAACGCTGTGTTCACACCACGAAACCTTGCCGCGGTCCCGGAGTTCGTGCGTCAAGTCGGTCCCACCCTCGCGAAACGACGCCTGATCAAGCAGGGGCAGATTCTCGGCACGCTCGAAATGCGGCGTTGGCTCGAGCGGCCGCGTACGAGCAGAAAGAGATCCGCGTGACGACTCGAAAGGGCGAGCTCAGCGAGGAGGATCCTCCGCCTGCGGACGTTAACTCACTCGCTATCGCCGCCCCGAAGAGCGCCGATGTTCCAGCGCGAGACTGCAAGCTCGAGCGATGCCGTCGGCGGCGCGCGCCGGCGAGTACGTCTCGCGCTTCGACCGACACCGCTTGGCACATCGTTCGCGCTGTGGCTCGGTCCAAGTGGCGACCTCCTGCATCGCGTGGGCGAGAGCGACCCAGGACCCCGCAGGCACTATGAGACCGTTCACGCCGGCATCGATCAGATCGGGCGCGCAGCCGACCTGATCGGTGGTCACGACCGGCAAGCCGTGCACCTGGGCTTCGTTCACCACGAGCCCCCATACTTCGTAGTGGGACGGTAGGACGAGCACGTCTGCACGCCGGTACACGTCCTGGAGGTCGGTTCCGTCCAGGTGTCCGAAGAGGCGGATGCGCGGGTTCGCCTCGGCAGCGCGGACAATGTCCCGCACGAGACACCCGTCGCCAACGATCCACAGCTCTCCTGACGCGAGTTCGCGGAACGCTCTCAGCAACAGGTCGATTCCCTTCCTCTCGATGAGGCGCCCGACAAAGAGGAAACGAGCCGCCATCCCCCGCTCCGGGGGCTCACCAACGGTTCCTGGGGCGACGTCGGCGGGAGCGACGGCGAGAGGCGATACGACGATCCGCGATGGGTCCGCCCCCATCCGCACCAGGTCGGCTGAGGATCGCGTCCCATACGCCAGCCATGCGTCACTGAGCCGGAAGAATGCCCTGACCCATGGCTCGGCCAGGCGTCGGGGCAGCGTCGGCCTCTGCCTCTGGAAGCTCCCCCACCAAGGGACGAAGGCCCACCCATGCCGGTGCCGAGCGGCGAGCGCTATGACGTTCGTGGGGGAAGACCAGACCCCTCCTCCGGCAGCGACAATCACGTCCGGCCCGAACTCCGATAGCGCTGCGAGAGGGTGCCTCGGGATATATAGATACGTGTCGAACCTGGTCTTGAACCCCGAACCGACCGCGAGCCGCGCCAAGTCGACGGTGCGCGACTCGAGGACCGCGTGACGGTACGGCAGGGCGTGTTGTGGCCTCCATCTCCGGTCCGGCTCCATCGGTGTCTCGTACACGACGAGAAGATCCGTGTCCGAGCGTGCGGATAGGGTCTCGAAGACGGGCGTAGTGTAGGGCGCAATCATGTTGATCACGATCGCGATCCTCATCCGAAGTGACCTCCGAAGTCAGAACTCGTCGAAGCCCCGACAGGAACTCAAGTGCGTTGCATACGCCTCATGACCGAGCTTGCCGGGCACGAGGCCTCTCCGCAACCCCAACGCGATCTGTCGATTGCGGTCGCTACCCCGCACCAGGAGGCTTCGATGCTCGCGATCGGCCGGGCCGCATCCCGCGGCGGGTACCTCGCGTGCATGTACACGACGCTGCACACCGGAAGTCTCCGACCGGCCGTGGAGCGCATTCCATTTCCCCGGGTCAGACACCGGTTCGAGGCACAGCTGAGGCGGCGGGGCTTTCCGGGAATCGAACCTGAGGTCGTGCGAGGAGTCGCGCAGCTCCCCCAGGCGATACAGGTTCTTTCGATGCGGACACCGCGTGCGCACTCTGTTGCCTCCTGGCTCCTCTACGATTCGAAGAAGCGGTTCGACCGCAGCGTGGCGCGGAGGGTATGTGCAGAGCAAGTGGATGCCGTCGTTGCACTCGACTTCTCGGCCGCCGCAACCTTCCAGGCGCTCGACGGATCCGGCGTGATACGGATCCTCAGCTTCATCGACAGCCACCCGCGCTACCAGAACCGATTCCTCAGAGAATTCTGCCGATTACGGGATCCTCACCGAGAGCTCGTCTCCCCCGACGCGATCGGTCGGATCGAGAACGAGCTGGAGTTCGCAGACCTGGTGATCGTTCCGTCCCGTTTCGTCGCGCGCCAGCTTGACGCCGTCGGCGTACCGGGTGAACGCGTCGTCGTCGAGCCGCTCGCAGTCGACGTCACCGCCTTCCAGCCAGCGAAGGTCTGCCGAGAGGGGCGCTCTGAGGCCGTGCGCGGGCTGTTCGTCGGCCAGCTCTCCCACCGGAAGGGCATGACGTTCCTGCTCGAGGCCGCGCGGCGCCTGCAGCACCTTCCGGTGGAGTTTCAGCTCGTGGGGCCCGTGATCAGCCCCGAGGTCGTACGACGACTGCCGGAGAACGTCACGTGGCGCGGCCCACGCCTTCGCGAAGGCGTTGCGGGAGCGATGCGCGAGGCGGACTTTTTCATCCTTCCATCCGTCGAGGACGCCTTCGGTCTCGTTACGCTCGAGGCAATGGCCTCGGGAGTCCCGGCGATCGTGACCGAGCACGTCGGGGCCGCCGAGCTCGTCTCGGACCGCAGCGACGGGTTCGTTGTCCCGCCCGGCGATCCCGCAGCCGTCGTTGAGGTGATCGAGGAACTCGTGGCCGACGAGAAACTGCGGCTCGCGGTCGGCCGAGCGGCGCGACAGCGCGTGGAGCACGCATGCTCCTGGGAGGATTACGAGGTGCGGATGCTCCAGCTGCTCCGCACATCTCTCGCAACCTCGTCGAGGGTCGCGCGGCCCGTATCCTAGAACGTCGATTCGGCACCCGGACGCTCTTCGGCGGGCTGCGGCCGCCCGTCGCCATTCGCGTAAGCCGCCGCCGGGGTCGCGAGCTCGGAGCCGGTGCGCACGCCGCTCCCTCGGCTATGCAGGGACATTACCGCACCCAGCCCGACCACGAAGAACACCTGGCGCAGGACGTATCCCGTTGCGGCTCCCACCGGTCCCACGAGGAGTTGCCCGACGACAATCGCGAGGGAGCCGAGAACGGACGTCCCGAGGGTCGCAACAAGCACCGCACGTTCGCGCTTGCGCGTGTACAGCTGCGGCACCAGCGCATTCGAGGCGTAGATGAACGGAACCGCGAGTAGCATCACCTGGACGACCGGAACGGCGTCGTCAAAGGAGCCTCCGAAGATCTGCGGGATCAACACAGGCGCCAGCACGACGCCCATGGCCGCCACGATCGAACCGACGACAATGAAGAGAAGGAGGATCTGGCGCCCAGCGCGCGAGCCCGCGTCCTCCTTCGGGAGAAACGGGTACAGCGTGGTGCCCATCACCCACGGGATCATCACGGCCGGCCCGAGAATCCGATCGCCGGTCGCGAAGTAACCCGCGGCAGTCGACGAGAACGCCAGGAGGATGAACGTGTCGAAGCGGGGGACGAGGTTGAGCGACGCTGCATTGAGCGCGAAGGGAAGTGACCGCACGGCTGTACGGGTCAACGAGGACGGCCTCGGGCGCTCGAGCCTGATGTAGTCACCGACGATTAACTTCGCGCCGTAGTAACCGACCCGAGCGAGCCCGGCTGTGGCGTACATGACGGCAATGCCGGTGATGCCGAACCCAAGCGCGACGACCACGCCGACGAGCGCCAGCAGGATCACCTTCTCCAAGAGCACGGCGACGAGGACGACTCTCAGCTCACGTCTCGAGCGGAAGTACGCCTCGAGAGCGCCCGCGGCTGCGATGAGCGCGGCGTAGATCACGAGGCTTAAGAGCGCGACTGCGGTGCCCACGGCGAGGCGCGCCGCGAGCACCACGACAAGCGTCGCAAGTACGAGCGCGCCACCCAACGATGCATTGAGGGCGACGCCGCCGCTCACTAGACGCGCGGCTGATCCTCGGGACGAGTCGTCGGAGATGTCATCATCCGCCCACAGGGCCGACAGTTCCCGGAGGAGCCAGGCGCCGACGCCGAAATTCGCGACGACCGAGAGCGCGAGCGTTAGTCCGAGGAAGCCCGAGAAGACGCCCCAATCTGACGGGCCGAGGCTGCGGGCGATCAGTATGGCCAACAGCGATGTCGCGACGACGGCGCTGGCCTGCGAGATGAGGAGGAGCGCGCTATCGCGGGCCCAATGCTTCGCCCACCAGGGCACCCAGCTCGCGAGAAGCCGTCTGCCGAGCTTAGCTCTCACTCGTCACGATTCCGCCTACCCCGATGTCGATGCCAGCAGGTGATTGCACCGCAGGAACCGCAGTGAGGCCGTCGCCGATGCGGAGCGGCTCCGCTCAGGGTCTTGGAACGCACGCATCTGTCCCAGGTTAATCGGCGATGAGCGTTGAGCCGCCTCCCTGAACGCTGCAGCAGGCCGTCGACGCCGACACCCGCTACTCGTCCCTGACGCGGGAAGATCATCCTCCTCCGCGTGCATATCGACCGGCGCTCGCGCGCTCCCGCGCCCACAAGGTCGCCGCAACCGCGGCTGGCCGATTCGCGCCGCCCCAGCATACGGTCGAAATCCGAACATCGAGTCGGTCCCGTCCGCCATGTTCGCGTGGGCCGTGCCCGAAGGTTCGGGCGCGCACGGAGTCAATCGCTGGCGACCGCAGCACGGCTCGAAGTGTCAGGACGAGGATCTTGAAGTCGAGCCACGTCGACCAATCCTCTATGTAGTGCTCCCGATCCTCGGCGCCGTAACCGGAAGAGGGCACGGAGCCGCGCTCAATTTATCCGCGGAACGACATGAGTCTCGCGCCCTTCGCGGATAGAATCAAAGCCGGTAGTGCCGAAGCGTCGTAAGCGGTTCGCGGGTTTATGGCTGTTGATGTGACAGGTGATCGCTCGACCGATGTCGGCGTTGTGGTCGTCACGTACAACGCCCTCCCGCACATCGCGCGTTGCCTCGACAGTGTCCGCGGCTACAAGACGGTGGTCGTGGACAACGACTCCGTAGACGGTACTCCTGATTTTGTGAGCGAGCGATACCCCGACGTTCACCTCCTCCGGAGCGAAAATCGAGGACTTGCGGCCGGATGGAACCGGGGCATCCTGGCTCTGGGTTCGCCGTCCTACGTCCTGGTGCTCAATGCGGACGCGTGGGTCGAGGACCACGCCGTCGCGCAGTTGATTGCGTTTGGTAATGCCCACCGCGATGTCGCGGTCGTCGGACCGCAACTGTGCAATGTCAACGGGACTCTGCAACCCTCGGTATGCGCATTCCCTACGGTCTGGCGTCTCGCGACTGACTACCTCCTCCTGCGAAGAATCACGTTTGGAGCGCGTCCATTCTCGGTTGCATCGGGCCGCGGCGCAGATCACGCGAAGGTTCAGGAAGCCGACTGGCTTGTCGGAGCAGTGATGCTCATACGGACCGAGGCGGTCAAAGCGGTAGGTCTCGCTGACGAAGAGTTCTTCCTGTTTGCCGAGGATGTTGATTGGTGCTATCGGTTCCATCGGGCCGGCTGGAAGGTCATGTACTTTCCAGGCGCGCGGGCTATCCATCTCGGCCAGGCTTCTCATGGAGGCCGTATGGTGCGGGAGCTCGCGCGCAGCAACCTCAGATACATGCGAAAGCATCACGGTGAACGAGCGGCCGAACGTGCGCGTCGGGTGATGCTCGCAGGCGTTGCCGTGCGATCGCTACTCCACCGCGGCGGGAAGCGGGTCGCGAATCGAGAGGCTGCCAGGTGGCTTCGCTCAGGCTCCGTGTCCGACCTCTTGGCGCCGGATGAAGCAATGCAGGGATTGGTGCAGGGATCTCGCTGAGTCTCGTTAGCCGGTGCCGGGACGACGACGCTCCCGTCGCCCTTCACCCCGCCCTCGAGCGAGGCGCGGATCGAGATCTCCATGTCGGTCGCCGCCAGCCAGAAGCGGAGATTGCAGAGACCTGAGCACTCGCGCGTAGGCCCGTTCACTGGCACAACGTCGAACACGCACGCAACGTCGCAGTACGCGGTGGCGAGGAGTACGACTTTGCCGAAGCTCCAAGCGTAGTTGTCGAACGGTCCGTTCCAAGCGCGGCGATCCAAACCGAGTCCGCACCGACCGCTGGCCAGTGCTGCTGCCTTCCTCCTCCTGGACGGCACGCTTAGCGGCGAAAGCCCATTGCGAGCGCGCGCAGCCCTGGAGAGAACCGGGACGGGTAAGCCCCGGATGTGTCGCTGCGCTATGTGACCGGCGCGATCACGGCGTAGAGCACGTACCCGATCACCGTGTAGATCGCCAAGATACTGCCGACAATAAGGACGCCGACGGGCCAGTCCTTCTGTTAGGCCCCCGGCACGGGCTTGGCCGTCTGCGCGGGCGCAGACGCACCGGGCGGCACATGCTCAGGCGCTGATGAATCTTCCATCTATCTCCCCCTCTGCCCCGAACCAAGTTCACCCTAACCCAACTTTGAAAACGCTCAAGCCTCTCAGTTCGTCCCCTGGTCTAGCGCCACAGCCCGGCCGCCCGCAGGGCCACGACGGGAATCTACTCAGGCGTCATCGGCAGCTTGAGTTGCGCACCCTCGCCCACCACGAGTGCCGCAGAGCGCGCCCGGCCGTTGCACCCTACGAGTACGTGTCACGGTTGGCAACGCTCGCCCCGACGACGCAAGAACCTCCCGATCACCGAATGACCGCGTATCCGACGCGGCAGCGGTGAACGAGGCCGCTCCGGTCGGCGCGTGCGCTGATGGAGTCGAAGACCGCCGGCCTCACGCCCGGCGGGCTCGGGGATCTCGGCGGGCTGATGCCCATGACCTAGCCGCCCAAGCGCCACCGCAACTCGTCGTCGAGAGCATTCTCGTCGAGCAGCCTCTTGAGCTGCGTGAGTCGCGTGTACCGGCCGGTCTTTAGAAACTCGTCCCGCGTGAGGCCGTTTGCCTCGAAAGCGCGTGCGAGCTCGACGGCCCCGGAGCGAACGTCCCACGTGCAGCTGAATTTCGGGAGCGTGGTGCGCAGCTTCGTAAAGTCGACGCGGTAGCTACGCGGGTCGGCAGCGGCCTCGCCGCTCATCTCGATCTCGCAACCCAGAAGCTCGTGGAGGACCTCTGCGAGCTCGCCGATGCGGACGTTCTGGTTCTCGGAGCCGATGTTGAAGGCCTCGTCATGGACACTGTCGCGGTCTGCTTCCACCAGAGCGCGGGTGGCCCTGGCGATGTCCTCGACGTGCACAAGAGGACGCCAGGCTGAGCCGTCGGAGAGGAGGCGGATCTTCCCGGTCGTGGATGCCCACGCGGTGAGATTGTTCAAAACCACGTCCAGCCGTAGGCGAGGCGAGACGCCGTAAGCAGTCGCGTTCCGCATGTACGTGGGAGAGAAGCCCCCATTCGCGAGCTCGCGCAGCGCTTCTTCCGAGCGGACCTTGGACTCGGCATACGCCGTAAGTGGCCGGAGCGGGGCCAACTCGTCGAGCAAGTCGTCCGACGTCGAGGCACCATATATCGAGCACGACGAGGCGAACACGAACCGCCCAACACCCGCCGCCTTCGCCGCCCGCGCGAGGGAAAGGGTGCCCTCGAGGTTTATCGAGTACGTCCACTCTGTGCGAAGATCGCCAAGGGGGTCGTTCGAGAGAGCGGCAAGATGCACGACCGCGTCGAAGCCTGCAAGCCGCGCTGGAGACACGTCGCGCACGTCCTCGGTTCGCTCGGCACCAAGTGATCGGTCCACGCCGAAGTCGCATCCGCGGTAGTAGAGGGTGTCAAGACCCACGATGTCGTGCCCCGCGGCCTCCAAGACACGGAGGGTCACCGAGCCGATATAGCCGTGGTGGCCTGTAAGCAGGATTCTCACGACCCCGGAGGCCCCAGCTTGACGATCGGTCGAATGGCTACGTCCGTGACCTCTCCCCGCGGGCCCACTGCGAGTGCCGAGAGCACAACGCCCACGACGTCCTCGGCGCTGAGAAGTAGCTCGGGTTGGTACACCCGGTGCTCGTACTCGTGCACGAAGCGCTGCATCGGCGTGTCCGTCCGTCCGGGAGCGACCGTCAGGACGCGTACGCCGTCGGCGTTCAACTCCTGTCTGAAGCCGTCCGCCAGCTCCCTCGCGGCCTGCTTCATCGCGGAGTAGAGAACGGCGTCGTTCTCTCCCCCACGCTGGACGAGTGAGTTGACGAAGATGATCTGCCCGCGCGACGGCTTCAACGCGGGTAGGAGCGCGCGCGTGAGGAGGAATGGTCCTCTAAGCGTCACGTGGTACAGCTCGTCGAGCTCCTCGAGCTTGACGCGTTCGAGAGGCCCGCGGGCTACGACTCCTGCGCAGTGCGCGAGCACGTCGACTCGCGGAGAACCTCCGATGATCCGACGTACCGCGCGTTCCATCGCCCGCCTGTCTGCGAGGTCTGCCGCCACGGTTTCGACGAGGCCATCGGGAGCTTCGGCCGCAACGGCTTCGAGCTTCGCCGCGTCACGCCCGAGCGCCCACACCTGGGCTCCGTCACTCGCGAGCGCGAGAGCAAGCGCACGGCCTATGCCGCTGCTCGCACCGGTGACGACGCACACAGCTTCCACGAGGTTCACGACAGCGACCACACCTGCGGCTCGAGCAGACCCGCATCGACGAGACAATCAGACGCGCGCCGGATATCCGCGAAGCCAAGTCCGGACCGTTGTGCGATGTCCAGGAGCGATGACCGACCGTCCGACTGGTTCAGCACCCATAGCATGGCGATCTGATCCGTGGCCGGATCACTCCCTCCTATCGACCGATAGATGCCGCGCCGGCCGAGCTGCGGCTCTGCCTTTGGAGACAGGTTCAGGTACGTTCCGTCACTCTCGAGCACGTCGACGATCTGGAGCGCTGCCTCGAGAGCCTCCTCGAGCTGAGCGGGCGAAATGATGTCCAAGGAGTCGGCGGACGAGTGGTACTCAACGAACTCGCCCTCGACCGAGCGCGTCAGCGTTCCGACAGGGAGATCGAATCCTGGAGAGTTGTACTGGCGCTCGTCCCACCCCCATGGGACGAAGTCCATCACTCGACCGTTCGGTTGACGCGACACTATGTGAGCGGCCGCCGAATCGACGAGCGCGTCGCCGCGCCGGCTGCGCTTGTACGAGAGAGGCGCGCGTTCGCCGACGCATGCGACCACGAGACCAGCAACAACCTTCTCCACCGCAGCTTCGTTGCGCGCAAGCCACGTGATCGACCCGATCGTCCCCGGGACGAACAGCAGCCGATACGTCAGCCTCCTGGGCGCAGCGGCGAGAGCACCGGCCAGCTCGGTGAGGACGACGATGCCCGAGAGGTTGTCGTTGGCGAGTGACGGGTGGCAGATGTGCGTGGACAACAGGACCTCGCGCTCAAGTGCACCCGCGACGACGCATTCGGCGTACGTCAGCGAGCCAGGCTCGAGCGTGCTGTCGACGACGACCTCATATGTCCCGGCCTGAAGAGCATCGAGCTGGAGCTGCGTCAGACAGAAGCCCCAACTTCTGTCGTAGTACGAGGTGCGGTATGGGATCCAGTCGGGCCGATGATCGTGCGTGTAGAGGTGCGGTCGGAGCTCCTCGAGTGTCAGCTCGGTTCGGACTGGCTCGCTGTAGCTCACGATGTGGAGGTTCGAGGCGCGAAAGTCGACGGCACGGGTGCCTTCAGCAGTCGCGACATACGCGTCCTCGATGTTCCATTCATCGGGTATCGTCCAGTCGAAGACCTGTGTGCCGCTCGCGACCTCGTGTACCTCGAGCGGGATGCGCTGGCCGATCTCCTGCAACGTGGCGCGCACGCCGTCTCCGGTGATGGAGCGACAGAGCGGAAAGAGGGTCGTGGCGAACTCGTGCATCCGCGCGCCGACGCTCGGCGGCAGGGCCGAAGCTGCAGTCATGCCCGTCCGTTCGCCACGGCGAAGTCCGAGTACGACTCGTCGCGCTCGTTGATCACGATGACTTCGACTGGCCAGACGATTCCGAAGGCGGGGTCGTCCCAGCGCACTCCTGCGGCTGCGCCCGGTGAGTAGAACTCCGAGATCTGATACGCGACCTCCGCGTCGTCCGTGAGCGTGACGAAGCCGTGGGCGCACCCCTCGGGGACGTAGAGCGCCGCGCGATTCTCGGACGACAGCTCAGCACCGAACCACCGACAGTAGGTTTTCGAGTCCGGGCGAAGATCCACCGCGACGTCGAAAATCGCACCTGCAGTACAGCGAATGAGCTTGGCCTCCTCGTGGGGAGCCATCTGGTAGTGCAGCCCACGAAGCGTGCCGCGGCGCCGGTTGTAGGACAGGCTGCACTGGACGGGCGGCTTACCGAGTCCGTGCTCGCCGAACTCCGCTGTGTCCCACGTTCGGGCGAAGAAACCGCGCTCGTCCACGAGCCGCTCGGCTTCGACGAGCCAAGCACCGTCCATGCCGGTCTCCCGGAAGATCATGCGAGCGCCAACACCAGCTTGCGGCAGGTAAAAGCCTCTGCGTAACGCGTCGCGCCCTCCATGCCACGGAGCCTGAGGAGCGCACGCAGGAGCTCGTCGTCGAACCAATGTTTGCCGGCTTGACTGGAGTAGGCGTCGCGGATCAGGCGAAGCTTCTCCTCCACCTGCTCCTCCGAGAGAGATACGAAGACGTTCGGTGCCCCGAGGTCGCCGTCGTACTTGGGGATCTCGTACTCAAGCACGAGGTGGTTCCTGAACGTGTTCCACGTCAGCTCGCACGCGAGCCGATGGTCCTGATGCAGATCATGCCGGGTATGGGTGAATACCAGATCGGGGCGAACCGGCTTCAGATCCTCGAAGACCTCCTTCACCGACGTGCCCGAGTAGGGGAGGAATCCGTCGCGGAAGTCGTGTATGCGCACGTCGCGAGCCCCGGCGTTGGCCAGGAACGCCTCCGCCCCTGCACGGGCCTCATCAGCGCGCACGTCCGGTGCGGCCAGCACGACCCATGTCACGGTAATGTTGCCGCCGGCGCGGGTGAGAGCTCGGATCGTGGCGCCGCACCCGAGTTCGATGTCGTCCGCGTGGCAGCCGATGGCGAGGACGCGCTCGACGCGATTCGAGGCGCCTCCGAGCGGAAGCTCGAACATCAGGCCTCGGCGGCCGGCTCGCGTTGCCAGGGTGCTCGGCCGCTCTCGAAGAGGCCGTCGAGCCGCTGCTTGTCCTTCATGGTGTCCATTGGCTCCCAGAAGCCGTCGTACGCGTACGCAAGTAGGTCGCCGCGCTCGATCAGGCGTGCGAACGGCTCGACCACGAGCTCATCCTCGGGTTCGATCTCGTCGAGGAACGACCGGCGGAAGACGAAGTATCCGCCGTTGATCCAGATGTCCGCATCCCTGAGGGACTCGATCGACGTCACGAGCCCATCTTCATCCGCGCGGACCATATGGTACTCCATCCTCGGCCGCACGGCCATGAAGGTCCCGGTCTTTCCAGTCGATCGCAGCCTTTCGATCATGTCGTCGAGTGGTACGTCCGTGACCCCGTCGCCGTACGTCGCGAGGAAGTGCTCTTCTCCCGCGAGGTGATCACGCACGCGCCGAAGGCGCTCGCCGATCGACGACTGCGCCCCGGTATCGACGAAGACGATGCGCCAGTCGGAGATGTCGGAACCGAGCAGCTCCACGTCGTAGCCGCCCTTCGAAAGCACGAAGTCGTTCGCGAGGGCCTCGCGATAGTTAAGGAAGTACTCCTTGATGACCTCCGCGCGATACCCAAGGCAGAGGATGAAGTCTGTGTGTCCCCACGAGGCGTACCACTTCATGATGTGCCAGAGGATCGGCTGCGTCCCGATCGGGATCATCGGCTTGGGGATCCGGTGGGTGGCCTCGCCCATGCGCACGCCCATCCCACCGCAGAAGATCACGACCTTCATGCAGTGCTCCGCGCGAGGTCGAGGCGCTCGCCCGCGCGCTCGCCGGGCTCGATGACGATCGCGAGCGGAATCGGGACGATGAGCATGGCGTCCCACTCCGCGACGTAGGCCAGCTGCGTCGCGATCTCGTCGATCCAATTCCACGGAAGGACGAGGAGGAACTCGGGCCGCTCCTCCGCGATGCGTTCGACGGGCGAGATGGGAATGTGCGTGCCCGGCGTGAACATACCGTGCTTGTTGGGATTGAGGTCGACCGTGAAGTCGATGAGGTCGCTACGAATCCCGCAATAGTTGAGCAAGGTGTTTCCCTTGCCGGGAGCCCCGTAGCCAGCTATCCGCGCCCCCTCTCGGCGAAGCCCGGTGAGGAGCTCGAGCAGAGCGCGCTTCGACTCCTTCACTCCTTCCGCAAAACGGTGGTAGCGCTCCGCGGTACGGAGCCCCTCCGACTCCTCTCGTGCGATCAACGCGTCGACCCGGTCGGACGCGAGTCGAGATCCTCCGACATGTTGCACGTAGACGCGGAGAGAGCCGCCATGCGTCCACAACTCCTCGACGTCGAACGGCTCGAGACCGTGAGCTCGCAGGATCTCTGAAAGCGTGCCGAGCGAGAAGTAGGAGAAGTGCTCGTGGTAGATCGTGTCGTATTGGAGCTCGTCGAGCAGCCGGAGCAGGTGAGGAAACTCGAACGTCGCGACGCCGTCGTCGCGCAGAAGGATCTTCACACCGCCGACGAAGTCGTGAAGGTCCGGCACCTGAGCGAGGACGTTGTTGCCCACCACGAGGCTCGCGCGCTTTCCTTCGGCGGCGAGGCGCTCACCCGTCGCGCATCCGAAGAACTCGACGAGCGTCGGAACGCCTCGTTGCTCGGCCGCCCTCGCGACGTTGGCGGCGGGATCGATGCCCAGAATCGGGATACCGGTTCCCTTGAAATGCTGGAGGAGGTAGCCATCGTTCGACGCCAGTTCGATGACAAAATCGTCCGCGCCGAGGTCGAGGCGCGTCCGAATCATCTCGACGTAATCGGCGGCGTGGCTCACCCACGCGGTCGAGTACGCGGAGAAGTAGGCGTAATCTTTGAAGATGTCTTCGGGCGGGACGAACGCAGGCAGTTGTACCAGCCAGCACCGCGCGCAAACGCGGACGTGCAGTGAATAGAAGGGCTCCATCGCTTCGATGCTGCTGGCCGGGAGGAAGCTCTCGCAGAGCGGTGACATGCCGAGGTCCACGACGGTGATTTCGAGCGCGGCGCCGCAGACCCGACAGCTTGGCTGGCGACCGTTGTCAGTGGTCAACTTCTTCACGCACACAGCCTATTCAGGGTTCTCCCTCATCGAGGCTGTCCTCGACACCCACGTCGCGCGAGGCGCGATCACGATGGACGCCCGAGCCGAGTGGCGCTCGCGTCTTCGGCGGAACCGCGAGATGACCGAGGAGATCCTCACCTCGATGCGCGGGGACGACATCCTGGGCGACCGGGCGTTCTCGCAGGACGAGCGGATCCGTGCGCTGGCCACGCCCAGTTCGACCGCGCAATGGGCGTCACCGAGGAAGTCCGCGCGTACGACGCCGCCGCGGGCCTCCCCGAAGCCGAGCGGCAGTGCCGCGAGTTCGCTCGGCTGACGAACGAACACCTCTTCGCATGACCGCGCGCAAGCCTGACCTTGACGCCGAGGCCGCCAGGATCGCGGCCGAGTACGAGATGGCGCTCGCGGAGGTCGCCGCCGGGGAGCAGTCGCACCAGATCGAGATCCACCGCCTCGCCGGACAGGTCGTCCTCAACGAGATCACGGTGGAGGAGGCACGGACGAAGCGGGCCGCTCTCGACGCCGACCTCGCCGTGAAGCACGACCACCTCGCCGTCCTGAAGGACGCGATCCCGGAGATCGAGCGCCGCCGCGTCGAGGAGGAGCAGCACCGTCGGCAACTCGCGATCAAGCAGTCGGGCGAGCGGCTCGCGAAGGCTCTGACTGCCCGCTACAACGCGTCGAAGAACGTCGCGCGAGCGATGCGCGATCTCGACAGCGCGGCGGCCGAGCTTCTCCGTCACCGCGGTCTGGTCGAGGAAGACCTCGGGCGTCACCTCGGCGTTCTCGGCGACGAACCGTTTACCTGGCCGGAGCGCGCCGCCGTGGACGAAGCCTGGGAAGTGACGCCCGAGCTACAGGAGTTCGTCGCGGGCGGGCCGATCACGCCGCTCGCGGACGCCCAGCGCGAGGAAGAGGAGCTTGAGCGGACGCGCGCCGTACAGGAGGACGAGATCCTGACCTGGGCGTGCCAGCGGCCGACCGCGCACCGGCTCTCGCAGATCCCGGAGAGCCTCCGGTCGCACCCGCGGGTCGTGCAGGCCGAGCGGGAGGGGACAAGCGGATCGCCGCGCAGAGGGAGGCGCGCCGCGTGCCGCGCGAGGAGAGCGAAGAGCGCGCGCTCCTGGTCGAAGTGCTCGGCGACCTCTTCGAGCGTCCAGCCCGCGGTGAGGCGCAACGCGACCTCGCCCAGACATTCACTGGCCGCGGGCGACAAGGCGTTCCAGTTGATGCGGCCAGCCTGCGGTGCGTCGTTTGTCACTTCGGGCAACGATACGCCGATTCCCCGACATGGTCACGCGTGCGCGGACCGCGGGGCCAAACTTGCCATTTACTTGCCACACCGAGTCGAGCGACGGCCGACGCTGATCTAGTGCCAACAAGAAACCCGCCGTTTCCAGCGGGTCTCTAGGTGGGCGCACCTGGGATCGAACCAGGGACCTCTCGCGTGTGAAGCGAGCGCTCTCCCGCTGAGCTATGCGCCCGGGCGGGCGAAGGGTACCGAGAGCTCGATCGTGGACAAGGAGCCGTGTCGCCCGGCGGCTTTGGAGCGACTCGTGCTGCGGCGTCCTCGGTCGCGCCCGGATGCCGATACGGGCGCTCCCTACGTCGTTGCCTCGAGCCGCCCAGCATCCACCGGCGACGGGCCTCGCCCAGAACCGAGCTCGGCCCCTGGTACGGTCAGCCCATGTCGCCCGCGACGCTCACCCCGCCGCGCGAGCGAGCTCGGCGCGGTACCGGAGCGGGTCTCGGGAGAGCGTGGCGCGTGATCGTGCTCAACGATGACCACAACACGTTTCAGGGCGTTGCCTACGCGCTCTCGAGCGTGCTTCCGGGGGTCAGCTTCGACAAGGGGATGTCGCTCGCGAACCGCATCCACGACTCGGGGCAGGCGATCGTATGGTCAGGGGAGAAGGAGCCCGCCGAGCTGTACTGGACGCAGCTCAAGGACTTCGGACTGACCATGGCGCCGCTCGAGCAGTAGCGGAATCCCGCGGTCGAGCACCGTGGTAGCGTCAGCCACGTGCTGCTGGCGCTGACCGGCTACGAGACGGGCCTCCTCGTCGTCGCTATCGTCTTCATCGTTTTCGCGCTCGTCGCCGCGCTCGTCATTCCGCGCTCGCGGCCGGGGTTCCCCGGTAATCGGCTCGGCATCTTCCTCGCAATCTGCGGCGTGTTCTTCGTCGCTCAGATGACCGCCGTGCTCGTTCTCGCGGAGGTGGGCGAGGCGGACGAGCCGGTGCACGAGGAGCCCGCCCCGGGCGAGGAGGCCGCCCCGGGCGAGGAGCCTGCGCCCGGCGAGGAGCCCCCGCCTGGCGGGGAGCCGACCGAGCCGGAGCCAGCCGGAGATCCAGCCGCGGGCAAGGAGGTCTTTCTCGGCACCGCCGCGTGTGGCGGCTGCCACACGCTGTCCGATGCCGGGTCGACCGCCACGATCGGGCCGAACCTCGACGCCGTCAAGCCGTCGTATGAGAAGGCCGTCACCCAGGTGACGAATGGCGGAGGCGGAATGCCGCCGTTCAAGGATACGCTCAGCGAGCAGCAGATCCAGGACGTCGCGGCGTACGTGTCCTCGGCGACCGCGGGCTAGAGGGCACAGGCCCTCGCTAGGCTGTCCGCTCTTGGAGAGGTGTCCGAGCGGCCGAAGGAGCGCGACTGGAAATCGCGTACGTGCTGAAAGGTGCGTCGCGGGTTCAAATCCCGCCCTCTCCGTTTCGGGTCAGGCCGGTGGGGTCAGACCCGTGAGGTCTGACCCCAGGTGAGTCGCCGCGTCGTAGTGCTCGGCGCAGGTTCCGCCGGCGAGCACTTCGTCGGCGCGCTGAGGAAGCTCGACGCCGAGGTCGAGATCGTCGTCGTCGAGCGCGGGCTCGCCGGGGGCGAGTGCTCGTATTACGCGTGCATCCCGACGAAGACCCTTCTTCGTCCGACGGAGGTCCTCGCCGCGGCACGCCATGCTCCGGGCGCGGCCGAGGCGATCACCGGCGAGCTCGACATCGAGCGAGTTTGGTGGTGGCGTGATCAGGTCACGGACGGGCGCGACGACTCCTACCACGTGGCGTGGCTCGCAGAGCAGGGCGCGGAGCTCGTGCGAGGCGAGGCACGTGTCGCGCGCGTCGGTGTCATATCGGTGGGGGAGCGCGAGCTCGAGTTCGATCACCTCGTGGTGGCGACCGGGTCGGCGCCCGCGCTCCCTCCGATCGAAGGGCTCGACGAGGTCGAGTACTGGACGAATCGCGATGCCGTCTGGGCGAGCCGAGTGCCCGAGAGCCTCCTCGTGCTCGGTGGGGGCGCCGTGGGCGTGGAGCTCGCGCAGTTCTTCCGGCGCATGGGTTCCGATGTGACGCTCGTCGAGTACCACGACCGCGTACTCGCCCGTCTCGACCCGGATGCAGGCACTCTGCTTCGGGAGCGGTTCGAGCAGGAGGGCATAAGCGTCCTCGTCGAGGCACATGTCGAGCAGGCCGAGCGCGGAGACGCGCGCATCCGCCTGCACCTCGAGTCTGGCGAGGTGCTCGAGTCCGAGCGCCTGCTGGTGGCGGCGGGCCGCCGCCCGACCGTCGAAGGGCTCGGGCTCGAGATGCTCGGGGTCGAGATCACCGACCGCGGCGTGCGTGTGGACGACCGCCTTCGCGCCGGAGACGGCGTCTGGGCGATCGGCGACGCCGCAGGAGTCGGGCTCCTCACGCACCTGGGGAAGTACCAGGCACGCGTGGCGGCGGCGAACATCGCCGGTCGCGACATGCGCGCCGACTACCGCGCGATCCCGGCGGCCGTGTTCACCGATCCTCAGGTGGCGTCGGTGGGCGTCATGGAGGGTGAAGGAGTCGTCTCCGCCCGCTACGAGATCATCGGCGGACGACTCTCGACATACGAGCGCCCCAGGAGGCCCGGCTTCGTGACGCTCGCCGCCGACAGGTCTCGTGGCGTGCTCGTCGGCGCGCTCGCCGTTGCCCCCGAGGCCGGAGAGTGGCTCGGCCAGCTCACGCTGGCGATTCGGGCCGAGGTTCATATCGACGTCCTTCTCGACACGATTCAGCCCTACCCGACGTTCTCCGAGGCGATCTTCAGTGCGCTGCAGGAGCTCGAGGCGAAGCTGGACGGCTGAGCCGTGCCGGAGGGGGACACGCTCCATCGCATCGCGGCGCGCCTGCAGGTGCTCGTCGGGCAACGCATCGCGGCGGAGAGCCCGCATCCGCGAGGGCTGGTTACCGGGGTCGCTCGTGCGATCGATGGCCGGCTCCTCGAGAGCGTCGATGCCGTTGGAAAGAACCTTCTGCTCCGCTTCGAGGGCGGAGTCGTGGTTCGCAGCCACCTGCGCATGAGTGGCCGCTGGCGGGTCGAGCCACGCTCGGACCATGCGAGCCGGAGCGGCCGGCCGTGGCTCGTGCTGCGGGGCGGCGACTGGGTCGCGACGCAGTGGAACGGTCCTGTGCTGACGCTCGACCGGCATGTGGTCGCGCGGCTCGGTCCGGATCTCCTGGCACCCGCGACCGACATCCACGAGATCCGGTCTCGCGTCAAGGCCGATCCGTCGCGGCCGATCGGCGAGGTGCTCGTCGATCAGCGGATCGTCTCCGGCATCGGGAACGTATGGGTCGCCGAGGCCTTGTGGCACGCGCGGGTGTCTCCGTGGCGGTTGGTGGGTGACGTCGGCGGCGACGAGCTCTCGCTCGCACTCGGTTGGGCGCAGGAGGCGATGCGTGAGGCCGTCAGCGGCGCGAGAACCGCACGCCGCGTCTATCGGCGCTCCGGGCGCGGATGCCCTCGCTGTGGGACGCCGATCGAGTCCCGCGGTCTCGGCGAAGCCAACCGAACGGCCTACTGGTGCCCTACCTGTCAACCGCTGAAGCTGGCGGAGGGGGAGGGATTTGAACCCTCGAGGCGCTTGCACGCCTAACGGTTTTCGAGACCGCCCCGTTCGGCCGCTCCGGCACCCCTCCGCGGGAGTCACAGGGTACCCGGCTCTCGCAGGGCGGTCCGAAGTCGTCCGATATCCTGAGCGCCCCTGGAGAAGTGGCCGAGTGGCTGAAGGCGGCGCCCTGCTAAGGCGTTAGGTGGGGAAAACCCTGCCTCGAGGGTTCGAATCCCTCCTTCTCCGCTGAGCGCTACGTTGTCCTGGGCCTCGCTGCGTCCCAGAGGAAGTACACGAGGAGCCCGACGATCGGGAAGACAAGGATCACGACGATCCAGAGCGCCTTCCCTCCTGCGCCGATGTCGTCCCGCCGGAAGACACGGACTGCCACGAGGAACCAGACGAAGATCCAGGCGACGAGAGCGGCGGTGGCGAGGAGCACGCCCGCAACCTAGTCGTGGATCCGGGCGATGAGGTCCTCGCGCTTCAGCACCTTCACCTCGAGCCCGCCGAGGCGAACGTCGAAGCCGGTGTCGCGTGGATACAGCACCTTGTCGCCTGCTTCTACGCCGCCGACGTCGGCACCGACTGCGGTGACGATTCCGGTTCGACAGGGTGCCGACTCGGTCGCGGAGGCGGGCAGGATGAGCCCCGCCCTCGTCTCGGACTCGTCCGAGATCGGCTGCACGACGACGAACTCGTCCAGCGGCTCGAGCGTGACATCGATGCTCTTGGACTCTTCGATCACAATCGAACGATACGCTCTCTAGAGGCGGCCGGCGTCGACGATTCGCTGAAGGAACTGCTGCGTCCGGGGCTCGCGCGGCGCGCCGAAGATCTCCGCCGGCGTCCCTTGCTCGAGGATCACGCCGGCGTCGAGGAAGCACACGCGATGGGCGACGTCGCGGGCGAAGCTCATCTCGTGCGTCGCGATGAGCATCGTCATGCCCTCGGCCGCGAGCTCGCGTATGACCTCGAGCACCTCGGCCACGAGCTCCGGGTCGAGCGCGCTCGTGACCTCGTCCAGCAGCAGGAGCCCGGGCTGCATCGCGAGGGCACGCACGATCGCGACGCGCTGCTGCTGCCCGCCGGACAGGCGGTCGGGGTACTCCTCACGCTTGTCCGCGAGCCCGAATCGGGCTAGCAGCTCGTCCGCCCGAGCCTCGGCCTCTCCCGTCGTGAGCCCGAGCGCCTTGCGCGGCCCGAGCGTGATGTTTCCGAGCACGGACATGTGCGGGAAGAGGTTGTACGACTGGAAGACGATTCCGATCCCGCGCCGGATGCGGTTCACGTCGATGCCCCGATCCGAGATCTCCTCGCCATGCAGCACGATTCGCCCCGAGTCGATCGGCTCGAGCAGGTTGATGCAGCGGAGAAGCGTCGACTTGCCCGAGCCCGAGGCGCCGATCAGGCAGACGACCTCGTGCTCGGCGAGCTCGAGGTCGATGCCCCGCAAGACCTCGAGCTTCGCGAACGACTTGTTCAGGCCCGCGATCTCGAGCGCGGCGGAGGTCACGCGAGCCTCGTCGCCTGCTGGCGACGCTTGTCGCGGGCGATGAGCCAGTCCGTGAACCTGGCCATCGGGATCGTGAGGGCGATGAAGATGATCGCCGTCGCGATGTACGGCGTGTAGTTGAAGCTCCCGGCGACGTCGATCTGCGACTGGCGGAACGCCTCCACCACGCCGAGCAGCGCCACGAGCGCGGTGTCCTTCTGGAGCCCGATGAAGTCGTTCAGGAGCGGGGGTATGACGCGGCGCACGGCCTGTGGGATGACGACGAAGCGGAGCGATTGGCCGTGCGTCAGGCCGAGCGATCGCGCGGCTGCCGCCTGGCTCGGATGCACGGACTCGATGCCTGCGCGGTAGACCTCCGAGACGTACGCCGAGTACACGAGGACGAGCGAGACGATGCCCCAGAAGAGAGGATCGATCGGCACCCCCGGCAGCGCCAGCGCGGGAACGCCGAAACCGAGGATGTAGATGACGAGGATCGTCGGGACGCCCCGGAAGAGGTCGACGTAGACGACAGCGAGCGCGCGGATCGGGAAGAACACCGGCCCGGGCAAGCTCCGGAGCACCGCGATCGCCAGAGCGAAGACGAGGATGAAGACCTCCGCGATCAGGAAGATCTTCACGTTGATCCAGAAGGCGGAGAGGATCTCCGGAAACGCTTCCTCGAACTCCTCGCGGTTGAAGAACGCTTCCTTGACGTCGTCCCAGCCCGACGAGTTGACGATGGCGAAGGCGATGAGCGCGACGAAGACGACAGTCGAGACGAGGGCGACGGCGACGCTTCTGCCGCCGCCGCCCTTCGTCAGGCTGCCGAGGATCTTGGAGCCGCGGTTCTCGTTCAGCTGACTGGCGCTACCTCAGGTCCGGCGCACCGGCCTGCGCGAGGTACTTCCGCTGAAGACCCTTCATCGTCCCGTTCGCCCAGAGGCGGTTGAGCGCCCGGTTCACGCACCTCACGAGGGTGTTACCCCTCTCGAAGACCATGCCGAACTGCTCGCGGGCGCCGCGCTGCGGGAGCTTCCCGACGATCTCCCCGTCGTCGAGCTGGACGGCTACTACGAAGAACGCTGTCGGAAGATCGACGACGATACCGTCGATCTGGCCCGCGTCGAGTGCCGAGATCGCATCGTTGTTCGAGTCGTACACCGCGGCCGGGCTCTGCGACGGCCTGATGAACCTCGTGATGTAGTTGTAGCTCGTGGTTCCGACCTGGGCGCCGAGCTTGTACGGCCTGAGGCCCTGCCACGGTCCCGACGCGCGTGATCGGCGTGCCGGCGTTCGCCACGACGGCCTGGTTGACGAAGTAGTACGAGTTCGAGAAGGACACCGCCCTCGCTCGCTCGCGCGTGAACGAGACCTGCGCCATGTAGAAGTCGAACGGCTTCTTGCCCGGCCGGAACGAGTTGTTGAAAGGCACCGCGCTCCAGGCGACCTGGCCCTTCGAGAAGCCGAGCTGCTTCGCAACCGCGTACGCGACGGCGGACTCGTAGCCCTTGCCGCTCGCAGGGTTCGAGACCTGCCACGGCTTCTTCGGCGCGCCGCCCCACCACGGTGGGAACGCCGGGTTGTCCGTTGCGAGGCTGAGTTGACCGTCCTCGACGAGGTCGAGGTTCGCCTTCGCGCAACTGCCCGACTGTGTGGGCGTGGACGGGCCACCCGTGGCCGCTGCCGCAAGGCCGAGAGCGAGAACGACAAGAGCGAGACCAAGCCCAGCTACGCGCATCGCAATCCTCCTCCGAATGGCTCTGGCTGCGCGAGCGTACCACTGTCTCACGCAGCGACCGGAATCCGCTGACGCGCGGATTCCGGTCGCGCGAAGACCCCTGAAGCGCAGCCGCTTCGCGGCTGCGGTGTCGGCGGTGCATGGGGGCCGCTAGCTTGCTTGCCGTGGCCAGTCCGTTCATCGAGCTCGAGGTCGGGGAGCGGGTCGTGAAGCTGACGAACCCCGACAAGGTGCTCTTCCCGAAGGCGCGGAAGACGAAGCGCGACCTCGCCGAGTACTACATCGCGGTCGGCGAGGGGATCGTGCGCGCGCTGTACGACCGCCCGACGCAGCTGCGTCGCTTCCCCGACGGCGTGACCGGGGAGGCGATCTACCAGAAGCGCGTACCCGAGAAGCGGCCGGAGTGGGTGGAGGCTGCACGAGTGACGTTCCCCTCCGGTCGGCACGCCGACGAGCTGTGCGTCACCGAGCTCGCGCAGGTGATCTGGGCAGCGAACCTCGCCGTCGTCGACTTCCACCCCTGGCCGTCTCGCCGTCGGGACACGGAGCACCCGGACGAGCTCCGGATCGACATCGACCCCCAGCCCGGCACGACGTTCAAGGACGGCAAGCGCGTCGCTGCGCTCGTTCGCGAGGTGCTCGACGAGATCGGCTACACGGGCTGGCCGAAGACCTCGGGCAACCGCGGCATCCACGTCTTCTGTCGCATCGAGCCGAACTGGGAGTTCCCGGTCGTGCGCCGCGCGGCGCTCGCGTTCGCGCGCGAGGTCGAGCGCCGCCTGCCGAGGAAGGTGACGACCGCATGGTGGAAGGAGGAGCGCGGCAAGCGAGTGTTCATCGACTACAACCAGAACGCGCGCGATCGCACGGTGGCGTCGGCGTACTCGGTGCGTGGGAGGACCGACGCGACCGTCTCGGCGCCCGTGACCTGGGATGAGCTGCCGGAGGTCGACACCGAGGACTTCACGATGACGACGATGCCGAAGCGGTTCGCGAAGCTCGGCGACGTCCACGCCGGGATCGACGATGCTGTGAACGACCTCCGCGTGCTGCTCGCGTGGGTCGAGCGCGACGAGAAGGAAGGGCTCGGCGAGGCGGCCTACCCGCCAAACTTCCCGAAGATGCCGGGCGAGCCCGCGCGGGTTCAGCCCTCCCGCGCCCGAAAGCCCGAGAACGACTAGTCGAGGAGCGACGCGATCGAGTCCGACGCCTTGACCGGGGGTCGCAGCTCGCGCCACGTGCACTGCTTTGCATCCTTGTCGTCGCGGAAGCGGATCAGCTTGGTTCCATGGCGGAAGCGGTTCGACTGCACCTTGTCGTAGCGCACCTCGACGACGAGCTCGGGCCGCACGGGCGACTCCTCGAGCTCGCCGCCGCCCCAGCGGTTCGGCTCCGAGAAGCGTCGCTCCGGCGCGTTCTCGAGGAGGGGGCGGACCCGCTTTGCGATCTCGTCGTGGCGCGCGGGCGCGACGGCTGCCGAGCCGACGTAGTCGATCTCGCCGTCGTCGCGATACAGGCCGAGGAGCAGCGTGGCGATTCGGTCTGGCTTCGACTTCCAGCGAACGCCGACGACGACGCAGTCGGCCGTCTTCTCGGGCTTCACCTTCACGACGCCGTCACGCGAGCCCGCGAGGTAGGGGAGGTCGCGGCGCTTCGCGATCACGCCGTCGAGGCCGATGGCCTCGAAGCGGTGGAGCCAGCCGAGGGCTTCATCTCGATCCCGGCTGGCGGGCGACAGCTCGAAGCGCTTCGCGCTCCGCTCGAGGCGAGCCCGGCGCTTCGTGAGCGGCTCCTTCCAGGCCTCCGTAGCCCTTCCAGACGAGGACATCGAAGGCGATAAAGCGTGCGGGAATCTCCGCCGAGAGCTTGTTGACGCGGCTCTCGGCCGGGTGCAGGCGCGTCTGCATCGCGTCGAAGTCGAGGACGCCGTCCCGCTCGATGACGATCTCGCCGTCGAGCGCGGAGAGCGGTGCCAGGAGCTTCTCGAGCGGCCGCAGCTCGGGGAAGTAGCGGAGGAGGGGGCGCGCGTTGCGCGACCAGAGGCGCAGCTCGCCGGTTCCGTTCTCGAGAAGCCCGCGGAAGCCGTCCCACTTCGGCTCGTACTGCCATTCGTCGCCTGTCGGGAGGTCGCGGACGAGCTCCGCCTCCATCGGCGGGAACGGGATCGACGCGTGCAGGTCGGCGGGGCGCTCGACGGGCTCGTTGCTCGGGAGGCGACGGCGGCGAGCCACGTCTGCAAGCTACTACGCTCTCGTGCTCATGCGTCGCGTCGTCGTCACGGGGCTCGGAGCGGTAACCCCGCTCGGGCTTGACGCGCGTTCGACATGGGAGGCCGCAGTCGCGGGGCGCAGCGGCGTCGACTGGATCCGCAGCTTCGACGCGAGCGAGTTTCCCGTACGGATCGCCTCCGAGGTGAAGGGGTTCGAGCCGGAGTCGGTCGTCGGGCCCAAAGGATGCAAGGCGGCTGGAGAGGAACGTGGTTCTGGCCGTCGCTGCGGCCCGCGAGGCGTGGGCGGACTCCGGTGCAGAGGGGATCGATCCGGCGCGCGCCGGCATTCTCGTCGGCTCCGCCATCGGGGGCGTCATCGGCGTGCTCGAACAGGACGCCGTGCTCCGCGACCGCGGGCACACCAGAGTCTCGCCGTGGTTCCTCCCGAACGTGCTCGTCGACTCGGCGAGCGGGCAGATCGCGATCGACCTCGGCCTCCGCGGCCCGAACTACGCGCCTGTGTCGGCGTGCGCGACCGGTTCGCATGCCGTGGGGGAGGGCGCGGAGACGATTCGCCGCGGCGACGCCGACGTCGTGCTCGCCGGCGGCACCGAGTCGTGCATGCACCCCGTCATCCTCGCCGGCTTCTGCGCCATGCGAGGCCTCGTCGCCGAGGAGGAGGATCCGTCACTCGCGTCGCGTCCGTTCGACGCGACGCGCGCCGGCTTCGTGATGGGGGAAGGCGCGTGCGTGTTGGTGCTCGAGGAGCACGAGCGTGCGGTCTCTCGACGTGCCCGGATCTATGCGGAGGTGGTCGGATACGGGACCTCCAACGACGCGCACCACATGGCCCAGCCGGACCCGGAGTCGGTCGGCGTCGCGGAGATGATGCGTGCCGCGCTCATGCGTTCCGGCGTCGAGCCCGAGCGTGTCGGCTACGTCAACGCCCACGGGACGTCGACGCCGCAGGGCGACCTCGCAGAGACGAAGGCGATCCGTGCGGTGTTCGGCGCCCACGCCGACGAGCTCGCTGTCTCGTCCACGAAGTCGGTGCTCGGGCACCTCTTCGGAGCGGCCGGCGCGGTCGAGGCGATGATGTGCGTCCTCGCGCTGCACGAGGGCGTGCTGCCGCCGACCATCAACTACCGGAAACCCGACCCCGAATGCGATCTCGACTACGTGCCGAACGAGTCGCGGCCGGTGCAGGTGGACGTTGCGCTGTCGAACGCGATGGGTCTCGGCGGGCACAACGCCTGCGTCCTGCTCGGACACACGGCATAGCTCAACTCAGCGTGATCGCCGACGCCGAGAGCCCGGCGATCGAGTCGAGGACGACCTCCGCCAGCGTCAGCGCCTCCGACGGGCGGCGGATAGCGGCGGTTCGGGATCGCGACGACGCGCATACCGGCTGCATGGGCCGCGCGGATCCCGTTTCCGGAGTCTTCGACCGCGGCGCAGCGTGCGGGCTCGACTCCGAGGCGACGCGCCGCCTCGAGGAACACGTCGGGAGCGGGCTTCCCGCGCCCGACCTCCTCCGAGGAGACAGTCGCCTCGAAGAGCTCCGCGATCCCGGCCCGCTCGAGTACAAGATCGATGACCGGTCGATTCGATGACGAGGCGACCGCAAGCCGGAACGAGCACGGCTAGCCGCCGTACGGCGTCGACGGCGCCTTCGATCAGCGGCAGCTCCTGGGCATAGCGTGCGAGCAGCCGCCGCACGACCTCGTCGTTGATTGCTTCGGGCGAGTCGGCGAGCCCGACGACGTCGTGCATGTAGCGCGACCACTCGACCGCGCTCATGCCCATCATGTCCGCCTGCGCGCGCTCGTGCCAGCGTGCCGCCTCGCTCGTGCGCGAGCTCCTCGCGAACCTCGTCCCAGACGTGCTCCGAGTCGACGAGGACGCCGTCGAGGTCGAAGACGACGGCCTCGATCACGGGGTCCCGTACTCGCCGCGGACGCGAACGAGCGGCGGCACGTCCTCGCCCAGCTCGGTGCGCTCGACGTCGAAGACGAAGAAGGTGTGCGTGCCGGCAGCGACCTCGTGGTGGAGCGAGCACTCGAGCCAGCCGAGCGCGCCGACGAGGAGGGGTGCACCAACGGCGCCCGGCTTGGTGGCGACACCGTGCCACATCGCGATCGGGGGAACGCCGCGAGCGAAGTGCTGTGCGAGCCAATCCTGGCCGGCCGCGAGGAGTGACACGGCGCAGCCGCCTGCCTCGCGCAGCAGCTCGTGCATCGCTGCGTCCCTCGAGATCGCGAACCCGACCAGTGGCGGAGTGAACGACAGCGATACGAGGGACCCGATCGTGAGGCCGAGCTTCTGCCCGGACGCATCGACGGTTACGACGCCGACTCCTGCCGGGTAGCGGCGAAGAAGAGCGCGGAGCTCGTCTGCCTCCGAGGCGCCGTCCACGATCTAGCCGAGGCGAACGACCGAGTCGCAGCCGATCTCTTGCACGGAGGCACAGCCGGCGAGCCCCATGGTCAGGTCGAAGTCGGCGCGCAGGTTTCGTATCACCTCGCGGACGCCCTGCTCGCCACCCGCCGCGAGCCCCCAGACATACGGGCGGCCGAGGCCGACGGCGGAGGCGCCCAGCGCGAGCGCTCTGAACACGTCCGCCCCGGAGCGCACGCCGCTGTCGAGGAGGACGGGGATTCGCCCCGCAACGGCGTCCACGACGCCCGGCAGCGCGTCCAGCGTTGCGATCGCGCCGTCGACCTGGCGTCCGCCGTGGTTCGAGACCACGACTCCGTCCATGCCGTGCTCGACCGCCTCCCTGGCGTCGAGCGGGTGCAGGATGCCCTTCAGGAGAATGGGGAGCTGCGTTCGCTCGCGGAGGAAGGCGAGGTCGTCCCAGGTGAGCGAGGGTCGCGAGTAGGTCTCGACGAACCGGCGTACCGCCGTGCGCGCGAGCCCGGACCGGAGATTTCGTAGCCGTGCGCCCGGATACGCACCTGCGAGCTGCCAGAGCGTCCCGATCGCCGCAAGGCTGACGCGGCCCGTCGATGGAGGCGACTGGCGCAGCGTCTCCTGCAGGGCGTCCACGAACACGGGATCGCTCGTGTATTGCGCGATCCCCTTCCCGCGCAGGAAGGGGAGGTACGCCAGATCGAGGTCGCGCACGCGCCACCCGAGCATCGTCGTATCGAGGGTGAGGACGATCCCCGAGCACCCGCAGGCCTCGGCGCGAGAGACCAGGCTCGCAACCAGCTCGTTGGACGTGCTCCAGTAGAGCTGGAACCAGCGCGGGGCGTCGCCCATCGCCCGCGCCGTCTCCTCCATCGGGCGCGAGGCCTGGTTCGAGAACACGAGGTGAATCCCCTCGGCGGCCGCTGCCCGGGCGACGGCGACGTCCGCATCGGGATGGGCCATCTCGAGCACCCCGATCGGGCAGAGGACGAACGGGCTCGGCAGTCGTGTTCCCAGAATGTCGACCGACGTGTCACGGCTCGAGACGTCGTGGAGCATCCGCGGCACGATTCGCCAGCGCTCGAACGCGGCCCGGTTCTCACGCATAGTCTCCTCGGTCCCGGCGCCTCCGGCGACATACGCGAATCCCTCGGGTGACATCCGACTGCGCGCCGCCTCTTCGAGCCGATCGAACGAAACCGGAACGGATTGGTAGGAGCCTCGCGCGCCGCCGACGTAGATCTCGAACTGGCGCTCCCGCCCGATGCCGACTGACATGGTGCGCACCCTAACCCTGTCGGCGCGAGAATCGAGGCGTCATCACCAGCTACCCCGCCCCGAAGCTGATCCTCGACAAGACGCTCTCGATCGTCCTCGTCGTCCTGCTCTCACCGGTGTTCGCGATCGTCTTCGTTGCGATGGGCATCGATATGCTCACTCGCCGCGAGGACCGCGGGCCGTGGCTCTACCGCGAGCGCCGCGTCTCGCGAGGCCGCGAGTTCGACCTCCTCAAGTTCCGGACGCTCTGCCGCGACGTCCTTCGACGCGCGGCGTCCGACGAGGCGCATGCTCGCCTACTCGAGGCCGACGAGGCGAACCTCACCTGGGCTGGCCGGCGCGTCCTGAAGCCGTGGTACCTCGACGAGCTGCCGCAGCTCTGGAACGTGCTTCGCGGTGACATGAGCCTCGTCGGACCGCGTCCGTGGCCGCCGTCGATGGTTGCGAAGCAGGTCGCGGAGGGGCACGGGTACCGAAACGAGTTCATCGCCGGCTGGACGGGGCCGGCGCAGGTCGAGAAGGGCGTCACCGAGCCGGCCGAGTACACGGAGCTCGACGTCGCCTACATGGCAGCCTGCCGAGGCTCGGGCGCTCTGCGCATCATCCGCGCCGACCTGGCGCTGCTCTGGCGAACCGTCGTCGTGATGGCGAAAGGCGAGGGCTTGCAGTACTAGCGGTGTCCGTCCTCAGCCAGCCTTGTGTGCGATCCAGATCTCCTCGCTCGGCCAGAGTTGTGCCCATTCGGGCGACACCAGATCGAAGCGTGGTTGCGCACCGGAGCGGGGCCGCACCTCGATCAGGTTGTCAACCGTGAAGCCCGTCGCCCGAAGCAGTCGGATCCAGTCCCCGTGCTTGAGGTGAAACTCGACGCTACCGTCCGCGTCGAACTCGACGCGGCTTCGCCCGAAGTAGGTTCGAACCAGGCGATCACCTGCTGGACGTCCATCAGTAGGCGTGCACGCCAGAAGGAGCGGGCTGGTCGTGAAGAAGATGAGCCTGCCCTCGGGGCGGAGGAGCCGATGAGCCTCGGGTAGCCATCTGCGTGGATCGCACCAGAGGCTGGCGCCGTATTCCGACACCGCGAGGTCGAAGCTCTCATGGTCGAACGGGACTTGCTCCGCATTGGCCCGCACGAGCGGGAACATAGGCCCGAACTCACGCTGGAAGGTCTCCGCGGCGTTGAGCTGACCTTGCGCGATGTCGACCGCCACGGGGCGGACCCCGAGCCGTGCGAGCGACGCCGAGATCGCTGCAGTACCGCTCCCGAGCTCGATCGCGTCCTCGCCCGTGCCGAATCCGTCGAGAAGGCGGAGCTCGGATTCCTTCGTATCCCACAGCCCCCAGCTCAGCTCATCGGACTGCCAAGCTATCCGCCCGGCTGCGAGGTGTGTCGGCGCCCACCGCTCCCATGCTGCCCGGTTCCGCTCGATGTAGTCGAGCTCTGATTCAGAGGGCAGCTCGAGCAGCTCGAGAAAGCTCGTACTCGCACGCTCAGCGCGTTCGGGCTGGCTCATCGGGCCATGTGCGGTATCTGCTGATGCAATCTCAATACGCTATCGCTAACAGGACGCGTTGCCCATGGCGGTTGTGATCGAACCTTCGGTGCGCGGAGGAGGCACTTCGACCGGTGTAGCGAACGGCTTCTTCAGCCGATGACTCTGTCCGTGACCCCATCTGGGGCAGGCTTCGTCGTGCATCGCGATCGGGATGTGATCAGCCCTGAGCTCGCTCTCGTGGATCCGGTGCTGGCCGAGGCTGCTCGCGCGTCACTCGTGGCGCCCTGTACCGCGGTCCTCGACAGGCCCAGACTAGCGCGACCTCAAGAGATGGACTCGTTCCGGCGGGCAGCCATCGCACTGTCGGAGGCGGCACTTCGCAACGAGGACGAGCCCGTCAGGCCGTCATCTGCCAAGCGGTCGTCGTGGCGAGTCCTCGTCGGCGTGGCTGCGGTCACGGTGCTGAGCCTTCTGCTGCTCGACGTCCGTGTGCACATCGGCAGGACACCTGCCGAGGCCGAGTCACAGCTCGCCGTCGACCCGGATGTTTCGGCCGCCGACACAACCGGCTCGAAGCCACAGGAGCCACCGAAGCCACGCCCGCCAGGCCCCGCGGCTCGGCAGCCCGCCGCGCGACGATTTGCCTGGGCGCCCACCCAGGGAGCGTCCGCGTACCACGTCGAGCTCTTCCGACGCGATGTTCGCGTCTTCGCCGCCGACACGAAGAAACCACAGATCATCGTCCCGGCTCGCTGGACCCTGAACGGGCAGCGCCACGAGTTGAGCGCAGGCGAGTACCGGTGGCTCGTCTGGCCCGTCGTCTCGGGCGTGCGGGCAACGAGCGCGACCGTTCAGGCCACGCTGACGATCCCGCGCTGAGCGCTCGAAGCGGGTCCTGCCCGAAACCCAGCGTGACTGGCAGGGGGAACCGCCTCCCGCTGTTGAGCGAAATCGCTCCGGACCTCCGGGGGGCTTCCCCCGTTCGGGGGTCTAGGTACGTCTAGAGCCCGGCCGACGACACGGGGGCTGTGTTCGCCGCCGCCGCCGCCAAGCGCACGGCACTTGCTGCCGCCACCGTCGCCGCCCTCGTCGCCATGTCGCTCGTGGGCGCCGCCGGGGGTGCGCCGGGAGACACGAGCGATCGCGTCGCGCCGAGCGCACCGACCAACCTGCACGTGACGTCCGCGACATCGTCCCGCGTCAGCACCGCCTGGGATCCCGCACAGGACGACACTGGAGTCGTCGGCTACTACGTGTACCTCGACGAGGAGGCAGGCCGCAAGAGGGTCACGAAACCCGCGTACACCGTGCCGAGCCTTCGCTGTGGTGAGACCACGGGGATCGGAGTCTCCGCCTTCGACCGCTCGGGCAACCAGTCTTCCCGCGTCTACGCAACGATCTCCACGGCCGCCTGTCCTGATTCGCAGGCACCCTCGACCCCGGCAGGATTCGTCCAGCTCGCGACGACCCGAGACGCCGTCGTCCTTGGTTGGCACGCGTCGACGGACGACGTCGGCGTGGTCGGCTACGGCGTCTACAAGGGACTCGCGAGGATCGCGTCGACTGTCGACCCGAACGTCACGCTGAGCGGGCTCGCCTGCGGTACGACGACCCCGTATCAGGTCGATGCGGTCGACGCGGCTGGCAATCGCTCCCCGCTCGGAACGGCATACGTGCAGGCTGCGGCTTGCGGCACAGCGCCCGCGCCGTCACCTGAGCCGGCACCCACGCCTCAGCCGTCACCGACGCCTTCGCCGACGCCCGCGCCGTCACCTGAGCCGGCCCCGACTCCCCCAGCGCCCGACGACGCCACGTGGACGTTCTGCTCCCACGAGCACGAGCGCTGCTCCTTCACCGGCTCGAAGCAGGTTCGGTACGGCGCGAACGGGACCTTCACCGAACCGCGCACCTTCGTAGACGGCGTCGACTGCACCAACGCGGTCTTCGGGGATCCCATCCGCGGCGTGCAGAAGCGGTGCGAAGTGCTCGCCACCGGCCCGACGGAGTGGTCCTTCTGCTCCGCTGAGCACCAGCGCTGCTCCTTCACCGGCTCGGAGGACGTCCGCTACGGGGCGAACGACACCTTCACCGAACCGCGCACCTTCGTGGACGGTGTCGACTGCACCAACGCGGTCTTCGGGGATCCCATCCGCGGCGTGCAGAAGCGCTGCGAAGTCCGCACCGGTGGGTCCGCGCCGCCGCCGTCCACCCCGCCACCTCCGTCGCCCACCCCGCCACCGCCGCCGTCCGACGCGAGCGCGCCCACGGCTCCCACGAACCTGAGCGTCACCTCGTCGGCACAGACGGGCGTGGGCCTCGGCTGGTCACCGTCCTCGGACAACGTGGGCGTGACGGGATACCGGGCGTACGTCAACGGCGCCGGGGGCCCGACGAGCACGGGGACGAGCGTGACGGTGACCGATCTTCGCTGCGGTGTCGCCTACTCGTTCGAGGTCGACGCCGTCGACGCGGCGGGAAATCGATCGCTCCGTGCAGGCGTGACCGGCTCGACTGCGGTCTGTACGGATACGCAGGCTCCGACCGCGCCGACCAACGTCGTCGCGACGTCGAGAACCGCGACGAGCATCGCCCTCGGCTGGAACACGTCGAGCGACAACGTGGCAGTCGCGGGCTACGGCCTCTATCGCGGGGGCTCGCGCATCGCGACGAGTGCCACGACGAGCGGGATCTTCTCAGGACTCACGTGCAACACCAACTACACGCTCGCGGTCGACGCGGTCGACGCGGCCGGAAACCGCTCGTCTCAGACCACCGTCTTGGTGTCCACAACCGCCTGTCCCGATACGACGGCGCCCAGTGCTCCTACCGGTCTCGCCGCGTCGAGCGTCTCGCAGGGTGGTCTGACGCTCACGTGGAACGCTTCGACCGACAACGTGGGAGTGACCGCGTACGACGTCTACCGGGACGGGCAGAAGGTCGCATCGCAGAGCTCACGGACTCTGAGTCAGACCGGCCTTGCCTGCGGTACCTCCTACGCGTTCGCCGTCGAAGCCCTGGATGCGGCCGGCAACCGCTCTGCTCGAGCGACTCTGAGCGCCTCGACCTCCGCCTGCTCGACCGCACCGGCCGAGTGGACCTTCTGCGCCAACGAGCACCAGCGCTGCACCTTCACGGGCTCGAGGGAGGTCCGCTACGGAGTGAACGGGACCTTCACCGCACCGCGGACCTTCGTGGACGGCGTCGAGTGCGCCAACGGAGTCTTCGGAGACCCGGTTCCCGGCGTGCCGAAGTTCTGCGAGGTGCGTAGCAGCGGGACCGCGGAAGTCGCCCCACTCCCGCCGCCTCCGTCGACGCCGCCGCCGCCGCCTCCGGGCACCTCGAGCCCCCCGATCACGATCACCGCCGGCGGGACGTACACGGGCAACTGGGAATCGACCGGCTCGGGTGCGGCGATCACGATTGCGACCAGCCAGCCCGTCACGATCGTCAACTCCGTCGTCAAGAACCTCGCCGGCGGCCCTCTCATCAACGCGCGCGGCGCCGTTCAGGTCGTCGTGCAGAACACCCGCGCATACGGGGGTGCGAGCGCTCAGACCTCGGGGCGCTTCTTCGTCGCGGAGAGTTTCAAGTCGGTCACGATCCGCAACTGTTCGATCGAGAACACGCGCGGCATCGAGCTTTGGCCGACTAGCGTCTCTGGGGCCTCCGTCCTCATCACGCGCAACAGGCATCACAACGTCCAGGGCAGCGGTACGAGTCCGGTTGGCAACTTCATCCAGTTCCGCTCCGTGACGAGTTCGGCTATCGAGGTCTCGTGGAACGAGGTCATCAACGATTACAACAGGTCGGACCCGGAGGACCTCATCAGCCTCTACCAGTCGGCCAACGCGAACATCCACGACAACTACTTCGTCGGACAGTCCAAGCCGGGCAATGCATACGCAAGCTCCTCCCAGAACGGAGTCACGATCGAGTCCGGCACCGTGCCGGGATCGGCCTCCAACAACGTGATCTCGAACAACCAGCTGGTCGCGGGTTACGCGATCGGCATGTTCAGCGGCAACAACAATGTGTTCCGGGACAACCGCATCGTGCGATCGGGATTCCTGACCGACGGCGTGACGATGAACCGCAACGGCTACGAGGGGATCTGGATCGGGACGAACGGAAGCAACAACCGCGCCACTGGAAACGTCATCGGCTACGTCAACCGAGACGGGGTGCGCTCGGACGGCCGCTTCCCTGGGGCCCCCGGGGGCGATGGGGCCGAGTGGGCGAACAACACACACATGCCGGGCACGGTCACCCTCGCAGTCGAGCGGAACGAGTGGACGCTGTGGCAGCAGAAGCTCGGAGCTAACGGCATCACGGTAGGCGCGTAGTCTCGGATCACCTAGCATGGCGCGGGCATGTTGCGCGCCGCCGCCGCCCTGTTCGGAGGTCTCGTCTTTGCGGTCACCGCGCCGAACGCCGCTGGAGACGTCAGTCAGCTGGAGTCGATCACGATCACTGCCGGCGGCACGTACACGGGCGACTGGGTCTCGACGGACACCTCGCCAGCAGTGCGCATTGCAACGGCCGAGCCGGTCGTGATCGTCGACTCCACGGTGAAGAATGTGGCCGGCGGCACTCTCATCGAATCTCCCTACGGCGCCCAGAGCAGCGTGACCCTCGTCCGTGTCTCGGGTTACGGCGGTTCTGGCCGCTTCTACGAGGCGGAGAACTTCAGGTCGATCACGATCCGCAACTGCACGATCGACAGGACGAGCGGCATCCGGCTGGTCGCTCCAGTTACAGGCTCATCCGTGCTCATAGCGCGGACCAGGCATCGGAACATTCAACGCGGCGACGCATCCCCCGGCAACTTCGTGCAGCTCGTGTCAGTGCAGAACGCGAGGGTCGAGATCAAATGGAACGAGGTCTTGAACGAATACAACAAGTCGCACCCCGAGGATCTGATCAGCGTCTATCAGAGCGCTCACCTCCGACTTCACGACAACTACTTCCAGCACCAGTCAACGCCCGGCAACGCCTACAACACGTCCTCGCAAAACGGGATAACGATCGAGGCGGGCGCGGGTACGCCACCGACGTTCGACAACGAGGTTTCGAGGAACCGACTCGTGGACGGCATGGCCATCGGGATCTTCGGGGGCCACGACAACTACGTCCACCACAATCGGGTCGTGCAGGACGGCAGGCTGCCGGACGGAACTCGGATCGGAAACGGCTGGCAGGGCATGTGGATCGCCCCGGGGGGCATCAACAATCGCGCTGTCGGCAATGTCGTCGGCTACGTGAACCGAGACCTCGAGAGGCGGGACTTCGCGTTTCCAGGGTGGCCGCCCGCGTACTCCATGAACACGAGGATCCGGGGCAAGGTGACGCGGACGACCGAGCTCGCGGAGTGGAAGGCATGGCAGGCGACGCTCGCGGTCAAGAGGATTCGAGTGGGCGCCTGACCACCATGCGATTCGTACGCCCAGTCGTAAGGCACATCGCGCCGCGGGCGACACGCGCGTGGGTCCGCGCGCACCAACTGACCGCCGACCGAGAGAGCGTCCGGCGCTATGTCGAGCTCGACGACGGAAAGGCAATAGCCGGCCCCGTCGAGCTCAGGATCAAAGCCCTCGATGGGGCGTCGGTCTTCATTCGGCCCGGCACGTCCGACGCGGAAGTCCTGCGAGACACGTTTCTGGGTGAGTATCACCTTCCACCCGAGGAGCTGAACGGCAACCTACGGTTGATCTGGGATCTCGGCGCGAACATCGGGATGACCATGGCTCATCTTGCCCATCTACACCCGGACGCCCGCGTGGTCGGGGTAGAGCTCGATCCCGCCAACGCCGAGTTAGCCAGAAGGAACATCGGGCCTTGGTCGGCGCGCTGCGAGGTGATCGAAGCCGCAGTTTCGCCGGGTCGTGGTCGGATCGAGTACTCTCGGGCACCCGGAATGGAGTCCGGCGTACAGATCCGGGAAGGCGGCGGGCATTTCGCGGATGTTCTGAATCTCAACGAGCTCGCCGGCGAGCCCGATTACGTGAAGATGGACATCGAGGGGACAGAAGCGCGGGTCCTCCGGGAGGACACGGACTGGGCGACGCGCGTGCAGGCGATCAAGGTCGAGACGCACGCTCCGCACTACTCGGTCTCGGAGTGCCTCGATGACCTCGGTGGGCTCGGTTTCGTAGTTAGGCGCGACCGTCGCCACCCGACTTGCGTGGTCGGGGTTCGGGTCAGCTAGCCGTCCGCAGCGGCGACGTCACGAATGGAGGGCGACCCCACGGGTCGTCGGGCAGGCCGTCCAGGATTCGCGAGTCCACCGCACCGAGCATGTAACGCGCCAACTCGCGGTCGCTGAGTCTGTGCCGAACCCAGCGATGCGCCTCGAGCCCGAGGTCCAGCACCTCTTGCCTCGGGCGATTCACGAGCTCGCGCACCCTGCCGACGACAGCACGAACCGACGGCTCCAGGAAGAGCCCCTTGTCCGGGCCGGGCAGCCACTCTGACTTCGGGTGAAAGCCCGTGACGTGAGCCCGACCGGCGAGGAGCTGAATGGCAAGCCGGTCCGAATAGAACTCCTCGTAGTCCGGAAAGTGATCCCAGCTCACGGTGACCAGCGCGCTTCGAGCGATCGCGGCCTGCTCGTCGATGTGGATACGGCCCCGTACGCCTCGACCGGTCCAGTTCGATCCGTAGATCGCTAGCGGGATGGTCGCATCCCTCTGAAGACCTCGTACGACCGAGAGCCTCTGCCGTGCGCCGGGTAGACGGGACGGGAGGTACCTGTTTCCCCAGCAATTGCCGATCACCGCGACATCCGAGTAGTCGCCGTGCGTCGGCGGCTCGGTCGCCTCCTCGTCGGCGTAGCGGATGTGGTCATAGGTATAGGGCACGAAGCGCACGTCGCTCGCTCCGTAGTGCTCGATGAGCTTCCGCTGCCTCCCGATGGACGTGGTGAACACGACATCGGCGACCTTCCACCAGGCGCGCGTGTCGCGTGGGACGGGCTTTCTCCAACGGCTGAACGCGTCACCCTCCCATGTGAGAACGAGAGGACGGGGGGTCGTTTCGACAACCGCCCGAAGCCAATCCTCGGTGAACGGGAAGCCGGCAGGCGACGTCGGGATGATGACGTTCGGGTGCAGTGCCCTGATCAGGTCAAGGATCTCGCGCAGCGCGGCGGCGTCGCCCTTCGCCTTCGCGAGTCTCTTCGGCGCCGCCCACGAGAACGCCGCGATTCGGCCCTCCGCCTCCAGTCGTGCGAACCCGTCCCGCTGACCTGCCGCGTGGTCGCGGTCCAGCTCGTTCGTGAGGACGAGGACGCGAAGACCCTCTGCGGGGGGTGTACGCATGTCGAGCCGTATGTCGCTCGTCTCGCTCATTGCTTCACGAGGTGATCTTCGTCAGGACGATGGAGTGAACTTGGGACGCATGGTGATGCGAATCCCACGGCTCGTGAACGCCCTTCCCGCGGGAAGGTGAGGAAGCGCGATCCATGACCCGAGCGTCAGTAGCACAACGACGCCGCAGCTCGCGACGATCCGGATCGCCAGCCCCTGGTCCCCGAGCGCGTCCGTCGTCAGCATCGTCGCGATGTACCACACAGCCGCCAGTGACGCCGCCCAGAGCTCCACTCGGAACGTCCTCATGGCATCGACGCACCGGACCGCTGCGAGAAGCATGACTTGCAGCAAATGCACCAGCGCCTGGATCCCTGCGGCGACGAACACGATCGTCCTCATGTCTGCATTCTCGTAGGCCGCGACGGCGAGAGACCCGACGAGGACCACGGTCCAGCAGGCCTGGACCAGCCAGATCTGCCTGAGGTAGGCGAACGACTCGGCGAGCGAGGCGAAGATCACGTACGCGAAGTTCAGCGCCGCATAGAGGCAGAGCGGAACGACGATCGGCGCGACCGGGGCCCAGCGTGCGCCAAGAAGGATCTCGACCACGAGCGGAGCCAGACCGGCGAGAGCCCCGAACAGGGGCCACACGAAGCCCGTTGTGACGCTCGCAACGTCGACCATCATTCGCCGGCACTCCCGCTCGTCGTTCCGGAAGCGGGGGAAGATCGGGTAAAGCGTCTTCGTGACACCCTGGGCGAGGAACGTCAGTGGCAGGAAGACGAGCAGCGAGCCGCGGGAGAAGAAGCCGAGGCTCGTCGGGCCGAGTGAGCGGGATATGGCGAAGCTCGGGAGCAGGGTGTTGATGTACTGGCCCAGGTTCTGAATCGAGACCTGCGCCGAGAACGAGAAGAGCGACCGCGCCTCGGCGCGGCCATATGCGAGCGCGAGCTCCGAGCGAGTGACGAGGATGCCGAGGGCTGCGAGCGCGCATGCGCCTGCGACCTGTCCCAGAACGAGCGCCTCGGCATTGCGGAGCCGTATCGCAAGAGCGGCGCCGATTGCGAAGCCGAGGAGGACGGCGGACGTCTCGATGACGCTTGCCGACCGATACCGAAGGTTGCGGCGGAGCAGAGCAATCGGGACGACGGCGAGCGCCGTGAGCAGCATCTGGGGTGCGTAGAGACGAATGAGTGTTGTTGCCCCGGGCGAGCGCCAGATCTCGGCCCACAGGCCGGCGGTGGCGAGAACGACCAACGCGACGGTCCCGCCCGCCGCAACGGTCATCGCTACGGCGGTGCCGACGATCCGGCGATCGAGAGACGGCTGCCGGATGATCGCGCTGCCGATCGTGCCGAGCGTGAAGTAGCCAACGAGTGCCAGGAGAGCCTGGGCCACCGCATAGGCACCGAATTCGGCTGGGCTGATAAGGCGCGCGGTCAGTGCGGTATATGCCAGCTGACCGACCACGACCACCACGGCGCCGCCGTAGTTCCATGCGGCTCCGACGATGCTCGTGCGGGCGAGCGAAAACTCGGGTGGCTCGTCGAATGAACGGAGATCAGTCATCGCGAAGGCAGCCGAGCGACGAAGACGCCTCGGCAGAAGGAGCGGCTTCGGACTTCAGGTCGATCAGCCCTGACGGTCATCAGACGATATCCCGGCATGCGCTCTCATGGTGATGACCTGAGCGGCCTTGTCGAGACATGCGACGGTGTATGAACCATCCTGCGAGGAGAAGAGGGCGGCGCCGAGCGCTCGTCGCTGGAGGACGAGCGTCCCGGATGGACGAACGTCTGGTCCCGCGCTTCCAAAGGTGCCGTCTCGCCGCTCGGCACCTATCTTTCGCCGAACTCGTCACTATCATCTGAGCGAGTCCCGCCCCTCGAAAGCCTGGGAGATCGCTTTGCGGAGCGACGAGCAGTTGAACGTATACGGGTTGCCCGTGTCGACGGATGTCGACTCTCGAGACGACTCCGCCTCGTGGAGCTTCTCGCCGACGCCACCACGGGTCGCTAATCAGGGCGCGTCACCCCCGGAGGGGTCGGACGGTCTTCGCGAGTACCTCGATGTCGTCGCCAGGCATAAGCTCGCGGTGGTGCTCTGCGTCGTCTTGACGACGGCTGCAGCGCTCGCCTACTCGATCAATCAGAGCCCGCTCTACGAGGCGTCTGCGTCGGTTCTCGTGTCGGCCGGGGGTGCCGGAAGCGTGCTCAGTGATCTCCCGGGCATCGCCCCTTCAACCGACCCGGCACGATTCGCGGCGACGCAGGTCGGTCTTGCACGGCTCCCGATCGTGGCGAGGAGAACGGTCGAGGCGACAGGGCTCCAGGAGGATGCGGGTGCATTTCTTGCGCGTTCCAGTGTCGCGCCCCAATCCGATGCCGACATCCTGCAATTTACGGTGAGTCACGGCGAGAGTGAGGTCGCCGCGTCGCTTGCGACGGCATACGCGCGGCAGTTCACGCGCTACCGCAACGAGCTCGACGTCCAGGCGATTCGTTCCACCCGCGCGTCGGTGGTGCGGACGCTCTCGGAGCTGGCTCGAGGGGGGCAGCAGAAGTCGGCGCTCTACGGTCAGTTGAGTGAGGATCTTCGGCGCCTTGATGCCGCCGAGGCTCTCCAGGGGTCCGCCGCAGTGCTCGTTCAGCCCGCCATCGGCGCGGCCCAGGTGCGGCCGCAGACCAAGCGCAACGTCGCGCTCGGGCTCATTCTCGGACTCATCTACGGCCTCGGCCTCGCGTTTCTCATCGAGCGGCTCGACACTCGCATGCGCACGGCGGACCAGGTCGAGACCTCGTTGGGGTTGCTTGCCCTCGGCGAGCTCCCGGAGCCTCCCGGGTCGAAGGACGGACGAAGCTCCATGCTCAGTTTCCCGCACGGCCCGTATGCGGAAAGTGTCCGGAAGCTGCGGGCGAACGTCGAGTTCGTAACTCGCGACTCGCTCCCGCGCACGCTGATGGTTACGAGTGCGGTACAGGGGGAGGGCAAGACGACGGTCGCGGTCGACCTCGCTGTGGCACTCGCGCGCTCGGGACGAAATGTGGCCCTCGTCGATCTCGACGCTCGCGTGCCGCGACTCGGTGGGGCGATCGGGCTCGACCAACGGCTCAGGCGCGGCCTCGCGGACGTCGTGAGCGACGGCGATCAGCTCAGTCGAGTACTCGTCGGTGTGTCGTTGTCCACCACGCCCGAACGTCCCGCCTCGGTCTCCGGCGACCGCGTCGCAGCGGAGCGATGGAACCCGGTCGGCAGCAGATCCGACCGTCGCGTTCCGGCCGGCGCCGCGACGGCCAGCTTCGGTATGGACGAGGACGGGCAGCTGGACGTGCTCACCTTCGGCAGTCGGATGCCCGCCGATCCAGGCGACTTCGTGGGCTCCAACGCCGTGCGTCGAGTCGTTCAGCAGCTGGCGGCTGAGCACGACGTGGTCATCATCGACACTCCGCCGCTCCTGCCCGTGAGCGATTCACGTTCGATCAGCGAATACGTCGACGCGGCACTGATCGTCTGCGGTCTCAGGACCAGTGGCAGGCGCAACATGCGCACGCTGCGGAAGCTACTCGGCGTGCTTCCCACGACGGTGCTCGGTGTCGTCGTCACGGGTGCCCCTCCGATTCCCGGCTATGGCTATGACGGAGATCCGGCAGCGCACGCTCGAAGCCGCCAAGAGTACGGACGGCTCGACCGCGCGACACCGTAACGAGCGCGACGCTCGTCGAACGTTGGAGCGGGCTTGGTGACCGCACTTCCGATGCTCGCAGTCTTGCCGGCAGCCGTCGCGCTCGTCGCAGCGATGTCAGCGCTCTTCGCACGGAACGCGACGGCTGCGGCGTGGGTAGTGGTCGGTGTATTCGCTGCGTCGGAGGCGATCGTCCCCTCGGTCGGGCTTCAGGCGACGGTCGGGACGCTGACCATCTTCGCCATGGATCTCGTGGTCATGATCATGTTCACGATCGGGTTCTGGCGCCTCGTCTCCCGCCCGAATCCCCCCATGCTCCTCGTGCCTCTCGGAGCCCTTTCGGTGCTGTTCGCCTTCCACGCGCTCTGGGGTATGGCGACGTTCGGCCTCCAGGATGGCGTCAACGGGTCACGTTCCTGGTTCTATCTGATCGGCCCGCTCGTGTTCGCCTCCCAAGCAGTGCCGCGCTGGACGCAGAAATCGTTCACCCCGCTGATCGCCGGCGCGGTCGCGTTGAGCATCTTCGCGCTCGTCTCGCTGGCGCAGAACGGCCTGCACGGCGCGAACGAGTACATCACGGTTCGCGGCGAGTTCGTCGACGCACGCCCAGTGATGGCGAAAGGTGCGCTCCTCGTCGTCCAGTGCCTGCTCATCGCGCTCGCGGTGCGCTTCGCCCGCCGGGGGGTGCTGTGGCCGGCCGTCGCAGCGATGGGCTCCGCCGCGCTGCTGCTCCAGTACAGGACGATCTGGGTCGTCGCGCTCGTCGTGGCGGTGATCGCCTACACGAGGTGGGCTCGTCTCGCGATCTTCGTCAACAGGCGGGCGGCGCTCGGAGCTGCGTGCGCGTTGCTGCTCGTTACCCCGGTCGTGTTGGGGCTCACGGTCTCATCGAACGCGTTCGGCCAGTCGGTCGACTCCGCAACGCGTGAAGACAGCACGTTCGAGTGGAGATGGAAGAGCTGGACGTCGTTGCTCTCCGCCCACAGCTCGGTGCAGGACCGCGCGATCGGGGTGCCCGCGGGCACCCCGCTGGAGCGAAAGATCGGAAACATCGTCTGGGATCAGTCCCCGCACAGCGTCTACGTCGACGCCCTCCTCAGCCTCGGCGCGCTCGGCCTTCTCTTGCTGATCTACCTGTGGGTGGTGGTCGTTCGACGCCGCCGAGCCGCGGGGTTGGCTCTAGGTATTGGGAGCACTCTCGTCGCCGTCCTCGTCTTCAGCCAAGCGATCTACGGGTTCACGAACATGCTCGATCCCGTACAAGGGCTTCTGCTGGGAATGTTGCTTCAGGCTGCCTGCACGACCCGTCCCGGCACCCTGCCTGACGGCGCTCGCGTCGAGCCCGGCCTCGCTCGATGACCCGCGTCATCGCGTTGCTTGCGTGTCACAACCGCAGAGATCGAACCGTGAGGTGCCTCGAGTTGCTGTTCGCGCAGGATGTCGAGCAAGTGGAGCTGAGTGCGGTGCTCGTCGACGACGGAAGCACCGACGGGACGTCCGACGAGGTTCGCCGTCGCTTCGAAGACGTGGAGATAGTGCGGGGCGACGGCACGCTCTTCTGGGCGAGGTCGATGGCCGTCGCCGAGAAGCACGCAATCGCACGTCGCCCGGACTACCTCATGTGGTTGAACGATGATGTCGTGTTGCGCTCAGGCGCGCTTCGGACGCTCCTTGCTGCGAGCCATCCTGACGCGCGAATCGTCGTGGGTTACACGGTCGACCCGGCGACGGGTGCTCCGAACTACGGAGGCGCCGATCGGGTCGACTGGCACCCGCTTCGGTTCCGGCTTGTCATACCAACAGATGGCCGGGCGACGACATGCGACACGTTCAACGGCAACGCGGTCATCGTTCCTCAACGGATCTATTCCGCGGTCGGCGGCATCGACGGCGGATTCGCCCACGCCTTGGCGGACTTCGACTACGGCTCGCGCGCCCGTGCGCTCGGCTTCGAGATTGTCGTCGCAGGAGAAGCGGTCGGCGAATGCAAGCGGGACCTAGGCCCGGCGCGGTGGCGAGACGTGTCATTGCCCCTCGTCACTCGATATCGCCTGATGCTGGGCCGGAAGGGCGTGCCGGTCTCCTCGGCAGCGAGGTATCTGCGGCGCCACGGCGGAATGCTCTGGCCGATATTTATCGTCGCCACCTACGTGAAGGTCGCGGTGGATCACGCGCTTGCGCGGACTGTTGCGCGTGACCGCCTCCGTCAATCTGCGCCCGCTCATGCGTCGCCGATCGTCGGCAGCGACAAGGCGACATAGCCCGGGGATCGCCCCCCTCTCGTCACGTTCTCAGTCGATGCGCGTCCTTCACGTACTCGGTGAGCTGAGGCACTCGGGCGCCGAGATGATGCTCGAGGCGGCGGGACCTCTGTTTGCGGACCGGGGTGTCGAAGCAGAGCTCGTGAGCACCGGCACCGACGTCGGGGGACTGGCGCCGAGACTGGCGTCCGCCGGGTATCGCGTCCATCACGTCCCGTTCGCGAAGACACCCGGGTACTTCCTTCGCGTGTCTCGACTGATGCGCCGCGGTCGTTATGACGTCATCCATCTCCACACGGAACGGGCGAACTTCTGGTTCGGGTTGGTGGCTCTGGCTGCACGCCCCACGCGGGTCGTCAGGACTATTCACAACGTCTTCTCGTTCGACGGCGGCCTGCGTCGGCGCCGTGGCGCGCAGAGGAGGATCTTGCATCGCTGCGGCGTCACCCACGTCGCATGTAGCCCGAGCATCGAGCGCAACGAGCGAGCCCGCTTCGGGCTGGCAACGTCTCTCGTGCCAAACTGGTACGACAGCCGACACTTCCGTGCGAGCAGCGACGACGAACGCAGCGATGCCCGGCGAAAGCTGGGACTGTCCCAGACGGACACCGTGCTCGTAACGGTCGGAAACTGCTCGCGCGTCAAGAATCACACGACGCTGCTGGAGGCGATGTCTCGCCTTCCCCAGATCGATCGCCTCGTGTATCTCCACGCGGGAGAGGAAGAGCCGGATCATCCGGAGCGCGTGCTCTCACGGACGCTCGGGCTCGAGGACAGGGTCAGGTTCCTCGGTTCCGTGGACGACATGCCGTCGATCTTCGCCGCGTCGGATGTCTTCGTCATGCCCTCGCTCTACGAAGGTTTTCCGATCGCGGCGCTGGAGGCGCTGGCCTGCGGCCTACCCGTGCTCCTGGCGGATGTTCCTGGACTGAGTGATTTCGGCGCGCTCTACCCCGGCCTGGAGCTTGCGGAGCCCACGGTCGACTCGCTCGCGCCGCGCCTGGAGCAACTCGTCGACAGGCCTCGCGCCGAGCTCCGTTCGGAGACCGCCGACTACGCGGCGATCACGGTCGAGCAGTTCGGGCTCGAGGCGGGCGTCGAGCGATACCTCCGCCTCTACGAAGGTGAGCGCGCGGCTCGGAGTTAGGCGTTCGCACGGGCGGCGTCGGGCGTCGCGTGCTCCTCGATCGCGTCGTGATAGATCGCGAACAGCTCGCGCATCGTCACCTCGGGGCTGTACATCCGGTTGTAGCGGGCCCGAGCGCCCTGTCCCATTCGGTCTGCGAGCTCGGGCGACTCGGCAACCTGCTTGAGCGCCCGCGCCATGTCGTCAGGGTCTCCGACCTTGATCTGCAGCCCGGTGACTCCCTCGTCGACGAGCTCCGTGAGACTGCCGACGCGCGACGCGATGATGGGGACGCCGGCCGCATAGGCCTCCACGACGACCCGCGGGAAACCCTCGTAGCACCTCGACGGGACCACGACCGCGAGTGCGCTGGAGAGGGCCTCGTATAGCTCGGCACGTGACACGTGACCCATGAACCTGATCCCCGGCAGCCCCTCGTACTTGGCGCGTAGGTCGCTCGCGCTGTCTCCTCCCGCCGAGAGCCACAACGGCGGGTCCCCATCGGGGAAGGCGCGATGGAATCCCTCGAGCACGACATCGACGCCCTTCTCGGGAACGATGCGCGACATCGACATGAAGTGACGTCCCGGCTGTCGTGGGGCAAGGTCCTTCTCGAAGACCGTGTTGTACTTGACCTTGATCTTCGAGGCGGGCCACCCACCGGCGATGTACTTCTCCCGCTCGTACTCCGAGACGACGATCAGCCGATCGACGTGCTTCTGCCACGTGCCGATCCGGTTGTGCAGGCCGTCCATGATGGCGACCGGGATGGTCGCGAGACGAGAATCGCGATAGCAGCCGTGCCTGATCCCCGGCAACGGGAAGCGGCCGAAGCAGTCCTCGCAGGCTCGACCCTCTCGTAGGAAGGCGCCTCCGGGGCAGAACGGGCGAAAGTTGTGGAGCGTGTGGACGACGCCCGCTCCACTGCGCTGCGCGGTTCGGAAGACGGCGGGACTGAAGAGCGGGAACGTGTTGTGGATGTGTATGACGTCCGGGCGGGTGCGGTCTATCGCTTCCTGGAGGAGCTTCTGTCCCTCACGGGACCACACGACGCGAAGCGGCAGCTGTGCCTTCTTCCAGACCGGCCAATCCTCGATCTCGTCGCTCTGCAACTCGAGCTGCTCGACGTGGCAGCCGTGCTCGCGAAGCAGCTTGACTTCGTCGTCGACGACCTCGTTCTCCCCGCTCGGCTGCGCCGACCGATACCGGCCGTGCACGACGAGGACTCGCAGCCCCCGTCCGTCTCCCTCCGAGAGTGCACGGAGGTTCCGTCGCCGCTCTCGTGGCGACGTGTCACCCTCGTATTCGGTCTGTGCCAGTGTCATGTGCGGAGAAACGCTGTCGCCGTGCGCCGATAGATCCCGGAGTCGGATGCCGATCCACGAGCGGCGTCGTGCGCGGCCGGTTTCCTCCACAGGATGCATTCACCCAGGTTGTGAGTCAACACGCCTCGCCGCCGGGACGGCAAATTCGCTCCCGCTCTGTATCTTGTCGCCTCCCGACGATGAGAACGAGATGAACGATCGCCAAAATCCACGGCGCCCTGTCTGATGGGGAGTAGCAGCTCGTCTATCCGAGGGTCCGGAGCGAGGGTCGCCGCGGTCATCGGGAGACGGGCGACCAGTGCCCGCCTCGCGTTGCGTGCGAGGTCGTTCCGTCAAGCGCTCGACATCCGACCGGTCCCGAGGCTCGTGACCCTGGGCAGCAACTACGGCTTCTGGGTGGTGCCGGACACGTTCACGACGAGCTCGGCGTGTTATCTCGCCGGCGTCGGCGAGGACATCACGTTCGACCTGGGCCTCATCGGTCGCTTCGGCTGCACCGTCCACGCCTTCGACCCCGTGCCGGCGTCCCGCGAGTACGCGAGCGCGGCTGCCGCGCATGAGCCTCGCTTCGTCTTTCACCCGGTCGGTCTCTGGTCCGAGGACGCACATCTCGGCTTCCACGCCCCGGCGGTCGAGGGACACGTGTCGCATTCCGCGACGGATCTGCACGGAACAGGCGTCGCGTTCAAGGCCGACGTGCGATCGGTGAAGTCGCTCATGCTGGAGCTGGGACACGAGGAACTCGATCTCCTCAAGCTGAGCGTCGAGGGTGCCGAGTACGAGATCGTCCGAGGGACGCTCGATGCCGGTATCGATGCCTCGGTCATCTGCATCGAATACGCACAGCCTGCACCTGCAGGCGCAGCGGAGGGCACTCACGACCTGTTGGAGCGCGCGGGATACCACGTCGTAGCGGCGAGGATCCGGCCGCGGAGTTGGAAGCTCACGTACATGCACGCCTCGGCTCTGGACCTGTAAGCGTGGACCACGTTTGACCTTCGTCGTCGGATCCGCATGATGTGTAGGGGCGCTGCCTTGCGGCGCGGTGGGAAACCGAAAGGGGAGAGTTGGCGATTGCGCGCACATACGGTGGCTCCGGCCTGGACGCTCCGCGCCGCACCGTGAGCACGAACCGTCGCGTCGCGCTGGTCGAGAACCTCTGCCCTCACTACCGGCGACCGCTGTTCGAGCTGCTCGCCCGGAGATTCGAGCTCGAGTGCTTCTTCTTCGCGTCGACCGAGCCGTTCTGGAATCCGCTCCTCCCGACCTTCGAGGCAGGTGACTTCGCGCAGGTCGATCTGCCGCGCCGCTCGCTGCTCGGCGAGCCCGTGATGCCTGGTCTCGCGAGGCGGCTCAATCGGTCGAGATACGACGCTGTCGTGATGGGGCTCACCGGTCGACTTATGCTCCCGTATGTATTCGCGACGGCTCGCGCCCGGCGTCTGCCGTTCGTCCTCTGGACGGGCACCTGGCATCACCCCCACACCGCCTTCCACCGGGCAACCCGGCGGTTCACGGAAGGTCTGTATCGCCGGGCGGACGCCATCGTTGTCTACGGCGACCATGTTCGGAGGGCTCTTCTGAGCGTCCACGGTGTGGACGACGCGAAGATCTTCACCGCAGGGCAGGCCGTCGAGGGATCGAAGTTCGCGGGAAGCGGCGATCCGACCCGTTCACGAAGGCTGCTGTTCGTCGGCCAGTTCGAGGAGCGCAAGGGGATAGCGGATCTCTTGTCGGCATTCGCCCTCGTCGAGGACGACGAAGCTCGCTTGGCGTTCGTGGGGAACGGGAGCCTGGAAGGAGAGATTCGCCGACACGTTGCGAGGGACGCGCGAATCGAGATCGTGGGGCACGTGCCCCAGGACGGTTTGCCGGAGCAGTTCGCGCGGGCGCGCGGCCTCGTGCTGCCCTCGGTCACCACGAACGACTTTCGCGAGCCGTGGGGGCTCGTCGTGAACGAGGCGATGCACGCCGGCCTGCCGGTGATAGCGACGGACGCCGTTGGCGCGGCAGCCGGAGGTCTCGTGAAGCACGAGGTCACGGGCTTCGTCGTGCCGGAACGCGATCCCCGTGCGTTGAGCTCCGCGATGACTCGCCTGTTGTCCGACGACACGTTGACCGCCACGCTCGCAGCTCGCGCGCGTGAGCGCGTGTCGCGGTTCAGCTTCGACGCGATGGCCGACGCGTTCGAGGCAGCCGTCGAGTTTGGAATCCGTCACCGTGAACCGACCAAAAGGAGCCTTGCAGTTGTCTGAACTCGTTCTCGTAACCGGTGGTGCCGGCTACATCGGGGCGCCGCTCTGTCGTGAGCTCCTTCGCTCCGGTCGCCGGATCCGTGCCTTCGACGTCCTGCTCCACGACCAGCGCGAGGTCGCCGACGACCTGGAGCGGGACGGTGTCGAGGTGCTTCGCGCCGATCTCCTCGATGCGGAAGCGCGGCAGCGCGCTCTCGCCGACGCCGACGCCGTCGTGCACCTCGCCGCGATCGTGGGCGATCCGGCGTGCGCGCAGGATCCGGACCGCGCGCAGGCCGTGAACGTCGACGCGACGCGCGCGCTCGTGGACGATGCGATCGCGGCCGGCGTGCGTCGCTTCGTCATGGCTTCGACATGCTCGAACTACGGCAAGATGGCCGACTCGTCGGTTCCGGTCGACGAGAGCGGAGAGCTGGCCCCGGTATCGCTGTACGCGCGTCAGAAAGTCGAGGTCGAGCAGGAACTGCTCGGGCGGACGAACGGCGCGCTTGCACCCACGTGCCTGCGGTTTGCCACCGTCTACGGGGTTGCGCCGAGGATGCGCTTCGACCTGACGGTGAACGAGTTCACGCGTGACATGTGGGCCGGACGCTTGCTCCAGGTCTTCGGCGAGCGCTTCTGGCGACCGTACATTCACGTTCGAGATGCGGGCCGTGGGGTCAGGCTCGTGCTCGACTCCGCGCTCGATCGTGTCCGAGGCGAGGTCTTCAACGTCGGGAGAACCGACCAGAACTTCCGTAAGCTCGATCTCGTCGAGATCATCCGAACGCGGTTCCCCGAGGGTGAAGTGGAGTTCGTCGACCAGGCTGACGACCCACGCGATTACAAGGTCGACTTCGAGAAGGTCAAGCAGGAACTCGGCTTCGAGCTGACGATGACCGTGCCCGACGGGATCGGGGAGGTTGCGGACGAGCTCGAGCGCGGCTCGTTCTCCGATGCGTTCGAGCGCAGATACCGGAACATTCCCTGAGCGGATGACGGTGGAGACGCTCCCGCAGATCCCGCTGGCGGATGTCCGCCTCACGCAGGACGACCTCGATGCAGTGGCTGCGACGCTACGCTCAGGGTGGCTGTCGACGGGGCCCGCCACGGCGGCGTTCGAGGACGGCTTCGCAGAGTACGTCGGCTGTCGGTTCGCAGTTGCGGTCTCGAGCTGCACCGCCGCGCTGCACCTTGCCTACCTGAGCGCGGGGGTCGGGCCGGGTGACGAGGTGATCGTCCCGGCGTTCACGTTCGTCGCGACGGCGAGCACGGTCATCTCCTGCGGGGCGACGCCCGTCTTCGCCGACATCGTCGGACCGCATGACCTCTCGATCGATCCCGACGACGTCGCGGCCCGCATCACACCCCGCACGAAGGCCGTCGCCGCGGTTCATTTCGCCGGCTATCCCGCCGCGCTCGACCGGCTCACGGCAATCTGCGACGAGCACGGGCTCAGCCTCATCGAAGACAGTGCGCATGGGCCCGGAGCGACGTTCCAGGGACGCCAGGTGGGGACGTGGGGGCTCGCAGGCACGTTCAGCTTCTTCTCCAACAAGGTCCTGTCCATAGGCGAAGGCGGGCTCCTGACCACGGACGACGAGACGGTCGCAGCGACGGCGCGCTCCCTACGTTCCCACGCCATGAGCTCGGGGACTTGGGATCGACACACGGGACGCACCGACTCGTACGACGTCGCCGGGCTCGGATTCAACTATCGCCTGGATGACGTCCACTGCGCGCTCGCTCTCTCGCGGCTAGGCCAGATCGACGAGGAGATGGTTCGCCGGAGAGAGCTGATTCGTCGTTACAGGCGCCTCCTCGGCGAGGTCGCGGGCCTGCTGCTTCCGTACTCGGACGAAGCCGTCGAAACGTCCTCCGGCTACGTCATGCCAATCCTCATGGAGGACACGGAACGGCGTGATGCCTTCATGCGGGCCTTGCGAGAACGTCACAACGTGCAGACGAGCCTCTTCTACCCGGCGGTGCACGAGTTCACGGTCTACCGGGAGCGATTCCCGGGCATCTCGTTGCCTCGAACCGAGCACGCCGCTCGCGCCGAGGTCACGCTCCCTCTGTATCCGCACATGACCGAGGCGGAGCAGGCTCGGGTAGTCGACGCGATCACAGCGGAGATCTGAGCCGATGTGGCGCTACCCATTGACCGACATCACCGTCTCCGAGGACGACGTCGAAGCTGTGCTCGACTGTCTCCGAAGCGGGTGGCTCACGATGGGGCCGCGTACGCAGGCCTTCGAGGCAGCGTTCGCAGACCACGTCGGATCGAAGCACGCGGTCGCCGTCTCCAGCGGGACCGCCGCGCTGCACCTGGCGATGCTGGCGGGCGGCGTCGGTCCCGGCGACGAGGTGATCGTGCCTGCGCTCACTTTCGTCGCTACCGCGGCCGCCGTCCGCTACACGGGGGCAACGCCCGTTCTGTGCGACGTCAAGGGCGTGCACGACCTGAACATCGACCCGGACTCGGTGCTCGCGTGCCTGACTCCACGGACGCGTGCGGTCGTCGCCGTGCATCTCCTGGGGTATCCGGCGGACGTGCTCACGCTGCGCGAGCTGTGCGACGATCGCGGACTTCGCCTCATCGAGGATGCGGCTCAGGGCGTGGGAGCACACGTCGGTGACAGGCAGGTCGGCACGGTCGGCGACCTCGGGTGCTTTTCCTTCTTTTCGAAGAAGCAGCTGTGCGTGGGCGAGGGAGGCATGATTCTGACGGACGATCCGGAGCTCGAAGCCGCAGCGCGACGCCTACGCGCCCACGGGCTGACGTCGGCGACGTGGGAACGGCACCGCGGTTACGCGGAGGGCTATGACGTCGTCGAGTTCGGCTTCAACTACCGCCTCGACGAGCCGCGCGCAGCGCTCGGTCTCAGTCGCCTCCCTCGGCTGACGGCCGATATCGAAGCGAGGCGTGAGAGCGTGATCCGCTATCGAGCGAGACTCGCCACCCAGCCCGGCGTCGAGCTCCCGTGGGATGACACTGCCGTCTTGGCGAGCTCCCACTTCGCCTTCCCGATTCTCGCGGCGGATCGCGCGAGTCGGACCGAGCTCCGAGCGGGCCTGCGCGATCTTGGCATCCAGACGACCTTCTACCCGTCGCTCTCGGAGCTAACGGCGTACAGCGTCGCCCGCGGGTCGGTACCTAGGGCGGAGGAGGTTGCAGCTCGGCATTGCGCCCTGCCGCTCTGGTCGCACATGCCGCCCGACGCGATCGACGACGTGTGCAACGGCGTTGCGGAAGCTCTCACGACGACCGTCGGCGCTAGTCGGGTGGGATGAGACGGCTGCGGTTCTCCTCGAACTCCGCCATGGCCGCTTCGTAGTCCTCGTGGCGCCCGATGTCGAGCCAGTAGTCGTCCGAGCGCCAGGCACGAACGACCTCTCCCGCGGCAACGAGACGAAGGACGAGATCCGGAAAGTCGAGACGGACATTGGGCTCGATGCTGGCGAGAACGCGGGGGGAGAAGCAGTACACACCCATGCTCGCGTCGTACTCGATCACCGGCTTCTCGTCATAGCCCGTCAGCCGATCGCTGTCCTCGGAGTCGCCGAACTTCAGCACGCCGAGATCGATTTTCACGTCGCGCCGTGTCGTGGCGATCGTGGCGCAGGCGCCACTGGCCAGGTGATCGCCGAACACCGCGCTGTAGCTCAGGTCGGTCAGCGTGTCGCCGTTCATGACGAGGAAGTCCTCGTCCAGGCCCTCGATCAGCGCGAGCGCGCCGACCGTGCCGAGCGGCTCGTGCTCACGGAAGTAGTCGATCTCGAGGTCGTATGCCGAACCGTCGCCGAAGAACGCCTCGATCAGCTCTGCCAGGTAGCCGGTGACGACCGTGACACGTCGAAATCCGTCTCGGTGAAGCTGACGCATGATGATCTCGAGCACCGGGCGATCGCCGATCGGTACCAGCGGCTTCGGAAGGACGACGGTGTACGGGCGAAGCCGGGTGCCCATTCCGCCGGCGAGGATGAGCACCCGCGTCGTGGCAGGCGTTTGCGACATGCGGCGGAACCTAGCAGCGTGTTCCGGGACTCCTCACGTGCCGCTCGCATCTGAGGTCGTGGCGGAGTGATGGTCGAGCACGACATCGAGCCCGACGAGCTGCTTCCTCCGAAGCTGGTCGATCTGGCCGCCTCGTGCTTCGTCGGCGACGTCGACTCCGCGGGAGACGCCGTCGTCGCGCACGCGGGGCGGCGCGCCGGTGGGTACGTCTGTCTCTGCAACGTCCACGTGCTCACCGAGGCGTTGCACGACGTCGAGCTGAGGGGCGTTCTCAGCGGCGCAGCGATCAGGTTCCCCGACGGCGCACCGGTCGCGTGGCTTCTTCGGCGGGTCGTTTCGAATCGCGCACGGAGAATCGGCGGTCCCGACCTCTTCCCGCTCGTGGTCGATCGAGGACGGGAGGTAGGTCTTCGGCACTTCCTGGTCGGATCTACGGAACCCGGTCTCGCGAAGCTCGCACAGATGTTGCGTGGACGCTTCCCCGGCTTGGAGATCGTCGGCCACTATGCGCCTCCGTTCACGGAGCGCCCGGCAGTGGACGAGGCCATCGAGCTGATTCGCGCGGCCGAGCCACACGTGACGTGGGTGGGACTGGGCGCCCCGAAACAGGAGATCTGGAGCGCACGGGCTTGCTCCGAGGCGCCCGGCGTTACCTTCGTCGGCGTCGGGGCCGCTTTCGACTTCCTCGCAGGCGTCAAGCGACGCGCGCCGTCGTGGATGCACCGCGCCGGCCTCGAATGGCTGTACCGGATGGCATCGGAGCCGCGGCGGCTGTCGTCGCGGTACGCCCGGTCGAACACCGTCTTCGTGTGGCGGACGAGCCGCGAGCTCGTCGACCGTCGCCGCGCGGTGCGCGGCTAGCTTCGCACCAGGGTCAGCACTCAATCCGCGCGAGCGCCCAGTCGGCGTGGTCGGAGGCGATCCCGTCCGCCGCGTCGGTGACGACCAGGCGCAGGGTGGAGGCGCCCGCGACGCTGGCGTCGACGAGCTTTGTCGCGGTCGCTCCCGTCATCACGCCCGAGTCGTACACCTTGGTCGCGCCCGCGAACACCTGGAACACGACCGTGCCGTTGGCGCCGACCTCGTCGTCGATGCCCACCGAGGCCTTGAAGCGCGTGCAGGTGCCGCCGAGGGAGTACTGCACGTCGGAGGCCGCGTGCACACCGAGGCCCTTGGCGTAGGTGGTGCCGCTGAGCGTGATCGTGGCCCCGTCGCCGCCGGCGAAGCCGCCGTTCGAGCGGTCGAGCTCGACCGGCCCGTACCCGCTCGTCGCCGAGGTCCAGGTGAGGTCGCTCACGTACGTCGAGGTGGTCCCGGTCGTCCCCGTCGTGAAGCTCCAGGTCACATTGCCGACGAGCGCGTTACCGGCGACGTCCTTGACTCCCGAGGCACCGCCTACCACCGTCGCCGTGTAGCTCGTGCTCGGCGCGAGCGCGGCGGACGGGGTGAGCGTCGCCGTGCGCGAGGCGGCGTCGTAGGAGACGCTCGCCGCGAGTGGAGGATTGGCCCCCTGCCGCAGGGTGAAGGTGCTCGTCGTCACCGTGCCCGGGTTGACGGGCTCGGAGAAGGTCGCCGTCGGAGTGACCGCGAGCGAGACTCCGGTCGCACCCGGCGCGGGCGTCTGGCCGGTGACGGTCGGCGGGGTCGTGTCGCCGCCGCCGCCTCCACACTCCACCCGCGCGAGCGCCCAGTCGGCGTGGTCGGAGGCGATCCCGTCCGCCGCGTCGGTGACGACCAGGCGCAGGGTGGAGGCGCCCGCGACGCTGGCGTCGACGAGCTTTGTCGCGGTCGCTCCCGTCATCACGCCCGAGTCGTACACCTTGGTCGCGCCCGCGAACACCTGGAACACGACCGTGCCGTTGGCGCCGACCTCGTCGTCGATGCCCACCGAGGCCTTGAAGCGCGTGCAGGTGCCGCCGAGGGAGTACTGCACGTCGGAGGCCGCGTGCACACCGAGGCCCTTGGCGTAGGTGGTGCCGCTGAGCGTGATCGTGGCCCCGTCGCCGCCGGCGAAGCCGCCGTTCGAGCGGTCGAGCTCGACCGGCCCGTACCCGCTCGTCGCCGAGGTCCAGGTGAGGTCGCTCACGTACGTCGAGGTGGTCCCGGTCGTCCCCGTCGTGAAGCTCCAGGTCACATTGCCGACGAGCGCGTTACCGGCGACGTCCTTGACTCCCGAGGCACCGCCTACCACCGTCGCCGTGTAGCTCGTGCTCGGCGCGAGCGCGGCGGACGGGGTGAGCTTCGCCGTGCGCGAGGCGGCGTCGTAGGAGACGCTCGCCGCGAGTGGAGGATTGGCCCCCTGCCGCAGGGTGAAGGTGCTCGTCGTCACCGTGCCCGGGTTGACGGGCTCGGAGAAGGTCGCCGTCGGAGTGACCGCGAGCGAGACTCCGGTCGCACCCGGCGCGGGCGTCTGGCCGGTGACGGTCGGCGGGGTCGTGTCGCCGCCGCCGCTGACGTAGGTCGCGGTGTGCGTCGCGGCGCTATTTGCAACCACGTTGTGCGTGGCGGCGCCGCCATTGGACCAGGACGAGAAGGTGTAGGTCGTGCCAGAGAGGGTCTGCGGCGAGGGAGCGCTGATCGAGTTCGAAGAGCCCCTGATGACCGTCTTGGTGAACGGTGCGGCGCTCGTCGTGCTCCCGGCCGAGAGCTGGAGGCCCGACGGTGACGAATTGAAGGTGAGATTGACAGTGACCGGCTGGAGATTGACGCTCGTCGTCGTCGGCGCACCCTGCGAGTCCGTCGCAGTGAGCCGAAGTTGCAGGAACGTCGGATACTCGTGATCCGGGGCGGTGAACGAGCCGCTCGCGACTCCGTTCCATGACTGGACGATGTGCTCGTGACAGTTCGACGGGCAGTGCTCGATCGCGAGTGTCCAGCTGAGAGCGGAGAGCGGGAGGATGCCGTCCTGCGCGTCGGTGGCCGACCCCGAGAAGGAGATCACGTCACCGACCGACCACGTCAGGTTGCTCGACGGAGTGAGGATCGTGGGGGTGGGAGGTGTGTTGGAGCTGCCTCCACACTCCACCCGCGCGAGCGCCCAGTCGGCGTGGTCGGAGGCGATCCCGTCCGCCGCGTCGGTGACGACCAGGCGCAGGGTGGAGGCGCCCGCGACGCTGGCGTCGACGAGCTTTGTCGCGGTCGCTCCCGTCATCACGCCCGAGTCGTACACCTTGGTCGCGCCCGCGAACACCTGGAACACGACCGTGCCGTTGGCGCCGACCTCGTCGTCGATGCCCACCGAGGCCTTGAAGCGCGTGCAGGTGCCGCCGAGGGAGTACTGCACGTCGGAGGCCGCGTGCACACCGAGGCCCTTGGCGTAGGTGGTGCCGCTGAGCGTGATCGTGGCCCCGTCGCCGCCGGCGAAGCCGCCGTTCGAGCGGTCGAGCTCGACCGGCCCGTACCCGCTCGTCGCCGAGGTCCAGGTGAGGTCGCTCACGTACGTCGAGGTGGTCCCGGTCGTCCCCGTCGTGAAGCTCCAGGTCACATTGCCGACGAGCGCGTTACCGGCGACGTCCTTGACTCCCGAGGCACCGCCTACCACCGTCGCCGTGTAGCTCGTGCTCGGCGCGAGCGCGGCGGACGGGGTGAGCTTCGCCGTGCGCGAGGCGGCGTCGTAGGAGACGCTCGCCGCGAGTGGAGGATTGGCCCCCTGCCGCAGGGTGAAGGTGCTCGTCGTCACCGTGCCCGGGTTGACGGGCTCGGAGAAGGTCGCCGTCGGAGTGACCGCGAGCGAGACTCCGGTCGCACCCGGCGCGGGCGTCTGGCCGGTGACGGTCGGCGGGGTCGTGTCGCCGCCGCCGCCTCCACACTCCACCCGCGCGAGCGCCCAGTCGGCGTGGTCGGAGGCGATCCCGTCCGCCGCGTCGGTGACGACCAGGCGCAGGGTGGAGGCGCCCGCGACGCTGGCGTCGACGAGCTTTGTCGCGGTCGCTCCCGTCATCACGCCCGAGTCGTACACCTTGGTCGCGCCCGCGAACACCTGGAACACGACCGTGCCGTTGGCGCCGACCTCGTCGTCGATGCCCACCGAGGCCTTGAAGCGCGTGCAGGTGCCGCCGAGGGAGTACTGCACGTCGGAGGCCGCGTGCACACCGAGGCCCTTGGCGTAGGTGGTGCCGCTGAGCGTGATCGTGGCCCCGTCGCCGCCGGCGAAGCCGCCGTTGCTGGTGTCTTCCTCCGCCGGTCCGTAGCCGTTCGCCATCGACGTCCAAGTGAGGTCGCTGACGTAGAAGGTGCCCGACAGTGGCGGAGGAGGAGCGGCTGTGTACTGGATGCGCCGGATCGTCCCAGTGTCGAAGTCCGTATAGAAGAGATCCCCGCCGGGACCGATCTGGAGGTCGACTGGGCCCGCGGCGCCCGCGACGAACGAGTCGATGTCGTTCGGATTCGGAAGCCCGTTGCCGCCGGGCATCATCACCCAGATGCACTTGCGCGAGTAGTCGGAGAAGAAGAGCGCGCCGTTGAAGGAGCTCGGGTAGCTGCCGCCTTGGTAGAAGGCCAAGCCCGAGATGGAGGAGCTTCCGACGGGGCACGTCTCGCCAGAGACGACTTGGCCGTTGTGCGTGTACCCATAGTGGGGCGAGACGACCGCCCCGGCACCGGCGTTGTACAGGTTCGTGCACATGGTGAGGCCGGCGTTCTGGTATGAGAATTGCCGGTTGGGGCCCTCGTAGCAGGGCCATCCGAAGTTCGTGACCGAGGCCGTGGGGTTCGTCACGCGGTTGACCTCCTCCCAGTCGTTCCAGCCGACGTCGCCGACCCAGACCTCGTTCGTCCCCGGCCGAATCGTCAGCCGGAACGGGTTGCGGAGCCCATGGGCGATGATCCTCCTCGTATTCGGATCCGAGTTGCCGATGTTCGGGTTGCCTGCAGCTGCCGCGCCCGTATCGGGATTGAGGCGAAGGACCGATCCGTCCAGGGTTGCGGGATCCCCGCTCGTTCGGAGATCCTGGCTCCGTAGCGCTCCACCCTGAGCTGTTGGTGTCGTGAGGTTCGTTCCTGCCGGGCTGGGTGGGTCGCCGCACGGGTTCCCGACCTGACCGTAGTCCACGAAGTTGAAGCTCGCCCCGTCACCGCCCGAGACGTAAAGAGCACCGTCGCTTCCAAAGACGAGCGAACCGGTGGAGTGGCTCGGAAACTGCTGACACCAGTCGTTGATCAGGACCTGCTCCGGTCCAGTCTGCACGTTGCCGTTCGCCGTCAGCCTGGAAAGGCGGCCGCTGATGACGCAGCCGTTCGTCGTCGGCCCCGGAGGCGACGGGCAGGCATCGCCCCAGGTCGGCGGAGTCCCTCCGATCGGAGCGTCGTACGCGTAGAGCACGTACACGTACGGCCGCCCCGTGGTGAACCCGGGATCCAGGGTCATCCCAAGGAACCCGCGGTCCCAGAAGTTGTGCACGTTCGACCTGAGGTCGGCGAAGGTCGTCGGCGTCGTGTCGGAGAGGCTGTCGAAGACCTTGATGAGGCCGCTCTTCTCGCCCACGAAGACCCGACCGTCCGGCGAGAACCGCACCTGAGTCGGGTTCGTCAGCCCGGTGAACACGATGCTCTCCTGGAAGTCCTCGGCCGGTACGGAGGTGTCGACGCCGGGAGCCTCCGCGCTCGTGCGGAAGATGCCGTCGTCCTGCGGCGGGGTCGCCGCATCCGAGTGTGCAGTGAGCAGGAGCAAGAGCGCAGCGACGGCGCCCATCACAGCCGCACGCAGGAAGTACTGCGCCCTCGGCAGAACGTGGACATGCAAAGTGAACCGCCTCACTCTTACCGCTCCTCCCCAGGATGCGACGCCGAATGATTTCACATTAAGCGACGCCGAAAGGATTTCACATTAAGCCCAGACCCACAACGAGACGAAAGTCGAGGACCCCCAGGAATGACAGGACGCGGCACGTGTACCGACTCGGTCTAGACGAAGGTATTGGATATGCCACAGGACTATGAAAGAGGCCGTCCGATGACTACTCTGTGTTGCACTGGGGACCGGGCCGAGCGTGACTCGCGGGAGGCTCATGCACGGGGGAGGACTGGGTTGAGCGCTGTATCGCAAGATGCGATCGCCGCAGCACAAGGCGATCTAGTCGTCTACGAGGTTGACAGGAGTTGGCCTCCGTCCGTGCGCCGGCGCGGCTGGCTCATGCGACGTCTCTTGCTCGCCGCCGATGTCGTCGGACTCATGACTTCATATTTCGTTGCGTTGGTGCTCGCTGCGCCCGCCTCTACAGTAGACCGGGTCGCGCCAATCTGGGAGATCGCGCTCTTCGCAGCGACGCTCCCCCTCTGGGTGCTGCTTGCTCGCATCTACGGCCTGTACGATCGCGACGAGGAGCGGACAGACCACTCGACGGTCGACGACATCGTCGGGGTGTTTCAGGTCGTCACGCTCGGAACTTGGAGCTTCCTCGTCCTGACACACGTCGTCGACCTCCCGTATCCGAATCTCAGCCGGTTGATGGTGTTCTGGCTGCTCGCGGTCGCGCTCGTTCCGCTGCTCCGCGCCGCAAGCCGAGCAATCGGCCGCCGTCAAGCCGCGTACATCCAGAACGTGATTATCGTCGGCTCGGGCCACGTCGCCCACATGCTTGCCGACAAGATCGACAAGCATCCCGAGTACGGCCTGCGAGTCGTGGGATTCGTCGACAAGGACGATCGAGTCTTCGGGTCGGGCAACGACAAGAGCTCGCTGATCGGAACGACGGACGACCTGCCGAGCCTCGTTCGCGACTACGCCGTGCACCGAGTCGCCATCGCCTTCTCCACGGACTCTCACAACCAGACGCTCGGAGTCATTCGCTCGATGCAGGACACCGACATCCAGATCGACATCGTTCCGAGAATGTTCGAGGTACTCGGCACCAACGCCCAGTTGCACACGATCGAGGGGATGCCGCTCGTGGGCCTTCCGAGCCCGGACCTCTCAGGGTCCTCGCGATTCCTCAAGCGATCGCTCGACGTGGCGGCGGCTGCTCTTGGGCTGCTCATTCTCGCCCCGGTTTTCCTCGCGGTCGCCGTGCTGACGAAGCTAGACTCACGAGGGCCGGTCTTCTTCAGGCAGGTGCGAATGGGCGCCGGTGGGCGGACCTTCCGGGTCTTGAAGTTCAGGACAATGGTTGCCGACGCGGAGAGCCGCAAGTACGAAGTCGCCTACCTGAACATGCACAGCGCCGAGGATCCTCGGATGTTCAAGGTCCCTGACGATCCGCGCGTGACGCGAGTCGGTCGTTTCCTGCGACGTTGGCGAATCGACGAGCTCCCGCAGCTCCTCAATGTCCTGTCTGGACAGATGTCGCTCGTCGGGCCGCGCCCGCTGATCCTCGACGAGGACCAGCACGTCCAGAACTGGGCTCGCCGGCGGTTGGATCTGAAGCCGGGCATCACCGGGCTTTGGCAGGTGCTCGGCGCGAGCGACATCCCGTTCGAGGAGATGACGAAGCTCGACTACCTGTACGTGACGAACTGGTCCCTGCGCGAGGATCTCCGTCTGATCTTGCTCACGCTGCCGGCTCTGACGCGCGCGCGAGCCGCGTACTAGCGACACTCGACACGCCAGCGGCATGCTGGAATAGCGGCGCAGGGCAGTTGAATATCGGCACGTGACACTCCGGCAGCCAGCATTGCTCTCGAAGTGGGGGCCGTATGTCGCAGGCGTGGCTCTGGCCGGGCTGGTCGCCGCCGGCGCCTGCTCGGCTCAGCGCAGGCTCGTTGCGGGTCCGGCGGTTTCTGTACGTCGTCGCAAACCAGCGTATCGACGTGTACGACATCGATCGCGGCCATCGGCTCGTTCAGCGGATCTTCGTGGAACAGCTCGACCGGCCGAACGGGGTTATTGCCAGCCCGCGGACGCGACGATTGTTCGTTCCGTGCGGGAGCAACGGCCCCTCGCCCGGCACCATTCTCGCCTTCGACCTCGTCACGAGCCGACTCGTCCGGGCAGAGGAGTATGCCGATGGAGCCGACAGCGGTGCGGTTCACCCGTAACGGCCGAAGGATTTACAGTCCCACCGGCACGTATTTGGACAGTGGTCGCTGGACGATCGTCGACGCTGCGGCCGGGGCCATCACCGGATCGATCGACGCCGGGATCGGACCTCACAACACCATCGTCGGCCTCGACGGGCGGCTCGTGTACCTGGGTGGACGCGCCGACCCGTATCTCTACGTCGCGAGCACAAAGACGAACCGCGTGGTGAAGAAGGTCGGGCCGCTGATTTCCGGTGGTCGCCCATTCACGATCAACGGTCGCCAGTCGCTCGCTTTCACGACCGCGAACGGGTCTCATTGGGTTTCAGGTCAGCAGCCTCTCGACCGGAAGGGTGCTCCATACGCTGCGAGTGAAGGAGTTCACCCTCAATCGCGAGGTCTATGGGCCAATGCGGACGCCGTCTCACGGCATCGCGTTGTCCCCCGACCAGACCCGTGTGTACGTCATCGACTCGGCGAACTCGTTCGTCCAGGTCTACGACGTAAGCGGATTGACACTACGGAAGCCGCGCGAGCTCGCGCACATCGAGCTCAGCCATAGGTTTGTCGAAGGGTGACTTCAGCTGAGCCTGGATGGGCGCTACCTCTACGTCGGCGATGCCGGAGATGTGATCGACACGCAAACCCTCGAGCGCGTTGCCAACCTCCCCTTACTACGAAAGTCGAGAAACAGCCTAGAGATCGACTGGCGCAATGGGGTGCGGGTTGCCACGAGCACGCGGTACGGGCTAGGTCATGTGAGCCCTTAGAGAGACCGGCAAGGCTCGACTCTCAGGAGCGGCGGGGGTGGGATTCGAACCCACCGGGCGCTTGCACGCCCAACGGTTTTCCAGACCGCTCTGTATACAAGTACGCAGGTTCAATCGCGTGGTTAAGTCAAGCAGCGAGCCGCCTTGCCGTTACCGACGGGGTGCCCGCCGTCGCTCCGCGCCACCTAGCTACGTGACGGTGACGACTACCGATGCCGACGTCTGCGAGTTGCCCGCTGCGTCGGTGGCGATCGCCGTCAGCGTGTGCGCGCCCTTCGTCGCCTTCTTCGTGTTCCAGTTGACGAAGTAGGAGCCCCTGGTCGTCGCCGTGCCGATCAGGACGCCGTTGTCGTAGAAGCTCACCTGCGCGACGCCCGAGCCGCCGCTATCGGTGGCCGTTGCCGTGACCTTGACGGTCCCGTTCACCTGCGACCCGGTGGTGGGTGACGTGATCGCCACGGTCGGAGCGATCGTGTCGATCTGGATCAGCTGGGACTTCGTGGACTCGACGTTGCCCGCCTTGGTCCCAGGACCGGTACTTGACCGTCGCCGTCGCCGAGACGGTGAAGGGGGCGCTGTAGGTGGGGCTGGAGAGCGTGGGATCGCTGCCGTTCGTCGTGTAGTGGATGGAGGCGACGCCGGATCCGCCGGAGTTATCGGTGGCCGAGAGCGAGACGCTGACGGAGCCCCTGTACCAGCCGGTCGAGCAGGCTGAGCTGTTGCAGGCGATCGAGGACGTCGGCGGCGTGGTATCCGAGGCAGTCTGGTTGATCGTGATCAGCTGGGACTTGGTGGCCTCGACGTTGCCTGCGTTGTCCCAGGCGCGGTACTTGACCGTCGCCGTCGCGCGAGACGGTGAAGGGGGCGCTGTAGGTGGGGCTGGAGAGCGTGGGATCGCTGCCGTTCGTCGTGTAGTGGATGGAGGCGACGCCGGATCCGCCCGACCCGTCCGTCGCGGACAGCGTCACGCTCACCGGCGAGGTGTACGCACTGCCCGAGCAGGCCGAGCCGTTGCAGGCGATCGAGGAGGTGGGAGGCGTGGGGTCGGCCGTGTACGTAGCGGTGTATGTCGCAGACGCGTTCGCGGTGGTGTTGTGGCTTGCGGCGCCGCCGTCGGACCAGGACGAGAAGAAGTAGCCCGTACCGTTGAGCGCCTGCGGCGACCCCGCGCTGATCGTGTTCGTCGCGCCCGTGATCACCGTACGGGTAAACGGCGTCGTGCCGGAGACACCGTTCACGACGAGCTGGAGCCCGCTGGGGTTCGACGCGAACGTCAACGTGACGGACTGCGGGTGGAGCTCGAGGCTCGTCGTGGTCGACTGGCCGCCGGAGTCGGTCGCGATCAGCTGCAGCTCGAGATATGACGGGTACTCGTGGTCGGGAGCGGTGAACGACGCGGAAGAGACGCCGGTCCACGTTTGAACGATGTGCGTGTGACAGTTCGACGGGCAGTGGTGGAGGATCAGCGTCCAAGACAGCGCGGACGCGGGCAGCGTTCCGTCCTCCGCGTCAGTCGCCGAGCCCGAGAAGTTGATCAGGTCGCCGACCTTCCACGTCGTGCCGGCCGGCGGGGCCGTGATCGCTGGCGTCGGAGGCGTGTTTGCCGCGCCGCAGTCGATCCGGGCCGCAGCCCAGTCCGCGTGATCCGAGTCGTTGCCGTTTCCCGCGTCGGTGACGACGAGTTGGAGCTGGTTCTTGCCGGTCAGGTTGACGTCGATCGACTTCGTCGCCGTCGTCGCGCCCATCACTCCCGAGTCGTACAGCTTCGTCCCGTCCGCGAAGACCTGGAAGACCACGCTCGCCGCCGTCGACGTGATCTCGTCGTCCACCCCGACGTCGGCCCGGAAGCGACTGCAGCCGCCCGAGAGCGCGTAGCGGATGTCGGAAACCGCGTTCGTGCCCAGACCCTTCGTGTACGTGGTCCCGTTCAGCGTGATCGTGCGCCCGTCGCCGCCCGCGAGGCCACCGTTGCTCTTGTCCTTCTCGACCGGGCCCCAGCCGTTCGTCGCCGACGTCCAGGTGAGGTCGCTGAGGTAGTTCGCCCCGCTCGGGGGCGGAGGAGTCGAGCCGTTCCCGCAGTCGATCCGGGCCGCAGCCCAGTCCGCGTGATCCGAGTCGTTGCCGTTTGCCGCGTCGGTGACGGCGAGTTGGAGCTGGTTCTTGCCGGTCAGGTTGACGTCGATCGACTTCGTCGCCGTCGTCGCGCCCATCACCCCCGAGTCGTACAGCTTCGTCCCGTCCGCGAAGACCTGGAAAACCACGCTCGCCGCCGTCGACGTGATCTCGTCGTCCACCCCGACGTCGGCCCGGAAGCGACTGCAGCCGCCCGAGAGCGCGTAGCGGATGTCGGAAACCGCGTGCGTGCCCAGGCCCTTCGTGTACGTGGTCCCGTTCAGCGTGATCGTGCGCCCGTCGCCGCCCGCGAGGCCACCGTTGCTCTTGTCCTTCTCGACCGGGCCCCAGCCGTTCGTCGCCAACGTCCAGGTGAGGTCGCTGAGGTAGTTGGTCCCGGTAGGCGGCGGCGGCACCGAACCCGTGTACTGGATCCGCCTGATCGTGCCTCCGGTGAAGTCGACGTAGAAGAGATCACCGTTGGGGCCTGTCTGGAGGTCGACTGGACCCGACGCGCCGACACCGAAGGCGGTCGCCGTCGACATGTCCGGCAGGCCGTTCGTCCCTTTCTGCGCGAACCAGATGCAGTTGCGCGAGTAGTCGGCGAAGAAGAGGCCGCCCTGGTACTGAGCTGGGTAGGAGCTGCCGGTGTAGAAGGCCTCCCCCGAGATCGACGAACTCCCGGTCGGGCAGGGATCGCCCGCGTATATGAGACTCGCGTGGGTGTACGAGAAGTACGGCGCTTCTCCGGCGGACGGGCCGCCCTGGGCGTAAAGGCTCTCGCACAGGTCGAGGTTCGCAGCGTCGAATCCGGGCTGCTTGTTCGGTCCCTCGTAACAGGGCCAGCCGAAATTCTCGACCGTGCTGTCGCTCGGGCTCACGATCCGGTTCAGCTCCTCGTAGGCGAACGTGCCGACGTCGCCGAACCAGAGCTCATTCGTGCCGGGGCGCAACGTCATCCGGAAGGGGTTTCGGACGCCGTAGGCGATGATACGGCGGGTGTTCGGATCGCTGCTCGACGCGAGCGGGTTGTCGGCTGGCGCGGCACCCGTCGCCGGATCGATCCGGATGATGGTGCCGTCGAGCCCGGTGGGATCCCCCGTTGTACGGACGTCCTGCGCTCGCAGCGAACCGCCCTCGGCGGTCGGCGGGGCGAGGGTTGCACCGACGCCGCCCGGCGGATCGCCGCACGGGTTGAGCGGGTTACCGTCCTGCCCCCAGTCGTCGAAGCTGAAGTTCGAAGCGGTCCCGGCGCTCGCGTAGAGCTTCCCGTCCTGACCAAAGACCAGCGAGCCGACCGAAAGGCTCGGATACTGCTGGCACCAGTCATTGATGAGCACCTGCTCCAACCCCGTCATGGCGTCGCCGTTGGCCTCAAGTCGTGAGAGCCGTCCGCTAACGACGCAACCGTCGCCAGTCGCACCGGGCGGGTTCGGGCACGGGTCGGAGAGCACGCCGGGTGTCCCGTACTTCGGCGCCGTCCCACCGACCTCGGCGTCGTATGTGTAGAGGACGTAGACGTACGGCGTCGTCGGGAAGTTCGGGTCAAGTGCGAGGCCGAGCAGACCGCGGTCCCAGAAGTTGTAGACGTTGGTGCTGAGGTCGGCGAAGACGGTCGGAGTCGTGTCGGTCAGCGAATCGAAGACCTTGATGATCCCGCTCTTTTCCGCGACGAAGATGCGCCCGTCGGACGCGAAGCGCACGGCCGTGGCCTGAGTCAGCCCGCTGAAGACCACCGACTCTTGGAACCCGGCGGACAGACCCGTAGCCGTCGCGGCCGTCGTCGCCGCGCTCGCCGGGGCGGCGCGCGCCGGTTCGGCCGAACGCGCAGGAGCGCCCACACCCTCCTGCGCCACAACGCCCGCGGCAAGGAGAGCGGCGCACGCGAACAGGTACGACCTGCGCCGCCGGCGGGCGAAGCGTCGTCGGGCGCTTGAAAGCAACCGAACGACCGCCTCGAAGAGATTGTTTGCACCCACCCCGCTCGACCTCCCCTTCGGTAACCATACGTCAAAGCTTCGTTGGATGTAGGCTCCTGGACACTGATCGTCTTGACGGGGGAGGATGTCGCCGCCGAGAAGGTAGACGCGGTCCTTGTTCTTGAGGACGAAGCGCTGGAGGCGTTCGGCGGCCACGAAGTCGTGCGACGGATGACGGGCCGGGACGGTGTCGTCGCCTTGCCCACGTCACGCTCGGCTCACGAGGCGAAGGCGCTCCACGAGAGATTGCTCAGATCGGGATTCAGGCTCGTCGAGTGGTCCGAAGCTCGAGGGCCTTCCTCTTTCATCACCCTGGCGATCGCCCGGCCGACTGATACGCACATGGCATTCGAGGCTTGGCGCGTCTAGTCGACCGCAGTTCAGGCTGTGGGGGACCTTCGAGGAGTCGCTGCTCTCATGCCGCCGGCTCTACCGGGGGAGCAGCCTGAATGAACTGGGTCCGGTGGCGATGTAGCGCAGGCGTACGGTCACGTGACTACGGCGGACGGCGCACTCGAAGATGTGGGCACGATGGCGGTCCGGCGACCCGGTGGAGCAGATGACCGCCGTGCCCGGGCGGAACAGCCTGGTGGCTTGGTCGACGAGTTTAGTGGCTGCAGCGCGGCGGAGGAAGAAACCGGGAGATGCGAGCACGTTGCGTTCGGCTTCGACCTCAAAATGTGTGGGCGGGGCGGGGGACGCGACGGGTGCGAGGCTACGGCCTGCATTCATGCTGCCGGCGCCGTGAGGCGACTGGGCGCGATGAACACGAGGACGCCGTATTCCGTGCGTCGCTGCCCGACGCGACGGCTGTTGTTCGTGCTTCGCAGGGTGGGCGGTCCCGCCCGCTTTGGGTCTTGCCTGAATGGCCGACGCGGTGGTTGACGAGCTCGCGCCGTGTTTGGGCGGGCCGGTGTGGAAGCGAAATAGCCCGTTCGAGAGCACTGCCAGAGCAATGACGGCGAGCGCCACGATCGTTGCTGCGCTGCGCGAGAGCGTCAGAACGGGCGTTCCGCGTATCCGAGGCGGACGCTGACGCAAAGGGCCGGTCGGGAGCTCGACTCGTGCTGGCCTCCCGGACGGCAGAGGGTACGGTGCCGGCGGGCGTGACGGAGGATGCGGCGTCGCTTCCAACCTTGTGCGGATGTTTCGGTGGGGGTGCGATTCCGGGCCGGCAAGGAGGCGCGGAACCGGTGACGGCCGCTCGAGAGCGAGCTCGCGGAGCTCGGGGCAGACGAGAACGAGCTCGGGGCTAAGGGGCTCCTGCATGTCTAGCCTCACGATTCGTGCGGTTTGTGTCATGGCCACGGTCTCATTCTCGGCCGCAGCCGGGAAGAACTGAAAGGCAAGAGGTCCTATAACAGCTGAGGAGGCGCCGACGTTCGTCGTGGCGCTCGAGATACATGTAGTCGTAGATTTCGCCTCGCTACACTCGTTCGCCTTGTGGCGGCTGAGAGCCCAGGACGACATCCCGTTTCGGTCGTCATTCCGACGATTGGTCGAGCCGAGCTTCTGGACGCTTGCCTGAGCTCGCTTGCGGCCTGCGAACCGCCGGCCGCCGAAGTTCTCGTCGTCGACCAGAGTGGCGACGAGGCCGTGGCGTCGGTCGTGGCGCGGTTTTCAGGTGACGGCGTACGGCTCCTACGATCTGCGGTTCGCGACCGAAGCCTCGCCGTGAACCAGGGGATGCGCGAGGCGCAGCACGACATCGTGCTGGTGACCGACGACGACTGCACGGTCGCTCCGACGTGGGTGGAAACCGCCTGGACGCACTTAGCGCGGGACGTGGAGACCATCGTCACCGGCCGCGTGCTACCGGTTGGGGACGCTGTCGCTGTCCCATCGCTCGTCGGTGCGAACGAGCCGCACGACTATACGGGGGAGAGCAACTACGACGTTCTCTTCGGCTGCAATATGGCCTGCAGCCGTCGGCGCTTCCTCGCGCTCGGCGGCTTCGACGAGCGAGTGAAGCTCGCGGAGGACAACGACTTCTGCTACCGATGGCTCGGGGCGGGTCTGCGGCTGCACTACGATCCAGCTCTTCTCATCTGGCACCATGCCTGGAGAACGCCCGCAGAACTCGAGCTGCACTTCCGCGGCTACGCTCGCGGCCAGGGAATCTTCTACGCGAAGCACCTCCGCCGGGGCGACCTCCGGATCATCGGGTTCCTCGCCCGGGATCTCCGCCGAACTCTGCGGGGGGTCGCGGCGCGGATGGTCCGTGGACGCTCCGAATGGCCGGACGCGCGCCTGGCACTTCCGCAGGGAGTCGCGCGCGGCATGTTCGAAGGCTGGCGGGTGTTCGGCTCCCGCTGCGCGTGCCAGAACACAGCAGCTGGGTCTGTCACTGCCCCCGACCGTCGGCCGTAGAAAATTCGATCTCCCGCGAGCGAGTCCTGACGATACGGTTCCCGGCAGGTGGGCGTCCGACAATCTGCCGCCTTCGGGGGTCAGTGGCCGGCGGAGGGGCTGGAGAGCGTTGACCATTGCCCCGTCTGCGGCGAATCCAACAGGGACCTGCTGTACGAGGACCTCACCGACCGTTCGTACCGGAGCGCGCCGGGCAAATGGGCGCTGTTCCGCTGCGTTGGCTGCGGGTCGGCATACCTCGATCCGCGCCCGGATGCGGAGACGGCGCCGCTCGCTTACAGGACGTACTATGGCGACGCCTCGCCAGGGCCAGACGCCCCGCGCCATGGATGGCACCGCATTCGCCGCGCACTTCGAAACGACTACTTGAACGCGACGTACCGCTATCACATCGAGCCGGCGACACGCGCAGGCCGTTTGATCGTCCCGCTGCTGCCGCGCTACAGGGCGCTAGCCGACGAGCACGTGCGCCATCTCCGACTACCCGAAGGGCGCCCACGCCTGCTCGATCTCGGCTGCGGTGAAGGCGAGTTCCTGGCCGAGATGCAGTCGCTCGGCTGGTCGGTCGAGGGAATCGATCCCAGTGCAGATGCCGTAGCGACTGCGCGGGCTCGAGGGGTTCCCGCCCGCCAGGGGACGCTCGAGGAAAGCACGCTCGAGCCGGGGTCTCTCGACGCGATCACGTTCCGGCTCGTCTTCGAGCACTTGCGGGACCCGATCGGAGTCCTGGCGGAATGCCGCCGTGCGCTGAAGCGCGATGGAGTATTGTGGATCGCGACGCCAAGCCTCGACGCGGACGCCCATAGGGTGTTTGGGAGAAACTGGATCCATCTCGAGCCGCCCCGCCACACGGTCGTATACACGCTCTCCGCGCTCTCCGGCGGGCTCGCGCGGGTCGGGTTTGAAGTCGTCGACGTACGGCCGTCGCGCCAGGCCCGCTGGTCGTTTCGGCTGAGCGCTGCACTCGCACGGGAGCTTCCACCGTTCCAGCACGCGCCGCCGCTTCCGCTCCGCTTGCGGCTATACGCGGCGCTCGCCGACCTGAAGGCACTCCTGCGACCCGAGAGTGCCGACGTCGTCGTCGTCATTGCCCGCCCTCGTTAAACGGGTGGCCAGCGCGGCGGGGACGCGCGGCCGAAGGCGGTTTCTCAGCGTGGCCGGTGTCGGCATTGCACGTGTTCTGGAACGAGCTGCACGCCACTCCGGCCGCGGGCTCGGCGTCGCACTCGTCTACCACCGGGTCGGTGAGCCGCCCGGCGATCCGCGGCGGGACCTGGTTCCGGTGCTCGCAACGTCGCTTTTCGCCAAGCAGGTGAATCATCTCGTGTCGCACTACCGCCTCGTCACCGGTTCCGAGCTGACAACGGCTGTACGAACGCGCCAGCCTGGTCAACCATTTCCTGTCGCCATCACCTTCGACGACGACCTCGCGAGCCATGTCGAGATCGCGGCCCCCCTGCTCGCTGAGGTCGGAGCGACCGCGACCTTCTTCGTGTCGGGCGCATCGCTTCACGAACCGGGTCGGTTCTGGTGGGAGCGTCTGCAGGACGCGCTCGCGCGCGACCTCGACCTCGACACTCTCGGTCTCGAAGGCCCCCCCAAGCGCTCCGTGCACGAGCTAGGACTCAGGATCCAGAACCTGCCGCCCCGCACGCACGATCAGCTCGACGTGAAGCTGGCGGAGCTCGTCGGTCCCGATCCGCCCGACAGCGGCCTCCGCAGCGAACTGCTCCGCAGGCTGGCGACCTCCGGAGCGGAGATCGGCTTCCACACGCGCCGTCACTTTCTGCTTCCGACGCTGGGAGACGAGGAGCTCGAGGACGCAATGCGCGTGGGCCACCCTGAGCTCGAGGAAGTCGCTGGGCAGCCGCTTCGGACAATGTCCTACCCGTACGGTGAGGCCGATGAACGCGTCGCGGCTGCCGCTCAGGCGGCAGGCTTCGTGGCCGGTTTCACCGGCGTCCGGGGAGCGGTCACGGTGACCAGCCATCCTCTGCTTCTTGGCCGGATCTCGCCTTCCTACACATCCGTCGGCGAGCTGGCGTTCGACGTCGCGTGGACACTATTCCGCGGGGCGTTCAGCGGTAGAGGGAAAGCCAATCTGGCTCGCCGGGCCCATCGCTCGATTTCGGGCTAGCCTTCCGCTGCCGGAACGTGCGCAGCGGCTCGACAGGCCGTTCGCCGAAGGGAGTGGCGAGAGCCCGCATGAAGCTGCCAGCGTCGCGGTTCGCAACGCCCGCGCGGACGTACGTGCGGGTGGCGCGGAAGCGCCGCCCTGCGCGACGGTGACCGAGTGCGACCCACCGGCTGAACGTACGGCGGTCGAGGCGCACGCCGACCGCGTCCCGTGCTCGACGGTGCTTCTCCTCGATGTACGCGAACTCCTCGAAGACATCCGGCTTGCTTGTCAGGAGCATGCTCCGGCTGTGCTCAATGCAGCCGACGAGCACTTCCGGGCAGGCAGCTGCGCGTCCCGCCTCCGAGAGCCGTATCCACAGGTCCCAGTCCGTCAGCTGGAACAGGCGCTCATCGAAGCCGCGGAGATCCCGGACGACGTCGGTCCGCACGAGAACGTTCGAGCAGCCTCCCCAGAGAACGTTGCGCTCGAGCAGCACAGTGCGCAGCGTCTCGGGATCCGCGGGCGGGAGGGAGTACACCCAGGTCCGGTCCGCCGCCAGGGCTGCAGCGCCTCCGTACGCGAAGATCGCCTCCGACGCTGTCGCTGCACTGAGCTGTGTGCGCAGCTTCTGCGGTGACCAGAGGTCGTCGTCGTCCAGGAGGGCGATCCATTCGCCGCGTGCGGCGGCGATGCCGGCATTTCGCGCCTGCGCGACCCCGCGCGCCTCGTCGTGGCGGACGACACGGAGCCTCGGATCTTCCAGCGCAGCGAGACCGGCGGCGGTCGCGTCTGTCGATCCGTCGTCGACCACGACCACTTCGAGGTCGACGTCCTTCTGCCCGAGCGCAGCCGGGAGCGCGGCTGTCGAAAGGAGGTCCCAGCGACTGTGTGTCGGGACGACGACGGTGACGTCAGGGGTGCGCTGCACCGGCCGGTCGCCTGGCGGTCACGAGCAGGTTCATCGGAAGCGTGAGCGAGCTGCGCGAGAAACGGCGCTCGGCCCCGTCGAGGACGAGACCGAGGCTGTTGAGGAGGAGGTACAGGCCCGCGAATCCGGGCCGGAGGAGGCGGCGGAGCTGCATGCGCTCGGGTACGTGGTATTCGCCCATGCTTACGATCAGCCCGCTCAGCGTTGACCACGACACCGCGCGGCCGCCGTTCTCGACGACCGTCACCTCTTCCCAGCCCTCGAACAGCCGCGCGAGCGATGGCCCCGTGAAGCGATGCTCGAGCACGGCCCGGTCGTACTCCCAGACGAGAGGAACGGAGATCAGGGCATGCCCGCCTGGTCGCAACACGCGCCCGATCTCGTTCACGCCCTCCTGCGGAACGGGGACGTAATGGAAGCCCTCGATGCACATCACCAGGTCGAAGCACGCGTCGGGGAACGGAAGGAAGTCGCTCGTGACGACGTCAGCCAAGCCGTAGGGATTACCCGGGATGTCGAGCCCCGTGATGCGGGCCGAAGGCGAGAGAAGATCGTCGTAGGGCCGGGTGCCACAGAAGAGATCGAGGACATCAACGGCTTCGCCGCCTACGCGGGCAAGCGTTACCGCGAGATCGTCGAGGAGCCTGCGGACGTGGAGGTAGTCGAACTGCGTCGGCCGCGGATTCCGGCGTGTCTTCCGCATCCTCGCGACCTCGTCGGCGGAAAACGGCTCGAGTCCCCAGCGCGTGAGGTCGATGGTGTCGCCCGGCACGTCAGTACTAGTGCGATCGTTCGCGATCACGACTCGTGCGATCGTTCGCGATCACGCGGCTCTTCGCGCTGCTGCCCGCGCCTCTCGACGACGGGTCGCGGCTTGCTTGCGCTCCGGAGCGAGGTCCCTCGCCTCGGTCTAGAGCTCGGGGCCCGCGACGATTCGCTGCACAGGTGGCTCCTCGATGACTGGCTCGCTCATGAGTGCGAAAAGCCGCTTGAGACCTTCCTCGAGCGGCACGTCGGGCGCCCAGCCGAGCGTTTGCGAGGCGCGTGTGATGTCCGGTCGCCGCAGGTTCGGATCATCGACCGGAAGCGCCTCGAAAATGATCTCACTGTTGGCCCCTGTTACGCTGATCACCGTTTTCGCGAGTTCGCGCAGCGACATCTCGTCCGGGTTCCCGAGGTTGACCGGGAGATGCTCGCTGCTCTCCGCGAGCAGGACGAGACCGCGAATGAGGTCGTCGCAATAGCAGAAGCTCCGTGTCTGCGCGCCGTCTCCGTAGACGGTGAGAGGCTTGTTCGCGAGCGCCTGCCGCATGAACGTCGGGATCGCGCGGCCATCGTATGGGCGCATGCGAGGGCCATAGGTATTGAAGATGCGAGCAATGCATGTGTCGACACCCTGCTGGCGGTGGTAGGCCATCGTCATCGCCTCGGCGTAGCGCTTCGCCTCGTCGTAGACGCCTCGTGGGCCGATCGGATTGACATGGCCCCAGTACGTCTCCGGCTGCGGGTGCACTTGCGGGTCCCCGTAGACCTCGCTCGTCGACGCGAGGAGGAAGCGCGCGCGCTTGACCTTCGCGAGCCCGAGCATGTGGTGTGTCCCGTACGAGCCGACCTTCAGCGTGTGAAGCGGAAGGCGCATGTAGTCGATCGGGCTCGCCGGGCTCGCGAGGTGATAGACGACATCGATGTCCTCGTCGATGAAGAACGGCTGTATCAAGTCGTGATTGATGAAGCGGAAGTCGCCGTTCCTGATGTGCTCGACGTTTTGGAGCGAACCGGTGTCGAGGTTGTCGACGCAAATGACACGGTATCCGAACGCGAGCAGGTAGTCGCAGAGATGTGACCCGAGAAAACCGGCGCCACCGGTGACGATCGCGGTCCGCATACATCCGATGGTACTCGAGCCCTACAAGGCTTTCCAGGCGTCATGGGGATAGTCGGGTCGCCTCTTGTCGGACTGAGGAGGCGCTGCCATCCTTCGAAGACGGAAGTCTGCGGCTACGCACCTGGGGGACGCTCGCTCTCCGGCGTTTTGGCCGGCCATTGGCACGTGCTGCTCGTCTCGTTTCTCCTTGCGGCCGCGCTTCTGCTGAGGATCGACGGGCTCTCCGAGCCGTCGCTGTCGACGCGGGAGCATCACAATGCCCTCCTCGCCCGTGAGTACTACCTCGGACGCGGCGCGGGACTGCCGGCCTGGAAACAGCGGGTGCTGGCGGAGTACACGCACTCGGTGAAACCCGTCGAGCCTCCCCTGCTCGATCACGTCGCGGGCTGGGCATACCGTCTCACGGGCGGGGAGAACATATGGATCCCTCGCTTCATCTCGGCGTTGCTCTGGGTCCTCGGCGGTGCGTTTCTCTACCTCGTCGCGCGTCGCATCACGGGTCGCGATGGCGCCTTGGTCGCGCTCGCGCTCTATCTCTTTTGGCCCTACGGCGTCGTGATGAGCCGTCTCTACATCCCCGATCCGACGATGGTCTGCTTGATCATTGCGGGCGCGCTCACGGTAATCCGGTACTGGGAACACCCGACAGGACGGCGGCTGGCAGCAGCATCGGTCGTCGCTGCGCTCGCGACCGCAGTGAAGCCTGGCATAGCCCTGATCTTTCTCGGCGCCCTCTTCACGGCACTCGCTGTCGCGCATCGCTCCTTGTTGGCGACGCTGAGGCGCGGGGTCTTGCCGGGGTTCGTCGCCATTGCGGCCGCGCCGACCGTGGCCTACTACCTCTATGGCTCCTACATCCGGCACTTCCTGGCTTCGGAAGGAGCCGCGAGTGAGCGTCTCCAGCCCCAACTGATCGCAACAGGGCGCTTCTGGGACGGATGGTGGCACCAGCTCTCGGTCGTCCTTCCGTTCCCTCAGCAGCAGGGGTACCTCGGCGTGGTGCCGCTCGCCGTCGCGCTGGTTGGCGTCGTAGTAGTACGTGGCGGCGTGCCGCGTGCGATTCTCGTCGGTCTCGGGCTCGGCTACGTCGCGTATGCGTTCGCAGTGGCGGGATACACGCGCGACAACGCCTACTACGCTCTGCCTCTGCTCCCGATCCTGGCCCTGGCGATCGGCGCGCTTGTCGGCCTTCTCCTCGGGCGCCTCAACGCGACGCGTCGAGCTCCCACTCTGGCTGCGGCCGCGCTGATTGTCCTCATCGCCTGCCTCGGCGCATATAAGGCTCGTCCCTTGGCAGTGGATCGCACTGCCATCGATGACTACCGTCGCATCGGCGCACTCACGGGCCACACGACCCACGCAATCATCGTCGACGAGCGCCTACGCGCCCCTGCGATGTACTGGGGCTGGATGGTCGGCAACTACTGGTATGAGCCAACTCCAGGTAGAGATCTGCCGCTCCACGGAAATCCATTCCCGGACGGGATCGACGCCGCGGAGGCTTCGCACCTCGTCGTCGTCGACACGGCGGAACTGCAGTCGGAACCGCGGCTGCGAGCCTTCATACGCAACCTGCCGGTCATCGCGAAGACAACTCGATATGCGATCTTCGATCTCCGCGGCGGCCGAGCCCTCGACGCCGATCGCGGGGGAGCGGCTCGCGCAGACGTTCGCTACTGAGGAAACGAGAGACGAGGGCTGAGCCCACCATCGCCACGACAACGAGACCACGAAGACCGCTGCCTCGACGCCCTTAATCCAATGCGCCTAATCTCAGACGTGACGAGCGAGAACGCATTGGGTTCGCAACAGTCCGCATTTTCGCGATTCTCCCTGCCGCGACGCTCCTCCACCTTTGGCGGCAGCAGGGGGTTCCCGCGTGGAACAGCTTCTGGCCCGAGGACGGGGGCGTGGCGCCTGTGAGCGTCCGCCGCAACTACATTGCGGTGCGGAACATGCTTCACGTCTACCCGGCGTTCTGGGAGCGAAAATTCTGGACGAGTGTGAGCCTCGCACATCGAGCGCAGCAGCGCGGTGCGATGCAGAAGCTTCGTGAGCTTGCTCCGTTGATCGGCCTCGTGCGGCGACAGTTGCCCCAAGTCGTGGTGGAGATTGGGACGGCACGCGGAGGAACCTTCTTCGCCTGGTGCCAAGTTGCGCCCTCCAATGCGACGATCGTCAGCATCGACCTCCCTGGCGGACCGTTCGGGGGCGAGAATGCTCCCGCAGACGCTGCGACGCTACATCGCTACGGTCGTCGCGACCAGCAGCTGCATTTCTTGCACGCGGATTCGCACGAGGATGAGACTCGCGCGCGGCTCCAGGAGATCCTGCGGGAGCGCGAGATCGAATTCCTGCTGATCGACGGCGACCATAGCTACGCCGGCGTGAAGAAGGACTTCGAGATGTACGGGCCGCTCGTCGGCGACGGGTGCCCGATCGCGTTCCACGACATTGTCCCTCACCCGCAGGCGCCTGCGTGCGAGGTCGACCGATTCTGGAACGAGGTCAAGGTAGGGGGGCGATACCTCGAGTTCGTCGACCGGGAGCCAGATGCCCTCGGCGCCCAGTACGGAGGAATCGGCGTCCTTTACCGCGAGGCAGTGTGACTCGAGATTCGAGCCGGCCAGCCCCATAAGGTCGGTCTGCTGTCTTGAGCGCAGCGATCGCGCTACGCGACCTCGGGGCGAGCCCCTATACCCCGTCCGAGGACAGATGTACGCTCAGCTCCATCGCAGATGCCGCGGCTCAAGGCGCGTCGAGCTCTCACGGCTCTAAGCCTCATCGTGTCTGCCGCCTTCGCGTATCTCGCTCTGCGTTTGTCGACTTCGGCGGTCTGCGAACAGCATTCGCTCAGAGCAGTCCTCGTCGTAGCTCTCCCTGCCACGATCGCGCTTTTCGCCCTTCGAGGTCGTCGGCTTGCCCGCCTGCTGTTGCGTCCGCTGGCGGCGTTGCCCGGAGTGTCGCGCGATCGCACGGAGACCGGAGCAAGAAATCTCCTCAACGGATTCGTCTCTTCCGACAGCCGCGCGTCGCCATCCCTGTCTGTGCTCCACGACCGCGTCCTGGCTGCTGATCGCGGTGTCGTGCCGGCTCGTGCTCAGGGCTTCGATTTGGATCTCGGATTCGAGGCAGGGGTGTTGGTCGTCGTGGCGACGAACCTCGCCCTCATCATTCCGTCTGGACCGGCCGCGATCAGAGTGTTCGAAGCGGCAACGGTCGCGGCGCTTGCGCCGTTTCACGTCGATCGGACGACCGCGCTCTCGTACGGCATCCTGCTCCACGCGCTGAACGCGCTGCCGTTCATCTTCGTCGGCTATGTCGCCTTGCACCGCCACGCGGCTGCCGTTCGCCGCGTCGAGCAACGTCGCCCGCCACCAGTCGGCTCTCCGTCAGAAGTCGAAACCCTCCATGAGGTAAGACGGACGCTTGGGCAGGATTTCGAGTGTCCTAGCTCGACGGACGCGCATCGACGGCGCGCCGTCGTCGAGCTGTCCACAGCGCGATCGCCTGCCGATAGCACGCCTCTCTCTGCTCAGCAATGCCGTCCGGGGCACACTGGCTCTCGACGATCGCGCGAGCCTCGGCCCCGGCGCGGCTGGCCCGCGCGGAACCGAGGAGGAACGGGCGGAGCGCATCCGCGAGCGCGACCGGATCGTCGGCCGCGACGACGTGGCCGGCCCCGGTTCCGCGGATCAGTTCGGCGACCCCGGTTCGGTCGGTGCAGACCAGCGGACGTCCCGCCGCCATTGCTTCGAGGCCCGCGTACGGGAAGTTGTCATAGCGGCTCGGCAATGCAAGCACACGCGCGGATGCGTACCACCCGGCAAGCTCGTCGTGAGGAACCGCACCGACGACGCGGCACGGCGCACGCAGCTTCTCGGCCAACCCGACAAGCCAATCGCCGTACGACTCACCGTAGTGAAGTGACGAGAGGCCGACGAAGACGACGTCCAACTCAGGTATGTCGTCGCGCATCAGCGCCGAAGCTTCGACGAGTACCTCCGGTGCCTTCCTTCCCTCGAGTCGGCCGACGGCGAGGACCCGCGGTGGGCTCTGCTCGGCGGGTTGCAGACTCCGCAACGGAACGAGCTCGATCGGGTAGCGGATGATGACCGGCTTGTGACCGACGAGCCATCGTTCGCGCTCCATATCGTCGGCGAGTAGGCGTGAGGGGCACGTCACGAGGTCGGCGTGCCGGACTGCGACTCGTTCGAGGCGGTCGGCGAGCGCGGCGTCGCGCGTCCAGCGAAAGGAGGCGGGGTTGTGCCGTTCGACGAACCTGAGGGGTGTGTGCAGGTGCGTCACGAGGGGACGCGATCGGAGTACGCCGAAGATGAGGCCTTCGGCGAGCCAATCGGGTGCCTCGATCACGTTGACATCGATGCCGAGCCGCCGATATTCGCGGTAGCGGGCGATCGCGCCCTCAAGCCGCCGCGCCGTGCCCGGGAAGCGCCGCCTCAGCTTTGGGAGTAGTTGGGGGACACCCCGGAGATGAAGACGAACGCCGTCATCGTCACGGTCCTCTGTCCCCTGTCCTTCCGAGCATGAGAGCACGTGGACTTGGTGGCCGCGCCGCGCGAGTGCGTGCGCCGTAGTCTTCACGTAGGTGCCGATGCCGCCTCCCTCAGTCCACGGTGGGTACTCCCTCGAGACGAAGAGGATGCGCATTCGTCGCGTCTCCGGCGACGGTGTTGGCCGGCTCACGTCTCGGGCGGACTGAGCGGTGGCTCCGCGAGCGGGGTGCCGGGCTCGACGCGCCAGCCGACGGCGGGCTGCAAGATGCGGTTTCTGTCGCTGGCCTCCCACCGTTTCTCGGTGATTGCGCGGAGCGATTGCCTTTCGGCGTCGGCTGCGGATGGGGTTGTCAGCCGCGCGGTGTCGTCGTCGCGCGTAGCCAGCGTCAGCTTGTTCATGCAGGCACCGCGGGCGTCTGTTCTCGAAGCAGCTCGCTGTCGATCATGTCAAGCACGTTCGCATCCCGAACGACATCGAACTTCCGTGCGAACAGCTTTGGTGAGTTGCGCAAGGCCTCGAAGTCGCTCGTCTCGAGGATCGCTGGTCGAATACCGCTCGTCCAGTCGATGTAGCGGAGGTTGTCGTTCACGATCGTGTCACTCAGGGGCGAGTTCATAAGAATCGTATGGAAGAAGATCTCGTCGGGAATGTCGACCCGGCGGAAAAATGAGACGACGTCTGGCCGCTCGGCGACGAAGCGGGCGACGTAGTCGACACATTCCTTCGAGATGCACCAGTAAGCTCCGCCGCCGTGCGGTCGGAGACCCGCTGGGAGGCTACGTTTGATAGGCAGTTGCACATGGTGGCCGTAAAACCGCAGATGCCGATACTCGACCCGGTCGAGGCCGCCGCGGGGGCTCCACGAGTCGCTCGGGAGCGACGAGACGCCCATGAACGACCGTGGATGCTGCGCCTCGAAGAACCGCTCGATGTAAGAGTTCGGTTTGATCGGGTAGTCCTGGCCGGTCAGCAGGATCGCGTAGTCGAAGGCGATGCTCCCGGAACACAGCTCGTCGACCCCCTTCAACGTCGCGCGAACATGCCCGAAGCCCCCCCAATGGCACGTGTGGCGGTCGAGGAAGTGCACCGGCAGGTCGCGGAGGCTCGCCACGAGCTGACGGTACTCGCGACCGTCGGTCTTCTTGTCGACGTGGACGAAGAAACAGGCGTTACCGGTGTCCAGCCTCTTCACGAGCCGGGTGACTTGGCCCAGCCTGTGGTACGCGGAGATGATGTACGCGAATCGCACCTTTGATGGCCTTTCCGGCGGGCGCTACCCCCGATCAGGAGCTTAGCGTCGTGTGTGCACATCCCCACCCAGAAGCCCGTCTCAGGACGAATCTCGTTCGAGTTGTGCCACTACATTGGTGATCCGGACGTCGAGGTCGGTCGTCTAGCGACCTTGCTAGCAGTCCACTCGCTGAGGCGCGCGTTCACGTATTGCCTCGACCTCGACATGACGTTCACCGCGGCCAACGGAGACAAGCTCGTACTGGTTTCGAGCTTCGGTCCACGACGGTGCCGGCCTCGACGCTCGCACATGGCAGTGCGGTGAGCGGCGTATGGGCAGTCGACTCGGGTAAGAACACCGGCCGGTCCCGTCGCTTCATCGGCTCCGGTACACAGACTTTCGGGAACCTTCGACGACGCCTACGAGACCTTCACCGTGGGCTTGTCGGAAGCGAGTTCAGCTGACTAAGCTCCTGACTGAGCGTGGCAGCACGGGCCGCCGCGTAATTCATGTTTGTCACGCGGATCCAAAACTGTAACGGCTGAGGGCTTCCTCGGGACGCGAAGGTTGTCTTGGGGCCCCGGAGAGCAGGCGCATGGATTTGCGGCGCACGGCAGTTCTATCGGCGGGTGGTATCTGATCCGTGGGGCTGAATCCCCAATCCCCACTTTGGGGGTCAGGGACCCTCGCGCGGATACCCGATAGAGGCGCAAGCGAAGGCGGAGCGGCACGCCAGAATCGAGGAAGAGACGTGACCACTAACTCCCCGAGTGCGAATGACGAGCGCATGAGCTACAGCCGGCAATTTCGCAGCCGCCCAGTGGTGTGGGCTCTCGCCACCATTGGTCTGGCGCTGATCTTCCTGTTCCCCGGCGGCAGCATCGCCGGCCAGGGCAACGGAAACGGAAACGGAGGAGGGGCGGACCCTCCTGGTCAGCAGCCTCCCACGTCGTCGTCCTTGCCCGCTGTTAACGGGTTGCCTGTCGTCGGAAATACAGTGTCAGCGAGCAGCGGCAGCTGGAGCGGACGGGTGAGCTCGTACGCGTACGAGTGGCTGCGCTGCGATTCGTCGGGCAACGCTTGCGCCTCAATGGGCGGCGCGACGAGCTCGTCGTACGGGGTCGTGTCGGCGGACCTTGGCCACACGCTTCGTGTCAACGTCACCGCCTCCAGCAACAAGGGCTCGAGCGTAGCCACGTCCGCTGCGACCTCGGTGGTCACTGCTGCCGTAGTCGTGTCGGCTCCGTCGAATACGTCGTTGCCTACGATCAGCGGGACGCCGGCGGTGGGTCAAACACTGACGGGTTCGTCCGGGACCTGGAGCGGCTCGCCCACGTCGTACGCCCGTCAGTGGAGGCGGTGTGACAGCTCCGGCGGCTCGTGCGGGGACATCAGCGGCGCAACGAGCACTTCCTATGGAGTCACGAGCAGCGACGCCGGCCACACGATCCGGCTTGCGGTAACCGCGATCAACAGCGGCGGGTCGTCAACTGCAACATCCACCCAGACCGCTTCCGTAACCGCACAGTCGTCGTCGGCTCCTTCGAATACGTCGTTGCCTACGATCAGCGGGACGCCGGCGGTGGGTCAAACACTGACGGGTTCGTCCGGGACCTGGAGCGGCTCGCCCACGTCATACGCCCGTCAGTGGAGGCGGTGTGACAGCTCCGGCGGCTCGTGCGGGGACATCAGCGGCGCAACGAGCACTTCCTATGGAGTCACGAGCAGCGACGCCGGCCACACGATCCGGCTTGCGGTAACCGCGATCAACAGCGGCGGGTCGTCAACTGCAACGTCCACCCAGACCGCTTCCGTAACCGCACAGTCGTCGTCGGCTCCTTCGAATACGTCGTTGCCTACGATCAGCGGGACGCCGGCGGTGGGTCAAACACTGACGGGTTCGTCCGGGACCTGGAGCGGCTCGCCCACGTCATACGCCCGTCAGTGGAGGCGGTGTGACAGCTCCGGCGGCTCGTGCGGGGACATCAGCGGCGCAACGAGCACTTCCTATGGAGTCACGAGCAGCGACGCCGGCCACACGATCCGGCTTGCGGTAACCGCGATCAACAGCACCGGTTCATCGTCGGCGACTTCAACCCAGACGGCTGTCGTCACTTCCCAGTCAACGAGCACATCCGGCTACCCCGCGAGCTTCTTCAGCGGCCCGGCAGGCACGAACAATCTTCTCCCGCCGAACGGGACGTATCCCTCGAAGGGCGCCTGGATCGGCGAGGCGAGCGGCAACGGTCTTACCCAGGTGCAGAGCCGGGAGCAGTACTTCGGCCGCAAGTTCAACATCGTCTCGATGTACGCACAGAACCGCTGCGACCCGTGGCCCGCGTCTCTCGCCGCCACCGTTGCAGCGGGCTACATCCCGATGGTGTCGTGGTTCCCGACTCCGTCCTCTGCCGATCAGATCATCAGTGGGCAAGCCGACAGTTGCATCAGATCCTTCGGCAACTCGATTGCGGGTCAATCCGGAAGGGTGCTCGTCCGCCCGTACTGGGAGTTCAACGGTGGATGGCAGCCGTTCTCGAAGAACTCGAACGGGACGCGCGCGACCGCGGCTCAACAGAAGCAGATGTGGCAGCACACGATCGACGTCCTTCGCACGACGAACTTCTTCTCGAAGGCTTCCGTCGTCTGGAGCGTGAGCGAGGGCTACTTCAACAACGGAGATGCGTGGAACAATCCGACCCCGTATCCGGGGGACAGCTACGTGGATTGGGTCGCCTCGAGTGGCTACAACTGGAACAAGTCAGATGCTTGGTGCGGCTTCCATGCCGGCTGGTGCAGCTTCGCCGAGGCCGTCACTCATGGCCGCTACGCTCCGGCATACACCCCGATCGGGGTCGAGGCATCGTTCCGTGGGAAGAAGCCGTACCTCGTCGGCGAGAGCGGATCTGTCGAGGATCCGAACACTCCTGGCCGCAAGGGTCAGTGGATGATCGCCATGGGTAACTACGCAAAGACGTACATGCCAGGCCTCTACGCGCTCGTCTATTTCGACCAGGCGTTCAGCAACGCAGCCTGGAACCTCAATAGCTCGACTTCGTCGATGGACGGATATAAGTCGTTCGCCAACGACCCGTATTTCAACGTTCCCAACCGGTAGAGATACCGGCAAGGCGCGTCGTAACGCCCTCGCCGCCGCTTCCTCAGGGGAGCGGCGGCACCCTAGGAGCCAGTCCTCCGAAGTCGCTGAGCCATGCGCCTCGATGGTGAGGCAGTGTCCTTGTAGCGCGAGACGATCGTTCGCGCGACGGCCACGGTTACAGCCGTCACGACGCGCGTGGTCACCATGTTCGCATCGCGAGCCGGCGTCGAGCCAGGGGTCCGGGTCGCTACGAGTAGGCACCACGAGATGAGGTTCTCAGGGCTGCCAGCGTCGCGCACGAGCTTCCTACGCCGTCGAGCGCCAGGACCTCGGAAGCGCAACCACGGCAGGTGGTCGACGCTGTCACGATCCGCCGAAGTGGAGACCGGCGATCCGAAGATCGCACTGAGTCGGTCGCGGAAGGCGAACTCCATCGCTGCGGGATCTCGAGACCTCATCGTGCAACCGACCGCAGCACTGTTGGCGGTGGCATGACGATGCAGCGCGTCTGCAGTAATCTTGGTAAGACACGCACGCGCACCCGAGAAGCGTGTAATTCCATAGCTCATCGAGACTCGATGGAACTCCGCAGTCATGATCGTAATCGTCGGAGTAGCGCGTTGCAGGCTGAGAGGAAGACCTCGTACTCGTAGCCCTCGACGTCGATCTGCAAGGGCAGATGCCCCATCCGACTCAGGTACCGATGCGGTGACCCAGTCGTCGAGCGTGGTGCACTCGTCGTTCGTCGTAGCGCCCGACGCACTTCCGCAGGACGTGGAAGTCGCTTCATGCGTGATCGCCGGTCCTTGACCGACTCGTCCGCGAGGACCGACATCCCGGTCCGCACAAGCCTCTTCGAACCCGAGTCGTAACTCACGCCAGGTAAGCGAGCGGTAACACCGTCGAAGTCGTGCGGATCAGGTCGCCGCCGTCGCCTAGCGGCCCAAGCCGTACGACCGACGTCCACGCGATCGCGGATGAGGCTGATGAACGAGATCACCTAGTTCGGCTGCATCTGTCCAGTCGTAACCTTGCTGCGCGTCGCGAGAAGCTTCAAGACGACGTCCGTTCCAGACGCTTCATGTCCTTCCGTGCCCAGGTTCGACGCGCCCCGCGCTTGCAGCGCCCCGTAGTGTTTGCACGACCACGGCTGCACTCGCATCCGATCACCTCAACCCGTTGATCCGCAGACGCGCTCCTCGCTCATCTCCCTCATCCGGAGCCCGAAGATGCTGCTCAATTCCGACGTCAACGTGACGGCAACCGAAGGTGTGGACTGGCAGATCGACACGTCGCCGGCTTGTCTCAAGCCTTCAAGCAGCTCGCACGAGTCGTTGCTCAAAAACGGCGCCACGACGTCTGTGGGATAATCGCCCGGTGCCGGCCGTCTCGGTGGCGATCCCCGCCTACAACACCGCGCTGTGGGTAACCGAAGCCGTTCGTTCAGCCCTCGATCAGACGATGAGCGATATCGAGGTGATCGTATGTGACGATGCATCGACCGACGACACATATGCGGTTGTCGCCGCCATCAACGACCCGCGCCTCCGCCTCTACCGCAACCGCACGAACCTCGGCCACGCCGCGAACTGGAACAGAACCGTCTTTCTCTGTCGAAGCCCGCTCGTGAAGCTGCTTTGCTCGGATGACGTGCTCGACTCGGAATGCGTCGAGAAGATGGCCCAGCTCTTTTCTCATTCGAGCGTAGGAATGGTGTTTTCACGTCGAAGGATCATCGGCGACCAAGCGCATGCCGACTCCTACGGCTCCGCACACATACGCTTCGGCGAGCTCAATCAGGTGAACAAGGTCGGGCCTTGTTCGAGAGCTATATGCATACTCGGTTCGACGACAACTGGGTCGGAGAGCCGACCAACGTCATGCTCCGATCCGACGTCTTCAGCACCGTACGCTTTGATCCTCGCGTCGTCCAAATAGCCGATATGGTGATGTGGATACGCACGATGTTCCACTACGACGTCGGTTTCGTCGACGAGGAACTGAGTACGTTTCGTGTCCGCACGGGGTCTGTTACTGACTTGACGAGCTATTCGGGCGCGCGGTGGCTCGATCAGCTCTGGCTTTACGAAATTCTCCTGGAGGACGCCGCTATCGAGCGCGCCTACGGTGTGGAGCTCCGGCGCCTGCTTCGCAGAGAGCGGATGCGGTTGCCGGCACGACTTCTTCTGAAATACGGTCGCTACCCGGCCCGGTGGAGGGATGCTGCTGAGTATCTGAGCAGGCAGGTCTTGCAAAGGCAGCCGGGGGTTGGATTCCGCTAACTCGTGCTCGTGCAAGTGAGGGGTCCAGACGAGGCGACTGACGTCGGGGTGGTCGTCGTCACGTTCAACGGGCTTCCGTATATCGAGCGCTGCTTGACCAGCGTTCGTGGATACGACACCGTCGTCGTCGATCACGGCTCGAAGGACGGTACTCCGGAGTTCATTCGGAGGAGATTCCCCGCGGTGACGCTGCTCCACGGCGAAAACCTGGGTCTCGCTGCAGGTTGGAACCGCGGGATCAGAGCTTTGAGCTCGCCGCGTTATCTGCTGATTCTGAACGCAGACGCGTGGATCATGGGCGACGCGGTTCGGCAATTGATCGCTTTCGCCGATTCGCGTCCTGATGCCGCGGTTGTCGGCCCGCAACTGGTGAATCCAGACGAGACCCTACAGCGCTCGGTACGAGGTTTCCCGACCGTGTGGCGTCTCGCCACGGAATACCTGGTGCTGCGAAGGCTCACGTTCGGCTTTCGACCCTTCTCCGCGGCCGCCGGGGGCGGCGTAGATCACGCGACGACGCAAGAGGTCGACTGGGTGGTGGGGGCGGCGCTCCTCGTGCGAAGCGAAGCTGTCCGGAGGGTTGGATTAGCCGACAACGACTTCTTTCTGTTCAGCGAGGAAGTCGACTGGTGCTATCGCTTTAGGCTCGCAGGCTGGAAGGTGCTCTTCTACCCGGGCGCTCGGGTCACTCATGTTGGCGAAACATCTCATGGGGGCCGAATGGTCCGAGAACAAGCCAGAAGCAATCTCAGGTACATGGCCAAGCACCACGGCGAGCGCGCAGCAGAGCGTGCACGAAGGGTCATGCTCGCCGGCGTTGCGTTACGGGCACTGCTCCTTCGGGGCGAGAAGCGGGTCGCGAACCAAGAGGCGGCTCGCTGGTTGCGCTCGGGCTCGGCGCTGGAGCTGCTGGCTTCGGAAGATGATGGGGACGGTTAAACAGCGCGGCTGCGTCGGATCCGTAGGCCGCGCCTCAGCCAGTCGACATTCTCGCTTCGGGCGACCGGACAGCGTCCAAGCCCTCTGGGTAATACCGGGCTGCGACAGAATCCGTGATCTGGAGGATGCGCTCTACCTCGGCATGATCGAGCCTACGTTCCCAGTTGCTCAGGTTCGTACGACTGGCGAGGCGGACCTTGAACGGGTTCCGAACCGGAACTTCGCTGGGGTTCTTCTCACTCGCAGACGCCTCTATCGTTGCCCGTGCTTTCGATGTGAAGCTTAGGCCGAGGTCGTTGTAGAGCTTCTCGCTGCCCGCCGAGGGATCCAGCGACAAATCCTCGTGACGGACGACTCGAAAACTCCCCGACTCGCGATCGGCGGGCGCGAGGCTCTCGTAGATGATCCTCCACAGAAGACTGCCCTGGCCGATGATGTCGTCACCCGATTCGAGCGAAACCTCCATCGCCGTACGAAAGCGGCGCAGTCTCTCGTTCATCAGCGACGGTTGTCGGAGCACGTTCTCGAAATCAAAGGTGAAGCCAAGTCTTTTCATGCTGCTGACGACGGCAACGGGATGCCGCACCACCACCACCACCTGGCATTCGAGGCGGCGAACGAACCAGTCGATCGAGAACACGGCGAACGGATCCTTGATCAACAGCCGACGGCGCTGCCGGCGACCGATGAGGAAGCTTCCCCAACGATGCGCGATCCGGAACGGGTCGCGCGGCGATCCGAGGCGCATCCTGCGGATGTCGTCGAGCGGATGGAGCCTGAACCTGACGGCGTCGCGGTAATACGGCAGGTAATCGTCCTCGTTCTCCTCGTTGATGTACGTGTACCAGCGGGCGACGCGACGAGGAAATATCGTCTGTCGGTTCGAGGCGTTGAGCGGCTCGCCGATGTTGACGAAGTCGCCGCTGGCACAGAGAATCTCCCCCAGCCAGGAGGTTCCCGATCGATGCATTCCTGTCACAAGGACCGGTGGCGGAGCTCCTAGACCAGCAGAGGCTGGCTGCACCAGAGGATGGGTGAGCTCGTTGTTCATAGTCCGGGTCGGGCGTCGCGGTCACGCTCGCCTGCGGCCCGCGCACGACAAGGCAAGGTGACTCGGAGGGATCGCCGGGCTGGGGGTGTCAATGCCGTTGCGACCACAGTATTCTAGGGCGAGCGATACTGCGGTTCGGTCGGTGCTCGTGACGGAAGGGGAGGTGAGTGCACACTGTCGTCCGATGACTCGGTAGCAACGCTTCACGACTACTTGCGCATTCTTCGAAGGCGCAAGTGGATCATCATCACGGCCATCGTGTTGGCTCCCCTGGCCGCGTTCCTCCTCTCGGATCGGGGCCCACGGCCCTACGAGGCGTCGGCGCAGGTGCTCGTCAACCGGCAGAATCTGCCGGGGGGCATCACGGGTGTCAACGATCCGACCCAGCTCGATTCGGCGCGCCTCCTTGCGACGCAGGCGCAGTTCGCACGGCTTCCAATGATCGCGCAGGAGGCGCTGCGGTCCGAGGGACTCCAGGGCAGGTCGCCCTCGGACCTTCTGGGCGCCTCTCGCGTAACGCCCTCCGCGACGAGCGACTACCTGACGTTCACGGTCGCCGACTCGTCCCCCGTGGACGCAACGCGTCTTGCGACGGCCTACGCCCAGCAGTTTGCCGCATATTGGCGTCGATACCAGACGCAGCAGCTAGCAGCTGCCCAGCACGGTATTCGGAAACGGCTACGCGACCTTGCGGCCGCCGGGAAGAGTGATTCGGCGCTCTATCTAAGTCTTCAAGAAACGGCCGATCAGCTCGCAGCGATGGTTGCGGTGGCTGCAAGCGCCCCAGCGCTCGTGCGACCTGCCACTAGTGCGGGACGGACGGCGTCCTCTCTTCATAGAGACATCGCTTTCGCTCTCGTGCTCGCGCTGATCACTGGCGTCGGCATCGCTTTTCTTCGGGACGCGCTCGATCAGAGAGCGCGCTCCGGACACGAAATCGAGGATCGTCTGCAGCTACGGCTTCTCGGCAGGTTGCCACGACCTCCGCGTGCTCTCCGCAAGGAAGGGCGGCTTGTGATGCTCGCCGATCCTACAAGCCCATATGCAGAGCAGTTCCGGATGCTGAGGACGACTCTCGAGTTTGCTCGTGGAGCAAGCTCGAATGGTCGCCGCACAGGAACCGAGCGACTCTCCCAGAGGCAGGGGTACCGGCTGATGGTCACGAGCGCCGTGGAAGGCGAGGGAAAGTCAACAACGGTGGCAAATCTGGCGGTCGCCTTTGCTCATGCCGGACGAAACGTCGCGCTCGTCGACCTAGACCTCAGACGAGGGTCGCTGCACAGCCTCTTCGGGCTTAAGGCTGGACCCGGGATCACTGACGTAATTCTCGGCTCCGCCACGCTGCCGTCCGTGGTGTCAGCGATCAATGTCGGTGTCGGAGAGCTTGTGGAACAAACCCGCGATGGGACGTCTCCGGGGAGCCTTCGGCTCTTGCCGCTCGGCACTCCACAGCTCCGACCGGCTGATGTCGGTGGACTCAGCGCCGCGATCGGCGATATTCTCGGTCGCCTCGGGGACGATTCTGACATTGTTCTAATCGACTCCCCTCCACTGCTCCGGGTGGGTGATGCTCTAGGCCTCACGCCGTACGTCGACAGCTTGCTCGTCGTTGCCAGTCTCCCGACTCTTCGGACGCCGATGCTTGGAGAGCTCCGGCGTGTGCTTGATGAATCTCGCGCTCCGAAGCTCGGCTTCGTCCTCACGGGCGCTGATTCCGATGAAGGTTACGGCTATGGCGGCTACGGGCACAATCGTCGGCTCCTGAGTGCGGGTTGATTGTCCGAGGGGATGTGGGACTCCCTAGTCCTGTCCCTGATCGTCGGACCGGATGATCATGACAGTAAAACATCGTGAATGGATGCCGCGATGGCTACGCTCGTGGGTCGCTGACAGCGCCGCGCTGCTTTTCTCGCAAGCAGGTGTCGTCGTCGCGACGTCGGCGCTTGCCATATTGCTGGCTCGACACCTCGGCCCGAGTGACTGGGGAATCTTCTCTGGTTTTCTAGGGTTGAGCCTTGCCCTCTCGATCTTCATCGAGTTCGGCCTTACGCAATGGCTACTGCGCGAACTCTCGCATCTCTGGGCTGAACACCCGACTGCTGCCGACGTGCGACTGCAGGCGGGGCAAATAGTCGGCGCGTCGCTAGCATTGAATGTCAGTCTCGGAATGCTCGTGACCATTGGCGCCGTGATAGCCGCGGCGATCTTCACCACGGGACCGTCATCAGCCGCTCTTCTCGTCGCCCTCGTTTTCTACGGGGCACTGATCGCCGCGTGCAGTTGTCTCGAGGCAGTCTTCCGCGCTCGCAGAAGAGTCGGCCGCGTCATCGGAGCCACGGCGCTCGAGAAAGCTTTGCTGCTGATACTCGTCGTAGTGTCTCTCGCATTCGGGTTTCCTCTCATCGCGATTGGCATTGCCTATCTGCTCGCCGGGATCGCTCGCGTTGCGTTCGATACGACCGCCCTACTCCGCGGCAGCGAGCTCACCATCGTCCGGCCGTCGCTTAGTGCAGTAAACAGGGCGATGCATAAGTCGTTTCCATTCGCACTCAACCGCGCTTCCCTCAACATCATTCCCAAGTTGGACGTACTGATACTTGCGGCATTCTCGCCTATCGCTGCGGGTTATTTCGCCCTCGGGGACAGAGCTCTTGGCCCAGTCCTCATTATCCCTGTTGTGATGAGCAGTGCCCTGTATCCTTTTCTCGCCCGAGAACCGGAAGGCTCGCGCGCAGGGTTGCGAATCGTCTTCACTCTCTTCTGTCTGGGGTGCTTGGTTGGAGTGATTGGAATCATGTTAGCCCCCAAACTCATACCCGTTCTGTTTGGGACAAGCTACCGCGACGCCATCCCGGTCGTCCAGATCATGCTGGTGACAGTCCCGTTCGTATTTGCCGCGAATCCTCTTCTCGCACACCTGTATACCGCACGTCGCGAACATCGAAGGCTTGGCATCGGCCTTGCGGGCGTCGCGTTCCTTGGGACGGGAGCGATTGTGCTTGGGCAAACCGTCATTGGCCCCACCGGCGCCGCTGCCGGCTCCGTAACGCGCTCGATACTTTTCGTAGGGGCGCTTGCGATCGCGGTGAAGTTTTCTGCTGCTGTTTCAAAGGCCATCTCACCCATTGACGGCACCCAGGTCGGCGGCAAGAGAGCCCAGCAAAAAGCCTCGGCGGCATCGACTTCTGGTGCTTGAGTGGTGAGCGTTGCTAAGCAGGTTTCGTCCTCGTCAGGAGGCGCGCGCCAGTCCAAAGTCTCGATCCCGCGCGTTTCCGAAGACGCTGTGGCGATTATCGCGAGTGCGCTCGCCGGTATCGTGATCGGTGCTGCGGTCCTATCCAAACCTCTCGCGGCGTTGCTTCCGGTTGTGGTTCTTGGCGGCATCCTTCTCCTCATCGACGGTCGCGCCCGCATTCTGTTTCTCGTCTTCGGCGGCCTTGTGACCCTTCAGAGCTCGGACAGCCTCGGCGGCTTGAAGCTCCTCTACGTTGCCGGCGTTGTCACGAGCTGTGGTGGTGCGCTCTTCGAGTTCTCACGAAGTCAAGACTGGCTCACGCGTAAGAGAGCCATACCTTTGCTGCGCGTCTCCGCAACGATGTCTGCCCTCATCCTGATTTCGCTCTTCGTCAGTCGTGGTCACGGTGTTGCACGAACGGACTGGCTTCGCGACGTTGCTCCTTATCTGCTCTTTGCTCTGGCACCGCTGTTCGCCGTCGACGCGCAGTCGGCATTCTCGCGTAAGGCGCTTGTGCGACTACTCGTCACCTCCGGCCTCGTTGCGACGGTGGCATTCGCGACGCATTGGGTTGAGCAGCGGCAGATTGCCGAGCTGCCTTTGTCCCAGTTCGCCTTATCGAGCTTCTTGCTTCCGGCGGCGCTCTTTGCCTACGCGACTGCAACGGCGCTTCAAGTCGGGCAACGGCGCGCTCGGTGGGTCCTTCTCGCCGTACTGATCTTCACACTGCTGATCCTGACCGGAACACGTTCGACCATGATCTTGGCCCTGGCTCCCATCGTCGCTGTGATCGCCGCGAGACGCCAGAGAAGTGCTCGTTTCATGCGCCTCGCTGTGGTCGGGCCGGTCGTGCTCGTGTTGATGGTGGCCTCAGCGTATGGCGTCCTCATGGTGACCCATGCCTCGAGCACAGTCCTCGGCAATCGCATTTCGATTCTGAAGCACACGGGCACCAGCTCGGACGCGAGCTATCTGGACCGACGGGCGCAAACGCATGCCGCTGAGAAGATTTTCTCCGCGCATCCGATCTTTGGCGCCGGTCCAGGAACGTATTTCAACTGGACTGTGACGAACGGAGAAGAACGCTCTGCCTTCATCATCGATAGCCCTATGTCCTTTCCGGCGAAGTACGGAGTCGTCGGTCTTGCTGTCATCGTTTTTATCGCTCTGTCGTATATGCGATTCTTTCGGACGGCATTTCGTAGCAACCATCCAAGACCGGAGACGCTGGCACTTACAGCCTATGCGATCATCACGGTGGCAAGTGTATTCCTCGGGAATCCGCTTGAGGATAAGGGATGGAGTTTGGGGCTCGTCTTGCTCCTGGCACTTGTCTTCCGGACGTGGGACGCGCCGGTCGGTCCAGCGGCTGACGTACGTCCGTCGACCGCCGCGGCATGAGAGCCGAGGCACTGCGAGTCGCGCTCGTGTGCGCGACTGGCTGCGTCCTGGTGCTTCCACTCGCCGCTCGCGTGGCCCGACGGCAACTGGACGTCTTCGAGCCGATCGTGGTCTTCGCGCTCACGTACGCCGTGATGTTCGTGGCGCGTCCGGCATGGATGATTGCGCACCACCATCTCGCTTACGATGGACCGGCGGGGTCGACGGACGTGACAGGTGGGTTCACGAAGATGCTCTTCTTGTCACTTCTCGGTGCGGCGGCTTTCGTATCGGCCTATGAGACGTCGCTAGGTCATCGCCTCGCGCGCCGATGCGGCGCGCTCGAGGATGTCTCCGTCCAGCGCGTGACCCGCCTTGCGATCGTCGTCGGCTTGACGGGCATTCTGTCGTTTTTTGTCTTCCTAGCGTCCTCGTCGGGACTCTCCACCCTGATGCTGATCCTTCGTGGCCGCTCATCGGCGCTGTCGCAGGATGTTCAGGCCTCGTCCTTCTACCTTTGGTATTCGTTCTTCCTGCTAGTTCCAGCAACGCTCCTTCTCTTGGCCGTGGGGCTCGAGCGACGGAAAAAGGCTCTCGTTGGCATCGCTTTGCTGTTCGGGGCGATCTTCTTGTTTCGGACTGTGCCGCTCGGTGCACGGATCGCGATTCTCCCGCTGGCGGGGGGAGCATTCGTCTTCTCATACCTGAGGCGGGGAGCCCGCCCTTCCGCGGTAGTGCTCGTCACCTTGGCACTGGTCGCGGTCGTCGGCTCGGCCTTCCTCTCGGACCTACGCGGCCGAGGTACTCGTGGCGAGAACGTCGCCCAAACGATCATGCGATCGATGCACCCGGATCGGTTCGTGTCGTTCATTTCCGGCCCGGACGCTGAGATGGCTCCCGTTCTTGCAGCCGCGGTCGCAGAAATTCCGAAGCCGCTGGATTACACGTACGGCCGCACAATCTTCGGCGACCTCGTGTCCCGCCCGATCCCGCGCGCCCTCTGGGCCGGAAAGCCGGAATTGCCCAGGGACAAGCTCATCGGGTCTCTGTGGCCCGTCGAGTCCCGAAAAGGAGGCATCAACCCAGAGTTCTCGGTACTCCTGTACTTCTACTGGGATTTTGGCGTTCCGGGAGTGCTTGCCGGCATGTTCCTCTTCGGGGTCGCGATGTGCGCTCTGTATCGATACTTCCTGGCCCACGAGCACACTCTGGGGGTCCAGGTTCTCTTTGCGCTTTCCCTCTGGTTCATTCCCATTGGCCTCCGCAATAGTCCCGTCGACACGACTGTCCAGTTCATGGTTGTCGTTTTTCCTGCTTGGCTCATTCTCCGGCTGTCAAGGACGGCGAGCCTGCGGGTCGCACCAGCGATGCCGACATGACCCGGGTCGTGTACTGGAACAACATCCCGGCGCCATACATGGTCGAGCGCTTCAATGCGGTCGCCGAGAGGAGGAACCTCGAGTTCGAGGCGTGGTTCTCTGCGCGAACTGAAAGCGACCGAAGCTGGGCTGTCGAAGAGGCCCGCTGGCACTTCCCGTTCCAGTACCTTCGAGCCGTCCGTTCCGGCACGTGGGCTCTGGCGCTTCCGAATCCACTGATCGTGGACGCGGTACCAGATGTTCTCGTCAGCCTATATGCCGGACTCGATTTCCTTGCCGGTGCCGCGGTTGCTCGTCGCCGTGGCGCCCGCACCGCTTTCTGGGTCGAGGTTACGTTTGATGCCTGGATCCGGCGGCGGCGATGGAAAGAAGCACTCAAGTCGCGAGTGCTACCAGCAGCCGACGCGATCCTCACTGCCGGCAAAGATGGTCGCGCGTTCGCCCGGCAATACGGCGTCAAGGACGACAGGATTCACTGCATTCCTCACGTGATCGATTTTGACCACTACGCACGTGGTGCAGACGTTCCGCCGGCGCGCCGTGAGGACTTCCGGCGCGAACTCGGGATCCGCGGGGTGACGTTTGCCTACGTCGGGCGGATCTGGACCGGCAAGGGACTGGATTACCTTGTCGACGCATTCGCATCCCTACAACGGCAAGACGCCGGCGAGGTCAGCCTTCTCTTGGTCGGCGACGGGCGCGACGAAGAGCTGCTACGGACACGGGCCCGAGAAAGGGCGCTGCGGAACGTCATATTCACTGGTTTTCAGACGGAAGAGGCCCTTCCTCGCTTCTACGCCGCTTCGGATGTGTTCGTCTTCCCGACACTGGGAGACCCGTTCGGCATGGTGGTTCTCGAGGCAATGGCGTGCGGATTGCCCGTGATCGCAACAACAGCCTCCGGGGAGATCGAAGAGCGCGTAGAGGACGGCAAGAACGGCTTCCTTGTGCCGCCGGCAGACTCTGGTGCGCTGCTCGCATGTATGACGTCGCTATTGGGCGATCCGGAACTGCGGCGGCGCATGGGCCGAGCCTCGGCCGAGAAGGTTGCGGGCCAGACGCCTGAGCTGTGGGCGGATGCATTCGAGTCGGCGATCGAGAAGATCCTGGCGATGCCGCGCGCCCGCGACACACGGCCGCGACGCAGCGATGCCGGGTGAACGTCCTCGTCGTCATCCACTATCCCGTCTTCGGCGGGCCGCACAACCAAGCTCTGCAGCTCGCGCGGGAGCTGGAGCAAAAAGGGGTTTCGGTTACCGTTCTCGTTCCGAACGGCGGCAACGGGGCGCGCCGCCTCCGCGCCAGCGGCCTTGAGGTTCTGACCGTCCCACTACACCGGGCTCGGGCTACGCTGCGCCCGCGCCCTCTGCTCGCCCTTCTTCGGTACCTACCGGGGGAGGTCGCAGCCCTTCGCCAGGTGATACGCGAGCGCGCAATCGACGTCGTTCAGGTCGAGGGGCTCGTCAACCCTCACGCCGCGATCGCCGGCTCGCTGGAGCGACGGGCGATCATCTGGCAGCTCCTCGATACACGGCCGCCGATGTCCGTGCGGCGGCTCATGATGCCGCTCGTCCTCCGTCTCTCCGATGTCGTGATGAGCACCGGCTGGGCTGTCGCCCGCGTGCATCCGGGTGCGGAGGGACTCGGCGACCGGCTGCACCCGTTCTTCCCTCCGGTCGACCCCGACGAATTCCGGCTCGAGGACGCCGACCCGGCTGCGGCACGGGTCTCGTTCGGTTTCGATCGAGGCGACGTTGTGCTGGTCAGCGTTGGGAACCTGAATCCTCAGAAGGGCCACGAGTACCTGCTCCGGGCAGTGGGCCTGCTCCGGCGCGATGGGCGACGCGTCAAAGCGCTCGTGGTCGGCGCTTCTCACGAAACGCATGTCGCGTACGAGCGTCAGCTCCACGCTCTTTGTCGGCAACTCCGGCTCGGGGTCGGGAGCGATGTCGTGTTCACCGGCGGCCTCGATGACGTGCGCCCGGCACTCGCTGCCGGGGACATTTTCGTCCTTTCCTCCGTCCCACGCTCGGAAGGGATTCCGACGGCGGTGGAGGAGGCGATGATGATGAGCCGCCCCGTGGTCGCGACCGACGTGGGCGGTGTGTCCGAGCTCGTACAGGACGGCGTGACCGGATTCGTCGTACGGCCCCTCGACCCGCGTGCGATTGCAGACGCTGTCGTCCGCACCGGCGACTCCGGATCGCGCGCAGCCATGGGCTCCCGTGCGCGTGCCCGTGCGGTTAATCTTTGCTCGACTCCGAAGTGCGCCCAGGTGCATCTCGACGCGTACGAGCGCGCGCTGGAGCATCGTGCGTCGAGACGAAAAGGAACGCGAGACCACCCGCGACCCTCGGTCGGAGGTCGGACGTCGAAGACGAGCAAGGGCAGCGAATGAGCGTCGCGGTTATCACCGGCTCGAGTGGTCTGATCGGCTCCGAGGCGGCGATCCACTTCGGCTCGCTCGGCCTCGAGGTGGTCGGCATCGACAACGACATGCGGCGCGTCTTCTTCGGCGCCGAAGCCTCGACGACTTGGAACCGGACCCGCGTACAGGAGCGGCTGGGGGCGAGCTACTCGCACCACGACCTCGACGTGCGCGACCGGGACGCGATGCTGCGCCTCTTCCGCCGCTACGGCCAGGCGATCGAGCTCGTGATACACACCGCCGCGCAGCCGTCGCATGACTGGGCTGCCAGAGAGCCGTTCGTCGACTTCGACGTAAATGCAGTCGGCACGCTGAACCTGCTCGAGGCGACGCGCCTGCATGCGCCGGAGGCGGCGTTCATCTTCACGTCGACGAACAAGGTGTACGGCGACCGCCCGAACGCCCTCCCGCTCGTCGAGCTCGAGACGCGGTGGGAGATCGACCGCAGTCACACGTACAACGACGGAATCCGCGAGGACATGTCGATCGACAGCTGCCTGCACAGCCTCTTCGGCGCCTCGAAGGTGGCGGCCGACGTGCTGGTGCAGGAGTACGGGCGGTACTTCGGCCTCCCTACGGCCTGCTTCCGCGGCGGAACGCTCACCGGGCCGCATCACGCCGCGGCCGCGCTGCATGGGTTCCTCGCCTACGTCATGCGCTGCGCGATGACCGGCCGCCCCTACACCGTGTTCGGCTACAAGGGCAAGCAGGTCCGCGACGCGATCCACAGCGCGGACTTGATCCGCGCCTTCGATGCGTTCTTCAGGGCGCCGCGTGTCGCCGAGGTCTACAACATCGGCGGCGGACGCTTCAGCAACGCGTCCGTGCTCGAGGCGATCGCGCTCTCCGAGGAGATCGCCGGCGCCAAGCTCGAATGGACGTACACCGACGAGAACCGCGTCGGCGATCACATCTGGTGGATCGGTGACAACGGCCGCTTCGAGTCGCACTACCCGGACTGGAAGCTCACATACGACGTGCCGCGGATCCTCCGCGAGATCCACGTTGCCAACGTGGATCGCTGGCGGAAGACGAAGCGCGTCGCAAAGCCTTGAGCCTAGCGTGCCGTCGGCACGGGCTGCGGCCGGCGGAGGGTCGTCTACAGAACGGACTCCACGAAGCGTTCGTACTCCGCGAGGACTGCCCCCGGGGAGAGCGCGCTCTCCGCATAGCGCCGGCCGCGAGCCCCCAGCTCCGCGGCCCTCGGGCTCCCCTTGAGCGCGAGGATCGCCGCGCGCAGACGCGCGGGGTCGTCGGGCGGGACGACGGAACCCGCACCGGCCGCTTCGATCTCGCGTGCTGTCTCGCTGTCCGCGGACGCGGCCGCCACGATCGGCCGCCCGGCGGCGAAATAGGAGGTCAGCTTCGACGGAAGCGACATGTCGGTCACCGAGGGAAGCTGGTTGACGAGCAAGACGCTCGAGGCTGCCATCACCGCCTCCCAGTGCCCCGGGCCTTGCAGCTCGATGAACTGGACATTGTCGAGCTCGAGCTCGCGCGATCTCAGCTCGAGCCGCTCGCGGTCGTTGCCGTCGCCCGAGAGGACGATTCGCACGCCCTCTCCGCGCAGGAGCGCAGCGGCGTTCAGAAGGTTATCGAGCCCCTGCTTCCTGCCGAGATTCCCGCCGTGCAGACACACGAACTCGTCTGGGCGCCACCCGAGCCGCGCTTTCGTCTCGGCGATGGTCTCGCTCGGATCCACGCGGCGTGTCCAGTTCCGCAGCCGGAAGATCTTCTGCGGCGAGACACCGCCCTGTTCGAGGTAGGAGCGGAATCCGTCGGCGATCACGCCGACGGCGGCGGCGCGCCGAGCGAGCGCGAGCTCCGCGGCACCAACTACCGTTGCCACACGTGCTCCACCCGGCACTCCACTCTGCCGCGCCGCCTTGCCCATCAGGTCCTGGAAGACGAGCGCATAAGGCGAGCCATAGATCGTCGACGCGGTCGCCGCGAGCGCGCCGCCGGCGAGCGATGGGCACGTGCCGATCACGACGTCTGGGCGCGGGCGGCGCCACGGCAGCGCGGTAAGACCGAGCATGTAGAGGGACGCCTCGTACAGCAGACGGTGCGCAGCAGTCTGCCTGCGCGGGACGTAGTGCCAGCGCCGCCGCACTTCGACTTGTCCGTGTCGCTCAGTGCGGAACAGCCGCGCGTGGGGAGGGAGGCGCCATTCCGGGTAGTGCGGATACCCAGTCGCGACGACGACCCGATGGCCCTGCTCGTGCAGGTGCTGCGCGAGGCCCGCGAGGTAGGGCGCGCTCCCGGCCTCTTCCGGCCAGTAGTACGACGTCGTCACGAGAATGTTCAGGCCGCTCAGTGTTGTCCCCCCTGGTGCCTCTCCCCGATCGGCAGCTCTCCGGGCGCGAACAACCCGTTTCGCCGCAGTGACTCTCACTGTAGAGCGATGGGGTCCGTTGTTCCAGTGGACACGGCGCGCTAGCCCGTGCCGACCGGGAAGCCGAGGCGAGTGTGCGTTCTCTTCCACGAGTCGGAGGTGCTCGGCGCAGGAGTCTCCGTCCTCCGAGCTGTCCCCGACCTGCGCGCATCCGGCTGGGTCTGCAGCGGGTGGTTTCCGGGCGACGGACCGCTGATTGCCGAGAGCGCCGCGCTGTTGACGCACCACGCCTTCCGCGAGAAACCGCTTGCCTTCAGTCTCCGTGCGTGGCGAAGGGAACCGGGTGTCGTTGCCCGGATCCGGCGGACGCCCGCTTACCTCCGCGCCTTCGACCACTGGCTCTCGTCGGACGCGCCGGACGTGGTCCACACGAACTCGCTGCTCATGCTTCCGGAGGCAACCCTCGCGCGCAGGCGCGGCCTGCCGATCGTCGTCCAGGTGCACGAGCTACCGCCGCCGGGCAGGAAGCGTGGCGTGAGCCTTCGGTGGGCCGCGGCCGTTGCCGATGTGCTCGTCGGAGTCTCCAGACCCGTCAGTGCAATGCTGCGGGAGCACGCGGGCAGAACGCCCGTGTTAACAGTGCACAACGGCGTCCCTGCGGCGGCGGTGGCGCGACGGGAAAACGACGCGTGCGTCGTCGGCTCGATCGGCCACGTGAGTCGCGCGAAGGGGACGGATGTCTTCCTCGAGGCAGCGCGGCTGGCGCTCGAGGCGCGGCCGCAGCTTCGTTTCGAGCACATCGGCCCCGGCCGGATCTGGCATGACGAGGCCTTTGACTCCCGCGTCGAGAAGCTGGCCGCTTCTCCGCCGCTGCACGCCGCGCTACGAATGCTCGGCCGCCAGCCCGCGGCGGAGGCGCTGTCGCGCTGGAGCCTCTTCGTGCTGCCGTCGCGGCAGGAGGCGTTCCCGCTCAGCACGCTCGAGGCGATGGCGGCGGGCGTGCCCGTGATCGCGACGGCGGTCGGCGGTCTCCCGGAGCAGATCGAGCACCTCGAGACCGGAATCCTCGTCCCGCCGGACGACCCCGAGGTCGTCGCCGAGTGGATCGTGAAGCTTCATGACGACAGCGACCTGCGCTCCGGTCTCGCCGTTCGCGCCCGGGAACACGTGCGTCGCAGCTTTCCGCTGAATTCGCAAGTCGAGGGACTCAAGCGCGCGTACGAGGAGGCGATGACACGAAGCCTGCGGCGCCACAGCGTCTCGCGCATTGCGCGCTCTCGTGCGGGAGACATACGCTGAGTCGATGGGCGAACTCGAGAGGGACGCACTTGCGCGCCACAACCGCGCGCAGATCGAGTACTTCGAGCGCGCGGGGAAACACGCGATGCGGCCAACCGACTCTCACTACGTTCGACGTCAGGTCGACCAGCTCGTCGCCTTCGCGGGTCTCGCTCCCGGCGAGCGCGTGCTCGACGTCGGTTGTGGGATGGGGCGGTACACGTTCGCGCTCGCCGACCAGGGGCTGATCGTGGAAGGCATCGACCTCTCGGAGTCGCTGCTCGAGAGGTTCCGGGAGTTCGACGGAGGGCGGTACGCGATCCCACTCCACTGCGGCGACATCCTCGATCCACCCGACGAGCTGGGCAGCGGCTTTGACGCGCTCGTCGGCTTCTTCACGCTCCACCACCTCCATGATCTGACAGATTGCCTATGCGGCGATGCAGGCGCTCGCAAAGCCGGGAGGGCGGATCGTCTTCCTCGAGCCGAACCCGTTCAATCCGCTCTACTACATCCAGATGCTGGTCGTCCCCGGCATGAGCTGGAGCGGTGACAAGGGGCTCCTGAACATGCGTCGGCAGACAGTCTTCCACGCCGCCCGGGCAGCCGGGCTGGTCAAGCCGGCACTCGGGCGGTTCGGGTTTCTCCCGCCCTTCGCGGTCAACCGGTCGTGGGGCCCTCGGGTCGAAGAACGACTCGAGCGCGTGCCGCTTTGGCGGAGCCTCCTGCCGTTCCAGCTGTTCCGCGCCGAGGTCCCCGGGTAGCCGGAGATCGCGGACGGCATGCTCGTTCGGCGGCGGTCGCCTGTCTTTCAATCGCCTTGAAGCCGATCTACAATCAGGATCTGCGGGGCGAAGTAGGGAAATCGAGGGGAGGGACGAGACTGAGTGCCGCTCAGCTCTGGGCGGGCATGCTCGAGTGATCACTGTGCAGGACCCCGTCGTCTCTGTCGTCATTCCGGTACACAATGAGGAAGCCGGACTTCTCCCGCTGCGCGCACGGCTCGCCGATGCGCTCGTCGGTATCGACGGCGGTTACGAGGTCGTCTACGTCGACGACGGCTCGACGGACGGCTCGGCTGCGATGATCGCTGGCTGGGTGCCTAAAGATGCGCGCGTCACGCTGGTCGAGCTCTCGCGCAACTACGGCATGGAGATCGCGATGAGCGCCGGACTCGACCACGCGCGAGGGCAATTCGTCGTGCTGATGCACGCCGACCTGCAGGATCCGCCTGAGCTGATTCCCGAGATGATCGCGCTCGCGCGCTCGGAAAAGGCCGATGTGGTGTATGCGCGGCGGATCGGAAGCGACGAGAGCCGGCTAAAGCACCGCCTCGCCGGGATCTTCTATGCCCTCATGGGCCGCATCGCGCGGGTGCCGTACCAAGGTCAGGCCGGCGACTTCCGTCTCATCTCTCGACGCGTCGTCGAGACTCTGTGCCGGATGCCCGAAAGGCGCCGGTTCCTGCGCGGGATGGTGGCGTGGGTGGGGCTCAAGCAGGTGCCGATCGACTACCGGCGGGCCGGAAGGACAAGCGGACGGGGAGCGTCGTATCCCGCCCTTTTCCGGATTGCATTCGAGGCGATTGTGTCGTTTTCCGACGTCCCGCTCCGACTGGCCACCTACCTCGGCCTCTTCATCGCGCTCCTGAGCGGGCTTGGGGCGTTTGCCATCCTGGCGCTATCGCTCGTAGGCGTGCTCGCGGCGACGATCGAGCTCTGGATTCTGGCCGCGGTGCTGTTCCTCGGCGGAGTGCAGCTAATCAGCGTGGGTATCCTCGGCCGCTACCTCGCGCGGGTTCACGAGCAGGTACTGCAGCGACCGCTGTACCTCGTATCGCGCGTTGTCCGTGGCGAGGACGAGACCGGCGGGGTCTCAGCTCGTTCCCTTCCACGCGCTGTCGGCGAGGAGGCAGCGTTTCCAACTCGATGATGCCCGAAGGGCGGCACGAGGTCGCCGCCGTCCCCGTCGCGACTGGTAGCGCTCGCATCCCTGCGCTCGAGCCTCATGTTGCGCTTGCGTGCGCTGCAGGCGCCATGCTGCTCGCCGAGCTCGCGGCAGTCAAGCAGGGCTCGGCTGCCTGGATCGTGCTTGGCGCAGTTGCAGCCGCTTGTGCCTTCGTTGTCGCCTGGCGGTCGCAGGAGCGGCTTCGGCTCTTGCCGCTACTGGCCTTGACCCTCGCCTTCCAGCTCTCCTGGATCGTGCTCGTCCTCTCCCTCCACGTCACCAGCGTCGATTCCGCGGTCTTGTATCGGCTTTGGGGGAACTCGCTCCTGCACGGCCACTATCCGGACGCGCAGTACCCGCCGGCGGCAGTGCTCCTGTTCGCGCTCGAGGCGCTCCTCGGTGGTGGCCCGACGCGGGTGGCGCACGCGTTCCTGATGATTCCCCTCCAGCTCGTCGCTGTCGTCTCGGTCTGGGCGCTGCGGACGCGCCGGAGTGCGTGGTTGGCGGCTCTTGTCGCGCTGTGGCCGCTTAACGCGTTCTCGTGGGTCTTCAGGTTCGACCTGTTCCCGACGGCGCTGCTCGCGCTGGGTCTGCTGCTCGCACTGCGCGAGCGGTGGGCGCTTGCCGGAGCGGTGCTCGGACTTGGAGCGGCAGCCAAATGGACGCCCGCCCTCGCCTGCGCGGCGCTCGTCGTGTGGCTGGTCGCAGGGCGCCGGCCGCGCACGGCTGGCGTCCACCTGCTGGCGTTCACGCTCGTGTTCGTTCTCCTCCACCTCCCGTTCCTCATCTGGAGTCCGGAGCACACGCTGTACTCGTACAGGTACTTCCATAGCCAGGGTGTGACAGGCGAGTCGATTTGGTACTTGCTGCTTGCCCCCTTCGGTCGCGTCAGCATCTCGCTTCACGAGTTCTGGTTACCCGCCAGCGTTCCGGGGTGGGCGAACTCGATGACGACTGTTGTGCAGGCCGTTGTCTTGCTCGCCCTCGCGGCGGTGCTCTGGCGTGTGCGTGCAAGTGCCCGTGCGGGAGTCGCAGTGGCCGCGATGGCGCCCGTCTTCTTCCTGCTTCTGAACCGTGTCTTCAGTCCCGCAGTACCTCGTGCTGATGCTGGTGGCGTGGGCGATCGCGGGGGCGCTCGTGCTCGAGCGTCCCTCCGACCAACTCTGGCTTGGGCTGGCGATCATGGGAGCGACGACTGCGAACGCGCTCGTCTACCCCTACACGCTGCAGCAGGGCGGTCTCTGGCGTCTCTGCTCGGCGGCCATGTTCCTCATCAGCCTCTCGATAAGCGTCTGGATTGTCCTGCGTGCCCTTCGGCTCGCGGAGGCCGTGCCTCGCGGACTGGGGCTCGCCTCGCCGGCGCCGTCGTGACGCAAGCACCCGCCGTGGGGCGACTGGACGTCAGCGTCGTGTTGCCGTTCAGAAATGCCGCCCGCACGATCTCGCGACCAGCTCGAGGCACTCGCGAGCCAGGACTTCTCCGGTCGCTGGGAGGTCGTCGCGGTCGACAACCGCTCCGAGGACGACTCGCGAGAGATCGCCGAGAGCTTCGCGGGCCGCCTCCGACTGCGGGTCGTCGATGCTCCTGACAGGCTTGGAGCGGGATACGCGCGCGAACGTCGGCGCGCGGCACGCCGTCTGGCAGCGAAGCTTCTGTTCGTTGACGCCGATGACGAGGTGGCTCCCGGCTACGTCTCCGCGATGGCCGCCGCGCTCGACGTTCACGACTTCGTCACGTCGGCGTTCGACGAGGACACGCTGAACCCGGAATGGGTTCGTCGCGGCGCACATGGCCGGCCTGTACGCGACCCTCGGGCAAGCCGCTCGTCGACCAGTTCGGCGTCCTTCCGAACGCGGGCGCGAGCATCGGCATCAGTGCGATCCGTGTTCGAGTCCGTTGGCGGGTTCCCGGAGGACCTCCCGCGGATGCACGACATCGCGATGTCGTGGGAGGTGCAGTTCGCGGGGACGCCGCTTCACTACGTGCCGGAGGCGGTCTACCGCGTGCGCTACCGAGACAGCCTGCTCGACCTCTTCCGACAGGGCTTCGCCGGTTCGTCGTGTGCACCGCTGCTGTACAAGCGGTATCGGAGGGTAGGGATGCAGCGGCGAACGGTCAAGCAGAATGCTGACGTCGTGGGCGCGGCTCGCCGTCGACTTCTCGAGGGCGCGGACGAAGGCTGATCTCGCACCCCTCGGCGTTCGGCTCGGCCGAGAGCTCGGGCGCGTTGAACGGGAGCATCCGGCATCGGCGTCTTCTTCCCGTGAGCGACCGAGTCGCACGTTCGGACGTGTGCCGGCGGCCGCACCGGTCACCGTCGTGTTGCCGACGATCGGGCGGCCGGAGCTCCTCCGCCCGTGCCTCGAGTCGCTCGCACGATGCGAGCCCCGGGCGGCAGAGATCCTCGTCATCGACTCCAGCGACGACGTTGCCGTTGCCGACGTCGTCGCCGACTTTGCCACCGGCGGGTGCGCGCGGATCGACTGTCGGACGACGCGGCCTCGGCAGCTGCATTCAACCTCGGGCTCCACGAGGCGCAGCACGAGGTCGTCCTCCTGACGAACGACGACTGCACCGTCGAGCCGACGTGGGTCGAGCGCGGCTGTCCGCCACGCCTCGCAGCGAGCCGCAATCTCATCGTGACCGGGCGAGTTCGACCGTACGGAGATCCCGCGCGTCGTTCCCTCGACGATCGACGATCCCGGTCGAGCGTGAGTACGCGAAGGAAGCCCGCGTTCGTCCTCTACACGCAGTCGATGGCGCTTCACCGCTCGCGTCTTGCTCGAGTTCGGCGGCTTCGACGAGCGGATCCAGCCGGCTGCCGAGGACAACGACCTGTCCTACCGCTGGCTGCGGGCGGGCCGGCGCATCCGGTACGAGCCCGACTTCGTCGCCTGGCACCACGACTGGCGAAGTCGGGAGCAGCTGGCGCGCCTCTACGTCAACTACGGGATCGGCCAGGGCATGGTTTACGGAAAGCACCTCCGGCGGGGCGACATACGAGTGATTACGTACCTTGCGAGCGCAATCGTCGCTGCAGCACGGGCTCTCCTCGCGCGGAGCGTACGTCGATATCCGCGTACGCACGCCGACCCTCGCCTCGGGTTCGTCCGCGGACTTCCGCTCGGGCTCGTACGTGGTTGGCGCCTCGGCCGCGAGAGCTCGTGAGCTGCTCCTCGAGACTTCGGAACCAAAGACCGCGACCGGTGTCTCGACGCCGCCGTCTGACCACGAACCTCCGAGACAGAGTAGGGCACGCGTTGTTCATCGCCGCAACTGCGCGAGCGGGTGCCTCGCTTTCGTACTCGCAGTTGCGAGCCCTTGCTCGCATTCCCTCGTCGTACGACTCCGTCAGTCAGTGGCAGCTGACGCGCGCCGAACGCCGCGATCCGCTTTTGGTTCGGGAAGAGTTACGCGGCGTCCTCGCCGGCGAGGCCTCGAACCCCTTCAGTCTAGGCGCCGAGGGATTGAACTTTATCGACGCTCGCATCCGCGAGCTGCGTCCACGCGCAATTCTCGAGTTCGGAAGCGGTGTGAGCACAGTCGTGCTCGCCGCTCGAATGGCAGACATTCACGGCGGTGCTAACCCGCGCGTCTTCTCGGTGGAGGAGAGCGAGACGTATCTGGAGGCGACGCGCCGATTGGTTGACGACGCGGGACTCAGCGCCTGTGTGAGACTGGCTCATCGAGTGCTCCGCGAGCGCGTGATCTGCGGAGGCCCGACAACGTGTTACGACCTCGACGGGTCGTTCCTCCGCTCGTTCCTGGAGCTCGAGCCCGACGTTGTACTCATTGACGGCCCATCGGGCGGTGGGGCCGCGCGGTTCGGCACTCTTCCACTCCTCATCGGCCACCTGGCATCGCCGTGCACGTTCTTCCTCGACGACGCGCTCCGCGAAGGAGAGATCCGCGTCGCTGGTCTATGGCGTGAGCTCCCGCAGGTCGAGCTTTCGCGGATCCACCTCGTCGGCCACGGTCTGCTCGAAGGTCGAATCGTTCGATGAGCCACGCAATGTGCACCCTGTTCCCAAGGTCGAGACCGCGATGAAACATTTCGTCCTGATGCGCTGGAACCTTCCGGGTCCCTGGATCGCTGAAGCTTGGAGCTCGTCAGTGACCATTGCTGGCAGGTCCGTAGGCGTGAGTTGTTCGCGAAGTACTGCCTCCCAAGCCTCGTCCGGCAAACGGCGCCCGATTTCACGTGGCTCTTCTTCGTCTATCCGAATGCAATGCCGAGAGCAGATCTCGACTGATTCGGGTAGCGAGACGAAAGACTCCGCATCGTCACGGTGGACGATGCAGGGAGCACGGGCGTACCCGAGGCGCGCGAGGCGGTGGCGCTGCTGGCATCCGGTGAAGACTGGATCATCACGACACGCCTCGATTGCGATGACGTTATGCATCGGGACCATCTCCGCAAAGTGCGTGCCGGTACGAGGGAGGTCGCAAGGTCGTCGAGTTCAGTCGTGGCTTCTACTACGACGTGGTGCGGGACGAGCTCCGCCACGTGCACGAGACGCAGAATGCATTCGTTTCCCTACTCGAGCCGGCAGGAGACGCATGTACTGCGTGGGAGTGGCCGCACCACAAGATAGGCGAGGAGAACGAGATCACATATCTCGACGAGCCGGGGTGGGTCGCGCTGGTGCACGATCGGAACACGACGACGTACCTATGGGGAGAACGAGTTCCTGCGAGTCGGAAGCGTGACGTCTTGAACGATTTCGAGATTGCCAGGCAGCCGCCGTACCTACTCGCGCGCGTGCGGCGCGCCGAACGCCTCGGCCGGCGTCTGATCCGACGAGGAACTGGGCATATTGGCGGACGTCGCTAAGGCTTCGTCGCAGATGTCGTCGCCGCTTGATCGTCCATCGCAGCATTCACCGTGCCCGGGCACGCTTCACTAATCTCCTTCGCGGAGGCCGCCGAATTCGCGTGCAAGAAGCTCAGGCACTCGCCGGCCTGAACTCCCGTGAGATAGAAGTGCCGCCCATGCGTCGATCGGTCCCGGATCACGAGCAGGGGCAGGTGAGAGATCACGACGGTGCCGACGTGAGGGAGATCTCGAATCTCCGGTGGCTTCGGCTTTTGGGCGGGCGATGGCTTTGCCGAGGCGCTGTGCGGCTTGTCGCCGCGCGAGCAGCCCGCGAGAGCGACGGAAAGAATCATTGCGAGAACAATCATCGAGCAAAAAAGGGAGAGCGAGCCGCGCATTGGTCGCCGGGCCGGGAAAGGCAACTACGCGATGGTGACGGCTACGGACACTGACGTCTTCGAGTTGCCCGCTCCGTCAGTGGCGATTGCCGTCAGCGTGTGTGAGCCCTTCGTCGCCTTCTTGGTGTTCCAGTTCACGAAAGAGGAGCCCTTGCTCGTCGCCGTGCCGATCAGTACGCCGTTGCCATAGAAGCTCACCTGCCCGACGCCCGAGCCGCCGCTATCGCTAGCCGTGGCCGTGAGCTTGACGGTCCCGCTCACCTGCGACCCGTTGGTGGGAGAAGTGATCGCCACGGTCGGAGCGATCGTGTCGATCTGGATCAGCTGGGAGTTGGCGGACCCGACGTTGCCAGCCTTGTCCCAGGCGCGGTATTTGACCGTCGTCGTTGCTGAGACCGTGAAAGGAACGGTAAAGGTGGGGCTGGAGAGCGACGGATCGGTGCCGTTCGTCGTGTAGTGGATCGAGGCGACGCCGGATCCGCCGGAATTATCGGTGGCCGAGAGCGAGACGCTGACGGAGCCTCCGTACCAGCCGGTCGAGCAGGTCGAGTTGTTACAGCTGATCGAGGATGTCGGCGGCGTGGTGTCCGGGGCAGTCTGGCTGATCGTGATTAGCTGCGACTTCGTCGCCTCGACGTTGGCCGCGGTGTCCCAGGCGCGGTACTTGACCGTCGTCGTCGCGGAGACCGTAAACGCGCCGCTGTAAGCCGTACTCGATGAGGTCGGATCTGAGCCGTCGAGCGTGTAGCGGATCGCTGCGACTCCGCTCTCCGCTATCTGTCGACGACAGCGCCACCGTCACGGCAGCGGCGTACGCCGAGGTCGAGCACGGGAACCCGTTGCACGCGATCGTCGAGGTCGGCGGGCGTGGTGTCGATCTGGATCGTACGCGACTCCGCGGCCTCGAGGTTGTTGGCGTTGTCCCAGGCGCGGTACTTGACGGTGGTCGTCGCGGAAACGGAGAACGGCCCGGTGTAGCGCGGGCTTGCTGCCGTGGGTTCTGATCCGTCGGTCGTGTAGCGAATCATCGCGACGCCGGATCCGCTGGAATCCGTGGCCGAGAGCGAGACGCTGACCGGCGCGGAGTACCAGCCGCTCGAACAGGCGGTGCCGCTGCAGGAAATCGATGTCGTAGGCGCCTGCGCATCGTTCTTGATCACCTGCGCGACAGTCCTAACGACTGCCCCGCCGTTGGAGCTGGACGTGAGCCAGTCGAGGAACGCGTTCAACTCGCTCGGGCTAATCGCTGGGGCAGGACCGTCGCCTCCGCAGTTGTCACAGATGCGATGGAAGTAGAAGATCACCCACCCTGGATTGGGCGAGGTTTCGGCCGTAGCTTGTTGGACGTAGTTTTCGAGTGCGGCAGCTGTCGGAGTCGAGTTGTTGAAGGATGCGTAGTTGATGCAGCACGGCACGAGGATCTTGTACGGGTTCGGGCGGCGGAGTACTCGTTGCGTACTTCCGCGAGTCGTTTGTCGCGGTGATGTTGTGAAGGCCGAACGCGCCCCTACCCGACGAATAGCCGCAGCCTTGGGGAATCGACGAGACGTCCGCCGTGCCGCCCCCCGTGTCGGAGTCGTAAGCGCCGAACGGGTACGCGAAGTCGGGGACGACGAAACCGTGAGACTGAATGGTCGTCCGGTCCTGGCAGATCTCGGTCGTCGCGTCCGCCGTGCTCAGCGTCGTCAGGTCCACGTGGTGGAGCGTGTGGCCCGCCGACTTCGTCGCCCGCGGCGTTCATTGCCGTCAGCTGATCCCAGCTCAGGTAGCCCGGTTGGTCGATGTTCGCGCTGTTCACATAGAACGTCCCTTTCAGCCCGTGCGTCTGGAGCATCGTCGCTGCGGTCTGCTGCGAGTCCCAGCCGTCGTCGAATGTCAGCGACACGATCGTCGGCGTCTGCGCGGTCGCCTCATGCCCAGGCAAAGCCAGCGGAAACACGACCATCGCCGTAATGAGCAGAAAGAGCCTTCCCAACCCCAGCAACCTCCCCAAGAGCACTCAACATAGCCGCGCTCGTCGGGAAGAGCAAGTTGCCCAGCGGAACCCGTTTTTCCAAGTCGACTGCCGTTGAGCGTGAGCGACGCCGCGGCGCGTCGGCGATGATCGCATGCCGCGCCTACAGTGTGCCCTTCTGCGAGAGTAAGGGGCGCCTTCAATCGAGCTAGCCGTGGTACCTGACGAGGAACTCCTAGAACTGCTCGCGTGTCCGGCGTGCAGGGGAACACTGCTCGCCGGACAGGCGGCGGAGCTGCCGACTCGTATGCACGGCGTGCGGTACCGAGTACCCGTTTCACTTGGAGATCCCCGTTCTCCTGCCGCCTGGGATTCGCCGCGAGGCAGCCGTTGCAGCAGACGGCCGCAGCCACAAACAGCGCCAGGTCGCCTTCTTTGACCAGGAGCCCTCGGCAGACGACTTCGGGATCACGAGGCCGCGCGGAGCGCCGCCACTGTATGGGTGGCTACTGCGCGAGAAGTTTCGCCGCAGCGTCATCGGCCTCGAGCCTCTTCTTCCCGGTGCGACCGCGCTCACGATCTGCGGCGGATCAGGAGTCGACGCCGAATTCCTTGCGCGCACCGGTGCGCGCGTGATCCTCTCAGACATCTCTCTCGGCGTCATCCTCCAGGCCCGCGAGCGAGCGAGGCGCTTCGGCCTCGAGCTCACGCTCGTCGTCGCCGACGCCGATGCCCTTCCGTTTCGGGATCGATCGATCGACGTTGTCTACGTCCACGATGGCCTTCACCATCTCGAGCGCCCCGCGCTCGGCCTGGCGGAGATGGCGCGTGTCGCCCGGCGCGGCGTCTCGGTAAGCGAGCCCGCTGCAGCTGCCGTCACAGCTGCAGCGGTGAGACTCGGAATGGCGGAGGCCGAGGAGGAGGCTGGGAACCGCGTCCGGCGACTGACGCTCGACGAGATCACGAGGGAGCTCTCGGCGCGGGGGTTCCAATCGGTCCAGCCCCATCGGTATGCGATGTACTACCGGCACTGGCCGGGCATCGCGATGAAGCTCCTGTCAGCTCCGCTTCTTGCTCCCGCTGGCGAAAGCGACGTTCAAGGTGGTCAACGGGGTGGCGGGCCGGTTTGGAAACAAGCTCACCGTGCAGGCCCTTCGGCTTCAACGAGACGAACGACACGCTGAAACGCGAAGACGTCCTGATGGCCATCGAGGCCGTGTGGTCTGAACAGGATCGGAACGATCGGACTCGCCGTGCAGCTCCGCCATCGTCTGCTCGATGAACGCTCTTGAGTGCCAGGTGATGCCGTAGTCGTCCGGCGCGAAGGGATAGCGGCGATAGGCGATCCCGCGCTCCTGCACGGAGCGCCGAATCTCGTCTCCCTGCGTCTCGAGCCCGCCGTCATATTCGCCCACGTGTTCCATCGACCAGCGGCCGTGCGTCGTGAACATGACGATGCCGCGGTCGGTGAGGGAGTCGCCGACGAGCCGCAGGAACGCCCTTGAGTTCCGCTCGTTCAGATGCGTGATCAGCGAGATCGCGTAGATGAAGTCGAAAGCCCCCAGCCGCATCGAGTCGAGCTCTGGCCGAGAGGGAAGAGCGGTGACGCCGAACTCGGACCGGCAGAACTCCACACCCTCCTCGATCACATCCGTCGCCGTGATCCGCCCAGCCGGCACGCGCTTGACCAGGAAGCGGAGGACGCGCCCGTACCCGCAGCCGAAGTCGAGCCACCTGTCGACATCATCGAACGTTCTTCCCGCCGCAGCCAGCGTCTCTTCGATGAGCGCGAGGACGTTGCGGGCCCGCTCGGCGTACGAGGCGACCTCCTCGGGCGAGCTGTCGAGAAACATGAAGTCGTTGAAGTGCACCCGCCCGGGGATTCCGTCGAACCTCCGGGGCGGCACCAGGTGCCCGAACGCATTACGGGCGCGGCGGGCTGCGCGATGGAGCCGAGGGTGGCGCTTGACGGCCACGGTCAGGTGCCGGGTCACGTTCACGTCCAGCTGAGGTCGGCGTAGTAGCGCGCGGCTGTCTCTTCCGTGATACGACGGATGCGATCGATCTCGTTCTGGTTGAGCCTGCGTCGCCAGTTCCCGAGATTGGACCGGCTGTCGAGATGCGTCTCGTGCGGCTGCTTGACGGTAGTCTCGCTGGGGTTCTCGCTGCTGCTCGACGCTCTGACAGCTTCTACGACGTCGTGCGTGAACGTCAGACCGAGGGCGTCGTAGAGCTTGCGGTAGCCGTCTGACAGGGTCCTGCGAGAGATCCTCGTGCCGCAGCAGGTATGCCTTCGGAAACCGCTCGTCTGCGACCACCGAGTAGATGACTCGCCACAGAAGCGCCACCCGGTCAATCAGATGCCACGACCCTGAGAGCGCAGCGCGCATCTCGGGCTCGAAGGGAGCGAGCCAGTCACGCATGAGCGCGGGCTGCTCGAGCATGTTCGCGAAGTCAACGTCCCACTCCAGCCGCTTCCAGCTGCTGACGACGGCGAGCGGCGCCCGAACCATGACGACGATGTCGCTCTCGAGCCGACGCGCGAACCATGAGGCGGAGAAGACCGCATGGGGTTCCTTGACCAGCGGTCGTCGTCCGCGGCTCCTCGCAAAGCCGCGCCACGACCTCAGCGTGTGGTGAAGGTCGGCCCGGTTGCGGCAGCGCCTGAGTTCGCGAGCGAGGGGATACTCGAACGCGAGAGCCTGTCCGAGAGCCGGCAGGAATTGTCCCTCGTTCTCCTCCGAGACATACGTGTACCAGTGCTCGGCCGGAACGCGAAACGAGCCGGGGGAAACCGACAGGTTGAAGGGCTCGTTGATGTAGCCGAGCTCGCCGCTCATCGTCAGCATCCTCCCTACCCATGTGGTGCCGGATCTGGGGATGCCGGTGAGGAGTACCGGGCGGCGGCCGCCGGCGCGACCATCGCTTGCACTCATCGCCGGGGATCGCGTAGACGAGCATGTCGTGCCTCGGCCCAAAATGTCCCCGTGTTCGCGACTGCACCGAACGGACGGGAACGCGCGCGATCAAGTGTGCACGCAGGTACCCGACCTGGCGCCGTCGCGCTCGGTTGTCGTCGAGGATGGCGATGTCCGTGATCCCATGCCTCCTCACGAATGCGCGTGTCGCTGCCGGCCCAGCGCTCGCAGGGAGCAGGTCCCCCATCGTTCCGAACGGCGTGTACGGGACGCGTAGGTAGAAGAGCGCCCAGACGTCGGTCGCGACCCTGTCGTTCTGGCCAAGCGATCGGTTCAGCCACTCGACGCCGTGGTAGTTCGAGACCTTCTGCCGGAGAAACTCGTCGCTCGGCTGCGTACCGAGCAAGACGGGGACGAACTGGGCGGCGTATACGGTCGACGCGCCGAGGCCCACGGTCAGGGCCGCTGCCGTCACGGTCGTCGCCAGCAGGCGGCCGAGCCGCGACTCGCGAGCGAGCGCGACGATTCCGAGCGCCGCGAGCACGGCTACGACAGGCATCAGCGGAACGAGGAAGCGCGCCTGCTGCGTCGTGACGAACCAGGCGATGAGATAGAGGAGAACGCCGGCGCAGGCGATCAAGATCGCCCGCCCTCGCAAGAGCAGGGCCGCGACCGGCCCGAAGATGACGAACAGTGGCGAGAGGTATTCGCCGCCGTCGAAGGGCTTTGCATCGGCGAGTAGTCGTGCCGGCAGAAGCGCGAAATCGAGCGCTGAACGTCCGCTTCCGAAGCTGCTCATGGCGTACTGGAGCTCCATCGCTGCACTGCTGTTGAGGCCGCCGAAGATGTGGGGATAGAAGGGGTTTCCCGTGAGGATCGCGTTCTTGGCATACCAGGGCAGAGCGACGGCGGCAGCCGGGATCGCGAAGAGAAGTGCGCGCTGCGCGCTCAGACGACGCAGGAGGAGGAGCGCGAGCACCACCGCGAGCGTGAGCGCGACGATCAGACCGAGGTATTTCATCCCCGCGGCTCCGCCTGCAAAGACGCCTGCAAGGACGAGTGCGCCACGCTCCGAATGACGCACGAAAGCGAAGAGGTTCCAGGCGGCGAGCGCGACCATCAGCGCGATCCCCGTCTCGATGAACAGCGACGTCGCCTCCCAGACCATGAAGGGTTGGGCGAAGAAGATGACCGACGCCAGGAGGGCGACGGAGCGACCGGCCACCCTGTAGGCGAACGCTCCGACGGCCGCGAGCGCGGCGAGGGCGAGCAGCAGCGGGGCGAACGCTCCCTGGACCGGGTTCCACAGCAGTAACCCGTCGAGTGCCAGCATCTCGACCGAGGAGGGCTCGTACGAAGAGGAGTTCCAGGGAATCTCGAAGATCCGGTGCGATTGGGCGAACAGCCTCGGATCGGCAGCGTGGTAGAGCAATGCATCGGGCGACGAGATCGGCGCCGAGACCGCGATCAGGTCGATGCACACATACACGAGGAGCAGTGCGAGCAAAGCCCGCTGCCAGCGCGGCCACGCGTGGAAGCTTGGCTTTGGCAGCTGGCGGCTCCAGAGGACGAGCTCGCGCGCTCCGATGAGTGCCGCGGCGACGAACAGAGCGCGATACGCCGCAGGGTAGAGCAGACGCGTCCACCCTGCGGCAAACGTGAGCAGCGCGAAGGCGATGACGCCGACGCCGACGCGATTGAGGAGGTCGAGGTAATTGTCGCCTACCCGCGGCCCGCGGACGAGCACCAGCGAACCGAGCCCGAGCCATGCCAGCAGCGTCGCTACCCCGAGCACTGTGTGAGCGACGGCGTCAGCCAAGACCGGTTACGAGCCTGAGGACCTCGGCTGCGTACAGGGCGGCGCCGACGACCACCCATACGACCGCAAGCAGGAAGCCCGGCCGCGCGCGGGGACGGGTCCCGTTCCGGGAAACGACCTCAACCGCTCGAGGAGGCGTCATTCTCGCTGGCTCACGAAACGCTGCTCGTCCAGGTCGTCACGCCGCAGAATCCCTCCCCTCCCGAAGGTACACGGGGTCCAACGGTGCCGCAACACAGGGACGTGGCATCGTGTGAAGGTGGTGTGCAACAGAGCTACTTCAAGACATACACGCCTGCACATCCAAAGCGATGTGCGGCAGCGATGAGGGCAGCAAGCGCTCGGTCGAGGTCCTGGCGGGATCTGCAGTCCAGCAGGATGAACCTCGCGCCGGTCCTGCGAACGAACACCCGTGCGACATCCGCGGACATCCTCCCGAGGAACAGCTCGTCGGTCTTTGCAAGTCGCGACGAGAAATCGGGTGACCAGTACGAATTGCCGACGTACGTGGGCCGGCCCGTCGTCCCCGGCACGATGGTGCCAAGGTAGCCGCGCGTTCAGGACCCCGCCCGGTCCACGGAAGCGTTCGAGATAGTTGAGCGCGTGGCGCTCACCGTCACTGATGAATTTGGCATCTCCATGTCCGCGCGGCGGAGGGGCCTGGGCGCTGGCGGAGATACTCTGGTTCGCCCATCGCAGCTGCACGGCCAATGCGGGAACGACGAGTGCAGCGACCACAAACCACGCCAGTGCCGGTCGACGCATCCACGCGACGCCTGCCGTGACGGTACCCCAGCCCTGTACGGCCAAGACGGCGAGGGGGATGTTGATTCCGAGCAACGCGTGCAACGCGAAACCCCCGTTCGTCGTCTTCAAGAATACGAACACGGCGAATGCGGCGATCGGCCACACGCGCGTTGTGCGTTGCAGGAACGACTGCGCGCGGGATGCGTACGCGACCACAGCGGGCAGGACAAGCGGTAGCTCGCAGAGAGCGAGAACCCAGAGCGACCACGAGCCGCGGCTTGCCTCCTGGCCGAGTCTCCATGAGTTGTCGGTGCGTGCGAGCACGGCGTAGTAGAGGAGCGGAACCGCCGTCGCCGTGCACGTAACGACCAGTCCAGGTAGACGGGCTCGCAGGCGGGTCCGAGCGGAGTCTCCCACCTCGCACACCACCAGGATCACGATCAGAGTCGCTCCCTGCCACGGGTGGAGCCAGGCCGCGAGCGCGCCAAGGAACGGCGACAGGTGGATCGCATGCTCCTCCTCGCGCTCGCGGCTGTACGCGAGCACGCCCGCCAGCATCGCGGCGAGCCCGATCAGGCCGAATGGATAGCCCCACGACCACCAGCCGATCCACGGGTCGAGGGTGACGTCGTGCCATTGGAAGTCCAGGCGGCCTGACAGACCCAAGTGGCGGATTGCGTTTGCGATCAGGAGTCCTGGGCCGACGAAAAACAGCGCGAGGATCAGAGCGGTGAGCCGCTGCGGTGCTCCGATCACCACACGATGCACATAGGTGCGGATTGCGAAGAAGATCGTGACGACCGCGACAGGCTTCCACATCAAGAGCGTCAGCCACGCCGGCACACCCAGCGCTGTGAGCAATCCCGAAATCGCGACGAGCGGCTGGAGGTAGTCATGCGGGGTCGGCGAGAGGACGAACAGGTTTGATGCGAGGACGTGCCGCGACGTATCCTGGATCCACGCGAGGTACTGCATCTGGTCCTGCAAGCCGACCCCGTCTGTTCCGGTCCAAATTCGCCCGAAGGCGATCGCCCGCCCGAGCACGAGCGCAAGCACCCAGATCGATAGAGCGGCGAACGCCGCCAAGATCGCAAGCTCCGAGCGGTCGATGCAGCCACGCCGTGCCGGTGTCGGCACGGGACTTGTGGCCCTCCCCTCGAGCCGATGCGGCTGTTTGCCGCTAGGCGACGCGGTTCTTGACCAGCGTCGCAAGAACTCGAAGTCCATCCATTGCGGTCAACTTTCGCCGCTCGCGCGCGACCGCGCGCGATACGTCATTGGGACATCGCAGATCCGCACGCCTGCCCGAAGCAGTTTGGCGGTGATCGGCCTCGATCGCGAATTCACGCTCGCGCAGGTACAGCGAGCGGAACCGCTCGGTGCGCATCGTCTTGTGGCAGGTCATGATGTCGGCGATCCAGCTGTTGCAGAGCATGTTCGCGGTGAGGGTGACCGCCGTCTTGCCGACGACATTCTAGAAGTTGTATGCGAAATCGGATGGGAAGCCACGGATGCTGAACACTGCCGATTCGCCGTCCCGAAGCGGCTCTAGCAATGCGCGATCTCGCGTGCGTCGTAATTCCGGGTCGGGTCGAAGACGGTTGCGTACGTGCCCGTCGCAGAGGCCAGGGCGGTCCTGGCCGCAGCACCCGTGCCGAGGTTACGCCTGTGAGAAAGGACTCGAGCATTCGCTGACCCCGCTCTTCGTGTGACCAGATCACGAGTCGCGTCTGTCGAACCGCTTCGACCTAGAACGCGACGGCGCTCGTACTGACTCAAGACGCCGCGCCGGCGTCGTCATACTGGGCGCGGCTCCGCTCGCGGTATCCCCGTGTCATTGCGCGTAGCATCCGGACCGGCGGAGACGACCAAACGGGCTCGTACTGGCCGGCCAGCTTCAGCAAGAATGTGGCCAGGTTGTCCTTGCCGGTGACGAGTGTGCGGCGGAGCTCGTGGGGCTCCCAGCTCCCGTGCTCTTCGCACGTGACGGCCGCCTCGAATCCCGCCGCCCGAACGGCGGCGAGCGCATTCGCGCCATAGCGGCAGAACGGATAGGCGAAGGTGCGTACCGGAACATCGAGCATGTCTTCGAGCGCGAGCTTACTCTCCAGGATCTCGCGGAAGCAGTCGTCGAAATCGAGGGCCGACAGGTCAGGATGCGTGATCGTGTGTGCACCGATTTCGATTCCCGCGGCAACCAGGTCGCGGAGCTCAGCCGGAGTCATCATCCGCGCCCCCGCTTCTCGCGGCAGCCAGGGATTCGGCTTGCCGAGCAGTCCGGTCACTACGAAGACGGTGGCGGGGAGCCCGTATTCGCGGAGGATCGGGAGCACAGTCGAGTGGTTGTCCTCCATCCCGTCGTCGAAGCTGAGCGCCAGGAGGCCCGACTGGGGCCGTTTACCGCCGGCGCGTTCGGCGAACCGGGCCACGCTGACGAACTCGAAGCCGGCATCCAGCAGGAGCCGGAGTTGCGTGCGGAACCGGTCAGGCTGCACGCGCAGGAACCCTGGATCGGTCCGGATGCTCGATTGCCCGACGCCGTGGTAACAGAGGATGATCGAACGCCGTTTCCTGAGCCGACGTGCGAATGCTGTGGCGCCCGCCAAAGTCACCGAAGCCGTCCGAGACGGATCATCGGCGACCTGAGCGACCCGTGCCGGACGAGGGCGGCAGCGGTGCCGGCGGCGATTTTCCCACGGACACCCCTTGCGACCGCAACGGTCTCGAGCCCTTCGTCGCTATCGGCAAACCGTCGCTTGTAGGTCTCGTCGCCGCGTAGGAAGCGATACTCGCGAATCCCGTCCTCGGCAGCCGCCCGGATGGAATGCGCCAACAAGACGAACCCCACGGAGTCGTCGTTGTGCGCCGGATCACGGCCCGACTGGTAGTAGGACTCGACGCCGCCGAACCGGTAGCCGTACCACGCCGCCGCGGGAGATCCGTCCAACTCGAGGAACCAAATGCGAAGCCAGCCGCGTTCGAGCGCAACCGAAGCGAAATCGCGATGGAAGGCCTGCCACCGCTCGAAAGCGGAACGCGACGCACTCCATCGAGCGTTGTGGAGCGAGAAGAGCAGGCCGAGATCGGTGTGCAGGGTCTCCTCGTTCGCGAGACGGTAGCGAAGCTTGTATCGCCGCATGAGGTTGCGCTCGCGGCGGCGCACCTGCTGGCGAAAATTCGCGCTTCGCCGGCTGAGGTAGCCGTCCCATCCGCCCTCGAGAGAGGATGTCGGACTGGACTCGTGCACGAGTGTGGATCCGCTGAGGGCCGGGCCCCAGACTTCGTCTCCAGGTAAGAGCTCGACCAGCAGGAGGTCGAGGTCAGCCGCATCGGCGACGCCGGTCAAGGCCGCCGCCGCACTCGTCACGTCTCCTCGGGCTCCGATCGGGCCGAGTTGGTCTGCCGGCCCGTGGCCGAGGAAACGTCCGACGCGCAACGGTCGGTCCATCCAGAGGTAGAGAGGGAAAATCGATTTGACTCCCTCGGCGTCGCGTTTCGCGAAGATCAAAAGCGGCTTCTTGCGCCGGCGGTGGTTCAACCATGTTGAAGCCCACTCCCAGGTGGCGAAGATGTTGCCCGACTCGCGGGCAAGCTCCGTCCACCGGTCGCTCAGAGTTTCGGGACTTTGGATCGCTTCGAGCCGGGTCTGCGTCATCGGTCATCGTCGAACTACGTCGCGAACCCGAGAGGCAAGGGGGATGCGGCGGGCGATGGCGAGTCCGTACGTAGATGCCGACCAGCTGAGGAGCCCACTTGGAGAGCGCGGGAACGCGGCGAAGGCGAATCGTTCGCGAGAGGTATTTGTGAAACGGGACTTCCATTCTTCGTCCTTGCCGAGCAACTCGTATGTCTCCGCTCCGGTTGCCACCGCGCGCGCAACCATCGCAAAGGTCAGGAGCTTCCCTGGTGCGAAATGCTCGTAGGCGGGGTCGTACCCTATCTTTAAGGAGTAATAGGTTCTGGCGACTTCAAGGTCAAACTGCACCGCAATCGGCAGGCCGTCGAGCCGAAGGAACGCCAGGCGAAGCCATCCTCGTGCCGACGCCCATCGGGCGATCTCGGCGTAGAAGTGCCGCAGTTCACGCTGTGAGGCGATCGCCGTGCCGCGGACTCCTTTCCAGCCGAGCTCCTCCACGGCGAAGGCCTCGCGTAACAGCGATTCCAAGCGTTCGCTGCCGCACGCGACCTGGATGCTGACCGCTCCTGCTTCCGCGAGCCGGCGGAGCCGGCGATCACTGTCGTGGCGGAGATTCCTACTGAGGGACGCGCGATGCAGGGCGAGATTCCGGCTGCAATGAACATATGGCGCCCGAGCTTCGAGGCGGACGATCTGTCGGCGTCCTGAACGCGACGCGACTGAGCGAAAAGCCTCGAGCCCGAGGCCTGAGCCATCGAGCATGCGGAGGTCAACTCGGCGGACCCCGGAGTCCAACACAGCCCGGGCGAGGGCATGGGCGACCTCCTCGTCCCGGGCGACGAGGTCGAACAGAGGCGTATGCGGGTTCGTCGGCGAGCGCAAGGCTCCCCGGCGTAGCTCGAGGGGCATGAGGCCGACGAGCTCCCGCCCGCGGCGCGCAACGAAGAGCCGGAGTCGACCGTTGCCGAACCACCGCTGCCACGCGCCAATCCAACCCGGGTAGACGAAGGGCGGGGCCAAGAGTGCGGTGGCGAGCTCCTCCCACTCGCGTTCAGCGACGTCAAGGCGGTCGACCACGTTGACTGAGACCGGAACCCCTGCCATCAGCGGCGATCGGCATGGAAACGCGGGCCGAAACGGAGCCTCAGTTCGAGCTGGCAGTTCGTTCGCGATGTGACGGCGCGTATACGCACCTCGACGGCAGACCGAACCCGCTTCGAGCAACCGACACAGACACCGGCGTTGCGGACGCCCCGTTCGCTGCGTCTCTGCACGCCGCCCGATCATACTCCACGTGCTGGTCCGGCTTCTGCGCCCGAATCTGCCAACAGCCGAACCCGAACGGTCATCCGACGTGGGATCGGCAGGGTCAATTCTTGACACATCTCCGAGGACGCAATACTTTGTGAACCGGGAAGAGAGGTGTACCGCCCGCGGGCCTAGCGGGTCACTGCGGTAGCAACGGGGGAGAGGGGCCACACATGCGTGCGTTGACCGGTGCTTTGGCGCCGATGACGTTTCCGAAGGCGGAAGCGAGGGCATGGGCGAGAAGGACTCTTACGCGACGCGACCATCGCTGCGAAAACCTCTGCCTGCTTCGGAGCAGCCGAACAGGCAACTGAGACATGACGACCATCTCCCAGGATGCGGAAGTACCGCCCTCGGTCACGACCTGGAGGTCCCCAGGGCCGAGGCGCGATGCGGGGCATCGTCTAGACATTCGGATCGTGGCCGATCTGGCCGCGCTGGCAATCGCAACCGCAGTCCTCGCCCTCACGACGTTTCAGGTTCGCGGGAGTCATTCGGTCGGATGGCTTCTGGCCTTTCCGATCTTGGCTTTCGTGCTCCTTCACCGGCGGAGGCGGATGTCGATGCTTCGCCCGGAGGTCCTCGATGAGTTGGGCGGCGTCGTTACGACAACGGCGCTCGTTGCAGCGGCGCTTCTCTCGTTCCGAGCGCTCGTCAGTCGGGAAGCCTGGGCAGGGAGCGAGACCGCGCACCAGTGGATCTTCGTCGCGCTTGCTCTCGGCATCGGCCGTCTGGTGGTTGGCCTGTACGAATCGCGTGAGTCGCGCCGCGTTGAGCGCCGCGCCCCGACTCTGATCGTCGGCGCGGGGAAAATCGGGCACACCATCGCTCGACGGTTGATGGATCATCCGGAGTTCGGCCTTCGGCCGATCGGCCTTCTCGACGACGCTCCACTTGAGGGCGAGTCAAGCGGCGTTTCGGTGCTCGGCCGCATCGCCGCCCTCGACGACGTTATCCGCCGCCATGGAGTTCAGCGGGTCATTGTGAGCTTCTCCGCGGTTCCCCACGACGCCCTGCTCGATGTCATTCGGCGATGCGAACGGCTCGGCGTCAAGGTCTCTGTTGTACCTCGGTTCTTCGAGACGATGAAGCAGCAGGTAGACGTCGACTATGTCGGCTCGCTGCCGCTGGTCTCGATTTCACCGACGAATCCGCGAGGATGGCGATTCTCGTTCAAGTACGCGCTCGACCGGGCGGCGGCGGCGAGCCTGCTCATCGTGACTGCGCCCCTCTTCCTCGCGTGCGCGTTCGCCGTGTGGCTCTCGTTGGGGCGGCCAATTCTCTTCCGTCAACCGCGAGTCGGTCGTGACGGGCGAGTCTTCACCATGCTCAAGTTCCGTTCGATGCACGGAGGCCCGGAGTGGTTGCCTTCACAATTGCCTCCAGACACTGCGCCCGGCGGCAGTGAGGGAGTGCATCGTGAAACCAGGGTGGGCGGTTTCGTGAGACGGACCTCGCTGGATGAACTGCCCCAGTTGATCAACGTACTGCGGGGGGAAATGAGCCTCGTAGGACCGCGGCCCGAACGGCCCGAGTTCGCTGAGCAGTTCGAGCAGAGCATCCATCGCTACGGGGAACGCTATCGAGTAAAGGCTGGCGTGACCGGATGGGCGCAGGTCAACGGTCTCCGCGGCAACACATCGCTCGTGGATCGCGCTGAGTGGGACAACTACTACATCGACAATTGGTCGTTGTGGCTCGATCTGAAGATCCTCGTCCTGACGGCCTTCGTGCTCGTCAGCAAACCAGCGGAATTGCCGCCACCTGTTGAACGCGCCCCTGATATAGCAAGCGACGGCGCGAGGTAACGCTAGGTCAGGACGCCGGGCCGCCGGGCGGGCGTCGTCGCGACCGATTTTCCTCTTCGGGAGGTGAGTGGAGCTCGATTGGCGGTCGTGAGCAACTAGTCGTGGCGCCGGGCACCCTCCGGGTCGGAGGCCGGAATGGAGTACTCGAGCGACACGGGCTACAGCCGACGCCCTTCGCGCGTTCGCGACAGGTCGTGGACGCGTTCCGCTCGGAGCCTCCAGACATGCCTGTGGCCTGTCGAGCGACTGGCGGGCCGACCGGGAGGACATTGACTGGCAGTCGTGGACAGCCGGCGAATTTGACGACCCGACAAGTCGGCTTCGCGCCTTCGCTTCTGCCGCTTCAGTCCCAAATGAGGGGAATCCCTCGCGTCAGCCGGCCGCCGCCGTCAGAGGGCCACGGAGCGCGCTTACGGAGCTTCCGTCCCGGTTGCCTGAGTGGGCGACGTGTTTCCCAAGGACGAGGTCGAATTCGGTGCCGGTCCTCGCGCCGGCAATAGTCGCCGATACGGTCGCAAGCAGGATCAGCACCGCTGCTGCGATCAACCCTCGATGCCTGGCTACGAGTTCGGGATCTTGAAATACGGGTCGTTGGCGAACGACTTATATCCGTCCATCGACGAAGTCGAGCTATTGAGGTTCCAGGCTGCGTTGCTGAACGCCTGGTCGAAATAGACGAGCGCGTAGAGGCCTGGCATGTACGTCTTTGCGTAGTTACCCATGGCGATCATCCACTGACCCTTGCGGCCAGGAGTGTTCGGATCCTCGACAGATCCGCTCTCGCCGACGAGGTACGGCTTCTTCCCACGGAACGATGCCTCGACCCCGATCGGGGTGTATGCCGGAGCGTAGCGGCCATGAGTTACGGCCTCGGCGAAGCTGCACCAGCCGGCATGGAAGCCGCACCAAGCATCTGACTTGTTCCAGTTGTAGCCACTCGAGGCGACCCAATCCACGTAGCTGTCCCCCGGATACGGGGTCGGATTGTTCCACGCATCTCCGTTGTTGAAGTAGCCCTCGCTCACGCTCCAGACGACGGAAGCCTTCGAGAAGAAGTTCGTCGTGCGAAGGACGTCGATCGTGTGCTGCCACATCTGCTTCTGTTGAGCCGCGGTCGCGCGCGTCCCGTTCGAGTTCTTCGAGAACGGCTGCCATCCACCGTTGAACTCCCAGTACGGGCGGACGAGCACCCTTCCGGATTGACCCGCAATCGAGTTGCCGAAGGATCTGATGCAACTGTCGGCTTGCCCACTGATGATCTGATCGGCAGAGGACGGAGTCGGGAACCACGACACCAGCGGGATGTAGCCCGCTGCAACGGTGGCGGCGAGAGACGCGGGCCACGGGTCGCAGCGGTTCTGTGCGTACAACGAGACGATGTTGAACTTGCGGCCGAAGTACTGCTCCCGGCTCTGTACCTGCGTCATGCCGCCGCCGCTCGCCTCGCCGATCCAGGCGCCCTTCGAGGGATACGTCCCGTTCGGCGGGAGCCGATTGTTCGTGCCTGCCGGGCCGCTGAAGAAGCTCGCGGGGTAGTTCGCCCCGCTAGGGGGCGGAGGAGTCGAGCCGCTCCCACAGTCGATCCGGGCCGCAGCCCAGTCCGCGTGATCCGAGTTGTTGCCGTTTCCCGCGTCGGTGACGACGAGTTGGAGCTGGTTCTTGCCGGTCAGGTTGACGTCGATCGACTTCGTCGCCGTCGTCGCGCCCATCACCCCCGAGTCGTACAGCTTCGTCCCGTCCGCGAAGACCTGGAAGACCACGCTCGCCGCCGTCGACGTGATCTCGTCGTCCACCCCGACGTCGGCCCGGAAGCGACTGCAGCCGCCCGAGAGCGCGTAGCGGATGTCGGAAACCGCGTTCGTGCCCAGGCCCTTCGTGTACGTGGTCCCGTTCAGCGTGATCGTGCGCCCGTCGCCCCCCGCGAGGCCACCGTTGCTCTTGTTCTTCTCGACCGGGCCCCAGCCGTTCGTCGCCGACGTCCAGGTGAGGTCGCTGAGGTAGTTGGTCCCGCTCGGGGGCGGAGAAGTCGAGCCGCTCCCGCAGTCGATCCGTGCCGCAGCCCAGTCCGCGTGATCTGAGTTGTTGCCGTTTCCGGCATCGGTGACGACGAGGCGCAGGGTCTGCGCGTTGGCGATGGCGACGTCGATCGTCTTGGTCGCGGTCGGCCCGAACATCGTGCCGCTGTCGTACACCTTGGTCGCGTCGGCGAACACCTGGAAGACGACCGAGCCGTTCGCACCCACCTCGTCGTCGACGCCGACAGAGGCCTTGAAGCGGCTGCAGGTGCCGCCCACGGCGTAGGAGATGTCGGAGGCGGCATGGACGCCCAGTCCCTTGGCGGAGGTGGTGCCGTTGAGCGTGATCGTGAGCCCGTCGCCGCCTGCGAAGCCGCCGTTACTCCTGTCCTTCTCGATCGGCCCATAGCCGCTCGTCCCCGACGTCCAGCTGAGGTCGCTGAGGTAGTTCGTCGTCGTGGTCGCACCGCGTGCGGCGGCCGGTAGCAAGACGATGAGGAGAGCGAATGTGACTACTGCGACTAAAATGCGTGGTTTAGCGGGCATATTGCCCCCTTTCGATCCGGGCATCGGCCGCCGTTCCCGGGCGTCGGTGATTTCTGCGTGAGCCGCGGGTGCCGAGCAGGCTGGCGCGGATCTGGGCGGCCCGGTTCGCTTCGGCTTGTGTTCCGCGGCGTGTGCATTGCTTCTGGCAGCAGTGCGAAGCGGGGCAAGGTACAGATCGCGTCGGCCGGCCGCGAATCGGATTCGCGCAGTTTGCGTCGGTCCGCAGGAATGGGATTTCGCGCAGTTTGCGCTCTTCTTCGAGTCAGCCGCCGACCGTCGATTCCTGCAAGGCCAGCGACATGAACATGGGCTGCTGTTTTACAGAGGCCGCGCTCGCTCTCGAGCGATGTATGCGTCGAGCAGGTCGGCAGTCTCAGCCTCATTACCGGGCATCAGGTGGCCGTACTTGTCGAGCGTGATCGTGATGGACGCGTGACCCATGTAGCTGCTCACTGCCTTTGAGTTGACACCGGCGGCGATGAGCAGGCTCGCGTATGTGTGCCGGGCTTCATGGAGAGTGATCGGCATCAGTCCGACCGCATGCCAAACCTTCTCGGCTCTCAACTTCAGGGCGCGGTCATCGAAGGGCTTTGTCTCGGTGCGACCGAATAGAAGTCCCGCACCTCTGCCTAGCCGCTTTCGGTGTGCTGCCAGGTGGCCGCGGAGTTCCTGCGTCACCGGGACGCGGCGTGTTCCGGCATGACTCTTTGGACTGATGTACTGGCCGGCCACCGGGTCGTAGGATCGCTCGACCTCGATCGTGCTGGCGACGCCATCGGTGCCGAACACGTGATTCACCTCGAGTGCCATCAATTCGCCGCGCCGTAGTCCCGCGAAGAACGCCGTCGACCACAGCGCTCGATCACCAGCGGGCAGCGCCGCGAGCAACTTGTCGGCCTCGTTCACTGACGCGATGCGGTCACGCCTGCCACGAACCGCTGGAAGCTGTAATCCGGCAGTTGGGTTCAACGCAACCTCCCCGCGCGCGACGGCGCGCCGGTAGAGAGCTCTGGCGCCCATGAACGTGTTTCGGATGGTTGAGGGATCGTGACCGTCGGCGAGGAGCTGATCGGCCAGGTCTTGGAAGTCGCGAAGCTCGACGCGAGACACCATCGCCCGTCCGAGTACGGGGAGGACGCGTGCCTTCATCCCGAGGTCATACGACCGCAGCGCAGAGGGCTTGTATGGATCGCCTGAGCGGGTGCGGATCGTGCCGGACTTCGCTTCCTCGAGCCAGACCGTCCATGCCTGACGAAGCGTCGCACTAGACATAGTGCGATGGTTGCCGCCGCCAATCTCGCCTCCGGAGTAGCGCCCCCGACCCTCGATCAAGGTGGCGACGATGCGTCGGATCTTGTGATCCTGCCCCGCGGCCTCGTGGCAGTCACACCGGCCACCTCGCGTCGCCGCGCAGGAGCGGCTGCCTCGAACGTCGATCTCTCGGTGGGTACGGTGTTGACGCATAGGAGCTCAGACCTCCTGTGTCGGGGGCGGGCCGTTCGTGCGGTGCCGCCCCATGTTTTTGCCTGCAAAATCGATTAAATTACCGGCACCGATTCTACATTGCGACAGGGCGGCGTGGATCGCTGCCCAGCGCCTCACCGATTGTGTCGATGCGCGCAATTCACGCGGATTGACCCACCACCATCGCGGGCTCGGTACGGGTTCGGTGCGGGCTCGGTACGGGTTCGGTGCGGGTTCGGTGCGGGTTCGATGAGCGGCGGGGGTGGGATTCGAACCCACGAACGAGTTGCCCCGTCAACGGTTTTCAAGACCGGCGAGAATCCTCTATTTGCAGGGAGTTCGCCGGTCGTTCGCCAGTCTGTTCGCCAGTGCGGACGAGGAACGCGTCGAGGAGCGCCGGCCGATTCCGCGATCGAGCCGGGGAGTAGGTGGCCGTATCGGTCGAGCGTGATCGTGATCGACGCGTGGCCGAGGAACGCCGACAGCGCCTTTATGTTCACGCCCGCGGCGATCATCAGCGACGCCGCCGTATGCCGCGCCGCGTGCAGGCCGATCGGCTCGAGCTTCGCTGCCGTCCATGCCGCTCGCGCGCGCGCTCGAACGGCGTCGTCGTCGAAGGGACGCCCTCCTCTCCGAAGACGAGAGCCTCGGCGTCGAGGTCGGCCGAGAGCGTCGAGCGGAGAGCGTCGAGAGCGTCGCGGAGCACCCCGGCGATCGGGACACGGCGACGGCCGGAGCGTGACTTCGGCTCGACGTACTCGCCGGCCTTGGGGTCGTAGGCTCGCTCGACGTGTATCGCGCCGGCCGCGAGGTCGACGTCGAGCCAACGAAGCGCCATTAGCTCGCCGCGTCGGAGACCGGCGTAGAGCGCCGTCGACCAGAGAGCGCGGTCGCGAGGCCGTCGGGAGCGCGGCGACGAGCTCGGCCGCGACGTCGGGAGCGACGATCTCCGGCCGCGCGGAACGTTCGCCGGGAGGTCGATCCCGGCAGGGGTTGACGATCGCGAGCTCGTCGCGGATCGCTCGCCGGAAGATCACCCGCAACGGCATTAGCGCGTTTCGGACGCTCGAGGGCGAGAGGCCGTCGGCGACGAGCCGGTCGGCGAGGCGCTGGACGTGCCGACGCTCGACGTCGCCGAGTCGCATCGCGCCGAGGTCCTGGCGGACGTGGAGCTCGAGCGCGGCTCTCGTAGCTCCGGATCGCGCTCGGCTTGTAGGGATCGCCGGAGCGGGTCCGAGCGGCTCCCGATCGCATCGCGGCGACCAGTTCGTCGGCGGCGTCGTTCACGGTGACAGGCGCGGACGCTCGGAGCGTTCCGCGACGGACGCCTCGCTCGGCGTCGGAGCGCCACGTCCGAGCCGCGGCGAGCGTCGGGAACGTCTTACGGATCTTCCGGCCGCTCGTCGCGGTCGTACACGGACGCCTCGTAGCCGGCGCCGCAAGTGCAACGACGACTGGAGCGAGGCAGAGCATCCCGCCGAATGTGAGTCGGCGGATACCGGGGCTAGGCTTCATCGGGTGTCGGCCTCCTTGTAGGTCGATGCCACGGGCCGGGGACGTTCAGCGTCGCTCGGCCCTTTGTCGCGGACGACGTAGCGGCTCTAGCGGTCGCTTCACTCGTCCCACCTCGCCGAGAGGCGTTCGAGTGCCCGCTCGAGCTCGGAGACGAGCACGAGGCGAACCTTGCCGTTGCGCACGAATCGCAGCTCGGCCGCGAGCCCGGAGTCGTACAGCCAGGACCGCGAGACGCCGAGCGCCTCGGCGACCTCCTCCGGCCAACGGAGGGCGACCCGTTGAACCGGGAGTGAGGGGCGGGTGCTAGCCATTGCCCACGTCGAGCGTCAGCGGCGCCGCCGCGACCGCGTTCTGCGCAAGCTCGAGCGCCGCGTCGTAGATGTCGACGCCCACGGCACGCCGGCCCAGCCTGACCGCCTCGGCGAGGGTCGTTCCCGAGCCGCAGTAAGGATCGAGGACGAGGTCGCCCGGGTTCGAGGAGGCGAGGATGCAGCGCCGGGGGATCTCCGCCGGAAAGGGCGCCCAGTGTGCCGAGGCGTTGTTCGAGGTCGGGACCTTCCACACCGTGCGGAGGTTCTTCTTGCCGTTCCCGAGCGCCTGGATCTCCTCCTTCGAGCGCTCCTGCATCCAGCCGGTCGTGGTCCTCGACCCCTCGTACTTCGGAACCGTCTGCTTGCCCCAGCGCTCCCAGGCCGCCGGCTCCATGACGGCCGCGCGGTTGTAGAGGTAGTTCGGCGACTTCACGAGCATGTAGATGTGCTCGTAGTCGAGCCCCGGACGATCACGCGCCGAGCTCGGCGGGGCGTTGGGCTTCCACCAAATGACGTCGGCGCGGAGGATCCAGCGGTCGGCCTGGAGCGCGAGCGCGACCCGCGCCGGAACTTGTACGTCCTGCTTGTCGCGGAAGCTGGTGCCTAGGTTCAGCCAGAGCGTGCCGTCGTCGGCGAGCGTGTCACGGACCACGCGCAGATGGCCCGACGAGCTTCTCGACATACAGCTCCGGCGTCGCTTCGATTCCGAGCTCGTCGGGGTCATTGCCGTAGCTGCGGAGTCGCCAGTAGGGCGGGCTCGTGACGACGACCTGGACGCTTGCGGGCTCAAGCCCTCGCAGCCCCGCGATGGCGCGGAAGAGGGTGACGTCCTCGATCATGGGCGCCCCTCCGCCGTCACGAAACAGCCGCATGCGAAGTAGGCGATACCGGCCGCGATGCTCTTGACCGTCGTCACCTTGTCGTGCTTCGAGCAGCGCACGCGGGTGCCGACGAGGTTGCGTGTTTTCTCGCCACCCCCCTCAGTAGGGGTTTGAGGTCGCTCAGGTCGCTCATTTGGGTTGGTTGAGCCAGAAACGGCCGTCTTGAGGTCGCTCAGTGAATCGTCAGACGAGCGACCTCGAAAGTCCTGTTCTTGGCTTGGTTGAGCGGAATGAGCGACCTGAGCGACCTCGGGGGGCGTAGAAGGGAGGTAGCGAGAAAACGCGTCCTCAAAGTCGGCCCGGGTATACCCCTTCACCCGCTCGGGACCGATGTTTTGCGGCTTAACCTCGAACGGCCTCAGTGCCCTCGCAAGCTTCATCGCGGCGGCGCGGTTCGGCTGGATGACGACCTGACCGTCCATCTCGCGGTGGTTCTCGCCCCACTCATGACGCCAGGGGCTCGTGTCGACCTCGAAGAGCCTGACCAGAAGTCGGTGCGTAGTGACGATCTCCGCCTCCCCGGGCCAGACCGCGCGGATGTCCGCGAGCAACTGCACCCCGACCGCGTCGTCCTCGACCTCCCCGCCTCGGAGCGCAACGACGGCACCGCGCGCCTTGGCGGGCCACCCGTCGCCGGCGATATCAGCCAGTGCGAGCAGCGGCTCGGCAATGTCCTGGCCGCGATCGTCCAGCGCGTTGGGGATGTCGGGACGCGCGTCGGCGAATGACTCCTCGACCGAGGCGGCCCAGGCCTCGAGCTGCTGACGGAGCTCCGTTGCCTCCCGCGCTGCCTCCCGGCGTCGATAACGGGCCACCTTGTCAGCGGACTTCTTGCGGACGAGGTTCACGACCCAACTGCGATCGAGGATTTGGTCGTCAAGCTGACCGGTTCCACCGAGAACCTTGGGGCCGTAGACGTCGAAGTCGACTACCGTCTGATTCGTGCCCTCGCCGACGACGCGCTGCACCGGCCAGCCGCGCTCGAACCCATTGAGGTACACGCGCAGTACGTCCGAGTTTCGGTCCTTCCCAGCGGCCGCCAGCACCTTCCCGATTTCGTCCGCGAGAACCGTCCTCGGCTTTTCGGCCAGCGAGCGGAAGAGCGCAGCCTCGCTCATTCCGCCCGAAGGAGAGGGTTCCGCACGAGGCCCGAAAGAATCGTCAGGAGCCGCGACTTTCCGCACCGTCGCACTGGGGAGACGACACGGAGGTATCCGCACACGTCGACGAGGTCGAAGAGCCAGGTGAGCGCGACGTAGAGCGTCGTGACGACGAGCTCGTGCTCGCCCATGACCATGTACCGCGCGAGATGCGCGCGCACGCGGTCGAGCAGCTCCGCTCCCCCAGGGACGGGACCGCTCCAGGGCTCATCGCCCACGGCCGGACCCTTTGCGTAGACGTAGGCGACGAGGTCATCGACGTCTTGCACCTTCTCGGCCGGCGACTCGCAGCGGTCGAGCCGGAAGGAATGTGCGAGCGTCCGCGCTTCTTCTTCTGTGAGAGCGGGGTTGCGTCGCCGCAGCGAGCCGAGGTAGGTGGCAATGGCATCGTGCCGCTCGTTGATGGAGATCGGCTCGTCAGATGCGACCTTCTCTTTCAGCTTGCGCGTGGCCGTCTTCTGGCGACTCGCGAGCCATGTCGGCCGTTGGGGAAGCGACCGCCCGGCGATCGGGGGCCGCTCCCACAGATACGGCGTGCCGGTCTTGTGAACCGAGGGAGGGAGCACCGCGTACAGCCCCTCGCCGCGCATCGAGAGCCCCTTCCCAACCTTCCCGCCAGGAGCACCGGGGGCGAAGTAGACATGCACACCCCCACCACCCGAGCGCGCGACCGCCGCTCCGGTGACGATCCCGTGCTTCTTCTCCAACTTCCGCCATTCGGCAACCCCGTCAGCGGGATCACTGTCGCGCGGTAGATCGCAGTCGAGCACCGAGGGAAAGGGGGTGCCGATATTCGCGTCCGGCCAGCGCTCCCACCATCGGAGGATCTGATCAGCGTCTGTGGATGCGTTCTGCCAACCGGCCGCGGACCTCGGGTGCTTCCCCGGGCTGTCACATGCGGCATCGCCGCACGAACAGACAAGGTGCCCGGCGCCGTTCTCCCGCATCTCGTACACGGGGAAGACCGGCCACCCGTGCGCGTGCGCGTACCACAGCGCCCACTCGACCCGGGGAGCGCTGGAAGGAGGAGGGCCGACAGAGGCAGTCAAAGCACCCGCCTCCGTCGTCTCGTTCTGCTCAGGCCGCGTCGCCATGCCGCTGCGCGGCTTCGTACAGATCCTTCGTCCTCGGCGGCTTAGCCCGAGGAACCTCGAACATGCGCGGCTGTTCGACCTCGACCACCACCACCGCCGGGATACGGTCAAGCCGTCGCCCGAGCGCCGCCTCGTGCTCGCACACAAAGCAGACCCAGGAGCGCGGCAATGGCTCGCCACACGCCTTGCAGTAGCGAGTCATGCGTACGGGATGTCGTCGCGGTTCTGCGCTGACGTGCCAGAGGCCACCAGCTTGTGAGCGTCGGGACGCTCGACCTTGACACTCGGGATCTCCTTCCCCTTGTACTGGCCGCTCTTGATCGTCGAGAACCCGCGGAACGTGAGCGCGACCTTCTCACCGGCTTGCACCGGACCAACGCGAGCCGTCTCGACGTACGCCTGACGTCCCTCGTCCCACTCCGAGATGGCTCCGTCGACATGCCCCTCCCGAAGCGACTTGGAGCCGATGATTCGCGACCACTTCTTGCCGCGCGCGTCGACCCCGTTCAGAAGCGAGAGCTCGTCGCCATTGACCGTGCCGGTGCCGATCCCAGTTGCCCGGATGACGAGCGGGTTCGGCATAGCCGGATCCATCGCTTCGTCCGGCTTCGTCGGGTACTTCCAGGGCTCGCCGCGGTCGAGACTCTCTTCGAGGGCTTCGAGTTCGGCGTCATAGGTCTCGTCGAGACGCGCGTCCTTTGTCTGTGTCATGCTTCCGACTCCTTGAAGTGAAGGAATGGGGCCCGGGCTACGTCCGGGCTCCGCCGCTTTTAGAGGCCGTCGAGGGCGCGCAGCTCGCCGCTCGAGCCCGACGGCCTGTGATCTCTTCTAGCCACGGTCACCCCCTAAGGCCTCGAGATCGCGGAGCACCCGCGTGAGCCGAACCGCGTGCTCTCCGCTCGGCAAGCGCGTGCCGGCCTCCCACTTGCAGACCGTCACGCGGCTGACGCCGACGGCGCGGCCGATCGCGGCCTGCGACAACTTGGCGCGAAGGCGGATCGCCTCGAGGTCTCCTCGTCCGACACGGACGCGAGCCTCGGCTTGTGCGACTACGTCGGCCGCGCTCTCGGTGATCCCGCGGGTGAGGGCGCTGACGCCGACGTAGATTACGAGCAAGATTGCGTTCACCACGAGGCGAAGATAACGTCACGGCACTGTGCACTCTTAGCGTGCCAAGAGATGGTAGTGACAAGACGTAAACTTATGCGGTACTGTCCCCGGCGATGCCTCAGCGCCGGTACGAGCTCTCCGTATGGCCGACAGACAAGACGCCGGGCTGGAAGCTCGGAAGCCGTGTCGTGCCGCAGGGGTATACGATCCGTGTCGAGCGGTATGTCCATGTGGCCTACCAGCCCGGTAGTCCCGAGCATCTCGACTTGGAGCTCCAGCTGACCGAAGACCAGGTCGAGGCAATGAGAGAGGGCTCGCCGAGCGCCGCTGGGTGGGTGCTCGTTCCACGACCGTGGCTAGTCCTCGAGGTTGAGTCGAGTCCGACCGTGCCGCCGCGTTGCGTCGCTCTCCGCGCCGCGGACGGCATCTCGACGCCAGACTCCGCTTCCCCCTGGCCGGCGTTGTCACCGAGGCGACGGCCGCGATCGCGTCCCGGACAGGAACTTCACCGATCCGCCGCACGGCCTCGTCTACGAGGACATGCTCTTCGAGGCGAGTCGTGCGCGAGGACGACGGAAGCGCACCCGCCACAAGATCACGCCGGAGCGTCTCGACGAGGTCGCCCGCATCGTCGAGGAGAACCCACGGAAGACGACCGAGGCGGTGCGGCGCCACTTCGGGTTCACACGCGGCTACGCGCGGAAGCTCATCAAGCTCGCTGAGGAACGGGATCCGTGAGACGCCCCGGTAGTTAGCACTCGCCGTCGTCGTCCGTCCAGGCGAAGTCGGCAGGAACGTAATAGCGGATCGCGTCCCGTGTCAGCCGATCGGCGAAGTCGTCCGGTTCATATGGCGATTCGTCATCGCGGGCCCTCGAGGACGAAAACGAGCGTTCGCCCGGGGGTGTTCAGCCAGGGCGGATTTGCGCTCGCACGACTGGACGTTCACACCGTTCTTGCGTAGGTGCCCCGTGACATATGTGAGGAACTCGAGCGATAGCCACGCTTCGTCGGTCGGTATCTCGACGAGGTCTTTATCGCGCTTCACGGAAGCGAGCTCGATCCCAATCCACCATTCGTCAGCCGGCGCCGATACAGGCGTCAGGGGCTCCTCGTGGCCGCCACACGACCCGGATGTGTAGAGCCCCGGCAGCTGGTTGATCGCCCGCACCAACGCGACGATCGAGGCGTCCATGTCGGCGTACGGCGGCTCTGAACCACTAGTCGCACGATCGAGGAAACGTCTCCGGGCTGCAATCTCTTCGTTCATCTCGGCGAGAAGCTCCCCCAGCCCCGGCTGCATGTCGAGCTCGGGCACGCCGTCCTCTGTCACCGGGACGAAGTATCCCGGAAGCGCTGTCCGCGGAAACGCGACGGCGCTCCCGTGTTGCAGGCGACGTGTTCGGGGCCGCCGGCCGATTCGCCGTCGGGGTGTCCGAGATGCCAGCGCTCTCCGGCTCGATGAAGCCTCCGACGATTCACCGTCGACGGCTCGGCGCGTTTCCAGAGCGGCGCCACGGGCACAGCGCACCCAGCCTTGCGCCACGATCGGCGCCCACCGTTTCCGAGCTCCGCGGTGCTCCGGGCGAGCGTACTTCGCCTCATCGCGTCGCCGCGCTAGCCACCTGCAGCGCGGTGAGCAGAAGCGCTGATGCTCAGCGACGGCCGTGAACTCGCGCCAGCAGCGGGCGCAGCGGCGCTCCCCAAATGTGCGCGTGACTCCCCGTCGCAGACCCTTCGGACGACCGGCCTTGCAGGTCGGGCACAGAGTGGCATTTCCGTGATGCGGGGAGAAGCAAGCGAACAGCGACTACAGGACTTCATCTCCATGGATCACGCGTTTCCGGGCGGAAACAAATCGGGGAGAGAAGAGTTCAGGGCGGGGGTCGATCCAGGCCGGAGGCTTAAAAAACCCTGCATAGCGGCAAATTCTAGCGTCCCGGCACGACTTCGAATCTTGTCTGCCGCCATGCGGCGCTCACCTCTTCGTGGTGCCCCAGCCCGCCACAGATGGACGCGATCGTCGGCACGCGACCCCTAGCGTCGCCCTGACGAAGCCCGACGCGTGGGACTATTGCTCGTAGCTCTCGACGACGCTTCAGTCACGAGCGGTGGCCGTGTCCGGATCGAGGGCAGCCTCGCGTAACGCGCGTCGCTGCCTGAGCAGGTCCCAGCACTGATCGAGCGAGATCCTGAGGTTGTGCAGTCGCTCGCGATCAGCCTCGCTCGCGGCGCCAGCTGACTCGCGCTGCCACAATTCATGCTCTTCGGCGACGAGCTTCTCGATCGTGCCGTGGATCTGCGGATCGTCCATCACGCATCCTGCAGTGCGGGTTCTACAGTTCTCGAAGGTACCAACCTCGCGTCCACGGCGGGCTCGGGCGCTCCGACGAGCTGACCGCCTGGGCAACGCTTCGCCTCGACTGTCCGACGCGGATTCGTAATCCCGATCGCGCCGACTATTCCGCCGGCGCCAACAAGGACAGCGCAGATCACGACCACCTGATGGAAGGCGTCCACGGACTCGATGTTGGCCGCGAACGTGTCGCCGACGAGCGTGCTCGCGACGACGACTCCGACGACGGAAACGCCGATGAGCCCTGCGACGCGTGCAACGGCGTTGTTGATCGCGGACGCGATTCCGGCGTCACTCTCGTCGGCGTCGGCGAGGACGGTTGCCGTCAGTGGGGCGACCGTGAGGGAGAGGCCGAGTGCAAAGACGAGCAGTGCCGGCAGCAGATCGGCGACAAACGAGGGATGCATCCCGACTCTCAGGAGAAGCAGGATCCCCGCTGCAGCGATCAAAGGCCCGGCCCCCATGAAGAGGCGCGGCCCGAAGCGATCAGCGAGCGCACCGAACCGGCGTGAGAGCGCGAACATCACGAGCGTGACCGGTAACGTCGTGAGCCCGCTCATCAGAGCGCTGGCGCCAGCGACCTGCTGCAGGTAGATGACGAGGTAGAAGAAGAGGATCCTAGCCCCGCATACATCGCGAGTGTCTCAATGTTTCCGACCGCGAAGTTGTGGCGCGAGAACAGCTCGAGCTTCAGCATCGGCTCGGGAGCACGGCGCTCGTACGCTAGGAACGCGGCAAATGCGAGGAGACCAGCCACGAGCGGAACGAAGATCGCAGGGCTGCCCCAGCCGTAGTGCGGCTGCTCGATCAACGCGAACACGACCCCTCCCAGCCCCAGCGCGCACAGACCGGCTCCGAGGAAGTCGACATGACGTTTCGCAGTACGCGTCGAGACGGGCACGGCAGCGACGATCAGCGCCAGCGTGACGAGGACGACCGGAGCATTGAGCGCGAAGATCCAGCGCCAGGAGACCTGGTCGATGATTGCTCCTCCCGCGAGGGGGCCGATGATCGCCGCGATTCCGCCCCAGGCCGTCCAGGAGCCGATCGCGGCTCCTCGCTCGCTCGGCCCGAACGCCGCCACGATGATCGCGAGCGAACTCGGGGTCACGAGCGCCCCCGCGGCGCCCTGGAGTGCGCGGGCGCCGATCAGCACCTCAATCGTCGGGGCGAGTGCGCATGCGACTGACAGGACGCCAAACGCCGCGACACCAAACGCGAAAACACGCCGCTCCCCGTAGATGTCGCCGAGCGAGCCCCCGATCAGGATCAGCGAGGCCAGCGCGAGCAGGTACGCATTCGACACCCACTGCTGCGCCGACAGGCCTCCGCCGAGATCCTCCTCGATCGCGGGCAGCGCGACGTTGACGATCGAGCCGTCGATCGTGACCACGGCGGAGCCCAGGATCGCCGCGAGGAGCGTCAGCCGCTGGTGACTCGTCACGGATCTGCCGCCAGCGTGAACACCCCCAGGACCCGGGTGGGCTAGATCGGTCTGTCGAGCCTGACCAGTCCGCGCAGGTCGACACAGTGGATTTCACGCACCTCGACGAGCACCATCAGTACGCCCGCGCAGCTCCGGCAGCGTACGACCGTGCCCGGCGCGCGGTTGTAGACCATCTGCTCGGCGAGCAGCCCGGTGGCTCCACAGCTCGCACACGACCCGGTCGCCATCGTCATCTCCGTACCGAACACGTCGACCATCAGGCCCGCGATCGCGTTTCCGTCGAGCGCTTCCATCACTTCGCTCCAGTCGCGCCGAAGCGCTCCGTCTTCACGCGCTCCGGCGGGTAACCGAGTTCGACGAGGCCGCTCGCCACGGTCTCGACGAAGCTCGTCGGGCCACACACGAAGGCGCGCGGGTCGTCACGGGCCGGCCATGCGACCTCGCAGAGAAGCTCGGTGTCGACACGGCGCGAGTATCCCGTCCAGCCCTGTGGTTGTGCCCGAGTCAGGGAATACACGACCTCGACGCCGTCCTTGGGCTCGTCGAGCTCGGCGCGATAGATGACGTCCTCCAGCGAGCGCGACGAATAGAGGAGGCGGACGGGGCTTTCGCTGCCGGTGCGATCCCGATGCCTCAGCATCGCTCTCAGCGGCACGATCCCGGAGCCGCCGGCGGCGAGGAGGAGTGGGCCACCATCCTCGGGATCCCAGACGAAGTAGCCCCCCACTGGCCCGCGCAGCTCGATCCCGTCTCCGGCGCGCAGCTCCTCGGTCAGCTAGGGGGAGACCTCTCGTCGTCGAGGCGCTCGACGGTGATCGCCACAGGCTCGCCTGGAGCGGATGCGATCGAATACTCGCGCTCAGCACGATAGCCATCCTCGGCGGTCAGTCGGATGTCGAGGTGCTGCCCGGCGCGATGCCCCGGCCAGTCGGGGACGTCGAGCGCGATCGTCTTCACGCGAGCCGTCTCCTCGACGAGCTCGTCGACCGTGGCGACCTGCCAGGTCAATCGCCCGCGAAGCGCTGTTCCTGCCACGGGTCTCCGTACATGTGGTAGCCGTACGTCTCCCAGAAGCCGGGCTCGTCATCGTCGCGGAGCTCGAGGCCGCGTACCCACTTGGCGCTCTTCCAGAAATAGAGGTGGGGCACGAGCAGGCGCGCGGGACCGCCGTGCTCGGACTCGAGTGGCTCCTCGTCGTATGCGAAGGCGACCCATGCCTTCCCGTCCGCGACATCCTCGAGCGGGAGGTTCGTCGTATAGCCGCCGTCGCAGAACGCGAGCACGTAGGGAGCGTCGTACTCGACGTCGGCGAGGAGCGTGTCCACCGAGATACCTTCCCACGTCGTATCCAGCTTCGACCAGCGGGTGACGCAGTGGATGTCGACAGTGACCGTCTCGCTCGGGAGCGCGCGGAACTCGCCCCATGTCCACGACCTCTGCTCGTCGCCGGAGACGACCGCGAACGTCCACTCTTCGAGCGGTGTGTGCGGCGTCGGGCCGGCCGAGAGCACCGGAAAGTCGTCGGTCACGTATTGGCCCGGCGGAACGCGGCTCGAATCGACGTCCGAGTCGCGCCGTCGGCCGCGGAAACCCCTCGAGACGAAGCTCATGGTTCCTCCTCCTCTCGTGTTGATCCGAGTAGCCCGGTGTCTTTCTCACTGTTCCCAAGAACCTTGCGGGCTGACTCCGCGTCTTCCGCGCGGACGACGACCTCCTGCGGACCGCCCGGCATGCCGTCAGACGCCCCGGCTCCGTAGTTCGACTGTCGACGCGCGCAGCTGATACCCGCGCTCCGGAGCAGGGAGCACAGCAACTCGGCTTCCGGCTCATTCCCCACGACTTCGACCACAACCAGATCGTCCATGGTCAGGATCTAACCGAAGGTGAACACGTAGGCCTCGACTCCGGCGCCGTCGAACCTGATCTCGAACGTGCGATCGGCGATCGACCCGGGCTGCCGGATCAGCTGGTAGAGCCGCGGCTCCTTCAGCGCGCCGTTGCCCTGTTCGTCGACGTCCAATCCCTGGGCGGCGCCCGGCGGCGCTCCGTCGAGGAGCACACGGTACGGCACTGCCGTCTCGTCCCGCGATCGCAGGACGAGGTTGACGTCGCGGGCCCGGAAGCGGAAGGCGATCGCTCCGCCTGCTCGGTTCAGAACCGTTGCCCGCCCCTCGACCGTCCAGTCGCCCGACAGGGCCCAGGAGTTGAGACTCAATGGATCTGGAACGGAATAGGTGCGCGCCTCGTCGATGGTCACGCCCTCGGGAGACGCGAAGTTGCGGCCTTGCTCGTAGCCGACGTACGTCTCGGGAGAGCCCAGGGTCCCCCAGTCGGCTTGCGCCTCGATGCCGTCGGGAACCACGGAGATCAAGTCGTCGTCGACCGCGTCTCCTCCCTCGTCGCGCAGCAACTGCTGGATGACTCGCTCGCATTCGTCGTACCCGCCCTCGCCGAACTGGTGATGGCGGATCCGCCCCTCCGCGTCGGCGATGTACACGGCCGGCCAGTACCGGTTGGCGAACGCCTCCCAGACCGCGTACTCGGGATCGAGTGCGATCGGAAACGCCACGTTCAGGGCTTTCACCGCCTCGACGACGTTCTCGGTGTCCGCTTCGAATGGGAACTCCGGCGTGTGGACGCCGACCACGACGAGCCCGTGATCCTCGTACTTCTCCGCCCATGCACGGACGTAGCCGAGCGTGCGGAGCCAGTTGATGCACGTGTACGTGCAGAAGTCGGCAAGGACGACCTTCCCGCGCAGGTCGTCGGCCGTGAGCGGCTCCGAGTTGAGCCAGCCGGCCGCGCGGTCGAAGCCGGGCAGATGGCCCTCGACGGACACTGTGGATACGGCGTCGCGTGCCTTGCTGAACAGACTCATTCCCGTCGACCTCCCTCGAGAAATGGCACCTTCGCGGGCTCCCGACGAGCTCACTCGGTGACGTAGGCCTGGTAGATCGCCTCGGACAAACTCGACCCGTCTTCAGCTCGTGCGTCGCGGTACGGGGCCAGGAACTCGGACAGCGCCGCCAGGAACTCGTCGGGCGCCTCCTCCGCGACCCAGTGCCCGGAGCCCGGAATGACAACGCTCTGCACGTCATCCGCGACGAGCTTCATCGCGTTCGCGACCTGGTCGCCCACGCTTGCCGTGCCGCCGATCACGAGGACGGGCATGGTCAGACGCTGGGTCTTGCGCTGCTCGCTCTGCGCGAAGGTCTTGTCCAACGCGCGGTAGACTCGAAGCTGCCGCGCAGGGCTTCGGGGTCGGACGCGAGGCGGTCGACGTAGTACTTGACGACCTCGTCGGGCAGTGGCGTCCCCGCCCAGGTGGCGTACTCCGTGCCGAAGAAGATGTCCTCCCGTCCCCTGACGAGATCCTCGTTCACCATGGAGAGCCGGTTGAAGGCGATGTGCCAAAGCCGCTCGTTGATCGGCCCGGGGACGAACAGGGGCGGTGAGGGACTCACGCCCGGGACGAACGCCTCCCCGACGACCAGCCGGTCGAGCCGGTCCGGGTGATCCGCAGCCAGCGCATAGGCGATAAACATCCCGGTGTCGAAGCCGGCCATCGCGAACCGCTGGTGGCCGAGCGAATCCATCAGCGCGACCATGTCGGCGGCGAGCGTGCCGATGTCGTACCCGTCGTGGGGCTTGTCCGACAGCCCGATGCCGCGCTGGTCGACTGCGATGACCTCGAAGTCCCGAGCCAGCGCCGGCATGACGAGCCGGTACTGGTACCAGGTCTGCGGCCAGCCGTGCACCAGCAGCAGCGGCGGCCCTTCGCCGCCGATGACCGCGTGCTGGCGCAGATCGCCGGTGTCGACGTACCGGCTGGTGAACGTGTCGGTGAACCCTTCCGGGAGATTCGGCGCACCGGAGACTGAGCCTGGGCCCTCGGGGATTGGTTGATCGGGAACTGTCATGGACATGTGACGCTCCTTTCGTTCTTGTCTTTGGCTCGCCTAGCGAAGTGACGCGAACGCGGCCCGCACCTCGTCGGAGAAGAGTTGCGGCTCCTCCCAGGCGGCGAAGTGTCCGCCCTTGTCGACCTCGTTGAAGTAGGCGAGACCGGGGTAGACCGCCTCGACCCAGCTCCGCGGCGAGGCCCAGATCTCGCCGGGGAACGTGGTGAAGCCGACCGGCACGGTGACCGCCGGAGGCGGCTGGCCGCTCGCAAGCGCTGCGGCCAGCGCTCGTGCGTCCTCCCAGTAGGAGCGGGCCGCCGACACTCCGGTGCCGGTCAGCCAGTACAGCGTGATGTTGTCGACGATGCTCTCCCGGGTGAGGTTGCCCATGGGCCCCCCGTCGACGAACGCGCGGGAGATCTTGTAGTAGCTGTCCGTGTCGTGATCGAGCAACCACGCCGCCAGTCCGACGGGTGAATCGAGTAGGGAGTAGCCGATCGTCTGCGGCCGCGTTGCCATCTCGAGGAAGTAGCCGAAGCCGTCTTGCCTGAACGTCGCAACCGCCTCGGCCGCTGCGCGTTCCTGTTCGGATTCCTTGGGCAGGTGGTCGCCGATCGCGAGCACCGCCGTGAGTAGGTTCAGGTGGTAGCCGACCAAGCCCTCGACCGCCTGGCGACCCATCAGGTCCGTGACGAGGGCACCCACGTCGCCGCCCTGGGCGACGTAGCGGGTGTAGCCGAGGCGCTGCATCAGCTCCGCCCACGCGCGTCCGACGCGGGCGGCGTCCCAGCCGAGCTCGGCCGGCTCACTGGAGAACCCGTAACCGGGCAAGGACGGCAGCACCAGGTGGAACGCGTCCTCGGCCGTGCCGCCGTGAGCGGTCGGGTCGGTCAGCGGGCCGACCGTGTCCAGCAGCTCGATGACCGAGCCGGGCCAGCCGTGCGTCATGATCAGGGGCAGCGCGTTCTCGTGTGCGATCGCACGTGGATGAAGTGGATCTCCACCCCGTCGATCTCGGTCGTGAACTGCGGCAGCGCGTTCAGCCTCGCCTCGATCCGCCCGAAGTCGTACTCGGTCGTCCAGTAGCGGGCGAGCTCCTGCATCGTCGCCAGCTGCACGCCCTGCGACCGATCCTCGACGAGCTCCTTGCTGGGCAGGCGCGTCGCCTCGATGCGGCGGCGCAGGTCGTCGATCTGCTCCTCTGGAATCTCGATTTGGAACGACCGAATTTCGGTTGCGGTGTCGACGGTGGTGCTCATGACGACCTCCGCCTTGGCGGAGCGACCTGAACGCAGCACGGATCTCGGTCGGTTTTTCTTCGGCGTGAGGGGGGGGCGCCGAGAGGGGAAGAGCGCGGGAGAGGGGCGCTCTGGCCCTCGAGCGTGGAGCCTCCGTGAGAAGGATAGAGCTTCCTTCCGAGCCTGAGGGCTCGACGGGAGCAGACCTGCTCGGCTTGGAGGAACGTCGCGGCTTCGACACTACTCCTGCTGTCGGGTCCAAACAAGCAGCGACACCTCGACGGCGAGCAGACGTTTCGGCTGGTCGCGTAGGAGGCGGAGTAGCCTAGGGCGATGGCAGAGCAGGACGACAACAGCGCAGCCGAAACGCCGCCGCCCGCGCCACGCGGATCGTCGCCGGCGCAGCCTCCGCGCCCCTGGTACAGGCCCTCACCTCGCTGGATCGTCCTGTTGCTCGCGGTGCTCGCTCTCGACCTGTTCATCACGACGCGCGTGATGGAGCCGGAGTCACGGGCACGCGTCCCGTACAGCCCGTTCTTCCTGCAACAGGTGCAGGCGGGAAACGTCGAGGAGGTCACGTCGAAGGGGACGGATATCCAGGGCACGTTCACGCGTGAGGTCACTTTCGACGACGCGGATCCGACGACACGATTCCGAACGGAGATCCCGGCGTTCGCCGACACCGACGAGCTCTCCCGGGTGCTCCAGGAAAACGACGTCACGGTCAATGCCGAGCCGCTCGACACCGGCGCACCGTGGTGGCAGACGCTGCTGTTCGGCTTCGGGCCGACCATCCTGTTCGTCCTCCTGCTCGTCTGGCTGTTTCGCCGGGCGCGCAACGTGCAGAACCCGCTCGGCTCGTTCGGACGGTCGCGTGCGCAGCGCTACGAGCCTTCGGGCGACAACGTGACCTTCGATGACGTCGCCGGCATCGAAGAGGTCGAGGACGAGCTGCGGGAGGTCGTCGACTTCCTTCGAAACCCGGACAAGTACCGCAAAGTGGGCGGCCGGATCCCGCACGGCGTGCTGCTTTCCGGGGCGCCCGGCACGGGGAAGACGCTGCTCGCGCGCGCGGTCGCCGGGGAGGCGGACGTGCCGTTCTTCTCGATGGCCGCATCCGAGTTCGTCGAGGCGATCGTCGGAGTGGGAGCCGCGCGCGTGCGCGACCTCTTCAAGGAGGCGAAAGAAAACGCTCCCGCGATCGTGTTCATCGACGAGCTGGACGCGGTCGGCCGGTCGCGCACCTGCGGCGTCGCTGGCTTCAGCGGCGGCAACGACGAGCGTGAGCAGACGCTCAACCAGATCCTGACCGAGATGGACGGCTTCGACTCCGCGACGAGCGTGATCGTCCTTGGTGCGACGAACCGTCCCGACGTGCTCGACCAGGCACTCCTTCGACCGGGGCGGTTCGACCGCCGGGTCGCCGTCCAGCCGCCAGACCGGGATGGACGCGAGGCGATCCTCCGGGTGCACTCGCGCGACGTCCCGCTCGCCCCCGATGTCGACCTCGCACGCATCGCGGCGACGACGCCGGGGATGGTGGGAGCCGACCTCGCCAACCTGGTGAACGAGGCGGCGCTCACGGCTGCGCGGCGCGAGCACGACGTGGTCGAGGAAGCCGACCTCACCGACGCGCTCGAGCGGATCGTCCTCGGCGCCGAGCGCCAGGTGCTGATGAGCGCCGAGGATCGCCGGCGGACGGCCTACCACGAGGGAGGGCACGCAATCGTCGGGATGCTGACGCCGGGCGCGGATCCCGTGCGCAAGGTCTCGATCATCCCGCGCGGGATGGCACTCGGTGTGACGTTCTCCGCCCCCGACGACGATCGCTTCAACTACCTGGAGCCGGAGATACGCGCGAGGATCAAGGTGGCCCTCGGCGGGCGCGTCGCCGAGGAGATCGTCTTTGGCGAGATCAGCACGGGCGCCGAGTCCGACATCGAGCAGCTGACCGGGCTTGCCCGGCACATGGTCGGGCGCTGGGGGATGAGCGACGCACTAGGGCCGATCTCGATGATCCCCCGAGACGGGTCGGGGCCGTTCCTTCCCGGCGGTGCGGACGTGTCACCAGAGACCCAAAGGCTCTTCGACGAAGAGGTGCGTCGCATCGTCGCCGAGGCGCACGACGAGGTCGTCTCTCTTCTGACAGAGAACCGCGCGCGCCTGGACGCGCTCGCCGTCGCGCTGCTCGAGGCGGAGACTCTCGACGAGAACGACGCATACGCGGCTGCGGGGGTCACGCGACCGGAGGCGGCGCCGGTCACTCCCCTCGCGGAGGCCGCACTGTCCCGCACGTGAGGATCGATTACCGGGGGACGCCACCGATGACAACAGCCACGAACCTCAGACACACGAGCATCACCGCAGGGCAGAATGGTGACCACCGACGTGGCGGCACGCGGACGAACGTCGGCACGGGCGTCGCACGCGAGCTGCCACGCGATCCGCTTGGCTCGCTGGCCGCGATTGCCGCCGCGGCTGGTGACGTTGGGCCAGCCGTTGCCCTTGCATCTCTCCGAAGAGAAGGTGACCCACATGCCGGTGACGGCCGTAAGGGAACAGGCATGCGACCGAGATTCAGGCAACTCGCTCGTGCTTGGCGCAACACACCGCGGGCGCTCGACGTCGTCAACCACGCGTCGTCGTAGGCGCCACGTGTAGCCCCCAGGAGCGTTTTCCTCAAGGCGGCGTATCGTGAACCCGACGATCCACCTGGGTCGGATCGCAGGAATCCGGATTGGGATCAACTGGAGCTGGCTGGTCGTCTTCGCGCTCATCGTCTGGTCGCTCGCGGACGCGGTCTTCCCTGACCAGAATCCCGGCTTCTCGGGCGGTCAGTACCTCGCATTGGCCGTCGCGGCTGCTCTTCTCTTCTTCGTCTCGCTCTTGCTGCACGAGCTCGGCCATGCGCTGCAGGCCAAGCGCGAGGGCATGGAGATCGAAGGCATCAACCTCTGGCTCTTCGGTGGCGTGGCCCAGTTCAAGGGCTGGTTTCCCGGAGCCGGGGCCGAGTTCCGGGTGGCGATCGCCGGACCACTGGTCTCGCTCGTGCTCGGTCTGCTTTTCGTCGGGCTCGCCGGCGCTGGACTTCCCAACGCGCTCGACGGGGTCGCCGCCTGGCTTGGCTACACGAACCTCCTCTTGCTCGCGTTCAACCTCCTTCCGGCGGTGCCCCTTGACGGCGGCCGCGTGCTTCACGCGGCTCTCTGGTACGCGAGGGGAGATCTCGCCTGGGGGACGCGGGTCGCCGCCACGATCGGACGTGGCTTCGGGTTCCTGTTCATCGCGCTCGGGCTCGGGATGCTGATCTTCGAAGGATCCTTTAGCGGCGCCTGGCTCGCCTTCCTCGGTTGGTTCCTGCTCCAGGCCGCGACGGCCGAGGCGCGCTATATCGCGACTGAGCAGGCTCTTGAGGGGGTTCGGGTACGCGACCTCATGGTCGAACAGCCCGTCACCGTCAGCGCTGACATGAGCCTCGGCCAGTTCATGGACGAGGTTGCGCGGTCGCAGCGCTACACCACCTACCCCGTCATGGACGATGGCCGACCGATCGGCCTCCTCGCCTTCCGCTCCGTCGCTGGCGTGCCGCGTGATCAGTGGGACACGCGGCGGGTGCGCGATGTGATGGTCGGCCGCGACGACGTCCCGCTGCTAGCCGACGACGAGCCCGCCATCGACGCGCTCGCCGAGTTCTCCGAGAGCGAGATCAACCGCGGATTGGTCGTGGACGACGGTCGGCTGATCGGGCTCCTCTCGATCACAGACCTTCTTCGTGCGCTCGAGGTGAGGCGCCCGTCGAGGCCACTCGGCGCGCGTGGAGGGCCAGCAACACGATGACCCCGGACGAGCGAGGTTCCGGCAGGCGAAGGTCGTCGCGGTTCTCCCAGTAGCTGCAGCGCGCGTCTCGGTCATCTACTACAGCGCAACGGGCAACGTGCACGGGCTCGCCCACGCACTCGCCGACGGCGCTCAGGCGGAGGGCGCAGAGGTTCGCCTTCGACATGTGGAGGAGATCGCGTCGGAGCTGCAAATCTCGCATAGCCAGCACTGGGGTCGACACCGTGCGGAGGTTGAGGATGAACCGGTCGCAACGCTCGAGGATCTCGAATGGGCAGACGGGGTGGCTCTCGGCACCCCGACGCGCTTCGGCAACGTCGCCGCGCAGTTGAAGCAGTTCATGGATCAGGCCGGACGCCTGTGGCAGGAGGGCAAGCTGGCGGACCGCGTCGGAACAGCGTTCACCGCCTCGATGACGGTCCATGGGGGACAGGAGTCGACGATTCTGGCGCTCAACAACACCCTCTACCACTGGGGGATGGTGATCCTCCCGCTCGGCTACACAGTGAGCGAGGTGTTCAACGCCGGCGGAAACCCCTACGGCACCTCGTTTACGAGCGGCAAGACCGTCGCTGGTCCGGATGACGCTGCGCTGGCCGTCGCGAGATACCAGGGACAGCGCCTCGCTCGCTACGCGGCCGTGATCGCCGCGGCGCGTTCAGCGGATGCCTTCCAGGTGCGTCGGCCGCGGCCGGAGCGGTTCCACGCCGCGGTACTCCGATGAGTGTTGGGATCGGTACACGCGCTGATGCTCCCATGAGCAGGGAGTCCGCGAAGGTCCTCACCGTCGTCGGGCCCGGCGGATCGCAGATCCCGCGACCGGCATCGCCCGGCGTTCGTGTGCAAACCACCGTCGTCGCCGAGCCGCCCGAGACTCGCGGGGGGCCATGAACCTTCCTCCGGTTCCTACGAGCCTGGACCGCGCCGCGAGCTGGTCGTGGCGGCTACTCGTTTGCGCCGCAACGGCGCTCTCGGTGCTCTTCGTGCTCCGTTACTTCAGCGTCATCGTGCTGCCGGTCATGTTCGCGCTGACCATCGCACCGGCCTTGGCGCCGATATCCGGAATCGCTTCACAAGGCGGCTCGGGCGACCGGCAGCCGCCCTTGCGCTCCTGCTCGGGCTTGCGGTGGTCGCGGGACTGATCGCGATCGTGGCGATCTCGGTGCTCGCGCAGTACGACGAGCTTGTGGACTCGCTGTCGCAAGCGAAGGACGACATCGTCGAGCGACTCGAAGGCGAGCCGTTCAACCTCTCTTTCGATAGGACCGGTGACGTCAGCTCGTCGCTTGCGGATTTTTCGGACGAAGCTTTCGGGTATGCCGTCGCGGGAGTCCAGACGGGCCTCGCCGTTGTCGCCGGGCGTGATACTGGCAGTCGCAGCCCTCTACTTCATCCTTCGGGATGGGGCGGCGTTATGGGCCTGGACCTCCGACGTTTCACGCCGGAGAGCAGGCCGGCGATCGACCGCGCCGGACGACACGCGTGGGCGGAGCTGAGCGGATTCATTCAAGGAACGGCGCTTATCGCCTTCATCGACGCGTCGCTAATCGGGGTCGGTCTCTGGCTGCTCGGGGTGCCGGTGGCGTTCGCCCTCGCCGTCCTGGTATTCATCGGCGCGTTCGTACCGTTCGTCGGCGCGTTTCTCTCCGGCCTCGTCGCCGTTCTAGTCGCGTTCGCGGGATGGAGGCTGGAAGATTGGGCTCGCCGCCTTGGCGCTCGTGTTGGCCGTCCAGTTCCTCGAGGGGAACTTCCTTCAGCCGATCATCCAGAGCCGTACCGTCGACCTTCACCCTGCGGTGGTCTTACTCGCGGTAGCCGCGGGCGCTTCCCTCTTCGGCATCGTCGGCGCTTATCTCGCCGTCCCTGTGACCGCAGTCGTCTTCGCCGTGGTGGCGTCGCTCCGTGCGGACTGGTCCCCTCCTGGCTATACCTCTCACGTCCGCGCCGTAGGCGCCGGCCCCCGCGATCGGCTGACGGGCGTACCGAACACAGCATCGCAGTGGTTGGCGCCGGACTGTCTCGCTGACGCTCTACCCGGACAGACTTCCGATCAAGCGAGCCCCTGGTCCCGCCCGGCTGCGGGTCGGTGCCTCGTTGGGCCGCGGTGCGTTCCGCCTCGGCTTGCGTCCGTGCGACCACACGGGCTTCGATCGCCTGGCTGAGAGCCATGCCCTCTGTTGCGTCTGTGAGGAACTCAGCAAGGTCAGACGCAACGTAAGTCCCAGGTGCACGATCATCCCCACCGCCCTTTGTACGTCCGAACCACCTCATGCAGCCTCCTTTCGATCGTCGGCTCGCGTCGGGGCTTGCTACCTCTTCGAACCCCTGGGCGGGGGAGGGGGGGGAGGGAGGGGAGGGGGGGGGGGGGGGGGGGGGGGGGGGTCAGCCTGGACTCGTCGAGCACCTTGCGTGCCTCGGCCGGGTGGCTCGTAGAGGAACGGCGGCGTGGAGTTCGCCTCGACGAACGCCTGGGAGGCCGGCTCGAGCACGACTACTGTTTGGGTGGTGATCGCCATCTTCGGTCACCCTCGCTGGCAGCGGGCGTCGTCCCGCCCACACGGCGGCCTGCTCCGTCGCCCACGACAGGGCGTAGTCGGCGATCTCCTCCCAGCCGGTCTGCGAGGGATGAGGTGCGCGCGGCCCTCGTACTCGACGACCTCGGTGATCGTGCCCTCCGCCTTGTAGTGCTTCGCGTTCGAGCGCTGGATCGACGGGGGCATGAGGTGATCCTCGCTGCCAGAGATGAAGAGCAGCGGCGCCCGGTTGGGGTTCTTGTAGTCCACGTGCGTGTCGTCGGGCCCCGGATGGATGTTCGCGAGCGCACTGCCCCAGAACACTCGGCCCGACGCGGGGATGTGGTAGCGCTCGTAGAGCCTTCGCGCCTCCTCCTCGCTGAACGTGTTCGTGAACACGTAGCGCCATTGCTCGAAGGTGAACCCGACGGCCTTGTGCCGGTTGGCGGGGTTCTTGAGGACGGGGAAGCTCGACCTGATCTGCGACAGCGGCACGCGCTTGACGCCCTCGGTCGGCGCCGAGTTGATCGCGACGCCGGCGGCGCCGTAGCCGCGATCCATCAGCAGCTGCGTGAAGACGCCACCAGCCGAATGACCCATCAGGATCGGCGCCGGCTCGATCTGCGAGACGACAGACTCCAGATGCTCGACGACCGCGGGCACCGTGAGGTCCGCGATCGGCGTCGGGTCCGCGTTCAGTGCCTCGACCTCGACCTCGAAGCCGGGGTATGCAGGAGTCAGGACGCGGTAGCCGCGGCTCTCGTAGCGAGACTTCCAGTCCTCCCAGCTTCGCGGCGTCACCCAGAAGCCGTGGATCAGGACGATCGTGTCGGGTGTGGTCACGTCGGTGCTCATGCGCCGTCCTTTCCGGTCGAGGAACCGACGAGCCGAAAAACGCCCGTCGAGGAGTTGAGGCTATGGCGCGAGCCGGCGCGCATCGATCACATGATCGCATTTCCGTGGCGCGCTGGACGTCTCTATGGCTAGATGCTTGGGGCGCCGCCGCTGGCGAGCGCTGCCGTCAACTGCCACCGCGAGGCGACTCCGAGTTTCCGGAAGATGCCGTGGGCTCCCACCGTTCGGTGAGAGAGGTAGAGCTTTGACCGATCGCCAGTCAGTCACGCCCTCCGCTGCACGCGATTTGGAGCTCTTGCGGGGTGGGCTGATCGCGGGTCTCTGGTGTCCGGGCCAGGCTCGTCTCGTCCGTAGCCCGCAGCTCCTGACGGGCTCGCTCGCTCCACGACACGACTCCGAGCGCGTCGAATCCGTTGCGGGCCGCACGCAGCGGCACGCGAGACTCCGCCACCCGACGCTTACGGCGAAGCCTACGCTCCCCGGCCAGCAGCAAGCGCGCTCGGTCGACATGGCCAGCGGCTCAGGCCTGAGCTCGAGGCCAGTCCTGGAAGAACGCTTCCGCATCCGCATCATCAGCGAGGAGCGCCCGCGCGTGGCGCATTGCAACCTGGAGCCAGGGCGACGGCGTACGCTCGGCCAGCCCCTCAAGCTCTGCCATCACCTCACGGGCATCGTCCTCGGGCCCGCGCGGTCCTTGACCTCGGCGACGAACTCCTTGACGACCTTGAAGTCGGTGTCGGTATCGAGCAGCGCGACCGGATCTTGCGCCAGGGTGCGCGAAAGATCCTTCTCCCGGTGCACCCCTCGGCCGCGCAGTTCGCCGAGCGCCACTTGCAGCTTGTCGGAGAGCGTGTCAAACATAGGTCAGCACAAGTCTTGCCACCGCGCGATTTGCCCTTCCGCACCCGACCGAAGGAGGTCATCATGGCCGAGATTGCGAAGATCATCCGTGTCATCGGGCAGTCGCCCACGAGCTTCGCGGAGGCTGCACAGGTCGCCGTCCGCGAGGCGGCGAAGACCGTGCGCGACATCCGCGGGGTGCATGTCGTCGAGATGAGGGGGATCGTCGAGAACGATGAGATCACGATGTTCCGCACGACCGTCGACATCGCCTTCGGCGTCGAGCGCTAGGAGCAAGACCGGTCGGTCGAGGTCAGAGCGGGGTCAGGTCCAATCGGCCGCAAACCTACAAACCCTGGCGTCAAGTCTTGCAATCACACATTTCCCTGCAGACTCCACCAGAACGGGCTAGCAGGAAACAGGCCCACTTGGGCGAGTTCGCATCGCGACGGGCGATCGCTGACCCGATCGGAATGCCCTGGTGACGCTACCTGCGCTCTCCCTCAGATGGTTCAGAGATCGCCTCGACGAGGGCACCGGTCTTCTCGTTCTCCTTGAGAGCGATGTCGGCCTGAGCAACGATGCCGACGAGCCTGCCGTCCTCGACAACCGGCAGCCGCCGAACTTGGTGGCGAGCCATGAGCTGGAGCGCCTTTCGAGGTCTATATCGGGCCCAACACTGATGAGTCCCAGAGGAGACGTCCCCGACCGACGTCATCTTCGGGTCTGCGGCCTCGGCGACCACCCTCGTAGAAATATCTCGGTCGGTGATCATTCCGACCAACTGCTCGTCGTTGGTTATCGGGAGCGAGCCGATGTGCTCCTCGCATCAGTCGCGCGGCCTCGACCACCGACGCCGATGCGCCGATCGAGCGGGGATTCTCGGTCATCGTTTCGCGAACGGTCTTCGTCATCGTGCCTCCTCTGCTCGTGGTTGTGCGATCTTAGTCCTGTTGCTCTCAGATCGTCTCTTGACCGATAGGTGAATCGCGCATGAGCAAGCCGCGCATCTTCCTCGGGTCGTCGGGCAAGCAGGCCAAACTGCTCCAGGCGATCACGCGCGGGCTCGAGGACGTCGCCGGCGTCGAGCCTTGGACGACCACGTTTTACCCGGGGTGGTCCACCCTCACCGCTCTCGAGCTCTCCCAGGAGGTCGATTTCGCCGCGTTCGTGTTCGCCCAGGACGATGGACCACGAGTGATGCGTCCCAGCCCGGCCAGGCGTCGCCGCGCGACAACGTGGTGTTCGAGGCCGGGCTGTTCGGCGGCGCGCTCGGCATCCGGCGCACGTTCATCCTCCACGCGAACGGCGCGAAACTGCCCAGCGACCTGCTCGACTAACCTCCGTCCGGTACGACCCGGCCACGAGCCCGGCAGGGGTTCGCGCGATCAACCAGAAGCTCCGCAAGGCGATCGAGACCGAGGGTCGCCGTGGACCGGTCGAGGGGCTGTGGTGGCAGCTCTCGCTGACTATGCGGAGCGAGGGCGAACCGTCGGCGGTGAGCCTCCTGAGCATTTCGCGGGACCGCGACGGTGGTCTGAACGTGATGGGCCGGGCCTGGCAGGAGGACGGCACGCTGTCGGCCCGCTACTGGAGCGAGGCTGCGAAAGAGCGCAAGGATCCGGCTGGCATCCTCTACTTTTGGAAGGGCGAGCGCCCTCGCCACCCGAACGCCCCGCAGCTCGAGGGCACCTGCGAGATCACGATAGAAGCCGCCGACCGCGCCAGCGGATACTGGACGACACGGTCGGATCGCGACCCCGGGCTGAATGCCCGAACCGCCGGCGTCTACCTTCGAGCCGACCCTTCAGACCTCCAGGTGCTGGAGGGCGGAAGCGAGGACGAGCGGGCCCAGCTCATCGCGCAGCGCCTCCGGGAGTGGGAGTCGGCCGCGAACGCATTCTGAGCACCGACCGCGCAGCGTGAACGCCATGGTCCGGTCCTCGCTGACTGACGTCCCGACGGCGCCGACGAGTTCGCGCCGTCCGCGTCGATCATCTGGCGGTCGTGCGCGCATTCTGCCGGGTCAGCCTCGACGGAACCGAAGGTCAGACGTTCGAGTCCTCTCAGGCGCGTGTCCCGCTACGTAGCCAGAGCCGAGACAAGGATGTTGCGTCTATGGAGCCCAGCGGGCGCAACCGGTGGCATCTCGCGGCAATCGATGGCGGAGGCAATACCGGTCGCTCTCGTCCGCGTCAGCCAGGACGGTCGCCACGAGAGGTGCGACCGTGAGCGACAGCCCGAGAGAGAACACGAGAAGAGCCGGCAGAAGATCGGTCATGTAGTCGGTTTCCAATCCGGTCCGCAGAAGCAGAAGGACCCCGACCGAAGCGATCAGCGGACCAGCACCCATGCGTCGCAGCCAGAGCAAGAGCAGGCAGAAGCCGCAGCGGGCGTCAGGGAGTTGCTCGCGATGCTCAGGAGTGCTACTCGACTCGAAGAAGCGGACTTGCCATAGGAGCGCACCAGCTACCGCGAGTTCGATGGCGATCACAGACTGGAAGTACTGGACGGCACGTCAATGGCTGCGGAGTATTGCCGCGGTAGCGCCGCGTCATCGCGTCCGGCAAACCGCTCTTGGCGGTGGGCAGTTGGAAGGAGGACACTTAGTGCGGCATAGGAGGACGAGCCGTTGATCGAGAATGATGAGCAAGCCGTTGGACCACCACACTTCAAAGTCGTCCGTCAGCGTGACGGCCGATTCCACTGGGAGCTGATCAACCCTCATGGCACGCCTGCGGCCCGGTCGATGGAGACCTTTGCCACCGAAGACGAGGCAGCCGCTAACGCTGAGTACGCGCAACGGCTGATTAGCCGCGCGCCGATCGAGCGTCCTTGACGACGACGTCGCTTAGGGAGCCTTAGCGTCTCGACCCTCCTCAGGCGTGACTTACGTGGTCTGCGCGACTGTGCGGGACTAGGGGTCAGGAGCGCGAATCTGGCTCTACGACTGGCTTCCCGGCGAGCGAGCGGGCACATGGGCAAGCGATGGGCAAGTTTCGTTTCGCCGTCGGTGGCTCAGCCTCGTGCGGAGCGAGTCCGCACGTCCGGCTCGAAGATGTGTCCCACGCTGGGACACCGGGCCGCTGAGCGATGTGGCGACTTGGTCGCCACATCGCCGGTGCTTGGCGCTGATGTCTCGGGCGCTGTCCGCTAACCGGGTGGGAACCTGTTTCCTCCGCAGTTCGCAAAGTCGAGTTCGGACGGGATTGCTGTCGGGAAGGCTCCAGCGAGAGCGCGCACTGATTCGCCGAGGTTCTCCTCGGGAACGAACGAACTCGTGAAACGAGAGCAGTTGTGCCCATTGTTCGCTGGAGGATCAGCGAGTGCTGAGCCGCAGGCGACTCCTGCCGTCACCCCAACGATGACCACGAGCGCAAGACGATGTCTCATGTCCCCCTCCTGGGGGCTGGTGTACGCGATCTTCTCGCTCCAGCAGGAACGCGTCAAGGTTCATCGCGACCCACTGCTATGCGAGCGCCATGATCCGCGGCCAAGGCTCTACTCCTCGGTCAGCAGCCCGAACACCGCGACCGCCACGAGCGCCCCGGAGAGCACGAGGATCGCGATCTGCATCCCCGGCCACGCGACCGCGAAGTCCAGGCGATCGAACTGTTGCCGCCCAACGAGGCGCTCGCCGAGAGGGCGTTCCACGAGGATCGGCGCATCCGCGACCTCGACCGCCAGTGGCTCGACCACCTCGGGATCGAGCGGCGGCCGGTCACGTACGAGGCCAACGATGACCTCTCCGCCGAGGAGAGGACGACCCGCGAGTTTCTCGCGGTGATCGGTCGATGAGCAAGGCGCTCACCACCCGCGCGACCGAGGTCGCCGCCGAGCCGAAGTCAGCGCAGGAGGCCGTGACCGCGGCCGAGCAGGAGACCGCGACCGAGCTGGCGGCCCTTCGACACGTAGCCGAGGTCTTGCTTCGGCATCGGACCAGGGATCTGTCGATGGCTCGACTACTTCAACTCGTTCACGCCGTAGACACGACCGTCCGGACCCCTGAAGTGACAGAACGCGTAGTTCATCTCTGGGATGCGATGGATGTCTCCCAAGAGTTCACAGCCCGCCTCTCGAAGTTCGGCGGTCGCGGCTTCGATGTCGTCGACTCGGAAGCCGAACACGATGCCCTCATTGAAGCCGTAGGACGGAACCATCTCTGAGTCGCGTTCGAAGAGATCGAGCATGGTCCCGTTCGGCATCGCGAACGTGGTCCACGCTTGGTCGTCCACCATCGGCGTGAGACCGAGTACCTCGCGGCACAACGCCTGCATCGCGGTGAACTGGTCGGGATCGAAGTGACGGCGTGCCACGTGATGCCTTCGATCTGCATGGACTCGCTCCTTCGCGTAGTGAGGGGACTGGGAGTCGCGGGAGTTTACGCCGGCTTGGTCAGAGGCTCTGCTGCGGGACCGGGTGGAACCTCGAACTCCGTAGCACTCCGGATGGTTGCGCGGTGGCTGGTCATCACCGAGGAGTGGCGCATCCCTAGCGCCTGGTCAAAATGCTCGGCCACGCCGACCATCCGCGCACGAGGGCCTCACGAAGTCAGCGGCTTTTTTTCCCCACGGCTGACCCCGCCGGGGTCTTTCGCTCTCGTCGTAGGGGTCTTACCCCCGGCCATGAGCAGCCGGGGTTCGGCGACACGCTGCTCTCAGGCGGCCGGACTACGCGCTACTGGAGTTCGTACCGGGACATCGACGGGTGACCGACGCCGCCATAGGAGTACGGCGAAGGCGAGTAGCCAGACCGACCAGAGGATGTAGCCGAGGAAGTTGGCGAAGTCGGTGCCGGGAACGTCGAGCGGGACCAAGACTCCGACCGCGATCAGTGCCGCCGCCGCAAGCCCCAGGTACGTGAACCACCGTCCCGCGAGATGCTGTCCCAGCGCGTAAATGATGAGGACTGTCCAGGTGGCGGTGAGGAGGTAGCCGAACGTCTCGCCGATTACCTGTCCGAGCACCGTATGGATCGTCTCGAACGCGTCGGTGTCTTCACGATCGGCGAGGAACGGAACGATCAGCGGCCAGCGCGAGAGTCCGATCACCTGGACGACTGCGGCCGCGATCCCAACGCCAATCGACCAGCGTCCGAGCTTGTTACCGGCCAGCCGGCCGAGCAGGATCGCAATCGGAGCGAGCAGAGCTGCGGAGATGGCGAGCAGGGTGAAAAGCGTGATGATCGTCACTTCGTCGTCGCGAAACTCGGCGAGGATCTCGTCGGCAGGCTCCTGGAGGATGTCCGGGTAGTTGAACACCGAGCCCAGGCCGAGGAACGCGACGTTCGCCAGTACCACCGCAACCACCATGAGGACGGCGGCGACGCGGCGCGGAGTAGAGGCCATGCCCGACACTAGGCCACCGAGCAACTGAGAAGCAAGTCGCCCGAATCGCTAGTCGTCGCGCCTGGACCGCAGCCGGCTCGCACGCGACGCTAACGCTTCAGTCCTCTTCGCCGAAGTAGTCGCTGTCAACGCGCTTCACGGCGTAGGTCTCACGCTCGCTGACTCCGACGTCATGATCGATCATGAGCTCGGCGAGACGCTCGCCGTCAACGAGGATCACCCGTGGCGACACCCCGGCTGCATACGTCCGCGCGTCGGAGGAGAAGCTCGAAGCCGTGAAGATGATCCCCTTCGACGCTCTCGCGCCTTGAAGTGCGCCTACGAAGCCCTGCACGACCGGGCGGCCCACGGTCGCTTCCCATCGCTTCGCCTGCACGTACACGACGTCGAGGCCGAGCCTGTCCTCCCTGATTACGCCGTCGATCCCAGCATCACCGCTGGCACCGGTGCGAAGCCGTGAGTGCTCGGTGCCATCGCCGTAGCCCATCGCATGGAGTACGTCGAGCACCAGGTCCTCGAAGGCGGAGGGCGGCATCACGGCGATCCGGTCCCGGACCTCGGCGACCAACGCCTCGCGTAGCTCGGTGTAAGCGGCTTCGATGCGCTCCTCGGGCGTCGCCGTTTCCGTGACTGCGGTCTCCACGGCTGCGGCTCTCTCGCCCTCCGAGGCGACGAGCTCGCCTTCCTGAACTCCGCAAGCTCGGGGAACTGCGAGAGCACGGTGAGGTCCACTCGTTCGGGGTGTGCCGCAAGCACTTCGCGGCCGCGCTCGGTGATCGCGTACACGGAGCGACGTGGCCGCGCGAGCAGGCCGACGCGGTAGAGGTACGTCGCCGCCCAGCCGACCCGGTTGTCGAACGTCTTCGCCAGTCCGCTCGGCAACCTCTCCGCGAGCTCCTCGGGTGTGAGAGCGAACTTCGATGCCAGCGCAGCACGTACCTCCGCGATCGGGCGTTCCCCTCCGGTTGCGTACTCCTCTAGGAGAACGCACCATGGTCTGGAAGTCGGGGACGGGCATCCTGACGGCCCCCCAGAGCACGGCCTCGACGCGGTAGACGTGCTCGGCACTCGCCACAAGGTCACCCGGCTCGACGGGTGCCTATGGTTACGAGGCGTTGGAGTGGGCGACCCTCATCGCTTCTCTTTTAACCGCAGCTGCGGTCGCCGGGTCGGTGGTGTTCCTTGCACGTCAGACCAGCCAGTCAGTTGAACAGTTCTTGGTCGCCAACGAGCTGGCTGGTGCTCGGGCCTTGGCGCAGGGTTACGAGCTATGGGATCACGTCATCACCCGTTTCATCGATTACCCAGAGCTTCGCCAGTACTTCTACGAAGGTGCGGAGTTGCCTGAAGATTCGACAGCCAGGGCGCGCGTTCTCGCGATGACCGAACTGATAGGTGACGCGCTCCAGTCCGCCCACTGGCTATACGAGGGCAAAGATGTTGCGTTGTTGGGATCGGTGGATCCGGAATCCGACATCCGATCCGACTGGAACGACTGGACGCAGTTCATCCTCACGATGTCGCCGGCGTTGCGTGCTTTCGTGCGAGAGCGCCCGCTTCAGTACCCGTTTCTCACCAGCACGCTCGACACGATCCAGTCCGCCACGACCGGCGTCGAGATGGCCGAAGCGGACCTGCCCCGAGGGAGCTCCGAAGCGATGTGGGGACCGGTGGGGGGACACCCCGCCGATCCTGGGGGTTCCCGCAGCGGCTGAATCGCTTACCTGAGCCACTTCCGCTTCACCAGAGACCCCGAGAAGGCCCATACGGGGTTCGGACCCTCCCTGCAAAGTACGGCTTTTCGCTGACCCCGTACCAGCACCGGTACCAGCACGACCCGGTCACGCATGGGCAAGGGCGACTTGAACCCGTACGCTCGGGTACATCGTCGCCGTCGCAGAACGCGCACGCCTCCAGCGTCGGGGCGTGTTGCTCGAGTGGTTCACCGTCACCTGGAATGTGGCCGAGGCTGTCGTCGCGATCGCGGCCGGTGTCGTCGCCGGGAGCGTTGCGCTCGTCGGGTTCGGGATCGACAGCGGGATCGAGGTCGTGGCGGCCTCGGCGCTGCTCTGGCGGTTCAGGAAGGCCGGTGCCGATGCGACCGAGGAGGAGCATGGTGCCGCCGAGCGACGTGCGCTCTACATCGTCAGCGGCACGTTCTTCGTCCTAGCCGCCTACATCGGGTTCGAGGCGGTCACCGCACTCGGCACCGACGAGAAGCCCGACACGTCGATCGTCGGAGTCGTCCTCGCTCTCGTCTCCCTCGTCGTCATGCCTACGCTCGCCTACGCGAAGCAGCAAACCGGCCGGGCGCTCGGGAGCCGCGCCCTCGAAGCGGACGCGATCGAGACGTGGGTGTGCGCTTACCTCTCGCTCGCGCTGCTCGCCGGAGTCGGACTCAACGCCGCCTTCGGCTGGTGGTGGGCCGATCCCGTCGGTGCGCTTGCGATGCTGCCCGTAATCCTCTGGCAAGGCGGGGAAACACTGGAGGAAGCGCGAGAACACAACGACGACTAGCCCGTTTCGAGTAGCTGCGTGTAGTCGAGCTCGGCCTCGTCGGCGATGACGTGCGTGTATGTGCGGGCCGTCGTCACGAGGTCGCCGTGGCCGACGAGTTCGCCGATCCGCGCCCATGAGATCCCCTGCTCGTGCAGGCGGGACACGAGTCGGTGACGGAGGTCGTGCGGGTGGTAGTGCGGCACGGATGCCCCGGCAGCGCGCAAACGCCCCGGGGGCCGGACACGGAAGGGGTACTTCCATGTCGAGGAAAGACTACGTCGCGGTCGCTCGGATCATCCGGGAGGCGGCGTACCTGAGTGAGGAGGCGCGTGGTCGGCTCGTCGCGGAGCTCGTCACGTTCTTCGCCGACGACAACCCACGGTTCTCACCGTCGCGCTTCCGCGAGGCGTGTCAGCCCGCAGACGTCGACGCCCGAAGTGCGCTCGATCGCGCACGAGCCGCGTGGGCGCGCACGTCGGATCAGCTCGAGCTCGTCCAGCAGTAGCTAGAGATCAGGCCCGTCGAGAGGCGGGCCTCTTCTGTGTCTACGAACGGAAGGAGAGATACGACGTGAACGTCATCGGCTACATCCGCCTCTCGAAGGCAGAGAACGGGCACGGGCGGGAGGTCCAGCGTCGGGCGCTCGAGGAGTTCTGCGTGCGCCGCGGGCTTCTCACTCGTGCGGATCGAGGAGGACGACGGCGCCTCCGGGCGCTCGACGCGCAAGCGGCCGGGGCTCGCTGCCGGCATCGCGGCGATCCGCTCGGGCTCTGCGCACGCGATCGTTGCGACGAGGGTGGACAGGCTCGCGCGCTCTTCGCTCGACTTCCATCGGATCGTGGACGACGTACAGCGAGCCGGCGGCACTGTGCTCTTCTCCGAACAGGAGGCGCTCTCGCTCGACTCTCCCGAAGGCCGGATGCTCGTCTCCATCCTCTCGTCCTTCGCGGCGTTCGAGGCCGACCTGATCTCCGCGAGGACGAAGGCTGCGCTCGCGCATGTGAAGCGGAACGGATCGCGCTCCGGCAAGCCGATCGGCAACCCCGCGTTCCGTGCGGTACCGCGTGCGGTCTCTGCTCGCATCCACGAGCTCCGCCTGGAGGGGATGAGCTTCCGCCGGATCGCGGAGACGCTCAACGCCGAGAACGTGCCCCGGGTGCAGGGGGGAAGGCGTGGCACGCGCAGACCGTCTCGAACGTGTGCCGCCGACAGAAGTAGCGAGGTTGCCGTTACCGCCGGACTCCGGCGGTTTCGGGAGCCTCGGCTCTCCCGGGCTGGCGCAGCGAGTAGGTACTAGCGGCCGACTGCCCCCGGGCGAACCTTGACAACCTAGCCCGCTCCGGCGGGTCTCCCTTCGTTCGCCCACAGGTTGCGGGGTTCTGCGTGGTCGAGAGCGGCCAGCTCTACGCCGCTGAACAGCGCGGCGAGCTACCCGAAGCGGCGGTACTTGCCTCTCTCGGGTGTGGCAACCCGACCGCCGTCGCCGAGCTCCACGAGGGCGAGACGGTGCTCGATCTCTGTTCCGGCGGAGGCATCGACGTGATCCTCTCTGCGAAGCGCGTTGGGTCGACTTTGGGGTCGCAGACGGGATGCACGGCGCGATCGTCAAGGCATTCAAGCCGGTTCGCGCAGGCGTTCGGGCCGAGGTGCCAAAGCGTCCTCTTCCCGTGGCGAGCTCCACGAGCAGCGGCTGCTGCTGATAGACGGCGGGCGGGGCCTGCGACTGCGGGGCTACGCATGATCGCACCCGCTCCAGCGAAAACGAAAGCGAAAGTTCGATCGCCTCGGCGCGAGCGCCTAAACCAGCGGCCGCACCATTACGGCCCTAGCCGGTTGGCGGGCAGTAGTCGGCTTCGTGAGGCGTGCGGGCCGAGTGCTCGAGTTGATCGATGAAATCCCGCGCGATCACAAGCGACTCTTCGGCCACCGAGTAGTAGATCCAAGTTCCCTCGCGGCGCGTCGTCACAAGTCCGGCGCGGCGGAGCGTCCCGAGATGCTTGGAGATCCGAGATTGGCTGTAGGGAAGGCGCTCGTGGAGGTGACAAACGCAGATCGGGCCGCTGGCAGCAATCAACGCGAGAAGCTCGAGGCGAATCGGGTCTGCGAGCGCCCGATACACGTCCAGCGTGAGGTTCCGAGGTTCGTCGACAACATGCGGCGTCGCCAGACGCGCGGAACCGAGAACTGGCAGAGCTCGCGGGGTGGTCAGCACGGCTCGGACATTCGCGCAGTGTAGTTCCCTCACCGGTCGGTAATTGTTGAAAGGTTGAAAATTACGGTTACGGCATATACGCTCGCAGCGTTCAGCATGAGAGGCAGCCGTGACGGTCGCTGTGGTCCCCCTCGCGCCTACTACGCGAGCGATCGTGGCGCAGCGCCGCCGACGTACCGAAGGGAGCGCGCATGAGTAGCGGACCTGACAAAGGATCCGACGAATCGGGCATCACTCGCCAGGAAGTCCTCGTGGGCGGGGGCGCGCTGGCGATCGGCCTGGTAGGCGGCGCCGCCGCCGGCTTCGGAATCGCGAAGGCAACCGAGGACGAGGCAACCGAGACGGCGGTCGAAGGTGCTGCGCAGTTCGTCAAACCCGAGGGAACCACGGTCAAGGTCTTCGAGACCGAGCTCGGGACACCCTGGTACGACCAGACGAGCTGGGGCACGTCCCACGATCTGTTCTTCGTTCGCAACCGCTATGCGACGCCAACGGTCGACCCCGATAGCTGGGAGTTGAAGGTGAGCGGCGATGCGATCGAGAACGAGCTCACGCTCAGCTACGACGAGCTTCGGGCGCTCCCGAGTCGAACGGCACCGCGCATTCTTGAGTGCTTCGGCAACGGGCGAACAGTCAACCGCGAGCAATTGGGGTACGAGGTCGAGGGTGGCAACTGGGGCTTCAGTGCCTTCACCCAGGGCGAATGGGACTACGTCCCGATCCGGGAGATCCTCGATCGAGTGCAGCCGACGTCAGAGGCGGTGCAGCTGCTCTTCTGGAGCGGCGTCGACGGTCCCGACACGGGTCGTCCGATTGCGATGGAAGCGGTTCTCGAGCGCCCCGACGACATCGGCCTCGCCTTCGGCCTGAACGGGCTGATCCCGCTGCCGGCAGACCACGGAGGCCCCGTGCGCGCCCTCGTACCCGGCTGGGGCGGGGCGGCGAGCGTCAAGTGGCTCACCGAGATCCGGATCGCAAGCCATCGCTTCTGGACGCGCATGCACACGCGCGAGGAGGCGCTGATCGGCGAGCAGTATCCGCGCGAGGAGTTCGACGAGAACGCCGACGAGTTCCTCGGTGCGGCGGCCGAAGACATCCAGGGCCAGGGCGGAACGTGGCAAAACACGAAGAGCTTCCTCGCCTTCCCCTACACATACGAAGTCTCCGAGCCGCCCGGACGCTACATCCTTGCCCAGGGCGAGGTCCCGAAGCTTCCGGCCGGGCAGCACACGATGCGGGGTTATGCCAACTCACCCGTCGGCATCGCCAAGGTCGAGTACAGCGTTGACGGAGGCACTACATGGCAGGAAGCGACCCTCGTCGAGCCGACCGGGTTGCCGTACAGCCGCGTCCGCTTCGAGTTCCCGTGGGAGGCGACTGCCGGTACGCACGTGCTCGCCACCCGGGCGACGGACGAGGAAGGCAATGTTCAGCCCGAGCGAGTGCCGCTAAACCAACTCGGCATCCTCTGCAACGCGATCGCGAAGTTCCAGGTCGAGGTCACGTAGCCCTGAGACGGCACTCCTTCCCCGCCCGACCAGGGCGTTCCCGCCTCGCGGCCGCCTGTGGGTTGCTCGTGCTCCTCGTCGCCTCCGCCGGCTGCGGCGGCGATGACGGCGCGACGGCCCAGACCCAGGAAGAGCAGGTGGCCGCGGGGCAGGACGTGTACGCCGCGGAGTGCGCGAATTGCCACGGCGAGCAGGGCGAAGGCGGAACCGGCCCGGTGCTGATCGGCGGCAGTCGGCGCATCGCCAGCTACGGAGACACCGATCGACTCTATGACTACGTGAGCCGGACGATGCCGTTCGACGACGCTGGCACCTTGTCAGAAGAGCAGTACTGGGACTCGATCGCATACCTACTCGACGCTAATGAGCTCCTACCGGCGCAGGCTGTCCTCGGTCCTGACTCCGAAACGATCACATTGGAGCGCTGACATGTGCTTCGGGGGACGGGTCGTCGGCATCTACACGGCGCGCGGGAGTGGCTATCCGATGGAGGCTCGCGCAGTGGTTCGAGCGGTTCCTGGTCGAGGCCTCGAGGGCGATCGCTACTTCGCCGACAATGGGAGGTTCTCGAGTCACGTCATTCCCGGTCGTGAAGTCACCGAACTGACTTTGATCGAGAGCGAGGTCATGCAACACCTCCGCCTCGAGTGGGGGCTCGACGTCGAGGACGCTGATAGCCGCCGAAACTTGGTGACTCGGGGCGTAGCGCTCAACGAACTGATCGGCTACGAGTTTGATGTTGGAGAAGTCCGGCTGCGCGGGGCAAGTCTCTGCGAGCCGTGCGTCTCGCTGGTCAAGTCACCCGACCGCAAACACCTACTGCGCGCCCTCGCGCATCGGGGCGGCCTTCGCGCACAAGTTCTCAGCGACGGCACGATTGGACTCGGCGATCCCGTGGCGGTAACGGTGGCGCCGGATGCTCGTCGCTGGACAACAGCGAGTGTGTCGTAGCCAGCCAGTCCCTTATCCAGGAGCTCGAGCTCGGACCTTGTACCCGCCACGTCGGCGGCGGAGGCCTCGGCGCAATCAACGATCCAAGCCCTAACGACGAATCTCGACAGGCCTCATAGACTGCATTGGAGACGCATGGCCGGGCTGGCTTGCGATGGCGGTGGGACTGGCGTTTCTCATCCTGCTGACGGTCGCGGGATATGCAGCGATGGGCCTCGTTCTCGGGGCGGCGATCGTGCTGGCTGGGCGATCCGCAGTCACGCCCGACGCGCGTGCTTCGATCGACGAAGTACTACGCCGAACGTGCGATCGGTGCGTACCGTTCTGTGACTGCGGCAGCGATCGTCCGGTGAACAGGCGGTAACGACTCGGTGATCGACGCTACATCGGGCGATCGGCGCGAACATGCTGCCGAAGTGTCCATCGCCTTCGACCCGGTCACCGAGCGCCACATCGCGAAGGCGATCGACGATCTGGCGCTTGAGTTCGAGGGAATCTTCTCGCGCGAGACGGTCGATCGGTACGTCCATGAGGGCTTGACGGCTTTCGCCGACGCGAAGGTTGTCGAGTTCGTTCCCGTGCTCGCCTATCGCCATAGCCGCGAGCGCCTACGAGCACTCGGGCAGAGTGAGGGTGTGATCGAGAAGACTGTCCCGGAAGTGCTCTTTGTGTGCGTACACAACGCGGGTCGTAGCCAGATGGCGGCGGGTCTCGTGAATCTGCGCTCCGAGGGTCGCATCCACGTTCGCTCGGCGGGTAGCGACCCAGGTGACGAGATCAACCCGGCTGTGATTCAGGCTATGGACGAAGTCGGCGTTGACATGGCGGAGGAGTTCCCGAAGCCCCTTACCGACGAGGTCGTGCGTGCTGCAGACGTCGTGATCACGATGGGATGCGGTGATGCCTGCCCGATCTACCCAGGCAAGCGGTACGAGGACTGGACGCTCGATGACCCGGCGGGCCAGGACATCGAGACCGTGCGGCGCATCCGAGACGAGATCGACGCGCGGGTGCAGAAGCTGATCGACGAGCTACTTGACTAGGCCGTCGCTCGCTCGGCGCTGTTTCGCCGAGGGGTTCGCGACGTTCGCTCTGGTCTTCGCGGGTTGCGGTGCGATCGTGCTCGACTCCGAGCGCGATGGGTCGCTCGGCTCGACCGGCATCGCTGCGGCGTTCGGGCTCGTGATCATGGCGATGATCTACGCGACGGGGCACCTCTCCGGCGCTCACATCAACCCCGCGGTGAGCGTCGCCTTCAGCGCGACTCGACACTTCCCACTCCGCGAGGTCGCGGCGTACGTCCCTTCGCAGCTCCTCGGTGCCGTCGCCGGTGCGCTGCTCTTACGGATCGTCTGGCAGGGAACGCCAGCGAATCTCGGCGCAACCGTGCCAAGTGTCGGCGTGGGATCAGCCCTCGTTTACGAGGGCGTGATGACGGCCTTCTTGATGTTCGTGATCATGGCCGTCGCCACCGACACGCGAGCGGTGGGCGCGGCCGCGGCGATTGCGATCGGCGGCACTGTCGCCCTCGACTCACTTTTTGGCGGTGCCGTCACCGGAGCATCGATGAACCCTGCGCGTTCGTTCGGCCCGGCGCTGGTAGCCGGTGAATGGCAAGACTTCTGGGTCTACGTCGCTGGCCCGGTGCTGGGAGCACTCGCGGGCGCGGGTGCCTATGAGCTCGCCCGGGGCGAAAGGACCGAGCCCGGGGCCCTTCGGCGCGAGTAGCAAAGCTCGAGGCGATCCAACGTCATTCTTCATGGAGCCCGTACCAGCACCGGTACCAGCACGCCGCGCGCTCGAGCGACACTTCCGACACGGACGATCCGCGTGGTTGAGCCAAACCGCCTCTACCAAGCGGGCCCGAAAGGCCCATACGGGATTCGAACCCGCCTGCAAAACGGCATGTTTCGAGTGTCGGGGACAGCACCGGGACAGCACGCCGCGAACCCGTGCGGTCGACCCTGGTCGTCTCGAACCTTTACTCCCGCCGACGTCCTCGAGCGCGAGCGGAGCGCGCGTGAGCACCACCGCGAATCGTGATGTCGACCTGCACGGAGCCATCTACTCCGCCGTGTCCAGGATGGACAGGATGAGCGCCGCGACGCTGAGGAATCCTGATCCGAGGGACAGCAGGATCGACCACGTCAAGTCCTCCCTCGTCGGATCGAGCCCCCCGAGCACCCACGGGAGGAGAACGAGGACCACCACTATCGCCGTGCCGACCAGCTCGTTGGCCAGCAGGGTCGGCGACTCGATGCCGCGGACGCGGGCGAGCGAGGACACGTTGGCGGCGACCAGCACGATGCTCAACAACAGGAACTTCAGCCGGCTCCAGCCGGGGGTGAGAACGACGAGGGTGAGCGAGAGAAAGAGGGGAAGCGCGTACAGGATGAGGACGATCCTCGTGCCGGACTTGAAGTAGGGCTCGAAGGCCGCGCGACGGGTCGGCGACAGTCGTCGAAAGCCGGTCTCGACGTAGAAGAAGATGCCCACCAGGAACAGGCCGACGAGCGACGCGGAGATCTCGGCCACCTGCAGCAGGAATGCATCCGAGACCTGACGCATCGACTCGGAGCCTACTGCCGCGGCGCGATCGGGCTCTTGCATACCTGAGCACTCACAGACCGCCACCAGGACGCGCCCTGTCTGCTCACTTTCGGCGATCCTCGCCTGAGTCAACCCACTCACTTCTTAGGCAACTTTCAGCTCTGTCTTAGTCGCGCGTGGTCAGCTGCGCATATGAAGACGAACACGAAGGTCAAGCTCGGCGTGGTCGCAGCGGCGGCGGTTGCAGCCGCCGGCGGCGGCGTTGCGATCGCGGCGACCGAGCCCTGGAACCCGAAGGAAGACGCCCAGGCGGTCATCGACGACGCCGCACAGCAGCTGGGGGTTACTCCGAACGAGCTCAGCGATGCGCTCAAGCAGGCTCTCAAGAACCGCGTCGACGAGGCAGTTGCTGCGAGTCGTCTGACCGACAAGCAGGGCGCGGAGCTCAAGGCCCGGATCGACGCGAGCGACGTCCCTCTGCCGCTCGGGATTCTTGGTCCGAAGGAGTTCGGCTTCGGGATCGGGCCCGACCACGGCGGCCCGATGGGTGGACTTTCGACCGCGGCGGACTACATCGGGTTGTCCGAGGCCGAGCTTCGCTCGCGCCTGTCCGACGGGAAGACGCTCGCGCAAATCACAAAGGCGGAGGGAAAGTCGGTCGACGGCCTCGTGCGGGCAATGCTCGACGATGCCGACGAGAAGCTCGCTGACGCCGTAGCCGCAGGGAAGCTAACGGAGGCGGAAGCCGACAAGATCCGCGCGGACGGGAAGGAGCGGATCAGCAACTTCGTCAACGGCGAGACGCGTTTCGGCTTCCATCTCGGCTTCGACAAGGACGGGTTCGGATTTCACGAGCAGTTCGAATTTCGCTCTGGAAGTCCCGGCGACAGCCCCTCGCTGCAGCTCGGCCCCTCGGCGTAGGAAAGCCCTAAGGAACTGAGAAGGTCTGCGCCTCCGTGGCGCCCATCACGGCGTCGTGATGCCCGAGACTTCCCTCGCTTCGGCCTGCCGCTGAAACTTGCACCGTAGGCCTCGGGTTGGCACGGGCCATCCTCGATACAGCCCCAGGAGAGAGGCTCGCACCGCTGCCGTTCGTTCGGGGGATGTCCGTCCCCGACGAACCCCGGAACCCCGCAAACCCGGCGATCCAGCACCCTCATTGGCAATCGGACCGCCTCTTCTCCGAAATACCGGAGCTTCTCCTCGCGGCGGGAGGGTACGGCGGGGTCTCCTACGGACGCGCGCCAAGGGATCATCGACTTATGGGGCCTTGTCTCCGAGGGGCGGCCCCGCCCGCACCCAGGCCGCTAGGGCTGCGAGCAGCTCCGTCTCGGCCTCCGGAGCGACGAGCAAGACGTTGGCGGAATGTCCTGGAGGTGAGCTCGCACGACCGCCTCGCCGATCCCGGCCGGTGCGTAGACGGCGAAGAGGACGTCTCGCGTGTCCGGCGTTACCCGCGTTTTCCGGGTTTGACGGCTTGACGTTGCCAGCGACCTTGAGAGACGAGCTCCGTGCGCGGACTAACGTCGAGCTTTCGGTACACCTTCGTGAGGGTCCATTGGACCGTCTCCGCTGGAGGCTCAGCTCGTTTGTGACCTCACCGTCCCCGATGCGAAACGAGCACGGCTGGCGGCTGGGCCGGATCATCGACCCATTCGGCCACGAGTGGGAGACTGGCGTTCCTCTGGGAGCCTGGCCCCCGGACTAAGCGCGCGCACGCGAACCGGGAAGGTGGGAGGCCCACCGCACGACCCGTGAACGTGTTGGTCGGTGGGGCCAGGCACGTGCTCATCGTCACGCCTGGTGACACCGCGCACGGCCGCGCCCTAAGCTGGGCAGGTGGCCGGGGTTGCCTCTGACAACGCCGAGCTCGCTCGCCAGCTCGAGGACATGCGCGAACAGCAGCGCGCGATCGGCGGCGTCCTCCGCGCGGTCGCCCGCAGCGCCGGGATCCAGCCCGTCCTCGACGAGGTGGTCGAAGCCTGTGAGCGGCTGTGTAGGGCAGACTACGGCGCCCTCTACCTGCTCGAGCACGGGCTCCTACATGTCGTGGCGCACCACACGGACGCCGACGCTGCCGAGTGGGACAGAGAGCATCCACACGCTCTCGACCGAACGACAGCCGCTGGCCGCGCAGCGCTGGCACGTGAGCCGGTCCACATTCCGGACATCCATGACGACATGGAGTACTCGTACGGCGGTCCGACGGAGTACTACAGATCGATGATCGGCGTCCCGATCACGGTCGAGGACGACCTTATGGGGGTCGTCGTTCTCTCTCGTCGCGAACCGCAGCCGTTCACCGACGAGCACATCGCGCTCGTGCAGACCTTCGCTGACCAGGCGGCGATCGCCGTTAGGAACGCGCGCCTGATGGAGGCGGTCGAGCGGCAGCGCACCGAGCTCGCCCGGTTCGTGTCGCCGCAGGTGGCGGAGCTTCTCTCCAGCCGGGACGGCGAGCAGCTCCTGGCCGGCCATCGCGCCTACATCTCGTGTCTCTTTTCAGACCTCCGCGGCTTCACAGCCTTCGCCGAGACGGCGGCGCCCGAGGAGCTGTTCGACGTCTTGCGCGAGTACCACGCCATGCTCGGCGAGCTGATCGCTGTGCACGAGGGGACGTTGGAGCACTTCGCGGGCGACGGGGTGATGGTGTTCTTCAACGATCCTCTCGCCGTCGCAGACCACGAGCTACAGGCCGTTCGCTTCGCCGTCGCCGCTCAGGCCCGATTCGCAGAACTGGACGAGGTCTGGCGGAAGCGCGGAATAGAGCTCGGGCTCGGTATCGGGATCGAGGCCGGCTACGCGACGATCGGGCGAATCGGGTTTGAAACGCGTTACGACTACGGGGTCCTCGGGCCCGTGGCGAACCTCGCGTCGCGCCTCAGCACCCAGGCGGCTGCGGGACAGATCCTGGTCGGCCAGCGCCTGTTCGCGGCCGTAGAGGAGATTGTCGAGACGGCGCCCGCCGGTAATCTCGAGCTCAAAGGCTTCGCTCGCCCGGTCGCCGCGTACGAGGTCCGCGGGGTCCGCTAGCGCCTGGCGCAGGTGTGTCAGCCGTGTGGTTCATCGGGGCGCGGCCTGGGCTGACGTGCACGGGTTAGTCGTCGTCGAGGACGGCGCGCAGTTTGTGCGCGAAGGCTGCGGGTTGACCGGCGTATCCAAACTCGCCGCCGAGGACGCGGGAGTACCTCGGCCGGCAACTGCGCGACGACGGCTTCGACGTGCTCGGCGCGGCGCGACGGAGTGAGGCGCTCGAGCTGGCCGAGAGCGCCCGGCGAGGTCGTCGAGCGCAGCCCGACCCACGCGGAGAGGGCGCTCGCCGGAAGGGCGACGCCGCCTGTGTACGAGTCGTGCGGGTGGCCGGCGCGCGTCGCCCTCCAGGACGCCGAGGCTGCTCGCTTCGTTGAGGACCCCGGGGAGTCGCTCGGGAGCTCGCCGGCGCCGTGCTGCGCTGCGCTGACCGCTCGCGCCGTCGTCGCCGCGCTGAGTTGACGAAAGGGCTGTTCGCCAGTTGTTCGCCAGTAAGCCCATGCAAACGCGGACTAATGCGGACGACTACGGACAGAAAAGCCCATCGACGACGACGCGCGCAACCCCGGCCAATACAGGGATTCCGAGCGCTTATCAGCGGCGGGGGAGGGATTCGAACCCACGAGGCGCTTGCACGCCTAACGGTTTTCAAGACCGCCCCGTTCGACCGCTCCGGCACCCCGCCGGTGCGCATTGTGAACGACGGCTAGCCGGGGCGGACTTCGGCGGGCGCGCCGTACTGCTCGAGGACGTCGGGCACGGCACCCTGGAAGTTCTCGAGGATCGCGAGGGCCATGCGGTCGACGACGGCCGTCCCGTTCAGCGTGTGGACGGGCTCGGGCCCGTGCTCGCCGCGGAAGCGAGTGCCGAGTCGCCGGGCCTGGAAGTCGGTGGTGTTCGAGATCGAGGCGGTCTCTCGGTAGCGGCCGTGCGACGGGAACCAGATCTCCACGTCGTACGTCTTGGCCGACGCCTTCGACATGTCCCCCGTCGGTAGAACTACCACCCGGTACGGGACGCCGAGCTCGGCCACGATCTCCTCGGTGTTGGCCAGCAGTCGCTCGTGCTCGTCCCACGAGTCCTCTGGGCGGGTGAACGAGAACTGCTCCACCTTGTTGAACTGGTGGACGCGGAACATCCCCCGTGTGTCCTTCCCTGCGGCACCCGCCTCGCTGCGGAAGCACGGCGAGAAGCCGACGTAGCGAAGCGGGAGCTCGTCTGCGTCGAGTAGCTCGCCGAGGTGGAGGCCGCCGAGCGGGATCTCGGCAGTGCCCGCGAGGTAGAGGCCCTCGCTCTCGACCTCGTAGACGTTCGGATCGTCGGCGGGAAGCCAGCCCGTGCCGACGAGGGCCTCCTCGCGAACGAGGACCGGCGGCAACACCGGCACGAAGCCCTTGGCGACGAGGCGGTCGAGCGCGAGGCGATAGAGCGCGAGAGCGACCAGCGCGGCGTCTCCGATCCAGTAGCCGAAACGCGAGCCGGCGATCCGTGCGGCCCGATCCATGTCGAAGCGGCCGATGGCCGTGTGCTCCTTCGGCTCGGCGAGGGCCGGTGGGTCTCCGACTCGACGCACCTCGAGCGCGTCGTCGTCCGTCGCGCCGTCCGGCACCGAGTCGGCGGGCGGATTCGGCACGAGCAGTGCGAGGCGGTCTCGATCCGCCTCCGCCTGCGCGAGCTCGGCCTCGAGGGTCTTCAGTTCCTCCTTCACCCCCTGCAGCGCCGCGAGCTGCTCCGGCGTCGGCTTGCCCTTGAGCTTCGTCTGGCCGCGGAGCTCGTCGACGCGCGGGATCAACGTCCGCCAGCGCTCGTCGGCCTCGAGGAGCGCGTCGAACTGCTCGCCTGCGCCTTTTCGCGCCAGCGCAGCACGCCAGGCGCCGGCATCCGCTCGTGCAGCCTTGAGGTCGATCACGAGGAGGAGTCTAGAAAGGCGCCGGTGTTATTGGCCGGCTACCGAGGAGACGTACGCCGCGACGTCGGCGATCTGCTGCTCGCTGAGGCTGCTCGAGAACGACGGCATTCCGCCCTGGCCGTTCGTGACGCGATCGACGACGAGCTCCGCGCTGGGTTGGGACTCGTCCAGGTTCGGTCCCACCGTTCCGGTCGCACCCGCATCTGCGAGCGTGTGACAGCCGCCGCACGCGGACGCGCCGAGGAAGACCTCCTTGCCTGCGACGGGATCGCCCTCGGCCGCGGGAGCGGTCTCCGTGTCGGTCGTCTCCGTCGTCTCGGTCTCGGTCGTCTCGGTCTCGGTGGTCTCCGTCTCGGTGGTGTCCGTCTCGGTCGTCTCCGTGTCAGTCGTCTCGGTCGTCGTGCCCTCGACGGTCTCCGGCGTCGCCGACTGCTCCTCCTCGCCGCCGCATCCGACCGCTGCCACCCCGAGCACTGCGGCGAGAAGGACGAGAACGAAGGCCGCGCGGCGCATCGCGTCGATCCTATACACGCCGCGCGGCGAAGAGTTGTTCAGCCGGTCGCGGCGAGCCGGCGCCGCAGCCCTCGCAGCTTGAACGCGACGAAGATCTCGCTCACTCCGCGCGCCAGGGCGATGATCCCGACGTAGATCACCAGGAGGATCGCCTTCTCGCGGAAGTTCCCGGCGATCCAGAACGCGAGCAGGATCTCGAGCAGCCCGATCACGAGCTGCAGCCACCACAGCTCGAACTCGTCCTTCGTCATGAACGCAACGGTGATGTCGAAGATCCCCTTGAAGAGAAGGAAGAGGCCGACGAGCGCCGCGAGCGTGGCGAAGGTGTCGTACGGGTTCCAGAGCGCGTAGATCCCGACGACGACGAAGAGAACCCCGAGCAGTCCGTGCACCCACTTCCAGCCGGTCGTCGAGACGGAGATCTCCATGAACTCGTTCATGCCCGCGACGATTGCGACGACGCCGAAGAGAATGGAGATCGCGTACACCGACGTGTAGTCCCACTGGAAAACCATGAGCGCGAACACGAGCCACGCGATACCCGTGATCAGAAAGATCCACCAGCGATCGGCGGCCTCCTCGAGGACCTCGCGTTCTCCCGACATCTGACTCATCGTTCCTCCCTCGAAATGTGTGGGGATGGTGCCGCGATTCTCCCAGGTGAGCCGGACTTCCGTAGGATCCTCGGTGCGGTGATCGTCGAGCGCAGCATGCATCCCTCGTGGCTCTCGAACGGCTTTCTGCTCGCGGACGAGCCGGGGGGAACGGCCGTGTTCGTCGACAGCGGCGCGCCGCTCGAGCCGCTCCTCGCCGCCGTCGAGCGCGAGCGGGTGACCCCGACGCACCTCCTGGTCACCCACGGGCACGCCGACCACGTCGCCGGCAACGACGAGCTGGTCGAGCGCTACGCCCTCGAGATCACCTCGGACCCGGTCGAGACTGGCGGCCTCAGCATCCAGTCGCTGGCTACGCCTGGCCACTCCGACGACGGCGTCTCGTTCGTCGTTGGCGATCTCTGCTTTTCGGGCGACACGCTCTTCCGCGACGCGGTCGGAGGCGGGCCGGCGGAGGACATGCGCCGCTCGGTCATGGACGTACTCATGAAGCTGCCTCCCGAGACGCGCGTCCTGCCGGGGCACACGGACGACACGACGATCGGCCGCGAGTGGGAGGAGAACCCGTTCATCCGCTTCTGGCGTGGGCTCGACGGTGAGGACGGTCGCGCATGCACGGTGCACGGGGATCCGGCGACAATCGTCGTCTGGTCTCCCGACTACGACGGCAAGGGCAAGGCGCTCGTCCGCCTCGCGGACGGCTCCGAGGCGATCGTCGGGGCGTCCCGGATCCAGATGGCCTGATACCCGGCTGGGGTATGATGGCCTCATGACCGAGACCGTCACGTACAGCGTGCCCGCGATCCACTGCGCGCACTGCGAGCTGTCGATTCGCGAGGAAGTCACCGACGTCGACGGGGTCGACGACGTGGTCGTCGATCTCGAGACGAGGCTCGTGACTGTCAGCGGTCGCGATCTCGACGACGCGGCGCTGCGCGCCGCCATCGCCGAAGCGGGCTACGACGCCGCATGACCGCGGTCGAGGCACCCGAGCGCGACGCACGGGTCGATCTCGCGCTCGAAGGGATGACGTGCGCGGCGTGCGCGAATCGCATCGAGCGCAAGCTCAACAAGCTCGAGGGCGTGGAGGCGACCGTCAACTACGCGACCGAGCGGGCCGCGGTGCAGTTCGATCCGGGTCGTGTGTCCGTCGCGGACCTACTCGCTGCGGTGGACGCGGCGGGCTACCGCGCGGCGCTTCCGGGCGAGACGACCGGCGGCGCTGATCGTGCGGACGCGATTCGCCGACGCCTCATCGTTGCAACTGCGCTCACGGCCCCGCTCGTCGTCCTCGCGATGGTCGCCCCGCTTCAATTCGAAGGCTGGGAGTGGCTGGCATTCGCGCTTGCGACCCCAGTCGTCTTCTGGGCGGGCTTCGACTTCCATCGAGTGGCGCTGCTCAACGCACGCCTTCTCTCGGCGACGATGGACACGCTGATCTCGATCGGCACCCTCGCGGCGTGGGGCTGGTCGGTCGCCGCGCTCCTCGTCGTCGCCGAAGCCGACGTCTACTTCGAGGTCGCCGCGGTGATCACGACGCTGATCCTGCTCGGGCGCTACCTCGAGGCCCGCGCTCGGCGACGTTCGAGTGCGGCCATCCGCAGGCTCCTGGAGCTCGGTGCGAAGGAGGCTCGCGTCCTTTCGGACGGTGTCGAGGTCTCGGTGCCGATCGAGGAGATCGCCCTGGGCGACGTCTTCGTCGTCCGCCCCGGCGAGAAGATCGCAACGGACGGAATCGTCGTCGAGGGAGAGTCGGCGGTGGATCAGTCGATGCTCACGGGCGAGCCCGCTCCGGTCGACATCGGCCCAGGCGACACGGTCGCCGGGGCGACGGTCAACACCTTCGGGCGCCTCGTGGTGCGCGCGACGAAGGTCGGCGAGGAGACCGCACTGGCCCAGATCGCGAGGCTCGTAGGCGAGGCGCAGTCGGGGAAGGCTCCGATTCAGCGCCTCGTCGATCGCGTGTCTGGCGTCTTCGTCCCGATCGTGCTCGTGCTCTCGCTCGCGACACTCGTGGGCTGGCTCGCTGCGACCGGGAGTGCGACCGACGCGTTCTCCGCGTCCGTCGCCGTGCTGATCATCGCGTGCCCGTGCGCGCTCGGGCTCGCGACGCCGACGGCGCTCATGGTCGGTACCGGGCGTGGCGCCCAGCTCGGGATCGTCATCAAGGGTCCCGATGTGCTCGAGCGCACGCGACAGATCACCACTGTCGTGCTCGACAAGACCGGGACGGTGACCGCGGGTCGCATGGAGCTGGACGCGGTCGTCCCGCTCGACGGAGCCGCGCGTTCGGAGATCCTGCGCCTCGCCGGAGCCGTCGAGGCGGCTTCGGAGCATCCGATAGCGCAGGCTGTGGCGAACGCCGCGCGCCGCGAGGTCGGAGAGCTTCCGCCGGTGACCGGGTTCCGGAACGTCGCCGGAGCCGGCGTCGCCGGCACCGTCGAGGGCCACGCAGTCGAGGTCGGTCGCCGCGACGGGACGATCACGGTCGCCTGGGACGGGGCCCCGCGAGCAACGCTGTCGGTGGTCGACACGATCAAGCCGACGAGCGCGGAGGCGGTCGGCGACTTCGAGGATCTGGGCCTGACGCCGGTGCTGCTGACGGGCGATTCGCGTGAGACGGCCGAGCAGGTCGCCGCCGAAGTCGGGATCGAGCGCGTGCTCGCCGAGGTCTTTCCCGACGACAAGATCGCCGAGGTGCGCCGGCTTCAGCACGCCGGCGAGGTCGTCGCGATGGTCGGCGACGGGATCAACGACGCGCCTGCGCTCGCTCAGGCCGACCTCGGGCTCGCGATCGGCACGGGAACCGACGTCGCAATCGAGGCGTCGGACATCACGCTCGTCTCAGGCGACCTCCGTGCCGCGGCCGACGCGATCCGGCTCGCTCGCCGCACGCTCGCGACGATCAAGGGGAACCTCTTCTGGGCGTTCGCCTACAACGTCGCGGCGATCCCGCTTGCGATGGCGGGGCTGCTGAACCCGATCGTCGCGGCGGCGGCAATGGCGTTCTCGAGCGTGTTCGTCGTCACGAACTCACTCCGGCTGCGCCGCTTCCACTCGACCCGGGAGGTAGCCGCATGAGCCAGCCGACCACGCACACGCACGGGTACGCCGAGGACAAGGACGCGCTCGTCCGTCGCCTGCACCGCATCGAAGGCCAGGTGCGAGGGATCGAGCGGATGGTCGAGGAAGATCGTTACTGCATCGACGTCCTCACTCAGATCGCCGCGGTGAACACCGCGCTCGAGAGCCTCGCATTCAGGATCCTGGACGACCACGTGAACCACTGCGTTGCGGGCGCCCTCGCATCAGGTGATCCCGACGAGGCGGCGACGAAGAGCAAGGAGCTCCTCGACGCCGTGCACCGGTTCGCCCGGGTTCGCTAGCGGTCCTCGGTCGCCAGGCGCAGCCCGAGTGCTACGAGCACGACGCCGGTGACGGCGTCGAGCGCACGCCGGACCGCTCCGGTGAGCAGGCGTCCGAGACGCGCCACGGCCGCCGCGTAGAGGGTCAACCACGCGAAGGTCATGGCGCAGAACAACAGGCCGAGTGCGAGCAGGGCGGCGAACGACGCGCTTCCCTCGGGCGCGAACTGCGGCAGCAGGCTCGCGAAGAACACCGCCATCTTCGGGTTGCCGAGGTTGCTGAGAACACCCTGGCGCAGCGCCCGGCTCGGCGCGAGCGGCGCCTGACCTCGCAGCTTCGGCTCGTGCGCGCGCCGGGTCACCGCCGCCCACAGCGACTGGACGCCGAGGTAGACGAGGTACGCGGCGCCCGCGAGCTTGAGCGCCCTGAACACCGGCTCGGACGCGCTCAGCAGCGCAACGACGCCGGCGCTCGCCGCGACCGTCCAGACCGCCTGGCCCAGAGCAACCCCACCGGCGGTGGCGACGCCACTTCGTCGTCCGCCCGCGAGCGTGTTGCGAATCGTGAGGGCCGTGTCCTGGCCGGGCGTGCAGATGACAACGGCGGAGACCGCGACGAAGGCGAGGAGCGTCTCGAGCACGCCCGGAAGTATCGCGCTCCGCGCCTCGTTGACGTCTCACGATGTCGTCGCCCCGCGCGTTTACGACTGGCGTGGCCCGTGCTCACCTGTCCCTTCTCGCGGTCGTCGTCGTGTGGGCGGGCTCGTTCTCCGTCATCAAGGTGCTCCTCGACGAGGGAGTGGCCGCGGGGGACATTGCGATCCTCCGCTACGCGGTCGCGGCGCCCGGGTTCGCGTTCATCCTCTGGCGGGCACGCGGTCTTCCGGGGCTGACCCCCCGCGACGCCTTGCGCGTGGCCGCGGCGGGCCTGCTCGTGGTGGTGGGGTACCACCTGTTCCTGAACGTTGGCACGAAGTACACGACGTCAGGGATCGCCGCTCTGGTCGTCGCGCTCGCGCCCGGTATGACGCTGCTGCTCGCGGCGGCTGTCGGTCTCGACCGGATCCGCCCGCGCCAGGTGCTCGGCCTCGCCGTCGCGTTCGCCGGCGTCGCGATCGTCGTCGCATTCGGAACGGGTCAGGACCTCGCGTTCGAGAGCGCGAAAGGGCCACTCATCGTCCTCGGCGCGCCGCTGGCATTCGCTCTCTACAACGTCATCCTGAAGCCGCTGCTCGGGCGGTACGACCTCCTCGCTCTGACCGCCGCGACGAGCCTGGTCGGCATCGTGGGCCTGCTCCCGCTCGTCCGGGCTTCGACCGTCGACACGGTCGTCGATGCGTCGACGAAGGAGCTCGCGCTGCTGCTCTACCTCGGCGTTCTCGCGACCCTCCTCGGCTACATCGGCTGGAACCTCGGCTTGCGGGGTCTCGGGCCGACTCGCGCCGTCGCGTACGCCTACGGCATCTCGCCGCTCGCAGTCCTCATGGGCGCGGTCTTCCTCGACGAGCCCGTGACCGTCTGGATCGCACTGGGCGCCGTGCTCGTCGTCGGCGGCATCGCCGCGATGCAGTGGGCTCCGCGCCGACGATCTAAGGTCGAGTCGTGGGCGAGCGCACCCTCACGCAGCGCGAGCTGAATCGGGCGCTCCTCGCGCGGCAGCTGCTTCTCGACCGCTCGACTCTTCCGATCCCGCGCGCGCTCGAGCGGATCGCGGGCATCCAGGACCAGTACGCCCCGAACGCATACATCCGGCTCTGGTCCTGCCTCGAGGGCTTCGAGCGCGACGACCTCACGCGTGCGCTCGAGCGACGATCGGTGATCCAGGCCACCTTGATGCGCGGGACGATCCACGTCGTCGCGAAACGCGACTACTGGCCGTTCGCGGTCGCGATCCGGGCGGCGCAGCGCGAGTGGGTGCTGCGCGCGTGGAAGCCGCGTCCGGACGAGCGCGAGCTCGAGGCGAGAGCGCGGGAGCTCGACGTGTTCATGGCAGAAGCTCCTCGCCGGCATGAGGAGCTCGTCGCGGCCGGTGGCCGCCTGGTCGACGCGTGGCTCGAGCTCGTTCGCGTGCCGCCCTCGGGGACCTGGGAAAAGCGGCGCGCGCACCTCTTCCAGACGGCCGAGCGGTGGGTCGGCCACGAAGACGTGAGCGAACAGGATGCCCGCGATCATCTCGTCCGCCGTTACCTCGGCGCGTTCGGCCCGGCGTCGCGAAAGGACATCGCGCAGTGGTCCCACCTTAGGCCCGGCGATCTCGGGCCGGTGCTCGAGCGGCTTCCGCTCCGCCGCTTTCGCGACGAGGCGGGCGCCGAGCTCCTCGACAACCCGCGCGCTCCGCTTCCGGATCCCGACACGCCGGCCCCGGTTCGCTTCCTGCCGACCTGGGATGCGGTGCTCCTCGTTCATGCTCGGCGCAGCGGCGTGCTTCCCGAGAAGTACCGTCCGCTGATCTTCCACACGAGGAACCCGCCTTCCGTGCCGACGTTTCTGGTCGACGGCGCCGTCGCCGGCTCGTGGCGGTACGACGACGGCCGCGTGCGCTGGGATGCGTTCGAGCGACTCGACCGCGCGGTCGCCCGGAAGGTCGACGACGAGGCCGAGCGACTTGCCGCGTTTCACGCCTAGGGCGAGAATCGTGCGATGACCGAGCCTGCGGCGCCGGAGAGCGAGCACCAGCACGAGCCGGACATGGAGCATTCGGCGCTCTGGCGCGAGGTCCTCATGGGGCAAGCGCGCGGGCTCGAACGGACGAAGAAGCTCGTCGGCTGGATCCCCGCCGGGCCGCGGTGCAAGCTCTGCGAGGCACCGCTCAAGCCTCCCGGGAGCGTGGTCCTGAAGCCGTTCGGCTTCGGTCCTTCCAAGCTCAACCGCCGCCTTTGCCGCGCCTGCTTCAGGCAGCTCGACAAGATCCCGGGCGGGGCAGAGGTGGAGCTCTCGCTTCTGTTCGCGGACGTCCGCGGGTCGACAGGACTCGCGGAACGGATGCCTCCGCAGGAGTTCTCGCGACTCATTTCACGGTTCTACGGCGCGGCTGCGCGCGTCGTCGACGACTGGAACGGCCTGGTCGACAAGTTCGTCGGAGACGAGGTCGTCGCCCTCTTCGTCCCCGGCTTCGCGGGGGAGGACCACGCGCGGCGCGCGGTCGAGGCAGGGAGAGAGCTCCTTCGCGAGACGGGGAACGACGGCGCGAAACCGTGGGTGCCGATCGGCGCGGGCGTCCACACCGGCGTTGCTTTCGTAGGGAGCATCGGCGAGGGCGACGAATGCGACTTCACGGCGATCGGCGACGCCGTGAACACGACTTCGCGTCTCGCGTCGGCGGCCGGTGCGGGCGAGATGCTCGTCAGCAAATCGGCCGCCGAGGCGTCTGGTCTCGACTCGGCCGGGCTCGAAGCCAGGACGCTCGAGCTTCGCGGCCGCGACGAGTCGGTCGACGCCTTCGTCGCGACCGCGTAGCGCCTAGTCCGGTCCCGCATGCTCCACCGCGTCGGAGATGCGGTGGTACGCATGCTTCCCGTCGACGATCGTGGAGATCTTCCCCGTCACCGGATACTCGGCGACGTCGGGGCTTGCATTCGACGAGACGATGAGAACCCGCGCGACGTCTTCGCTGTCGTTGCGAATCTGGTGACCGCCCTCCGGGCCTGTCGGGAAGGGGACGACGTCGCCCTCGTCGAGCGCGTGGTCACCGTCGTGCATGCGTACGGTCGGCGTGCCGCGGAGGACGATCAGGAGCTCGTCTGACCCGTGGTGGAAGTGGTAGACGAACTGCGAGCCTCCCGGCTGTAGTTCCCAGATCGACGCCCCGATCGCGTTCGACTCCGAGCGGACGAGACGTCGAGCGCCGACTCCGCCCCAGTCCGGGACCTCGTCCCAAACGTTCGTGGCGTCGCTCATGTGGTGAAAGCTAGCCCGAGGCAGCCGCCACGAAGCGGCGCAACTCCCCTTCGACGAGCTCCGCCCAGCGCTCGGCCTTCGGTAATGCCACGAGCCTGCCCCGTGGGGCTCGCACCGCGATGCCGTGCAGCGCCCAGGGGATGAGCACGTAGCGACCTTCCGCACCTCGCTCGCGGGCGCGGTCGAATCCCTGCCGCGAATGGGAGGCGGAGACGCCCGGGATACCAGGGAGCCAGCGGTCGAGCGCGCCGTGGAGGACGGTGAGGCGCTTCCCGCGGAGAGTCGTGACGTCGAGCTCAGCCGGGAGCCACGGCGCGAGGCCGATGACCTCCTCGACGCTCGGCTCGTCCGCGATCGCAACGGATACTGCGCCGCCCATCGAGAAGCCGAGGAGAGCGGTTCGCGGCGCCCCGACCTCGGCAACCGCCGCGCGCGCATCGTCGACACAGGACTCGAGTTGCTTCCACGACTTCACGCGGTATCTGACCTCCACGAAGCCGAGCTCGGGTAGCCGCGGCGCGAGGGCGCGTACGAGCCACTCGACCGACGCGCTCCAGGTTCCCTCGACCTCTCGCGACTGGCCGCCGTTCACGCAGACGACCGCGTACTCGCTCGTCGCGCCGGTGAGGCGCATCTCCGCGCCTGTCGAGAGCTTCACGCCGACCCTGCGAGCGTGGCAGTGAGCCAGGCGGGCACCTGCCGGAGCACGGCCGGGTCGATCGAGTGGGCCATGTGCGGAGACTCGTGGTAGATGACCTCCGCACCGGCTTCGGCGAGCGCTTCGCGCGCGCGGCGGCTCCACTCGACGGAGATGACAGGGTCGAGGGCGCCGTGGCCGATGAAAGCAGGTGGGAGTGGTGGGGCGAGATCGAGCGCGAGGCCCGGCACCTTCGGCATGAAGCCGCTCAGCGCGACGAGGCCGGCCGGGCGAGGTCTGCCCTCGCCGAGGCCGAGCGCGTACGTCATCACTGCGCCTTGCGAGAACCCGCCGAGAACGATGCGCTCACTCGCGATTCCGGCGGTGGCTGCCAGGTCGTCGAGCCACTCCGCTGCACGCGCGTACGTCTCGGTAAAGGTCGTGGGATCCGGGTAGCCGATCTCCTGGACGGCGTACCAATGCGCGCCGCCTGGCGGAAGGTAAAGCGGCCCACGCGGCGTGACTCCGAGCAGCCGGCGCTGCGGATCGACGAGGTCGAGAAGCGGGAACAGGTCTCGCTCGTCGGCGCCTCGGCCGTGGAAGAGCACGAGGAGACCTTCGGGCTCGCCGGCAGCCGGGCGTGTCAGCTGGCTCAGCGCGTCGGCGGGCACGTCCCGCGGACGCTACCTGCCGCCTAGATGCGCGTTCCGACGACGAGGCGCAGGGGCGCGTCGAGCTGGGCTTCGTGCACGTCTGCGAAGCCGGCGCTCTCGAGCCGGCTGGCGGCATCACCGGCGCTGACGATCGAGCCGCCTGACCGCACGGTGCGAAGGTCGTCCACGGCTGCCTCCAACGACTCGTCTCCGTTCGCGCCCGTTCCGACCACGAGTGTTCCTCGCTGGCGCTGACGAACGTCGCGTACTCGATGATGCCGCCCCCGTGGCCCCAGAAGCGTCTGCACGAGCGCTCGGTCGAGAGACCGAAGCCCACGCCGCCCAGCGTTCCGTCGTCGTAGCGTCTCCTTCATCTCGGCGAGGACAACGTCGGAGAGGAGTCGTCCAGAGAGGAGCGCGAAGAAGAAGTGCGAGGGGTCGGACGCGTTCGACACGATCGAGCGTGCCGCCCACTCGTCGGCAGCGCTACGCGTATCTAGATGCTCTGCGCGACGACGTAGCTCGTCACGATCACCCAGAACTCGATACAGAGCAGGACCAGGAGCAGAAGGCCCCAGTTTGGGCTGGGCTCGTACGCACGGGCTCGCGGAACGCGATGATGTCTGGCCATCATCGGTAGCCGACTATTTCACATCGCCCGGATGAATGCGCTGGCTACTTCGTCTTCCACGCAAACGCGAGGAAGAGCACCGCGAAGATGCTTGCGGAAACCCAGACCCACATGAACTCCCCCTTCCCCCTGATTCCCCTGAAGCTCTGACCATAGGCAGTCTCGTTCTCTGCGCAACAGCTCCTTACAAAGTCTTCTCGGCGCCGGCGCGCGGCTAGTCGCGCTCGAGCCGGCTGAGGGTCGCCGACGGCCGTCGCGAGTTGACCCATTTGTGTCCTGTGCTGCCAGGCTGCCCACCCATACCGTCGACGCATGACCCGCGACAAGCGCGAGTTCTCCGCAAGCAGATCGACGCTCTCATGCGCGAGCGCCTGGCAGCCCTGTCTCAGCACGGCCCTCGTCCGAGGGGCAGCGTGCCGAAGGCACCACGGAAGGTGAAGTCGTGATCGGCTCCGACGCGGCGGCGGCAGCGCCGTGCACGCTCGGGCTTTGTAGGAGAACCGAGGCTGCGCTAGCCGAAAAGTGGCTGTCCAACAAGACGGCTACCGCCGTCTTGTCGCGGCCGATTCTGCGCTCTAGGAGAGGGTTTCGAGCTCGTGGAGGTTGATGAACGACGGGGTAGCCGAAACTTGTCGGCTACTTTCAGCCACCCCTAACGGCCTGCGTCGGCGAGCTTCCCGCTCTCCAAGAGCCGGAAGATCGCGGCGATCGCGTGGGTGGACAGACATCTACGTCTGCTCGGGCCAGCGACTCGCGCTCCGCTTTACTGCTCCTGTCATCCCCGGTGGCTCCCGGCCTCGGGTGATAGAGATCGT
>CAVRRU010000004.1:0-114635 GCA_963723695.1 uncultured Gaiellaceae bacterium | reverse complement strand
GTTCTCTGCGGGCTCCTGGATCAGATCGTGCTTGCGTGCGGCAGCCGTTCGCGTCGTGGGCGCCCCCAGGACCGAACCGAAGTGTTTTGATCAGCACGCCGCGGGCGAGGAGCGCGCGGCGAGGGAAGAAGCTAGGTGCGAGCCGGTGTGGCGAGCGCGGTCGGGAGTTGCGCGCGCGAGTTGATCGCGAGCTTGCGGTAGATGCTCGTGAGGTGGACTTCGACCGTCCTCTGGGAGACGAAGAGCGCTTGCGCGATCTCGCGGTTCGTGGGCCCTTCGGCTGCCATCTCGGCCACGCGCCGCTCGCTCGGCGTCAGCGACTCGACGCCGCTCAGGGCGACGCGCCGGGGACGCGCACCGGTGGCGAGAAGCTCGCTCTCGGCCCGTGCGGCCAGGGCCGTGGCGCCGCAGATCGTCGCGAGCTCGAGCGCCTGCCGCAGGTGCTCGCGGGCATCCGAGCGGCGGTTGGCTCTGCGGAGCGCCGCGCCCAGCTCGGTGCGCGCCTTCGCGTGCTCGAGCCGGGCCGGCGACCCGCTCAGGACGTCGACCGCTTCCACGAGGAGCTCGAGCCCGCGCTCGCCGCCCTCGACGAGGCCTGCCGCACGCAGGGCGGCGCCGAGCGCCCGCGGGGCACCCCACGCGCGCGCGAGCTCGACCTCTTCCTCGGCAAGCGGGCCGGCCTCGTCCCGCCGGCCGAGCTGAAGCAGAGCCAGCGCGGCGGGGGAGCGCCACGCGATGAAGGCGGGGTTCCGGCTGCCGACCTCCTCGAACAGGCGTCCGGCCTCGAGCATCTCCTCGAGGCCCCCGGCCAGATCTCCGCGCAGCAGGCGCAGGCGCCTGGCGCTGTCGCCGAGGAAGAGCAGGCGCGTGCTGCCGGGAGGAGCTTCGCCGGGCCAGGCGCCGGCCAGAACGGCCGCGGCTTCGTCGAGCCTGCCCTGCTCCATCAGCGAGTCGGCGAGGAAGGCGGCCGCGTGCCGCGCGAAGCGAGCCGTCGCCCCCCAGACCTCCCCTGCGGCCAGTGCCTCACGCGCTTCGGCCTCCACCTCGCCGAGGTCGCCACGCCAGCGCAGCGCGAAGGCGCGGAAGACCTTCACCGCACCGAATGCGAGCGTCGAGCCGTGCCTGTGGGCCTCGGCGAGCGCGTCCTCGTAGACCGTGAGGACCTCGTCGAGATCCGCCATCGCGAGCACCGTGCTCGTCGCGACGTAGCGCCTCGGGGAGCAGATCGGCACGCAGGATCGTGCCGTCGGCGAGGGCCTTGCGCGCGAGCGGGACGACCTCCGCCGCCGGCCTGCCCGCACGTGCGTCGTGGTAGGCGAGCACGGAGAGCAGCAGCTTCTCGCCTGCGGTCCCGGCTCGCGGCTCGACGCGGACGCGTTCGAGCCGCTGGGCCGCATCGCGGTGGAGCCCCGGGGCGAACAGGCCGTTCGTGATCAGGCCGGCCGCGAGGAAGCGCTCGAGCTCAGGATCGGCCCCGGCAAGCTCGTCGAGCGCCTCCTGGAGCACGGCGTCCGCCTCCTCTCCGCGGAGGACGAACAGCTGGCCGCCGAGCAGTCGCGCGGCCTCGGCGCGCCGCACCGGGCTCGCGGCCAGCGCATGCGCCTCGCGCAGGTGCTCTATTGCGGCCACTCCGCTCACGTGCGCCTCGGCCGCGCCGAGCTCGAGGAGCACCTCGGCGCGCTCCGCGTCTGGCGGCGGCTCCTCGAGGGCGCGTCGAAGGTAGGCGACGGCGCTCTCCAAGGCACCGCGCGAGCCGGCGCGCCGCGCGGCGTCGCGCAGCGTCGCGACGGCCTGCGGATCTGCGGCCGGCGGGCTGCGCAGCAGGTGCGCGGCGACGCGTTCCGGTTCCGCCCCGGCGTTGGCGAGCAGGCGCGCGGCGCGGGCGTGTCCCCGGTCTCGCTCGAGGGGTGTGAGCGTCTCGTAGACCGCCGCGCGGATGAGTGGATGGACGAACGCCAGCGGCGGCTGCGGGCGCAGTACGTCGACCCGCGCGAGCGCGTCAACCGCCTCGAACGCCGCCTGCTCCTCCAGGTCGGCCAGCGCAGCTGCCTGGCGGGGATCGGCGTCGTCGCCCAGGATTGCAACAGCCTGCGCGAGCGTCGTCGCCTCCGGCGCAAGCCGGGAGAGGCGAAGGGCGACGGCGCGTGAGCCGGCCCGCGCCCCGAGCTCGCGCAGGCGGGACACGTTTTCCTCGGTCGGCGCCAAACCCTCGGCGGCGATCGCATGCACGAGCTCACGCAAGAGCAGCGGATTACCGGCCGTCTCTTCCCAGCAGGCTGCGCAGAAGGCGTCCTCGGCGTCGGGCGAGAGGGTCTCGCGCAGAAGCAGGGCGGCGGCGGCGGCACTCAGGGGAGCGGGCTGGATCACGGTCGCCAGCGGATCGGAGACGATCTGCCCGATCAGGCCGGGATCCTCTCCCGGTTCCGCTGGCCGGAGGCCGACGAGGACCAAGAGGCCGAGCCCCTCCATCCGTGGCAGGAGGTAGGCCAGCCAGCGTAACGAGGGCAGATCGCACCAGTGCAGGTCGTCGAGCGCGAGCAGGAGCGGCTGGCGCGCGGCGAGGTTCGCCGTCAGCCAGTAGAGACCGTGCAGCGTCGCCAGCGACGAGTCCCCCGCCGGCTCGACCGCGACCTGGGCGGGATCGAAAAGCGGTGCCGCCAGCGCAGCCGCGCCCTCGAGCAGCTCGGCTCGCTCGTCGGCCGACTGGGAGGCGACCAACGGCTCGAAGAGCTGGCGCACCACCCCGTAGGAAAAGGAGCGCTCGAGCTCGGAGCCGCGCGCACCGAGCACCTGCAACCCCGCCTCCTGAGCCAGCGCCCTCGCCCCCGCAAGCAGCGCGGTCTTGCCAATACCGGGCGGGCCCTCGATCGCCAGCAGCCGCCCGCCGTCGGCGATCGCGTCGATCAAGCCACCCACCGCCGCAAGCTCGGCATCGCGCTCCAGCAGGTCGAGCTGGACTAACGGCGACTGCTCATGCGCCTGCGTGGTACCTCCTTCGGTGGGGCTGGGCTCCTCGAGGAGTCTATGGGCACGGCCCCGGAGCGCCGTGGCCGCGGCCCCGCCGGGCCGCCGCCCTAGCGGTGCGCCGACCAAACACTGTGGTTCAGACCGTGGGGGCGCCCACGACGCGAACCCCTGCTCTGCCCAGCACGATCGGTTCACGGTCATCCCAGATGACGCATCGAGGCGGCACGCGTGACGGGCCGCCGCTTCCTACCAGGAAGTCCGAATCCAAAGAAAGCGAGGCCTTCGTCATGAGCACAAAAGCCCACTGTGCACGCGTTGCCCGACCGAGCGAGCGAACGAAGAACAGAGGGGAGCGACATGAGTTCGAGCCGGATGCTCTGGACGTTCGCGATCAGCTCGATCGCGCTGTTCATGGTGACGCTCGACAACCTCGTGGTCACGACCGCAATCCCGGTGATCCGGCAGGACCTGGACGCGTCCCTGTCGAGCTTGGAGTGGACGGTCAACGCCTACACGCTGACGTTCGCGGTGCTGCTCCTGACCGGAGCCGCGCTCGGCGATCGGTTCGGCCGCCGCCGGGTGTTCGCGGTCGGCATCGGGATCTTCACGCTCGGCTCGATCGCGGCCGCGCTCGCGCCCTCGGTCGAGGCGCTGAACCTGGCACGCGCGTTCCAGGGACTCGGCGGCGCGATCGTGATGCCGCTGACCCTGACCATCCTCTCGGCGGCGGTGCCAGCAGAGAAGCGCGGCCTTGCCCTCGGCGCGTGGGGCGGCATCGCCGGTCTGGCCGTCGCATTCGGTCCGCTGGTGGGAGGCGCCATCGTTCAGGGGATCGCCTGGCAGTGGATCTTCTGGCTGAACGTCCCCATCGGCGTCCTGCTCATCCCGCTCGCGCTCTCGCGGCTGAAGGAGAGCTACGGGCCGGAAGGCCGGCTCGACCTGCCCGGGCTCGGGCTCGTGAGCGCGGGTCTGTTCGGGATCGTGTGGGGCCTCGTCCGCGGCAACAGCGTCGGCTGGGCGAGCCCGCAGATCGTGACGGCGCTGCTCGTCGGGCTCGTCCTCGTGGCCGCGTTCGTCGCCTGGGAGCTGCGCACCGATGTGCCCATGCTGCCGATGCGCTTCTTCCGCAACGCCACGTTCGCGCTCGCGAACACCGCTTCGCTGTTCATGTACTTCGGCATGTTCGGCTCGATCTTCCTGCTGGCGCAGTTCTTCCAGACGGTGCAGGGCTACTCGCCGCTCGGCTCCGGCCTGCGCTTCCTGCCCTGGACGCTCGCGCCGATGTTCATCGCGCCGCTCGCCGGAGCGCTCTCGGACAAGATCCCGGCGAAGAACCTGATCGGCGTCGGCCTCGCGATGCAGGCGGCCGCGCTCGCCTGGATGGCGTCGGTCGCGACGCCCACGACGCCGTACTCGCAGCTGATCGGCCCCTTCATCGTCGCCGGTGTCGGCATGGCGCTCTTCTTCGCGCCGGTGGCGAACCTCGTCCTCTCGGCGGTACGGCCCGAGGAGGAGGGCAAGGCGTCCGGGGCCAACAACGCGATCCGCGAGCTGGGCGGCGTGTTCGGCGTGGCGGTGCTCGCCTCGATCTTCGCCCACGTCGGCGGCTACGGCACGGGCCAGAGCTTCGCCGACGGGATGAACCCGGCCCTCTTCGTCGGTGCCGGGGTCGTCGCGCTCGGAGCGCTCGCCGCGTTCATGATCCCGCGGCAGCCTCGCGTGGCCGAGGAGCTCGCAGGCGAGCCGGAACTCGCCTACGAGGCAGAAGCCGCCTGATCGGCCCTCGAGATACGCAACCCGAACGGCCCCGGAAGGGGCCGTTCGGCGTTCCCGGGTCCGGATCACCGCTCATCGCCCGCTCGAGCAGATCGAGTTGGACTACGAGCGACTGCATGGGCCTGCGTGGGATCCCCTCGGTGAAACGGGCTCCGGGGGAGTCCGACCTGCGCGGCCGGCCGGAGCACCGCATCGTGGCCCGGCACGCCGGCCGCTCTAGCGGTGCGCCGATCAAACACTGTGGTTCGGATCTGGGGGCAGCCACGACGCGAATGCGCTCTCGTCGCGGCCACGATGGCCTCCATGGTCATCACAGATGACGCCATCGAGTCGGCTCACATGACGGGCCGCCGCTTCCTGCCAGGAAGTCGAATCCGAGAGAGCGAGGTCCAAGTCATGAGCGCAGAGCCCTACCTGTTCGGCCAGTTCCTGCTCGCCGGCGTGCTCGGCGAGCTCAGAAACCGCACGGCACACCAGCACAACCGATCGATGAAGACACGGAGGTGGCGAAATGGCTCGTAAATGGTGGACATTGATAACTGTCTCGATCGCGACGTTCATGCTCCTGCTCGACGTCACGATCGTGAACGTCGCGCTGCCCGAGATCGAGCGTGACCTGGGCGCGAGCCTGACCGACCTGCAGTGGGTCGTCGACTCGTACGTCCTCGCCCTCGCCGCGCTCACGCTGATGGCGGGGTCGCTCGCCGACCGGCTGGGCCGCAAGCTCGTCTTCACGGTCGGGCTCGCCGCATTCACGGCCGCCTCGCTCTTCGCGGGGTTCGCCATGGACGCGCTCACGCTCAACATCGCCCGCGGCCTGCAGGGAATCGGCGGCGCGGCGATGTTCGGAACGGTGCTCGCCCTGATCGCGCAGGAGTTCGCGTCCCGCGAGCGCAAGACTGCGCTCGGGATCTGGGGAGCGAGCGTCGGCGTCGGGGTGGCCGTGGGCCCGCTCGTGGGGGGCGTGCTCGTCGACTCCCTCGGCTGGGAGTGGATCTTCTTCGTCAACGTGCCGGTCGGTCTGCTGACGATCGCGCTCGCGCTGACGAAGCTTCGCGAGGCGCGCGATCCGAGCCCCGGACGCCTCGACTGGGCCGGGCTCGTGACCTTCTCGAGCGCGCTCTTCCTACTCATCTTCGGCGTCCTCCGCGGCAACGGCGAAGGCTGGTCGAGCCCCGAGATCGTGGCCAGCCTCGCGGGCGGTGCCGCACTGCTCGCGGCCTTCGCCGCGATCGAGCTCCGCTCGCGAAGTCCGCTGCTCGATCTCCGGCTCTTCCGCGTCCCCGCCTTCACCGGAGCCTCGATCGCCTCCTTCGCGGTCGCCGCCTCCGTCTTCTCGATGCTCCTCTACGTCGTCCTCTACCTCCAGAACGTCCTCGGTCACTCTCCGCTCGAGGCCGGGCTGCGGCTGCTTCCGATCACGGCCATGGCATTCGTCTTCTCGCCGCTTGCGGCAAGGCTCTCGGAGCGGGTTCCGCTCCGGGCGCTGATCGGCGTCGGCCTCGCCGTGGCGGGAGCCGGCCTCCTCGTCGCGCGTGGCCTGGACGCCGACTCCGAGTGGACGGCGCTCCTCCCCGGAATGCTCCTCATGGGTGCCGGGATCGGCCTCGTCAACCCGACCGTCTCCGAAGCGGCGATCGGCGTCGTCCCCGCCGCCAAGGCGGCGACGGGTGCGGCGATCAACAACACCTTCCGCCAGGTCGGGGTCGCGGTCGGGATCGCTGCACTCGGCGCCGTCTTCCAGGGGCGGGTCGAGTCCAAGCTCGGCGATCTCCTCGCGAGCGGGCCGCCGGCGCTGCAGGGGCAGGCGGGCGAGCTTGCACCCGCCGTCTCCTCGGGGAACGCGGAGGCCGCGATCGCGGCGGCACCGCCGGGAGACGCAGGCGTTCCTGGCCGACGCCGCACGGGAGGCGTTCCTCTCCGGACTAAACGGGATCTTCCTGATCGCAGGAGTCACGGCCCTCGTCGGCGCCACCCTCTCGCTCCTGCTCATCAGAGCGCGAGACCTCCATCTCGACGTCCACGAGGAGAGCACGAGCTCGCCCGAGCCGGCCGCCGCGGTCGAGGAACAACCAGCCCTGGCCGCCTGAACACGTGGGGGGAGCCCACGGGCTCCCCCCACAAACGACTTCCCGCCCACGTTCGTCCCCAAGGAGGAAAGAGTGATGACGACCCGCTATGTGAGTCCCTTCGAGCCGCGTTCTCACGAGCGACGCGAGGCCGCTCGGCTCGTGCGGCGGATCCAGACGCTCTTTCTCGAGCTCGAGGAGCTCCGGCGGCATGAGCAACGCACCCCGGAGATCCAGGCAAAGGAACGCAGGCTCGAGCAGCTGCGCTGGCGGCTGGCGTCCGTCGCCCGACGGTCGGTATCCGACGACCTGGACGCTGCCGCGTGAGAACCGCCGCCGCCTGGATGCCCGCAGGGACGGCCGCGGACGTGAGCGCCTCAAGACATGGACAGACGCGCCATCGCGCGCTCCGCGTGCGAGGCCGACCGATGCTGTTACACGCTTAGGAGACAGAGACAATGCTCGAGGACTCAGCTATCTCGAATCGCGCTCGCGCAATCGTCAAGGAAGAGATCGACGCTCCGCAGATCGTGAGGAACAGCCTCTTCCCAACCGCGTATCACTGGCTCAAGTTCATCGAGTTGTGGGCGGGCGGCGCTGTTGCGGAGCCTCGCGGGCCAGGGCCCAGTCGGGCGGCGTAGGCACGATGCCGCTCCTCGTCATCGGCATGCTCCGCGCCATCTGAGATCGACGGCGCCCCGGGGGTACCCCCCGCGCAGCCGCGCACGCGCTGGGCCCCCCAGACTGGAACGGTTCACCGAACAGGCGCGGGCGGGCGTCCTAGACTCGCGTCGGCCGAAGGGCCGCGTCCGCCGCGTCGTCGGCGGCCGCAGCGATGGACTCGAGGTGAAGACGCGCGAGCTCCGTGCGCGAGCTGATGCCGAGCTTACGGAAGATGTTACGGAGATGGGCGGCGATCGTTCGCGGGCTGAGGAAGAGCTGCGCTGCGACGTCGCGGTTGCTGAGCCCTTGCGCGACGAAGTGTGCGATCTGCAGCTCCTGGTCGGTCAGCTGGTCCCGGGTGTCGGCGACGCGACGACGCGCCGTCTGGCCGCTCGCGCGCAGCTCGACGCGTGCCCGTTCCGCCCACAGTTCGGCCCCGAGTGCCTCGAATCCGTTGAGAGCTGCCCGAAGATGCTCGCGTGCCTCGCGTGGTCGTCGTGCTCGGCGGAGGAACTCGCCGAAGGCGAGCTCGGTGCGCGCACGGTCGAAGGGGCGCGCCGCCTGCGCGTGGCTGTTGAGCGCAGCCTCGAAGAGGCGCTCGGCCTCCTCGTCGTCGTCGGCGAGGAGGGCGCGGCCGTGTAAGGCCAAGGCGCGTGCCCAGGCGGCGCCGGTGCATTCCCCCCACGACTCATAGTAGGCAAGCCAGTCGTGCGCGGTCGCGACCTCGCCCGCACGCACGGCTGCCTCGATCCGATCGAACCCGGCCATGGACAACACGACGGGGGTGGTGGAGATCTCGCGTGCGCGCAGAAATGCTTCTTCCCTGTGCCCGAGCTCAAGCTCGAGCAACGCCAGCGCCCAGTTGGCGAGTGATTCGACGAGCGTGGAGCGGCGAGCGGAAGCGAGCTCATGCCCCTGGGCAGCGAGCGATCGGCATTCGTCTTCCTCTCCGCGATGGGCTGCGATCAACGCGAGCAGCACGAGGTGGTATGCGACCAGGTCGAACTGGCCGATCTCGCGTGCGAGCCGGAGGCCCTCGCGCGCGCTCGCGGAGGCCGCAGGCCAGCGGCCTGCCCACATCTCGGCGTGCACCAGGCGCGGGAGTATCGGCGTCAGGAGCCCGAGCGCGCCCTCGGCGCGCATCTGCGAGGCCGCCAACTGCGCGCTCCGGAGTGCGGCCTCGTCGTCGCCGAAATACGCCGCGGCCCGACCGTCGAAGAGGAGCGCAACCCGCCGCGCGTCGACGGCATCGCTCTCCAGCTCGGCCTCGAGCGACAGCGCCGAGCGCAGGCTGGCGGCCGCACGGGGGAGATCGCCCGCGTAGTGCGCGCCGAGCCCGACGAGGAGCTCGACGAGAGCGCGGGCAAACGGTCTGTCCTCCACGTCGACCTCGCGGGCCAGCTCCGCGATCGTGACGGCCGCCGCGACATCGTCGGCGTAGAAGGCGGCGACGCTGGCGAGGTTGAGCAGCTGGAGGGCCCGCTCACCGTCGACCAATGTCACGGCCGCCGCGGATTGAACGAGCAACCGACACGCCTCCGCCGGCACCCCTCCGGTCAGCTCGACGAGACCGAGGTAGCGATCGATGTCCGCACGTTGCAGTGGCTCCGAAGCGAGGGGGCGTGCCCGCTCCAGCAGCATCCTTGTGCGCTCGAGCCGCCCGCCGAACCAGGCGTTTTCGGCGGCAGCAGTGAGCAGCCGCGCGCGCTCGCTTTCGTCCGGTGTGAGCGCGGCGGCTCGTTCGTATGCCAGCGAAGCGGCGACGAAGCCGCTCCGCCGCTGCGCGCGCACGGCTGCCTGTTCGAGCTCTTCCACCACCTCAGGGTCGGGGCCGACGGTCCCTGCCGCCCGGTGCCAGGCGCGTCGATCCGCCTCGGTGTCGCCTTCGAGAACGCTCGCCAGTGCGCGATGCACGGCCTGGCGTTTGGAGAGCGGCGCCCCCTGGTAGACGGCGGAGCGCACGAGCGGGTGCCGTGGCTCGAGCACCGCGCCGCGGACGGTCGCCAGCCCCGCCTTCTCGGCCGCATCGAGCGCCTCCGCCCCGACGTCCAGCCGCGCCGCTGCGCGCAGCACGGTCGAGAGCTCGCCCGTGTCGTCTGCAGCAGCGACCAGCAGAAGCGTCTGCGTCTCCTCCGGGAGATCACGCACCCGTGCCAGGAAGGCGCGCTCGAGCCGGGTGCTTACGGGCAAGGGCGTGAGGAGCGGCTCTTTACCCGCGAGCTGGGCCTCGCTCAGCGTCGAGGGCAGCTCGAGCAAGGCGAGCGGGTGACCGCCGGTCGCTTCGACCAGCCGCGCGCGAGTCTCGGGCGAGAGCGCAATACCCGCGTGACGATCGAGCAGCGCGGCAGCAGCATCGGCATCGAGCCCGGCCAGCCGTAGCTCGGCCAGTTCGGGTGCATCGAACTCGCGCGCTTCTCCTTCCCGGGCCGCGAACAGCAGCACGATCCCCTCGGCCTCGAGGCGCCGTGCCACGAACACGAATGCGTCGGCAGAGGCGTCGTCCAGCCAGTGCGCGTCGTCGACGAGGCACAGCAGTGGCCGGTGCTCCGCCGCCTCCGCCAGCAGGCTCAGGACGGCCAGGGAAACGAGAAAGCGGTCGCCCCCTCGACCCGCTGCCAAGCCCAGCGCTCCCCGTAGGGCGTCCGCCTGAGGCCTCGGCACCTTCGCGAGGTAACGCAGGACCGGGCGCACCAGCTGGTGCAGCGCAGCGAACGGGAGTGCCGACTCCGCCTCGACCCCGTTGCAGCCGAGCACTCGCATGTCGGCCGCCCGCTCGCGCGCGTCCTCTAGCAACGCAGACTTCCCGACCCCTGCCTCACCGCGGATGACGAGGACGCCGCTTCGCGACTCGCGCGCGCCCTCGAGGAGCCCGCCGATGATCGAGCGCTCCGCGTCCCTGCCGTACAGCAACACCTCGATCGTAGAACCTCCGGACTGGTCAGGGCGGCCATTTTGCCGATGCGAGGGCGCACCCGCGCGAGCGATGGTGGAGACGTCTCCGGTGTCTCAACGAGCACACCTCGAAAACGACAGACCAGGAGGAGGCAATGGAGACGCGCGGCAACCCTCTGATCACGTCCGCAGCAGGAAGTGGAGGCGACGTGCTCGATACACCCGATCCCCGGCGCTGGTGGGCGCTTGCGCTCCTCTGCGGCGCCTTCTTCATGGTGATCCTCGACGCCACGATCGTGCTCGTGGCGCTGCCCTCGATCCAGGCGGACCTCGGCTTCTCGGAGCAGGGCCTGCAGTGGGTGCTGAGCGCCTACGCGCTCACCTTCGGCGGCCTGCTCCTGCTCGGAGGACGGGCGGCTGACTTGCTCGGGCGCCGACGCCTGTTCATGACCGGTGTCCTGCTCTTCACGGCCGCGTCGCTCATGTGCGGGCTCGCCTGGTCGCCGGCAGCGCTCCTTGCCGCCCGCGTGGTCCAGGGCGCCGGCGCCGCGATCATGACCCCGACCGCCCTCTCGATCATCTCCACGACCTTTCCCGAGGGCTCCGAGCGGAACAAGGCGCTCGGGATCTGGGGCGCGCTCGGCGGCACCGGCGCCACCGCGGCGTGGCTGATCGGCGGCCTGCTCGTCGACGGCCCCGGCTGGGAGTGGATCTTCTTCATCAACATCCCCCTCGGTCTGGCCGCGCTCGCGCTGTCGCCCCGGCTCCTGCGCGAGAGTCGGGCCGCGCTGACGCGGCGAAGCTACGACCCCGCCGGGGCGCTGACGATCACGGGCGCGCTCGTCCTGCTCGTCTACGCGCTCGTCGAGGCGCCGGACGTGGGCTGGGGAGATGCCCAGACGGTCCTCCTCCTCGCCGGCTCGGCCGCGCTCCTTGCTGCTTTCGCGCTGGTCGAGTCGCGCCACTCGGCGCCGCTCGTGCCGCTGCGGTTCCTCCGCTCGCGCACGCTCGTCGGAGCGAACGCGGTGATGCTCCTCGTCGCCGCCGTCGCGGTCGGTATGCCGTTCATCCTCACGCTCTACGCGCAGCAAGTGCTCGGCTACTCGGCCGTCAAGTTCGGGGTCAGCTCGGTCGTGCTCGCGGTTGCGGTCACGGTAGGCGCGATCGTCGGTCAGGCCGCGGTACTCAGGGTCGGCTTCCGGCCGGTCGCCGCGACCGGCATGGCGCTCATGGGCGCGGGGTCGCTCCTGCTCACGCAGGTCTCCGTGAGCGGCAGCTACTTCGGAGACATCTTCTTCGGGCTGCTTGTCTCAGGTCCCGGGATCGGCCTCGCCTTCGTGACCGCGACGGTAGCCGCGCTCGCCGGCGTCGCCGAGCACGAGTCCGGTCTCGCCTCCGGCCTCAGCAACACCGCCCTCCAGATCGGCGGAGCGCTCGGCGTCGCCATCGTCACGACGGTCGCCGTCTCCCGCTCCGACGACTACCTGGCGGCACACGACAGTGCAAACCCGCTCGTTGTGCTGAACGAGGGCTTCCAGTCCGCCTTCCTGGCCTGCGTCGTGTTGGCCGGGATTGGCATGACGCTGGCGCTCCTGCTCCTCGGCCGGCCGCGAAAAGCACCGCAGGAGCGGATCGACGCCGTCCCGGTTCCCATCCAGAACGACTAACAAGGAGACTCAAATGGGAAAGATCGTCGTGAGCGACAACGTCACGCTCGACGGCGTCGTCCAGGACCCAGCGGGTGACGAAGGCTTCAGGCTCGGTGGCTGGGTCGGCCTGATCAAGGACCGCCCACAGCTGAACAAGCTCGCGCTCGACGAGGCGCTGGGCGCCGAGGCTCTGCTTCTGGGTCGACGGACCTACGAGTGGCTCGCCGCGCGGTGGCCATCCCGGAGCGGCGAGTTGGCGGACAGGTTGAACAGCCTGCCCAAGTACGTCGTGTCCTCGACCCTTGAGGATCCCGACTGGAACAACTCGACGGTACTCAATGGCGACGCGGTGGACGCGGTCTCGAACCTGAAGCGGGAGCTAGAGGGGGAAATCGTCATCCCCGCCAGCTTCCAGCTGGTACGCACGCTGATGGAGCACGACCTGGTCGACGAGCTGCGGCTGAAGATGTTCCCGGTCGTGCTCGGCGCCGGCGAGCGCCTCTTCGGCGAGACCAGCGACAAGGAACCGCTGCGCCTCGTCGACACCCAGACCGTCGAGGGCGACGTCGTCTTCCTCACCTACGAGGTCGTCCGGGAGGACCTCGCGCGCACGTAAGAAGGGTGCCAGGGAGCTACCCACCCCCGTGAACATTCATCGGGCGGGACGTGGTTGCCGCCCTCGCGGATGTGAGCGAAAGGAGAACACGATGCGTGTTTTCGTTGCAGGTGCGAGCGGTGCCATCGGCACCCGGCTCGTTCCACAGTTGATCGTCCGGGGACACGAGGTGATCGGCACCTCGAGGTCACCCGAAAACGCAGAACGGATCCGAGCCCTCGGTGCGGAGCCGATCGTGCTCGATCTGCTCGACCCTCGCGCGGTGCGGAAGACCGTTCTCGAGAGCGCGCCCGACGCGATCGTCCACCAGGCAACCGCCCTGGCGAACGTGACCTTCTCCAAGGATCTCGACCGCAGCTTCGCGCTGACGAACCGGATCCGGCGAGAGGGAACCGACGCGCTCCTGGCCGCCGCACGCGAGGCAGGGGTGAGCCGGTTCGTCGCCCAGAGCTATGCGAGCACGCGCTACGCGCGGGCGGGCGCTTGGGTCAAGACCGAGGACGATCCGCTCGACCCGACCCCGGTCGCAGGCATGGAGGAGACGGTCGCGGCGATGACCTACCTCGACGATGCGGTCACCGCTGCCGGCGGTATCGCCCTTCGCTACGGGGGCTTCTACGGTGCCGACAACGACGGGCTCGTCTGGCCCGTGCGGAAGAGGCAGTTCCCGATCGTCGGGACGGGGGACGGCGTTTCGTCGTTCGTCCACCTCGAGGACGCAGCAGCGGCGACTGTGCTCGCCCTGGAACACGAGGGACCGAGCATCTACAACATCGTCGACGACGAGCCGGCGGCGCTGCGGGAGTGGCTGCCGGTGCTCGCCGAGGCGCTCGGTGCGAAGCCGCCGCGGCACTTCCCGGTCTGGCTCGCGAAGATGTTCGCGGGCGAGCCCGGGGTGATGCTGGCGACGGAGGCCCGCGGGGCCTCGAACGCGAAGGCCAAGCGCGAGCTCGGCTGGACGCTTCGGTATCCAAGCTGGAGGCGGGGCTTCGCCGCCGTCTACGCCGAGCCCGAACCGCTCCGCGGCGCCGCGTGAATGTGATCACGCTCGTGGTGGTTTGGTGTCACCAGGGTCTCGGATTGGGCGGCGAGTGACCTGACAGCGGAGACCTTCGCGCAGGCGTGGTTGAGCAGGGATCGCTTCCGTGACGAGCACGGCGGCTCCGCGCTCCCGTGGCTCCTCGGGATCGCTCGAAACGTCCTTCGAGAGAGATCCGCCACGACCGGGTCACGAGATGACCCTCGTCTACGTCTCCCGGAGACATCGATCAGCTGCAGCCTAACCGGGATCCGCCTGGAGCAAGGCGCCGCTCGGGTGTCCGAGTGTGCGGGAATGTCGCTTGAGGCGTGCGTCTTGCCCGGGCGTTGCTATCGGCGGATGATCCCGTCGTGCGGCCCGAGCTTCCGACCGGCACTGTCACGTTTGTCTTCACCGACGTCGAAGGCTCGACGTCGCTGCTGAGCCACCTCGGCGCAGAGGCGTACGCGGATGCGCTCGCCGATCACCGCGCGGTCATTCGGAACGCATGCACCGGAAACGGCGGCGTCGAGGTCGACACGCAGGGAGACGCCTTCTTCTTTGCGTTCCCCACGGCGCCCGGCGCTCTCGCCGCCGCCTCGGACTTCACGGAGCGACTGGCAAGCAACGGGCCAATCCGCGTCCGCGTCGGCGTCCACACGGGCACGCCCATCGTCGGAGAAGAGGGCTACGTCGGTCACGACGTCCACCGCGCTGCTCGCATCGCCGCCGCCGGGCACGGCGGCCAGGTGCTCGTCTCGGCGGCAACGGCGTCGCTCGTGGACACCGAACTGACCGATCTCGGCGAGCACCGATTCAAAGATCTCGGTGCCGCCGAGCGCGTCTTTCAGCTCGGCACCGGCGAGTTCCCCGCACTGAAGAGCTTCCACCGGACGAACCTTCCGGTGCCAACGACCACGTTCGTGGGCCGTGGCAGCGAGCTGGACGAGCTCGGCGCACTCCTCGACCGAGGGGTTCGCCTGCTCACCCTCACAGGCCCCGGCGGCGTCGGCAAGACACGCCTCGCGCTGCAGGCGGTCGCCGACGCCGTTGAAGCCTTCCCCGACGGTGTGTGGTGGGTGCCGCTCGCGTCGGTGCGTGATCCAGACCTCGTGCTGCCCTCGGTCGCGCTCGCCCTCGGCGTTCCGGAGCAGCGTGGCCGCGGACTCGAGGAGGGCCTGATCGATGTGCTCTCAGCCGGGAGGTCGATCCTGCTGCTCGACAACCTCGAGCACCTCCTTCCGGGTGCGGCGGCCAAGGTCGCGACGCTTCGCGATGCCGGCGGGCCTACCGTCGTCGTCACGAGCAGAGAGCGGCTCCAACTCGCGGGCGAGCACGTGTATCCGGTCGCCCCGCTCGCGGCGACCGAAGCGGTCGAGCTGTTCTCCGCTCGGACCTCCGCGCTTGGGTACGACGCCGGTGACACCGACTCGGTCGCCGAGCTGTGCACCCGGCTCGACAACCTCCCCCTGGCGGTCGAGCTCGCGGCCGCTCGAACAGGTCTCCTTGCACCGGCCGAGATCCTGTCGCGGCTCGGCGGCCGCCTTGACAGGCTTCAGGGCGGCCGCGACGCCGACCCGCGGCAGCAGACGCTCCGCGCCACGATCGGGTGGTCTCACGACCTTCTCGACCGGCCCGAGCGGGAGCTGTTCGCACGGCTCGCGGTCTTCACGGCCGGCGGGACGATCGACGCGGTCGAGGCGGTGTGCGAAGCCGACCTTGACGTGCTGACCTCGTTGCTCGACAAGAGCCTGGTGCGCAGAAGCGGCGAACGAGTGTGGATGCTCGAGACGATCCGTGAGTTCGCCTCCGAGCAACTCTCCGCCAGCCCGGCTGCACACGATCTGCGAGACCGTCACGCCAGCTACTACGTCGCATTCGCTGAGTCTTCCGACGGTGACCTGCGCGGCCCCGGCCAGGCCGAGGCCCTGAAGCGCTTCGCGTCCGAGCGTGAAAACCTCCGCGTGGCCTGCGAGCGGCTGCTCGAGCGTGATCCGCCCGCGGCCCTTCGGCTGGTCGCCGCGCTTTGGTCTTTCTGGTTCATGAGCGGCCACTTCCGTGAGGGCCGCGAACTGCTGGCCGCGGCGCTCGAGCGGGCTCCCGCGGAACCGACGGAGGCCCGGGCGTACGCTCTCGTCGGAGCGGGGCTGCTCGCCTCGGAGCAGGGTGACGGGGAGTCGAGAGGACTGCTGGAGGATGGGCTTGCCGACGCGCGGGCCGTCGGTTCGGCTCGCATGGAGGCGCACGCGCTCAGCCTCCTCTCGTACCACCAGTTCGGCAGGGAGGAACAGATCCGCATAGGCGAGGAGGCGATCCCGAGCGCCCGTGCCTCCGGGGATCGCTGGCTTCTCGGAGTGGTGACGGGAAACCTCGGCGACCTGATGGCCCGGCTCGGCGAGACCGAGAAAGCGATTGAACTGACGGATGAGGCATATCGCCTATGCCGGGGAGTTGGCGACTTCTCGCTCTCCGCCCTCTGGCTCTCGAACCTCGCGGAACTCGCCCTGCGGGACGGGAACACCGCCGCCGCCCGCAGCAGGCTGGACGAGTCGCTCGAGCTCGCCCGGCTCATCGACGACACCCGCGGAACCGGTCTTGCGCTGGCGACTCTCGGCTGGGTCGAGCTCCTCGAGGGCGATCTCGCCCACGCGTTCTCGTGCTTCGAGGAGGCCGCGACGATCGCACGCAGGCTCGGGGCGTGGTGGCTCGGCGCCGAGGCGATCTGGGGCTTCGCCCAAGTTGCAGCCGCGGGCGGCGACGCGGAGCGAGCGGCGCGCCTCGCGGGGGCCGCGCTCGCGTTCGGTGGATCCGCCGTATACGACCCGGCCGTCACGAGCCGGTTCACTCTTCACCTCGACGACGCCCGCGCCTCCCTTGGCGAGCGGGCGTGGCAGAAGGCCCGGGACGAGGGCGCGGCGCTCGATCTCGATGCCGCGCTCCGGCTCGCGCTCGATCGTTAGCCCGTGGGACGGCGCAGCCGGCAGGAAAGCCTTTCCCGACTGCGTGCTCGAGGAACGGACAGCCTGTACGCCGACTACGTCCGTCGCTCTGCCGATAGCGCCGCCGAGCGCGCGAGTGTGCGGGAATGTCCCTTGAGCGCTTCTGGTCTCTGGCGCAGGCGCGTCGTGATCGGCGACTGGAAGGAGAGCTACAGCCTGATCGCGGTTCCCTTCGCGGGAGCGGGCGTAATAGTCTGCGTACGGGGTACCCTCGGCAAATGGCGACGTACACGGTCGACCTGTTCACAACCCTGGACGGCTTCGGCTCGGGGCCTGTCGCGTACTGGGGCAAGGAAGGCCCCGAGTTGGTCGAGCAGCGGGCCCGGACCTACGGCGAAAAAGATCAGACGCTCGTGTTCGGGGCGAACACCTACCGCTTGATGTTGCGCTTCGCCCCGGCGGAAGAGGATCCGAGCTTCGCGCCGCTCAACGCGGCCCGGAAGATCGTGATCTCCCGGACGCTGGAGGAGCCGCTGACTTGGGTGAACTCGACGCTCATCGCGGAGGACGCGCTCGACGCGGTCCCACGCCTGAAGGCGGAGTCGCCCGTCCCGCTGCGCTCCCACGGCAGCATCTCGATGAACCGCGCACTCCTCGCCGCTGGCCTGGTGGATCGGCTCGAGGTGATGGTGTTCCCCATCATCACCGGAGAGTCGGGAGAGGACCCGATCCTGGCCGGCCTGCCCGATATCGACCTGGAGCTCGTCGACTCACGGCTGTTCGACGGGCGCGTGCAGCAGCTCGTCTACGCGGTCCGCTGAGCGCGAGCAGCCGATCCGTCGGCATCTGATCCGCTCGGTGAGCTCGCACCAGCGCTCCTCGAGCTCGGCGAGCTCATCCTCCAGGGCGCCCTCCGCTCCCTCTCCGGCGGCCGAGTACTCATCAACCCTTCCGTTGGCGCCGGCGTCTCGTCAAGCGGTAGGTCCTCGGAATGAGCGAGCGTCCTTTCACTTGAGCCCCTCTGAGTGTCCAGATTCGTGTCAGATCAGACTGACCATCGTCGACCACTTCCCGGACACGGGCTGAGTCGCAACCACGCAACGGTCACGTCCCGACATGCGCTGACCCCGCCTGATCAGGCTCGGACAGAACTGTCACGCGGAGGTCGCGGGTTCGAAGTCCCGTCGCTCCCGCCATTTCGAGCGCGCGCTGGGTAGGCTCGGCTCGGGTGAGCCGTTTGCTCGTCCTCGGCGACCTTCACTCCGACCGTCACCACCTGCGTGGCCTGGTCGAGCGCGCGGTCGAGGAGCGCTGCGACGCGCTGCTTTGCCTCGGCGACCTCTGCTACCTGCCGCGCGACCAGGAAGGGCGCCGCTTCCTCCGCTCCGTCGGTGCTCTGCTCCGCCGGGCAGGCCTCGAGCTTCTGCTCATAGAAGGAAACCACGACGACGCCGAGGCGCTCGCCCGCGCCCATGCCCGCACCCCCGCAGCCGGCCCGGTGCCCCTCGGCTACCGCATGCACCACCTGCCGGCCGGAACACGATTTCGGTTCGGCCGCCTGCGCTGTCTCGCCTACGGCGGCTCGCTTCGCGTCCGGCCGCCTCGAGCCGCTCGCGGCTGGTACCGCGCGGCCGCTCTCGAGCGGGCGGCCTTCGAGCGCATCGCCGCCGGCGGCGAGATCGACCTCCTCTTCTGCCACGACCCGCGCACGCTCGAGGAAGGCGCGCAGGCGCGCGGCAGCTTCGCCGCGCTCGCGGCGAAGCTCCGTCCGGCGCTCGTCTTCTACGCGCATCGGCACCGCCCGCACGTGAGCGCCGCTGGAGAGCCCGCGCTACTCGGGCTCGGCTCCTTCCGGGACGGCCAGTCCTCGGCCATCGTGTTGGACAGCGCCGAGACAGGCCGGCTGGTCCGCGCGCTCCGGCGCGCTCAGGCCAGCGCTCAGCCGGAAACCGGCTGACCCGTTGGTGTTGAGGGCGGTTGCGTATCGGATGGTTGACATGGAGTCCGATGAGTTTTCGACGCTTGAGCGGTCGAGAATGTCATGACGACTACATACACGCTCGAAACCGCCGGAGCCGACATCACCTACGACGTCCGTGGCCCGCTTCCCCCCGTCGACGGACGCCCACCGCTGTTCATGATCGCTCAGCCGATGGACGCCAGCGGCTTCGAGACGTTGGCGTCGCACTTCCCGGACCGGCCCGTGGTCACCTATGACCCGCGCGGCCTTGGCCGCAGCGTTCGCAGGGACGGCGCGGTCGACCATGCGCCCACGGTCCAGGCGGACGACGTACACGCCGTCATCGAGGCGCTCGGCGCCGGCCCGGTCGAGATGTTCGCGAGCAGTGGCGGCGCGGTGACCGCGCTCGCGCTCGTGGCGGCCCATCCCGAGGACGTGACAATCCTGGTGGCCCACGAGCCGCCGCTCATCCCGGTGCTCCCCGACGCCGCGGCGGCCGAGCGCGCGCGCTCCGCCGTTCGCGACGCGTACGAGGCCAAGGGGTCCGGTGCCGGGATGGCGGCCTTCATCGCGATGACCTCATGGCGAGGCGAGTTCACCGACGAGTACTTCGCGCAGACTGCGCCGGATCCCGCCCACTTCGGGATGCCGACCGAGGACGACGGCTCCCGCGACGACCCGCTGCTATCCGACCGCTCCTGGGCGGTCAGCAGCTATCGCCCCGACGTCGCCGCGCTGTCCGCGGCGCCGACGCGCGTCGTCATCGCCGTAGGCGAGGAGTCGCTGGACACGTTCACCGGACGCACGGCGGTCGCCACCGCCGAAATGCTCGGTCAGCAGGCGACCGTGTTCCCGAGTCACCACGGCGGCTTCCTCGGCGGCGAGTTCGGATACGCCGGTCAACCCGAAGCGTTCGCGCACAAACTGCGCGAGGTGCTTGACGACAGCTGACGCCGCCGGAGCGACGCTCGGCACGCTGGCGGGTAGGCCGTGGACGGGCGACGACCGCCCAGACCTCTTGCAGGGCTGGGGCATGGTGGCCGCGCCAGCCGCTGAGAGCGACCGGCATCCCTCGCGCGCACGCGCGCGCACACGTATCCCATCCCACACCCCCGCGAAAGCGTCAACCGGGCAGGGTCCTGCCAAGGCGGTGCTACCGCAGCACGCCTCGACAGGGCTTCAGCCTCTTCCCAACGGCCGGTCGCCGATCCAGTAGCGGGGACCGGGGCCGAGCCGAGCAGCGCGGTCACCAGGATTGGCGAGCTGGCAGCGGTCGAGCGAGAGGCAGCCGCAGCCGATGCACTCGGTGAGCCCGAGCTTGAGGCGCTCGAGCTCGGCGATGCGCTCGTCGATCCTGGACGCCCATGTGGCTGAGAGACGGGACCAGTCGCGGCGAGTGGGCGCCTGGTGGGGCGGAAGCTTCGCGAGCTCGCCACCGATCTCCTCCAGCGTCAACCCGATCCGCTGCGCGAAGACGATGAAGGCGATCCGGCGGAGCACCGGCCGCGGGAAGCGACGATGCCCCGAACCGGCCCGCTCGGAGCTGATCATTCCCCGCTCCTCGTAGTAGCGAAGCGCGGAAGACGCGACTCCGCTGCGGCGTGCGACCTCGCCGATCGTGAGCAGGTTGGACACGGCTAGAGATGAAAGCACGTCTGAGGCTTGACTTCAAGTTCACTTGAGCTTGTAATCTGGTTCAATCGCTATGCGAGGAATTGTCACCGGAGCGTCCCGCGGCCTTGGGCTCGCTCTGACGCGCGCTCTTTCCGAGCGGGGGTGGCGGCTCGCCGTCGACGCGCGCGGAGCGGGGGCGCTCGAGAAGGCGGTCGCCGGCCTACCCGGCGTGGCCGCGATCGTGGGTGATGTCGCCGATTCCGACCACCGCCGCCGGCTCGTGGAATTAGCCGGCAGGCCGATCGACCTCCTCGTCAACAACGCCAGCCTGCTCGGCCCGAGCCCGCTGCCGCTCTTGACCCGATACCCCCTCGAGGACTTGCGAAGCGTGTACGAGGCGAACGTGTTCGCGCCGCTGGCACTCGTCCAGCTCTCGGCGCCGCGTTTCGCCGCGCATGCGCGGGTCATCAATCTCGTTTCCGACGCGGCGTTCGAGGCTTTCGACACCTGGGGCGGGTACGGCTCGTCGAAGGCCGCTCTCGCCCACATCACCGCGGTGCTCGGTGCCGAGCATCCGGGCCTCCGCATCTATGCCGTCGACCCCGGCGACATGCGCACGCAGATGCAGCAGGATGCCTTCCCCGGAGAGGACGTCTCGGATCGGCCTCCGCCCGAGGAAAGCGTTCCCGGCCTCCTGGCGCTCATCGAGGGCGACCTGCCGAGCGGGCTCTATCGAGCGCGTGAGCTGGTGCGGGCGTCGGCATGAGCTCGCTCGCGGAGCGCGCCGCCCGCCTCGAGGCCCACGAGCCACCGGAAGCTCGTGGCTTGCCCCGCGACGGCGTCCGCCTGCTCGTCTCCTCGCGGGGGTCGGGCAGCATCGGCCACGCCCGCTTTCGCGAGCTGCCGCGGTTCCTCGCTCCGGGTGATCTCCTCGTCGTCAATACGTCGGCGACCCTTCCCGCGGCCGTACCGGCGATGCGCGCCGACGGATCCGAGCTCGAGCTCCGGTTCTCTACCTCGGCGCCCGGCCGCGACCACGACAACACCCACTGGATCGTGGAGCTACGCCGTGGCGACGACCCTTTCGCGGCCGTCGAAGTCGGTGAACACCTGGTGCTTCCGGGCGCCGCAAGCGCGCTGATCCTCGCCCCGTATGCCGCCCCGCGGCTCTGGCTGGTGCACGTCGATCTACCCGAGGCGCTCGAGAGCTACCTCGTCGAGCATGGGCACCCGATTCGGTACGGCTACGTGCGGCAGCGCTGGCCGCTCTCCGCGTACCAGAACGTTTACGCGAGTGAGGCCGGCAGCGCTGAGATGCCCAGCGCGGGGCGACCCTTCACACCCGAGCTGATCGCCAGGCTCGTTGCGATCGGCGTGGTCGTCGCGCCGATCACGCTGCACACCGGAGTCTCCTCGCAGGAACACCACGAGCCTCCCTACCCGGAACGGTTCCGCGTCCCGCGGCAGACGGCGAGCCTGGTGAAAGCGGTCCACGAATGGGGCGGGCGTGTGATCGCCGTCGGAACTACCGTCGTGCGCGCCCTCGAGACCGTCTCCCAGCCGGATGGCACGGTCGCCCCCGGTGGCGGCTGGACGAACCTAGTGGTGACCACGGACCGGGGTCTGTGGGCGATTGACGGCTTACTCACCGGCCTGCACGAGCCGCAGTCGTCGCACCTCGAGATGCTCCGGGCGGCCGCCGGGGAAGCACTACTCGAGCGCTGCTATGAGGCCGCACTCGAGCGCGGCTACCTCTGGCACGAGTTCGGCGACAGCCACCTCATCCTTCCGTGAACGAGCTGACTGATTTGCATGAAAGGAGCGATTCAATGACCGCTACGCGAAGACCAGTCGATGAGGCCGGCGCGTCCGCCCGCATCAGCGCCAGTGTCGGATCCTGGCCCGACCTCGAGGTCGGCGTCAACCGCTTCGGCGTCGAGTTTCACCTCGGCAGGCGCGAGCTCGGGCACCTGCACGGCAACAGCCACGCAGACATCGCCTTCCCACGCAAGGTTCGCGATGAGCTCGTGGCGGCCGGGCGTGCACTCCCTCACCGTGCGATCCCCGACTCAGGGTGGATCTCGGTGCCCACCAACGATGAGGAAGGCGTCGAGCGCGCAGTCGAGCTCTTGCGGATGGCATACGACCGGGCGCGGGCTGCCAGAGCCCGGGCGGAAAGCGCCTGACGATCACGCACGCCAACACACGGCGACGTGTCGCTCGACGACATGCGGCCGTGCTCATTGCCCGCATCCAGGCCGACCTCGACGCGAATCTTCGTCGCCCTGCGCCAGATCGGGTATGCGTTCCAGCTCGCAAGCGGGCTCTTTCTCGTTGAGACCGTCGCGTAGCTCCTCGCGTTGTCATAGACAGTGCAGCTCGTCGACCTCTACGCCGAGCGCGGAGCCCGACGTAGTTAAAGTCGCACCGTGCCCGAGGCGCGACTCGAGGACTCCGGCTCAGGTCTCGTGCCTGCCGGCGCCGGCTGGTTCGTCGTGAACGTGCGGGACACCCGGTGGTTCACCTCCGACAGGCGTGGGTCGGCGTGCCCGTTCCAAAGCCCCGCGTTGCCGTTTTCGCAGTTCGGCATAAACGTGCGCGTGCTGGAGGCTGGCCAACCGAACGCCCTCTACCACTCGGATTCAGAACAGGAGGCGTTCCTCGTGCTGTCCGGGAAGTGCAGGCTGCTGGTCGACGGGAAGGAGCGGCTCCTGCGGCCGTGGGACTTCTTCCATTGCCCCGCCGGGACCGAGCACATCTTCGTGGGCGCGGGCGACGAGCCGTGCGTGATCCTCATGGTCGGTGCCCGCAAAGAGACCAAGCGGGTCACCTACCCGGTCTCGGAGCTTGCGGGGCGCTATGGGGCGAGCGTGGAGGAGGAAACTTCCGATCCGGAGCAGGCGTACGCAGGGTCGGAGGAACCACGGCTGGGGCGACCGGAGTGCTGGGACCGCCTCCCCTGGGCCTAGCTGCCGCCGGCTCCACCATCCGCACTCACCATCGGGCAGCAGCGAGCCCGTCAGCCTCGCGCGCACGCTCGCGGGAGATTGCTTCAGCCCTCACCATCCCAGTAATCGACACCACTCGTCCGCTTGACGATGAGGTCATCGTCGTCGTTGCCCGTCCAGATCGCGATCTTGCCGCTATCCGGATAGACGCTCGCTGCGACCTTGCTCACGTCCGAGAACATCAAGACGCGAGCCGTCGAGTCGGTGTCGTTGCGAACCATATGCGCCCCTTCGGGGCCGGGCGGGAAAAAGACAACGTCCCAGGGTTCGAGCGCATCCTCGCCGCCCGGGTGGCGCAATGTCGGTCGACCCTCGAGCACGAGGAGCCACTCATCCTCCGGGTTCTCGTAGTGATAGGGGCCGATCGCCTGTCTCGGCGGCAGCTCGTAGATGCTGATGCCAGTCTTGGTTGCGCCCACGAGCCTCCCCACCCGCACGATCCCCGGCCGGAAGCCTTCTGGGAAGTCGGAGAAGTGTTTGAACTCGGGGTCGGCTATGTTGACCCGACGCACGCTGCCGTCACTCATCTGCGCTCCTTCCACTCGCCCTTGCTGCTGAGACTGCGCGGAACCGGCGAATTCATCTACCCCTCCGAGCGGATCGACCGCGGCATGACCCGAGTTCGCAACGCATCTCCAGATCGAGGAGCTCAAACAGGCGCACGAGCCCATGGGCGGATCGTCCTGCCCACGTGAGCGAAGACGACAACGAAGCGCATCGCCGGACCCGCATGTGGCGTTTCCGGCACGTTGTGCACCGCTACATCAACCCGATCACGCGGCCGGTCGCGACGAGGCTCCCCACCTTCGCCATCCTGACGCACCGTGGGCGAAAATCCGGACATGCGTACCGAACGCCGATCAACGTCTTCCGTCGAGGTGACGACTACTTCTTCTTCTTGACCTATGGGTCCGACGTGCAGTGGGTGAAGAACGTCCTCGTCGCCGGCTCGTGCTCGATCAAAACACGCGGTCGGGTTGTCGAACTCGTCGAGCCGGAGCTGATCACCGATCCCGAACTCCGCCCCGCACCGCCTCACGTCCGCTTCGTCGAGCGGCGGATCGCCGGTGTAACGCAGTACCTGCGAATGCGCGCTACCTCAGCGACCTGACCCACCCGGGTTAGGCGCATGGCGCTCGTCACGGACAAGGACTGGATCAGGCACGCAGCGAGCGCGTTCGGGTGGCTGGCTCCTGGCGAGCTGCGTCTGTTGGAACTGTCCGAGGACGACAAGGCCCGCGCTTGACTGGCCGAGACTTCGTCCGACTAGAGCCTCAACCGGGCGCTTGCCTGGCTTCCCGCGTTCGACCGACCCCCTCCCGCTCGCGACGTACCCAGCGTCGGAGCCTGGTCGCGGGCGGCGCCCGGCCTCGCGCGAACCGAGCTCTCCTCGCGCGCACGCGCGCGCATGCCTCATGGAAAGGTGCGGGATACCCCACCCCCGCGTACGCGTTGGTCGGGTCCGGGCTTCGTCACGCGGGGCGAAGCCAGACACGGCACCGCTGCTCGTGCGAATGCCTAGACCAGTTAGACCAGCCGATGCTGCGTCGCCCACCGCGCGAGCTCGTGCCTGGTCGAGAGCTGGAGCTTGCGCAGGACGTTCGAGACGTGGCTCTCGACCGTCTTCACCGACAGGTGCAGGCGGGCCGCGATCTCCTTGTACATATAGCCGCGGGCGATCAGCTGCAGCACCTCGCGCTCGCGGGCAGTGAGCTCGTCGAGCTCCGTGTCGCCGCCGACGTGTTCGCCGTCGCGAAACGCGTCCAGCACGAAGCCCGCGAGGCGCGGCGAGAAAACCGCGTCACCGGTTGCGACGCGCTCGATGGCGGCGCGAAGCTCCTCGCCGGAGATCGTCTTCGTCACGTAGCCGCGGGCGCCCGCGCGGATCACCGCGATCACGTCCTCGGCCGCGTCCGACACCGAGAGCGCCAGGAATCGCACGCCCGGGCGATCGGGCGCGACCGCGTTGATGATTGCGTCGCCCGACCCGTCCGGCAAGTGAACGTCGAGCAGGACGACGTCCGGGTCGACCTCCTTGATCAGTGCCACCGCGTCTGCGACCGTACCCGCCTGCCCGACTACGTCGACCGTATCGCCGAGCTCCGCGCGCACGCCCGCCACGAAGAGGTCGTGGTCGTCGACCAGCACAACGCGGCGCTTCACGAGGCCCTCCTCACGAGGCGCAGCTCGACCTCGGTGCCCTCACCGGCGGCCGTAACCACCATGGCACGGCCACCGACGCGCTCCATGCGACCCTCGATCGAGTCGACCAGGCCGCGGCGGTCGGCCGGCACGGTGGACCGGTCGAAGCCCGCTCCACGGTCGCGCACGAAGACGGCGATGTCTTCGTCGGTGACCTCCGCGTAGACGTCGATCTCCTCGACTCCGGCGAACTTGGCCGCGTTTGTCATCGCCTCGCGCGCCGCGAGCACGAGCGCGCCGGCCGAGGAGTCCACGTGACAGTCGCCTGCGCTTGCCAGCTCGATACGCACGCCGTGGAGCTCCTCGACGTCGCCCGCCACCGCTTCGAGCGCGGCGACGAGCGACGCGCTCTCGTCGCCGAGCGCCTGGTCGCCGTACAGCCAGCCGCGCAGCTCCCGCTCCTGCCGACGTGCCAGCGAAGCAACCCGGCGCGGCTCGCTTGCATGGCGCTGGATCAGCGCCAGCGTCTGCAGCACGGAGTCATGGACGCGGGCGGCCATGTCCGAACGCTCCTCCGAGCGGATCCGCACGGTGCGCTCGGCGTCCCGCTCCACCGCCAACCGCCACACCCACGGGCCGGCGATCAGCAACAGCGCGCCCGCGACTGCGCCCGGGGCGAGCAGCGTCGACGAGGTGCCCCCGCTCGACAGCAGCGCGACCGCTCCCAGCGCCGCGAGAGCGAGCCCACCGTAGGAGAGAGGTGCGTCGGGGCGGAAGCTGCCGCCTTGGCGCCAGGCAAGCGCAAGCCCGGCTGCGATCAGCGCGATCCCGATCACTGCTCGGTCGGACAGGCCGAGTGCGCCGAGCAGCAGCGCCCCCGCGCAGAGCGCGAGCACCGCGGCGAGCCAGGCCCGATCCATGCTCGACCATGCCCACAACGCGAGGTACAGAACGATCCCCGCGCCGCCGGCCAGCGCAAGGAGCGCGAAGACGAGTCGGACAAGCGTGACGTCGACCGCGAGGGTCTGCGCGATGCCCGCACAGACCCCCGCGATCACCCGCTTGTCAGAACTTGGCGCGAACGTGGGCAGCGGCACGCTGACTCATGGTATTGCGCGCTCGATCCGTACCGCCCCTGCGCCGACGTGCGCGTCGATGACGAGCACGCGGCTTCCCGTCTCGCGCAGGTCGTTCTCGACGTTCCGGCCGTCCTCGGCATTTCCGAGGACGTCGACCTCGCCGACTTCAGCGGTTCCATGCACCTGCAACGCGACACCGGACGGCACGATCACCTCGAGGTCGCCGATGTCGACTCTCGCCTCGACCACGCGGGTCTCGTCCTCGGAGAGCTCGAGCTTGGCGAGATCCAGCTCCATCGAGCCGATCCCCAGGCGGTACTCACTGCGCAGGTCTTGGATGCTCGTGACGGCATAGGTGCGGTCGCCGATCGAACGGTGGACGTCGAACACGGCGAGAACGGCCGCGACCGCGATCAACCCCGCAGCCAGCAGTGATGCGACGACGAGGCCGATCGCCACGACGACACGACGCAGGCGACGCGGACGCGTTGCGGCGGGCTGCGCTGCCTCAACGGTGTTCGCCGTCGGGGCTTCCGTCGATTCCGTCGAATGCCGCGCTACCCAGAGGATCAAGGCTCCGGCGATGAGGAACAGGAACCACGTGTCGTCATCGGGCCACAGCGTGGCCCGCGACAGCAGGAGGGCTCCCGCGACGGCGAGGAGGCCGAGGCCGATCAGCGGCCACGGATGATCCTTGCGGTTGCGCAATGCCGCGGTCGCGACGGAATCCTCCTTCCCCTCGTCGGGCATCACCAGCGCCGCGGCGGCGTAGATCAGGACACCGGCCCCGCCCAGGAGAGTGAGGACGACGAAGCCGACGCGAAAGACAGCGGGGTGGATCTCGAAGTAGCGAGCCAGGCCCCCGCTAACGCCGGCGAGCATGCGATCCGACCGGCTGCGCTGCAGCCGCCGGATCTCAGGGATCTCAGTTGTATGTTCGCTCATGGGGCCAGGATGGCTGTGCGCGTGCGGCAAGGCCATCCGGAATGACCCTGAGTCGACCCTGAGTGCACCCGCGCCGACAACTCCGTCGCCACGAGCGTGCCCGGCGCACAACCAGTCGTAAGCGGTCCGGGTCCGAAATCTCAACAGGCAGGCAGGGGAGTACGTCTTCTGGATGGGGTGGAGCGAGAGCACGGCCAACATCACCCCCGTCCAAAGGGCCCTCCTGGCTTGAAGGCCGTCGCGCCGCGTTGTTTGCGGCGCCTTCGGCGGCCAGACGAATGACGAGGGAACGCGACTCGATGCGCGGTCAGCGGCGCTCACCCTGCATGTCGCGCAGCAACGTCTCGACTGTCGAAAGGCGACTGGACACGTCTTCCAGCCGACGACGCGTCTCGTCTTGGTAAGCCCGTTGGGCGTCCTCGACGAGCGTGCGATGCGTCTTCTGTTCCTCCTCGACGAACAGCGACGTTACGACCGCCGTCAGGAAGGCGATGAAAGTGACACCCACGATGATGACGACGCTGCCCACGACGCGCCCCCACCCCGTGTGTGGGACGACATCGCCGTAGCCGACCGTGCCAAGCGTGACGATGGCCCACCACACCGCCGTGCCGTAGTCCGGGAAGTCCTGCTTGTCGATGATCGTGACGACGAAGCCAGCGACGAGCGCGACCGTGAGCGTGCTGAAGGCGAGAAACGGGAAGACTCGTCGACCAACAACCGCACGTTGCGTGCGCGTGCGGATGAATGAGCGTCTCGTCTCCGTCACCCTTGGAGTGTGCTGGTGGCCACGGACGCTCCCCTCGTGCCGCCTATCAGCCTGAGTCGGGTTTCCTAGTCGCGCCTCGCGCTCCACGCCTGCCGCGCTGACGCGAGGGCTCCCGAAACCAGAGCTCTCGGGCGGACACCCTCCCGCTCGCGATGGAGTACGCCGCATCCGGATCGCCGCGCAGGCGAGGCAGCGGCGCTGCTCCCCGAGGCGATCGCTCATCAGTCCGAGTGAAGCGTGTGCGGTTCGAGGCCGATTGCCTCGGCTCCCCGAGACGTGAGCACGTAGAAGGTGGGGTCGGGCGCCGGCGGAGCGCGGCGCGACTGCGTTCTGCCAGGGTTGGTCCGACGGCCGAACCAGCTCGGCTCGAACAAGACGCTCTAAGCCGAACGCCGGAAAGCGGTCGGAAACCTGCTCGGCCGTCTTCCCGTGATCGCCGATGTACTCGAGCACATGGGCCGCGGGCGTTCTGCTAGGTAGACACCGTGATCGTTGCCCTCCACGTGGCGACAGGCGCTGCGGCCGGCGCGGCAAGCGGCTCGCGGCTCGCGGCACTCCTTCTGGGGCCGGTTCTCCACCTCGCCGGCGACCGCATCCCGCACCAAGACTTTCACTCGCGTCGGTTCGAGATCGGCAGCGGCCTCGCGGGCATCCTCCTCCTCGCCGCGCGACGTGGCCCGCTCGACCCGGCGACACTTGGTGCTGCCGCGAGCTCCGCGCCCGACCTCGAGCACGTCCTTCCGCTCCTGCGCCCGCGTGGAAGGAAGCTCTTCCACGACCACGGCTGGCACCGCTCGGGCCCGTTCCCGGCAACACTGCAGCTCCTGCTCGCTGCCGCGATTCTCGCGGTACTCAGCGCGCCCAAGGAGTGAGCCGTCGCCTCGTGTGGGCGTGGCCGGTGATATGGTGGTTAGCACACAGCTCCCTCCTCCCGCCGCTTGAACTCAGCATGAGTTGCGCCAGGTTCGAGCCTTATCGGGAGGAGAGCTTGATGCCACCGCCCGCGAACCGACCTGACAAGCTGCTCGCGAAACTGGACGGGCTGCTCGATCAGGCCGTTAAAGTCGTGCCCCGACCGCGCGAGAACTTCTCGGCCGCGATCCGCGCAATGCATGACGGTCGTTACGACGCTTCGAGGGATCGCTTTCGGCGTCTCGAGGTGCACGAGACCCTGGCGAGGGACATCACGGCAGCGGTCGATGCCGGGGTGCCGGAGCGCGAGTCCGAGTTCCTCAAGCGGGTCTCCGTGCGGCTTCGCGCTTGAATGAGCGCCTAGATTCACAGCGGGAGCGGGCACTACCGCAGCACGAGATGGCGGCGATGCTGTGGGCTCGAGCGTTACGTCACCGAAGGCTCCCCCGCCTCGCTTCATTCTGACGGAGCCCCGATTCATGCTCGGCCCAGGGCCGACACTCCCGGACTTCCGCGCGCACACGCGTAATCGCGCCCCCGCGTGCTCAGCCCATCTCGAGCGCGATCGGTACGCCCATCCGCCCCATTGTCCGCAGGTGACGGAAGTGCGACCGAAGGGCTGCGCGCAGCGAATGCTGCGCCACGTAGCGGACTCCGTGCAGCCCAGCGTTGCGCTGAACGATCTCAGCGATCCGCGCGTAGTGCGTGTGCGGCACCCGAGGGAAGAGATGGTGCTCGATCTGGTAGTTGAGACCTCCGAGCAGCCAGCTCAGAACCCGGTTGTGTGGGCAGAAGTTGACCGTGGTCTCGACCTCGTGCACCGCCCAGAGCGTTGGCTCCGTCGCGAGGTCGTTCGGAGAAGCGAAGTCGGCCTCCTCGACGCAATGTGCGAGTTGGAAGGTCACGGCCATGATCAGGCTCACGACCATCGAGTAGGCGAGGAAGGCGCAGAGGACCGCCCACCATGGGTAGAAGAGCAACGGCACCACGATCGCCCAGCAGATGAAGACCACTTTCCCGCCGATCAGACCGACAAGGTCCCAGCGTCGTGGAAAACGTAGTGCGCTCGTCCCGATGCTTCCCCGCGCGAACGCCGCGAGATCACCCACGGTCTGCCACCGCAGCCCCATTAGGCAGTAGAGCGCCCAGATGTAGTAGTGCTGGAGCCGGTACCACGGTCGCGGCGCCTGGGCGGGCATGAGCCGCGCGAACGGCATCTGGGTGATGTCCGCGTCGTAGCCGTCCACGTTGGTGTAGGTGTGATGGGCGACGTTGTGCTTCACACGCCACGTGTAGCTCGAGAGTCCGAGCAACGCATCGGCCGTCCAACCCATCAGGTGGTTGAGGCGGCGCGTCCGGAAATAGGCGCCGTGATTGGCGTCGTGCATCACACAGAAGGCCGTTAGCGACGTTCCGAGGATCAATCCTCCGAAAGCGAGCGCACCGACCAGCAACCCGGGGTGGCCAAGCACGAGCGTCGCCCACGAGGCGAGCAACAGGACGAACGCGACGACCCCCTTGGCGTAGAGCTCGATTCGGCCCCGCGTGCGAATGCGAGGAGCGGACAGGTACTCATCGACCTCGCGGCGCGTCTGCCGGATGAAATCGCCTCCGTTGTCGAAGGAGAGCTTGCGCGGGCTCCTGTTCTTCGGGTTCGCTACCGCGGCGATGGAGCACTCCCTTTCGCTCGACCATGTGCATGACCGGAGCCCTTCGTCGCCGGAGCGACGACGGGCTCCGAACCCGCTCTAGGCAACCGCGGCGACGTTCGTCGCCTCGGGACCCTTCTCGCCCTCGCGCTGCTCGAACTGCACGCGAGCGCCCTCGGTCAGCGACTTGAAGCCATCGCCTGCGATGTTGCTGTGATGGACGAAGAGATCCTTCGAGCCTTCATCAGGAGTGATGAAGCCGTATCCCTTGTCGTCGTTGAACCACTTCACGATTCCGTTAGCCATGTAAAACACCTCCCTTGCTAGTCCACGAACGCGTAAGGAAGGCGCTTGGCGCAAACCGGACTCGCTCTGAATTCAGCAGCCACGATAGCAGCGCCAGCGCCGACACCCACGCGCTCGCCTACGATGCGACGATGGCGAAGCGTTCCGAGAAGCCGAAGAAGTCACAGAAGCAGCAGCCGCAGAAGACGCTGAAAGAGCGGCGCACCGAGAAGCGGGCGGCAAGGAGACGGGCCTCAGGCGACTAGCTGTCCTACCCACAGACGTTGTGAACGCGGCTGATCGGAGGCCGGTCTCCCAGCGAGCTGTGCGGCCTGCGCCGGTTGTAGTGCTCGAGCCAGTGTGGCAGCGCCTCGTTGCGCTGTCGATGTGACCGGTACATCAAGCCGTAGGCCCACTCCCGGGCCATCGTCTGGTGGAAGCGCTCGACCTTGCCGTTGGTGCGGGGACGATACGGCTCGGTGGTCAGGTGCTTGATGGCGCGCGTGCCGAGCAGCTCGCGCAGGGAGCGGTTCTTGACGTAGGCGAAGGCGTTGTCGGTCATCAGCCGCTGGGCGGTGATCCCGTGCCCGGCGAAGAAGACGAGCGCCCGCTCGAGGAAGCCGGTGACGGTCGTCGCCCGCTCGTCGTCGTGCAGCTCGACGTAGGCGAGCCGCGAGTGGTCGTCGACGATCGCGTGCGCGTAGTCGTAGCCGACCCGCGTCCCGGGCTGCATCCAGCCTCCCGTGCGGTGCGAGCGGTCGCCGGTGACTGCGTGGCCGGGCTGCTCGAAGCGCGCGTAGCGAGAGACGTCCATGTGCAGGAGGTCGCCGGGGCAGGGCCACTCGTAGCTGTTGGCCGGCTCGCGCTCGGGACGCGGCGGACGCGAGAGACCGGCGCGGCGAAGCACCTTCCACACGGTCGAGTGGGCGAAGCCGGTCGCCGCCGCGACGAGTCTCGGTCCCCACCCCGTCTCTTGCCGACAGGCGCAGATCCGCTCCTGCAGGTCGGCCGCGAGCTCGCGTGGCGAGCGGTGCGGGCGGCTCGAGTGGTCGAAGAGGCAGGCAAGCGTCCGTCGTGACTCCCCGTCCGCCTCGCGCCAGCGCCGCCACCAGCGGTGAGCGGTCGCGGGCGAGACGTTGAAGCGAGCCGCTGCCGCCCTGATCGAGAGCCCGCCCTCGATCGCGCCGACGAGCGCGCAGCGTCCGCCCAATCCGAGCTTGGCGTTACGGTGAAATGACATCCCGGGCCTCCTTCTGGGGGTGGTCTTCGCAGACCCACAGCCTCGAAGGAGGCCCGGATAGATCTCTCAGCCGTTCACAACCTGTGTGGGCGGGACAACTAGCTACGGCTGCGCGTAGGGCTGGAGGGACTCGGGGGATCGGCCGTACCATCCGGCGCCGCGACTCTGCCGAAGACGCCAACGCGAAGATTCGACGACTTGAGCTCCGAGCTTGAGCTCGTCGGCGCTGGCGAAGGCACGTGGGTCGGACGTGTCGACGGCCGATACGCTCGGCTCATGTCCACGAGCCGCGAAGAGCTCCGCAATGTCGCCATCGTCGCCCACGTCGACCACGGGAAGACGACGCTCGTCGACGCGCTCCTCTGGGAATCGGGCGCTTTCCGCGCAAATCAGGACGTCGCAGAGCGCGTCCTCGACACGATGGACCTCGAGCGCGAGAAGGGCATCACGATCCTCGCGAAGAACACGGCCGTCCGCTACGGCGGGATGAAGATCAACATCGTGGACACGCCCGGCCACTCCGACTTCGGCGGAGAGGTCGAGCGCGGCCTCACCATGGTCGACGGCGTACTCCTCCTGGTAGATGCGAGCGAGGGCCCACTACCGCAAACGCGCTTCGTGCTGCGCAAGGCACTCGAGACGCAGCTTCCCGTGATCCTGGTCGTCAACAAGGTCGACCGGCCCGACGCCCGGATCGAAGCGGTCGTCAACGAGGTCTACGAGCTCTTTCTCGACCTCGACGCAGACGAGACCCAGATCGAGTTCCCGATCGTCTACTGCAACGCGAAGGCCGGCCGCGCCTCGCTCGATTCGGATCCGGACACGCTCGAGGAAAACCTGCGTCCGCTGCTCGACCTCATCCTCGAGCGCATTCCGGCGCCGAGCTACGAGGAGGGTCATCCGCTGCAGGCGCTGGTGACCAACCTCGACGCCTCGCCGTACGTCGGCCGCCTCGCGCTATGCCGCATCGCCAACGGAACGATCCGGCGCGGCCAGCAGGTCGCGTGGTGTCGCGCGAACGGCGCCATCGAGCGCGCGAAGGTGACGGAGCTCTACGTGACTGAGGCGCTCGAGCGCGTGGAAGCTGACGAGGCGGGGCCGGGCGAGATCATCGCGATCGCCGGCCTTCCCGACGTGACGATCGGCGAGACCCTGGCCGACCCCGACGATCCCCGACCGCTCCCGTTGATCGCCGTCGACGAGCCCTCACTCTCGATGACGATCGGCATCAACACGTCCCCCTTGGCCGGCCTGTCCGGAGACAAGCTCACCGCGAGCCTTCTGGAGAGTCGGCTTCGGACAGAGCTGGTCGGCAACGTCTCGCTGCGCCTTCTGCCGACGGACTCGCCGGATGCGTGGGAAGTGCAGGGCCGAGGAGAGCTCCAGCTCGCCGTTCTCGTCGAGCAGATGCGCCGGGAGGGATTCGAGCTCACGGTCGGCAAGCCTCAGGTTGTAACGCGCGAGATCGACGGCCGGGTGCACGAGCCCGTGGAGCGCCTCTCCGTCGATGCCCCCGAAGAGTACCTCGGCGTTCTGACCCAACTCTTCGCGCTCCGCAAGGGCCGCACCGAGGCCCTCGTCAACCACGGCAGCGGCTGGGTCCGGATGGACGTCATCGTCCCTGCGCGCGGATTGATCGGCTTTCGTACCGAGTTCCTGACGGAGACGCGCGGCACCGGAATCCTGCACCACATCTTCGAGCGCTTCGAGCCGTGGTTCGGCGAGCTGCGCACGCGGCCGACCGGCGCACTCGTGGCCGATCGGCGAGGTAAGACGACGTCCCACGCAATACTGAACCTCCAGGAGCGGGGATCGCTGTTCGTCGCGCCTGGCGTGGACGTCTACGAGGGGATGATCGTCGGCGAGAACGCACGACCCGAGGATCTCGACGTCAACGCGACGAAGGAGAAAAAGCTCACGAACACGCGCGCGCCGTCGGCAGATGCGACGGTTCGGCTCATTCCGCCACGGCCGGTCTCGCTCGACCAGGCGCTCGAGTACATCCGCGAGGACGAGTGTGTCGAGGTGACGCCGTCCGACGTCCGACTCCGCAAGATCGAGCTCTCCGCGCAGAAGCGCCAGACGGCCGCGAGTCGCAAGGCACGAGGGGTTGTTCCGGTCGGGTAGCCGAATCGCGCTGACCGGGTCAGATTCTTGTCAGATCAGATTGACCATCGTCGCGCACTCCAGGCTCGAGGCGCGGTCGCGAACCGCACACCGTCCGATGGCGACACGTCCAGACCGCACCCGAGCAGCACGGAACAGAATGTGCAAGGCGGAGGTCACCGGTTCGATCCCGGTGCGCTCCATGCTCTACGAGAACCCTTCTCCTGATTTTGAGGACGGCCGTCGTCGGGCAACTCACCACGGGCTGGTCGCGCTGGAACCCCAGGCGCAGAGCGGGTTTCTGGTGTGACCTCCGCTCGTGCATGCCGGACTTCCGACTCGGTGAGTAGGAGGTCACCGACTCCCAGGCGCTTCATCGAACTGCGGGTGCCTGTTCGCATGCCACGTGTCGTCGGTGGGGCCCGGGGAGCGGCGCACTTGCACCGGCTGATATACTCGGTATACTACCCGGTATGATAAAGACCAGGAACCAGCCGTGAGCGTCCCCCACGCCCTCCTCGCCCTGCTGAGCGAAGGCCCGAAGTACGGCCTGCGACTCCAAAACGAGTTCGAGTCGAAGACGGGTGAGGTCTGGCCGCTGAACGTCGGCCAGGTGTACACGACCCTCCAGCGCCTCGAGCGGGATGGGCTCGTCGAGACCGACGACGGAGACCGCGAGCGCTCGCGGAAGCGGTACCGGATCACCGCCACCGGGGCTCACGAGCTGGCCAACTGGCTGCGCACCCCACCCGACCTCGTGCCTCCCCCGCGCGACGAGCTCGTGATAAAGGTGCTCGTCGCACTGCAGGTCCAGGGAACCGACGTCCACGAGATCGTGCAGGTGCACCGCCGGCACGTGATCGAGGTCATGCAGGGCTATACGCAGATCAAGGCCGCCGCGGGGGAGGACGAGCTGGCGCTGGCGCTCGTCGCCGATGCCGAGCTCTTCCGGCTGGAGGCGATCGTCCGCTGGCTCGACTCAGCCGACGTCCGCTTGAGGCAGCGGCCGTCGCCCGCGGCCGCCACGGTGGCCGACCTGTCTCCCGAACCGACCCGCACCCTGGAGGTCTCGCAATGACACGTGCACTCGAACTCCGCCAGGTAACGAAGACCTACGGCGCCGGGCCGACCGAGGTGCGCGCCCTTCGTGAGGTCGACCTCGCCGTCGAGCGCGGCGAGCTGGTGGCGATCATGGGCCCGAGCGGCTCCGGCAAGAGCACGCTCCTGACGATCGCCGGAAGCCTCGAGGAGGCGAGCAGCGGCCAGGTGCTCGTGGAGGGGGTCGACCTCGCGAACATCTCGCGCTCGGACCAGGCTCGGATGCGCCGCCGGTCGATCGGCTACGTCTTCCAGGACTTCAACCTGCTTCCCGGGCTGACGGCGATCGAGAACGTCACCCTGCCCCTCGAGCTCGACGGCGTCCGCGCCAGAGCCGCGCGCGCGACCGGCATCGACGCGATGGAGGAGCTCGACGTGGCGGACCTCGCCGATCGCTTTCCCGACGAGCTGTCCGGCGGCGAGCGCCAACGGACGGCGATCGCCCGCGCGATCGTCGGCGAGCGGGGACTGCTCCTCGCCGACGAGCCGACGGGGGCACTCGATTCCGTCAACGGCGAGGCAGTCATGCGCCTGCTGCGGGCGGCAACCGAGCGGGACGTCGCCGGTGTCGTGGTGACGCACGAGGCACATCTCGCGTCCTGGGCCGACCGCGTCGTCTTCCTGCGCGACGGCCAGGCCATCGACCAGACGCACGCAATGCCGGGCCCGGAGTCGCTGCTCGCGGCCGCCGATCGGCGATGACGACGCTCGCTCACCGCTCAACGCTCCGCGGGCCGAGGAACGGCGGCGTCGCGGCGCGCCGCGCAGTCGTCCGCTGGGCCTGGCGCATGTTCCGCCGCGAGTGGCGCCAGCAGATCCTGGTCGTCGCGCTCCTGACGGTCGCGGTCGCAGCCGCGATCGTCAGCATCAGCCTCGTCTGGAACACCAGTCCTGAGTTCGACGGCGAGTTCGGCTCGGCCAGCGGGCTGCTCCTGTTCGATGGCTCCGATCCGCAGGCGCTCGAGGCAGCCCTGGCCTCGGCCGAGGAGTCGTTCGGGACGACGGACGTCATCGGCCATCGCAAGGTGCCCGTGCCCGGCGGCGTCGAAACGGTGGACTTCCGCTCGCAGGACCCGGATGGGGCCTACGGCGGCGATCTCCTCGCGCTCCGCGGTGGCAGCTACCCGGCCGGGCCCGGCCAGGTCGCCCTCACCGAGGGTGTGGCCGAGCTCCTCAACGTGGAGCTGGGGGCGACGCTCGATCTCGACGGGCGGCGGCGGACCGTCGTCGGCATCGTCGAGAACCCGCTCGATCTCAGCGACGAGTTCGCTCTCGTCTCCCCTTCGTCATCCGCGGCGCCGCAGAACGTCACCGTTCTGGTCGACGCGAGCGAACAGGAGCTCCGCGCCTTCGCAGACTCCTTGCCCGAGAACCGCCGATCGGGCTTCACGGGATCGGGGAGCCGCGGCGAGATCGAGGCCGCGGACTCGTTCGCAGTGTTCTCCATCGCCACCGTCTTCCTGCTCCTGGCCTCGCTCGTTGCCGCCGCGGGCTTCGCCGTCGTCGCGCAGCGTCGGCTCCGCCAGCTCGGCATGCTCGCGGCCATCGGGGCTACCCAGAAGCATCTCCGGCTCGTGCTGCTGACCAACGGCGCCGTCGTCGGAGTGATCGCCGCCACCCTCGGCACGATCGCGGGCGCTGCGCTCTGGGTCGTCTTCGCCCCGACGCTCGAATCCGCGATGGGCCATCGCATCGACCGGCTCAGTCTTCCGTGGACGCTGCTCGCACTGGTCGTCCTCGTCGCCATCCTCGGTGCGACCGCAGCGGCCTGGTGGCCAGGGCGAACCGTCGCCCGCCTCCCCACCCTGCTCGCCCTTTCAGGGCGTCCGCCGCAGCCGAGGCCCGCACGTCACTCGGCGATCGCGGCCGCAGCGCTGATCACAGTCGGTATCGGCTGTCTCGCACTGTCCGACCGAGACCGAGTGCCGCTCATCATCGCCGGGATCGTGGCGACGATCCTCGGCACCTTGCTCCTGGGCCCACTCGCGATCCGCATCTTCTCCGGAGCCGCCGGACACGCCCCGATCGGCACGCGCCTGGCGCTGCGTGACCTCGCCCGCTACCAGGCCCGATCTGGGGCGGCACTCGCCGCGATCACCCTCGCCCTCGGCATCGCAGCAGCGGTGACGGTCACCGCGGCAGCCGAAGAGAAGAAGGATGACGAGCGGCTGGCCGCCGAGCTTCCCAACCTGTCCGACCGCCAGATCCGGGTGTACACGGGTTCGACGCAAGAACCGGAGCTCATCCCGCTCCCGCTCCAAACGCCCGCCCAGCTCGCACGGAGCGCCGCACGCGTCCGCCAGATCGCGGCCGGTCTCGATCAGGCGGCGGTGATCCCGCTTCGGAAGGTCGTCCGACCCGGCGAACGGCCCATCGTCACCTTCGAGGGGGACCGGGCTCTCATCGCCGTCGGTTTTTCGAAGCAGGTCAGTGCGCAGAAGTCGACCAGGGCGTCCGGTCTCTACGTCGCCACGCCCGCCCTGCTCAGGCATCTTGGTATCGACCCCGCCACGGTCGACCCGAGCGCGGACTTCCTGGCCGACGCGACCGTTCCCATCAAGGAGCTCGTCATCCTGGACATCGAGGCGAGGAGGCAACTCCCCGTCACGAACGTGCAGAGGATCGAAGGCAAGGAGGTCCTCGGCGCCGGGGAAGGGGACACCGGCCGCGTGCCGTCCTCCTTCGTCACCCTCAACGGTCTGCGCCGCCACCGCTGGAAGCAGGTCCCGAACGGCTGGCTAATCGAGTCGAGCAGGCCTCTGACGAGCGAGCAGGTCGCCACCGCACGCGAGCTCGCCGCCGCGGCCGGCCTCGAGATCGAGACACAGGACGAGCGCACCTCCCTCGCCACGCCCATCGCGATCGCGACTGCCGCAGGCGCCCTCCTCGCACTCGCGATCCTCGCCATGACCGTCGGGCTGATCCGCAGCGAGAGCGCGGCCGACCTTCGAACCCTGACCGCGACCGGAGCCACGGGCAGGACCCGCCGGACCCTGACGGCCGCAACCGCCGGCGCGCTCGCTCTCCTCGGCGCGCTCCTCGGCGTCGCCGGCGCGTATCTCGCGCTCGTAGCGACGTACCACGACGACCTCGGCTACCTCGCGCGGATACCGGCGTTCCCCCTCGTCCTCATCGTCGCCGGCCTCCCTCTGGCGGCCGCCGCGGGCGGCTGGCTTCTAGCCGGCCGCCAGCCGCCCGCCATCGCCAGGCAGGCAATCGAATGACGGGCCGCCGCTCCCGTATCCTCGCGCTGCTCCTTCTAGCGGCTGCGCTCGCGGCCACGGTCGCGGCATGCGGCGGCGGCGACGATAAACGCGCGATCGAGACGACGGAGCCGACCACCGCGGCGTGGGAGAAGGTCGCTCCTGGCGGCGACTGCGAGTGTGCCGACGGCAGCGAGTTCGCCTTCTGGGAGCGCCGGGACGACCCGACGAAGGTCGTGTTCTTCCTCGACGGCGGCGGCGCCTGTTTCGACGCCGAGACCTGCTCGTTCACCGGCCTCGGCACCGCCGGCGGGGAGGCGGATTACGACTGGAGCATCTACGGCGAGGATCCGGCGCGGGAGGGCGGGATCTTCGACCTCGCCCGCGCCGACAACCCGTTCCGCGACCACAGCTTCGTCTTCGTGCCCTCCTGCACCGGCGACGCGCACCTGGGCGACGTCACCCGCAAGTACTCGCCCGGCTGACCGTCGAGCACAACGGCTTCGTCAACGGCACGGCGGCGCTCTCCTACCTCGCCGACAACTACCCCGACGCCACCCAGGTCGTCGTCGTCGGCAAGACCGTCGGGTCGATCGCCGCCCCCGTCTACGGCGGCCTCGCCTCCGACCTTCTTCCCGACGCCCAGGTCACTGTGCTCGGCGGCCAGTCCGGCCATATTCCGGACGACCCCGACCTCAACGCCGAGCTCTTCGGTGAGCTGTGGGGCGCCTACGACAACATGCCCGACTGGGAGGTCAACGAAGGGCTGACGGCCCGCGACTGGGGTCCCCGGCGGTTCTGGATCCAAGCCGGCCTCCACAATCCCGAGATCGTGCTCGCCCGCTTCGACTACGCCTACGACCGATCAGCGGCGGAGGGGGCGGAGGCGCGAGGTGAGGACCCGTCGAAACTCCTCGCCGTGATCGACGCCAACGAAGCGGCGATCGAGGCCGCCGGCGTCGTTCAGCACAGCTACACGGCGCCCGGCGACGGCCACGGGATCTTCGAATGGCCGAAGTTCTACGAGATCGAGGTCGACGGCGTAAAGCTGGTCGATTGGCTGACCAGGCTGATCGCGGGCGAGTCGGTCGACGATGTGCACTGCCAGAAGTGCCGCGTCGGTTGAGCGGCACGCGTATTGGAAAGGCGTCGAGGGCATACCCACCCCGTGCGCATGTTCGTGGCGTCGGGGCCTGGGAGCGGGCGGGTGGAGCGACGTTAGCTGCGCAGAGCGGATCTCCGGTGTGATCTCCGCTCGTGCATGCCGCGTTCGTGACGGGACGTCCCAGGCCGTGCCCACCCGATCGCGCAAGCCGGGTCGGTGGCCTGAGGGCGCTACGCGTCGAGCGGCTCGTCGCCGGCCGATGTACCCAGATCTCAAACGGGCTCGACCGCCCTGCTCACGATCCAGGCGTGCTTGCCGACGCGGCGACCCCTGGTGAAGCCGTACTGCTCGAAGAGCTCAACTGTCGCGCTGAAGAGGAAGCGGCCCTGTGCCTCGCGACCGGTGGTCACCTCGGGGATGGCCTCGACGAGGCCGCCGCCGAAACGGGCGATCTGGTCGAGCGCGCCCTCCAGGCCTGCCCTGGCAATGCCCTGACCGCGATGCCTCTTGTCGACGAAGATGCAGGTGATCCGCCAATCCGGCAGCGGGGGAGGGTCCTTGTCGTACTCGCGCCTGTGCTTGATACCCGGGAGCTCCTCCGGGCTGCCGTACTGGCACCAGCCCTGTGCCGCGCCGTGCTCGTCGATGACAAGCGCGGCATGAGCGCGGCCCGTACGGACGCGATCCTCCTTGGCCTCGCGATAGTTGATTCCCCTCTCTGCGCACTCGGGGTGATAGCCGATGCACCAGCAGCCACCGTAAACCCCGTTGTTTCGCTCGACGAGCTCGGCGAAGACGTCCCATGTTGATGGGTCGAGTTGTCGGATCGCGTACGGCATGGTCGGGTCGTTCGATGGTAGGCGTTTTCATCGCCTGATCTCGGCGGCGATCCGTCGGGTCAACTGAGCGGGCTCGTCACCGAAGACCGTCCGGTAGTCCTGAACGAGGAAGTAGCCGCCTTCCAGCCAACGGAACGACTCGGTGCTGCTGACCGGCACGCCCGGGCCGAGGATGCCGTCGAGCGTGTTCGCCTCGGTCTTCCACGCCCCGAGCAGGGGCTCGAGCCGCTTCAGCTCGGGGTCCGGCGTCGGCGCACCGAACGCGGTTGTGTCCTTGTCGCGCGCAGCGGTTTCCTGACTCTGCGTCATCGTTTACCTCCCGGTTCGATGGGCCGCCGCATGCACGTTACGGGCCTACGATCGTCGTGAAGAGCTCCAACCGGCCGGTTCGCGTGTCGTTCCACATCGGATGGAACGTCCCCGGCGCGCTCGACACCAGCCCCTGATGGTCGCCGATCCACCACGCTCCATGCTTGGTACCTCCGTCGAGGCTTCCCTGCGCCGGATCGAACGGCGAGGTGCTCACACGCCGAGGCGCGCTGAACCGGAACGGCCCGCGTGGAGAGCTCACGAAGACAACCGTGACGCGACCTCGTTCGAGTGCAAACGCGGAGATGCCTATCCGACCTGCGTCGTCGACGGCGAGGTAAGGCGAGAAGCAGAAGACCCCGCGCCAAACCGGCGTGACCGGGAGGGGCCTGCTCCACGTGCGCCCACGATCCCAGGACGCCGAGACGACGACCCGCGAATACGCAGCACGTGGACGGCGAGTTGTGAAGGCTGCATACAGGACGCCGCTTCGTCGGTCTGCGGCGATCATCGGCAGGCTCAGGCCACTCGCCCCGCCCGGGACCCACATCTCCATCGCTCCCAGCCCCAGCTCGATCGGTGCGGCAAAGGTAAGGCCGTAGTCGGTGGAGCACGCGACCCTGATCGGCGCGATGATCTGCGGGCGCCGCTCCTTCCCACCGCCCGTGAGCTTCTGTGTCGGAAACACTCCGAAGATCACGCACACGAGGCCGTCGCTGCCGGCGGCGAGCATCGGCGAGGCGGTCACCAAACCTCCCGCCTCGGCAATCGTCCGAACCGGCTCGAAGCTGCGACCGCCGTCGGTCGAGCGCGCGAAGCCGAGCTTGGTGTTCTCGTCGGTCGACCAGACGACGTTGAGGATGTCGGGTGATCCCCCGCCTGCCGCACCGATTGCCAGCCACGGGTAGTCGGCCTGGCCCTCGGTGACGACCACCGGCTTGGAAAAGCTTCGGCCGCCGTCGCTCGACCTCCAGACGGACACACCGCGAGCATTTCCGCACACGAAGGCCATGCCATTGGAGTCGAAGGCGACCGACGCGTTTCTACCGGTATCCGATTCGGGCAGCGCGCCGTTGCTCCGCCAGCTCGCGCCGCCGTCGAACGACGAATAGGCGGCGAGCACCGACCGTCCGGTCGGAGGGTGCGCCGTGCAGACGGCGAGCAGGTTCATTGGATCGCGAGGGTTCACGGCCACGGAGGGCTCCGCGTGGTAGGCAAACCGATCCCTGCTGACCCGGACATCGCGTCGTGCAAGCGCGTGGACGTCCGCCGCCGCGGCTTGAGTCGGCAGCCGCCCGGCGGCGAAAAGTGCAGCGAGTGCGGCCGTCCGTTCGAGGAAACGCCACCGCGAGAGCCTCGCCACGATTTCGTGAGGCCCCGGCTCGACCATGCGGCCATGGTCGGGCGGGACGTTCAACGTCGGATGAACGTCGGCTAAGAAGCCTATGAGAACGAGCGCCGGGGGCCTCGACTAAAGAGCTATGCAGGATCGGTGTGAAGGCCTACCGACCCCATGAGCATCTCATCAGCCTCGGGCCCGAGAGCGGCGGCTACCTCGGGCTCGCGATCTGGATCAGGTTGCCGCACGTGTCGTCGAATACGGCTGTCGTCACCGAACCCGCCTCGACCGGCTCCTGGGTGAAACGGACACCGAGACCGCGAAGTCGCTCGAACTCCTCCCGGGCGTCCTCGACGGCGAACGAGGTGAAGGGGATGCCGTCCTCGACGAGCGCCTGCTTGAACGGCTTCGCGGCAGGGTGCCCGTCCGGCTCGAGAAGCAGCTCCGTGCCCTCTGGCTCCTCCGGGGAAACGACCGTCAGCCAGCGAGCTTCGCCGAGCGGTATCTCCGTCTTCTTCACGAATCCGAGCACGTCGGTGTAGAAGCGCAGCGCCTTGTCTTGGTCGTCGACCAAGACGCTCGTGACGTTGATTCTCATGTCGATCCCTCCTTGTCACCGCGCAGCCAGCGATCGGCAATGTGCTCGAGCGGCTCGGTGTCGAGGTAGTGGAACTTGTAGCGCCCTTCTCGCCGCGTTTCGACGAGGCCCGCGGATTCGAGAACGTCGAGGTGCTGCGAGATCGCTTGCCGAGAGGAACCGAGCCGGTGCTTCAGCGCGAGGCGCGAGCAGATCTCGAAGAGTGTCTGACCGTCTCGCTCGGTCAACTCGTCGAGGATCTTCCTCCGCGTGTCGTCCGAAAGGGCTTTGAAGAGATCACCGCTCACACCCCTGATAGGCACGTACACGCTTGCATTACGTCGTCGATGATAGGCAAGCAGGCACTTGCACGTCAAGGGCGCACAAGCCCGGTCATTCGGCAAACGCCGCGAGGCACTTGCCGATTCTCCGGCCGAGGCCGAGACTGCCGAGGTGGAGTCGCCCGATGTTCGCTACACCCAGAGCGGGGATGCCGCGCTTGCCTACTACGTCGTCGGCGACGGTCCGCGAGATCTCGTGTTCGTTCCTTTCATGGTCAGCATGGTGTTCGCTTGGCACCTGCTCCCGTTGTTCCGCGACTTCGCGACGCGGCTCTCGTCGTTCTCAAGGCTTGTTCTCTTTGACAAGCGAGGCACCGGAGCATCCGACAGACCGCGGACGCGGCCGACACTTGAAGCTCAGATGGAGGACGTTCGAGCCGTCCTCGATGCGGTGGGTTCGGAGCAAGCCGTGCTCTTCGGCTCTGGCCACGGGGGTCAGATGTGCGCGCTTTTCGCCGCCACGTATCCGGAGCGAACGACAGCGCTCGTGCTCTACGCAACACGTGAGCGCACCCCGGGCACGACAGCGGACCACCAAGCTGAGTTACGGCGCACTCGCAGCACGTACGGTCTGCAGGAGGAGTTCGATCGGGACGACGGGGGGTACCCGTCGCTAGCTCACGACGAGGAGTTCCGTCGCTCCATGGCAACTCTCGTCCGGGCAAGCGCGAGCCCGGGCGGAGCCGTGGACTTCCTTCGCACGTATTTCGAGACCGACGTCAGCGATGTCCTGCCGCTGATCCGTGTTCCCACGCTCGTGCTGTACCGGCCAGAGGCTTCGCGGAGGGAGGACCCGGACGGCGCCCCCACTGGCGAGTTGGACGCTCGCAGGCTCGCGGACGCCATTCCGGACGCTCGCATCGTGCCCGTCCCCGGACCCGACCACTCGCCCTTCGTCGGCACCGACGTCACTAGCGAGGTCGAGCGTTTCGTCGTCTCTCCGCGCGCGCCCGTGGTGCCCGACCGAGTGCTTGCGACGATTCTCTTCACTGATCTCGTTGCCTCGACTCAGCGCGCGGCATCGCTGGGTGACAGGCGCTGGCGCGAGCTGTTGGAGGCACATCGCCGAGCTGTTCGACGCGAGCTTGCGCTCTTTGGCGGCGTTGAGGTCGACACCGCGGGGGATGGGTTCTTCTGCCGCTTCGACGGGCCGGCTCGCGCGATCGCTTGCGCGCAGCGAATCATCAAGAGCGCGGACGAACTCGAGCTCGAGGTTCGTGCCGGTGTGCATACGGGGGAGTGCGAGATCGTTGGAGAGAAAATCGCCGGCATAGCGGTCGTGACCGGCGCGCGGATCTCCGGCCTTGCCGGACCCGGCGAGGTGCTCGTCTCGCGCACGGTCAAGGATCTCGTCGCAGGCTCGGGCATCGAGTTCGAGGACCGAGGCGAGCGGACACTGAAGGGCGTCCCAGGAGCGTGGCGTCTCTACGCCGTGGACAACTCTGCGGCCATGTCAGGCCAAGGCGCCGATCCCGCGAGCCCCCGCTAGGAGGCTCCGTGGGTGCACAAGCTTCGGTATCCCCGTTAAGCGGCAGATTCCACAGCACGCTGAGATCACTCGCCCAAGAAAGAGTTCACCGAGCCGGTGGCCTGGGGCGGCTACCGCTTACGAACGGCGGACTCCGCGCACGCAGGAGTAGGTGACGTCGTCGTACCAAGCTGGGCCGACGGTGCGCGCGGCGCGCAGATAGATGCCGACGTAGGCGGCGTCAGCCGGCGCTGTCCCGCTCGCCTGCAGGCGCTTCCAGCCGGGGATGCCGCAGCGGAGCGACGCCGACTGCGCTCCGCCGACGACGCGTCCGTCGCTCGCGAGCCAGCGCAGCGCGATGCGCACGTTGCCGCAGCGTGGGCCTGCGCGCGCAAACGCGGTCACGGTGGAGCGGTCACCCGGCCTGACCCCCGGATCGGACGGGGCGATCGCGAAAGCGGCGTCGGGCCCCGTTCCGGTGGGCGCACCATCGATCCGAGCCGAAGCGCGGCCCGTCCGCGCCGTCCGTACATCGCGCCTGAAGGCTGCGCCGCGCGCCGGCCGGATCCGCCAAAGGGCCGGCAGGGGAAGCCCACGTTCGTCTCGGACGGCCTGCTCGAAGCCGTTGTTGAACCCATCCGACTGGCCGCCAGAGAAGATCGTCCGCACCGCTGAGGCTGCGGGCTTCGCCTCGCCCGACACGCGGAAGAGGCCGAAGCGGTACTCGCGCGCGTTGCCATTCAGGCCAGGGTCGTCCGGCGGAATCGCGTCCGGAGCGAAGTCCGAGAGGACCCACGGCGCGATCGGGGGCAAGCCGAGCCGGCGCGCGACATTCGCGAGCGATCGCAGGTAGTAGGCCTGCTCCGCCTCACGCGCGGAGGCCGACGCGGGCACGCCAGGGAGGACGTCGTACGGAATCGCTGTCGAGTAGCCGGTCTCGCCCACGCGAAGCGGGAGTGGAGCGACCGCCGCCACCGCGGCTCGCAAGTGCTCGGCGGCGAGCTCGGGCCGCCAGTAGAAGTGCGCAGAGTAGAAGTCGGGCTGCGAGGCGCCGAGCGCGGAATGGAGCAACCGCAGATCGCGTGCAGCGTCGACCGCAGGTACCGAGACCGTCACGGGTCTCCTCGTCAGCTCCCGCACGTACGGGATCAGCGCCGCGGCCCAGTCGCCCGCGCCCTCGTCCTGCGGCCGAAGCTCGTTCTTCAGCTCCACGAACGCGATCCGCTCGTCGCCCGAGTAGCGGGAGAGCAGTGCTGTCGCCCAGCGGCGGGAGCCGCTTACGTCGCTGTAGTCGTGCCACCAGTCGAACAGCGTCAGCTGCACGCGCAATCCGTGGCGCGCGGCAAGATCGACGACGCGTTCGAGCCGTGCGCCCATCCTGGGGTCCGGCTCCGGGTAGCCGAACGTGCGGGCGGGGACGATCACGCGGACCGTGTTCGCGCGGAGCCACGTGACGCGGTCCAGGTCGCGGTCGATCGCCTCGGTGTCGAAGCGCGTCCACATGAGTGTCCAGCCGCCTCGCGCGGGGTAGTAGCTGATCGAGCGCACGTCCTCCGGTACGCGCGGTCCGTCGGCGGGCGTCGCGGGTGCGCCGCCGGCGAGTGCGAGAAGCGCAGCACCCGAGAGGAGGAGGGATGGGCGCACTCGCCCCGATCCTATGTGCGGTTGGCGAGAGTGTCTGACCTCGGGCGCACTCTCACCGCCCTCCGGTGTCAGATTCGTGTCAGATCACGCTGACGATCGCCGCCCTGACCCGACCCACGACTCAATCAGAGACCGTACAACCGTCGGGCTCCGACGCGCGCTGACCAAGTCGCCGTATCACGCGCGGTTAGCGCGAGCACGAACTCCGATCCGGGTCGTGCGACCTAGAGGGCGGGCCCTACCGTGCCACGAGACGTCGATATAGGCTCACAGCGTGTTTGGCTTCGTCGCACGGACAAAGTCCGTGAACCAGCGAGTGCAGTCGCTCGTGCGCCTGAATCTGGAGCTTGCGAAGCTCGAGGCGAAGAAAAAGGCAACCGCGCTCGGCGTCGCAGCGGGGCTTGCAATCCTCGCTGCGGTTCTCGTCGTCTATGGAATCGGCTTCGCCTTCGCGGCGGCGGCGGCGGGAATCAGCGAGGCGCTCCCTCTATGGCTGTCGCTCCTCATCGTGGCTGGACTGATCCTGCTTCTCGCAGCAGTCGCGGGACTCCTGGCCGTTCGCTTCGCGCAGAAGGCCGCTCCTCCCCAGCCGGAGCAAGCGATCGAGGAGGCAGAGCGCACGGTCGAGACGCTTCGGAGCCATGTCTGAGCGCACCGTCGAGGAGATCCGTAGCGAGATCGCGGCTGAACGGCAGCGCCTCAACGACGATCTCTCGGCGCTGCGGTCGGAGGTTCGATCGCTCGGCGTGTTGGTAGCTGCCGGTCTCGTTGTCGTCGCTCTGGTGACGTGGCGTAAGGGGTCGCGAGAAGGGGTTACCGCGGTCTGGAGACTCGTCAGGTAATCGACCCGATCGCACTTCGGGCAGCGCGGTTGACCGCCGAGGAGCCTCGCAGGCGCAAAGCCAGACTGAGATCTTCTAGTAGCGCGGTGCCGGACGCACTGCCTTCGCTGCGAAGCGATGCATGTACGTGAGGATGTCGAGCGCCACGCCGAGCACGATCAGGAGCGCATCCCAGTTCCCATTGAGGCCACCAGGCTGCCACGCGATCAGAAAGGCGAGCGTGGTCCACGGTAGGAAGACGAGCCCGAGCAAAGGCCAGATCCATGAGTCGAAAGCAACCTCGACCTTATCGCCGAAGAGCCACCAGACTGCGACGGCAAGACGCGGGCCGAGGATTGCGGCGAATCCGACGAGACAGAACATCGGCGCAGTCTCTCATGCTCACCACATCACGGTTGCACCCTCCGTGAGGTCGGCAGCGGAGACCGCCCGGCGTTCCTCGTAAATCAGTAGCGTGGCTTGCCTGGTCGAGCCGCCAAGCCCTGGCGTCTCTCTACTCCACCTGATCGCTGCACCAACGAGGTGAGCATGGGCCTGAGCACGTTCATTCGGATCGGGGCCTGGCGGCGGGAGACACGAAATCTCAGCGCGTCTGCAGCCGCTGCAGGCCGTCGTAGGCCGCGTACTTGTACGCCTCGCTCTCGGTGGGCACATTGAAGGTGCTGTGAATGAAGTAGTCGATGGTCCCGCCGTAGTGGAGAACTGCCTGCCCCTGGTGGACAAGCTCGGTGGCGTGGTCGCCGAGGACGTGGACTCCGAGCAGCTTCCGGTCGTCCCGTCGGAAGACCAGCTTCACCAGACCATCCTGCGCGCCGGCGATCGTGGCCCGAGTGTTACCGGCTAACCATCCCCGCCCGACCTCGTAGTCGATCCCTTGTGCCGCGGCATCTTCCTCGGTGAGCCCGACCATCGCTGCCTCGGGGACCGAGTAGACGCCGAACGGCGGCATGGGGTCGACAGTGTCCTTGAAGGGGATACCCAGTGCGTAGCAGGCCGCGACTCGACCCTGCTCCATGGACACCGACGCGAGCGCCGGCGGTCCGATGACGTCCCCAGCCGCGTAGACCGACTCCGCCGTCGTCCGGAACGTTTCATCTACGACGATGCGATTCCGAGCATCGATCTCGATCCCCGCCTCCTCGAGACCGAGCCCCTCGATGTTCCCGACCCGGCCCGAGGCGAACAGCACCTTGTCCGGCCTGACTTCCTCCCCGTCCGCGAGTGTGCATGTGAGCCCGTTGTCATCGCGCCCGACTGCGGCCCTGCCACTGCCGAGCACGAGCCGCATCCCCATCCCGGAGAAGACCTGCGCGAGGAGCAGCGAGATTTCGGCGTCGAGGAAAGAGAGGATGCGCTCCCCTGAGTCGACGAGTGTCACCTCGACACCTAGCGCGGTGAAGATCGACGCGTACTCGCACCCGACAGCCCCTCCCCCCGCCACGACCAGGCTGGTGAACGGACGGTCGATGTCCAGGACCGTCTCCGAGTCGAGGACGTCGGGGTCATCGAAGGGGATGCTCGGGGGCCGGAACGGGCGCGATCCCGTCGCGATCAATACGACGTCACTCTGAAGGAGACGCTCCTGACCGGAGTCCAAGGTCACGTGGACGGTTCGGTCGGGGCCGAGCCTCGCGTTTCCGAGGACGAGCTCGATGGCGTGACGCTCAAGGTTTCGGCGTACTGCGTCTGTCATGGTCTCGATCACCTGGGCGGTGCGAGTCCTGAGCTGTGCTACCGCGGTCTCGGGATCGAGCGTGAGGCCCAGCCCGTAGACCTCACGCCGACGGAAACCGGTGACGTAGAGGGCCGTCTCCCGCAGTGTCTTGCTTGGGATCTCGGCGTTTCTGACGACTGCTCCACCGGGCGACGGCGCGCGCTCTACGACCGCAACCCGCTTACCGAAGTAGGCGGCTTGTGCCGCCGCCTTCTCACCAGCCGGCCCGGAGCCAATCACCACCATGTCGAAGCGCTTCTCAGCCGGCACCTGACTCCTCAGAACGTTCGAGCGGAGTCCGTACTTCCGCGCCGAATCTCCGGCCACGTTTCAGCCGTGAAGAGGTGGGTGTTGGTTTACGCATCGTTGTCGAGGCCCAGTCGTGGTCAAGGTGGTCAGGCTGATGCGATTGACTCATCGACCCCTTCGTCCAGCGCAAGTGCACGCTGTATGAAGCCGTCGATCAGGTCGATGAGGCGCTTGAACGTCTCATGGCCGTCGTGCATCCACTCGCTGTGGCCTGCACCTTCCAGGAGGTGAAGCTCTCGAGGCTCGCCGGCGAGCTCGTAGAGACGCTTCGATTCCGCGGGGAGGTAGAGATCGTTGTCAGCGCCGTGCGCGAGGAACAGGGGTCGGGGCGCGATGCGGCCCACGAGATGCTCAACGGAGAATCGCAGCAACTGCTCACTCGAGTGATACGTCACCGGGAATCCGAACCCGGAGTCCTTGTACAACTCCGTCTCGACGTAACGGCGCGTCGGTCCCCGAAGACGAACGAGATCGAAGGCGGCGAGGAGGCCTGAGCGACCGTGGCGCGAGCGTTGCAGGCGGTCCTCGTCGAAGCGGGCGACGAGTGCGGCCCACGACGCGTCGTCGTGGAGCGCACGCGTCGTGCGATACCCATCGGCAAGGCCATTCAGCGAGACGACGCCCGCCACGCGATGGTCATGAGCGGCCTCGGCGATCACGAGCGCTCCTCCGAGCCCCCAGCCCAGGAGGACAACGGTTTGCCATTCGCCAACGAGCCTAGAGCTGGCATAGTCGACCGCTGCTCGGATGTCGTCAACTTGCTCCGTCGGAACGAGCCGCCCCCGCTCGCCGTCGCTGAAGCCGAAGCCACGGTAGTCGAACGTGAGGCACGCGTACCCCCGAGGAGTCAGTGCGCGAGCGAACCGCGCAGGCTGAAGTGCCTTCAGGCCGAGGTACCCGGAGCACGGGATGACGAGGACCGACATGCGACCCGAGGGCGGCAGCCAGAGCTCGCCGTCGAGCCTGTGGCCGTCGCTGAAGAAACGAACCGACTTGCGCTCGTTCACCCCACCACTCGCGCCGCGTCGCGCGAGTCCGCTGAGTAGCCGAGAGCGTTCGAGAGCTCCGCCGCGACCTCGACGAGGCGCGGTCCAGCAGCGGCCAGGGCGGTACCCGAGCGAAACTTCGGGCCCGAGAGGTTGAGCGCGGCAACGATGCGGCCTTCGAAGTCGAAAACGGGTGCTGCGACTCCCACGAGGCCGGGTTCGAACTCCTCGTCCGCCAATGCCCAGCCCCGCTCGCGTTCGCTCGCGAGCCGAGCGGCGAAGTCCTCGAAGCTCTTGGGCCCGTTTGGGCCCGGCGGATCGAACTCGGCTTTCCCTAGTAGTGCGCTCAGTTCTTCATCGGTGTGACCGAAGAGCAGCGCGCGGCCCGCCGACGTGGAGTACACGTACGGGTGGCTGCGACCCACCCACGACGTCGGCTGCAGCGTATGTGGCGGGGACTCGGACATGACTGTCAGCACCTCCCCGCCGTCTAGAACGGATAGATAGGCCCGCTCCTCGAACTCCTCCGTCAAGCGTCGCACATACGTCGCCGCTGCCTGTCGGAGCTGTGGCTGGCCCGCCCTCGCTGCGAGCCCGAAGAATCGCCAACCGAGGCGGTACGCTCGCGTGTCCGGATCGCGATCGACCAGACCTGATTCGGACAGCACCTCCAGGGCTCGCGAAACGCGGCTGATCTCGTTCCCGGTCAGCTCCGAGAGCCGTTTCACGCCAAGTCCACCGGCATGGAGCGCCTCATCGCTGCCAAGTGTCGACAGCAGCGCGACTGCGCGACGAACTGCAACTGACGGCTCGCGCTCCATTCCTCGATACTACAAGCCGGGGGTGCCGCAACGCAGATTCATTATCTCCGCAAATAGACTTGCGCAGACGCGTGCGGAACTGTCAAGATTGCGTGCAGGTGACGCCCAGCGTTCGGGCGTGTGACCTGAATGGAGGAAAGATGAGGAAACTCAGCGCTGGTCTCTTCGTGACCCTCGACGGCGTCGTCGAATCCCCGGAGAGATGGCCCGCGTGGCACTTCGACGTGGGCGTTCACGAAGCGCTCGCGCGCGTCGTGGCCCAGCCCGACGCAATCCTGCTCGGTCGGCGTACCTATCAGGAGCTGGCCGAATACTGGGCAACGCAGAACGACGGCCTGCCGATCGCGCAATACCTGAACGATACGAGGAAGTACGTCGTGTCAGCCACGCTCGAGGTTCTCGACTGGGCCAACTCGAGTCTCCTGTCCGGCGATCTCGTCGAGGAGGTCACCACGCTGAAAGAGCAGCCCGGCCGAGACATCCTGGTGATCGGCAGCCCAACGCTTGTCCGCTCGTTGCTGCGAGACGGGCTCCTCGACGAGCTCGCGCTCATCGTGCATCCCATCGTGGCGGGCGGCGGGACGCGGCTGTTCGACGACCTGAGCTTCGGTGCCGCTCTCCGGCTCGTCGACTCGCACACCTTCGACACCGGCGTCGTCTCGTTGACCTTCGAGCCGCGGATGCTGGCGGCTGCAGCGTGAGGCTCTCGACCGCCACTGGAACAGCGGGGGTGACTCGGGAGCCGCTTCCGCCCGCTTGCTGACCGAGGCGCTCGGACTTGAAGCGAACAGCCGCAGACGGAAGGAGCAAGGCGATGGGCGTCACGGCGAACGAGAGGCAAGTCGACACGCCCTCGCCCTCGGAGGACGATCCTCGCTCGGCGTTCGTCTACCAGGAAGCGCTCCGCGGGCTGTTGCAGCAGCAGGGGGCGATTCAGAGCTTGCAGACACGAGCGGCGACCTTGATCTTCGCAGCGTCCTTCGCCAGCTCGCTGTTAGGCAGTCAGGCACTCGCGGACGGCCTCGATGTCTGGGACTGGATCGCTCTCGGGTTGCTGCTCGCGATCGGGGCACTGGCGGTGCTCATGCTCTGGCCCTACTACAACCTCACGTTCCGCTTCGACCCAGAGGATCTGCTCGCCCGCTATGTCGACGTAGCCGACCCGCTTCCGATGGCGGCGGTGCACCGCGAGCTCGCGCTTCGGATCAAGAACGACTGGCGACAGAACGGCCGCGTCGTGCGACGTCTCCGCGAAGCACTTCAGGTCGCTCTGATCCTGCTTTTGCTCGAGATCGTGGCGTGGCTCTTCTCGATCGCGGAGCTGTCGGTCTAGCAGAGCTTCACCCCGGCAAGCCCTGACTCAGGACGACGATAGTAGGAAGGAGAAATACCAAGTGACTCAGCGAATGACTGATCACCGAGTCGGAACCCGTGAGGAATGGCTCGCCGCACGCGAGCAGCTCCTCCTCCGCGAGAAGGAGCATACGAGGGTCAGCGACGAGCTCGCCCGGCAGCGTCGCGACCTGCCCTGGGTGCGCCTCCATCCTTCCTTGCGAGACATCCCCCCGGCAGGAGGTATCACTCCAAGAACGAAGCGTCCCTCACCCCGCCACTCGTGAGCGTGCCCGTACCCTGAGGGCGACGTGCCTGTGACAATCGACGATGTGCGCGAGCTCGCGCTCAGCCTTCCGCGCAGCTACGAAGCCGTCGTGCGCGGGCGCGTGAAGTTCAGGGTCGGCCAGATCGTCTTCGTGGCCTTCTCCCACGACGGGGAGACCATGGGCTTCGGCTTCCCGAAGGAGTTGCGCGACGCGCTCGTCCAGTCCGAGCCGCACAAGTTCTCGCTGCCGGGCCAGTCGGACATGCGCTTCAACTGGGTGCACGTGCGCATGGCCGCCATCGACGCCGACGAGATGCGCGACCTCGTCGAGGGTGCCTGGGCGATGTGTGTGCCGAAGCGCGTCGCCGCAGAGTACGCGGCCTCGCAGAGCTACGAGATCGAATGCTGAGGCATCGACAGAATTTGCAAGCCGGAGGTCGCCGGTTCGATCCCGGCACGCTCCATGGCTCAACCAAGCCGTTTGCGTAGGACAGGCGAGGGCTCGGAAGCTCGCCGAGCCCTCGATTTGTCAGGTTTTGTCAGATTGCGGACGCTGGCGTCACCACGGCGTTTCGCCCAGGATCCCGCCAAAGGCGTCTATGAGCTTCGAGGCGACGCTGTCGCGGTGCGCTCCTTGAGCGGTCGGAAAGGCGAAGAAGAAGGCGTCGCCTTGCGTGTCAACTTCGACGCCGTCGTGGCGGGCGCAGGCCCCGCGGATCACGCGACGGTGCTCGGCGAGCGCCTCCGCGTAGGCATCAGCGCCGAGTTCGTGCAATAGCTTGGTCGAGCCCTCAACGTCGGTGAAGAGGAAGGTGACGGTGCCGGTCGGGAGATCGGATCGCACGCGACGTGATCATCCGCCGCAGCGGAGCTCGCGTCTAGCTCACCACCCTCCCTCTCGCGAGGTGTTCGGGCGGTGGGCCAGCTGGCCGGACTCGCCGGTCGCTCTTCAGATAGCCCAGGATGCTGGTGTCGCCCAGATGTCCCACACCCGGGAACGACTGCGCCGCTTCCTGATACGTGCCATGTCGCGCATGCACGGCGGCGTCTACCGTGCCAGCGGAGGCCGCCTCCTAGGCCGCGTGGCCGGGATGCCGGTGCTCCTCCTGACGACGACCGGGCGGGAGTCAGGCAAACCGCGCACGGCCGCGCTCACCTACTTCCGCGACGGCGCAGACCTCGTCGTGATCGGCTCCTTCGGCGGCTCGAACCTGCCGCCCGCTTGGTGGCTCAACCTTCAGCGCGATCCCCGGGCAAGCGTGCTGATCGGTAGGACGACGTCAAGGGTGACGGCACGGGCTGCGACCGCCGAGGAGCACGACCGGCTCTGGCCCCTCGTGACGACGACCCACCCTGGGTACGCCCGTTACCAAGAGCGCACATCCCGACCGATTCCTATCGTTTTACTGACGTCCGAAGACGCTGGAGCGCGACGCAGCTAGCGCGGCGGCGGACCCGCGACGTCTCCTGCGTGATTCCAGCTCGTGGGGACGATCAACATTTACTGACGCCGACCTGATGTTCGCTCCCATCCCGGTGGCCGTCACTCGCTGAGCACCGCACCAGCGCGCTCGAACGAGGAGGCTCCTGTCGCGGCACAATCGGTCGGCGACGTGACTCACGGCGTTCGACGAAAAACGAAGGTGACCGCGGCCGTACTCGGAGCCGCGGTTCTGACCGTTGCGGTCGGGATCGTCCTTGCGTCGACGAGGGGCGACGAGCCACCGACGCTGCAAGTCTTCGTCAGCGACTCGCCGAACGGAGCGAGTGAAGCCGCGCCTGCAGAATTCAACGAGTTCGCCAGCTCGCTATATGAAGGGCAAAGGAAGTACTGCCGACAGCCGTGGTCAGCTCTCCTGTTTGAGGCAGGCGAGCCGCCATCAACATCGTTCTCGCGGTCGGCTTTGCGCCAAGCGGCTGCGAAGCTTCCTCACGCGAGGAGGTTCAACGACGAGCTGCTCGTCAACGTTGCGACCGAAGGGTGTGTCGCGGGGTTTCTGGCACTGCTGAAGACGAACCGGTCCTACGCCCTCTCGTAATCGTCGTCCCTGTCCATGCCCAACTCCGTTGGCGGTGCACGGGAGGGGACAGGCGTGCCCCGTGTTCCCCCATCCGCTGCCTACGATCAACGTTTACTGACGCCGACCTGCTGTTCGCCCCGATCCCGGTGGCCGTCACCGCCTGACCACGGCATCAACGGCGCGACTGAGGAGGCCTCCGGGCCTCCTCTTCGTTGGTGCCCGAAGCCGAAGCGGTCGGTCTGCTCGACCTCGACGTCGTAGGCGCCGATCTTCGACCAGCCCTGCTGGCCGTGGATGTTGCCAGTGGTGTAGGACTCGAAGTCGATCGAGCCGGTGATCACGACTCTCCGACGCCCGCTGGCGCTCATCAGCCCTCGATATCCTAGGTCCGCCGTCGACGAGGATCACCTCGCCGTGATAACTCAAGAGGCTACTCGAAGGTGCGTGCGAAGCTGACGTTGCGCGTGTGCACGTCGAGCTTGACCTCTGACGCGATCGCCGCGTCGAGGGCCGCGGCCGGCTTAGCCAACCGAGCCCTCCATCTGCAGCTGGATGAGCCGGTTCATCTCGACCGCGTACTCGAGCGGAAGCTCCTTCGTGATCGGCTCGACGAAGCCGGAGACGATCATCGCCGAGGCCTCCGCCTCGGAGAGCCCGCGGGTCATGAGGTAGAAGAGCTGCTCCTCGCCGATCTTCGAGACCGTCGCCTCGTGCCCGAGGTCGACTTCCGACTCATCCACCTGGATGTACGGGTACGTGTCCGAGCGGGACTCCTCGTCGAGGATGAGCGCGTCGCAGACGACCTTCGACTTCGAGCCGACCGCGCCTTTCGCGACCTGCAGCAGCCCGCGGTACCCCGCACGACCGCCGTCCTTCGAGATCGACTTCGACGTGATCACGGACGACGTGCGTGGCGCGACGTGGACGACCTTGCCGCCCGCGTCCTGGTGCTGACCCTTGCCGCCGAATGCGATCGAGAGCACCTCGCCGTGGGCACGCTCGCCCATCAGCCAGATCGCCGGGTACTTCATCGTCACCTTCGAGCCGAGGTTCCCGTCTACCCACTCCATGGTCGCGCCCTCGTAGGCGACTGCGCGCTTCGTGACGAGGTTGTAGACGTTGTTCGACCAGTTCTGGATGGTCGTGTACCGGCAGCGCCCACCCGGCTTGACGATGATCTCGACGACCGCGGAGTGGAGCGAGTCGGACGAGTAGATCGGCGCGGTGCAGCCCTCGACGTAGTGCACGTAGGCGCCCTCGTCGACGATGATCAACGTACGCTCGAACTGACCCATGTTCTCCGCGTTGATGCGGAAGTAGGCCTGGAGCGGCATCTCGATCGAAACGCCCGGCGGTACGTAGATGAAGGAGCCACCCGACCAGACGGCCGAGTTCAGCGCGGCAAACTTGTTGTCGTTCTGGGGAATGATCGTCCCCAGGTACTGCTTGACGATGTCCTCGTGCTCGCGGAGCCCCGAGTCCATGTCGAGGAAGAGAACGCCCTTCGCCTCGAGATCGGCCTGGAGCTTGTGGTACACGACCTCGGACTCGTACTGCGCTCCGACACCCGCGAGGTACTTCTTCTCCGCCTCGGGGATGCCCAACTTGTCCCACGTATCCTTGATGTCCGCCGGCAGGTCCTCCCAGGAGTCGGCCTGGTTCTCGGTCGGCTTGATGTAGTAGAAGATGTTCTCGAAGTCGATCCCCGAGAGGTCGGCGCCCCAGCTCGGCATCGGCCTGGCGAGGAAGTAGTCGAGGCTCTTGTGCCGGAACTGGCGCATCCAGTCGGGCTCGGACTTGTGGTCCGAGATCGCGTCGATGAGCTCGTGCGAGATACCCCTCCCCGACTTGAAGAAGTAGTCCTTGGCGTCGTCCGGGTTCGAGAACCCGTACTTGTAGTCGGAGCGGATCTCGCGGACGACGTCGGTCTCACTCACGGCCACGCGAGTCACCCCCAAGCGACTGACAGGTTCGTTTCGGGCGGGACGTCGAACTCGAAGATGCGACGGAGCCTTCCGACACCTCGCTCTCGAGCAGGAATCGGATCGCCAGCCGGCCGATCCTGATCTCATCGCTCGTGCTCGTCACCATGGGTACTCCTCCTTGGCCATCCCTGTGCGCCAGAGGTAGGGGGTACCACCCGGCCGCCCCCTACCCACTTCTTCGGCGGCGACTACTTAGGCTGCACGCCGATCTGCTTCATGAGCGTCAGCGAGTCGAAGTACTGGCGGCTCGACTTGATCTTGTTTCCTTCGAACGTGTAGAAGACGGCGCCGGGCGTCTCCTGAAGCTTGCCCGAAGCTGCGATCGTCCCCTGTGCGGTCGTGAGCGGGCCGGTGTGGGTGCCCTTCCAGGTCACCTCGAGGGCCGCCTTGTTGCCGCTGGCAACCGAGCTTGTCACGGTGCCGACGACGTCCGGAAACGCCGTCTTCCAGCCCTTGAAGAGCTCGACGATGCCCTCCGGGCCCTCGACCTTGCGCTCGGTTCCAAACTCCTCGTAACGGGCGTCGGAGGCGAGGATTCCTCGCAGGAACTCCCAGTCGCCCTTGTTGAAGGCATCTATCTGCTCGCGTGCGAGCTTGACCATCTCGTCGGACTTCTGGACCTCGGTGAGAATCGCGGTCATTTGGTACTCCTTCGCTCCTATCAGGACAGGAGAGTCCGAACGAACTCCCTGTTGCGCCAAGGTCGGTGCGACAGTCGAAGAGCAACGTGCAAGCCTCGACGGCTTCAAAGACAACCAACGCGCTCATCCACCCTAGCTGCGACCTGCGCGCGCCGTGTTGCGTCGCCCGAAGACATCCCTCGAGCGACCCGGGGCCGGCTAGGGCGACGCGCCGCCCTCGTCTTCCCACTCGTCGAGAGACAACGCCTCCGTCGTGATCGGATCACCATTCAGATAGGCGGCTTCGCTCGCTGGGTGCAGGCCTGGATCAGGCGATCGCTTGTAAGCGCCGAACGCCACGATGGCCTTGAGGTTGTGTCGGCGACTGTCTGGGTAGTACAAGTCTCTAAAGCCATCCCAGTCGAGCCGGTCTCGGTCAGCGCCGTGAATGACGGTGTCTACTGGGGCTCGCGGAAGGTTCCATGCTTCTCGATCTCGCGCCAAGTGATCGGCCTTCAGGGCTGCCTGCGCGGCCTCCGTAAGCGTTTCGGTAAGCAACTGGGCCATTACCGCTCTCCTCTCGATAAGGCTCAGACCTGGCGCTACTCGGAGTGAGGGCAGCGGCGGAAGGAGGGAGCTGTCTGTGAACCAGGGTACCACCCTCTTGATCGACCTCGCGGAGTCCCAGCGAGAACGGGGTGGGGTGGGGGCGCCGACGACCCCCGCGACGGCCCGGTGCCTCCTGGCGCAACGACTCTAATCCGATGACTCGCCGCGACGCGCCCTGGCCGCATCGTGGTCGCGCTCGGACGAGATCCGATGGTCGATTCTCTCCGCGCGGCGCATGGCGTCGTAGACCGCGTCCCAGTGACGTGAGACCTCGCCGAGTGCACGGGCCGTGGTCAGCGCGGCTTCCTCAAGGCGCGCGTTCACTCTCTCGACCTCGGCCACGCGCTCCTCGAGGTCGCGCCACTTTTCTCCGAGCTCGCTCAGCTCCTGAGCGACTACCTCGTAGTCGTCCACGGTGGAGATGATCCCTTAGCCTGCGCGGTTCGGCAACGTCCGCGGGCGGAAGGGCCCGATGAATCTCCTGAAGGCAGCAGCCCCTCGCGTCTCTAGTTGTCCGCCGGGAGAAACGAGCCTGAGCCGAACTTCTTGGCCGCGCGCTTCTCGCTACGGCGCTGCTTGAGCGTCTTCTGCGGCTTCTGCTTCTGCTCCTTCTTGGGCTTGTCGGAACTCTTGCTCATGGCGGCCTCCGAGCCGTCCGCTCCACTCAGCGCCTGGTCGAAATAACGAAAGCTGGCCCTGAAGTCGAATCCTGTTCGCCTGGGCTCCTACGTCTCGCGCGCCATAGCGCGTCGGGAGGTTGCGGGCCTTCGGCCGGGGTTCTGGCAGCAGGGCCAGTTCAACGATTCTACTCCTCTTAGAATCGGAGCGGTGCAGTCGTGGAACGTGAAACAGATTGAGGTGCCCGAGGGGACGCGCCGGGCGGAGGCTCTCGAGACTGTCGACGGGGCACGGGCGATCATCATCCGTCTCACGCCTGGTGAGGAACTCGGCGAACACCAGGTCCGAGAACGGGCGTGGTTGATGGTCGTCGACGGATCCGCGCGTATTGAGGCGGGCGGCGACGTCGTCGAGGCAGGATCGGGCACGCTCCTCACCTTCGAGCCCGACGAGCGCCACAAGGTCTCCAGCGTGAGCGGTACTCGCATCGTCATGATCCTCTCGTCGTGGCCAGCGGATGGCCACTACCCGAGCTGGGGCGGCGACGTTCTTCCCAGGACCTAGGTCCGACGGCTTGGCCGGCTACTACCTGATCGAGGCCGGTAACGGCGTCTTCAGCTCGCTCGGTCTCTTCGAGACCGCCGAGCAGAGCAAGGAGTCTTCGAACGTCGTCGCGGGCTGGATGCGTGACGAGAAAGCTCGAGACGTTGATCCCCAATGGGCCGAAGATCACGAGCGGCCAGGTCGTCGCTCACAACGACCGCGTTCTGGTTGCCGCGTAACTCGGCCGCACCGCAGATGACAGAGGGCCCGGCTTGCCGGGCCCTCATTCGTCGGAGATTGTCGCGAGTCTCGCGAAGATCGAGGCTAGGCCGGGCCAGTGTTACGTTTCGAAGTGATGACGACGTCCGACTTGGACAGCGAGCACGACGCCTGTCCGAACTGCGGGTCACGCGTGGAATCCGCGATCAGCGCTCCGGGCGACGAGCCACGTCGTGAAGCAACGAAGCGGCGCTGTCCAAGCTGCGGCAAGGTCCTGCGCCGGGAAATGGGTGGCGAATGGGCGATCGTCGACGAGACGGCGGGTTAGCTCGCGCTTGCTAAGACCCGTTGTTACGTCCTAGTCGCGCGCATAATGCGACCAGGACGTCCTCGGGCTCGCGCGGCTGCTCCGCGATGCCGGTTTCCACGACACGGCCGAGAGGCTCGAGCACGCCGACGACCTCGAGACCAAAAGTTCACTCAGTCCGAGTGGAGCGTGTGCGGATCGAGGCCGATTGCCTCGGCTCCGCGAGACGTGAGCACGTAGAACGTCGGGTCTGGGGCCGCCGGATCGCGGCGCGACTGCGTGGTCCGACGCGGACGAACTAGTTCGGCTCGAACGAGGCCCTCTACGTCGAACGCTGGGAAGCGGTCGGAAACCTGCTCGGTCGTCTTCCCCTGGTCGCCGATGAACTCAAGCACGTCACGATCGGCGTCTTCCATAAGCTGACGGTACCCGTAGTCGCGGATGCGCGATCCTCGCGGCGCTCATGCGCTGACTCCTGGTCCAAGGGACATTCCTGAACACTCGGGCACGCGAGTCTTCTGTCCCAGGACGAGCCTGTGTCGGCGCTACGTCTGCGCGGCTTCGACGAACTCTTGTCCGTATCTCGCCGCTGCTGCCACGAGCTTCGGCCATCGATGTCCGACGACGGCGGCAGCGTTGGTTCGTGTGCGGCTCGCCGGCATCACCGACGAACCGCTCAAAGCCCGTCGAGACAGTAATTGCGATTGTCCGCAGCGTCTCGCCGCCATCGGTCGCGTAACCGTGGGGGATGCCGCGTGGAAGCCACACGAAGTCCCCCGCTGTCGCGCGCCATTCGTCGGTACCGCAGAAACCTCTCATCGCTCCTTCGAGGATGTAGAAGCCCTCATCTTCCTCGTGGTGGACGTGCGGCGGGGTGGCGAAGTCTGCGGGATGCGTGAACTCCACCATTGCGAGCGCCGCCTGTTGACTCAGTTGACGCCCTTATGAGCGCGAGGCAGCGACGAACCAGACTGCCTCAGCGGTCTCGAAGGTCACGACGGAGTGCGCGCGGTTCCCTCGCTGATGGCATGTGCGCAAGATTTGCTAGTTAGCGACTAAAATTATATGATAATGTTCTTGTTCAACTGATAGGAGCTGAGGTCTATGACCACTCTCGTCCGCTTTCGCGAACCACTACGGAACGTCGCCATGAACGGCGAGTTCGAGCGGCTGATCAAAACCATCTTCGAATCGCCCGCCCGTGCCGCCGCTGTTTCCAACCAGACGTGGGCACCTCCGCTTGACGTCTGGGAGACCGAGGGCGAGCTCGTGTACGCATTCGATCTCCCCGGCATATCGGAGGAGAAGATTGTTGTCGACCTCGAAGACAGCACCCTTACGGTCAGCGGCTCGCGTGAACGCGCCGAGATGGAGGACGGGCGCTTCTTTCGCTACGAGCGTCCCTTCGGAGAATTCACGCGCTCTGTTGCTCTGCCCGAGGGGACTGACGACGTTGAGGCTCGGGCGCACTACGCCAACGGCGTGCTCGAAGTCCACGTCGATAAGCGCGAACAGTCCAAGCCCCGCCGCCTCCCGGTCACGACGACCGTCGAGGGCGGTTCCACCGACTAGCGTCCACTCACGCCACGTCGTCGAGAGGCGGCCCTAAAGGCCGCCTCTCCACCAGAGAAACCCGTCTTGCGCGACCGCCGCGCGGCTGTCGCGAACGACCTACACAAGAGGCCTATGTGCGTCGCGCGGACCCTTCTCGGAGTTCGCCAACCGGCAAGTCGAGAGAGGGACCTAATCGGTTCTTCCAGGGAGGTCTTTCATGAATCTGAAGCCGCTTGGTGACCGCTTGATCGTTGAGGTTCTCGATGAGGAGGAGTTGACGGTTAGCGGCATCGTCCTGCCCGACACGGCGAAGGAAAAGCCGCAGCGGGGCAAGGTCCTTGCGGTCGGCCCCGGCGCCCGCAACCAGGAGACGGGGGAGTACGTCCAAATGGAGGTCGCCGAGGGCGACGAGGTGATCTTCTCCAAGTACGGCGGCAGCGAGATCAAGCTCGGCGCCGACGAGGTTCTGATCTTGCGCGAGTCAGACGTACTCGCGAAGGCCGTACACACAGGTGGCAAACGCAAACGCAAGCTCAGCGGTGCCACCGCGTAGCTCGTACCAATCAGGAGGAAAACATGCCTCACAAGGAGCTCAAGTTCAGTGAGGATGCGCGCCGCTCGCTCGAGCGCGGCGTCAACATCCTTGCCGACGCGGTCAAGGTCACCCTTGGCCCCAAGGGGCGCTACGTCGTCCTCGACAAAAAGTACGGCGCTCCCACGATCACGAACGACGGCGTCACCATCGCGCGTGAGATCGAGGTCGAGGACGTCTTCGAGAACCAGGGCGCGCAGCTCGTACGCGAGGTCGCCACGTCGACGAATGACGTCGCCGGCGACGGTACGACGACAGCCACCGTGCTTGCCCAGGCCATCGTTCGCGAGGGCTTGAAGAACGTCGCCGCCGGCGCGAACCCAATGGCGCTCAAGCGCGGGATCGAGCAGGCCGTCGACGCTGTGGTCGAGAACCTGAAGAGGCAGTCCAAGGCAGTCTCGGGCAGAGAGGACATCGCCCGCGTTGCCACCATCTCGGCGCGCGAGCGCGAGATCGGCGACGTGATCGCCGACGCCATCGAGAAGGTCGGCAAGGACGGCGTCGTGAACGTCGAGGAGGGTCAGACGTTCGGTCTCGAGCTCGAGTTCACCGAGGGCATGCAATTCGACAAGGGCTACCTGTCGCCGTACATGATCACGGACGCCGAGCGCATGGAGGCCGCGCTCGACGATCCGTACATCCTGGTCGCGAACCAGAAGATCGGCGCCGTCAAAGACGTCCTGCCCGTGCTCGAGCAGGTGATCCAAGCCGGCAAGCCGCTCCTGATCGTGGCCGAAGACGTCGAGGGCGAGTCGCTCGCCACGATCGTCGTCAACAAGCTCCGCGGCACCTTCTCGGCCGTCGCCGTGAAGGCGCCGGGCTTCGGCGACCGTCGCAAGCGGATGCTCGAGGACATCGCGATCCTCACGGGTGGCGAGGTCATCACCGAGGAGCTGGGCCTCAAGCTCGAGAACACGAAGCTCTCGCAGCTCGGCCACGCTCGCAAGGTCGTGATCGACAAGGACTCGACGACCATCATCGACGGTGCCGGCGACCCCGACGCGATCAAGGCCCGCATCAAGCAGCTGAAGGCTGAAGTCGAGAACACCGACTCCGACTTCGACCGCGAGAAGCTGCAGGAGCGGCTCGCGAAGCTGGCCGGCGGCGTGGCGGTCGTGAAGGTGGGCGCAGCGACCGAGACCGAGATGAAGGAGAAGAAGCACCGCGTCGAGGACGCGTTGCAGGCCACGCGTGCGGCTCTCGAGGAGGGCATCGTCCCAGGCGGGGGTGTCGCGTTGCTTGGTGCGGCTGGGTCGATCAAGCTGGACGACTTCGCCGATCCGGACGAGCGGACGGGCGCGCAGATCATCGTCCGTGCGCTCGAGGAGCCGCTCCGCCAGCTCGCCTACAACGCGGGCCTTGAGGGCTCGGTCGTCGTCGCCAAGGTCCGCACGGCCGCCAAAGGCCAGGGCCTGAATGTCGACACGAACGAAATCGAAGACCTCGTAAAGGCGGGGATCATCGATCCGACCATGGTCACACGCTCGGCGCTGCAGAACGCCGCGTCGATCGCGAAGAACATCCTCATGACCGAGGCGATCATCGCCGAGCCACCCGAAAAGGCCGGAGCCGGCGTTGGCGGCGCTATGGGCGGCATGGGCGACATGGGCGGAATGATGTAAGGCAAGCGCCAGGAAGCCCAAGCCTTACTTCGGCTCAGCCAGAGGGCCGGCCAGAGGGCCGGCCCTCTGCGTGTCTCAGAGGGGAGCAGACGTAGCGAGCGATGCTGGAATGTCGCTTGAGCAGCCAGATGAAAACCGGCTTAGCAACCGACCGCCGCACGCATCTGATCCTTCGCTGACTGCACAACCGCTGGTGTACTTCGCGGCTTGATCGAGAAGAGGTTCGTCCGAGCTGAGGAGAGACAGATGCGCGCCTACACGCTGGAGGGGTTTGAGAGCACGCCTGGACTTCGCGATGACTTTCCGATTCCGGGCGCGGGCGCAGGTGAGGTCCTTGTCCGCGTTCATGGGTCATCCGTCAACCCGGCGGATGTCGCGATTGCCGCCGGGATGCTCAAAGGCATAGCCGAGTACGAGTTTCCCGTGACGCTCGGGCGCGACTTCGCGGGAGTCGTCGAGGAGGTCGGCTCAGGGGTATCGCGGTACGAGGTCGGCGATGCTGTGTTCGGATTCGTCCTGCACGCGAATCCGGCGGTGCACAAGGGGAGTTGGGCTGATTACGTCGTCATCACGCAGGACTCGGTCGCGCAAGTGCCGCAAGGCGTGGGTCTCGAAGCAGTGGGAGCGGTGCCAGTCGCGGGCCTGATCGCAATCGCAGCCGTCGACGCGCTCGAGCTCTCCGATGGCGACACCGTGCTCGTAATCGGAGCCAGCGGCGGAGTCGGGAGCTTCTTCGTGCAGCTCGCACGGAAAGCTGGCGCACACGTCGTCGCTCCCGCGTTGCACGAGGACACGGGCTACCTGCGCGAGCTGGGCGTTGGCGAAACGCTGGACCGCGACTCCGATCTCGCGGTCCAGATTCGCGAGCGCTTTCCCGATGGAGTCGACGCGGCTCTAGATCTCGTCTCGTTCACGCCGGATGCATCCATTCTCAAGGAGGGAGGACGGCTTGCCTCACCGCTCGGCGCCGCAGGCGAAGGTCCCGGACGTACGAACCTGATGGCGTCGGGAACGACGGCGAACCTCGAGCGCCTTGCGGAGCTGCTCGAAGTCGGCTCATTGCGCGTCCATGTCCGAGGGACCTTTGAGCTCGAGCAGGCAGGCGAAGCGTTGCAGTCGCTCGCGAGCAGTCATACCCAGGGAAAGGTGGCGATCGCGATCGCCTGATCGGCGTCGGCAACGCGTCGTTCGCGCGCCGAGCAGCGTCGGGGGAGATACCGGCTCGTGCGCGAGTGTCCTCGCGTGAGCATCGACGTTGGTGACGCGGTCGGGTAGCGACAACGCCGGTGCCGAGTCCCTTCTGAAAGTCATGGTCGCGGGTGTCAGATTCGTGTCAGATCAGGCTGACCGTCGTCGACCCTTCCCGACGGATGGCTTCGTTTCGAATGGCGTAGCCGTCGTGCGCCGACGCGCGCTGACAGAGCCTGACTAACGCCGGACAGAATTTGCAAGCCGGAGGTCACCGGTTCGATCCCGGTACGCTCCACGGCTCAAGCAAGCCCTTTCGCCCGTAGGGCAGGGCCGAGCCGCTGCTTCGTCTCCAGCAGGCCCGCATGGAGGTCGCCGTGGCGCTCGAGCCGGTCGAGCACCGCTTCCATCGTGTAGATCGACGGGTCGAGCGTCTCGTCCACCTCGCTCCAGTCGAGCGGCGTCGAGACCGTCGCTCCCGGCGCCGGCCGCACCGAGTAGACCGACGCAAGCGACTTGCCTTTTGCGTTCTGACTCGCGTCGATGAGGACGCCACGTCGCTTCGCCTTCGACCACTGCACCGTCGCGAGGTCGGGGTGCATACCGGCGATTGCTCGCGCGACCTCGGTGGCAAACCGGCGCGTGTCGTCGTACGTGTGCCTTCGCTCGATCGGCACGAGAACATGGAGGCCGCGCGCACCCGAGGTCTTCGGGAACGAGCCCAGCCCGAGCGCGTCGAGAGCCTGCCTTACGAGCAGCGCTACCTGCGCCGTCTCGGCGAAGCCGACATCGTCTGATGGGTCGAGGTCGAAGATGACCCAGTCCGGTCGCTCGAGCTTGTCGATGCGCGAGTACCAGGTGTGGGCCTCGATACAACCCGTGTTGACCATCCAGAGCAAGGCGAGCTCGTCGTTCACGATTGGGACTTCGATCGTGCGCCTCTGCTGCGGCTGTTCCCGACTCATGACGCTGACCGTGACCCGCTTGACCCACGCCGGGGCGTAGTTCGTGACGTCCTTCCGGAAGAACGGCCTGCCCTTCCAACCGTCCGGATAGCGCTTCATCGTGAAAGGGCGATCGCGGATGTGCGGAAGGATCGCGGGTGCGACATCGCGGTAGTAGCGGAGCAAGTCACCTTTCGTGATCCGCTCGTCCGGCCAGTACGGCTTGCTGAGATTGGAAAGACGCACGACGCGTTTGCCCCGTCGGATCTCGCTCGGAACGGTGTCCTTGTCCACAGAATCCGATTGAATCAAGCGACGTCAGAGCAGAGGTGAGATCGTCGCGAAGAACCGCCCTCTGACGCGTTCTCGCCTCGTGGTTAGCGCCCGACCGGGCGTCGACACGAGCTCGGCGGGCGCCGAGAAACGCTCGTCGAACTGCGCTGCCAACGCGGGCGAGCGGACGAGCGCGTTGACCTCGAAGAAGCGCCTGAGGCTCCACGCCTCGAGGTTGCACGTACCCGCGAGCACGTCCTCCCCGTCACGGACGAAGGCCTTCGCGTGCAGCATCGTGGGGTATTCGAGGATGCGCACACCCGCTTCGAGGAGCGTCTCGTGATGGAACCGCTGCGCAGCAGCGCACGCCCAGTTGTTCGCGTTCGCAGGCACGAAGAGACGAACGCGGACGCCGCGCCGAGCGGCGTTCTCGATGCGCCGGATCATTCCCTTATCCGTGACGTACGGGTTCACGACATCGAGCGTCTCGCGAGCGCCGTCGAGGAGATCGCCTATCGCCGTCGTGATCGGCCGGCGCGCACCCGGCGCATTGTGCAAGACCCTGGCGGGAACCGGATCCACCTCGGCTTCGTGTTCGGGAAAGAGCGAGCCCAGTTCCTGGATGGAGATCGCACCGCCCAGCCAGGAGAAGCTCGCTACGAACACGAGCTGGAGCTGCGAGACGACGGAGCCAGTCAGCCGCAGGAAGAGGTCGTGAAAGCGGCCGTCCTCGAAGTGATCCTCGATGCCTGCGCCGCCGACCCAGCCAACTCTGCCGTCGAGAACGACGACCTTGCGATGATCGATGTGCCCGAGTTGGTGGAGGTTCCACTGTCGAGGCGTTCCCGCCACAACCGGCTGAGCAGGCGCACGTAGCTCCGTTGCGCGAATCACTCGCACCTCGACCCCTCCAGTCAGGAGCCGCTCGTAGAAGGCACGGCTCGACCGGTCGGGGTCGGAACCTTGCCGGTCGACAACGAGCCTGACGGGAACGCCTTCGCCCGCCTTCGCGAGCAGAGACTCCGCGAACCGATCTCCCACCACGCCGGGCCGGAATCCGAACTGGTTGATGTGCACGGACGAGGTCGCGGCCTCGATGTCCCGAAGCATCAGTGGATAGAAGTTCCGGCCCTCGACGTGCACCTCGGCCGACGAGGCGAGCGTCTCGTCGAAGTCCAGCGCCAAGTCGGATCGGCGTACGCGACCGCACACAAGCCGTTCGGCGTGCTGGCGAAGATCGTTCATGCCCTGGTCACACGCGGCAGGCTACAAACGGCGGTCAGCATCGAGACCCGGTCACCCTCCTCTTCGCGACAAGGAGAAGCCTCGCCAGACAACGCCGTCCCGCACTGGGAGAACGGTGAGACGACCGCGCACCGTTCGAGGCGTCCTGCACATAGGGCTCGAGCCGGGGCTTCGCTCGAGTCAGGGCTCGAGTCCCGCTTCGGCGAGCGGCCTGCGGGCCCACGCGAAGCGGGTCTCATACCAGTCCTTCAGCGGCGCGAGCGTCGTGCCGAACCGGGACGAGTGGACGATCCAGTCGTTTCCTAGATAGATGGCCATGTGACCCACTTCGGCGGGCGCCGAGCGAGTGCCTCGATCGCCGAAGAAGACGACATCGCCGGGCCGTAGCGCATCGCGCGCGATCCTGGCCGAGCGCGCGACCTCGCCGCTCATCGCATAGCTCGTCCGCCCGCGAAGCACCTTCGACAGGGACGGAGCCCCCGCGAACGGCTCGAGCTTGTAGACACGCCACACGAGTCCAGAGCAGTCGAAGCCACCAGGGAACGGCTTGCCGGCGACCCTCTGCGTCCGCTCTGACGTTCCCGCCCAGACGTAGGGCGACCCGACGAAGCGGAGCGCCCGGGCGACGACCGTGCGCTGCCAGTCGGTCAGGTACGGAACGGCGAAGGTCGCCGCCGTCTCGCGGGCCGTCTCGATTTCCTCCGGGGTCAACCCGAGCACGCGGGCGATCGAGTAGGCGGCCTCCGCGCGCGTGGCCGGCTCCGAGAGCTGAAGCTCGAGCCCCTCGCTCTCACGCTCGTGGTTGATCCGTAGGCCGAGCATCCGCGCAATCGTCTCGGTGCCGAGCCAGGGCCTCGGTGAGAGGCCCGCATTGAGCGCGGCAAGCCGAACCTGCAGCGCAGCCGTGCGCAGCCCGACGAGCGTGATGAGGCGAGCATCGAGCTCGCGCACCGTCACGGGTCGATACGGATCGACTGCCGACACCGAGGTGCCCCCGAGGCTTGCGAGGACGCTCGCCAGCTCCGTCTCGGTCAGCGGATCATCGGGTCTGAAGGCAGCTGCAGAAGGGGCCATGAGACCGGTGGCGACGACCGCCTCGATCTGGGTGTCCGCGAACGACGCGCGCGGCTTCGTCGCCCCGGATGCGGTGCCCGTGGCGACGAGGACGACAGCAGCGAGCACTGCGGCTTGGCGGCGGCGCATGGTACTCGTATCGGCCGCCGGGCTCCGAAGCCAAAGCTTTCGAAGGCATGAACTCCGGCGGAGTCGCCCGGACAGCAGGGTTACAGTGGCCGCGTGCGGACGCTCGCACTCGTCGTCGCGGCCACCGCTCTCGTGGCGCTGGTCGCCGCATGCGGCGCGGGCCGAGACGAGGACGCGGCGGTCGCGACGACGACCGTCGGCGGAGCCGTGCCGCCGTCGGAGCCCGGCAGGACAACTGCGCCAGCGATCGCGGGGGTCTCGCTCGACGGCGACTCGATCTCGCTCGACGACTTCCGCGGCGGCCGGCCGGTGCTGATCAACGTCTGGTCGTCGTGGTGAAGCACGTGCCAGAGCGAGGCGGTCGCCTACGCAGAGTTCAAGGAGGCGCATCCGGAGGTCGAGTACCTCGGCATCGACGTCGCGGACACGCCTGACGAAGGACGCGGCTTCGTCAATCGCTACGAGTGGTCGTGGCCGTCGATCCAGGATCCCGAGCGCGAGCGCGCGCGGCGCCTCGGCGCCGATTACCAGCCCCACTTCATCCTCGTCGACGCGAAAGGCCGCATCGTCGACACGTGGGAGGGCGGCGGTGACGACGCCGTCTGGGAGGCGATGCTCGCCCAGCTTCCCTGAGCCTCGAGCCTCGCTAGGCTCCGGCGTATGAGCTCGTCGGCGCAGACCCGCTATCCGGACTCGTTGCCGGCGACGTGGCTCGCCGAGCGCCTGGCCCTGGACCCGGCCCGCATCGACGCCATGCGCCGAGCCGGTGAGCTCATCGCGGTTCGCGAGCCCGGGTCGACCGAGTGGCGGTATCCCGCCTGGCAGTTCGACGGAAGCACGCCCCGCCCCGGCATCGCACGTGTCGTCGCCACGGCCCGGGCGCAGAGGCTCGACGAGGCCCGGCTCTACGACCTGCTGACGACTCCGCTCGGCCTGCGGGACGGCGGACCCCGGCTCGTCGACCTCCTTCTGAACGGCCGCGAGGACGACGTCGTCGCGGCGATTCGCGCAGCGAGCTAGCTCGCCACTTCCGCGGCCCGCACAATCGAGACGTCGCCGCTCACCGTCTTCACGTGAAGCGGGACGACCTCGCCGCTGTCGGCTTCGTGACCGCCCGCGTGGTTTTGATCCTCGAGCCCGAGCTCGGACCCCAGATCGCCCGAGACGGACGCTGCGTCGATCCAGACGCGCGTTCCACGCGCAACCCCGAGCCGCACGTCCCCCGAAACGGTCTGGATACGGACATCACCGCTCGCGACGGCCTTCACGGCGACGTCGCCGGACGTCGTCGAGAGACCGAGCTCTCCGGCGACAGCACCAATGGTGACGTCGCCGGAGACGGACCTCGCCGTCAGCGACGCGCCGAGCCGCTCGACCAGGAGATCGCCGGAGACGGTGACGAGCGTCGAGTCAGCGGCAATCGCACCGACGGAGATGTCACCGCTGGCGGTCTTCACTTGAAGTGCGCCACGGGCCGCGTCGATCCGCGCGTCGCCGGACGCCGTGCGCACCGAGACTTCACCTAGCTCACCTTCTGAACGAAGGTCGGTCGAGCCGCCGCCGAGGTCGAGGTCCGTTCCGAGTGGGCACGTGATGCGGCATTCGAAGTCGCCACCCCAGGAGATCTGGATCGGACCCCAGCTGAACTTGTCCCTCTGCTCGATCCTGATGACGTGGCGCCTTTGGCGCTCGTCCATCGTCACCTCGATCTCGTCGATCGCGTCCTGGCCCCGACGGCCGAGAGCGACGACCTCGACGGTCGTCTGCGGCTGGTCGGCCGCCGTGACCACGACGCGTCCGCTCGGGAGCTTGATCTGGAGGGAGACGCTCCCGGGAGTTTCGAAGACGTGCATGCGCGCTCGCCTAGCGCTTGTCGCGCTTGTCGGCGCGTCGCACGCGGGTGGCCGATGCGCGTCCGGGCTTCGTCCGGACGCGATCGCCCGCGTCGACGAGCAATGCGTAGTCGAATGGAAGTGAGGTCAGAAGCATCGTCCTCTCCTTTCAGCCCTGGGCGTAGCCCTGCAGCTTGTGTCGGCTCTTTCTGGACGGGCGCTGCTCGAGAGCGCGCGCGATCATGCGCACGAGCCACGCGTTGGTCGAGACTCCTTCGCGGGCGGCCGCCGCCTCGACGGCGGCTTTCAGCGACTCGGGCAGGCGCAGCGAGATACGACCGGAGAACTCCTCGCCTGCGCCGACCTGGCCCGCGTCCGACGGCTCGTCACTGATGACGACGAGCTCTGGGTCGCGTCCCGCGAGGCGAACCTCGACCCGGCCCGAGTCGAGCTGGCCACCGATCTCGAGGGCGGCCTCGCCGAGGAGGTCGAGCAGGTGGAGGTGGAGTGTCGACTGAAGTGCGTCGGCCATGCGGCGCGCAGCGTCTGCCGCAGCCTCGTCCCCGAGCGCCGCAGCGGAAGCGAGCTCCTGTTGCATGGCCTGGATGTGGCTTTCGAGCTGCATCGTGACATCACTATGACATCATGAATACTGTCTGTCAAGGGCAAGTGTGACGCCGCTTCGCCGCATGGTGACATCCCTAACTCAGCTAGCAAGCACCGCGGCCGCGAAGCGGCCGCGCTTCAGGGTCTTCGCGCACTGGGATCTGCACTCGCTTCGCAGATTCCAGTGCTGCGGAGGGTACGACTCAGTCGCCCCAGTCGAAGTCGCGGGGACGGCCGGTCCAGAGAGCCTCGTCGAGAGCGGCGCCCTCGACGTCTTCGACGGTCTCTTCCTCGCCAGGCCACGGGAGTCGCTCGGAGCTCAGCTCCGCAGCAGGCTCGCCGTCCATCGTCTCCTCGATCCGGGCCTGCTCCTCGCTCTTGAAGAGCGGATGGTTCTCGACCACGTCGCCGTTGAGGTAACGGTCGATGGGCATCTCCGAGTCGAGATCGGCGTTGCGACTCTTGAGCTCGAGATGGTCGCGAATCGCGCGAGCAAAGCCGGACTCGGTGTCCACAGCAAGAAGGTCGTCCTCGTTCACATAAGCCCCTGAAGCGTGTCGGGGAGTTTATACCCTCGTCGCCCTGTCCACCGGGCGGCGCCCTGCGTATGCGAGGATGTCCGCGTGCCGCTTGCAGCGCTCACGCTTCTTTTCTATCTCGTGCGTCGACGACTTGGACCGACGACCATCGCCCTCCTCGCGTACGAGACGTGGCGGCGGCTCCCGCCCGAGCAACGCCAGCAGCTTCTCCTCGCCGCGCGTCGTCACGGCCCGCGGATGGCGTCGTCCCTCGTGCGACGCGGCCGTCGCGTCTAGCGCTTCTCCGGCTCGACCCCAAGCGCCTCGCGAACGATCCGGTCCTGCTCGTAGTGATGGAGCGTGGGATAGCCCTCGCTCGTGCTCGCCCTCCACGAGCGACCGACGTACTGGGTACGGCTGGCCCGCGGCGCCGCCACCGCGGCGGCCTCCTCGAGGCGATGCCGAATCGATCGCCATGCGCCCATGTTCTGTGGCTCTTCCTGGGCCCAGACGATCTCGCGAACCTGCGGATACGCAGCGATGAGCGCCGAGACGAGGTCTAGCGGGAACGGGTAGAGCTGCTCGATCCGAGCGACAGCGACCGTCGTCGCGTCGGGCCGGCGCTCGTGGCCGGTGATGTCGTAGTAGAGCTTCCCGCTGCAGAGAACGAGCCTCTCCTGCTCGTGAGTCGCCGAGGGGTCGTCGAGCACCGGCTGGAAAGAGCCCTGCGCGAGCTCGTCGAGGGTCGATGTCGCATCGCGTAGGCGGAGAAGCCCCTTCGGGGTCATGACGACGAGGGGCCGGGCAGTCGCGTCGAGGGCCTGCCTGCGGAGCAGATGGAAGAACTGCGCTGCCGTCGTGGCGTTGACGACGCGGATGTTGTCCTGGGCTGCGAGCTGGAGGAAGCGCTCGAGCCGCGCGCTCGAGTGCTCCGGCCCGTTGCCCTCGTAGCCGTGGGGAAGCAGGAGCACGAGTCGCGAAGTCTGTCCCCACTTCGAGCGCCCTGAGACGATGAACTGATCGACGACGATCTGCGCGCCGTTGATGAAATCGCCGAACTGGGCCTCCCACAGCACGAGCGCGTCGGGTGCCGCGATGGAGTAGCCGTGCTCGAAGGCGAGAGCCGCGTACTCCGAGAGCGGAGAGTTGTAGATCTCGAAGGAAGCCGATGCTCCCGCAAGGGCCTGGAGCGGCGTGAATGTCTCCCCCGTGCCTGGGTCATGGAATACGGCGTGACGATGCGAAAAGGTGCCGCGCTCGGTGTCCTGGCCCGACAGCCGGATCGGAATGCCGTCCTCCAGGAGCGTCGCGAAGGCGAGCGCCTCCGCGTGTCCCCAGTCGATCCCTCCCTCACGGAGGCTTTCGCGCCTGCGCTCGAGCTGCTTCACGAGCTTCGCGTTGACCTCGAACCCCTCCGGGGCCTCGAGCAGGTCGTCTCCGAGCTGGAGGAGCCGCTCGGCCGGCACCGCGGTGGCGACGGCGGCGCCGGTGTCCGTTCGTGTCTTGGCCTCTTTCGGGGGGACCGGTGAGGCGAAGCTCGTCCGGAGGTCGTCATGGGCCGCGCGCAGCTCGTCCACGATGGCATCGAAGACTCGTGCCGACTCGTCGGGCGCGATGACGCCTTCGTCCACGAGCCGCAGCGCGTAGGACTCGCGCACGGGCACCTGCTGCTCGAGTCGCTCCGCCTGGAGGGGCTGGGTGTAGGCAGCCTCGTCCTGCTCGTTGTGGCCGAAGCGGCGGTAGCCGACGAGGTCGACGACGACGTCGTGACCGAACTCCTCCCTGTAGGCGAGAGCAAGTCGAATCGCCGCGATCGCAGCCTCGGGATCGTCGGCATTCACGTGAATGATCGGAACGTCGAAGCCCTTCGCGAGGTCGCTCGAGTAGCGGGTCGACCTGCCCTCGGCGGGGTCGGTCGTGAACCCGACCTGGTTGTTCGCGATGAGGTGCAGCGTCCCGCCGGTCGAGTAGCCGTCGAGGCTGTGCAGATTGAAGGTCTCGGCAACCACGCCCTGCCCGGCGAACGAGGCGTCACCGTGGATGAGGACGGGCAGCGCGACCGTCGGGTCATGCGTCCCGGCTGCCGCCGGAGCGATCTGTTTGCTCGCGCCCGCGCGAGCCCTTCGACGACCGGGTCGACCGCCTCGAGGTGGCTCGGGTTCGACGCGACGGTGACCTGGATCTCGCCCGCATCGGTGACGCGCGGCTCGGACGCCGACAGGTGGTACTTGACGTCGCCCGTTCCTCCCTCAGGGTCTGCGATGAGCGCGTCGATCGAGCGCTCGCCCTCGAACTCGCGGAGGATCGCCGCATACGACCGGCCGACGACATGGGCGAGCACGTTGAGGCGGCCACGATGCGCGATGCCGATTAGCACTTCGTGCGCTCCGTCGCGCGCGGCGAGCTCGACGGCCTCGTCGAGCATCGGGACCATGACGTCGAGCCCTTCGATGGAGAACTGCTTCTGCCCGATGAACGCGCGCCGGAGGTACGCCTCGAACGCCTCCACCCGCGCCAGCCGACTCAGAAGCTGCTGCTTCTCCTCCGCGGGCAGCTCTCTGCGAAAGCGGCCCGACTCGATCGCCTGCCGCAGCCAGACGCGCTCGGCGTGGTCGGAGATGTGCTCGATCTCGTAGGCGATGGTGCCCGTGTAGACCTCACGGAGGTGCGGGAGAGCCTCGAGCAACGTCTCGCCCGGAACTCCGAGCCGGAGCAGCTTGGCGGGTATGCGCGCCTGCAGCTCGGGCGTCAGCGACGGCTGGAGCCGCGTCTCGTCGAGAGCCGGGTCTCCCATCGGCTCCGACCCCAGCGGATCGAGGCGTGCGTTCAGGTGCCCGTGCGTCCGGTACGCCTTCACGAGTGACATCGCGGCAGCGACCCCGGCCAGAAGCTCGGTGTCGGGCGCGGGCGGGGGCGCCTCGACCGGTACCGGAGGCGCCGCGGGAGCCGTCGCGGGTTGCCCGTCGCCGTCGACCAGAGTTGAGCCGCCGTTCCCCGGGGGAGCCACTTTGCTGCCGACGAGCCGCACCAGGCCCGGAAGCGATGCGAGAACCTGTTCGTCGCCCCTCTCGAACAGCTCCCTCCAAGCGGGATCGACAGCCTCCGGGTTGTCGAGGTACTGCTCGAGGAGCTGGCTGACGTAGCCGGCGTTGAGGCCCGAGGACTCGAGAGACGTCATCGCCCTGGCTTGCGCGAGTTAGTAGATCCCGTTGTCGGTCAGCACGGCGACGACCATGCCGAGAACGAACGCGACGGCGCCGGTGGCGACCGCGATCGCCGCCAGAGTTCGGTGGGCCTGTGTCATCCTCGACGCGACCAGGGCGACGACGATCGCCGCGGTCGCGAGCACGCCGGGACTCCTGGCGATGGCAAGCCCGGAAAGGGCGAACGAGAACGCGCAGAGGAATCCGGCCACGCGGTCGGCACGGTTGGGCTGCGGAATCGCGCTCATACGACCTGAGCGGCCTTCACTCGCGAGCGCGACGACGAGGGCAGGATGGGCGGGCGGCGTCGCGGACGAACGCTGCGCCGGCGCTTCCAGTCGTCCCAGCCGCAAGGAACGAGCGGTGCGACTACCCCGACCTCGTCTTCGCCTCCGCCCACGTGCGGTTCGGCACGAACTGCCCACCAAACGACTGCGGCGAGATAGATCATCGGGATCTTCAGCACGACGAGCATGAAGACGGCTTCCCACGCGGAGATGCTCATCGAGGTCAGTGTAACCCCCTCGTACCAGCCGAACCGGTTGCTAACACCTGCCTCACAATGCAGCCGCTAGGGTGCCCGAAGCCTCGAACCCCGTCCCCGACCGCCACCTCCTGGGAGTTCTCGTGAGACGAATCGTCCGCATCGTCATCGTTCTGTCCGTGTTCGCTTTGTCCGTGCAAGCTGCCGTCGCTGCGCCATCGGCGCGCGGCGCCGAGCGCATGTGGATCGGCTTCCACGACGACCCGAGCTTCCGCTGGGTCGGACGACAGGGATGCTCGGATGCAGCGGGCTGCCTCGGCGAACGCCACGATCGTTCGCCTCCTCGTCCAGTGGAACCTCGTCGCGAGGACGCGCCCGGCGAACGCGGCCAACCCGTTCGACCCCGCGTACGTGTTCGCCGACGTCGACGAAGCCGTGCTCGCCGCGCAGAGGAACGACCAGGAGGTCATCCTCACCATCTCCGGAACGCCGCGCTGGGCTAACGGCGGCCGGAACCCGAACATCATGCCGAGGCGCGTCGCCGACTTCACGGCGTTCGCGCGCGCGATCGCCTCGCGCTACTCGGGCCGGTTCACGGGCTACCCGTTCGTGCGCTTCTGGTCCATCTGGAACGAGCCGAACCTCCAGCTCTTCCTCGCGCCGCAGTTCGACGGTCGCGGACGATCACTCGCCCCCGCGAATTACGCGAAGCTCGCAGCGGCCGCATACACCGGGATCAAGGCCGGGAACCCGAGGGCGCAGATCGCGATCGGCGAGACGTCGGCGCGCGGGAGCGACAAGGCGGCAGGGCTGCGACCCACGCACTCGCCCGGCAAGTTCGCCGAGCTCGTCGCGAAGGCGAATCCGACGGCTGAAGTTCGACGCCTGGTCGCACCATCCGTACCCGTCCAACCCGAACTCGCGGCCGACGCAGATCGTGAGGTGGCCGAACGTCTCGCTCGCCTCCCTGCCGCGCTTCAACCAGAGCCTGAAGACGTTCGTTCAAGCGCAAGTCGGTGCCGATCTGGGTCACGGAGTACGGGCATCAGACGCGTCCGGAAGACGCGTTCGGCGTCCCGTACGCGACGCAGGCCGCGTACATCCAGCAGTCGATTGCCATCGCTTCGCGCTTCCCGTTCGTGGGCATGTTCATCTGGTTCGTGTACCAGGACGACCAGGGCCAGGAGTGGGAGTCGGGCATCTACACGCAGGCCGGCGTGGCGAAGGGCCCGTCGCCGTCGAAGTTCTCGGCAGTCGCACGTCCGCTCGACATGCGAAACGGCGTGGTGCTCGTCAACCGCGGCACGCTTACGCCCTTGCTGAACGTCCATACGCGCCGCTACTGCGTGACGAACCCGACAGGAACTGCGATCGGGATGACCTGGCGCGTGTTCCGTGGATCGAGGCTCCTCAGAGTCGGCCAGCAGACGGCAGGGCTTCGGCCCGACTGCACGATCGCCGCGCGGGTGCAGGTCCCGGGCGGCGTCGCGCGTGGCGTGGCCTACACGGTCACGTTCGAGCTGAACGACCGCAGCGGGATCGAGCTGAACCGTCGGTTCACCGTGCGCGCGAAGTAGCCGCTACGCGGCCGCGGCGCGTTCTGCTTCTACCGCGTCCCAGACGAGCACCTGCATCCCCTCCCACCACTGGGGGGCGCCGCGACTCTTGCCGTCGATCGTCAGGATGCGCCGTGCGCGAGGCTGTGAAGCGAGGTAGTCGTCCATCGCGTGATCGACGTCCTCCCAGTCGGTGTCGTCGACGATGACGAGAGCACCCGGTGCGAGCCACGGCTCCGCGATCCTGAGCCCTTCGACCTGCGCCTCGTAGGAGTGCGCGGCGTCGTAGTACCAGACGCCGATCTCGGTGTCGCCGAGTGCACCGGCCGGCACGAGCTCGAAGGCATCGCCGACGATCAGCTCCGGCACGTCGAGACCGAAGCGCGCGAGGTTGCTCTCCACCTTCTCGCGGGTCGCGTCCCGGAACACGAAGCTGTCGATCCCGATGAAGCGCTTGTCGTCGTTCCCGAGCATCGCCGCGATGAGGCTCGCGCCGTGGAACACGCCGACCTCCACATACGCCTCGCCCTCATCGAGGCAGCGCGCGGCGAGGTTGATGAGCGCGAGGTTGTTCTCTCGCGCGAGGTTCTCGACGTCCTCGGCGACCGGCAGGAAGCGCCGGTCGAGTGGATGCTCCGAGTGCGGGAAGTCGTCGAAGAGCCGCGGGAGCTCCTCGAGGAAGCGGTCGGCGTTCAAAGGTGGCTCGTCACGCCGGCAAGGCTCGGCTCGTCCGACGGAGGCTCGTACCACGAGTACGCGTAGCGGCCGTCGTCGAGGTCGCGGGCGAACGTCGTGAGCCGGAGCGGCTTGAACGTGTCGCACATGACCGCGAGCTCCGTCGTCTCCGCGACGCCGAGTGACTTCTCCGCGAGACCGGGCTGCGGCCCGTGGGGTAGGCCCGACGGATGGAGGGTGATCGCGCCGACGGAGATGCCCTTGCGGGAGCCGAAGTTGCCCGAGACGTAGTAGATCATCTCCTCCGACTGGAGATTCGAGTGGTGGTACGGGATCGGAACCGACTCGGGGTCGAAGTCGAGCTTGCGCGGGCAGAACGAGCAGATGACGAAGTTCTGGCCCTGGAAGGTCTGATGGGATGGCGGCGGCTGGTGAATGCGGCCCGTGATCGGCTCGAAGTCGTTGATCGAGAACGTCCAGGGGTACAGGAAACCGTCCCAGCCAACGACGTCGAACGGGTGATAGTCGAGGACGTACTCCTGGAAACCGCCGCGAACGCGCACCTTGACGAGGAACTCGCCGCGCTCGCGTCGTGTATGCAGGTCGGTAGGGGGATGGATGTCGCGGTGGTAGTACGGCGCACCTTCGAGGATCTGCCCGTACTGATTCCGGTAGCGCCGCGGGATCTCGATGAGACCCGGCGTCTCGAACACGAGATAGCGCTGCGGCCCCTCCGGCACGAAGCGATACGTCGTTCCGCGAGGGATGACGACGTAGTCACCGTCCTTGTATGGCACATCACCGAAGATCGTCTCCAGCGTTCCGCTGCCCTCGTGCACGAAGACGACCTCGTCCCCCTCGCCGTTCCGGAAGAAGTAGTCCATCGTGCCCTCGGGGCGGCAGAAGGAGATCTCGACGTCGGAGTTCCACATGAGCGTGCGGCGACCGGAGATCTCGTCGCCGCTCGGCGGCACGTCGTACGTGTTCTGGAGGCGGTGCGCGTGCGTCTCGGGGATCCACTCCTCGCGCTCGATCGGCGTGAAGGCACCGAGCTCCTTCACGCGGCACGGCGACTCGAGGTGGTAGAGGATCGACTCGTTCCCGGTGAAGCCCTCGAGGCCCATGACCTCCTCGGTCAGGAGCCGCCCGTTCTCGCGGAAGACGATGTGGCGCTTGCGCGGGACCTCCCCGCGACGCTGATAGAAGGGCATGGCCATCCCTTTCGCTTCGGTGTCAACCAGGTTCTAGCAGCGTACGAACAGGCGATCGGGGCGACGACGGGCGCCGCCGCCCCCTCGACGTTCGGAGCTACGCGCCCGGCGCGTTCTCGTCGTTCTGCCAGAGCCCGAACTCGTTGCCCTCCGAGTCCTTGCAGATCGAGAACCAGCCCATGCTCGGAACGGGCAGGACCTCTCCGGCTTCACCGCCCAGCTCGGTGACGCGCGCGGCGCCGGCGTTGATGTCGTCCGTGTCGAAATACGTACGCGTGCCGCGCTTGTTCGCCGGATCGGGTGCGTAGATCGCGCCCCCGGTGGTCTCGGAGAACCGGGTCATGTGATACTCGGTCGGGCCCGGAAACTCCTGGAACTCCCAGCCGAAGAGCCCGCCCCAGAACTCCTTGGCCTTCGCGGTGCTACCCGCAGGGATCTCGAAGTGAACCATCTGGCCTGCCATGCGTCTCCTTTCGTCGTCGGCGCAGCCCACCGCTGCACCGGTTGGCATTCAATACGACGACGAACGGGCTACGACGTAATCGACAGCAGCGAGAAGGGGATGGAGCCAGTCGGGCTCGAACCGACGACCTCGTCGCTGCCAGCGACGCGCTCTCCCAACTGAGCTATGGCCCCAAGGGAAGCCATCAGTCTAGCGTCGCCCGCACGCTACCCTGGCCTCGTGCACCGACTCCCACGGGGACGCAGGTTTCGCCGTCTGCCGGGGCGCATCGCCCGGTTCGTCCGCGCCCTCTTCGGCGGTGGCTCACCGCGTGAAGGTTGGGATGACGCGGAAGGCGGCGTCGGTGTCCGCGAACCGCGGCGTCCGCTTGCGCCAACTCTGAGCGGCGCTGCCGCGCTCGAGCTTCCGACCGACGACGAGCGCTAACCGGCCGCGACTGCTTCGACCTCGACCGACGGTACATCGCTCCAGAGCTCCTCGAGCCGGTAGAAGCCTCGGGTCTCCGGCGTAAAGAGATGCAGCACGACGTCGAGGTAGTCGGCGACGATCCAGGTGGCCTCAGTCGCGCCGGCTGACGAGCGGGGGAGCACGCCGTGCTCCTTCTTGAGGACGCCCGACACCTCGTCGTAGATCGCCTTCGTCTGCCGCGCGTTGCGGCCGGTCGCGATCACGAAGAAGTCGGTGAAGTCGCAGACGCCGCGCATGTCGAGAATGGTGACGTCGATCGCCAGCTTCTCCTGGCAGAGAGCGGCGGTTCGGCGTGCTTGCTCGAGTGGTGTCAGGTCTGTCTCTCTCGCATCCCGGTCGACTCCACCTCAGTTTACTCGGGAGCCGCGTAGAGACCGCGGCGCGAGATCGCATCGGCCACCTTCGACGGCACCAGGTGGTCGATCCCCTCTCCGCGCGCGATTCGCGCACGGATCTCCGACGACGAGACCGGAACGGGCTCCATCTCGAACTCCACCACTCGATCGGCCGCCGAGAGCCGTTCCCGTACGGCGCTGACGTCGTCGCTCTCGACGCCCGGGCGCATCGCGACAGCGATCCGCACGAGCTCGAGGACGCGCTCGGGCGCCTTCCAGCTCTCGAAGCCGGCGAGCTCGTCGGCTCCAAGGATGAACAGCGCATCCCTGGGTTGACGCGCTTCCAGGGAGTCCACCGTCCGCGCATACGGGTCGCGCTCGACGACCGCCTCCGGAACGTCCTCGAACGCGAGCCGGGTCAGCTCGAGCCTCGCCTCAGCGGGTGTCGTCGCCTGCTTATGCCCCGGATCGGCGACGACAAGGACCAGCACCTCGTCGAGGTCGAGCTCGCGGATCGCCGCGTTGGCGAGCGCGACGTGCCCCGCGTGCGGCGGGTCGAAGACCCCGCCGAGGATGCCTATTGCCATTCGAGCGTCTCCTCGCCGACCTCCACCTGCGTGCCGCGCTTGACGCCGATCCGGCGCAATGCCTCCTCCAGCTCCTCCGCCGTGGGCGACGCTCCGACGACGCGGTAGCCGCGGTCGGTGCGCAGGATGCGAAACCGTGGCCCACGCCGGGCGCTCGGCGTGTATTCGAGAAACTCCGGCAGCGCGTCGTCCGTCGAGAGCTCGCCGCTCTCGGGCGGGCACAGCTCGAAGAGCGTTTGCTTCAACTCGTCGATGCCCGCTCCGGTCGCGCACGACGTCGCCACCACGCGTACGACCCGGTCGTCCGCTATCTCGAAGGCCGGCACCCCGACGATGAGGTCGATCTTGTTGAGCACGACGACCTGTGGCCGCTCGCCGAGTCCCGCTCCGTAGGCGGCGAGCTCCCGTTCGATGGTGCGGAACCTCCCTTCGAGGTCAGGCTCGGACGAATCGAGCACGTGCACGAGGAGGCGCGCACGCTCCAGATGGGCGAGGAACTGATGGCCGAGCCCGGCGCCTTCGGCGGCGCCTTCGATCAATCCGGGCACGTCGGCGACCGACAGCTGGCGCGCATCCGGCCCGTCGACGACGCCGAGCACGGGCTCGATCGTGGTGAACGGATAGTCGGCGACCTTGGGCTTCGCGTTGGAGATCCGCCGCAGCAGCGACGACTTGCCTGCGTTGGGGAGGCCGGCTAGCGCTGCGTCGACGACGAGCTTCAGCTGCAGTTGGAGATCGGTCTCGTCGCCAGGCACACCCGTCTCCGCGAAGCGCGGCGTCTGCCGCGTCGAGGTTGCGAAGCGTGCGTTGCCACGTCCTCCCTGCCCTCCCCGCGCGACGATGAAGCGGCGACCCGGCGTCTTCAGGTCGGCAACAAGCCGGCCCTCGGCGTCCAGCACCTGGGTACCGAGGGGTACGCGGAGCTCGGCAAGCTCACCGTCCGCGCCGTGCTTCTTGCTGCCGCGACCGCTGCCGCCCCGGCCGGCTTTCACCCACTTGATGCGCCTGAAAGCCGAGAGATCTCTGAGACTCGGGTCCACGACGACGACGACATCCCCTCCACGGCCGCCGTCGCCGCCGTCCGGGCCGCCCCTGGGGACGTACTTCTCGCGGCGGAAGCTCAAGCCACCGTCGCCGCCACGGCCCGCCTCGACGTGAATGTGCGCCCGGTCGTGGAACATCGCCGGTGGGCGAGGCGAGCCTCGCGCCTACCTACTCTGCCGAGGCTACTGAGATGAAGCGCTTGTCGCCGGAGCGGCGGAACTCGACCGTGCCGTCGCGGAGCGCGAAGATCGTGTCGTCACGTCCGAGGCCGGCGCCGGGGCCGGGGCGGAACTTCGTTCCGCGTTGGCGCACGATGATCATTCCCGTCTTCACGGTCTGTCCGGCGAAGATCTTGACGCCGAGTCGCTTCGACTCCGAGTCGCGCCCGTTGCGCGAGGAGCCGAGGCCTTTCTTGTGTGCCACTAGGACTCACCTCTCTCCCGGGCGCGCGCCGACTCGAGCGCCGCGATCGCGCCTTTGCGCCTGGCGTGGTCCTGCTCGTAGGCGAGCGCAGCTTCGACGGCGGAGGCATCCCAACCGTCGGCCGCAGCCTTGATGTCGGCGATCGTCATGTCGGCGTAGCCGGTCGGCAGGTCGCCCGTGGGCGCAGCGCCCGCGGGCTCGGGCTTTGACGGCTTCTCCGTCTCCGCCTTGGGCTTCGGCTTCGCAGTCGCCCGCGCACGCTCACCGGCGCCGATGGACTCGATCTGGATCTGCGTGAGCGACGCGCGGAAGCCGGTGTGGCGCTTGTAGCCGGTGCGCTTCTTGTACTTGCCGATCCGGACCTTCGGTCCCTTCGTCTCACCGAGGACCTTCGCCGTCACGACGCCGTCTCCGGGCTCGAGCTGCGGCGCGCCGTCGCCTCCGACCAACAGCACGGTCGGCGCGAAGGTCGCGCCCTCGTCTTGTGTCAGCCGATCGACGAGCAGCCGCTCGCCCTCGCGGACGCGGTACTGCTTTCCGGCAACCTTGATGATCGCGTAGGTCATGAAATCCTCGTGAGGTCGACGCGGGCGGGAGGCCCGCAAAGCCGCCGCATGATAGCGGCTAGGCCGGGGGCTTGGCGGAGCCGAAGTCCTCGATCCACTCGGACATCGGGACGTACTCGGGCGCAGCGGCATCGTCGCCGACGGTCTCGACGGCTGCGGGCTGGAGGTCACCGTTCGTCGCGGGCTTGCGACGTTTCTTGCCGCCGCGCGATCCGCGGCGGGAACGCTTGCGCTTGGGCTGGCCGGCAGCGGCCACCTCCGAAGTCGTCGCTTCTTCGACCTCGGCGTCTTCCTGCGACTCATCGGCAACCGCCACGATCTCGGCCGGAGCCGCCGCGAGCTCGGGTGGCGGGACGTGGATCCTCGGCGATCGTCGTTCGTCGGTTCCGTCTGTGCTCGAGGCCGGCTCCGACTCGCCCTCGGCGGTGGCAACAGCTGTCGCCGGCTTCTTGCGGCCACGGCCGCCGCGGGTCCCTCGTCGAGTCCGCTTCTTCTTCGGCTGGCCGTCCGCGGCCACGTCGACCTCTGCCACCGCGGGCTCTGCCTCGGCCTCGGGTTCGACATCCACGACCTCGTCATGCTCAGCCGGAGCCTCCAGTGCCTCGGGCTCCTTCTTGCTTCTCGATGCCCGCGTGGGCTTCTCAGCCTCGGCCTCGAAGGTGATCGGCGCCACGATCGTCGCCGCCGCATCGTCGGCGAGCGCTGCATACGCAACTCCGTCGAGCGCGCGTCCGATAGTCGCCTTCACCTTCTTGCCGACGAGCTTCGACGCGCCGGCGACGACGACCTCGTAGCCGCCGTCGAGCTTGCCGACAGCTGCGGTCGGATCGTGGAGGCCGACCTCGACGAGCTTCAGCTCGAGTGAAGCGCCGTCCTCGACGGGAGCGTCCGGGCTCATCGTTTCGACCTTCCCCTGCGCCAGGACCTCGAAATGGTCGAGGTGGACGTGACCGTTTCCCATGGCCGGCACGAGGAAGAACCGCCTGCGTGCAACCGCTTCGAGATCCTCGAGTCGCACGCCGCCCGCTCCGGCGAGGAGCGACAGCACGCGCGGGTGTACCTCGACCTTGAACGCCTGTACGCGGGAGCCCTTGGCGATCGCCCGCAGCTTGCGCTCGATCTCGAGGGCGTGCGTCGCGTCGGATACGACGATTCCGTCTCCGGCGCAGACCGGGCAACGGGTCGTGAGGACCTCGCGCGGGCCGTCCGTGACGTTCTGCCGGGTCATCTCCACGAGCCCGAGCGGGGAGATCTCGACGACGTAGGTCTTCGTCCGATCTCGCTCGAGCTCCGTGCGGAGCGCCTCCTCGACCGTCTCACGGTTCTTCGGGTTCGACATGTCGATGAAGTCGATGACGATGATCCCGCCGATGTCCCGGAGGCGCAACTGGCGCACGACCTCCTTCACCGCTTCGAGGTTGTTCTTGACGATCGTGTCCTCGAGACGTCCCTGAGCGCTCTTGCCACGCGAGCCGACGAACCGTCCCGTGTTGACGTCGATCACCGTGAAGGCCTCCGCGTAGTCGAAGACGAGGTAGCCACCCGAGGGGAGATCGACTCGGCGGTCGAGCGTCGAGCGGATCTCGGCCTCGATTCCCTTGGTCTCGAAGAGCGATTCCTTCTCGCGATGGCGATGCACCCGCTCGACCATGTGCGGCGACGTCTTCTTCAGATAGCTGACGATCCGTCGGTGTGTTCGATCGTCGTCGATCTCCGCTCCGAGAAAGTCGCCGGCGAAGAGGTCGCGCACGATGCGAAGCGGGAGCTCAGCCTCCTCGTACACGAGCGCGGGAGCCTCGATGCTCTTCGTCTTCGTCTGGATCGTCTTCCAGAGTCGCTGCAGGAAGACGAGGTCGCGCTCGATGTCCTCCGCCGATGCGCCCTCGGCGGCCGTGCGGACGATGATCCCGCCGCCCTTGGGATCGAGTTTCCTGACGATCTCCTTGAGACGCGTGCGCTCGGCGTCCTCGAGGCGACGCGAGACGCCCGACCCCTCCCCATTCGGCACGTAGACGAGAAATCGTCCTGGGAGTGAGATCTCGGTCGTGAGGCGGGCGCCCTTCGACTTCATCGGGTCCTTGACCGCCTGGACCATGATCGTCTGGCTGCGCTTGATCAGATCCTGGATCTTGCGCGCGCCCTTGCGGCCCTCGAGCTCAGGTCCCACGATCTCATCGACGTAGAGGAATCCGTTCTTCTCGAGACCGATTTCGACGAACGCGGCCTCCATCCCAGGAAGGACGTTGTCGACGACTCCGAGATAGATATTGCCTGCGATCGACCGGCGCTCCGGGCGTTCGAGGTAGACCTCTGCGACCCGCTCGTCCTCGAGGATCGCAACCCGCTGCTCGCCGACGTCCACGGAGATCACGAGCTCGCGCTTCGCCGCGGGCAGGGGTGCGCGTTTCGTCGGTGTTCGCCTCCGTCCGCCGCCACGAGGCGGCCTCCGGTCGGGCTTGCCGTCCGACTTCGCCGACTGCTTGCCGCGCGCGGGAGTCGTGGCAGGCGGAGCCGAAGCCTCGACCTCCCCGCTGGCATCGGCGGTCGCCGTCGCCGGCTTCTTCCGCCCTCGTCCGCCACGGCTACCGCGGCGGCGTCTCTTCCTCGGGCCGGCCGGCGAGTCCTCCGCCGCGGGCTCCGTCGCTACTTGCTCCAGGTGATCGGGCTCCAGGGGAGCCTCAGGCGGTGCTTCTACCTCCGGTGCTGCAGATTCCTGGACCGCCTGCTCTTGCTGCTTCTTGCCGAAGCGAAACCAACGTCGTGCCAAGGTATGAATCTCCTCTTTGGATCGCGCGCGGGCCCCGGAAAGCCGCCGGCTCGACCGGCCTCGCGCTGCGTGGGTTCAAGACTGTGGTCGACATGACCTACGGACAGGCTACCAGTCGTGTCATGAGCCCCCTTCCGCGCACGCGGAACTCACGCCGCTGCCGGGCGAAGGCGGGCGCGCCGCGCACGGACCGCGCGCAGGCGCTGGGAGAGGCGTGCCCACGCCCACGGCTCGAGCTCGGAGTACCGGGTCTGTGACTGACCGCGGGTGGACTCGAGGTACTCGAACCAGGCGTCGGCTTCCTCGAGCTGCAAAAGCTCCTCGGCCAGCTCGGTGTTCGCAATCGTCCCCGACATGCGTCGTCGGGGCGCATCCTAGGTCCCGGTCCGGACGGACTCCGTTCCGTTACTCGGAGCTGGCAGACGCGACTCGAGGACCTCGAAGGCCTTCGCAAGTGCCCAGGTGCCTGCAGCGGCGACAACGGCATCTGCGAGCGGATCCGGCAGGATCGCGCGCGCGGCGCGCGCGACTCGCCGCAACGCGAATCCGGACGCGGCAACGCTCGCGGCGCCGCCGGCGAGCACGGGCAGCTCGTGGGACACGGCTGTCCCGGACGACACCACGCGGAGCCGCAAGACCATCCGCACCTGCTCCATCGAGAGGATCGGCCGAGCACTGCGATCTCGCCCGCCGAGAAACGCGACGAGCGCGGCGCGGAGGACGCTCTGTGTAACGACGCTCGCGCGTGCGGCGTCGGCGATGGCCGGAACGTCGGCCGCGAGGACGTTCGGGCGCTCCGACGCCTCGACGATTCGACCCGCGATCTCGCGGACCGGGAACCCCTCCCCCGCGCGGCACTCGACGACGAACGGCGAAAGCACGAAAGGCCTCGTCCAGTCCGCCTGGGGCCAGAGCTCGACAATCACGGCTTCGATACCTCGCACAAGGGCTCCGTCGAGGTGGTCCTCGTCCTCGGGGGTCGGTTCGCCGGCGATCACGTGCACGAGGACCTCCGCGTTCGAAGGCGGCGGGCCGGATCCGTAGACCACCGCCCCCGGTCTGGCACCGGCGCCGAGCTCCTTCGCGAGCTGCTCGGCGAGCACGCCCGTCACGACGATCGGCCCTGCCTCACGCGCCGAAGCCTCCTCGCGCAGCGCGAAGCCGAGGCTACGGGCCTCGGCCGCCAGCGCGCGGACTCCCGTCAGGATCAGGCTCCGCTCCGGCCAAGCTCGCCGCGGGCATGGATGCTCTGGAGCACCCCGATGAGCACGAGGTTCGCCACCATCGAGGAGCCGCCGACCGTGACGAACGGCAACGGGATTCCCGTGACCGGCGCAACGCCCATCGTCATGCCCACGTTCACGAACACCTGGAAGAGGAAGGCGACGACGAGACCACCGGCGACCACAACTCCGTACAGGTCGCTCGCGCCCGTGATCACCCGCAAGCCTCGCCAGACGACGAGGAGGTAGAGCAGGAGCAGAATGGCGCACCCCACGAACCCCCGCTGCTCGGCGAGCGACGCGAACGCGAAGTCGGTGGCGTGCTCGGGGAGGTAGTCGAGCCGTGTCTGACTCGCCTCGAGCACGCCGCGTCCCGTCAGCCCGCCGGAGCCGACCGCGGTGATCGACTCTCTGAGGTTGTAAGTGATGCCGCTCGGGTCCGCGTCGGGGTCGAGCGTGAGTCGCGCGGCCTGGTACGGCTTCAGGACCTGGACGCCCACCGCCGGAAGCCACCACAGGACGGCCGTGATGGCGATGACTCCCGCCGAGAGCAGCACGACCAGCTGCCACCAGCGGACTCCGACGAAGAACAACACGGCGAAGAGCGCGGCGGAGTAGACGAGCGCGGTGCCGAGGTCGGGCTGGAGAAACACGAGGAGGATCGGCACGGCACCGAGGCCGATGACCGTCGCGATCGTTTTCCAGCGTGTGGCCGGCCCTACTCGCCCGACGACGAAGCCCCCGATCGCGAGCACGAAGAGCACCTTGCCGAGCTCGGAAGGCTGGAACTGGATCACGCCCAGATCCAGCCAGCGCCTCGAGCCGCGTACGGTCTCGGCAGCGACGTAGACCACGACCATCAGCGCAAGCGTCGACGCGTAGACGAGCTTCCAGGACCTGCGCCAGACGTCGATCGGGATGACGGCCGCGACGACGAGCCCGACCGCTCCGATCGCGGCCGCGAAACCCTGGCGGACGACGAAATAGTCCTGGTCACCTGGTACGTCGAAGCGCGTGATCCCGGAGACGACCCAGAGGCCGAAGCCGACGAGGCCGGCGGCGGCGACCATGAGGATCCAGTCGAGGCTGCGCAGGAACGAGAGCAGAGCCGGCTCGGTGCGACCGGCTGCGGGGCGGATCCTTGCGCGGCCGGTGACCTCGATCATCAGTCGGTCTCCACGACGATCGCCTCGGGCGCCTCGACGTTGAAGAAGCGCTCGAAGACCTTGAGCGCTGCCGGTGCAGCCGCGCTCGAGCCATGCCCGCCGTTCTCGATGAGCGCGCAGACGACGAGCCGTGCCGCGTCCGACGGCCCCCAGCCACACCACCACGACTGGTCCTCGAGGTGGTCCCGCGGATACCCCGGCAGCGGAACGACCTTCTCGGCCGTACCCGTCTTGCCCGAGATCGGGACCGCGTAGTTGGCGAACACGCCCGCCGAGGTGCCGCTCGAGGAGTGCGTCGCCGAATACAGCCCGTCACGAACCGCGGCGAGCGCCTCGGGGTCGACGCCGGCCGACTTGGGCGGTGTCGGCGCAAAGCGCCGGAGGACCACGCGTGGAGATCCCTTCCCGCCGGGTTGCTCGACGTCCGAGACGAGATACGGCGCGACGATCTTCCCGCCGTTCGCGAGCATCGCGTAGAAGGCCGCCATCTGGATCGGCGTGACGAGGAGGTCCTTCTGCCCGATCGACAGCTGGATCGAGTCGCCGGGGTTCCAGGCACGGTCCCAGTCGCTCTCGAAGGTCTTCCGGCGCCACTCCGGTGTCGGGACGAGCCCATCGGCCTCGCCGCCTATGTCGAGCCCGCTCGGGCTCCCGAACCCGAAGCGCCTCGCCCACTGCTGCATTCGCACCTGGCTGTCGGATCCGCCCTCGTAGAAGCGGTTTCCGATCTCGTAGAAGTACGTGTCACACGACTGGGAGAGCGCCTCCGGCAGCGTCATCGGCTGGTTGACGAACGGGTTCCAGTTCCGAAAGACCTGCTCGTCGAGGCCGTACGTGGCGGACCCGGTGCACTGGATCGAGTCGTACGCGGAGAAGACATGTTCCTGCATTCCGGCGAGCGCGGTCACCGGTTTCCAGGTCGAGCCGGGCGGGTACAGACCCGCAGTCGCGCGATTGAACAGCGGGTTGCTCTCATCGGAGTAGAGCGCGGACAGCTTCTCCGGGTCGGTCTTTCCGACGAACACGGAGGGCTTGAACGTCGGTGCCGACGCCATCGCGAGCACCGCCCCGTCGCGCGGGTCGAGCGCGACGATCGCGCCGCCGTTGGCAGCCCAGTGGTCGTTGTCCCGCGCGAGGTCGATGCCGTACTGCAATGCCTGCTCCGCCGCCCGCTGGAGGCGCATGTCGAGCGTCAGCCGGAGCGCGTAGCCCGCCCGGGACTCCTGGCGAAGAACGAGGTCGGACTGCTGACGGCCGAGCGAGTCGACTCGGATCTGCGCGAGTCCCGCCTGACCGCGCAGGTACGAGTCGTAGGCGGCCTCGACTCCGGTCTTCCCGATCCGATCGCCCGATCGGTATCCGCGCTTCCGCAGCTGCTTGAGCTCCTCGGGCGAGATCTCGCCGGTGTAGCCCAGGACCTGTGCCCCGAGCGACGCGTACGGGTACTCGCGGAGATACACCTGGACGATCTCGACACCCGGGAACTCGGACTGGTGCTCGTAGAGGTAGTCGACCTGCTCCTCACCCACGGCCGTCTTCACGACGATCGGCGTCAGCGGATCGAAGCGACGCTCTTCGACCTCGCGCGCCAGCGCCCGGGGGGACACGGCGAGCACCTCGGCCAGCCGCCGGACGAGGTCGTATCGCCCCTCCTTCGGCATGTTTCCGACCCAGAGCTCCACGGCCGTGCCGGCCACGTTCGACACGACGACTCGCCCGCGGCGGTCGAAGATCGGCCCGCGAGGCGCCTCGACCTTGATCAGGCGGAGCTGATTCGACTGCGCCGCGTTCAGGTACTCGTCTCCCGAGAGCACCTGGAGCGACCAGAGCCGGAAGAACAGGACCGTGAATGCGGCGAGCGCGAACGCCCCGAGGATCGCGACGCGCAGCGCGAGTTGCGGCGTGAGGCGATGCGGCTCTCGCACGCGCGGGTCCTGTGGAAGGAAGCGATCCGAGGGCGCGCGCGGCTGCTGGTACGGCCCCGAGGTCATGCGATCACTTCGACCTCCGGCAGCGGCTCGGCCCGCAGCTCTTCGCCCACGATCGAGCGCACGAGGCGGTGTACCGGGAGCGTGAGGATGAGATTGAGCACGAATGCCGGCGCGAGTGCGGTCACGAGCGCGTGCTGCGCGACGACCTCCTCGTCCAGCAGGTACTGAAGGACGTAGCCGAACGCGCCGGCGAGGAGCGTGATGGATCCGACGGCGATGACGGGCGCGAAGCTGCGCCCGCGCCCCGTCGTCTCGCCGTACCGGCCGGCCCAGAAGCCGGCGAGCGTGAGGACGAGCGAGGTGACACCGAGCGTCCCGAGCGTGACGACGTCGACGACGACGCCACCGGCGAAGCCGAGCACAGCTCCCGGGATCGAGCCCCGCAGAAGGCCGAGGCAGACGACGACAACAAGTAGGAGGTCGGGCGCCCCGCCGCCGATGAGGATCGACGAGACGATCACGACCTGCACGAGCGCCGCGACAAAGACGACGGCGAGCCCGCGCAGCCAGAGCGCAGTCACGGCGCGCGGTCCTTCGGGACGAGGACGATGACCGCGTCGAGCGAGCCGAAGTCGACGTACGGGTCGATCTGAACCTGCTGGAAGAGGTCGGTGTCCGTCTGGCCGACGCTCGTCACGCGCCCGATCTGGATTCCCTTCGGGTAGACGGAGGTGAGCTCGCCGGCCCGCCACCCGGAGGTGACGACCTCGTCCCCGAGGCGGACGACGTCGCGCTTGCGGACCCGGTCGAGGACGAGCGTCTCACGAGTTCCACGCGCGTGGCGCACGATTCCCTCCGCGCCGGTGAGGATGTCGACCGCCGACGCCGCGGCCTCCTCGTCAGTGAGGAGCTGGACGCGTGCAGTGTCCGAGGTGACCCGCGTCACGAGCCCCACGAGGCCGTCCGCGTTCACGACGGGGTCGAGCACGCGCACGCCGTCGTCCGAGCCCGCGGCAACGACGATGGCCTGGGCGAACGCCGCTCCAGGACGACCGATGACTTCGGTCACGATCGGGTTGTAGTCCGTCGGGAAGCGCGGGCCGTCGATGTAGCCGAGCTGCCTTCGCAGGTACTCGTTCTCCTGGAGAGCGAACCCGCTCTGGAAGGCGCGCTGGCGGAGATCTCTCACCTCCGTTCGGAGCTGCTCGGCCTCCGAGCGCGCGGTGACGAGGCTGTCCGCCCACCCGTACGCATCGCGGAACGGCTGCGCGACGCGCTCGAGGCCGACGGCAAAAGGCCGCAGCGCGGTCGCTCCCGCGGAGTGCACGCCGCGGAGCGGACCGGTCTCGTCCGATCGGTAGGAGAGCGAGATGAGGACGAGAGACGCCAGGATGAGCAGGCCGACGATGAGACGACGGCGCAGCGGGCCCGCACCGCGAGAGGAACTGGTCGCTGGAATGCGCCGGACTGTCAGGCCCAGCGCCGCCGATCGCGCGCTGCGCTGCCGGGACATAGGCGAGCCAGTGTAGCCGCGTCTCGCGCTGGATTACACGCGCAGAAGCCCGTTCCGCCGGGCCGCGCGGCTGCGGCTCGCCCGGTGGATGACCTCGAACTCCTCGAGGCTGCGGCCCGAGCCGACCGCGACGCACGTCAGCGGGCTGTCCGCGAGGTGTACGGGAATCTGGGTCTCGTGGCGAACCCGGTCGTCGAGACCCTGCAGGAGCGCTCCGCCGCCGGCGAGCACGATGCCGCGGTCCATGATGTCCGCGGCGAGCTCGGGCGGCGTCTTGTCGAGCGTCGACTTCATCGCGTCGATGATCATCGTCACGGGCTCGTCGAGCGCGCGCCGGACCTCCTCGGACGAGATGATCACGGTCTTCGGGAGCCCGGTCAGCATGTCGCGACCGCGCACTTCCGCCTGCAGCTCCTCCTTCAAGCGGAACGCCGAGCCGATCTCGAGCTTGATCTCCTCCGCGGTCTGCTGGCCGACGAGCAGCTTGTAGTCCTTCTTGATGTGGTTGACGATCGCCTCGTCCATCTCGTCGCCGCCGACGCGCATGCTCTGCGACACGACGATGCCGCCGAGCGAGATGACGGCGACCTCGCTCGTGCCGCCGCCGATGTCCACGATCATGTTCCCGGTCGGCTCGGCGACGGGAAGTCCCGCGCCGATCGCCGCGGCCATCGGCTCCTCGATGAGGTACGCCTGGCGCGCGCCCGCCGAGAGCGTGGCCTCCTCGACGGCCCGCTTCTCGACGCCCGTGACGCCCGAAGGAACGCAGACCACGACGCGCGGATGCGCGAAGCGGTTCTGGTGCACCTTCTGGATGAAGTGGCGCAGCATCTGCTCGGTCACGTCGAAGTCGGCGATGACGCCGTCCTTGAGCGGGCGGATCGCAGAGATCGTCCCGGGCGTGCGCCCGAGCATGCGCTTCGCCTCGACGCCGACCGCGTGCACCTCGCCCGTGCGCTGGTCGATCGCGACGACCGACGGCTCGGACAGCACGATGCCGCGCCCGCGGACGTAGACGAGGGTGTTCGCGGTGCCGAGGTCCACGGCCATGTCTCGGCCGCCGAACCCGGTCATTGACTTGAACCAGCTCATGAGGGAGCGACGAGTCTACCTGTGCGTTTGCAGGAGATTCGGTTCGCGTGGGGGAACCCATGGTTCCCCCACGAGCCCCCTCCTTCCGCATATGCAGGGATTTCTCGCGGTTCGCCTACGGGCGAGTGAATCGCCCTTCGGCAAAGTGATCGTGGCCACTGACTAACGCAGGGCCAGCATCTGCGGCGCCCGGGTCTCCAGCAGCGAGACGAGCAGCGCGCCGGGGAGCCCGACAACGTTGAGGTAGTCGCCGTCGATGCGCTCGACGAGTCGCCCGCCCAGGCCCTGGATCGCGTAAGCGCCCGCTCGCCCCTCCCATTCGCCGCTCGAGACATAGGCGTCGACGGCATCGCCGGACAGCAGGCGAAAGGTGACCTCGGTCAGCTCGTGCGCAACAACGTCCTCCCCTGTGCCGAGAAGGCACAGCCCGGAGACAACGAGGTGTGTTCGCCCGGCAAGCTCTCGAAGGATCCGACGTGCCTCGTCGCCGTCGCGTGCCTTGCCGTAGAGCCGGCCGTCGAGGGCCACGGTCGTATCGACCCCGAGCGTGATCCGGCCGTCGGCATGAACGGATCGAGCCTTGCCCTCGGCGTGCGCGCGCACGAGCTCCGTCGGCGCGAGCCCGGGCGGATCGTGCTCGACGTAGTCGGGAGGCACGACCTCGAACGGGACCCGGAGCTGCTCCAGGATCGCGCGGCGCTGCGGGCTCGTCGAGGCGAGCGTCAAGCGCGTCATCGGAAGTTTCGGCGGAGCTCCGACTCGTAGTGACGCCCGAGCCGGTCGGCGTTCGCCTCGAGCCACGGCTCGAACCGTTCGTTGCCGCGCGGCTCCTCGTGCGAGACGAGAAGACCCGCTGCGAGTGCGTCCAGCTCGTCGCGGGTGACGACGACGTCGCCAAGAAACACGCCCGCGATGCGCGCGGTGGCCAGCCCGATCGTCGACGAGGCGCGCACGATCCGGGCTCGCGCGTCGACCGCGCCCGCGATGAGCCGGACGAACTCCTCGTACGTCCAGCGGTCAGGACCGGCGGCGTCCAGCGCGAGGTCGTCGTCACGTGCGGCCACGTCGACGCAGACCGACGCGACGTCCCCCACCGAGACGGGCTGCACCAGCGAGTCGCCGTCGCCGACGACGAAGAAAACTGGAACATGCCTGAGCCCCCACGCGACGTTGTTCACGAGGACATCGTCGGGCCCGTAGACGAGCGTCGGGCGAACGATCGCGTGGGAGACGCCGACGGCCCGCAGTGCCTCCTCCGTGCGCGCCTTCCCGCGGAAGTACGGGAACGGCGACGAGAGGTCGGAGTTGGCGACGCTGACGTGCACGACGCGCCGCACGCCCGCCCCCTTTGCGGCGGCGAACAGCCGAGCAGTGTTCTCGACGGCGAGGTCGAACGTCGTCGCACCTCGCTCGAAGCGCACCCAGTAGGTGTTGTAAAGCGTGTCCGCGCCTTCGAGGCTGAGGAGCAGCGACGCGTCGAACGCCAGCGGGGCGAACTCGACGCTTCCAGCCAACGGGTGCGACGCATCCGGCGGCTGCCGCGAGAGTGTGCGAACGCCCCGGCCTCGCGCGAGGAGCGCCTCCGCGATGTGGCGGCCCGTATACGAGAAAGCACCGGTGACGACGTCGAGCTCGGGCATGCGTCAGGCGGTCTTCCGTGCGACCCAGATCTCCTCCGATCGGCCATTTCCTCGCCCACTCGGCGGTCACGATCGGCGTAGTACTCGTGCCGTCGTCGCGCCATCCGGGGCGCCTGCAGCTCCACCAGGCGCTCGATCGCGAAGCCGGCGCGCCGCATGCACGTCGATCAATCGCCCGTCGGGAGCTGGAACTCGACACCCCGTCCTCGCAGGCCAGCTCGAAACGATGCATGCCGAACTGCGGTCGCTGCAGACGCTCCGTCGGACTCGCCCACGTCTGGGCAGCAGAGCAACGAGAGCGTCGAGCCGTCGGAGGAAGACGAGTCGCCCGCCCGGTCGGAGCAGCCGCGCCGCCTCGGGGATCCAGCGTGTACGGATCGGCCCAGATTGCTGGCGCCGTACTCCGAGTGCACCAGATCGAACGATTGCGTCCGGCAGCGGCACGTCCTCCGCGACTCGCCTCGACGAGCGGGAACTCGATGCCCGTCTCGGCCTGCATGCCGGCGCGCGGTGTCCAGCTGCGCCGGCGTCGGGTCGACGCCGACCAGACGTGCACCCATCCTCGCGAGCCGTGCAGAGCAGTACGCCGTGCCGCAGCCGAGCTCTACGACATCGAGCCCGGCGACGTCGCCCGAGGACGCCGACTCACGCTCCGGGCACGCCGAAGACGCCCCAGTTGAACTCTGGCTCCGCCCAGGCGCTGCGCCGCATCGGCGATCGGTGTACTCCGCGTTCTTGCTTCGTCCAGAGCTCGCGGTTGCGAGCGACGTAGTCGTGCTCAGACAAGACCGTCGGGGAAGAACAGCGCCAGCTCGCGCCGCGCGCTGCCCTTCGAGTCCGAGCCGTGGACGATGTTCTCGGCAGCTCGAGCGCGAGGTCGCCGCGGATCGTTCCCGGCGCGGAGTCGAGCGGGTTGCGTCGCGCCAATCATCGTGCGCACGACCGAGATCGCCGACTCGCCGCTCACCGCAAGCGCAAGCACCGGGCCGGACGTGATGAAGTCGACGAGCGAGCCGAAGAACGGCTTGCCCCTGTGCTCGGCGTAGTGCTCGCGGGCGGTCGCCTTCGGGATCTTCAGCAGGCGCGCGCCGCGCAGCTCGAGGCCACGCGCTCGAAACGCGCGATGATCTCGCCGGCGAGGCCGCGCTCCATGCCGTCCGGCTTGACGAGCGAGAGTCGTCTGTCTCGCATGGGCCATGGCGGCCGGCCGCGAAGTTCTAGTCGGTCTGCGCGTCAGTCGCCTGCCTGGGTTCGCCGCGGCAAGCTCCGCGGCCGGTTCGTCACGTCCGCGAGCGCGGGCAGCCCGGGCGGTATCTCGGTTGCGCAGTACGGGCACACCTGCCACAGCGACTCGAGCGGCTGGCTGCAGGAGGGGCACGCCGACCGCAACCTGGTCGTGCAGACGGGGCAGACGAGGTACGACGACTCGACCCTGGCGCGGCAGACGGGACAGCGCGTGTCGAGCTGCGCGAGGCGCTCCTCCATTGCCTTGATCTCGAGGTCGCGCTCCCGCGCATCCTGGAGGTACTCCGGGGGACGGAAGAACATGTAGATGATCGGGCCGAGAAACGGCGGGAAGAGACCGACGAGTGTTGCGAGACCCACGAGCCACGGGTCCTCGATCCGCCGTCGCGCGTCCTTGAACGTCCAGTAGGCGGTCGCGAGCCAGATCACGACCACCAGGCCGATCGCGACGTTCCGAATCAGGGTCCAGTTCGGATCGTCCAATGAGATCGCGAGCGGCGGCACTCCGATCGTCATAGCAGAAGCTTGCCGATCCCGTAACCCATCGCGAACGCGATTCCGATGATGGCGGCGACGAGCAGCGCTGCGAATGCGAGCACCGTCAGACGTTCGATCAGCCGCGCCATGCCGCACGCTGCTCCTCCTGCGCAAGATCGCCCAGCAGGTAGAGCGAGCCGGTCACGAGCACTGGTTCCCCCAGCTCGTGGGCACGCGCGACCGCCGCGACGGGGTCGTCGACGACCTCCACATGATCGAAATGACCACGTGCGAGCTCGGCGAGCTCGCTCGGCCGAAGGGCCCGAGCCGACGACGACGACGTCGCGATGAAGCGAGGTCCGGCACGGCGAAGCTCGTGGAGCAGCGCGTCCACGTCCTTGTCCGCGAGGATCGAAGCCACGATCGTGTACTCGCCGCGGTCGAGCTGGTCCACGAGGTAGCGCGCACCGTCGGGATTGTGCGCGCCGTCTCGGACCTCGCCCTCCCGACGCTCGAAGCGGCCCGGAAGCGCGACGTCCGGCTCTGCCGAGATCGCATGGCCCACGAATGCCTCGGCGGCTTCCCGCGCGCCACCCAGCCGGACGTCTCGCGCGGACACGAGATGAGCGAACGTGCGGTCCGGAAGCACGACAATGGCATCGGCCTGCGCGACCGCGAGCTTCTCCGTGGCGATTGCCTCGAGCGTGTCGCCGAGAACGTCGGTGTGGTCGAGCCCGACGTTCGTCAAGAGGACGACTCGGGTGTGCAGGACGTTCGTCGCGTCGAAGCGCCCCCCGAGGCCGGCTTCAACGACCGCGACGTCCACTCCAGCCTCGGAGAAGGCCGTGAGCGCCGCTGCGGTGACGACCTCGAACTGCGTCGCCTCGAGTCGCTCCGCTTCCGGGCGGACGCGCGCGATCGCCTCCTCGAAGTCCGCCTCCGAGCCGTTCACCCGGATCCGCTCGCTCCATCCCGCCACGTGCGGGGAGATCGTCGCTCCGACGGAGAGCCCGTCCGTGAGGAGCAGCTGCTCAACGATCACTGTCGCTGTCGACTTGCCGTTCGTGCCGACGACATGGATCGCCGGGTAGGCATCCTGCGGGTTGCCGAGCTCGGCGAGGAGATCTCGCATGCGCTCGAGCCCGAAGCCGTCGCGCGGCCACGGGCTCATCGCGTCGAGCCATTCGACAGCGCTCATCGGAAGATCGTAGGCCGCGCCCTGGGCTTGAGCGTTTCTTGAGCGGCTCGGCGGACGATGCGTATCCGAAGTACAGTCGGCCAGCGGCAGAACAGGAGAAAGCGCGTGACGCCAAGCGCATCACTCAAGGCTCTCGGGCGAGCGATCGTGGCTCCGCGCGCGACGGTAGTGAAGCTCGCGGTCGTCGCGACGCTCGCCGCCCTGAGCGTCATGGCCGCCGCAGCGAGCGGTGGACAGGCGCAGGCGACCGCGAGCCCTGCCGAGTTCACCCTCGATGAGAGCCAGGGCTTAGTCGGAAGCTTCGACGGGTTCGGGGGGCAGCTGAATCAGCACCTCTACGCGAGGATCAGCGGTCCGCCGCCGGGCATCGCGAACGTCGAGACGAAGGTCGTGTCATTGGAGCCTCAGCTCGTCCGGATCTTCTTCAACACCTCTGCGTGGGAGAGCCCCGACCGGCTCGACTCGTTCATCCGGACCGTGCGGCTCGCCGATCGGGCGAACGCGGAGATCAACATCACGTGGCAGGGCAGCACGTTCGCATTCGCGATGAGCAACATGGATCGCTTCGCCGACCTCCTCTCCACGTTGCTCGCCGACGGCTCGATCGAGCGCATGTGGGTGACGATGTTCAACGAGCCGAACACGACGCAGAGGACGCTGCCCGAGTACGAGCAGGTCTACAGGCTGCTCCACCGCGAGCTGCGAGCCCGGGGCGTGCGTGAGCGGGTGCGTTTCATGGGCGGCGATCTCATCCGCTCGACCGCCGGCGATCCGCAGGCGGAGTGGTTCCGCTACATGGCCGCGAACATGGGAGACCTGCTCGACGCCTGGTCGGTGCACGTCTACTGGGACTTCTGGGAGCCCGACAAGATCGACGAGCGCCTCCTGCGCGAGGTGCGGACCATCTTCAGCGCGATCCCGGCGCCACAAAGGCGACCGCTGTACATCACCGAGTTCGGGGTACGAGGACTCGAGGGGTTCGAGGGCGAGAGGAGCTTCGAGCCGGGCTTCTGGCCGGACGGGACGCCGATGTCGGCCACGAACACCGCAGCCTTCCAGCAGGCGTGGTTCAACATGCGCGCCGCCCAACTCGGGTACAGCGGCACGGTCAAGTGGGACATCTATCCGGCGAAGTACGACGCCGGGACCCAGGACCATGCTTCGCTCGGACCGGCGGCGCAGGGGTGGCCGACGCGACCCGTGTACCGCGTGCTGCAGCTCATGACCCTGACGACGAAGCCGCGAGGCGGAAGCATCGTCGAGATGACTCCCGCCGTGGGCGCGGACCTGTCGAAGCTCCTGACGGCCTACGTCTCGCCTGCCCGGGACGTCACGATCCTCGGCCTCGACATGGACGGCGGGTCGATCCCGACCATGTCGAACGCGCCCGTCGCGTACAGCGTGGGAGGGCTTCCGCCCAACACGTATTTCCGCCTTCTCGTCTGGAACGGAGACGGCGCCGGCGGCATCGTCGACAAGGGCTTCCTCGCAACCAGCCCGGCCGGGACGGCGGAGTTCAGCGCGCCGCTCGACTCGGTCTTCGCCCTCACGAACACGCCGATCATGGAGGTGCCGCGGTGAGCGTGCCCCCCGGAGCCGAGAAACCCGAGCGGCTGACGAGGACTGCGCTGCTGCGCCGCGCCGGCGTGGCCGCGGCAGCGATCGGTGCGGCTGGAATCGCGGCGCCGTACGCTTTCGCCGGACCTCACCGGTTCACGGGCCGCTGGCTCGCGGGCGATCTCTCCATCGTCCAGTGGGCGCACTTCGTGCCGCGCTACAACGCCTGGTTCCGGACGTGGGCACAGGCCTGGGGCGAGCGGAACGACGTGCAGGTCAGCATCGACCTCGAGACCTACACGCTCTTGCCCGAGCTCGCCGCAGCGGAGGCGAAGAGACAACGCGGCCACGACATCTTCGGCTTCCTGTCGCCGCCGGCGCGATACGAGGATCAGGTGATCGACCACACTGCGATCGTCCGTGAGGTGGAGAAGGCAGTGGGGCCGTACGGCGAGCTCGGACGCAGGAGCACGTACAACCCGAGGACGAAGAGGTACTTCGGGGTCTCCGACTATTACGTTCCGGCGCCGCTCATCTGGCGGCACGACGTGTGGAACGAGCTCGGCCAGTCGCCGGCGACCTGGGATCACGTTCGCGAAACGGCGCCGTCCCTCAAGGCGAGCGGGCATCCGCTCGGCATCGGGCTGGCCAACGAGCCCGACTCGAACCTGGCTCTGATCTCGCTCATGATGTGCTTCGGCTCGTTCATCCAGGACGAGTCCGGCGCCCTCGCGATCGACAGCGAGAGCACGGTGGAGGCGGTGGAGTTCATGGCCGACCTCCACGCGCAGGGCGGCGAGAGCAACGCGTTCGACTGGAACGTGACGTCGAACAATCAGCTCGTCCTGTCGGGGAGAGGGTCGCTGATCATGAACGCGATCTCCCCGATCCGCCGGGCCGAGGACCTCGGCATGCCGTTCGCCGGCGAGCTCTGGATCTGGCCCGTCCCACACGGGCCGCGGGGAAGGCTCGGGCTCGGGCAGTACACGGGCGTCTACTCCGTCTGGAAGTTCGCGAAGAACCGCGAGGCCGCAGAAAGGTTCGTCGCCGACGTTTGCCTGGCGGCCAACGAGTCCGTCCCTGCATCGAGCTTCTTCAACTACCCGAGCTTCCCGGGCGCGCACCCGGCCAAGCAGATCTACAAGGCCGCGGCGGCCGACCCGCGCGCGCCGAAGGGCAAGTACTCGATCCTCACCACGGTGGCATCGAGGTACACAAGCAACGCCGGCTACCCGGGACACGCGAACGCGGCCGTCGAAGAGACCCTCGACCGGTTTCTGATCCCGCAGATGTTCGCGCAGGTCGCTCGGGGACGCATGAGCGCCGCCGACTCCGTCCGAGCCACGGCGATGCAGATGCGCCCCATCTGGCGGAAGTGGCGCGCCGCCGGGAAGATCTAGCCGCCGAGGGCCTCGAGCTCGCGGCGATAGCGCTCGAGCTTCTCGCGCTCCGCTGCGACGACGTCGTCGGGCGCATTCGACACGAAGCGCTCGTTCGCGAGCATGCCCTCAGCGCGCGCGACCTCCTTGCGGAGCCGCTCGACCTCGGCGTCGCGGTTGCCGTCCACCCGCGCGCGCTCTGGCCGCACAACCGCGGCGAAGATCCTGCGCTCGTCGTCCGAGCCGAGCTCGACCTGCACGCCACTGCGACGGTAGATGTGGGCGGCCTCCTGCACGCGGTCGAGTGCGGCGGCGTCGGTCGCAAAACGATCGTCGGAGTCGGGCCAGGGTGAGATGATCAGCCGCGCATCTCGATCGGGGAGCTGCGACCAGATCTCCTCGGTCACATGCGGCATGACGGGATGCAAGAGAGCGAGGAGCCGCCCGAGTGCAGCGAGCGCGGTCGCGATCGCAGCCTTGTCCCGCTCGTACAGCCGCGGCTTAACCGCCTCCGCGTACCAGTCGCAGAAGTCGTCGAAGGTGACGTGGTAGAGGGTCGCAGTCGACTCGGCGAAGTCGAACCGCTCCCACGCGTCCTCGAGCTCGGCGCGTGCAGCGTCCAGCCTGGCGAGGATCCAGCACTCTTCGAGATCACGCGGCTCGAGCGCGGGCGTGACGCCCTCGGCGTTCTGAAGGATCAGCCGCGACACGTTCCAGAGCTTGTTCGCGAGCTTCCGCCCCTCCTCGATAGCACCGTACGAGAAGCGGACGTCCTGCGTCGAGGAGATCTTCAGCAGGCCGTAGCGCGTCGCATCGGCGCCATGCTTTGCGATCGGCTCCATCGGGTCGATCCCCGTGCCGAGGCTCTTCGACATCCTGCGACCATCGGTGGCCAGCACCGTTGAGTGGATGATGACGTCGGTGAACGGGACGTCACCCATGAGCTCGAGGCCGGAGAAGATCATGCGGTTCTCCCAAAGCCGGATGATCTCGCGCGCGGTCGAGCTCACGTTCCCCGGGTAGTACCGCGCGAGCTCCGGCGTCTCGTCCGGCCAGCCGAGCGTCGCGAACGGCCAGAGCGCGGCCGAGAACCAGGTGTCAAGCACGTCCGTCTCACGCGTAAGCTCGCCCGAGCCGCATTCGGCGCAGGCAGTCGGCTCGTCGAGCTGGACCGTGAGGTGGCCCTCGGGGCAGTACCAGATGGGCAGCTGATGGCCCCACCAAAGCTGGCGAGAAACGCACCAGTCGGGCGCACTCTCGAGTGAGTCGATCGCGAACCGGTGCTGGGACTCCGGGTGGTAGCAGACCCGTTGCTCGCGTAGCGCCGCGATTGCCGGTTGCGCGATCTCCTTCATCGAGCACCACCACTGAAGCGAGATGAGCGGCTCGATGCGCGAGTGGCAGCGCTCGCAGGTGCCGACGGCGTGGCGGTACGGCTCCTTCTTCTCGAGCAGCTCCCGCTCCTCCGTCCACGCGATGACGCGAGCGCCCGCCTCCTCCTGCGTGAGACCGGACAGGTCGCCGGCCTCGTCGCTCATCGGGCCGTCGGGGCGGATCACGCTCGGCTCGGGGAGCCCGTGCGCGCGCCCGATCTCGAAGTCGACCGGGTCGTGACCCGGCGTCACCTTGAGTGCGCCCGTGCCGAACTCGGGGTCGATGCGCTCGTCCGCGATGACCGGCACCCGCCGCTCGAGGTATGGCACGAGCACCTCACGCCCGAGCGCGGCCTTGTACCGCTCGTCGTCCGGGTGCACCGCGACGGCGACGTCGCCAAGGATCGTCGCAGGCCGCACTGTCGCCACGGACACGCCGTCGCGGCCGTCACCGTCCGCGAACGGGTAGCGGATCGTGTACAGCGTGTCGTTCATCTCGACGTGCTCGACTTCGAGATCGGAGATCGCGGTCTGGTGGAACGGGCACCAGTTGACGATGCGGTTGGCGCGGTAGATCCACCCCCGCTCCCAGAGTCGCACGAAGTACGTCATCACGGCGCGGACGTAGTCGTCGTCCATCGTGAACCGCTCGCGTGAGTAGTCGAGCGACGCCCCGAGCCGCCGGAACTGCCCCATGATCGTCCGGCCCGTCATCTCGAGCCACGCCCACGTGCGCTCCACGAACGCCTCCCGCCCGAGGTCGTGGCGCGTGAGGCCCTCACTGCGCGAGCTCGGTCTCGACGACGTTCTGCGTCGCGATTCCGGCGTGGTCGTACCCGGGCTGCCAGAGCGTGTCGTAGCCGCGCATCCGGTGCCAGCGGATGAGGACGTCCTGGAGCGAGCCGTTGAGCGCGTGACCCATGTGCAGCTCGCCCGTTACGTTCGGCGGTGGGACGCAGATCGTGTATGTCTCCGCGTACGTCTCGGCGCGGCGGGCACCGGCGCCGGCCGCGTACAGGCCCTCCTCCTCCCACGTCTCCTGCCAGCGCGTTTCGACGCCCTCGGGTGAGTACAGGGGGTCCATGGCGGGGGAGTCTAGAAAGGGCGAGTCGCGGCGCTCGGCAGCTAGGCGCCGCGGCGCCGCCCCATTACCGGGGACAGCGAGGAGCCTTTGCCGTCGCGACGCACGGTCTCAGGGTACCGCGATCAACCACCGAGAACGAGGATCGTGCTCGTGCCGTGCGCGCAGAGCCGGCCGGCCGAGTCCTCGATGCGCGACTCGGTGGTCGCGACGCGGCGGCCGGGATGGATGATCGAGCCGGTGCAGCGGACGACGCCCGTGTCCACGGTGAGCGCGCGCGTGAAGTTCGCCTTCACCTCCAGCGTAGTCCAGGCCTTGGGCTCCTCGAGCGTCGTGACGAATGCGAGGCCCATCGCCGAGTCCATGAGCGTCATCGCGAGGCCGGCGTGGACGACACCGATCGGGTTGTAGTGGTACTCGGCGGGCTCGCACTCGAACACCGCGTGACCTCGCTCCGCTTCCACCAGCCGGAAGCCGAGCGTATTCGCGATCGGCGGTGGCGGCAGCTCTCCGGCGGCCATCAGCTGCATGAGCTCGAGTCCCGAGCGGCCCGCCATCGCGTCGCTGAGCGCGAACGGATCCTCCCACGAGTACGTGCGGGTGCGCTCCGCCGCCATCCGGAGGACGCTATCTGCCGACGGCGTAGCCCTGCATGCCGCGCGGGTTCGCGCCCGCACGCAGGAGCCCGTCCGGCTTCGCGGGCGACCGCGGACACGCGGCCGGCCGACCACGCCGGCCAGACCGAGACGTCGTGGCCGCGCCGCTGAAGTTCCCGGACCGTCCGGGAGCCGAACCGCGACTCGAGCGCCAGCGCCTTCGAGGCGAACCCGCGCGGGAAGAACGACGAGATGAGATGGTCGGAGTGGAACTCCGGCTCATCGATCGCGGCCTGGAGGTTCAGTCCGAGGTCGACGTGCCGGATGAACGCGTGCAGCGCCCACTGCTCCTGCTGGTCGCCGCCGGGAGTTCCCCAGGCGAGGTAGGGGGCGCCGTCGCGCAGCGCGAGTCCGGGCGAGAGCGTCGTGCGCGGCCTCGTGCCCGGCTTCAACGACGAGGCGAGCCCCTCCTCGAGCCAGAACATCTGCGCGCGTGTCCCCAGCGGCCACCCGAGCGCCGGGATGACCGGCGAGCTCTGCAGCCAGCCGCCGCTCGGCGTCGCGGAGATCATGTTCCCGAAACGGTCGGCGACGTCGAGGTGCACCGTCCCGCGACCGGGCTCCCCCGACCCGACCGTCGCCTCCACACCATGAAGGCCCGGGAGGCGGCCCACCCCCGGCCGGTAGTCCGCCGAGGCGTCCTCGGTGACGAGCGCGCGTCTCGCGTCGTTGTACTCCGCCGAGAGCAGCGTCTCCAGCGGCACCTCATCCGCATCGCCGTACACCGCGTCGCGATCGGCGAACGCGAGCTTCCCGCACTCCACGACGACGTGGACGAGCTCGGCGCTCGATAGCTCCGTGAGCTCGTAGCCCGCGAGCAGCGCGAGCTGCTGCAGTGCGACCGGGCCGGTTCCCCAGGGCCCGGTCTTGCACACCGTGAGCCCGCCGTAGTCGAGCGTGACCGGAGATTCGATCGTCGCACGCCAGGCGGCCATGTCCGCGCCCGTCAGAAGGCCGCCCTCCGCAGCGCAGAAGCGGTTGATCTCTTCCGCCACGAAGCCCTCGTAGAACGCCGCGCGCGCCTCTTCGATCTCGTCCTCGCGCGACCCGCCGCCGCTCTCCTCGACGATCCGCCGGTACGTTGCGGCGAGCGAGGAGTTGCGGAAGAGGGCGCCGGCCTCAGGTGGAGGGAGGTAGAGATCGCGCGAGCCGGGCCAGGTCGCGATCAGCTCCGCGTTGAGCTCGATCGTCGCGCGGATGCGCTCGTGGAGCGGGTAGCCGTGCTCCGCGTACCCGATGGCGAGCTCGAGGACATCCGCGAGTCGCCACGTGCCGAAGTCGCGCAGGAGGAGGAGCCAGGCGCCGAACGCGCCTGGAACGCACGCCGCGAGCACGCCCGTCCCGGGGATCAGCTCGTGACCGAGCTCGTGGTAGCGCTCGATGGTCGCCGACGCCGGTGCGACGCCCTGGCCGCAGAGCACGAGCGGCTCACCGCGATCGACGCCGAAGAAGATCGCCGGCACCTCGCCGCCCGGCCCGTTCAGGTGCGGCTCCACGACCTGGAGCACGAAGCCAGTCGCGACCGCCGCATCGAACGCGTTGCCGCCTCGCTCGAGCACGGACATCCCCGCCTGCGACGCGAGCCAGTGAGTGGACGCGACCATCCCGAAGGTGCCGCGGAGCTCCGGGCGGGTGGTGAACGCCATGCGGCGGAGACTAGTGGTGAGGCGCTACAGGTCCTTCGTCAACGTGAGCACCGGGCCCCGGTCTCCCTGCCTGCGCCTCCCGCTGTCGACGAAGCCCAGCTCCGAGTACAGGGCACGCGCCGGCTCGTTCATCTCGCGAGCCTGGGTGACATCGCTCAAGGCCGGACCACGTAGTACGCGTTGAACGGATCGTGCTCGAGCAGGTGCACGTCCACCGACGAGAAGCCTGCCTCGGCCAGTAGCTCCCGCGCCTTCTGCTCGCCCCACATCGCGCCGAGGCCGATGCCTCCCTGCGCCAGCGAAACGGTCATGCAGTGCATGCAGGAGATCATGTAGAGGAGCGGCCCGCCCGGGTGGTCGAGGTTCTCGTGGACGTGGCTCGACCCCTGGATGTCTTGCATGAGGTAGACACCGTCGGGCTCGAGCGAGCGCCGAATGCCCTTCAGCATCGCAAGCGGTCGGGCCTGGTCGTGTACGGCGTCGAACGTCGTCACGTAGGTGTAAGCCTCGGATTCGGCGTCCGTGTCGAACGTGCTGAGATCACGCTGCTCGAATCGCACGTTCTCGAGCTCGCGCTCCGTAGCCTGTTCACGTGCGTGCGCGATCGCATCGGCCGAGAGGTCGTAGCCCTGGAAGGTGGTCTTCGGGAAGCGCTCGGCGAACAGCACCAGCGCGCGGCCGCGACCGCAGCCGAGATCGAGAAGCGACGCGCCCTCCTCGAGGCGCTCCGTCATCCCGGGAACGAGTGGGAGGATGTGCGAGAAGAGCACGGACAGCACGGTCTGCGCGCTCTCCTCGGCCATCACCTCGTGGAAGCGCGGATAGCGCTCGTACGGCACGCCGCCGCCGTTCCGGAAGCACTCGACGATGTCGTCCTCGACGGTCGAGAGCGTCGTGATCCACTGGGCTTCGACGGCGAGATTGTCCGGAGACGCGGCGCGCGTCAACCAGGCGGCGTGCTCCGCCGGCAGCGCGTAGCGCGACGTCTCGGGGTCGAGCTCGACGATGCGCCCGGTCGTCATCGCGCCAAGCCACTCGCGGACGTACCGCTCGTCGAGGGTAGCCGCATCTGCAAGCTCCTGACTCGTCGCAGCGCCCGCCTCGCGGAGCGCGTCGAAGAGTCCCGTTCGGTGGCCAACGGAGATCATCACCGCGATCGCACCGTCGTTGAGGATGTCCAGCATGCGCCCGGCGAACGCCTCGGCGCGCTCTTGGTCGTACGTCGTGGAAGCCATCGCCCACCCCTCTCGTCACATGCTGCCGTCAGCGTGACTCTAGTGTTCCGACCCGTGTCGACCTGCACACGCTGCGGCCAGGAGAACCCCGGCCTCGCGAAGTTCTGCAACGCGTGCGGCGCGCCGCTCGTCGAGCCCGGGCGGACGGGCGAGGAGCGGCGCGTGATCTCGGTCCTGTTCGTCGACCTGGTCGGCTTCACCGGCCGTGCCGAGCAGCTCGATCCTGAGGACGTCCGCGCGATCCTCACGCCGTACTACGAGCGCGTCCGAGAGGAGCTCCAGCAGCACGGAGGCACCGTCGAGAAGTTCATCGGGGACGCGGTCATGGGCGTCTTCGGTGCGCCGACGGCCTACGGCGACGACGCCGAGCGGGCCGTGCGGGCCGCGTTTGCCGTTCGCGACTGGGCCGAGCAGGACGGGCTCGAGGTGCGGATCGCGGTCAACACGGGCGAGGCGATCGTCGAGCTCGAGGCTCGCCCAGGGCACGGTGAGGCAATGGTCGCCGGTGACGTGGTGAACACCGCGGCACGCCTTCAGTCGGCAGCCCCGGTCGGCGCCGTCCTCGTGGGCGAGGAGACGTACCTGGCGACGCGAAACGCCGTCGAGTACCGCCCCGCCCAGCCGGTCCTCGCCAAGGGCAAGAGCGCGCCGATACGTGCGTGGCTCGCCGTTCGGGCGACGTCACAGGCAGGCGAACGTCCCATGACCGCGGTGCCGATGATCGGCCGCGATCGCGAGCTCGCCGTTCTGACCGGACTCTGGGAGCGCGTTACCAGCGAGAGCCGCGCCCAGTTCGTGACGGTGTTCGGTCCCGCAGGAATCGGCAAGTCGCGGCTCGCGCTCGAGCTGTCGCAACTCGTGGCAGGCCATGGCGCCCGCGTCGTTCGCGGCCGCTCGACTCCCTACGGAGCAAGCACGCCGTACGGCGCCTTCGGGCAACACGTCAAGCAGATCGCGCACATCTTCGACAGCGACGACCCCGCTGACGCGCGCGCGAAGCTCGTGACAGGTCTCGCGGAGCTCGCCGGGCCAGCAGCGGCTGAGGAGCACGCACCGCAGCTCGAGATACTCCTGGGGCTCGACGGCGAGCGACCGGTCGCTGATCGGGAGACCCTCTTCTTCTCGGCGCGTGTCTTCGTCGAAGCGCTCGCGATGGGTGGTCCCACGCTGCTCCTGTTCGAGGACATCCACTGGGCGGACACCAGCCTCCTCGACCTGCTCGAGACGCTCGCTACACGAGTACGCGACGTCCCCGTTCTCCTGCTCGCGCTCGCCAGACCGGAGCTCCTCACCGACCGGCCGACGTGGGGCGGCGGGCTTCCGGCGTACACTGCGCTCCCGCTGGAGCCGCTCTCGGAGGATTCGAGTCGAGAGCTCGCCGAGCACCTCCTGGCTGAGTCCGGCGGCGCGGAGGGTGCGCCCGCAGTCGTCGCGACCGCCGAGGGCAATCCCCTGTTCATCGAGGAGCTTGCCGCGTCGATTACCGAGAAGTCCACTGCGGGCCAGCTCCCTACCAGCGTTCGAGCCCTCATCGCGGCTCGACTCGACTCACTTCCAGCGGACGAGCGCGGCGTTCTCGTCGACGCGTCGGTGGTGGGAAGGATCTTCTGGCGCGGCGCGCTCACCAACATCGCCGAACGCGAGAACCTCACCGACCTGCTCGGATCACTCGAGGCGCGAGACCTGATTCGCCGCGAGGCGGTGTCACGCATCAGGGGGGACCAGCAGTACGGCTTCAAGCACGGGCTCATCCACGACGTCGCGTACCAGAGACTGCCGCGCGCCGAGCGTCGCGAGCGACACGCGGCAGTGGCCGGCTTCCTCGAGGAGGCGACGGGAGAGATGGGCCAGTCGAACGAAGCGCTCGCCCATCACTGGCGCGAGGCGGGTGAGCACCGGCGTGCCGCAGATTGCCTCATCGCGGCCGCCGACCAAGCCGGTCGCGGGTGGGCGAAGGAGCACGCGGTCGTGCTGTACAAGACCGCCCTGGAGCTCATTCCTCCAGGAGACGAAGAGCTAAAACGCGACGTGAGACGCCGCCTTGCGGTCGCAGAGGTGAGCTCCTTCCACGTTGTTGACGCGCAACGACTGAGGCAGGCGAAACGGGAAGAAGCGAGCTAAGCGGGTTCGTCGATCGGAAAGTCGCGAGGAGTCACGTCCGCCGTGATCTCGTAGAGGCTGGCGATGTGGTGCGCGCCGAGCAGCTCGGAGTGGCGAAGCACCGCGTCCTCGCCGGGCGCATCGTAGATACAGAATGTCCGGACGAGACCGTCGTCGCCCACTACGACATGGCTGTGCTCCCAAATGACGGCCGTCACATCATCGCGAAGCACGCGATTGGACCTCTGGCCCAGCACCGGCATGCCGTCCGGAGTAACCGTGAAGTGCCGCTCGATGAGGTATCTGGGCACGGCGCGATGTTACTCCGGCATCGTCCGTGCCGCTACGCGGACTCCTCGGCGAGCTCGTCGAGATCCTCGTCGTCGACGCCCTCGACGCTCGTGACGAGCGTCGGCTTCTGACCCCGCGAGATCGTCTCCTTCGTGAGTACGCACTTGGTCACGTCGGTGCGCGACGGAAGCTCGAACATGACGTCGAGAAGCGCCAGCTCGATGATGGAGCGGAGGCCCCTCGCGCCGGTCTCGCGTGCGAGCGCGTGGTCGGAGATCTCCCAGAGCGCGTCCTCGGTGAACACGAGCTCGATCGAGTCGTAGCCGAAGAACCGCTGGTACTGGCGCACGAGCGCGTTCTTGGGCTCGGTGAGGATCTCGACGAGATCGTCACGCGTGAGCTGGTGAACGGCGGACACGACGGGGAGGCGACCGACGAACTCGGGGATGAGCCCGAACGTGATGAGGTCCTCGGGCATGACCTGGGTCAGGAGCTCGGCGCTCTCGCCCGCGTTGCGCGAGCGCACGTCGGCGGAGAAGCCGACGGTGTTCTTCCCGATCCGGCGCTCGATGATCTTGTCGAGGCCGGCGAACGCGCCGCCGCAGATGAACAGGATGTTCGTGGTGTCGATCGACAGGAACTCCTGGTGCGGATGCTTGCGCCCGCCCTGCGGCGGAACTGAGGCAATCGTGCCCTCGAGGATCTTCAGGAGCGCCTGCTGCACGCCCTCGCCCGAGACGTCGCGCGTGATCGACGGGTTGTCCGCCTTCCGCGCGATCTTGTCCACCTCGTCGATGTAGATGATTCCGGTCTCGGCCTTCTTGATGTCGAAGTCGGCGGCCTGGATCAGCTTCAGCAGGATGTTCTCGACGTCCTCGCCGACGTAGCCGGCCTCGGTGAGCGCTGTCGCGTCGGCGATCGCGAACGGGACGTTCAGGATCCGCGCGAGGGTCTGCGCGAGGAGCGTCTTCCCGCAGCCGGTCGGGCCGAGAAGGAGGATGTTCGACTTCTGGAGCTCGACCTCCGCGTCCTCGAGACCCATCCGCACGCGCTTGTAGTGGTTGTAGACAGCTACCGCGAGCGTGCGCTTCGCCTCTTCCTGCGAGACGACGTAGTCGTTCAAGACGGAGTAGATGTCGAGCGGCTTCGGGAGGTTGTCGAGGTCGAGTTGCGCGGGGCTCGTCAGCTCCTCGTCGATGATCTCGTTACAGAGATCGATGCACTCGTCGCAGATGTAGACACCCGGACCAGCGATCAGCTTCTTCACCTGCCGCTGACTCTTTCCGCAGAAGCTGCACAGCAGCTGCTCGTTGCCCTCGCTCGCCCGCGCCATCCCTGACTCCTTTTACTCCGATTTCATCGTCGATGGAAGGGGCACGGCTTTAAGAGCGGTGCTCGATCACTCGATCGATGATCCCGTACTCCTGCGCTTCGTGGGCCGTCATGTAGTAATCCCGGTCCATGTCCTTGGCCACTTTCTCGATCGGCTGGCCGGTGTCCTTCGACATGATCTCCTCCATTAGGCGCTTGATGCTGATTACCTCCCGCGCGTAGATCTCGATGTCGGTGGGCTGGCCCGAGAAGCCGCCCGAGCCCTGGTGGATGAGGATCTTCGAGTGCGGGAGAGCGCTGCGCTTGCCGTTGGTACCGCCGGCGAGGACGACCGCACCCATCGACATCGCCATACCGACGCAGATCGTCTGCACGTCGGGCTTGATGAACTGCATCGTGTCGTAGATCGCGAGCCCTGCGTACACGACACCGCCCGGCGAGTTGACATAGATGGAGATGTCCTTGTCGGGGTCCTCCGACTCCAGATGGAGGAGCTGCGCGACTACGAGATTTGCAATCTGGTCGTCGATCGGGGTTCCGAGGAAGATGATCCGCTCGTTCAGCAGGCGGGAGTAGATGTCGAACGAGCGCTCGCCGCGCGAGGTCTGCTCGATGACCATCGGGATCAGGGGGCTCATGCGCTCTCCTTGCTGCCGGGGGTCCACAACTTCGTCTCCCCTTCGGCTTTCTCCTTGTCGGGGGTCCACAGCTTGTCCCTCGCCTCCGCGAGCTCGGGGGCGATCGGCTTGACGTCGGCGACCAGGCGGTCCAGCGCCGCCCGTAGGCGGAGGTCCTCGCGAATCGATTCCTGCTGACCGTGCGCCCAGACGTCTTCGATGACGCCCTCGGCGTCGACCTCGCCCGACGCATCGGTCTCCTCGCGGATGTACGCCTTCACCTCCTCGTCGGACACCTCGATACCCGCCTTGTCAGCGAGCGCTTCGAGAGCGAGCTCGCGCGCGACCGACACGGCGGCCTCGAGGACCATCTGCCGCTCGAGCTCCTGCGCGGTTCCGCCGCTCGCGGCGAGGTAGGTGTCGAGCGAGATGCCGCGACGCTCGAGCGAGCGCGCGAACCCAGTGAGCAGGTCGGCGGCCCGCGTGCGGACGAGCGGCAGAGCCGGCTGCACCTGTGATGCGCGGACGAGCTCGTCGGCAGCGGAGATCCGGAACGCCGCGTCGATCTCGGCGTCGAGCTGCTCGCGGAGCGTCGACTCGATGCTCGCGCGCAGCTCGGCCAGCGAGTCGAACTCACTCGCGGCTCGGGCGAGGTCGTCGTCGAGCTCGGGGAGCACCTTCTCCTGCACGTCGCGGACCGTCACGTCTACGGTCGAGCTCGCACCGTCCGCCTGCGGAAAGCTGATCTGCTTCGTCTCTCCCGCCGAGGCACCGACGAGCGCCGCCTCGAGCTCCGAGGAGAGACGCCCGCTGCCGAGCTCGACGACGGTGTCCGGCTGCGCCTCTCCCTCGGAGTCGACGAGGTCGACCACGAGGGTGTCGCCTGCCTGCGCTGGACGATCACCTGCGGGCGCGAGCTCGGCGACCGTATCGCGCAGGGCCTCGATCTCGGCGTCGACGGTCTCCTGCGGCAGCTCGACGTCGGCGCGGGGAACCTCGAGCGTCGTCCAGTCGACGATCTCGGGAAGCGCCTGCACCTCGACCGTCGCGATGAAGCTCCACGCCTCGTCGGCGGTATCGGGCAGCTCGAACTCGTACTGGGGATCCGACACCGGGCGCACGCGGCTGCGGGAGGCTGCGTTCCAGAACCAGCCGCCGATGTGGCTGTCCACCGCCTCGGCGTAGATCCGCTCCTTGCCGAGGCGTGACACGAGCACCGGCTTGGGGATCTTCCCCTTGCGGAAGCCGGGGATCTTCACGCTCTCCGAGAGATCGGACATCGCGTGATCGACCGCGTGCCGGACCTGATCGGGCGACACGTCGACCGTCAGGCGCACGCGGTTCTCGCCGAGAGACTCGACAGCGGTGGGCATTGGGTCATTCAACCAGCCCCGACTAGGGTCAGGTCTTGTGGAGCGCTACGACGTCGTCGTGGTGGGCGTGGGCGGCATGGGCAGCGCCGCGCTGTATCACCTCGCCCGCCGCGGCAAGCGCGTCCTCGGGCTCGAGCGCTTCGACCTCCTGCACGAGCGAGGCTCCTCACACGGGCTGACGCGGATCATCCGCCTCGCCTACTTCGAGCACTCCGGCTACGTCCCGCTCCTTCGCCGCGCATACGAGCTGTGGCGCGAGCTCGAAGGCGAGGCAGGCGAGCAGCTCCTCTGGGTCACGGGGATCGTCGAGGGCGGCGAGCGGATCTTCGAAGGCGTGCTCCGTTCGTGCGCCGATCACGACCTCGAGCACGAGGTGCTGTCCGGTGCCGAGGTGCGGCAGCGGTTCCCCGCGTATCGGCTCCCGGAGGAGACGCAGGTGGTCTTCCAGCCGGACGGCGGCTTCGTCGTGCCCGAGCGCTGCATCGTCGCCCACGTCCAGGGTGCGCTCGCGCAGGGCGCGGTGCTCCGAGCTCGCGAGCGCGTTGTCGAGTGGAAAGCGACGGAGAACGGTGTCCACGTCGTCACCGACCGCCGCACGGTCGAGGCAGAGCGTCTCGTTCTCACCGCAGGCGCCTGGTCGGACGACGTCGCGCGCCTCCCCGCCGGCTCGGTCAAGCCGGTCCGCCAAGCCCTCGGCTGGTTTCACACGGCCCGCGCCGAGCTCTTCACCCCCGAGCGAATGCCCGTCTTCAATCTCATCGTCGACGGTGAGCACTTCTACGGGTTCCCCGCCCACGGGATCCCGGGGGTGAAGCTCGGGCGCTACGAGCGACAGGGTGAGACCGGAGATCCGGATGCGATCTCGGGCGAGCCGACGATCGAAGACGAGATCCCTCTGCGTGCTTTCGCCGAGCGCTACCTCCCGGACGGCGCCGGGCCGACGCTCGCGGTGAAGACGTGCCTCTTCGAGCTATCCCCCGACGAGCACTTCCTGATCGATCGCCACCCTGAGTCGGAGCGTGTTGTCGTTGCCGGCGGCTTCTCCGGGCATGGGTTCAAGTTCTGCTCCGTCGTCGGCGAGATCCTCGCTGACCTCGCGCTCGACGGCGAGACGCGCCACGACATCGGGCTCTTCGGCCTGGCCCGGTTCTGAGCGCGCCTATCCTTCGCCGTGACGCGGGCGTGGCGGAATTGGCAAACGCGGCGGGTTTAGGTCCCGTTGGGCCGTAAGGTCCTTGGAGGTTCGAGTCCTCCCGCCCGCATTCTTCTAGTAGCGGCCGACGAGCAGGGCGAACGTCTCTCGCATGCTCTCGGCGACGAGCCCCAGGAGCGCCACGATCGCAAGCACGGCCGCGGCGGCGAACAGCTCGCCGGTCGCAGTCAGCACGAGCAGCGCCGTGAAGCTGCCAAGGACGAGGAACGCCGTCGAAAGCGGGCGTCGGGTGTACGTACCGAGCCCGAGCCCGGCGAGGAACGCGGCGCCGAACACCACGATCCCTAGTGTCATGGCGCGAGGGTAGGACCCGGACCGGACGGACCGACCCAATTCGGCGCGAAAGCTCAAGAAGCGTTCGTCACGAGCCGATTCTCGTCCGGAGATGCCTCATCGCAGGTGGGTCCATGCAACGCGCGCGGTTGCCGTCGCGGGCTTCGCCGTGTTCGCGGCATACACACTCCTGGCGCCGCCTGACGACGACCTCTTCACGCTCTTCAACAGCGGCGTCTACAACGCGCTCATGGTGCTCGCAGGCGTCATCACGGGCTCGCACGCGTATCTGGTCGCCCGCGAGCGCGCGGCCTGGACCGTGATCACGATCGCCATCGCCTGCTGGTCGTTCGGCGAGGTCTGGTACACGGCCTTCAAGCCTGAGACCTACCCGTCGATGGCCGACCTCGGATACCTCGCCTTCTACCCGCTCCTGTACGTCGGCATCGTGCTCCTGCTGCGTTCGCGTGCGCGCTCGATCGGAGGAATGCTCTGGCTCGACGGGGCGATCGCCGCAGCGGCCGCGGCGGCCCTCGGCGCCGCGGTGATCTTCGAGATCGTGGCCGACAACACGGAAGGCTCCACGTCCTCCGTCGCCACGAACCTCTCGTATCCGCTGGGTGACGTCCTCCTCCTGTCGGCGGTGTTCGGCGTCTTCTCGCTCACCGGCTGGAGGCCCGGTCTGCGCTGGCTCCTCCTCGGGCTCGGAGTCCTGTCGACTGCGCTGGCAGACGCCGTGTACCTGTTCCAGTCCGCGGAAGGTACGTACGTCGAGGGGACCTGGTTGGACATCTTCTGGCCTGCCGCGCTGCTCCTCATTGCGTCGTCGGCGTGGGTCGAGGACAAGACGCGCGAGGGGCTCGCAGTCGAGGGTCGCCCCCTCCTGGCTGTTCCTGCCGTGGGCGCTCTCGTCGCGACGGGGATCCTGGTCTACGACCACTTCGAGCGGCTCAACCTGCTCGCGATCGTTCTCGCCACGGCGACGCTGGCGCTGGTGATCGTGCGACTGGGCGTGACCTTCCGCGAGAACAGCCGCCTCTACGAGCTGACCCACCAGGAGGCCACGACCGATGCACTGACCGGCCTCGCGAACCGTCGTCAGCTCGTCGCCGACCTCGAGCGCCGCCTGGGACGTGACAGCGTCGCGCCGACCATCCTCATGCTCTTCGACCTCGACGGGTTCAAGGGTTACAACGACAGCTTCGGACATCCAGCCGGGGACGCGCTGCTCGTTCGGCTGGGGGCCAAGCTCGCCACGGTGACGGGGAGTGGGGGTCGCGTGTATCGCCTCGGCGGCGACGAGTTCTGCCTCCTCGCAACCATCGCAGAGGGTGAGGCCGAGCCTCTCATCGACCGCGCATGCGCCGCTCTCACCGAGCGCGGCGAAGGCTTCGAGATCTCGAGCTCGTTCGGTGCCGTGCTGCTTCCGGACGAGGCGACGGATGCAAGCCATGCGCTGAGGACGGCGGACGAGCGGCTGTATGCGCAGAAGTATTCGCGTCGCGGCGAGAGCGAGCGCACGATGGCCGCACTGCTCGAGGCGCTGACGATGCGTGAGCCCGACCTGCAAGAGCAGCTCGCCGACGTCGGGACCTTGGCCGTCGAGGTCGGAAAGATGCTCGGCCTTCGCCGCGACGAGCTCGAAGATCTCGAGCGCGCCGCCCGGCTCCACGACCTCGGGAAGCTCGCCGTGCCCGACGAGATCCTCCACAAGGCCGGGCCGCTCGACGAGCGCGAGTGGGAATTCGTGCGGCAGCACACCATCGTCGGCGAGCGGATCCTTCGCGCCTCACCCGCCTTGCGGAGCGTCGCGACGTTCGTGCGCTTCTCGCACGAGAACTGGGACGGCACCGGATATCCAGACGGGATCGCCGGCGAGGACATCCCGCTCGCGTCGCGGATCATCCGCGCGTGCGACGCCTATGTCGCAATGACCTCTGATCGGCCGTACCGGGTTGCCTTCACGGTCGACGCGGCGCTCGACGAAGTGAAGCGGCGCGAGGGCACGGAGTATGACCCGACGGTCGTGCGCGTCCTTGTCGCCAGAGTCCGCGGAGAGCAGGAAGCCGATCGAGCGGCGCAAGCGCGCGCGGGCATACTTGCCCGCGAGGCCCCGTAGCTCAGTGGATAGAGCGGCAGACTTCGAATCTGCGGGCGGAGGTTCGACTCCTCCCGGGGCCATCCAGTGTTCAGGCGCGTTTCCGCCGCGCCATGCATCCCGAATCGTCGCCGCGATCGTCCGCGACGTCG
>CAVRRU010000003.1:0-57421 GCA_963723695.1 uncultured Gaiellaceae bacterium | reverse complement strand
GGAAGCTGGCGCGACAGCGATCGAGACCGCGAAGGAACGTGGTCGCGAAGAAGGTGAGGAGTTGTCCGAGAGCTTGCAGCAGAAGGCTCGCGAGGTTGCGCCGAACGAGGAGTCGACTACTCGCCCAGTCCCTTCGGCCACCAACACTCAGTAAACCTTTAGGCAGAGGTGCGACGGGGCTGGCGATGGTGCGTCAGCCCCGTCGCGAGACACGGAGCCGAAGAACACGGCCTTGGCTGATTCGATGAAGGGGGACAAAGGAGCTTCGAATGACCAACAGAGCGAGAGGATCGAATCAGGACGCAGTGTTACCGAGGAGGAGGCCGAGCACAGACGCCACGCCCCCGAGACGGGCGTGACCGACCACGACCGATCGGCAGAGCAGACATCGCGACGCGGCGACCAGAGGCCTGGCGCAGCGAAACAGGAAGAGACCGGCGCATCCGACCGCGAGGTGACCGACCCAGGGCCCGCCGGCGCGAATGTGGCCGGCTTTAGGCGCATCAGTGGGAAGGGACACTCCGCCATCCGGCCGGCTGCACTCGCAACGGTCAGCCGGTAACAGGTGCAAGGTGGGGCCTCTTCTTTATGCGATGGCCCACGGCACGAAGACACGCAGATGTCATGTCGGGACGTGGTGAGCGCGGCAGAGGGCCATTCAGACTTGTGTCGTTGAATGCCAATAGCCGCGCGTGCTCCGATCGAGGCGAGCGGCCTTGGGCGAACAGCTGCCAATAGAAGCCAAGTGTCGACCGAACTTGCGCAGGATTTCTTACGCGTTGTAGTGGGTACGAACAACGCCGACCCCAACGCCGAGGAGGACACGATGGCAGGTAAGGCTACTTCACTGAACAGGAATGGGAAGGACGCCAGCAGGGCGTCACCGGTGCCGGCTGCTCGTCTCTACAGCCCATCGTGATTTCACCGACAGTTTTGGCGAGGCGAGTTCTATCGCGAGAACTCGCCGCCCATCGGGACAGCGAGAGCGAGCTCGTCCGCGATGTCTCCTCGACTCGTGGCACCGGCTTCGGCTTGATTCAGTCGCCCAACGAAGTCGTGGAGGAAACCATCAAGGCGCTTGGTGGTGCGGTAACTTGTTCTCAATCAGAAGGCCCCGGATGAAGTAGAGCCCTATCGTGATCTCGTACTCGACGTTGTGGCTGCGGTGGCGGAGGCCAAGGGCGGTGTTCGGGACGAAGAGACTGCAGCGATGAACGGATCAAGAGGCGCTCGGACGTTCGAATGAGACTCCGGGGGAGAGGAGTGATGTCGGAAGCACAAACACCGAAGAAGAAACCATCGAAACAGACCTCGCCCAAACTCCCGCACGAGGACGTTCCCGTTGAGGACAAGTACGACGGGCCGGATCCGGAGGACGACCCCAAGGGCAACCGTCAGACGAGGATCAAGGAACCTAAGAGGCCCGAGAGTTTTCATCAAACTAGACAGTCGGATCAACACGTTCAACAGAATGGTAAGAACAACCGAGGCAGCGAGGGAAAGCAATAGGCAGCCGGGCGAGCAGCCGAAACGCGGACTCGGCCGCCCGAAAAGCTGTTAGCCGTAACCGTTTTGCCTGCGCGCACGTGCGCTATTCGCCACCGTCGCTAGCCTCGAAACCATTCCAGGCGGCTGCTAGACGCGAAATTACGCGCACGTTCGGGGAACGCCGGTGCGCTCTCTGCTGGAGCGACTTCGTGGCAATCACGCCCAACCAGAGGTTCTGCTCGCCGGGGTGTAGGAGGATCGGAAGGCGACACGAGGAGGCAAAGTACGCGACGACGGCCCATCGCGGAACCCGGAAGGCTGGGCGCCGGCCATGACGTCTGGCCTGGTCAGATGCGCGCGAGGTGCCGCATGCAAACGCGAACTTGTCGACGGTGAACTCGTCGGAGGCTTTATCCGTCCTGGTGAACGCTGGCATTTAGGTCATCCCGACGGTGAATGGGTTGGGGGTCCGGAACACGTGGCCTGCAACACGGCGGCGCCTGCGCGGCTCCGCGCACGAATGAGTTTTTTTTTTTTTTTTTTTTTTTTTTTTTTTTTTTTTTTTTTTTTTTTTTTTTTTTTTTTTTTTTTTTTTTTTTTTTTTTTTTTTTTTTTTTTTTTTTTTTTTTTTTTTTTTTTTTTTAAAAAAAAAAAAAAAAAGGGGCAGATGACTCGTCGCTAGCGCATCTCGCAGACTCGCGGTGATCTCCGCGAAGTTCTGGAGTGTCGGGGATCCGTCGGCGATGTAGCGCTTGAGCCAGCGCAGAGCAGCCTCCTCATACGTCGTCGACTCGTTCTCGGCGTAGAGTCGAACGAGACCCAGCGCATCCTCGGACGACAGGCGAGACGACCTGACTCGTTTCGATGTCGGAGCGGGTCGTTCGAGAGCGCGGCCATTCGCGAGGCTGTTGCCGGTGCGACGCCCGAACCTCGACAACAAACAGCGGTAAGAAGCAGAGCAGAAATGCGAGCAACCCCGCACTAACGAGATGCTGCCAGCTCGCCAAAGTGACAAGCACGAAGATGAAACCACCAGAGGTGCATAGAGCGCGGCAGTACCCGCCAGGAGCATCGCTGCCAACGGCCAATTCTTGCCGTCCGCAACCGACTGGGGCTGCTGTAGTCGGCCCGGTGTCGCTGCGTTCCCTCGACTACACGTGGCGCATACGCGGCAGTCGCTCGGTCGCTCATCCCCCTCTTCCCCTCAATCCGCACGCCTTTCCCCTGAGGCTGTACGCCCTTCCCTTGGGTCACAGACCTTCCGGTAGTCGGAAGAAGGCTTTTCGTAGAGCTGCTTGAACTGGGAAGACGAGAGCCGCGACTTCGAGAGCGCTTCGACCGCTTCATCCGCGACCTTCCGCTGCTGCGGGCGGAGAGGCGGCGCGTGGTGATCGTCCCACCTCAAACGAGCGCGGACGTTTGCGTCGATTCTCGCCCTCTCGCGTGTGACCTCATCTGGACTCGGTGCAACTCCCGCCTTGCTCGTGCAACGACTGGAACAGCTCGTCGTCTACCGGCACGACCGTTGGAACGTAGCGCCGGTGCGCAATCGTGAGCCCTGCGCACCGCTTCATCGTTCACGTCGCAGCAGCCCGCGGATGTGGGTTTAATGAGCGTCCACCACCCGCGGCGCCAGGTCGTGATCGGACGCAGGCCGGAGGATGTCGATCAGAAGCTTGGGGGGCACCGGCCGCGAGAGGATGTAGCGGATGAAGAAGTCTTCCCCACAGCGTGCGGAGCTCCCCCACCAGCAACCCGCTGGGCTCTAGCTACAGACGAGCGGGCGCGAGCCGACTCGACCGGGGCTCGCCCAGTGCGCTCGGAGTCGCCGTGGAGCGGCGTCGTGGCGATGAACCACGATGCTCCACCAAATCCACCCCGAAGAACGCCAACAGAACGTCGATACCTCTCCCCTCGGTCATGTTTTCTTCGTCGGAAACGAGGCTAACAAGGCTCGGCATGGCTTCTGATCCCTCAGATGAGGGACCGACGTACCCCAAACGAGGGATCTGAGCGACGGTCTCGGCTTCGCTCGGCGCGCTTCGCAGCATCGCCGACTCACTCGAACTGATTGCCCGGGACTTCGCGACCGTCGGCGACTCGTTCCGCATGGTCATCGCGGAGGCGCTCGGCGATGACTCCGCGTTCGAATCACAAGTGCCCGGCGTCTACGCGGCGACCTTCTGGCGCAGGCGCCAAAGCGCGACCCGAGCGCTTTCTCGTCGCGGCGCTGGGTTCTCCGCGCATGACCCGCGCGAGCGCCGCGCGCTCCTTCTCGGTGCCGGCTGCGGCCAGCGCCGCGCGCAAGCGGTCACGTGCGTCGATGACGTCGACGACGGTGTCCGGCGCCGCGACCTCGACGAGCTCGGCGAAGCGCGGGCGGCGCTGTGCCGCCTTCACGACGTCGAGGACGCGTCGCCTTGCCGCGACCCGCTCGAGCCCGGCTGGGGCGCACCAGGCCGCGAGCGTGTCCGCAGTTGGAGGGTCGTCACCTGACTTTGCCCCTGACGGGACTCGACTCGCGTATGCCGCCGCCGGATCCGTTTGGGCCGTGTCGTCGAGCGGTGGAGTGCCGGTGAAGATCGCGGACGCGATCAGCGGCGATCTCGATTGGGGATAGCCCTAATCCCAAGAATGATGTGTGCAGGCTGTCGGTTCGGCGTCCCGGAACGACCGCCCACCACCCTCGCGGTAGCGGTGGAGTTTCGACGCCCTCCATTTCTCGCCCGCGTGCAGGTGCCGAGCTCGAACTGGACCTGAAGCGTTGCCTGGCCACGCTGTCCTTAAAGTCTCGACCACGAGGTTTCGGCAGTGGGCAACAAGAGCGATGATCCGGTTATTCGCGCGAACCTCACGAGCGTTGGTGAGCTCTCGTCGAGATAGCACGCGAGCCAGGCCGCGCCGCCGGCTCGGCCTTCGGAGAACCCTCTCGAAGTAGAGATGCACGAGCTGCAGCGCGTCCTCGAGCCGTGTGCCGCCGTTGCAGATGCCGGGTGAGTTTGTGACAGTGCGTTGGTGAAGCGACGTGTAACACTCATTGCCGCCCTCGTAGTCAGCGCGTCCTCCCTGCTGGTTGCCTCGGTCGTGGGTCGAGACGCTGATGCGGGCACGTCGAGGTCTCTGGGGACGATCGCGTTCACCAGTGACGGCGATCTATTCACAGTCCGGAGCGATGGAACCGGCCGACGGAAGCTGACGCGGGCGGCGGAGTACGAGTCCATCTCGTCCTCACCGGATGGAAGCCAAATCGCGTTCGTAAAGGACATCCTGATCGGCTACGACCGAGGCAGCGAGGTCAGGGTGCCCACAATCTTCGTCATCGGCGGCGACGGCCGCGGACTACGGAGGTTGAGCCCGCGAGGAAAATACGCCGAAGGTCCCGTGTGGTCCCGGACGGCCTCACGCTTGCCTTCGAGCAACAAACCGACATCTGGGTGATTCGGGCGGATGGTAAGGGCGCACTGCAGCTCACGAGCCACGAAGGCCTCGGTCGCGATCGAAGTGCCGACTGGTCCCCGGACGGCCGTCAGATCGCTTACGTGCGGGCAGGACCCGCATACTCCAAGCACCACGTCTTTCTGATGAGCTCGAACGGCGCTCGCGAGCGCAGACTCACGAGCGAGCCGCGGGGGAGTTGGAGTCCGTGCTGGTCACCGGTCGCTCAGCGGGTTGCTTTCTTCGCAGTGAGGGACAAGGGTCTGTATGTCGCTGCAGCAGATGGAAGTCGGCCTACGCGACTCAGTGGCGCTGACGTGCAGGACGATCAATTCGAGCCGGCGCCCTGCCCAAAGTGGTCTCCGGACGGGCGAACCATCCTCTTCACCAGGCAGTCAGACCTGTACCTCGTCCGAGCCGACGGAGGGAATCCCAGAAGGCTTGCCGTTGGGGGCATTGCCGGAGTGGTCTCCCGACGGACGGCAGATCGTGTATGTGTCGCTGGCGGGGCAGCCTCTTGAGCTTCGGATCGTGAACTCCGACGGATCGCGAGACCGCCGGGTTATGACGGTGTCGTCAGTCGATGATGTGACGTGGCTGTCCGCCGGCTAACCCAGACACGCGGCACACGTCACGAGTTCATAGGAAAGCCAGTGGCCGTGGTCGCCACGAGCGACGAGCTCAACTGCCATTTGGTTTGTCTTCCGCCCGCCTCGAGCTTGCGCTTCTCGATCCGCACGCCGCACGCGTAATAGAAGGTGGGCGGCTACCCCACCCCCGTGAACGCGTTAGTCGGGGCGGGGCCTGATGCGGGGAGCATGGCGGCCGAGCACCTTCCCAGAGCGCGTACGAGTGCTTCTTCGATGACCGCAACGAAGGTCGTCGGGATCTCGACGTGGGGGTAGTTCGAGGCGCGCGACCGCTGTCGCCTGTCCGACGTGGAAGCATCCCGTTCCCCAGGTAAGTCACGAATCTAGTCAGAAATCCTGACCGCTGCTGTCACCTGCGGGCAGTTCCCTCCCGCCGGCATCGTCTCAACCATGCGGGATTGACGCTGCTGACTGCTCCTGGCAGCATGCGGCCTGTCCTTTACACGCAGGTGGCCGGGGGTTCGAGTCCCTCACCGCCCATCAGAGAAAAGCCCCGGTAATCGGGGCTTTTCCGTTTGGGACTCGGCTGCCACGCGAACGTCAGTGCGAACGCGATCGCGAAGCGAACCGTGGGCCGTAAGCCCGATGCCGAGCTTCGCGCCGCGTACGACCACCGAGTCGCTCGGGTGGCGGGCGGATGACCGGATCTCCATCGGAGACCGCGATCTCGTCATAGATCGAGGACAGGTGCGGCGTGGCTCCTCCTGAGCGGCGTCGTCCAAGCGTTGGTTCGGAGTATGAGGGCCGTCTCCCCCGTAATCGGGCGACCCGGCGGCCGTCAGGATTCGCTCAGCCCACCCGCCTCGAGCTCGTGCGGGTCATTTGTGAAACGAGCTCTTAGACATCGGCTTCGATGGCGAAGGTGTTGCCGTCGGGGTCCTGGAACCAGGCGATGCGGCCGCCCCCCGCGCGAGCAGTGATCCCATTGGCGTCGTGTGCAAACTGGTCGAAGCGCGCGAACTCGACGCCGGCCGCGGTGAGCTCGTCAACGATCGCGTCGATGTCATCGACGTACCACGTCGCCAACGTCGCCGGTGACTTTCCTGCCGTGTCGGACTGGTACACGTGCAGCGCCGAACCGCCACCAGTCCCGTACACGCGATCCCCGTCGGCGATGTGGGCGCTTGGTCCGGACCTCAACGCCGTCAGGCCAAGTTTGCCTTCGTAGAACGCCACCGCCGTCTGAATGTCGGAAACGGCGATGGAGGCGTTGAGATGGTGGTCGCTCAAGGGCATACGTCACTTCTACAACAAATCGAGTCGGAGCGAGATTGACACGGAGTGGGGGCCCGAGGTAGCCGGCGGGCGCGAGGATTGCGGTTGCCCGGCGCGCTCCTGCTACAGCGAGGCCGAGCTCGAGGCGTGGCTCGCCGAGCCGGCCCGCTGCAGGGATGATGTGACGCCGGTGTGACGCACACCGGCCGGAAGCAGCGCGTTTGCAGGGTGTGTTCGGACCCCGTATGGGCCTTTTCGGCCCGCTTGGTAGAGGCGATTTGGCTCAACCATGCGGGTCGTCCGTGTCGGAGATGTCGCTCCAGCTCGCGCGTGCTGGTACCGGTGCTGGTACCGCTCGACGTGGATGGTTCGAGCAGTCACCGGACTGCCCCTCAAGCGACAGTACGCTCGCGCAAGCGAGCGTCACGCGGCTGGCAGCTGGCGATCTCCGTGGAAGACAGCTTCGACGTTGTTCCCGTCCGGGTCAATGACGAACGCTGCGTAATACCCGGCGTGGTAATGCGGGCGAAGGCCCGGCGCGCCGTTGTCGCGGCCGCCGGCTTCGACAGCGGCGCGGTGAAACTTGTCAACGGTGGCTCGGTCTGCTGCGGCGAAGGCCACATGAACGGGCGCGGCCGGGGGTTCCCCTTCCCCGATCCAGAAGTCTCCACCGCCCTCGATGGCAAACCCAGGCCCCTGCGAGCTCTCCACCACCTTCACTCCGAACGGCTCGAGGGCCCGCTCGTAGAAGGTGCGGCTGCGTCTCAGGTCACGTACTCGCAGGGCCAAGTGGTCGATGAGGGGGAGCGTCACGGGCAGCGACACCCCCTCTATCCTAGAGCGCGATCTCCGGGGAACCTTCCTGAACGCTGGGGCACCGCAACGCACACTCCCCGGCGAACCTAGTGCGACGGAGGCTCGATTTCGTTGCCCGTCCGCTTCTGCCAGCGATCCGCCGTCCCGATCGTTGTGTTCGAGAGGACGACCCACTTGTAGGCCACCGCGGGCCATATGCACCGCGGCGCGCCTTACATGGTGCGCGGCCGCCAGGGCTCGTGCTCGTGCGTGAGCCAGACGAGCTCGGGCTCGAGCGCAAGGACCCGCTGCCGGCCTTCGGTGGGCGGCTCGTCGAACTCGCCGAACCACACCGCCACGTCGCCGCCGACGACGACCGGGCGCCCGCCAGTCTCGACGACGACCATCTGCATGCCGCGTGTGTGGCCCGGCGCCGGGACGAGTCGGAGCCCGGGCAGCAGCTCGTGCTCGCCGTCGACCGGCACGTACCGCACACCGGGCGCCTCGACCCACTCGCGAATGGTGTAGTCGTCCTCGCTGCGCGCGTCCTCGAGCTCCCGATGCTGGACGTAGATCGGCTTGCCGGCGAAGAGGTGGTTGCCGCCGCAGTGGTCGGCGTGCAGGTGTGTGTTGACGACGATGTCGATGCCGGCGAGATCGATGTCCTGCTCGCTCAGCGGACGGAGGCGGGGATCGAGGTCGGCCATCGCCGGGTGCAGCTCCGTCATGCCGGTGTCGACCAGCACGCGCGCATCGGGATGGTCGATGACGTGCACGTAGACCGGCATCCGCTCGCCCTCGGCGAGCAGGTCGGCCACGAGCAGCGGCGTGATCGTGGGCGGCGTTATCACCAATCAAACCTCTTACCGACAGTACGACTCCCGCCGCGAGGCGAAGTCATCGCTTCGCATCAATCGATGCCGAGGTCTCTCGACCAGCGGTGGCCGCTACCGAGGTTCGATGGCGTCCAGCTTGACGCGGAGCTCGCCGTTGTAGTTGTCCCCGTCGGCCGCGTGGTGCACGCGCCGGTGCGCGTGTGCAACGCGACACGCTGCGCGGCGATCGTGAACCCGAAGGCAATCCCACAACTCCGCACGTTCTATTACAGCGGCCCGCCGCTGGCACGCATCCGCCGACCGGTGCTCGGAGCGCCGTACAACGAGTTGCGCTTCCGAACCGGCTACGTGAGATCATCGCCACGCGCCGGCTCGACCGATTCCTGAGCTACGGCGTTCACCTGGACCGGTTCGCGCGCGGCACCTGGTACGCGGTTCCGCGTCAGCTCTCCCACGAACTCCGGCAGCGGGCCGCGAACCTGTGTCCGCTTCACGTCACCCGTGCCGCGCTCGAAAAGTCACGCTGACGCACCGCGATCGCGACTCGAGCTCCACGCCCGAAGCCTGACGGTCGGAGCTCGTCGCCGTGCGTGACCGGATCGTGCTGGTACGGGTGCTGGTACGGGGTCCCTGGAAAAGCGCGTTTGCAGGGTGTGTTCGGACCCCGTATGGGCCTTCGAACGGCGCGTGGCAGAGCGGATTTGGCTCAACCACGCGCCATCGTCGTGCCCATGCGTGCCCGGTTTGCACGAGTCCTGCTGTCCCCGGTGCTGTCCTCGGGCGGCGCAAGTTTCACGCTCAATCGGCATCTACTCACTAGGCGGAGGAAACTGCCCTACTGAACCTGTCAGGAGGCGCTAGATGAAGCTCAAGGTTCTCGTCCTCACCGCTCTCTTCGTGGCCGGACTGACCGCGTCCCTGGCCCTCGCCGCTCCTTCCAAGAAGGGCGAGCAGGCACAGACCACAACCACGACGACGAGCGAACCCAAGAAACCGAAGTGCGAGCAGGCCGAGCTAAAGGGGACGGCCACAGGCTCCAGCTTCGGCTTGATGGTGACGAAGGCCAACAAGCGTGGGAAGAACCTCGTTGGCACGTCGGTCAACCTCGTCATCCCGTCGGGCGCGACGGTCAAGGCGAAGGTCTGCACCACGGCTGGGGGACTGACGCTCCGCGACCTGCACGTCAAGGTCAAGCCGGCAAAGCCATAGAACTCCGGCGCGCGAGATCACCTCTCGTGGCGACCGCGAGATGAAAGGCTCCGCCCACCGCGGGGCCTTTCTCTTGCCGGCAGAGACACCACACTTGAGTCGCCAGTCGATGCGCTCGACTAAGGCTCGAGAGACTCGAGTTTGACGCGGAGCGCGTCGTTGTAGCTCTCGCCATCGACGGCGTGATGCACGCGCCGGTGGCATGTCGGACAGAGCGCGATGACGTGGTGGTAGTCGTCGGGCCCTCCGTCCGAGAGGCGCCTCGTGTGATGCGGCTCGAGATAAGGATGCCCTCGAGCGGTGAGGAACGGCGCTGGCTCGCCGCAGCCTTCACAGCGACCGTCGGCGCGACGCCGCACATAGATGCGGAGATGGCGCGTGTCGATGCTCCACGCCCAGGGCCGCTCATGGGCGCAGATCGGCGAGCTCGTCGGACATTCCGACCTCGTCACGACCGCGAGGACGTACACGCACGTCGTCGCCGACGAGAGCGAGCTCGCCTACGCGGAGCTCGTCGTGATTGCTCGGGCGTGACCGAATCCTGCTGTCCCCCCTGCCGTCCTCGAGGGGTCAGAAAGCCACCGTGTGCAGGGAACGTTCAGACCCCGTATGGGCCTTGTAGGCCTCATGGCTGGGCGGATGGCGTAGGCGCGTCCTGGCTCAGGCAACGGCCGATCTCGCCCTGAAGGTCGTGTGACCTCAGGGCCGCTCGGCAGACTCTGTTACGGGTGAGCCGTCTCTTGAACGATCGCACGGCCCTGCGCCAGTACGGGGTGGCGATCGGGATCGTGGTGCTCGCTCTAGCGCTTGGACTGATCCTCCTCTGGCGCTTTCCACCTTTCCTGGACGAGGCGATCTACAGCGGCTGGACCGCGCGAATCGCCGAGGACCCGTCCTCGCGGTTCGTCCCGTTGGCGAGCGGGAAGGAGCCGCTGCTCGAATGGCTTGCCGCGGCGGTTACGGCGCTAGGAGTCAATCCATTCACTGCCGGCAGGCTCGTCTCCCTTGGAGCGTCTCTCGGCACGCTCGGCCTCGTCGCCGCGCTCGGTTGGATGGTCGGCGGGAGGCGTGTGGCTCTCACATCCGGCCTACTCGCGGCCGTTTGTCCTTTCCTCGTCGTGTACGGCGTTCTCGGTGTATACGAAGCTCTCGCGACGTTTCTCGCGACGGCGTCGCTGCTCCTTCAGGTTCTGCTTGCCCGCACGCTTCGACTTGATGTCGCGCTGCTACTTGGCACGTCACTCGGTCTCGGCTTGCTCACGAAGCAGTCGATGCTGCTCACCGTTGCCTTGTGGCCACTTTCCCTTCTGCTGGTCGATTGGAGCCGCCCCGCCCTCGTCGGTCGGATCGCCCGGCTCGGCGGGCTCGCATTGGTCAGCGGGGCTGTCTCGTACGCGATCTTCTCGGTCTTGCAGCTCAGCGAGTTTCGAGACGACCTCGACCGTCTGCGCATGCTGTACCCGGTGCACTCGGTGGGCGAAGCCGTGTCAGCTCCCGGGATGTGGCTGGAGCAGAACTGGCCGGTGTACCGGGAGGTGATGACCGCCTACCTCACACCAGCGGTGATCCTTGCCGCCGCGATAGGCCTCGGGCTGGGACTGCGGCGCGGCATCCGGATCACAGCGGTGCTCGCGGCATGGGGTTTGGTCCCGCTGTTTGCCGCCGCACTGCTGGCTGACGCTCCATACCCCCGCTACGTCCAGGTCGCGGCGCCCCCGCTCCTGGTGCTGGCGGGTGCGGGATGCGTTTGGACAGCGGACGCCTTGACCTCTGCTCGTCGCTCGCGAAGTCGCCCTCGTCTCTCGCAACTTGCTCTGCCGCTCGTGATTGGTCTTGTCGTATTGCAACCGCTGGTGTTCGATGTGCGGCTTGCAGTCAGCCCCACATCCGTTGCATACCCCGGGCTGGACGACGAGCAGTTCGTCACGGGCTGGCCCGCCGGCACCGGGCAGAAAGAAGTGAAGGAGGAACTCGAACGTCGCGCCGGGCGATCGGGCGCGGTGACCGTGCTTCTCGGTTCGGCTACTCCTCCCAGCTGGCTCACCTTCACGATGCGGAATGACTCACGGTTCAGCTTCGTCGCCCCGGACACCGACGATCCGTCTGCGCTGTACGCGATCGAGAATGGAGCGCCGTTACCTGTGAGGTCCGCCCCGCTCGCCTGGAGCCCCGTACGCCGCGTCGAACGCCCTCGCGACGGCGTGCCGCTCGTCGTGCACGAGTCGGGTATTCGCTTCGGGGGGCGCTTCGTCGCCTCGCCAGAGGAGCTCCGACGGCTGATCGTGCCTGACGCACGCTTCGACGCATACGTCGCGGGACGTCCGGGGGTGAAGGCTTGGGTCGAGGCTTGGTACACCGCCAACGCCTGATTGTGCGCAATTCGGCGCATGAGCCCGAGGCGGCCGAGCTGCGGATCGAGGAGCGCGAGCTCGCGAGACCTAGACTCTCAGGTCGTGCAATGGCGTGACGAGCGGCGGGCGATGAACGAGGCGTACTTCCGCGATGTGAACGAGCGCATTGAGGAGCAGGTGAAGGACATCGCCGGCCAGCAGGCGATCTTCAACATCCTCTGCGAGTGCTCGTCCGTGACGTGCGCCCAGCGCATTGTCATCACTCCCGCCGAGTACGAGCTGCTCCACGAGGATCCGAGGCAGTTCATTGTCGCCCCGGGTCATGTCGAGAACGAGATCGAGGATTCCGTGACGCGGAACGATCGCTTCGAGGTGGTGCGCAAGCGCGGTCAGGCGGGCGTCATCGCAGAGGAGACCGCGGCCGACTAGCGTGTGATAGCGAGCGGTCTCGCGTGGCGACATGCCGAGCGACACGAAGGAAGAGATCGCCGCCGCGTTCGCAGCGCTGGCCTGAGCTGGCGGCCGGCCTCGGTCGAGGGATTCTCAGCCCGAGCGTTTTGTGTCGCATTGTCCCGGGCAAAGCCAGCGCTGGGGGAGAGCAGCGCACAGGTGGCGGTCTGGCGGCGGTTCCCTGTTGCGCTCGCCTCCCCGGCGTTCGCGACGCTGGATCCACCAGTCGGGCGGGCCATAGAAGATGCGCCCGAAGAACCCAGCTAGCTCCTTCGCAAGCAGAAGGATGAGCATGGCACCGCCGATGAGCAGCACCGCAGATACGACGATCCCAGTCATCGCCTCTCCCCAGTGAATTGAGGTTGACCGGCGATTACCCGGCGACGCGCCTTATCAGCGAGGATCGGCGGGTCGGCCACGCAATCGCATCCCAGGCAGCAATTCTCCTCGCGGCGGCGAAAAGAAAGGCCCCGCGATGCGGGGCCTTTCCAACCTAGTCAGTGCGCTTGGGCGTCAGTCCCAGTCGCGCCAACCAGCGCCACCCTGCCCGTAGTACGAGCCGAGCCGACCGCGATACGACGAGTCGTAGCCAACGCCCTCTTCGAACTCAGGAGCGTTCTTGATCTGATCCTTCGTCCGGTTCACAAAGACCTGCTCGTCCTCGTGGTTGACTCGCTGAATCGTCCCGGCCGGGAGCATGACCTTCTTGCCGAAGATCCACGGGCCTGTGTCGACGACCATGTATGCGGAGCCGGCGTCATACGTCGCCTCGTCGACCTTGCCGATCGAGCCGTCGAGCGCCTCGACCTTGTACCCGACGACATTCGCCTTATCGACGCCTACTCCGAGCGCCGTCTGATCGTATGTCCACAGATCAGTCGTGGTGCGCGTCGTGGTGCGCGTTGTGTTCTCCATCACTCCTCCTTGGAGATAGGGGTCACTAGATCCCTACCCCGAGGACGAGGATGGAAACAGTCTTCTCTGGGCGCCGACGTCTTCGAGCGACTGCGCTCACACATCCGCGAGCTAGTGAAGTGTGAGGAAGTCGTCGGGCGGGCATGTTGCGGACATGCCCGAGACGCAGACCGAGGAGAAGAGCACGTCTCTGCTCGCGATTCCGCGCACGGTGGAGCGCGCGGCGGCAGACGTGGTCCACCAGGCGTTCGAGCGGCTCCTGTCCTCGGACATCCACGTGACGACTGCGGCGGAGGCGAAGCGCCTGCTCGCAGAGCACGAGGACACCGAGGAGATGACGGATGCGATGCAGCGCTTCGTCGCCATCGCGACGCCGGTAGCGAGGATCGCCTTGCGCGGTGTTCGATTCACGCGCGTCCCGTGGGTCCTCGTCGCCTCGTCGGCGGTGTCGATCGGAGTGACGGTTCGAAACGGCGTGCGCGAGCTGCAGGCGATCGCCGCGCTGCTCGCTCATCGCTTCGAGGAGGAGACAGGCGGGCCACCGAGTCCGGCACTCGTGCAGAAGCTGACACTCGAGCTTTACCTCAAGCCGCGACGAACTCCGGACGCCTCGGATCTGAGCCTTCCTCTCGCCCGACTCGCCCGTCGCTGGATCGTGAGCGGCGCGCTCGGTCGGAACACGCGCGGGAAGACCGAGAAGGCGCTCGACGCCGCGGAGCATCTCGACGTCGCGTCGCTGGTCCCGCGAGTGCCGTTGGCGACTGGCCGTTCTCTTCGTGCATGAGACCGTCAGCGTTTCGGCTAGCGCCTCCCAGGGAATCTCAGATCGTCATTCGAACCGGAAAGGACGGTCATGGGCATCATCGCGTTCATCATCCTCGGTCTGCTCGCTGGCCTGATCGCGAAGGCGATCATGCCCGGCAACGATCCCGGCGGCTACATCGTGACGGCGGTCATCGGAATCGTCGGCGCGTTGCTCGGCGGCTTTCTCGCCGGAGCTCTGTTCGGCGCGGATCCGCTCGACGAGTTCTTCGACATCTCCACGTTGCTGACCGCAATCATCGGCTCGATCATCCTGCTTGCCCTTTATCGGCTCGTGGTTGATCGGAACGGCGGCCGCGCGGTTCGAACCTAGGCAACGACCTATCAATTAGGGAAGCCTCGCTCGACCTGAGCGGGGCTTCCCATCTGTGTGGTGCTTCCGGCACCCCGCTGCACGTCGCTCCAACCCGCTTCCCGCGGCTTGAGCGTTTGCTGAAAACCGCTCACGGTATCCCGAGATAGGTCACCAAAGGAGAAAAACAATGCTAAGCATCACCAGAGAGACACAGATGGACAAGGCAAGGAAGACACTGCGGGAACTTGTCTCGTACGCCGACGTAATCGTCAGGGACGAACGACTGCGCGCTGATATCCGCGCTGCAGCCGGACATGGAGCGAAGGCGAGCGAGCGGGTCAAGAAGGATGTTGACGCTGCCGGGATCACCAGTCGACTCGCCGCCGATACGAGGCTTCGACGGAATCTCCGAGCGATGCTGGACGAGCTCGACAACGCAAGCGACAGAGTGCGTCGCAAGAAGAGCCATCGTGCGCGAAGCGTCTTGCTGGTGCTCCTAGGTGCGGCTGCCGCTCTTGCGGCCGTCCCGAAGGTTCGTCTCTGGCTCTCGGAACGAATGCGAGAGGCCACCGGTGGCGCCGCCCAGGCAGTCCCGCTCGTATGAGCTGTCAGTGACATTCGACCGGGAGACCGTGTGAAGGTCGTCGTGACTGGAGCGACAGGCTTCGTCGGGCCGAGCGTCGCGAACGCGATCGTCGACGCCGGCCACGAGGTGCGCGTGCTCGAGCGCAAGGCCGGCTCGTGGAGCAAGGCCGGCATCCGCTGCCACGAGGCGGTTCAGGGAAACATGACCGACCCGGAGAGCCTGGAGGCGGCCGTGGCGGGCCGCGACGCGGTCGTACATCTCGTGGCGATCCGACAGGGCCGCGAAGAGGAGTTCCAGCGGGTCATGATCCAGGGGACACGCTCGCTGATCGCGGCAGCGAAGGAGGCCGGCGTCCGCCGCTTTGTGTTGATGAGCGCGCTCGGGGCCAACGAGGAGACGAAGGACCTAGTCCCCTACTACAAGGCCAAATGGACCCAGGATCACGACCTCCGGTCGTCAGGGCTGGAGCACGTGATCTTCAGGCCGAGCTTCATCTTCAGCGGACAGGGCGGCATCCTGCCGACGTTCCGCAAGCTTGCCCGCGCACCGATAACGCCGATCATCGGCGAGGGCACTCAGAAGATCCAGCCGATCTGGATCGACGACCTGGCCGCCTATTTCGCGGCGGGCGTCGACAAGCCCGAGGCCGCCAACCGCGTCTTCGAGCTCGGCGGGCCGGATCAGGCGTCCTGGAACGAGTTTTGGGAACGGCTGAAGCAGGCACTCGGAGTCAGGCGGCCGAGCGTGCATATGCCGTTGGCTTTCATGCGGCTGAACGCGCTCGTGACGGAGCGCCTGCCGGGGAACATCCCTCTCACCCGCGACCTGCTGAAGATGCTCGAGGCTGGCGACAACGTGGTCACCACCGACGACGGCGTCGCGACGTTCCAGCTCCCGCTCGTCCCGCTCGACGAGCAGCTCCGCCGCGCTGCTGCCTAGCGTCGGGGATCTTCCAATTCACTCCCCTGTTGTGTGAGGCGGGTGTGTGCACCCGGGCGTTCAGCGGCTTAACTCGACTGCTGCTGAAAGACGTGGGGAGTCGTTCAGCGATGCCGAACCCGCAAGCCTGCATACAGCAATTTCAGGATTGGAGCCGAGACACTCGCCCCGACACTGGGGCAGCTCGCCGACTCATTCGAACCGCGCCCGTACGCGCCTCGCTTCAACCGCGAACGCAGCGTCAATCAGCGCGTCGACCGTCTTCTGATCGCGTCCCATGCCCAGGTCAGTCCCTACCGACCTCGCCGGCGCCAGTTTCGCATCATCGCCACACCCGCTTTCGTCGAGGGGCGGGCTTCAGCCAATGCGAAGGCGGCTTCGATAAGTCCGGAGACATCGTCCTCGTTCCACCGGAGCTCACCGCTTGGATCGGACCTTGGCCGCGCAACCCGGCCGAGCTCGGTCAGCAAGACGTGGCGGCGCTTGGGCCCGAGCAACCATCCGAGGGTCTCTGCCTTTTCGGCATGCGCCTCGCAATAGTGTTCGAGCACTGCGATCGCGAACATGCGGTAGACGAGGTCTTGGGCGCCGCGTCGCGTTCCGACCCGTCGCGCGTACGAGTATCCGGTTGCTCGTCGAAGGGTCTCCTCCGAGAACACGGGTGGACGACCTCGTGGACTCGAACCGGGTTCGGCAGCCATGGAAGAGAATCGGCTTCCGAATAGGGCGACGTTGCCCCTCGGATGGGGGTGGGGCATCGTCGAGCTCTCAATCAGATACCGCTCGAGCCAGATCGCCGAGCCCGGATCGCCGAAGTACGAGAGTGCGGAGACGCGCGTGTCAATCTGGAGCTCATGGCGTGTTTTGTCGACATGGCTACAGGTTCCGATCGCCGCGTTCAGAATCGATGTCGGCCAGGTATTCACGCACCCACGTGAGGAAGACATCGCGTGGGAAGTCCGGCCCTGGATCCCAGTGCGTCCCGCGCTTGAAGACTTCGGTCACCTGCTCATGGGTCGTTAGCCCGCGCGCCGTCCCACCGGCCAGTTGCCGATCGGTCAGCCACTTTGGGCCGATGGAGTACAGCCAGCACCACTTCGCGACGCGATATGCCGCACGTCGCAACATCGAGTCCCGATACAGCCACTCGTCCTGTGACCATCGCGCATAGCCGCAGATTTCCACGTGCAGTCCGTCATGATTGGCGCCGGCTGCTCCCCAAGGGATGACCAAGTCGGGAAGCATCCGGACACATGAATCCCGGTCGACCGCCAGTTGAGTCGATGCACCACGTTTCCGCGGGACCGTGTGAAAGTAGTCCGCCACACCTTCGGCCGACGTGTCACCGCCGAATGAATCGGCAGTTTCAGCGGAATGGATGACGACGACCCGGATCGCCCGGGCCTTGCGCGCGCCCGAATCCCACCGGGCGCGCGGTCCTACCTTGCATTCCTGAGCGTATCGGTTCACTGCCCCGGTCGATTCTGACGGCCGTTCGATCACGGGCAAAGATGCCAGCCCGCTCCTCGCGTGCGTACGGTGGGCGCGAAGAGTCGCGGGCGCCGCGAGGCCGTCCGACGACGCTACGAGGGGGAGTGACGCGCACCTTCGGCGTGCGCCAATGCGCGCGCTGCTGGCGCGAGTTCACGGCCGTCGCGGAGCATCAGCGCTTAGCTCCGATACGCGAGCCTCGTGCCGAGGCCACGCTCGGCAGCGCGTTGAACCAGGAGATGAGCGAGAGCCACGTCCGTCGTCGCCAAGCCGCGGTGCCAGAAGAGGATCCGCTCGTCGTCGCGTTCGCGTCCGGGCTTCCTTCCGGCCATCACCTCGGCGAGCTCGCCGTAGACGGTCTCGTCGTTGAGGAGGCCCGCGCGGACGTGCGGCCTCAGTGCGCCGAAGGGGTCATCTCGCTTGCACTGGGCCCAGTCGTCGACGAGCACCTTGTCCATGGTCTCGAGCACGTCGAGCTCGAGCACGCTTTTTGCTCCGTAGGGAATGAGCAGGTTGCAGGTCTCGAGCCACGCCGTCCTTAGTAAGGGCTCGGGCTCCGTCAGCCGCGTCGCCTCGACGACTATGTCCGCCGCGACGACCGCCTCCTCGATCGTCTCGACCACGTTGACGGGCTTCTCGAGAGCATCGGTGAGCTCGCGCCCGAAGCGCTCACGCGACTCTGGCCGCTTGCTCGTGACGCGGATCTCTTCGAAGTCGAAGTAGTGGTCGAGCATCAGGACATTCGAGAAAGCAGTACCGCGCGCGCCGATATGCCCGAGTACCTTCGACCCTGCCCGCGCGAGCTCGCGCGCGCCAAGCGCGGTGAGCGCACCCGTCCGGCGCTCGGTGATCTCGGTTCCGTCGACGATCGCCAACGGCGCTCCGGTGCGTGGGTCGTACAGCGTGACGAGGGCGAGTTCCGAGGGTAGGCCGATGCGGTAGTTCTCCACGTAGTCGCCGACGACCTTCACCCCGGACACGCCGAGCGGCCACACCGTGGCGCGAAGCACGTTGAAGTGGCCCGGAAAAGCCGGATCGGGCACGTGCTGTATACGGGGGTCGAGCGTGACCTGCCCGTCGCCTTGCGCTCTGACCACAGCCTCGACCGCTTCGAGAACATCGTTCAGCGGTAGGGCGACCTCTTCAACGTCGTGTTGCGAGAGGTAGAGAAAATCGAGCCGGTCGCCGCTCACGACACGTCGCGGCTGAGCATCGGCGCGCGCAGCCCCGCGCGTGCGACTGCCTCGCTTGCTGCCTCGTAGCCCGCGTCGGCGCGTCGGATGACGCCGATGCCGGGATCCGTGCGCAGCACCCGCTCGAGTCGCTCCTGCGCGTCCTGGCTGCCGTCGAGCACGATGGTCATGCCGGCAGAGATCGACTCACCCATCCCGCCTCCGCCCCCATGGTTCCGGCTCCGAAAACCGCGACGCGCGTGGGAAGCGCCCGGCCGGCCACCTCGCGCGACGAAGTCACGTGAGGAATCTAGACGCGAACCGCGCGAAGCGCGCCGCAGATGGACCGTCTCCCATGCTGTAGCTTGGGCGAACGGGATGCCGATCCGTGCGAGGCGCTGACGCATGACCGGCCCGCTGACGGCGATGCTCGGCACGAGGCAGTTCACCATCGACGATCTCGATGCGCTCGCTTCGACACGCGGCACGCTCGTCCTCTCCCCCGACGCTCGCGAGCGAATCACAGCGGCACGGTCTGTGGTCGAGCGCTACGCAGTTGGCGAGGAGCCCGTCTACGGCCTGAACACCGGCCTCGGCGGCAACCTCGGCTTTCGCGTCGAGCGTGCGGAGATGGAGACGTTTCAGGAGCAGCTCGTGCGAGGCCGCACGCTGGGCGCAGGCGAACCGCTCCCCGAGGTGGTATGCCGCGCGGCACTCATTGCTCGGTGCATCGGCCTGGCGCAGGGGAGCGCCGGCATCTCGTGGCCCGTTCTCGACCTGCTGCTGGCGATGGTGGAGCGGGACGTGACCCCGGTCATCCCCCGCCGCGGCTCGATCGGCGCAGGTGACCTTGGACTCAGTGCGCATATCGCCGCAGTGGCGATCGGTAGAGGTGAGGCGTGGTATGGAGGCGCCCGACTTCCAGGACACGCTGCGTTGGCCGCCGCCGGGCTCGAACCGGTCACTCTCGGCGCGAAGGACGGGCATGCGCTCTGCAACTCGAGCGCGGTCACGACGGGCCATGCTGCGGTCTCGCTCGCGGACGCTTCGCGGTTGCTGCTCTTTGCCGTTCATGCGGCGGTCCTCGCGTATGAGGGCTACGCGGCGAACCCGTCCGTCTTCGACGAACAGGTCGTCGCGCTGCGCCCTGCCGCGCGCCAGAAGGATGCGGCCGCGATCTTCCGCCGACTCTTCGACGGCAGCTCGCTGGAAGATCCGGGGAGAGCACGTCAGATCCAGGATCCGCTCTCGTTCCGCTGCCTGCCTCAGATTCTAGGAGTCGTGCTCCAAGCCCATGGAGATGCGCGACGCGAGGTGGAGATCGAGCTCAACGCCGGGTCCGATAACCCGGCGGTTCTACTCCCGGACGGACTGATGCTGTCGAACGGAAACTTCCTCACACCCGCGATCGCGCTCCAGTTCGACGCACTCAAGATGGCGTTCGCCCAGATGGCGACAGCTTGCTTTCACCGCATCGCGAGGCTGCTCGATCCGGCGCACAGTGGTTTGTCTCGCTATCTCTCCCCCGTCGGCGGCGCCGCTGCCGGATACGCGCCGGTGCAGAAGCTGTGCGCCGCTCTGCTTGGAGAGGTCCGGCTCCGCGCATCAGCGGCGGGTATCGACGCGATGCCCGTTTCGGACAGCGTCGAGGACGTCGCGCCTCAAACTCCGCTCGCGATCTCCGAGTTCGCCGACCAGCTCGTTCCGCTCCGGATTCTGGTGGCGGTCGAGGCGCTCGTCGCCGTGCAGGCAGTCGACCTGCGGAAGGACGCTCGCCTCGCTCCGGGCATGCGCCGACTTCACGACGCCATGCGCGCCGTGGTGCCACACCTCGAGGCGGACCGCGAGCCCGCGCCGGACATCGAGCACGTCGTCAGCCTCGCGTCCGACCGTGTCCTGCTCGACGAGCTCGCGGCGGGGCTGCAAGGGCTTGAACTACCGTTTCTCCCGCGCTTCGCCGCGGCTGGCTCTTGAGCTACTGCACGAGCTCGGCGCGCGCTTCGTATTCTCCGCCTCCCACGCCTTGGCCGCTGATCGTCGGACATGACTCGGGGTAAACGGCCGATCGGCGGTCGCACCGAACACACGTCGCGCCCGCTCCCGACCACTCGATGCCTTCAGCTCGGTTGAGAGCGCCCGAACATCGCTGACACGTGAATGCGCCGCATTCGATCCTAGAGGGGTTCGACCTGATAACCGTCGTCGCCGGAGACAACAAGAATGCCGGCTCCCTTCGACAGCGGCGCCACGACCTCGCCGGTGAGACCCAAGACGGCGGCTTCGTTTGTCGGGCTGTGCCCCACGACCAGGGCGCGGCCATCGTCGGGCAGGCGGTCGAGGACGCGGCGGAGTGCGGCGCCGAGCCGCTCCGAGTCCTCGGCGACGAGCTCAGGGTCGGCCTCGCGCAATGCCTCGAGCGTGCCGCTTCCCGCCTTCTGGTACGCGGCGCGCCAGCTGTCCTCGACTGGAGACCGCAGGCCCGGCTCGACCACGACGCCGGCCGGCACTTGCTGGTCGAGGGCGGCGAGGAAGCAGGCGAGCGTCTGCGTCGCGCGCTGTGCACCGGACGATACTGCGAGGTCATAGCGGCCGCGAAGGCGGGCGCCGATCTCAAGCGCTGCCGCTACGCCCGCGGCAGTGAGGGCGTCTCCGTCGGCGTCGGTGTGGCGCCGGAGCTCGATCTCCCTGGCCACTCAGGCGACGCTACCAGCGTGCAGTCCCGCTCGGAGTAGTGCTCTCGATTGGGACGCAATCCACAAGCGGGTAGGTCGACTCCAGTCGAAGCTGGCGCACATCGCCGGAGCCCGCGCCTCGATGCGCGGGTGGAGCGAGATACAACACGCGACGTTCCCCAGCGAGGTGAGCCTCCTCGTGAAGGGACGGAGGGTCATGGTGCGGCTCTCCAACTTCGGCTCGCTCTTCACCGGTGGGCCTCGTCCGAGCTTGTGGACGAAATGCAAGCCGTCTCCTTCGCAGGGTTCACGTACGTGCCAGAGGACGTGCTCGCAACGCCGTACACGGGCCGCAACTCGACTTTCAAGGCGCGACATGGTGGATCAGGTTCTTCGACTACATCTAGTCGATTCGTGCTTGCAAGCCACCTGCGGATCGTGGAGCGCGGCTCGAGGCGGGCGGGCTGAACTGATTGCATCGGGCACGGACAACGTTCACGTGTGCCCTATCGCGCTACGCTCAGTGTGTAACAGCCGACAGCTCCCCTTCCGCCGTGACCCGAGCCTGAGCCATCGCGCCAGGCGGAGCGGGAGGAGAGAAGTGCCTCGCAACCTCACCATCAGGTATCCCGACGGCCATCGGGAGTATTGGTTTACCGATCAGGTCTTCGTGCCAGGTGACCTCCTGGAGCGGGACGCCGGCTCCTGGATCGTCGTACGCGTAGGCGTGCCGAACGAGACGGGCAAGCACACCACCGTCGTCGTTCGCCGAGGGGGTCGGAGTGGGAAGGGGCCAGCCCACGCACATAAACTGAGCTCTAGCGGTTTGGTGTGATGGTCCCAGACGACGAGTTCGTGGCCGTGGTCGCTCGCGCGAACGGATTCCGCACAGACGTCGGAGACCTTGGCATGACCGGCGACGAGATCAGCGCAAACGTACGTGCACGGCTGTATTGGAATCCGAAAGTCCCACAGCTCGCGGCTGGCCATGAGGCGCTCGCCAACGAGATCTACGCGCTGCTCCACAACGCGAGCCTGTCGTCGTCGCAGGCAGGGTGCTTGCGGACCTCGTCGACGAACCAGCGGCTTCCACGCTTCGCAACTGCCTGAAGGCTGGTCGGACGACGTTCGCGCGGACCATCGCCGAGCGCGAGCAGCTCCTCCGCACGCTCGATGATCCGCCCGACAGACTCGCCGAGCTTCGCGGCGTGCTCCTGCGAGAGCACGAGTGGCGGGTGCGCGAGGGCCTCATCTGACCGCTCTCCGTAGGGTGACAGCTCCCCCCGCCGCGAACGCTTTCGGAACCGGCGTGCTGTGCAAGGGGAGAGTTGGTCATCCAGCTCTGTGATTGTCTGAGCTGAGCTGGGTGGTCATCTCTGCAGGACGTATGCTCGACGCCGTGGTGCCAGACGACGAGTTCGTGGCGATGGTGTCGCGTGCAAACGGATTCGGCGACGAAGTCGCTTTGCACGCAGGTGGTCGCAGGTTCGAGTCCTGCACCGCCCATGGAAGACTGAGGGAAGCACCCCTACCACCTCAGCGAAGGGAGGAAGACGATGAGAGAAGGACGGTTCCTACGAGTCGGCGGATACATCTCGGGTGGCTTGCTGATCTTCTTCGGCATCGCGGTCATCGCTCTCGGGATCTGGGGTTTCGCGTTCACCCGCGACCACATCGAGCGCGAGGGAATTACTTTCGGGCCGATCGAAGACCCGGCGGTCGCCGAGCACGCTCCCGACTGGGCCGGGGAGCCGGTCGATACCGGCAGAAAGGCGCTCGCGCAGGCGGAGATCATGCGCGAGCACACGCTGTCGAACACCGGCGGACTCACCTACGCCGAGATGGGTCAGTATCAGTCCGCCGAGAACCCGAGCGACCCGGTCGGCACGAACGACCCGGAAGCAGCCGCGATGGACGAGAGCGGCGAGCCGATCTCGAACAGCGCCCGCAACATCTGGGTCACCGAGACCGCCCTCGCGACCGCGCTCGACATGGGCTTCATGTCGGAGATGCTCTCGATCTTCAGCATCATCGTCGGGATCGCGTTGCTGTTGACAGGAATCGGCCTGGTGATCCTCGCGAAGGCGGTGTTCGGACGGAGGACGCTGGAGACGCAGACCACCATGTGAACGGAGACGAAAACGACACGCACGGCCGGACGCGAATGTGGCGTTTCGGCCGATTGTGCACCGCTACATCAACCCGATCATGCAGCCCGTCGGACGCGGCTCCCCACATTCGCCATCCTGACGCATCGTGGGCGCAAGACCGGACTTTCATATCGAACGCCGATCAACGTCTTCCGTCGAGGTGACGATTACTTCTTCTTCTTCTTGACCCAACGAGTCGGACGTGCAGTGGGTGAAGAACGTCCTCGCCACCGGCTCTTGCTCGATCGAAACTCGCGGTCGGGTCGTCGAGCTCGTCGACCCGGAGCTGATCACCGATCCCGAACTCAGCCCCGCACCCCTCGTGTCCGCTTCGTCGAGCGGCGGATCGCCGGTGTCACGCAGTACGTGCGGATGCGGCGCTTCATCGGCGACCTGATCCAACCCGGGGTTAGACTCGAAACGTTGATCGAGACCGTTACCGGTCTGCCTCCCGGAACGCTTGGCTTTCGCGCCTCCGGCAAGATCATGAGCGACGAGTACCGGCAGATGATCGAGCCGATCTACGCGGCGCTCGAGCGTGGTGAGAAGCTGAACATCTACTTCGAACTCGCGGACGACTTCGACGGCCTCGACCTCGGCGCTCTCATGCAGGACGTGAAGGCGGCTGGCTCCGTCGGGCTGAAGCACCGCTCTTCCTGGCAGCGCATGGCGCTCGTCACGGACAAGGACTGGATCAGGCACGCAGCGAGCGCGTTCGGCTGGCTGGCTCCTGGCGAGCTGCGTCTGTTCGAACTGTCCGAGCGCGACAAGGCCCGCACCTGGCTGGCCGAGACTTGGTCCGACTAGAGCCTCAGCCTGCGCTTCTCTGGCATTCCCGCGTTCGATCGACCACCCCTCCCCTCGCCGGCGCTCGGGCGTTGGAGGCTGCTCCCGGGCAATCGTCGGGTGTCGACCGTCCGACCGGAGCGGCCGTCCGCCATTGCACCCCCGGCGACGACGTGCAACTGTTGCTCGACGCCGTGCAGATGCGAGCGGCAGCATGAGCCGCCGTCAGACTCGGCCTGTGACGTAGCGATAGGAGGTAGAGGTGAATTCCAAGAGCATGGCAGGGTGGATCGGGTTCGCCGCAATCATGTTGGTGATCGTCGGCGGGGTCGACTTCTTTCAGGGTCTGATCGCCGTAATCGAGGACGAGTATTACGTGCCCACCGGGTCTGGCTTCCTCGTCTTCGACCTGACGGGTTGGGGCTGGACGCTGATGATCTGGGGAGTGCTGCTACTTCTCGGAGGCTTCGCGTTGGCTGCCGGGCAGACGTGGGCACGTTGGTTCGCGATCGTGGTCGTAAGCCTGAACTTCATCGCCCAGCTCGGCTTTCTCGGCAACACCCAGAACACGCTCTGGTCACTGACGGCGATAGCCCTGAGCATCATCGTGCTCTACGCGCTGACTGCGCGGTGGAGCGAGAGCACGGCTGACAGCACCGCCGTCTAAAGGGGTCTTCTGGACGAGGGCCGTCGCGCGCCTTGTGCGCGGCGGCCTCGGCCGTCGTCAAACGTCCATCCGACGAATGCACGCAGGTTCGAGTCCTCGCACCGTGACCGTCCCGGCCGGCCGGGACGTCTGCGAGCGTGGCGTTCGATGTCCTCGGCTTCCATCAGCCCGTGGTGTACGACATCGGAAAGGGCGTGGAGGACGTCAACGCGCCGGTGTCCGAGGAGGGACTGTTCATCAACGACGAGGACGACGACGTCTACTTCGGCGACCTGTTCGTGCCGCAGGCGACGGCTCCGGGGTCGTTCACGACGCCGGGGAGTACCTGATGATCTGCAACGTCACCCCGCACTTCCAGTTCGCGAGATGTACGGCTGGATCATCGTGAAGTAGCGGTCGTTCGCAGCCTGCTCGCCTTGCCCTCGATATGGGTGTTCGGGAGCCGGGACAGCACGCCGTACGGCATATCGTTGGGACAGGAATGAGCGATCCGGCTCCGAGCAAGCGCGTGGACGGCGACGCCATCCTCGACGACGTACTGATCATGGAACTGCTCGACGCGCGACTCGTCGGAGTATTCGCCAACCTCAACAGGGATGGAACGATCCATGCCGTGCCCATGTGGTTCGCTCCTCGCGAGCGGTCGATTCTGCTCGCGACCAGCTCACGCAGCGTAAAGGTGGCGAACGTACAGGTCGATTCTCGCTCGACGCTCGTGATCCACGACTCGCGTCCGGGCTTCGAGGTCTGCGGCGTGTCGCTGGTGGGCGACGCGGAGATCGTGCGCGGCGTCGACGCACGCCCTCTCGTTCGTCATGTTCACGGGCGCTACATCGAGGGGTCGATGGATATGTCAGAAGCCGTTTCGGCGTTCCTCGAGTCGGACGACGTCGCCATCCGCTTCAGCCCGCGCTCGGCGTTCACCTGGGATCAGCGCGAGACCGAGGCGAACGTCGCGCTGCGCGCTGCCGCGGGTGCACTTCCACTTCTCACAACCGAAGCCCGAGGTGAAGGGCTCGACCAACTGCACCGCTCAGGGGAGGTGACATTGCCCCGAACCGGATTCATCGACCACATCGGCATCGGCGTTCCGGATCTCGCCGCCGCCAAGCAGTACTACGACGACCTCATGTCCGTCCTCGGACTCCGAGAGTGGTTCGAGACCGGCCCCGAAGGACCGCTCAACTACGGGCCCGATGGCGCTCTGGGCTCACAACTGTTCTTCTACAAGGCAGAAGAACCGGGCTCCTACTCGCGACTGCAACCAGGCTTTCATCACCTCGCATTCCTGGTCGCGAGCCGAGCAGTCGTCCGAGCAGCACACGAGTGGGCTCTTGCACGCGACGCCATCATCCTGGACGAGCCCCGCGAGTTCCCCCAGTACGGGCCACACTGTTTTGCGACCTACTGGCTCGATCCTCATGGGTTCAAGCTCGAGGCTGTTTGCCACAGTCCCGAAGGGACCTAGTTCGAACCTGCGGGTGTCGACTGCTGGACGGCGACGCTACTGCAGGGGCTTGCGATACGTCGTCCACGTGTTGACGACCTCGTAGCCGAGACCGGCGTAGAGGTCGTACGCGCCGTTCGGGTTCTCCGTGTGCACCCCGAGGGCGACGTCGGTCATCCCGCGCTTTGCGAGCTCGCGGATCGACTCGACGATCAGCGCTTTCGCGACTCCCCGCCGGCGCCAGCGGCGCGAGGTGGAGATCGCTTCCGTCCACCCGCGCTTGCGGCCGTGCTCCTCGTTCTGGGCCGTGTCGATGAACGACTTCACCTGGCCGGCCACGCCCTCCTCGTCCCAGGCGATCTTCCAGAGCGTCGGATCGTGGTACGGGAACGCGAGGAACCTCTCGTAGTCGGCCTCGGTCTGCTCCACGAAGCCCCAGTGGTCGCGGAACGCCTCGACGTCGGCTTCCCAGATCTCGCGCAGCTGGTCGTCCGTGACCGGACGGATCTCGAGTCCCTCGGGCAGTTGGTGATCGGGGAGGTCGTCGACCGTGGGCCTCACCATCTCGGCCGCGTAGGTGATCGCGTCGTAGCCCGCGTCGCGAGTGAGCTTCGTCGCGCCGAGGTTGCCGTCGCTTGCCCAGACCTCGTAGAGCCTGTCGGAAGCGTCGTGATCGGCTGCGATCTCGCGGAGGCGGCTCTCGTTCCAGGCGAAGAGCGCTCCGCCGATGCCACGGCCGCTGTGCTCGGAATCGACGAAGCAGACGTGCCGGTAGATGAGCGGCCCATCCGGCTCCTGATCCCACCAGACACGGCTGTAGGCCACCGGGAGACCGTCGACCTCGGCGACCACGAGGTCGCGTGTGGGGTCACAACGGTCGAGATGATCGTAGCCCGACGCGATTCCCTCGGGCGTCTCGACGCGGTCGTCACCGTCGTTCTTGGAGTTCGCGGTGATGATGCGCGCGAAGTCGGCGTAGTCAGCCGGACCCCGGAACATCCGGAAGGCGACTCCGTCGAGCTGCGGAAGTGCTGAAACCGATGTTGCTGACACGAATTCTTCTCCTTGTCGCGCGTAGGACCGCCTCTGAGGCGCCAGAGGCGGGCTGCGTGTGTGCGAGAAGGCTCTAGGTGGAGACGAGAGGCCAACTCGCGTCGATCGAGCGTGCGATCTGCATGGATGACCTCCCTTCGCGTCGGGCTGGGGATCCCAGCGAGCCGGAACGATGCCAGCCTCTCGGCCGAGTGTCAACTACAGGACGATACGAAGCGCGAGATGGAGCGGGCAGCCCGCGCCGATCATCGAGCGAGTGAGCTGCAGATCGGCGCCCGAGTCGACGAGCATCCAACACTCCTCCTCGGCGAAGCCGAGGAGCCTGAACTGGTCGAACCGCCAGCTCGCGACGCGCTCGTCCTCGGGGGACAGCTCGTACGACTGAGATGAGTGTTCCGCCGCCGACATCCACTTGCTAGAACGACTGGAACCGCCGGGAGTTGTTGGCAGAACGTAAGGCGTGGTTGCGGACGTGTTGCGCTCGGCGCCGCGTTAGAGTCGCGCGACGGCGTCGTACCGAAGGAGGCGAGGTGGCCGACTACACGATCAAGCGGCTCGAGGAAGTCGACGACGTGCTCGGGGACTACCCCGGCGAGATGCGGATGATGACCGGCGCCCTCGAGGCCGAGCAGGTCGCCTTCACGTACCGGCGCATGCCGCAGCACACGGGCGGCAAGGGCTCGTATGGCCACCGCCACAAGGAGCAGGAAGAGGTCTACTTCGTCGCGTCCGGAAAGCTCCAGTTCAAGCTCGGCGATGACGTCGTGGAGCTCGAGCGGGGAGCGGCGGTGCGCGTCGCAGCCGAGACGTGGCGCTCGGTGTGGAACGACGAGCCGGAGGACGCCGAGGTCATCATCGTGTCGAAGGTCGTGCCGGGCGGCTCCAGGGACGACGCCGAGTATCTCGCGGACTTCTGGCCCGAATAGGGCGAGACGTATCCCGCCCCTACTTCGCGGTGCGCGGCTGCGGAGGCAGCGGGCAGGAGACGAAGCGCCGGCCGGTGAGCACATAGCCGAGTTTGTAGGCCTCGCACCCCGCGCAGAAGCCGGTCGCCGCGGCAAGCAGCGCGAGCGCCGCGACGAGGATGCCGAGAGCCGCACCGAGCACGTCGAGCCCCGCCAGATACGACAGGAAGGCCGCCGCCAGGAAGCCAGCACCCACCATGTTCGCGAACCTCGGCGGCCGCACGTCCTCGAGCTGCCCCTCGCCGAACCACGGCTGCACGAGCTCGAAGTACGCAAGGCAGGGAAGGCAGTAGCGGCGTCCGAGCGTCAGGCCGACGACGAGCTGCAGCGCGAGCAGACCGAGGAGCCACGACCAACCGGTGAGGACGGCGACGAGCGCGAGCGATCCGATGACGACCTGGTTGAAGCGTGGAGCGCGGGAGTCGATGACGTCGAGGTCCCGGTACGGGTCTGCAAGCCGCTTCACTTCGGAAAGTATTGCAGCCCTGGGGGCGAGATCTCGCCCCTACGCGCGAGCCCAGACGGCAAGTGCGTCGAGGAGCGCCTTGAGCTGCAGACCGTCCTTCGTCAGGACGTACTCGACGTGCGGCGGTCGCGTCTCCCGCACGACGCGCTTCAGCACACCCGCTCGCTCGAGCTCGCCCAGGCGCTGGGCGAGTGTCGCGGGCGGAATCGTGCCGAGCGCCCGCCGGAACTCGGTGAAGCGCGTGCAGCCCTGGTGCGAGGCGAAGAGGATCGAGACCGCGTGTCGTCGCTCGAGAACGTCCGCCGCGCGGCGGACGTTCTCGGGGACGGGCTCGAGACGCTTACACCGAGACACTGGGCTGCACCGGCGTCTCTTCGAGTGCGAGGCCCAGCACTTCGCCGATCGACATCACCGGGTGGAACGCGATCTCCTCGCGCACGTTCTCCGGGATCTCCTCGAGGTCGGCGCGGTTGCGCTCCGGGATCACGATGTCGGTGATCCCGGCCGCATGGGCCGCGAGCACCTTCTGCTTGAGACCACCGATCGGCAGGACGCGACCCTGGAGGGTGATCTCACCGGTCATCCCGACCGTGTGCTTGACCGGACGGCCGGTGAGGAGCGAGGCAAGCGCCGTCGCCATCGTGATGCCGGCGCTCGGACCGTCCTTCGGGATCGCCCCTGCCGGAACGTGAACGTGGAACGCCCGCTTCTCGAATAGCTCCTCGTCGATCCCCAACTGGGGGGCGAGCGCACGAACGGAGGAAAGCGCGATCTGCGCGGACTCCTTCATCACGTCACCGAGCTGGCCGGTGAGAACGAGCTTGTCGCCGTCCTTGTGGGACGTGGCCTCGATGAAGAGAACGTCGCCTCCGACTGCCGTCGCGGCCAGGCCGGTCGCGACGCCGGGCACGGCAGTCCGCTCTGCGACCTCGCGGTAGAACTTGCGGCGTCCGAGGGCTTCGCGCACCGCTGCCTCGTCGAGGACGAACGGCGTCTCGACGTTCTCGGATGCGATTTTCGTCGCGGTCTTCCGCAACACCGTGCCCAGCTCGCGCTCGAGCTGGCGGACACCCGCCTCGCGCGTGTACTCGCTGACCACGAGCTCGATCGCCTCATCCGAGACGGAGACCTCGTCCTCGCGGAGGCCGTTGCGTTCCACCTGTCGCGGCCACAGGTACCCCTTCGCGATCGCGACCTTCTCGTCCGTCGTGTATCCGTCGAAGCGGATCACTTCCATGCGGTCGAGCAGCGGCCCGGGGATCGTCTCGGCCATGTTCCCGGTGGCGATGAAGAAGACCTGCGACAGGTCGAGCTCGACGTCGAGGTAGTGGTCGCGGAACGAATGGTTCTGCGCCGGGTCGAGAACCTCGAGAAGCGCCGAGGACGGGTCGCCGCGCCAGTCGGCGCCGACTTTGTCGACCTCGTCGAGCATGATCACCGGGTTCATCGTTCCGGCGTCGCGGAGCGCGCGCACGAGCCTGCCCGGCAGTGCGCCGATGTACGTGCGGCGATGGCCGCGGATCTCCGCCTCGTCGCGGATACCGCCAAGCGACATGCGGACGAACTCGCGCCCGGTCGCGCGTGCGACCGACTCCCCGATGGAGGTCTTGCCGGTGCCGGGCGGACCGATGAGCGTGAGGATCGCGCCGGAGCGCTTGTCGTCCTCGACCCCGCGCTCCTGGCGGAGCTTCGCGACCGCGATGTATTCGACGATCCGGTCCTTCACGTCCTCGAGGCCCGCGTGGTCGGTGTCCAGCACCTCGCGCGTGTGCTTCGGGTCGAGCCGCTCCTCGGAGCGCTTGCTCCAGGGCACGGCGAGCAGCCAGTCGAGGTAGTTGCGGATGACGCTCGCCTCCGGGGTCTGGTCGCCCATTCGCTCGAGCCTCGAAAGCTCGCGCTCGGCCTGCTCGAGGACGTTCTCGGGCATTTCGGCCTCGGCGATCTTTGTCCGATACTCCTCGACGACGGACCCTTCGTCCTCGCCGAGCTCCTTGCGAATCGATTCGAGCTGGCGGCGAAGGATGTACTCGCGCTGCTGCTTGTCGACGTTCGTCTCGACGTCCTCCTGGATCCGCTGGCGCACCTGCATCAGGGCGAGCCGCTCGCGCTGGAGCTCCAGCGCGAGCTCGAGGCGCTCGCGCACGTCGACCGTCTCGAGGAGGCGAACCTTCTCCTCGAAGCCGATGTCGGGCGAGTAGCCCGTTGTGTCGGCGAGCGCGCCCGGCTCGGAGATGGAGCGCACGAAGGCGGCGATGCGGCCGTCGTCTCCGCGCAGCTCGAGGATCTCCTCGACGACCGCGCGATACTCGATCTCGAGCTCGCGGATGCGGCCGTCGGCCGACGGCGGGTCAGGCCGCTCCTCGACTTCGACCAAGAGGCGCCCTTGAGAGTCGCTGCCTGCGGCGCCCGCGATCCCGCGGTGCAAGCCGTTCAGTGCGACTGCACGACCCCCGCCGGGCAGGCGGATGCGGTCGGTCACCTCGGCGACGGTGCCGACCTTCGCGTACTCGTCGTCGTGCTTGGGTACGAGCAGCACACGATCCTCGTCGCCGACGTCGACGGTGAGGGTGACGTTCATGTTGGGGAAGACGACGAGGTCTTCCAGGGGGACGAGAAGCAAACGGGTTGTGTTCTCGGTCTCGCTCACGGGTCTCGCTTTCGTACGAATGGCATAGGTAGTACAGAAACTGTACCAACCACGTGCAGGGCTACGCGGGATAGGGGCGAGGCAAGCCTCGCCCGACGAGCCGGTGCAGGGCGGCGCTTTGCCGCCCTCAGCCTTCGGTGCGGCGGAAGCGTTGGAGCGCGAGCGCGGTGACGCGGCCGGCGAGGCGGTCGGACGAGAGTGAGACCCCAGACGACCGGTACGTCATCACCCCGGCGACGAAGACGCCGCCCTGCCAGAAGACGAGCCCCGTGTCGTGGCGCGCCGCGTTGATCCAGCCGGCTTTGTGCAGGACCTCGACGCCTCGCCCGGACCGAACCGTCGTGTCGAGCTTCGGCTCATCGCGAACGTGTGCGGTGAGCCAGAGGAGGTAGCGGGCGTCTCCCGGAGTGAAGCCGGATTGCGACGATCGCAGCGGCCCCTTTCCCGCAGAGGCGAGCCAGATCGCCCGCCACAGCGAGGTCATGTCCCAGGCGGTCGTGTACTTGCCCACGCCGAAGCCCGGCGACTCGTCGACGCGAAGAGGGATCCGGCTCGACAGCGCGCGAACCTCGTAGCCTCCGTACATGAGCGAGTCAGTAAGGTCGAGCGAGCGCATGAGCGCGTTCACGCGGTAGGCCCCCGAGCTCGTCGAGCCGTCCAGCCAGACGAGAAGCGCGTTCGCCGAGGCGTCGTCCGACGGGATGATCATCTCCCGAAGTAGCCCGTCGACATACGAGCCGGGCGGGGGTATGCCCGAGTGCTCTGCGAGGACGGTCGCGGCGATCGCGAGCTTCAGCGTCGAAGCAGCAGGAAAACGGGCCTTTGCATTCCAGGCCGCACCGGAGCCTCCGGTCAGGCTCTGGACGTAGTACCCCGCCGTTCCTGCGTAACCACGCACCACGGCATCGAGCTTCCTGCCCAGTGTCCTGTCCAACCTCGTCCGCGCAACTCGCGGCCGGGCTGCGACCGGCAAGCCGAACACGTCGTGGACGTGCGCTGTCGAGCGGTTTCCGCCTCGCGCGAGCGTCGTCACGCGGACGGTGACGTCGCCGAGCGGCAGCCGCACGCGCAGCGAGAAACGTTTTCCCGCCAGAGGCTTCGACGCGAGCCTGCTCCCGTTCGCCGTGACGATCACGCGTGTCGTGCCTCGGGCAGCTCGCCCCGTGATCACTCCATACGAGACCTGGCGCGGCGCCGGCTGCTCGATCACCGGCGGCGGGAGCGCTGGCGTGACGATCACGCAGCAACAGTAGCTTTGGCCATATGAGGATCCTCGCCCACCTCGACCTCGATGCATTCTTCGCGGCCGTCGAGGAGCTCGAGAACCCCGAGCTGCGCGACAAGCCGCTCGTCGTCGGCGGCGACCCACACAGCCGCGGAGTCGTTTCGACGGCCAACTATGCGGCCCGGAAGTTCGGGATCCACTCGGCGATGAGCGCGGCCGAGGCGCTGCGGCGCTGCCCGACCGCCGTGTTCCTGCGCCCGCGGCATGCGCTCTACCGCCAGTACTCCCGCGTCGTCTGGGACACGATCGGCGAGATCGTCCCGAGGCTCGAGCGGACCGGACTGGACGAGGGGTACCTCGACCTCGGCGACGTCGCATCTGACTTCACGCGTGCGCGGGCGATCGCCTCGGCGATCCAGACCGCGGTGCGTGGGCGGACGAGCCTCACGTGCTCACTCGGGGTGGCCACCTCGAAGGTGGTGTGCAAGATCGCCTCCGACCGGCGCAAGCCGGGCGGGATCACGGTCGTGCCGCCTGGCACCGAGGCCCGGTTCCTGGCACCGCTCGCCGTCCGCCTCCTCCCGGGCGTCGGCCCACGCGCGGAGGACAGGCTGCGCGCCGCGGGCGTCGACACGATCGGCGCTCTGGCCTCGCTCCCGGATACGGAGCTGAGGACGCTCTTGCCCGGCTCGCTCGGTCCGCTGCTCCGAAACCGCGCGCAGGGCATCGATCCGCGCGATCTCGACCTCGAGCTGGAGCCGGTCTCCGTGTCGGCCGAGGACACGTTCGCGCGGGACCTCACGGATCGCGAGCGGCTGCACGGAGAGGTCCGGCGGCTGGCGGACCTCGTGTCCGAGCGGCTGCGGAGCTCGGGGCTGTCCGGGCGGACAGTCACCGCGAAGCTCCGCTACGGCGATTTCTCGATCCGCACGCGGTCGACGACGCTGGCCGCAGCCGTCGACGAGGCGGACGTCATCGGGAACGTCGCTTGCGGTCTTCTCGATCGCGGCCTCCGGGACCGGCCGGGAGCGCTGCGACTCGTCGGAGTCGGTGTCTCCGGGCTGTCGCCATACCGTCAACTGACGCTCGACGAGCCGTAGAGTCCCCGCGTGGGCGAGGCTGCTTTCTGGGGGCTCGTGACCGCGGGCTCGCTGTGGGTCGGCGCCGCATTCGCGCTCCTCCGACCTCCGCCTCGGTCGATCGGGCTTGCGATGGCGTTCGGCGCAGGCGCACTCATTGCGGCGGTTGCCTACGAGCTCGTGCTGGAGGCCGTCGACACGAACGCAGAGCTCGCCGCCCTCGGCTTCGCAAGTGGTGCGCTGGTCTTCTACATCGGCGACTGGGCGATCGACGCTCGCGGAGGAGCGGGACGCAAGAGCATGATGGGGGAGCCGCAACTGGCGGGCAGCGCCAACGCAATCGTCCTCGGCACCGTGCTCGACGGGATACCGGAGTCGTTCGTGCTCGGAACGTCACTCGCGCAGAAGGGAACCGTCGCCACGGCGGTGGTCGTGGGTGTGTTCGTGTCAAACGTGCCCGAAGCTCTGTCGGGAACCACCGGTCTCCTCCAGGCGGGCTGGGCTCGCGGTCGCGTGTTCGCGATGTGGAGCGGCGTGGTTGCCGTCTCGGTCCTTGCGGCGGTCCTCGGGCGGCAGCTCCTCGACGAAATGGGGGCCGACGGCGGCGCCTTCGTGCTCGCGTTCGCGGCAGGCGCCGTCCTCGTCATGCTCGCGGACACGCTCATGCCCGAAGCGTTGAAGCTCGGCGGCCGTGAGGCGGGTCTCCTCACGGCGCTCGGGTTCGCGCTCGGGTTCGGCCTCTCCTAACGACGGAGCAAAGGCCGCGTGAGACAGGTCGGGCCGCCGTCGCCCTTGAGCGATATCTCGTCGCCGCGGTAGACGACGACGTCCACTCCCGCGCGCTCCAATCGCCGGCGGGTCTCCGCGTTGCCGTCGAGGGCGATAGCACGGCGCGGGCCGAGCGCGAGGACGTTCGGGCCCTGTGACTCGAATTCCTCGTCAGGGACCTCGACGACCTCGATCCCACGCTCGGCGAGCAGCTCGAGCAGCCGCACCGGGGCGATGCGCGGGTACACGAGCGCGAGATCGGAGTCGAGAGGAGAGATGAACGACATGAGGTGCATGACCTCGCCGCGCCCGTTCCAGTGCGGGAGGTCGAAGTCGATCACGTCGACACCTGGGAAGGCGCTGGCGAGCGACTCCACAGCGGCTTCATTCGTGCGGTAGCCGATCCCGACGAGAAGCGTCTGGTCGTCGAGCCAGAGCGTGTCGCCGCCCTCGACGAGCACGGGCGCGAGAAGCTCCACGACGATCGGAATCCCGGCAGATGCGAGAACCGGCGCCAGAGCCCCCGGCTCGCCACGCCGCCCTTCTTTCCCTGGGCGCAGCAGCACGGCGCCCTGCACACCTACGAGCACCGGGTCGTAGACGTAGATCGCGTCCGGGTTGCCACGGTCGTGGTCAGAGACGACGACCTCCGCGCCTGCGTCCACGAGGAGGCCACAGAACGCCTCGTGCTCGGCAGCAGCAGCGTCGTGCTCAGGCGCAGCTCGCCAGCCGTACTCGCGCCAAAGCTCGCAGTCCTCCGCGAGCGGCGGTCGCACGAGCACTCGCTCGAGCGTGCCGGTCATCGACGCGGAGCCGTAGTCAAGCATGATGCGACGCTACACCGCGTTCGGCGGCGTGCGGTCCTCGATGAGCACCGCGCGCAGCGCCGACACGACGAGCATCCCCATCGCGAGCCGGGCGTCGCGCGTCGCACTCGCGATGTGCGGCGTGACGACGACGTTCTCCATCGCCAGGAGCTCCTCGCTCACCGTCGGCTCGTGCTCGAAGACGTCGAGCGCGGCGCCCGCGATCGAGCCGGCCCCCAGCGCTGCGACGAGCGCCCGCTCGTCCACGATCGGCCCGCGCGCCGTGTTGACGAGGACGGCCCCCGGCTTCATCGCCTCCAGAGCCTCGGCATCGATCAGGTGGCGCGTCTGCGGAGTGAGCGGGCAGTGGAGTGTCACGATGTCTGCGGTGGCGAGCCGGGCGCGGAGATCGTCGTCGCGGCTGGCGAAGACAACGCTGGCACCGTGCGCCTCGGCGAGCTGTGCCACGCGGCGGCCGATCCGTCCGGGGCCGACCACGAGCACCTTCTTTCCCTCGAGCCCGTCCCCGACCATGAAGTCCGGGCCCCACTCCCATGCGTCACGCCGTCGAAGCGCGCGATCGCCCTCGGCGATCCTTCGGAGCAGAGCGAGCATGAGGCCGATCGCGTGCTCCGCCGTCGCGTTCGTGAGGACGCCCGGCGTGTTCGTGACGACGACGCCACGCTCGCGCGCAGCCTCGAGATCGATGTTGTCGAGGCCCACTGCGTAGTTCGCGACGATTCGGAGCTGCGCGCCTGCGCCATCGAGAAATGCCGCGTCGACGGCGACCGCCGGAGTGACGACGACACCGTCCGCGCCGTTCGGCGAGTCGACGATTTCGAACGCCGCACGGAGCTCCTGCTCGATCTCGGCGGGCACCCCCGCCGCTTCGTGCACGCGGGGCCGTGTCAGAGGACGCGCGGGTTGTGCGAGGACGAGTAGACGTCCTTGCGCAGGATCAGGCCGTTCTGGAAGGGAAAGACGTCGATCCCGTCCCACTCGACGCGGCGACCGTCGCTGTTGGTTGCGGTGGCCGTCCATTCGCTGACGACCAGGCCGTCGCGCGCGTAAAGCCGACGCCCGGCAAACCGAAGGTCCGGGTTCCGCTCGAAGATCCCGGCGATGTGTGGCCCGACGTCGTTGTCCTCGACGCGATCGCCGGCGGTGTGGTTCTGGAAGACCATGCCGGGGGCGTGGAACGCGAGGATCGCCTCGACGTCCTGCGCGTTCCACGCGTCGTTGTAGCGCTCGATCGTCTTCTCCAGCTCGGCCGCGGAATCCCGGGTGTCCACGCGCCGAGTATCACATGCTCACGCGTCGCGGTAGCGCAGGGCGAGCAACCCGAGCGCGAGGAACCCGAAGGCCCAGGCGAACGCGACCCCGAGCCCTTGCCAGGGTCCGATCGGCATGCCCGAGCGACCATCGAAGGCGCTCAGCATCCGGTCGGTCGTGGACTGGATCGCCATGCCCGCGAGCGGCGTGAACTGCTCGATCCGTCGGGCGAAGCTGGCCGGAAAGGCACCGAGGAACAGGAGCGGGAGGAAGAGGAGTCCGACGCCGGTCGCGATCGTCGCGCCGGAATGGCGCAGGATCGTGCCGATGCCGAGTGCAATGAGGGCGTATGCGGTCAACAGGAGGGCGGTGCCAACCACCGCACGAGCCGCACTCGGGTCCGTGAGCGACACCTCCGGATAAGCCGGCGGTCGGTAGCCGTTGTCGCGGAGCAGCGACTGCGCGCCCACGAAGCCCACCGCAGCCGCCGCGAGTGCGATCGGGAAGACGACGACGCTCAGGACGATCGCCTTCGCCAGGAGCACGCGGAAACGCCCTTGCGTCGCCGTCAGCGTGGTCCGGATCATGCCGCTCGCAAACTCGGCGGTGATGAGCGACGCGCCGACGACGACCACGGCGATCTCCGCGAACGCGACCCCCATGAGCCCCATCTGGACGAGGTCGTCGTCGCCGCCGAACACTGCATTCGTTTCTTGCTCGGAAGCGAAGAACGCCGAGAAGCCGACCATGAGAACGCCCGTCATGAACAGCCCGACGACCGTTCCGCGCTGAGTCCGGAGCTTCGTCCACTCGGAGTGCAGCGTGCGGATCATGCCGCCGTCGCCCTCTCGGCCGTGTGCGCCGCGGCATCGCGGGTGAGCGCGAAGTACGCGTCCTCGAGGGTGACGCGCCCGGGGACGAGCTCCTCCAGCCGGACTCGGCTCTCCACGAGGAGCTGCGCCACCTGCGACGCACCGATTCCGGTCACGGAGATGCGGTCGCGGCCCTCCGAGATCGGGATGCCGTCGGCGTTCGCAAGCACGGTCATCGCCTCGAGAACGTCAGGTGTCCGGATCTCGACTCGCCCGTTCGTCGCGCCGGCGAGCAGCTCGGCGACCGAGACGTCGGCGAGCAGGCGCCCCTGCCCGATGACGATCAGGTGGTCGGCGGTGTCCTCGAGCTCGCTCATGTGGTGGCTGGAGACGAAGACCGTGCGCCCCTCGGCCGCAAGCCCGCGCAGCGTCTCGCGCATCCAGACGATTCCTTCCGGATCGAGCCCGATCGTGGGCTCGTCGAGGATGAGGATCGGCGGATCGCCGAGCAGCGCCGCCGCGATGCCCAGTCGCTGTCGCATTCCGAGCGAGAAGGCACTTGCCCGCCTCCGGGCGACCTTCGCAAGGCCGACGAGACGCAGGACGTCGTCGACGCGGGACGACGTGATCCCGTTGCTGTGGGCGAGCCAGCGAAGGTGGCTGCGCGCGGAGCGGCTGGGGTGTAGCGCGCGTGCGTCCAGGAGTGACCCGACCACGGTGAGAGGTCTCGCGATGGTCGCGTAGCGCTTGCCCTCGATCAGCGCTTCGCCGGAGTCCGCGGAGGCGAGACCGAGCAGCAGATGCATCGTCGTCGTCTTCCCGGCGCCGTTCGGTCCCACGAATCCGGTGACACAGCCGGGCCGGACGGCGATCGACAGCTCATCGACGGCGATCGTTCGCCCGTACCGTTTCGTCACTCCGATGGTCTCGACCGTCGTCTCCATGGCCATGGACGGTAGGAGCGGCGGCCGGTGTTCGCGTCGCGCGCGAGCGGTGTCTTGCAGCCGCTTCCCACCGGTGAGACGGCAGCGCGCTCTCACCCTCCAGGGCGAGCACGAAGATCGTGGCGCCGCGTGAGGCGAAGCCCTGCGCCGGAGACGACAATGGTCGCGTGGAGCTTCCCCGCGAGAGCGAGCGTGTCATCGACGCGGCTCAGCGCGTGTTCGGCGGGCGCGACGGCCGGATTGCGCTCACGCTCGTCCTCGCGGTGACGGCCGCGCTCGAGGCCAGTCTCTACACGCCCGACATGCCGGAGTTCCCGTTCGAGGAGGGCGGCGGCGATCCGGCGGGTGCAGTGGCCCTCAACGTGATCGCTGTCCTTCCCCTCCTCGCGGCAAGCCGTTTCCCGCTCCTCGCCGCAGCGGCCGCGAGCTTCGTCACGCTGGTGATCCTCGGCAGCTCCGAGATCCCCGTCACGCTCAGCGCGTTCGGGGTCCTCCTCTATGCGATCGGGCGTGTCGTCGCCACGCGCGGGGTTCTGTGGGCCGGGCCGTTCGTGTTCCTCTTCTTCGTCCACGCGATCCTCCCCCTCGACGGCGGTGATGTGGACCTGGCGAGTATCGGGCCGTTCCTCCTCGTCATCGCAGCCGTGCTCGCAGGCGAGTCGTATCGCCAGCGAACCGAGGCCGTGACGGCGCTCGACGAGACGCAGGCGGCCATGGCCGAGAGCGTCCGAGAGCAAACTGCAATGGAGGAACGCGCCGCGATCGCACGGGAGCTGCACGACATCGTTGCGCATCACCTCTCGATGATCGCCGTCCAGAGCGAGGCGGCGCGACTCACATCGCCGAAGCTCTCGGCCGACGCGCGCGGTCGCTTCGAGGCGATCGCAGCGACCGCACGTGACGCGCTCACCGAGACACGCCGGCTGCTCGGAGTTCTCCGCGAGGACGTCGACGGCGACGCCGAGCGCGCGCCACAACCTGGGCTCGACCAGCTGGCGGAGCTCGTCGACACGGCTCGCGACGCGGGCTCGAACATCAGGCTCATCCTGCAGGGCAAGGTCGTCCCGCTACCCGTTGGGATCGACCTCGCCGCCTATCGCATCGTCCAGGAGGCGCTGACCAACGCCCGACGCCACGCGCCGGGGGCAGACGTCGACGTCGAGGTGACGTACGGAGAGGGCGTGTTGCAGCTCCACGTTCGCGACCACGGCCCCGGTCCCGCCGAGGAGATGCTGACGGGCCATGGGATCGTGGGCATGCGTGACCGCGCGTCCATCGCGGGCGGCACGTTCTCATGCGGCGCGGCGGACGGCGGCGGATTCTTCGTGGACGCGGAATTGCCCACGAACGGGGAGGTCACGTGATCCGGACGCTCGTTGCGGACGACCAGGAGGTCGTACGCGAGGCGTTCGTCGCACTGCTCGGCACGCAGGATGACATGACCGTCGTCGCGAGCGCGGCCGACGGCGCCGAGGCGGTGAAGCTGAGCGCCGAGCATGGCCCGGACGTCGTGCTCATGGACGTGCGCATGCCCGTTCTGGACGGCATCGAGGCGACGCGGGAGATCGCCGCGGCCGATGCCGACGGCGGGCCACGCATTCTCATCCTTACGACGTTCGACCTCGACGACTACGTCTACGACGCGCTCCAGGCAGGCGCGAGCGGCTTCCTGCTCAAGGACGTACCGGCCGAGACGCTGTTCGAGGCCGTGCGCGTCATCGCCGGCGGCGAGGCGCTGCTCGCCCCGACGATCACCCGCCGTCTGATCGCCGAGTTCGCCCGCATGCGCCCTCGGCAGGTTCGACCCGAGACGCTGTCGGAGCTCACCCCGCGCGAGACCGAGATCCTCGGTCTCGTCGCGGAAGGGCTGTCGAACGCGGAGATCGCTGCCCGGCTCGTGCTCAGCGACGAGACCGTGAAGACGCACGTCAGCCACGTCCTGCGAAAGCTCGACCTGCGGGATCGTGCGCAGGCCGTGGTCGTCGCCTACGAGTCCGGGCTCGTGGTGCCGCGGGCCTAGCAGTCAGGCGAGCAGCGCCCGATTCGCGGCCAGCGCCGCGAGGATGCGGTCGACGTCCTCCTCGACGTTGTAGAGGTGGAGCGAGATACGGAGGTTCGAGTCTCGCGTCGAGGTGACGATGCGCTCGTCCGCGAGCGCTGCGACGAGGGCGTTCGGATCGGTCGAGACGACGCAGACGAGCGGGCCGTACTCCCGGTCGCCCCGTGACGTCGCCACTGCCGCGCCGAGCCCGTCGAGACCTGCGAGGAGCCGGTCGACGAGCCCGCGGACATGCGTCTCGATGGCAGGCACACCGGCCTCGACGATCAGCTCCATGCCCGCGACACCGGGGTAGAGCGACGGCACGGGCGGCGTGCCGCTGTCGAAACGCCGCGCGGTCGCATGCGGCGAGTAGTCGGCGATCGACATCGCGAAGATGTCCTCGTCGGCGAACCAGCCGGTCTGCGTCGGCAGGAGTTGCGAACGCAGCGACTCGCGGAGCCACATGAACGCGAGCCCGGCCGATCCGAGCAGGTACTTCACCGTCCCGCCCGTGACCACATCCGCACCGAGCGTGCGGACGTCGAGCTCGAGCGCGCCGATCGCCTGGTAGCTGTCGGCGAGCACGATCGCGCCGCTCGCGTGGCCGAGCTCGGCGATGCCCGAGACGTCGTGGCGGTGACCCGAGCGGAACGACAGGGCCGTGCAGCAGACGAGCGCCGTCCGCTCGTCGATCGCCTCGGCGAAGCGCTCGAGCGGGATGCGGCCGTCGGGCTCGGGCCGGACATGCACGACCTCCGCGCCGCGCAGTTCCTGTGCGTGCGCGATCTGACCCACGGTCGGGAACTCGTACTCGCTGATGACGATGCGGTTCCGCTCGCCCGAGAGGTCGAGCGCAGAGACGAGCGCGCTCACCGCCTGCGAGACCGACGTCGTGACCGCGACGTCGTCGGGCTCCGCGTGGACGAGCCGCGCGAACGCGGACCGTGCCGCCCTCGTTGCGCTCGACCCAGAACTCCCACTCGGCACCGTTCTCGTCCCAGCCCGCGAGCCACTCCTCCGCGGCCGCGCGGACGCGGTTCGAGAGCGCGCCCTGCGAGCAGGAGTTCGCGTAGGTCGTGTGCGAGAAGATCGGGAACTCGCCGCGGATGGGGCTGCCGACGCTCACCGGCCGAGGTAGGCCTTGCGGAGCTCTTCGTGCTGGATCAGCTCCGACGCCGCTCCCTCGAGAACGACGCGCCCGGTCGAGAGGACGTAGCCCCGGTCCGCGATCGAGAGCGACACGTTCGCGTTCTGCTCGACGACGAGCACGGCGATGCCGGACTCGTGAACATCCTTGATGATCTCGAAGCTCCGCTCGACGAGGATCGGTGCCAGGCCCATGGAGGGCTCATCCATGAGAAGGAGGCGCGGGCGCGACATGAGTGCTCGTCCCATGGCGAGCATCTGCTGCTCGCCCCCGGACAAAGTCCCGGCGAGCTGGCTCCGGCGCTCGCGCAGCAGAGGGAACAGGGCATACACCCGGTCGAGGTCCTCGCTGAAGTCCACCCTCGGCCGCAGGTAGGCGCCCATCTCGAGATTCTCGAGCACCGTCATCGGCGCGAAGACACGCCGATTCTCCGGCACGATCGCCATGCCGCGCCGGATCCGCTCGCTCGTAGAGATACGCGTGATGTCCTGGCCGTCGAAGTGCACGCTCCCGCGCCTTGGTGTGACGATCCCGAGCACGGTCTTCAGGGTCGTGGACTTCCCCGAGGCGTTGCCGCCGAGCAGGCACACGAGCTCGCCCTGCCCAACCTGGAGGTCGACGCTCTGCAGGATGTGGATCTCGCCGTAGAACGTGTCGATCCCGCTCAGCTGCAGGAGCGGCTCGGCCGACTCGATCGCGACTGCACTGCTCACGCCGTCGCCTCCCCACGGCGCCCCAGGTACGCCTCCACGACGAGCGGATCCGTCGCGACCGCGTCGAACGAGCCCTCGGCGATCTTCACGCCGTGGTCGAGAGCCACGACCCGGTCCGAGATCCCCTCGACCACGTGCATGTCGTGCTCGATGACGAGGATCGAGTAACCCGCTTCGTCCCGAAGCCGCCCGATCAACTGGGTCATCTCCCGGGTCTCGACAGGGTTCATCCCGGCCGCCGGCTCGTCGAGCAGCAGCAGGCGCGGCTTCGTCGCCATCGCGCGGGCGATCTCGAGGCGCCGCCGGTTCGCATAGGAAAGCGAGTAGGCGGGTTGATCCCACCGGTAACCAACGAGGCGCTGGCCGAAGAACGCCAGCTTCTCCTCGGCGAGTCGAGCGATCTCACGCTCCTCGCGCCGCGCCCGCGGGAGCCGCAGCATGGACTCGAGGACCGTAGACCTCGTGTGCCCGTAGGCGGCGGCCATCACGTTTTCCTTGACGCTCATGTTCAGGAACAGCCGAAGCGTCTGGAAGGTTCGCGCGATCCCGAGCGTGGTGATCTTGTGCGGCGGTAGGCCGGCGATGTCACGTCCGTGGAAGACGATCTCGCCCCCGTCCGGCGAATAGACCCCTGTGACGAGGTTGAACACCGTCGTCTTCCCTGCCCCGTTCGGCCCGATCAGGCTGACGATCTCGCCCTCCCGCACTTCCAGGTCCAGGTCGTCGACGACACGCAGCCCGCCGAAGGACTTGTCGACGTTGCGAAGCTGGAGAAGGGAAGCCGGCTCGCCGTTCACACGATCTCCACGCGCGGCGTCCCGAGCAGCCCCTGCGGGCGTACGTTCATGAGGACGACGAGGAGCGCGCCGAACAGGATCCAGCGCGCGACGGCCGGCTGCTGGACGAAGCTCGTCTCCCAGACGATCGCGGCGAGATACGCGACCGACGGGATCGCGAGGAGTCGGTGCGACGGCCGGAGCCGGGTGAGTGCCAGGACGGCGACCACGAGCGCGACGTACGCGACGTTGCCGAAGTTCGGGTGCCCCTGCGGGATGATCACCCACTCGCCAATCAGATCCCCGAGCCGGCCCGCCTCGACGACCGGGCCCCCCGTCCACGAGGGCGCGAGAGCGGCGACGGTCGCATGCACGACCAGTCCTAGCGCGACGGTCCCGGCAAGGACGAGCAGGAGTCGCCACCCCGAGCGGACGGCGAGGACGATCGTGAGGAGGATGATCATGTAGAAGAGGACGCGGGCGTTGTTCTGGGGATTCTCCGGCGCGAGGAACTGGAACGAGACGGTGATCACGATCGACCCGAGGATCACGCCGCTCAAGCTGCCGAAGCCGCCCAGGATGACGACTGCATAGATGGTGATGAGGATCGGGATGTCGAAGTTCCCGGGCGTTACGGCGGTGAGAAGCGTCGCAAACATGCAGCCCGTGAACCCGGCGATTCCCGCGCCGATGCCGAACGCGAGGAGCTTGAGCCGGTTGACGGGGATGCTCATCGCCTCGGCCGCGAGCGGATCCTCGCGAAGCGCTCGCAGCGCACGCCCCGTACGGGACTCGCTCAGGAAGTGCAGCCCGACCAGGACGACGACGCCCGCTGCGAGCAACAGACCGTACTGCTGCGTCCGCGTGGTGAACTCGTATCCGAAGACGCTTACGGGATCGATGTCCGCGATGCCGTTCGGGCCGCCCGTGAGGCCCCTCCCGGCGACCTGGGGATTCGACGCGTTCACGAAGACGACGAAGGCCTGCCCGAAGAACAGGGTCACGATCGCCAGGTAGTCGCCGAGGAGCCGACGCGACGGGACGCCGAGGAGGAGCCCGAGGAGCGAGGTCGCCACGACGACGACAGGGATGGCGACTATCGCCGGCCAGTGGATCCCGTAGTGCTCCGACGAGAGGAGCGCATAGAAGTAGGCGCCGAACCCAAAGAACGCGACGTAGCCGAGGTCGAGGAGCCCGGCGAAGCCGACGACGACGTTCAGGCCCAGACCGAGGAGGACGTACAGCAGCACGAAGATCCCGTAGTTGAAGAGATCACCGTCCCCGAGCCACAGCGGGAGCGTTGCGGCGAGGGCGACGACGAGGGCGAGCCGAATCCCAGGCGTCAGGATCTCCCCGATCCTGTGCATCACGCCGGCAATCCCAGTGGGCCGATCCCTGCGGTGCTCGACCTGCGCCACCCACTCGTCGACGCCGACGCGTGGGCGATCCGGCTCGACGCGTTCCGGGGTCAGGTCGGTCTCGTCGCGGTTCATCAGACCTTCTGGATCGCCGGGGAGCCGAGGAGCCCGCTCGGACGGAGGAGCAGGACGACGATGAGGATGGCGAAGACCGTCACGTCCGACCACTGGCCCCCGAGGTACCCCTGGGCGAACGCCTCGACGAGACCCACGAGCAGTCCGCCGAGCATCGCTCCCGGGATGCTGCCGATGCCCCCGACGACCGCGGCCGTGAAGCCCTTGAGCCCGGCGAGGAACCCCATGAAGTGGAAGATCTGGCTGAACAGGAGGCCGAACATGACACCTGCTGCACCAGCGAGCACCGAGCCGATGAAGAACGTGGAGGCGATGACGCGGTCGACGTCGATCCCCATCATGGCGGCTGCCTCGCGGTCGAACGCCGTCGCGCGCATCGCTTTCCCGAGCCTCGTCCGGGCGACGACAAGCGTGAGCGCGACCATCAACGCGACAGTCGTCCCCAGTACGACGAGCTGGATCAGCTGAACGTTCACCCCGGCGACGCTGACGACGGGCTCCACGAGCGGCCCCGGCTCGAACACGTCCGGATTTGCCGATCCGAGCTGGAACGACTCGTAGCTCCGGAACTGCGCGCCGAAGAGCAGAAGCATGCTGTTCTGCAGGAAGAACGAGACGCCGAGCGCGCTGATCAACACCGCGATCCGAGGAGCGTTCCGTAGCGGTCGGTATGCGACGCGCTCGATCACGACTCCCACCACGCCGGCGCCGAGCATCCCGGCGACGAACATGAGCACGATCAGCGGGAGGAGCGCCAGCGTCGGTGAGGGTGCGCCCCCGAACAGGTTGAGGATGCCGAAGCCGATGAACGCCCCCACCATGTACACATCGCCGTGCGCGAAGTTCAGGAGCTTCAGGATTCCGTAGACCATTGTGTAGCCGATCGCGATCAGCGCGTACAGGCTCCCGAGCGCGAGGCCGTTCCGGAAGAGCTCGACGAACCCGGTCCAGCCGAGCTCGCGCACCGTGTCGATGACCGAAAAGAGGGGGAAATCCACGGCGCAGAAGGCTCTCAGAAACGCGTGCGGCCCGCCGGAAGGGCGGGCCGCAACGCCGTTTGGGTCAGGCCCCTACCCGACCCTGTCGTACTGGCCGTTCGGGCTGATCCGGTAGACGATGTACGCGGCCGGCGTCCGCATGTCTCCGGGACCGAGGTTCCCCTGCCGCGTCTGCTGGAACCTGATCGGGAATCCGAGCAGCGACTGCGCCCGCGGGATGTTCGTCTGGTTGATGAAGCGCCTGACCTCGGCCCGTGTCGCATCGCGGTTCGCGCACGCCTTCTGGATGGCGCGAGCCGCGATCTCGACTGCCACGCCCGACGGAAGGCCGAACAGGTCACTCGCGCCGCCCCCCGGACCGCTCTGGTAGGCCCGGACCACCGCGCTATTGACCGCCACGGGAAACGCCGTCACGATCGAGCCCGGAATCTTGAAGTCGTCCGGGCTGTACAGGCCGTCCGCCCCGAAGAGCGTGGCGTTCCGCCCCGAGGCTCGGAGCTGCTGGCCGAAGAGCTGTGCCTTGGCGGCCAGCTGCCAGGGGACGTAGACGACCTGCGTGTCGTTCGGGATCCGCGCGGCCAGCGACGAGAAGTCGGTGACCGTCGCCTCGTTCACGGACTCGCGCTGGGCGGTGATGCCCGCGGCACCGAGGAGCCGCACCACGGAGTCAGCGAGGCCGACGCTGTAGCTGTTCTGCGCGTCGACGACGACGATCCTGGTCGCACGGAGCGTTCCGCGCATGTACGCGACGGCCCTCTCCGCCTGCTGATCGTCGTTCGGAACCGTGCGGAAGAAGAATCCGCGCCGCGTGCCCGACGTCGTAAGGTCGGTCCGCGTCGCCGTGCCCGAGATGTTCCCGAGCCCACCCCTGCGAAGCGGTGCCGTCGAGACCTGGACCTCCTGGCTTCCGGCCGGACCGACCACCGCGAGCATTTGCCGATTCGCGGCGAACGACTCCGCCACGCGGACGGCCTGAGCGGTGTCGGGCAGCTGCGTGTCGCCCTGGACGAGCCGGATCCGGTTCCGCGGATTCGCACGGTTCCACCGCGTCTGAGCGAATCGACCCCACTTCACCATCTGGGCTCCAAGCGAGGCCGCAGGGCCGGTGATCGGCGCCGAGAAGCCCACGGTCACCGACCCCCCGCAGGCGATCGCTGCCGACTCTGCAGCCGACTGCCCCCCAGGACCAGCGACACGCGTGGAATCGGCGGTTGCGACCGACGCGGCGACGGCGCTGGCTGCGGTCACGGCGGAGACCACTACGACGATTGCTTTCCTCATGAACGTTGCCCTCCTTCGCTTCCCCGCTTCGAGGTACTCCTGTTTGACGTCCAAGCGACCCCGAGTGTTGCGGGAACAGTTCGATGACGAGCCCAAAGCTAGCCGGAGGAATCTGACACTCGCTCGGTGTCATGTCAACAGCGGCAAGGCTAGAAGTAGAAGCGCTTCCACGCCTCCCACCAGCTGTCGCCACGAGCCACGATCGTGCGCTCGCCGATCCGCTCGACGCCGGGTCGGAACCGAAGGCGATCGGGCCCGGTCGTGCTCTTGAACTCCGCCTTGACCTCGCACGGGCGGCCCGGGTCGTACGGAGCGACCGCCGTCGGGTCGGACAGTGCGCGACGCGCCCCCTCCTCGATGAGCTCGCGCGCACGAGCGGGCGGGATCATGCGCGCCGACTCGGCGCCGAGTCCACGCTTGACGGGAACGATGGTGAGACCGTCGCCCAGGAGCTCCTTCCCCTCCCGGCACGACGCCTCGTCGCCCGTGACGAGCAGCACAGGGCAGTCCCACGTTCCGCACAACGCGGCGTTGATCCCGGTTTCACCGACGAGCGTGCCGTTGAACCAGAGGTTCTGGTAGTCGCGGCCGGAGATCGTGTGGTTCATCACTCCGTCGGGAGTGCCGGCCCGGGCGTGCATGCCCGACGAAGAGCGCGGCGTCGCAGCCTCGCTCGAGGAACTCCGTGTACTCGGTCCACTCGTCCTGGACGACATACTCGCACTCGGGATCGAGCTCTTCCGGGAGCAACGAGTTGAACGTCCAACCCTTCCCCGCCCCATGGCAGTCCATGACGACGATCTCCGTCGCGCCGGCTGCCTTCGCGCCGCGGACGGCTGCGTTGATCTCCTGCGTGTAGAGCTTGCGTCCCTCGTCGTACAGCGACTCGCCACCCGTCGTCTGCTGCCACTTCACGATCCCGGCGACGCCCTCCATGTCCGAGATGACGTGGACGCGCACGGGGAGCAGCCTAGTAGACGAGACCAGCCAGCGACCGCGAAGCGGGCGCCCTCAGGGGTCTTCGCGCGACCAGGATTCGCGGGGAGCGAATCCTCGTCTTGCGCACGGCGTAGCCTACGCCGATCGAGACGGGGCTTCAGGGCAAGGGCGTGCTCGTCACCGGTGCGTCCGGCGGCATCGGCTCGGCGTGCGCCCGCGCGTTCGCCGCGGAGGGCGCGAACGTCCTCGTCCACTACCACCGTGGCGAGGAGCGGGCACGGGCGCTTGCCGGCGAGCTCGACGCGCCGGTCGCGCAGGCAGACCTGACCTCTGAGGACGCGGTCGACCGGCTGTTCGAGGAGACGCGCGCGGCACTCGGTCGGATCGACGTCTGCGCCTCCGTCGCCGGCGTGTGGCCGAAGGACGACGTCCCGGTGTGGCAGCTTCCGCTCGAGCGCTGGGAGGCGACGTTGCGCGCAAACCTCACTGCGACCTTCCTCGTGTCACGAGCGTTTCTTCGCGCGGTCGAGCGGAATGGCCACGGCTCGCTCGTCCTCGTCGGCTCGACCGCCGGCGTGTTCGGCGAGGCAGGACACGCCGACTTGCGGCCGCGAAGTCGGCGATCACCGGCGGCCTCCTGCTCTCGCTGAAGAACGAGATCACGCGCATCGCGCCGCTCGCCCGCGTGAACGCGGTCGCGCCCGGCTGGACCGAGTCACCGATGACGCGCGGGCTCGTCGACGCCGAGCAGATCCGCGACGTTTCACGCACCATGGCGCTGCGCAAGGTCGCGCCCCCGGAGGACGTCGCCGCGCAGGTCGTCGTCCTCGCTTCCGACACGCTCTCCGGCCATGTCACCGGCCAGCTCGTCGTCGCCGCCGGAGGCATGGAGGGCCGCACCCTCCACCCCGACTGAGCGTTTCGACAGGCCGGACAGTCGTCGCGACGGCCCCGCGAGTGGTCAGCAGATACGACAGCCGCCGCGAAGCGACGGCCTTTAGGGATCTTCCCGCGATCAAGATTTCGCGCTAGCGAAATCTTGATCTGCGGATGAGAAGGGCGGCGTCGTCCGCCGCCCCTTCTCGAAGCTCCGGGCCAAGGCTGATTGCCGTCAGTTCCCAGCCGGGAGTCGACCTCGGTATCGGCACACCGGTCTCCGGGCTTGAGCAGCCGCGAGCGCCAGCCCGTCGAAGCGCGACCGGGACTCGCCGCGAGTCCCGGTCTGCCGCACGGGAGGACTGGAGCGGGGTAGCCGCCAAGCCCCCGCTCACCGCCCCCGGCAAGCTCCTCCGTGGAGGAACTGCTCTTCACCCCTCAGTGGTCCCACTCGGGTCGCCGCCGCATCGTTGCCCGCCGGGAGTGCTCGCACTGTGAGCGATTCCCCTCGGACGGGCGACCCCCGAAATGCGCTTGACCGATCCCCCGGAGTGTGTTGACTGCCACCGCTTGACCGCCTCATAGACTGGCCGCTCCATGAGCCGTTTCCTCGAACGACTCGCGAGCGGCGTTCCCCTCGTCGGCGACGGCGGGATGGGCACGCTCGTCTCGAGCGCCGTCACCCGTTTGCGCTGCCCCGAGGAGGCGAACCTCCGAGCGCCCGAGAGCGTGCTTTCGCTGCACCTCGGTTTCATCCGCGCGGGCGCCGACCTCATCGAGACGAACACGTTCGGCGCGAACCGTCGGAAGCTCTCGGAGCACTACCTCGAGGACGAGGTCGCGGCGATCAACGAGGCGGCAGTCAAGATCGCGCGGGACGCACGCGAAGTCTCGGGCGCGGACGTGTTCGTCGCCGGCTCGATAGGCCCGCTCGGCGGCCCGGCGAGGGACCGGGAGGCGATCTTCGCGGAGCAGGCGCAGCTGCTCGAGGGCCGCGGCGTCGACCTGTTCATGGTCGAGACGTTCTTCGACCTCGACGAGCTCCTGACCGCGATCCAGGCGGTCGGCGGCGTGTCGGCGCTTCCGATCGTGAGCCTGCTCACGTTCGACGAGGACGCGCACACGATCGGCGGCGTGTCGGCGGAGCAGGCGGCGAGCGCACTCGAGGAGCTCGATGTCGCCGCCATCGGCGCGAACCACGGCCTCGGGCTCCAGGCGGCGCTCCGGGCGCTCGAACGAATGGCTGCGAGCGGCAAGCCGCTTGCCGCGCTCCCGAATGTCGGGCTCGCGAGCCTGGCCGGCGAGCGCGTGATCTTCCCGCACGCCACGCCCGAGTACTTCGCCGAGTTCGCCGCGCACGCCCGCGAGCTCGGCGCCCGCATCATCGGGGGCTGCTGCGGGACGACGCCGACCGAGATCGCGGCGATCCGAAACGCCGTGGACGAGGACCGCAGTCCTCGCACACAGCTCGTCGTGCGTGGACGCGAGATCCTCGTGCCGACTGCCGAGCCCGAGCGCGAGACCCTTCTCCAACACAAGCTCCGCGAAGGCGAGTTCGTCGTTTCGGTCGAGATCGACCCACCCCGAGGAGGCAACTCACACGCCATGCTCGAGCTTGCCCGCGCCCTCAAGGAGTCGGGACACGTGGACGTGGTGGACGTGAACGACAATCCGCGGGCGCGTGCACGGATGAACGGCCTCATTGCGTCGGCGACCATCGAGCGGGCCACCGGCCTCGAGACGATTCCGCACCTCACGCCTCGCGACACGTCCATCGCCGGGCTCGAGTCGATGCTCCTCGGAGCCCACTCCGACGGCATCCGCAACATCCTCGCCGTCACCGGCGACCCGCCCGAGGCCGGGGACTACCCAGGGGCGCGCGGCGTGTACGAGGTCGACTCGATCGGCCTCTCGCAAGTGATCACGCGCATGAACGCAGGCGAGGACTTCAACGGCCGCGAGATCGACGCGCCGACCTCCTTCTTCCTCGGCGTGGCGGTCAACCCCGCCGCCGACGACCTCGACTACGAGCTCGAGCGCTTCGAGCGCAAGCTCGATGCAGGCGCGAAGTTCGCGATGACGCAGGTGCTCTTCGACCTCGCGTACCTCGAGGCGTTCCTCGAGCGGTTCGGGGGCCCCTGCCCGATCCCACTCCTCGTCGGGATCTTCTACGTGCGGAGCTACCAGCTCGCGCTGCGGCTCCACAACGAGGTGCCCGGGATCGTCGTGCCGGAGCCCGTACAGCAGCGCCTGCTCGACGCGGGGCCTGAAGCCGGCAAGACGGGGCTCGCGATCGCACGCGAGCTCCTGGATGCGTCACGCGAGATGGCCGCCGGCGTCTACGTCATCCCGCCGTTCCGTCAGCCGCACGCCGCGCTCGACCTCTTCGGGTAGGGGCGAGATATCTCGCCCCTACTGGGCGCAATCGGTCGTCGCGACGGGCTGCGAGCCGGCCTGCGCGAGCGCCCTGCGGACGTGGTCGGCAGGGATGCCATACCCGCCTGTCTCACGCGGTCGGCGAGCGAAGACCGTCGTTCGCACCCGTCCCTGCGCGTCGATCCCGGGTCCACCCGAGTTGCCTGGTCTGACGGAGCCACGGATCGCCGTCATCTGGCGCCTCACCGGACCGCGGCCGTACGCGTCACGGCTCAGCACGTTGGCGGTTCCGCCGAGCCGTCCGGGAGCGCGTGTCAGGGGCCCGTTCTCCGGGTAGCCGACGAGTGCAACGGGCGCGCCGCGCTCCGGCTCCGTGAGCGCGAGCGCGCGAGCACCGAGCCCTGGGACTCGTAGCACCGCAACGTCATTCGTCGTGTCGAACGCAGCGACGGTGGCAGCGAACGCCTTTCCGCCCGCAGTGTCCACCCGAGGCTGCGAGATCCCCGCAACGACGTGCGCATTCGTCACGACGAGCCCGCGCTGCGCGACCCACCCGGAACCTTCGACTCCGAGACCGCACGCGATGCCGGTCACGCGGACGACGCTCTGCGAGGCTCGGACGACGTCCGGGTCCTTCGCGATCCCCTTGTCGGGCGGCGGGACGATCGCCGGTGGGCCCAGGAAGACGCCGATCGGATCGACGCGCTCGAGCTCTTCGAGCAAGCGCTCCGGTGGGACGACGTCGTTGATCTCCGAGAGGATCGTCGAGCGCTGGACCGAGCGGCGCAGGTCGGTCTCGCCCGGGAGGTAGAGGAGCACCGCACCGATCGCCCAGCAGAGAAAGACGCCTGCGGCGAGACCGAGGAGCAGTCCGGCGAAGCGGTCGAGAAGGCCCACGCCGGGGATGACGCCGAGGCTCGTACGGAGCGCTCCGGCGAGGAGTGCCGCGAGCCCGCGCATGAGCATCCCGGCGAGGATCGCTCCGCCCAGTGCGACGACCGGGACGTACGGGGAGCCGTCGCTCAGGATCAGTGGCGCGAGGCGTGCCCCGAAGTACGCGCCGAGCGCGAAGCCCGCGAGCGAGAACGCTCCGCGGAGGAACCCGGTCGTGACGCCGTAGAGCCCGCAGACGGCGACCACGGCGATGACGACCCAGTCGGCGGTGGACACGTGCCATCAGGCTACGTCTCGCGGGCTCCGATCCCTGCCGCGCGGCTACACTTCGCCGGCCCAGGGGGCGTAGTTCAGTTGGTTAGAACGCCGGCCTGTCACGCCGGAGGTCGCGGGTTCGAGTCCCGTCGCTCCCGTCTCTCGAACTGCCTGCACCCGTGGGGGTTTCGCGTCTCTCGAGCTCTTGCCGGCCGGCGAGCTCGTGGCCCGATAGTGGCCTAAACGTCGCCGGCGCCCTCGTCGAGCTCGGCCTCGAGCTCGGCGCCGGGCTCGGCGTTCCCGACTGGACACCTGAGGTCATGTGTAGCGTGAGCGCGTGCCCGAGCGCGCGCTCACGCTCCGGGAGCTCAACCGTGCGACACTCGCGCGCCAACTACTGCTGGAACGGAAGCGACTCGCACCGAGAGCGGTGATCGAGCGCCTCGTCGGGATGCAGGCTCAGTGGCCGCCCGCGCCGTACCTCGGCATCTGGACACGGACCACCGACTTCAAACGAGCGGCGCTCGAGCGCGAGCTCGCCCGAGGTGCCGTCGTCAAGGCACCGGCCATGCGGCAAACCCTTCACCTCGTCACGCCCGCCGACTACGCGCTGATCCGCGCAGCGATGAGCAAGACGAACTTCCCGTCGGAGTCCTCACTCGCGAAGCGGATCTCGGCGTCGGTTCGTGCGCTGGCCGCGTCGGGTCCGGTGACGACGACCGAAGGCCTCTCCCATCTCGAGAAGGAGCACTCGCTCACGGGACTCGACGCCCGACGTGCGTGGAGCGCAGCACGAGCACGTGCGCATCTCCTCCACCACCACGAGACAGCGTTCTGGAATGCGCGGCCCGAGGGCCGTTTCGTCGCGCTCGACGAGCCCGCGGCGCACGACCCGACGGAGGCGCGAGCCGAGCTCATCCGCCGCTATCTCGCGGCCTACGGCCCCGCGTCACGGCGCGACATCGTGGCCTGGAGCAGGATGCACGTGCCCGAGATCCAGCGCTCGCTGGACAGGCTCGAGCCGCTGCGCCGATTTCGCGACGAACAAGGCCGTGAGCTCTTCGACGTCGGCCGCGGACCGCTCCCGAGCGGCGACGCACCGGCTCCGGTTCGCTTCCTTCCGAAGTGGGACAACGTGCTCTTGGCCTGGGCCGACCGCACACGCGTGCTGCCCGAGGAGTACCGGAAGACGATCATTGCGAACAACGGCGACGTCGGTCAGACGTTCCTCGCCGACGGCTTCGTCGCGGGGACCTGGCGCGTCGAGAACGGGCGGGTCGTGGCCGAGCCGTTCGCGCCTCTCCCGTCCTCGACGCGGCGGGAGGTCGACGACGAGGTGGAGCGGCTCGAGTCGTTTCTGGCGGATCCCAAGTCGCCGAGTTAGGGCGGCCTTCTGTTCAGGTACCTGCTGACCACCGCCTGTCACACACGGCTGATGTTCTCGAGCGTCGCCTCGAGCGCGTCGAGCCGGCTCGCGAGCCCGGCCCGCGCGCCCTCGAGCAGCGTGCCGTAGTGGCGCTCGATCATGCGCACGGATGAGCCCATGAGCCGCGCGAGCTCGAACACCGTTACGCCGGCGGCGAGCGCGTTCGAGGCGAACGTCGAGCGCAGGTCGTACAGCCGTGCCGGCCGCTCGACGCCCGACGCCTCGATCGCCGGCGACCACTCGCGACGACGGAAGTTGTCGACGTCGACGCGCCTGCCGGCCGGCGACGCGAACAGGAGCGGCGGGTTGAGCCGTGCCGGCAGAGCCTCGAGCGCCGCGAGCGCGCGACGTGAAAGCGGGACCTGTCGACGGCTCGCGCTCGTCTTGCCGAGCTCGACGACCTCGCCGTCGGAGAGCCTCCGGCGCACGCTCACGATGCGGCCGGCCTTGTCGACGTCGCGGCGCTCGAGCACGAGCCATTCCTCGGGTCGGAGCCCGGTCGCGGCGACGAACGCCGGCAACGGCCGATACGGCTCGGAGAGCTCGGCGGCGATCGAGGCATATTGTGTTGTCGGTTTAGACGCCAGATCGCGGCCGACTACACACACTTTCTCTCAGGGCGACCCGAAGGCGATCAAAACCGGGTCGGCAACACCCATTTCAAGCCGATCGTGGCCGAGTACGGGCCCGCCACGAAGACGGCGTGCCACTACACGAAACGACCGGAGTTCAAGGCGGCGGGAAGAGGGCGGGCTGGCCGCTTGCGCTCGAGATGGGCCAGCCGCTTGCGGAAGTGGTTGCGCCAGCTTTCCGGAAGCACGTCGAGCTTGACCGCGCGTTGCAAGCCCTCTGTGTCGTCGCGGTCGCGGGCGTAGAGACGCGCGACCTCGGTTACCCTGAAGCCGCGTGGGTCGCGGCTCAGCGCGACGATCGGATCGCCCGCTTCGACCTCTCCTTCGCGCGCGACGGCGAAGTAGAAGCCGAGCAGCCCGCGCTCGAGGAACTCGGTCACGAACTCGTCGCGGCCCATCTTGATCCCGAGCTTGAAGCAGGGAAGCCGCGGCTGGGTGACGATTAGCTCGGCCGTTCCGACCCGGAAACGGTCGCCGACGCTGACGTCGCCGTCGATGAGGCCCTCGGTGGTCAGGTTCTCACCGAACTGCCCCCAGGGGAAGTCGAGCTCCGGCCGCTCCCTCCGCCAGAGCTCGTAGAACTCGGACGGGTAGGCGTAGACCGCCTTGTCCCAACCCCCGTGCACGCGCAGATCGGCTTGGCGATCGCCATCGAGGTTCAGAGTTCGGATGCGGACAGGGCCGTCGACGGGCTCCTTGTAGATCCCAGTCGTGACCGGCTTCCCCTTCCAAGCGACGTTACGCGGAAGGCCGGCGTTGACCGAGAGCACCCGCATCGGGTGCTCCCGGTCCGGATGAGCGCGGTCAAGCGCGGGAGCCATTGACCTTGTCGTCGTAGAAGCGCTTGATGTGTGCCGTGATCTGCTCGAGGGAGTCCTCGACGGCGAAGTGGCCGCTGTCGAGCCTGTGCAGCTCGGCCTCCGGGAGATCGCGCAGGTAGGCCTCGCCGCCTTCGGGGGTGAAGAAGATGTCGCCCTGGCCCCAGAAGATCAGAGTCAGCGGTTGGCGCTCGCGCAGCGATGCCTGCCATGTGGGGTAGAGCTCGGCGTTGGTGCGGTAGTCGTAGAAGAGGTCCAGTTGCACCTGGTGCGCGTTCGGTCGCGCCAGGAAGAACAGATCCATGTTCCAGTTGTCGGGACTGATCTTGTTGGGGTCGGGGTGGCCTGTCGTGTAGACCGCCTTGACGGTGTCGGGCTGAAGGAACGCCTCCAGTGGCGCCTCGGTCTCGGGTTTGCGGTCGGCCCACAGCGCGTGTCGGATGCCGTCCCACACGTCGGTGAAGCCCTCCTCGTAGCTGTTGGCGTTCTGGATGACCTGCCACTGCAGCCAGTCGGGATGGCGCGCGATGAGGCGGTTGCCGATCGGTCCGCCGTAGTCCTGCATGTAGATCCCCATCGGACCGGTGAAGCCGACCTCGTGCAGCAGCCCGTCGACGATGTCGGTGATGTGGTCGAACGTGTACTCCCACTCGGCTGGGTCGGGCATGTCGGTATTGCCGAACCCGGGGTAGTCGGGTGAGAGCACGTGGAAGCGGTCGGCCAGCGCGGGGATCAGGTTCCGGAACTGGTGCGAGGAGGCGGGAAAGCCGCCGAGCAGGAGCAGCTTGGGGCTCGCCGGATCGCCGGCCTCGCGGTAGAAAACGGAAAGTCCGTCGACCTGGGCTGTGTGAGTGATGACCATGGTGCTCCTTTCGGTGGGCGTTGCGGCGGATGTCTGTGGGTCACAGGAGATATGCGTCCGGGCAGGCGCGGTTCTTACGTCGGGTTCCGCCTCGGGCCGCTTGGCGCCGGCCAAGCCCCTCGCATCTCATGGTCGTCGTGACTCCACCGCCCGGCCCGGAGCTCGTAAGAAGCACCTTCGAACTGACGCGGACAAGGCGTGACCGTCGTCGATCGCGATCCGCTTCGACCCTGGCCGTATCGCCGAAACGTCCGACGATGGCCGCGATACGCTCTTGCCGGTGGAAAAGGAGCGAACGCAGGTCGCCTCTCGCTTGGCGCCGGGGCAGGTCGACCTCGAATCGCGCGCCTGGATCGAGGCTCTCCGGGCGACGGGAGTCGAGCGCGCCCAAGCGCTCGAGCGCCTGCACGATCTCCTGCTTCGAGCCGCCCACAGCGAGGCGCGGCGTCGCCGGCACCTCTACCCCGAGATCGGCGGTTCCGAGCTCGATGATCTCTGCCAGCAGGCTGCCGACGACGCGCTCGTCGCGGCGACCGGAAAGCTGGACGGCTATCGCGGCGCCAGCAGCTTCACGACCTGGGCGTACGCGTTTGCGGTCTTCGAGGTCTCGGTGAAGCTCCGGCGACACGCCTGGCGCGGACGAAGCATCCCGACCGCCGACGACGACGCCACTTGGGATCGGCTGGCCGAGGGCGCGAGCGGCGCACAGGCGCGGCTGGAGTCCGTGGAGCTTCTGCGCGCCCTGCGCCGGGCGGTGGCGGAGGAGCTGACAGCGCGCCAGCGCGAGGTGTTCGTCGCGGTGGCGCTGAACGACGTGCAGATCGACGTGCTCGCGGAGCAGCTGCAGTCGACCCGAGGCGCCATCTACAAGGTGCTCCACGACGCACGGCGGAAGCTCCGTCTGCGCCTCGAGCGCGAAGGGCATCTGGAGCAGACGGAGGCGAAATGAACGAACACGATCTCTCGACACGGCTGCTCGGCACGCCGAGCGAGGACGCCGGCTGCGAGGCCACGTTGGCGGCCCTCGCGGAGTACGTGGAGGGCGAGCTCGAGGGGCGGAACGTCGCTCAGCTCATGCCGGCCGTGGCCAAGCACTTGCGCAATTGCCCGGCCTGTCCAGAGGACTACGCCGGCCTGGTCGCGCTCGCCCGCCAGCAACGCACCGGCTAGCTCACGCGCGTTCAGCCACCCGGCGTTCGCGGCCAAGCCACACTGTGCGCTCCATTCCTCCACGCGTACTACACAGGCTCTGCCGGGGGGCAGCCGGTCGTAGCCAGTCGTAGGCGGTTCGATCCGGTACGAAATGCCTGCTCTAGCCGGTAGTACAGGGTGGCAGCCGGCCGTGGCGGTTGAGCCTGTACCGGTCTGTCACGCCGGAGGTCGCGGGTTCGAGTCCCGTCGCTCCCGCCTCGTGAGGTACCTGAGCCTTTCGGTTGTCCAGTTAGGCTGGCTTCAGCGCGCCGGTGGCCCAGTCCCGTGGCCCAAA
>CAVRRU010000002.1:0-71284 GCA_963723695.1 uncultured Gaiellaceae bacterium | reverse complement strand
ATGCAGCCGACCCGCTTGGAGACCAGCGTCGGCTCGTTGAGGAAGTCGACGGCCGCGATTGGAGCGAGGTCGCGTGCCAGCCGGACGTCGAGCGCGGCGTAGGCGCTGTTGCGGCTACTTCCTTGGGGTAGGCGCGCAGCGCGACGCATTTGCTTGTCTGCGGGTGTGGAAACGAAGCGTGTGAAGTTCGAGGCTCCGGCGAAGCGCCTGTCGAAGAGAAGGTTGATGTACGCGAACGGGTCGATGTAGCTCGGGTCCCGAGTCCGAAGGCGATGTCCCATGGCTCGCCGGGAGTGGCCAGTTTCCTGAAGTACGCCGCGGAGGCGCTGTGGATCGGGATCCCGCGCACCTCCACGTCAAGCCCGATCTCACGGAGCTGCTGCCTGACGATGTGCCCGATCGCCATCGGCAGCGGGGAGCTGTTCACGTAGAGGACGGCCTTCGCGTCGCGCAGGTTGCCATTCGCGAGCGCCCGCGCGCGCGGGAGGTCGGGCCGCTCGAGCGGGTAGACGTCCGCGTCCTTGAACCCCGGCAAAATCGCAGGGAGGTACTGGTCACTGGGTCGGCTGACCAGCGAGCCGCCCGCCGCGACGAGTGCCCGGCGGTTCAGCGCAAAGTTCACCGCGCGCCGGAGATCGGGGTTGTTCCGGAAGAGCGGTCGGGACACGTTGAAGGCGAGCATCCGCATCGTCAGCCCTGGCTTGAGAAAGAGCTGCGAGCGATTGAGCCCGTACTTCTCGACGAGGCGGAGGGCGGGATCGAAGTAAATGCCTGAGAGCGTGTATCCCAGTCGGCGTCGCCGCGGTCGACCCGCTGCAGCACTTCCTGGGGGGACGCTGCTCGGAGGTCCACGTCGAAGCCTTCGACGTGATGCGGGCGACGACCACCGTAGTGCGGGTTCCGCCGGATCACCACGCGTTCGCCGCGTCGGTACTCCGCAACGTAATACGGGCGCGCAGCCGAAAACGCGCCGGCTCCCTCGGGGTCGATCGGGAGGGTCGGGGGAACGGCACAGAAGAACGTCGACGCAGTGCGGTGCGGAAAGTCGGGCGTGGGGCGTGTAAGCCGGACGACGAGAGTGTTGCCGCGGGCGACGACTCCCGACGCGACGGCAGCCTTGCCGGCTGACTCGTCCGGCGCCGACGATGTCGCCCGCGTATTGAGCCCGGCGGTTCGTCGCAGGCGCTCGTCCGCGTTGATCGCCCGAGCGAATGCGCTCGCGCGAAGCGGCGTGCCGTCGCTGAAGCGAAAGCCGCTGCGCAGCTTGAACGTGTACGTCCGACCGTCGCGAGAGACAGCGGGAAACTCGGCCGCCACTTCGGGCTGGAGGCGGAACCCAGCCGGTGCGGCCTTGTCCGGATACGACATGAGACGCGCACACGTCGTGTCCAGGAGCGCCCAGCCGGGTGGGCTCGATGCGAGCGCGGGGTCCATGTAGTCGATCCCTGCGGCCGCGTGGAGGCTGATTCGGACGATCCCGCCCTCCTGGGACGCGCGGGCCGTCGACCCGAGCGCCGCCCGCTCGCCGCCAAGCAGCTGGAGCGCGCCGCTGAGGGCGGCCACGCCTAGTACGAAGTGAAGTCTTCGGCCGCCGATCTGAGCCTCCTCGCGAAACTCCTGTGTCAGCTTACGACGCCGTTCGTCTGAACACCAGACGGACTTCGAGCGGCTCCGCTTCCCGCGTCTTACTTGAGGCAGACAGCGGTCAGATCCAGCGTCGGTCGCAGCACGACACATCCCACACGATCGGATACGAGCATCGCCTCGGTGAAGAAGTTCAGGGCCGCGGCTGGTGCTGCGTCGCGCGCGAGCCGCACGTCGACCTCGCCGTACGCCTCGTAGCGCCTGTCGCCCTGCAGCCGTCCGGCTCGACGCATCTGAGCGTTGTACGCCGGAGAGTTGAAGCGACCGAGGTTGGGAGCTCGGGCGTACTGTCCGTCGAACAGCACGTTGAGGTACTGAAACGGGTCGACGAAGTCGGGCGCCCAGAGGGAGATGAAGAGGTCCCACGGCTCACCTGGCCTGGCGATCCTGCTGAAGAGGGCAGGCAGCGGCAGCGGCTTCGCTCGACGGCCAGGCCGATGGCCGCGAGCTGCTGCCTGACAGCTTGCAGCTGCAGCGACGGGCTGAGGCTCGTTCACCACGTACATGACCGGCTTGCCACCGCGCAAGTTGCCGCGGGCAAGCGCTCGCGCCCGCGCCAGGTTTGGGCGCTCGAGCGGGTCGATGCTTCGCGTCCGTCGAAGCCCGCGAAGGGTTGGGCGCAGGCTACTGGTCCAGTCAGCCGATCCAAGTCCAGCACCGACGATGTCGCGCGTGCGAGGTCGCGGCGGTTCAGAGCGAAGTTCACGGCTCGCCTGAGCGCGGCGTTGTCGCGGAACAAGGGTCGTGACGCGTTGAAGATCAAGAACCTGAGGACGAGGCCCGGCCGGACGAAGAACCGCGACTTGTTGACGCCGAACTTCGCCGCCAGGTTCCGCCCCGGCTCGAGATAGACGGGCGGAGGAACAGCCCCCCAGTCGGCCTCGCCGCGTTCGACTCGGTCCAGGACCTCGCCCGGCGAGGCGGTTCGGAGGTCGACGTCGAAGCCCTCGAGGTGGTGCGGCCGCGTACCGCGGTAGAAGCGATTCCGCGCGGACGGTCAGCCGCTCGCCGCGCCGGTACTCGGTGACGACGTCCGGGCCCGACGGAAGGAAAGGCGCCGACGCCCTCGGGGTCCGACGGCAGCGACGGCGGGACGGCGCAGAAGAACGGCATCGTCGTCATGGCCGGGAAGTTGACGACGGCGCGCGTGAACCGGACGACGAGCGTGTTCCCGCGCGCTGTGACACCCGCCGCGCCCCGCGTCTTGCCCGGACTGGACCTCCGCCGCGCCCACGATGTCGCCCCGTGTACTGCTCCGCCGACCGACTCGATTCCGGGGGCGAGCGTGGTTGTCGCCCGCGCGAACGCGCTCGCGCGAACAGGTGTCCCGTCGCTGAAGCGGAAGCCGCTTGCAGTGTGAAGGTGTGGAGTCTTTCCGTTGCGGAGATCTTGGAGAGGCCCGTCGCGACCTCCGGAACGAGGCGAAGGCCTTCCGGAGACGGCTTGTCCGGATACGTCATCAACCGTGCACACGTGGCGTCGAGGATGGCCAGCCGTCGTTCGAGTAGGACAGCGCCGGGTCGATGTAGTCGAGCCGCCCGCCGCGATGCGGAAGATGCCGCCCTCGCGTACGTCTCCGCGCGTCGTACCACCGGAGGTCCCTACGACCACCGCAGCGAGCACGAATGTCAGTGCGCCGAGCTGTAGCCGCGTGTGCATCGGCGGGACCGTCATAACACGATCCTGCCGCGGTTTCTAGTCGCGCACCTGTGCTCGAGGGCGGGTCACGTGGATAGCAGTACCGTCTCGGAGCCCTCCGCGACGACGACCCAGCCGTCGAACTCGGAGAAGCGGTACGGGGCGTTCATGGGCACGACGGCATTGCCGTCTGAGTCCGTGAGGAAGCTGCCGCAGAGCGCTGCGAGCTTTCCGTTGCGGGTGAGCCACACTTCGTACGGTCGACCGCTGTCGCCGGCACGAGCCCTCGGGCCTCGACCTCCATCGGCCAGTTGCCCGCCGATCGAGCTCGAACACCGTGAGCGAGACGGACGCACCGGCAAATACGCCGACCCCGTCCATCGTCACGACGGAGTCGACGTCGGGCCGCTCGAGGGCAGCGCCGAGCGCGAACGCGGCGACAGCCAGTGCTGCGGCGATCGCGAGCACAGCGCCACGACGCCGGCGAGGCCGCAGCTCGATGGGCCTCACGGCATAGAGGTCGGGCGGTGGGCCGGCGGCGACGAGAAGCTCGTGGACGCGCTCGAGCCGCTCCCGCTCGCTTGCCTCGACGTCGTTCCCGACGAGGTCGTCGAAATCGGGGCTCATCGAAGCTCCTCGTCGAGCGCGTCAGCGAGGCGCGCGAGTGCGCTCCGGGTTCGCGTCTTCACGGTGCCGAGAGGAATCTCGAGCCGTTCGGCGACCTCGCTCTGAGAGGCCCACCCCGGTGGGCGAGCTGATGACCGGTCGCTCGTGCGCGGGCAGCGTCTCGAGTGCGCGGTGGACGCGCCACGCTGTCCAGGCCGCTTCGGCCTCCTCCGGCGGGTCCGGTCCGTTGCTCGGCCCCTCCTCGAGCTCTGCTGCGGGCTCGGGCGTGCGGCGGAGACCATCGGTGATGGCGTTTCGAGCTACGGCGTACAGCCAGGGTGCGCCCCGGCCCCTCGACAGGGTCGTACGTCCGTGCGGAGCGCCAGATCGCGACGAATGCCTCCTGGGTTGCGTCCTCCGCGCGGCCACGGTCGCCGAGGCGACGGAGCGCGAGCCCGAGCACCGCGCGCGCGTAGCGTCCGTAGAGCTCGTCGAACGCGCCGCGATCGCCGCCGGCGATTCGAACGATCAGCTGGCCGTCGGTCGGCTCGAGGTATCTCCACGCGGTGCATGATTCCCGGTCCGGGACGCCGTGAACCAACCCGGATCGCGAGCGACGCAGTCACGTGTTGACTGCTACGCGCTCGCGACCGAGGCGGTTTGGGCGTCTTCTACCCGCGGGCGGAGTCGAAGCGGGCGGCGACGGCGTTCCAGTCGACGACGTTCCACCACGCCTCGAGGTAGTCGGGGCGACGGTTCTGGTAGTTGAGGTAGTACGCGTGCTCCCAGACGTCGATGCCGAGGAGCGGGACGTCTCCGTCCATCACGGGCGTGTCCTGGTTCGGCGTGGACTTGACGGCGAGGCCGGTCCCGTCCCAGACGAGCCAGGTCCAGCCGGAGCCGAAGCGCTTCACGCCGGCGTCGTTCACGGCGGCCTTCGAGCTCGGCGACGCCGCCGAACGTCGTCCTGCGATCGCGTCGCCGAGTGCGCCTGACGGATCGCCGCCGCCGTTGGGCGACATGATCTCCCAGAACAGCGTGTGGTTCGCATGTCCGCCGCCGTTGTTGCGGACGGCCGTGCGCTTGTCCTCGGGGATGATGTCGAGGCTCGCGAGCACCGAGTCGATCGGCCGATCCGTCCATTCCGTGCCCTCGAGTGCCGCGTTGAGGTTCGTGACGTAGGCGGCGTGGTGCTTGTCGTGGTGGATCTCCATCGTGCGCGCGTCGATGTGCGGCTCGAGCGCGTCGAACGCGTAGGCAAGGTCGGGAACGCTGTACGCCATCGCCTGCTCTCCTCTCCTGTCGAGTCGGTTCCGGGCAAGGATATGCTCCGCGCGTTCCCGCACCGCCCAGGAGGAAGTCGATGTCCAACTTCGTCGAGATCAGGCCCCGCGAGCTGAAGCCGGCGCTCCTGGAGCTCGACGGCATCTCGAGGACGACGATCGAGGCGCACTACCGCCTCTATCAGGGGTACGTCGCGAAACGGAACGAGATCCTCGGTCGGCTCGCCTCCGTCGACCTGGCCGCGGCGAATCAGGTCTACTCGGAGGTCCGGGCACTGAAGATCGACCTCACCTTTGCGGTAGGCGGCATCAAGAACCATGAGATCTACTTCGAGCATCTGGGCGGCGAAGGCGGCGACCCCGACGGTGGCATCGGAACGCGGATCGAGCGGGACTTCGGCTCGGCCGACGCCTGGCGTGCGGACCTGCGCGCGACGGGGATGGCCGGGCGGGGCTGGGCGTGGACGGCGTTCGACTGGGACGAAGGCAAGCTCTTCAATTACGTGGGCGACGCTCAGAACACGTTCCCCGTGTGGAATGCGACGCCGCTCGTTGCCCTCGACGTCTACGAGCATGCGTACTTCCTCGACTACCAGACCGATCGCGCCGCGTACATCGAGGCCTTCCTGCGGAACCTCGACTGGGGCGTCGTCAACCACTGGGTCGAGGCGTATCGAGTCCCCACGGAGTAGTCGATGACGGAGGCCCTCGCCGTTGTGGGCGGGTACTTCCTCGGCTCGCTGACGTTCGGATACTGGGTGCCCCGGCTCGTGCGGGGCGAGGACATCCGCACGATGGGGAGTGGGAACGTCGGCGCCTCGAACGTCTTCCGCGTGTACGGGCGCGGCCTCGGCATTCCCGTTGCGGTGCTGGACGTCGCGAAGGGCTTTGCCGCAGCATCTCTCGGGCTTTGGGCCGGCGGCGCGCTCGTGGGTGTGCTCGCAGCCGCCGCCGCGATGATCGGGCATGCCAGGCCGGTGTTCCTCGGCTTCCAGAAGGGCGGGAAGATGGTGGCGACCGCGGGCGGAGCGACGCTCGCGCTCGCTCCGCTCGTCGCCTTCTGCTGCATCGGCATCTGGCTCGTCGTCTTCCTGCTGACGAGGTTCGCGTCGCTCGCGTCGATCGTCACCGCGGCCGCGCTCGGGATTCTCGTGGTAGCTCTCGACTACCCGTGGCCGGTGGTCGTATTCGGCGTCGCGGGAGCGACCGCCGTGATCGCGGTGCACCACCAGAACATCCGCCGGCTCTTCGCCGGCACCGAGCACCGCTTCGAGTTGCGCCGGCCTCGGCGCGCATAGGGGCGAGATATATCTCGCCCCTACCGGCTCAACCAGGCGGCGAGGGTCGTCTGCTCGCCTGCGGCGCCCGTAGCGAGCTCGCTCCTCAGCTCTCCAACGGTGCCGAAGCGCTCGGCAATGACGTCGTGTACGTGGATCGTCTCGAAGTTGACCTGCTTCGAGAGGAGGAAGTCGTCGTCGTCGAGCTGCGGCAGCGTGTCGAGGGCATCCCGGAGCGCGTGCCGCACCGAGTCTTCGACGAAACGGGGCTGCAGGTGCGCGTGCTCCACGACGAACAGCTCGTCCGGCCGCTTCAGGAGGTCGTAGATCGGCGCGCTCATGGACCGCTCGGCGACGTCGACGAGCACTTCGGCGTCGAGGTCCTGGTCCGTGCCCACGAACAGCGACTGGCGCCCCCGCTGGTTGTGCGTCGCGACGGGGACGAGCTCGAGGATCCGCGCGATGTCGCTCGAATCGAACCCGGCCTCGAGGAGGCGCTCGGACGCCTGGTTGCGCACGAGCCCCTGCGCGCAGGGGCAGGCGTTGATTCCCGTCGCCTCGACACCGACCACACGTCGCGTTCCCGTCTCGGACGCGGCGGCGATGCCGCACAACGTGACCATCTCCTGAGTCGCGAGACCCGTCACCGGCGTTCGCCGGTGAATCGGCCACTGCGCGCGGATCCAGACCTCCGCGCGAAGTGCACCCTGTCGCTCGACGACGCGGCTCGCGATGTGCTCCGCGAGGAGCTCGACGAGGAGCGCCTCGCGTTCCACGACGAGCTCGATCGCCTCCTCGAAGAGCTCGGGGAAGCGCGACATGTGAACGCCCTTCTGATCCGCCGAGAGATCGACGGTGCAGTCGATGACCGCGGCCATGACCGTCTCCGCGTCCCCCCGGCGAATGCGGATGGCCTTCTGCACGCCCGACACGCCCGCCCGTGAGAGCGCGAGGCCGATCTCGGGAGAGGACGCCTGTAGGTCGTCCGCGAGCTTCACGCCATCCGCCACGCGGCCACCGTAGCAGCGCGTTGGCGTCGCAAGATGAGGGGAGACCCCGCATCCCGGCAGGGTCTCCGCTCAGTCGCTTCAGACTTCGAACGAGCTGCCGGTCTCGAGCAGGGTCTTCAGGTCGCTGAGGATCATGGGCCAGCCGCCACCGCCCTCGGACATCCGCGCATCCGACAGGCCGACCGCGGACGCGTGGATCGGTGCGCCTTCGAGCTCGTGGGTCACGGTCAGCCTTGTGACGCCGCCGTCGTCCTCCTCGATGTCGAAGGTGACGCGGGTCGGGCTCTCTGCCGCGATGTCCTCGCTCCAGAGGGCTCGCCACGTCTGGACCAGCCTTCGAGGCGGGTCCGCCTCGACGACCTCGCCGTCGACGACCACGTCGGGCAGGCCCATCGACCGCATCGCCTCGGTGGCGAAGGCCTTGAACGAGCCGCCCGGACGGAGGTCGAACTCGGTGCGGCCTCTGTAGCCGTACCTCTCGGTCCACTCGGGCTTGGTGATGGCGTCCCAGATGGCCTCGGGCGACGCCTTGATGTAGACGCGGAAGACCTGTGTGGCCACCGCAGTCTCGGTCTGCGTGCTCATGCTGTTTCCTCCAGTTCGGACTTGAGATCTGCGAGCGCCGACACCTGGCGCTCGGTGTACTTGTCGATCCATCGGTCGTGGATCAGCCGGATCGGGACGGGGTTCAGGAAGTGGAGCTTCTCCCGCCCACTGCGGCGGGTGACCACGAGACTCGCGTCCTCGAGCACCCGCAGGTGCTTCATCACCCCGAAGCGCGTCATGTCCAGCTCGGCTTCGAGCTCGCTCAGCGTGCGGCCGTCACGCGTGAAGAGCCGGTCGAGCAGGAACCGACGCGTCGGGTCGGCAAGCGCTTTGAAGACTCGGTCGTCATCGGTCACCTCGTCAGGATAGGTGACCAAATAGTCACATGTCAAGCGTGAAACTAACGGAGGAGGCGGGAGAGGCGCCGGTCCTTCAGCAGCCGCCCGCCCGTCTGGCAGCTCGGGCAGTAGTAGATCGTGTGCTCCTCGAAGTCGACGCGCGCGATCGTCGTCCCGCACTGAGGGCATGGCTCGCCGAGTCGGTCGTGGATCACGTACACGTCCTTGTCTCCCTTGCCGCGCTCGCGCAGCTCGAGCGCGTGCGTCAGGTTCTCGTGAATCACGTCGGCGAGCCGCTCGACCTCCTCGTCCGAGAGGTCCGTCGACGCCTTGAACGGCGAGAGCCGTGCCCGCAGGAGAATCTCGTTCGCATGGGCGCGGCCGATGCCCGCGAGCGCTCGCTGGTCGCGGAGGAGGGGATGGAGTTGGCGGCGCTCGCTCCCGAGGATCTCGCCGAGGTCGGCTGCGTCGAGCTCCAGAGCGTCCGGCCCGAGATGCGAGAGGTCGGCGTCGAGCTGCTCCGGGCTGACGAGCCAGACGCCGGCACGCTTCTTCTTCCCTGCCTCGGTCAGTACCAGCTCGCCGCCACCGACGAACCGCAGCCGGAACATCGGCGTCTTCGGTCCCTTGGCACCGGGCTCGAGGTAGCGGAGACGGCCTGCGCTCATCAGGTGGACGCGCAGGACGAGATCGTCGCCCTCCAGCGGGAAGAGGAGATTCTTCCCGCGACGTCGTGCTCCCTCGAACCTGCGGCCGTCGAGGTCCGAGAGCGGAGGCGCGAAGGTTTTCAGGGTCGCAATGTGTGCGGGCCCCGCCTTTTCGATCGGCGCGCGGGAGACGAGCGGGTCTAGCTCCCGCACCCAGGCCTCGACCTCAGGTAGCTCAGGCATTGGCGCTGACGGTAGCGCCTACGCCGCAGCCGGCTCGGGCGCGGGGTTGAGTCTTCGCTCGAACCTGCGCCGGTCGGCGGCCCTCAGGCGCACATTGATCCCGACCATTCGCAAGACGAAGAAGCGAGGCCGGGCCCAGCGTGTGGGCCCGGCCTCGGCTTCGGCTATGGAGTGCCCGAGCCTGGAACCGGCTTGCCCGGCACGCCGTTGACGCTCTCGGTGGAAAACGCGAACGTCAGCTGCGCGTACGCAATGAGGTCGCTGTTGACCTCCAATGCGCTCCTATTGACGTTTCCGAACGTATCGCACACGAGGTGGTAGCAGGGGTCGTATTGCTGTCCCGCGGTACCGCCCCACAGCGTCACTTCCTGCGCCGTCTTGATGCCTTCGGCGCCGGTGAAGAGCCCGCCGGAGGGGATGTCGACTCCGGGCGCGATGAACGGACCGTCGTCCGACCGACCGGAGAAGTCAGTGCCCTTGAACGGGATCCCGCGAGAGCTGTAGAAGCTCTCGTAGAGGTCTTCGATCTGCGCCGAGCCTGCGGGGCCCGGGCCTGCGCCGACATTGTCGGAGTTGTCGCCGTCGTACACGAAGAACACGTGGTTCGGCGAGCCGACCATGTCGTAGTTGAGGTACATCGCGATCCGGTCGCGCTCCGCCTGGGAAAGGTCGGCCACGTACGCCGTCGAGCCGATGAGCCCTTCCTCCTCGGCGCCCCACCAGGCAAAACGGACCGTGTTCTCCGGGTTGACCTTGGCCATCATCAGCGCCGTCTCGAGGATCGCGGCCGAGCCCGATCCGTTGTCGTTGATGCCCGGCCCGGCCTGCACCGAGTCGAGGTGGGCGCCGGCCATGACCACGTTGTTCGTGTTCTCACCGGGCATTTCGGCGATGACGTTCACGTCCGTCCGCGTCTCCGGCTCGACGACCTCGACGTGCGCAGTCGACCCGGCGGCCGACAACGCAACTCCGTCCGCGAAGCTCGCCCCCACCACGGGGATCGAGGCGACGAACGGCGCCAGGGTGCCGATGATGAGCGCCTCGCGGGTGGGATCGTTGCCCTGGTTGAAGACGATGACGGCCGACGCTCCCGCCGCCTCGGCGTTCTGTGCCTTCTCGGCAAACGTGCAGGTTCCGCGCTGGATGAGCGCGATTGCTCCGGCCGGGAAGCCGACGAAGTCGTTCTCGGGAGTGACTCCGTCCAGGTCAGTCGAGCAGCCGCTGTCACTCGCGCGCGGCGGTGTCAGATTGATGTCGACGGGCACGACGTTGGCCGTGACGTCCCCGAAGCCACTGTTCGTGAACGAGCCCGATTCGTACTCCGCCTGCACGGGAGTAAGTTGCTCAAGCGTGACCGGGAAGGTGAAGGTGAACTGGAACGGGTCGAGCGTCACCTCGTAGCCGGCATCCCTCAGGAGCCCGGCGACGTACTCGACGCTGTCGGCATATCCCTCGGTCCCGGCAGCGCGCGTTCCCGGCCAGAACGGATCGTTGTTCTCGTCAGCGATCTCCTGGAACGCGGCCTGATGTGCGCGCACGCCGTCGAGCGTCACGCACTCGAGCAAGGTCTGGTACGTCGTGTTGGTGCGACTCGCGCACCCGGGTGGAGCCGACGACGCGGCCGCCGGTAAGGCGATGGCGACAAGCGCCGCTGCAAGCGCGCTGAGCAACGCCAGCAGCGTGACTGGTCCGGCCCTGCGTGTGGACATGAATACCCCCTCCGTGAATGGACGAATGTGAGAATTTACCCTCCTGAGGGCGCTTTGAACCTGCTTCCGTAGGCTGACGTCCCATGGAGGCGATCCTGGTCGAGCAGGTGCGCGGCGACCTCGTCGAGGCGCGGCACCGCGTCCACGCAGCGGCAGTGTCCGATGGCACGCTCGTCGAGGTGCGGGGCAACCCCGCGTTCGTGACGTACTTCAGGAGCTCGGCGAAGCCGATCCAGGCGCTTCCGATCATCCGAGCCCGGCCCGACCTCGACGACGCCGAGATCGCGATAGCCTGCGCGTCGCACCTGCACCGGCCCGAGCAGCTCGCGCCGGTGCAGTCGCTGCTCTCGAAGGCGGGAGCGAGCGAAGATGATCTCGAGTGCGGGCCCGAGCCTACGCGGCTCGACCACAACTGCTCGGGCAAGCATGCGGCGATGCTGCTCCTGTGCCGCGAGCGCGGCTGGCCCACCGTCGGCTACCGCCTTGCGTCCCACCCGTGCCAGCAGGCGATGCTCGACGAGGTTTCACGTGCCGCGGAGGTCGAGCCGGCAGGCATCTCGACTGCGGTCGACGGCTGCGGAGTCGTGACCTACGCGATGACGCTGGAGCGCATGGCGCACGCGTTCTCGCGTCTCGAGCGTCTCGACGGGGGCGAGCGTGCAGCCGACGCGATGCGCGCGCATCCCGACCTGATCCGCGGCGACGGTGCCGCCGATACGGAGCTCATGCGACTCCGGGACGGCTGGGTGGCGAAGGGAGGCGCCGAAGGGCTTCTCTGTGCCTCTCGGGACGGCCTTGGGATAGCGCTCAAGGTCGAGGACGGAGCGCAACGGCCGATCCGCTCCGCCCTTGCTGCGTTCCTCGACGCGCTCGGATTCGAGACCGGAGACCTCGGGCACGTGTCGGTGGAGAACTCACGCGGCGAGGCCGTCGGCGAGCTCCGCGCGCACCACGTCGACCCAGCGCGTTAACACAGTGGTCCTCTTCCACAATCGTCTTTTCCGGACTAGTATCCGCGCGCTTACAGGTGGGGAGCCGGGGCGGCAGGCGGGCCGGCTCACGCAGTGGTGAAGGTCAGTATCCGTTCGAGCGCGAGAGGAGAAAGCCAAGCCCATGCTGTCTGTCGATATCGCTCTCCCCGAAGTCGAGGAGCTCCAGCGTCTCGTCGAGCAAGGGCTCGAGAAGGGCTTCCTCACCTACGACGAGATCGTCACCGGACTCGAGGACGTCGAGCTCACGAAGGAGCAGATCGAGGACTTCTACGCCTATCTCATCGACCATGCGATCGAGCTCCACGAAGGTGTCGAGCACAAGGACTTTCCCCACGCGGAGCCCGTGCTCGTCGAGGAGGGGAAGGTCGAGCAGAAGCTGGACCTCTCGGTGGAGCCGTCGCTCGACTCGCTCCGCCTGTACCTGCGCGAGATCGGGAAAGTGCCGCTGCTGACAGCCGACCAGGAGGTCTCGCTCGCGAAGCTCATCGAACGCGGCGACATGGCGGCGAAGCAGCACATGATCGAGGCGAATCTCCGGCTCGTCGTCTCGATCGCGAAGGGCTACCTCGGGCGCGGACTCTCGTTTCTCGACCTCATCCAGGAAGGCTCGCTCGGGCTCATTCGCGCCGTCGAGAAGTTCGACTACCGCCGGGGCTTCAAGTTCTCGACGTACGCGACGTGGTGGATTCGCCAGGCGGTCACGCGGGCGATCGCCGACAAGGCGCGGACGATCCGGATCCCGGTGCACATGGTCGAGAAGCTCAACAAGGTCGTGCACATCGAGCGGCAGCTCGTCCAGCGGCTCGGGCGCGAGCCGCTCCCGGAGGAGATCGCGGAGGAGCTCGAGATCGACGTCGACGAGGTGCGCGAGATCCTGCGCATGTCGCAGCTCCCCATCTCGCTCGAGAAGCCGATCGGCGAGGAGGAAGACTCCTCGCTCGGAGACTTCGTTCCGGATGAGGCGGCCGAGTCGCCGTTCGACACGGCGTCGGTCTCGCTCAGGCGCGAGGACGTCGAGTTCGCGCTGTCGACTCTTCCCGACCGGGAACGCCGCGTCATCGAGCTCCGCTACGGCCTCGACGGGTCGCAGCCGTGCACGCTCGAGGAGGTCGGCCAGGCCTTCGGCGTGACCCGCGAGCGCATCCGCCAGATCGAGAACAACACGCTGAAGAAGCTCGAGTCGCTCCCCGAGGCGCAGGGCCTCAAGGACTGCGTCTGACGTGCCTCGGCGTTCGTCGGTCGTCCCGGCAGCGGCCGCGAAGCGGCCGCCTTTAGGGGTCTTCGCCCGACCGGAAGGTCTGCGCTAGCAGACTTCCGGTCTTGGGCAGGATTCAGTACGTAGGCCATGCGACCGTCTTCGTCGATCTCGACGGCGTCCGCCTGCTCACGGACCCGCTCCTGCGCAACCGCGTCGCGCACCTCAGGCGCTCAGCGCCGGTCGCCGCGCGGTCGCTCCGCGGAGTCGACGCCGTCCTGATCTCGCACGCGCACTACGACCATCTCGACCTGCCGTCGCTCGAGCGGCTCGGCAAGAAGTTGCCAGTCGTAGTCCCTCGCGGGCTCGGTGGCCTGTTGCGCAAGCGGCGGTTCGAAAGCGTTCTCGAGGTCGAGGAGGGCGAGACCTTCGCGATCGGTGCGCTCCAGATCCGTGCCGTGCCGGCCGAGCACGACGGGAGCCGGGGCCCGTTCGGCGCCTCGGCGGAGCCTGTGGGCTACGTCGTCTCGGGCACGAAGTCCATTTACTTCGCGGGCGACACCGATCTCTTCGACGGGATGAGCGAGCTCGGCTCGCTCGACGTCGCCCTCGTTCCGATCTGGGGCTGGGGGCCGGGCCTCGGGGGCGGGCACCTCGATCCGGCGCGCGCAGCCGAGGCAGTCGCGCGAATCAGGCCGAGGCTCGTCGTTCCAATTCACTGGGGCACGTACTTTCCGATCCACCTCGGCCTGAAGGGAAAGCCTGGATTCGTCGACCTGCCGCCGCTCGAGTTCCTTGCGGCGATGAAGGAGACGTCACCGGACGTCGAGGTGAAGGTGTTGCGCCCCGGCGAGGGCGTGGAGCTCTAGACGGGGAGGAGCTCGGCTTCGCCGAGCGCGGAGAGCGCCTGCTCGCGAATCTCGCTCGCGACCTGCGAGACGTCGGCGCCGAACGGCGCATAGGCGACGACGTTGAGCCACGCGGTCTTCTCGGAGACCTGCCCGACCTGGACGTACACGGCGAGGGACTCGCCCTGTGGGACCTTCGCGGCGGCCTCCATCGCGAGTCGGCGAGCATCGTCGAGAGGAGCTCCGAGGCGAACCGGCAGCTCGACCGTCACCAGCCGCCGAGGATCGTCAACCGAGCGGTTCACGAGCGTGGTCGAGACCATGCGCGTGTTGGGGACGAAGATCCGGCGACCCTCGTCGGTCTTCAGCGCGGTGTAGCTGAGGGAGATCTCCTCGACGATGCCCGTGTGGTCGTCGACCGTGATCCGGTCGCCGAGCCGAACAGGCTGCGTGAAGGCGAGCAGGACGCCAGAGCCGAGGTTGCCGAGCGGCGTTGTGAGCGCGAGGCCTGCGATGACGGCGAGCACGGCGCTCGACGCGAGAAACGCGCTCGCTACCTGCTGCGTCGCGGGAAAGACGGAGAGCACGCTCCAGACGCCGATGAGGCCGACGAGCGCGATAACGAAGCGGAGCAGGAAGCTGAACGTCGTTCGCCGCCGCGCTGCGACCGCCGGATCGCGCTCGGCGAGCCGTCGCTCGTAGCGGTCGAACGCGTAGCGCAGGCCGTAGCGGACGACGACGATGACGGCGATCCAGATCGCCGCGGAGACGAGAGCCTTGGCGAGGTTGCTGTCCACGTCCGGAAGTTCGCCGCGTCTCGCGGCGAGCCTGCCTGGCGCTAATCCCCTGCGAGCACCCGGGTCTTGGCCGCGGCGTACTCCTCGTCCGTCAGCTCGCCGCGGGTGTGGAGGTCGGCCAGTGCGGCGAGGCGCGAGGCCAGGTCGGTTGCCGGGGCCGGTGCCGTGGGCGCGGGTGCGGCGGTCGCGATCGGCGTGGCCCGCTCGCGGCGCCTGTTCTCCCACCAGTCCGACATGCGCTCCCTGGCGTCGTCGACGAATGTCGGCGCTCCCGTATCCGGGAACTCCTGAAGGGTCCGGTTCCGTGTCACCTCGATCCAGGTCGCGCCGAGGGCGACGAGAATCACGACGACGAGCAGTCGCGTGAAGTCGGCGACCTCGGCGGACAGCAGCAGGTACAGGGTGACGAGTGCCAGGGCAACGTACGCCCAGGCGCGGTTGCGGAGGGCTGGTGCGAGCCATGCGCTCACAGTCGACGCGCGGCGGCTCGGGCCGGCGAGCCACGCGGCGACGAGGAAGAGGACTCCCACGAAGATCATCAGCCTGAACGAGCCGCGCATGAGGTCGGTCAGGATGTTCCAGGCGTTGTCCGCCGCCTCGCGGTCGTCGCTTCGGGCGACGAGCGAGTTGACGACGTAGTTCCCGGTGAGGTTGGCGGCGACCAGGCCGACGGCGCCCACCACCGCGAGGGTGATCCCGACGCCGCGCACAGCGAGCCTGCGATCCCCGGCTAGCCAGACTGCGAGCCCGAACGCCGCGAGCGTGAGGATGGGCAGCACCCAGGCGAGCGTCTTCAGGAGCTGGAACGCGTCCTGTGCCGTGTCGAGCTCGTCCGCGCGGAGGATCACGATCTGCCCGGCGTCCGCGGGGATGCGGTCCGCAACCTGGTCACCGATCCCGATGCGCTCGGCCGCCTCCTGGATGATGTCTCTCAGGTCGAGTGTCACCTCCCCTTCCTGCGTCGACACGCGGTTGCCGCCTCCCTCGAGCACCTCGACGAGCGTCCGGTGTGTCTCCTCGAGCGACACTTCGAACAGACGCTGGAACGCCGGCTGCTCGAGCGCGCGATTCACGATCCGGTAGGACGCCTCTCGCAGGCCCGCGGTCGCGGCGCCCGACAATCCCTTGTAGTCCTTTGGCAGCTGGCCTTCGACCTCCGCCTTCACGTCGACGTTCGCGAAGAGCTCGTCGACCGCGCGGGTACCTATGGCGTTCCGAATTGCCCTGTCCTCGAGCAGCGAGCTGCTCGTATCGGTGAAGACGCCGGTGTTGAGCGCGACCCGGTTGACCCAGACTGCGAAGGACGACAGGAGCAGGAGGACGCCTGCGAGGACGAGCACGACCCACACGCCGACGGAACGTCTCTTGCTGTGGCCGGTCGTCGGCTGCGCCTGAACGTCGGTGCTCATCGCGGCAACGGCGTCCCTACTCGGCGCCGAGCGAGAACGCGGTGTGCAGGGCCCGGACTGCGCGCTCGACCTCCGAGCGCGGAATGAGGCACGAGATCTTGATCGGCGACGTCGAGATCAGCCGGAGGTTGATGTCCTCGTCCGCGAGCGTACGGAACATGCGCGCCGCGACGCCCGGATGCGAGCGCATCCCTGCGCCGACGAGCGAGATCTTTCCGAGGTCGGCGATCTCCTCGATCTCGAGCGGGCCGATCGTCTCCTGCGCACGGGCGAGCGCTCTCCGTGCCGCGGGCACGTCGTCCTGGGGAACGGAGAACGAGAGCTCCGCCGAGCCGTGGACGACGTTCTGAAGGATCGTGTCGACGTTGGCATGCTCCATCGCCACCGCATCGAAGATCGCCGCCGCAGAGCCGGGGCGGTTTGGAATCTCACGGACCGAGAACACGACCTCGTCCTCCGAGTGGGTCACTGCCGAGACGATGGGCTGCTCGAGGCTCTCGGCACCCTCGATCCACGTGCCCGGCTCGGTCGAGAACGTCGAGCGGGCGTGGATGCGCACATTCTGGTTTCGCGCGAGCTCGACTGCACGCAGCATCAGCACCTTGGCTCCCGACGCAGCCATCTCGAGCATCTCCTCGTACGAGACCTTCTCGAGCTTGCGAGCGTCGGGGACGATGCGCGGGTCCGCCGTGAAGACGCCCGTCACGTCGGAGTAGATCTCGCACGACGCGCCGAGCGCGGCGGCGAGGGCGACCGCGGTTGCGTCCGTACCGCCGCGGCCGAGTGTCGTCACGTCCATCGTGTCGCGCGAGAAGCCCTGGAACCCGGCCACGAGCACGATCCGGCCGCGCTCGAGCGCCTCCACGACGCGACCGGGCGTGATCTCCCGGATCTTCGCCTTCGTGTGCACCGGGTCGGTGATGATCCCCGCCTGCGAGCCGGTGAACGAGACCGCCTCGTGCCCGAGGTCGTGAACCGCCATCGCGACGAGCGCGCAGGCGATCCGCTCGCCGGTCGAGAGGAGCATGTCGAGCTCGCGCGGGTGCGGGTGCCGCGAGACCTTCTGCGCGAGCTCGAGGAGGCCGTCGGTGGTGTCGCCCATCGCCGAGACGGTCGCGACGACGCGGATGCCCCGCTCGCGAGCCTCGACGAGGCGCTGCGCGACGTGCTTGATCTTGTCTGGATCCGCGACCGACGATCCGCCGAACTTCATCACGACGGTCTCGACGGCCGGCTCAGGGCTGGCACTCATCTTCGTGATTGTGGCTTGTGCGCCACCCGGAGCGGGTTTAGGATGCGTCGCGCAGGCGCAGTCCTGCGCACAGCAACGGGGAGATTCGACAAGGGGGACTGCGGATGAAGTTCTTTGCACGATTGACCGTGCTTGCCGCGTTGGCAGCGTTCGATCTCTACCCGGTTCCGCCGGTTCCGCCCCTGCAGATCCGAGCGTGCCTGGGCTGCCCTTCGGAAGGCCGTAGTACTTCCACGAGTCCGCTGCGGTCTGAACCGGGACACGTTCTGTCCCGCTTCCGGCACGTCGAAGTCATTCAGCCCGCTGGCGGCGCAGGCCGAGTTCGCGTGATCCAGAGCCCCCGTCTTATTCGGGTTACCGCCTTCTTGGATCGTATCTACGCTGCCTGGAGGGCCCTTCACCTCGCCTGCGAGCGCCCCACTGGCTGAGACACCCACAAGGGCCGCCGCACTAACCGCGATCGCGAACAATCGCTTCTTGCTCATTCTTCCCCCTCTCCTGTTGACGCCGGGCCGGACCTTAGTACCGTGGTCGCGCTTGGTCAACAGGTGACGGCAAGGGGATGGAGCGCTCGTTCGACCCCGCCTGCTAGGCTCCATTCGATGGCGCGGAAGGTCATGCTCATCGGGCTCGACTGCGCCGAGCCCTCGCTCGTCCTCGAGCGCTGGCGCGACGAGCTGCCGACGATCTCCGGGCTGATGGAGCGTGGCTCGTACGGACGGCTCACCTCGGTGATCCCCCCGATCACGGTGCCCGCCTGGTCCTGCATGATGTCCTCGAAGACGCCCGGCGACCTCGGCGTCTACGGGTTCCGCAACCGCTCGGACCACACGTACGACGGCGGCTTCATCGCGATGTCGACGGCGATCCAGGAGCCGCGCCTCTGGGACTACGTGACGCGGGCGGGCGGCTCGTCCATCGTCCTCTCGGTGCCGGGCTGCTACCCGCCCCGGCCGCTCAACGGCGTCATGGTCGGGTGCTTCCTCACGCCGTCGCTCGAGAGCAAGTACACCTACCCGGCGGCGCTGAAGGACGAGATCGCGGACGTCGTCGGCGAGTATCTCTTCGACACGAAGGACTTCCGCACCGCGGACAAGGAGTACCTCCTCCGGCAGGTGTACGAGATGACGGACAGGCGCTTCGCGCTGGCAGAGCATCTCCTCGAGACGAAGCCGTGGTCGCTCTTCGCGATGGTCGAGATGGGGCCCGACCGCATGCACCACGGCTTCTGGAAGTACATGGATCCCGAGCACCGCAAGCACGAGCCCGGTAACGCGTACGAGAATGCCATCCTCGACTACCACCGCCACGTGGACGGGCTCATCGGGAAGCTGCTCGACCACGCGGACGAGGACACCGTCGTCTTCGTCCTCTCCGATCACGGTGCGAAGCGACTCGACGGCGGCATTCGCATCAACGAGTGGCTTCGGAGGGAGGGATTGCTCGCCACGCTCGAGGCGCCAAACGGCGTGTCGTCGCTGCGTGACGTCGGGGTCGACTGGTCGAAGACGACTGCGTGGGGAGAGGGTGGCTACTACGCGCGCGTCTTCCTCAACGTCACGGGCCGTGAGCCGGAGGGCACGATTCCGCCGGAGGAGTACGAGGCCGTGCGCGACGACCTCGCCCGGCGTATCGCAGAGATCCCTGACGATGCAGGCAACCCGATCCCTACCGCGGTGTACAAGCCGGAAGACCTGTATGGAGATCCGCAGGGAGTGGCGCCCGACCTCATCGTCGTCTTCGGTGACCTCTACTGGCGCTCGGTCGGGACGATCGGCGGCGACGAAGGCATCCAGACGCTCGAGAACGACACCGGCCCGGACGACGCGAACCACGCGCAGGACGGGATGTACGTCGTCGCCGGGCCCGGCGTCGACGCAAGCGGCCGCCACGACGCGCACCTGCTCGATATCGCGCCCACGGTGCTCGAGCTGCTCGAGATCGAGGAGCCGTCAGGGCTCCGCGGTCGGAGCCTGGTCTCCGCTCTGACTGTCGGCTGAGTGTCGTAGGTCCATCTCCCGGAAGGCGGGGTTGAAGAACCCGTAGCCGACGACGGCGGCAAGGAGCACGCCCATCGCGAGGAACGTGGCGGCGACTCCAGCCGTGGCGACGAGGGCGCCGCCGAGCAGGATCCCGAGAGGGATCGCCGCCCACGCACCCGCTCTGACCGCCCCGTACACACGGCCACGAAGCTCGCTCGGCACGATCTCCGTCATGACCGTGAAGAGGAGCGGGTTGATCGGCCCCGCGGCGAAGCCCCCGACCGCGAGCGCCGCAAGTGCGATCGGAAGCGGCGGCAGCGCTGCAAGCGCCAGGTAGCCGATCGGCACGAACGAGAAGCAGAAGAGGAAGGTTCGGCGTCGCGGAAGCCGGTGCCCGATCGCGCTGTAGACCAACGCTCCGGCGAGCGCCGACCCGCCGAGGACCCCGACGAGGAGGCCGAAGTCTGCAGCGCTCCCGTACTCCTCCTCGGCGAGGACGGCCAGCACCACCGTGCCGGGCGCTTCGACGAGGTTCGACAGGAGGACCATGAACATGAGGGCCCGGACGAGCGGGCGGCTCCAAATGAACCGCAATCCCTCGGCGAGCTCGCCAAAGAAGCGACCGGACTTCTCGCTTTCGGCAGCCTGAGGTCGCGCTACGAACACCATGATGAGCGCGGCCGAGACGAGGAAGCTCGCGGCATCGAGCCACAGCGCTCCGGTCGCTCCGAACGCGGCCACGAGAACGCCGCCGAGCGGCGCGCCCACGAGCTGAGAGCCCTGCTGAATTCCTGAGCGGAATCCCGAAGCGCGCTCCATCGGGACCTCCGCGAGCTCGACGACGTCGGGGAAGAGCGCTGCCCGCGCGGTTGCGCCGGGCGCATCGAGCAGGGCGCCGACGAAGACGAGTGCCATGAGCTGCCAGATCTCGATCCCTACGGTGGTGTGCAGCAGCGGGATCGCGGCGACGGCCGCCGAGCTCGCAAGGTCCGCGACGACGCTCGTCGTCCGAAATCCCAGCCGGTCGACGACGACACCACCGAAGAAGGCCGCGAGGACGATCGGCACGAAGTTGAAGAAGACGACGAGCGCGGTAAGAGTTGCGCTGCCCGTCTCCGTCAAGACGAACCACGGGATGGCGATCTGCGCGACGGCGTTGCCGGAGAGCGAGATCGTGTCCGCGGCGTAGAGCGCGTAGAGAGGTGCACGCCTCGGCACGGCGCCACACTAGGCCGTCACTACAATCCGGCGCGCTGTGAACGTCGTCGTCTACGTCTCCGATGCGCTGCGCACGGACCACCTCGGCTGCTACGGCGCCCGGAACGTGAATACGAGGACGATCGACGAGCTCGCCGAAGGTGGAATCCGCTTCGACCAGGCGATCAGCGCCGCTCCCTGGACCGCCCCGTCGACGACCTCGATCGTCACCGGAACGTACGCGCATCACCACGGTTTCCTGCACTGGGACGCGGCGCTCGATCCATCCGTGGAGACGATGTTCCGCGCGTTCGCCGCGCACGGCTACGAGGTGGCGAGCTTCGTATTCGACACGAACTACCTCTTCAAGGACCTACCCGAGGCAAACGTGCGCGGGACGAGCGAGACCCTCGACGGCGCCTTCGACTGGCTGCGAGCGAACCGCGAGAAGCCCCTTCTGCTGTACGTCCACAACTGGGCGACGCACATGCCGTACGACATCGTCCACGCCGACCGCGGGAACTGGCTGGCGGCCAAGCAGGAGGTCATCGAGGGCATCCAGTCCGACTCAGCCTCGGCCCTCGAGGCGATGCGCGAGAAGTATCGACAGGCGGTCGAGCGCCAGTCGGAGGTGCTCGTCGCGTCGTTCCTCGAGGAGCTCGAGGCAGCCGGCCTGCGAGAGAGCACGGTCTTCGCATTCCTCTCCGACCACGGCGAATCCTGGGGCGAGCGCTTCGCGTCGAAGGAGGACGTGAAGGGCGTCTACCACATGCACGGCGCCGACCTCTTCGACGAGATCGTCGAGGTGCCGCTCATCCTGTCGGCTCCGGGTCGGCTCGAGCCCGGCGTGGTCACGTCTCAGGTCCGGTCCGTCGACCTCATGCCGACGCTGCTCGACCTCGCGGGCCTTCCCGCCCGTGAAACCGACGGCGAGACGCTCCTGCGCGTCGACGGCGACAGGCCGGCGATCATCGCCGGGACGGACATGGGCGCGCTCACGAAGCTCGCCGTCCGGCTTCCGCCATGGAAGCTCGTCCTCCATGTCGAGAGCGGGGAGGAGGAGGCGTACCGACTCGACGTCGATCCGCGCGAGCTCGACAGCCGCTCAGCCGATGCCCCGCCGGAGCTACGCGAGCTCGTCTTCCGCGAGCTCGAGAGCGCCGAGCGCCATGAGCTGACGGAGGAGGAAGAGGCGACCGTCGCGAAGCGGCTCTCCGACCTCGGTTACCTCTAGCCCGATGACCCAGCTCGCGACCTTCTACGAGCGGATGTTCTTCATCCGCCGCTTCGAGGAGACGCTGCTCGACCTCTTCTCGCTCGGGAAGCTCGTCGGCACGACGCACACGTACATCGGACAGGAAGCGAACGCCGTCGGGCTCATCGACCACCTCGATCCGGAGCGCGACACGATCTTCTCCAACCACCGCTGCCACGGCCACTACCTCGCGTTTACGGACGACGCGTTCGGCCTGCTCTGCGAGGTGATGGGCAAGGCGCCGGGCGTATGCGGCGGCAAGGGCGGGAGCCAGCACCTGTGCAAGGGCAACTTCTACTCGAACGGCGTCCTCGGGAGCATCGTCCCCGTTGCCACGGGAATCGGGCTCGCCGAGAAGCAGAAGGGGACGGGCGCCGTCTCGACCGTGTTCCTCGGCGACGGGACGCTGGGCGAGGGCGTGACGTACGAGTCGCTCAACATCGCGTCGCTCTGGAAGCTCCCAGTGCTCTTCGTCGTCGAGAACAACCACTACGCGCAGTCGACCCCGGTCGAGCTCGAGCTCGCCGGGTCGATCGCGGCGCGCGGAGCTGCCTTCGGGATCGAGACGGACGAGCTGGACACGACCGACGTGGAGGAGATCCACGAGGCGGCGCGACGCGCGATCACGCGTATCCGCGAGACCGGCGCACCGTTCTTCCTCGTGCTGAACACATACCGCTTCAGCCCGCATTCGAAGTCGGACGACCAGCGCGATCCTGCAGAGATCGAGGAGCGGCGGGCCCGCGACCCGCTGCTCGTCGCAGGAGCGCGGCTCCCGGACGACGAGCGAGCGGCGATCGAGGCGCTGTGCGAGGAGCGCCTCGCCGAGACCGTCGAGGCCGCCGACGAGGCGCCGGCGGCGGCGCCCGGAGTCACGGCGTGAGCACGACCGCCCAGCAGAAGCGCGGCGTCCAGGTGTTGAACGAGACGCTGCATTCGATCTTCGAGTCGCGCGACGACGTCGTCCTCTTCGGCGAGGACATCCTCGATCCGTACGGCGGCGCCTTCAAGGTGACGGCGGGATTGAGCGACGCCTATCCCGACCGAGTCCTCACGACTCCCATCAGCGAGGCGTCCCTTTTCGGCGTGGCGGCAGGGATGGCGCTTCGCGGCCGGCGCCCGATCCTCGAGATCATGTTCGGGGACTTCGTCGCCCTGGGACTCGACCAGATCGTGAACGGCATCTCGAAGTTCCGCGAGATGTACGACGACCAGGTGACCGTGCCGCTGGTCGTTCGGGCGCCGATGGGCGCGCGTCGCGGGTACGGGCCGACGCACAGCCAGTCGCTCGAGAAGCTCCTCCTCGGGATCCCGAACATCTGCGTGGTCGCGTGCAGCGAGTGCCACGACATCGGCGCGCTCCTGACGACGGCCGTGGAGGACGAGCGGCCGGTCTTCCTCATCGAGAACAAGCTCCTCTACGGACGAGCGAACCGACGGCCCGAGGACGGTCACATCGGCGAGCTCGCGGTGCGCGAGAGCCCCGATCCCTACCCGGCGCTGACCTTCTCGGGCACCGAGTTCGCGGAGGGCGCCGCGACGATCGTCACCTACGGTGGGATGCTCCCGCTCGTGCTCGACGCCGTCACCGAGCTGATTCTCGAGCACGAGATCTTCTGTGAGGTCGTCGCGCTGTCGCAGCTCGTGCCGATGGAGCTCGAAGCGGTGCTCGGGTCGGTTGCGCGGACCGGCGCACTCGTGACGGCGGAGGAGGGGACTCTCACCGGCGGGTTCGGCGCGGAGATCGCGGCGCGCGTGCAGGGTGCCGCGTGGAGCGACCTACGTGCGCCCGTTCAGCGTGTTGCTGCGCGTGACGGGATCATCCCCTCGGCTCGGCCCCTCGAGGACGACATGCTCCCGAGCGTCGAGGACGTGATCGAGGCCGTCATCGCAGTCGAGAGAGCAGGCGCATAGGTGCTCGAGATCGTCCTCACCCGTGAGGACGCGAACACCGAGTACGCGCTACTCGCTGAGTGGCTCGTCGAGGACCGGACGGACGTGACGCAGGGACAGCCGGTCTGTGTCGTCGAGACGACGAAGGCGACGGTCGAGGTCGAGTCGCCGGGAGCCGGGACGATCGTGCAGCTCTACTCCGAGGAGGTGGAGGTCGAGCTCGGCAAGACGATCGCGTACGTCGCGGAGACGGTCGACGAGCTTGCGTCGATCGACGCCGGTGCTCAGGCGAAGCCCGCACAGAAGACGGCTGCCGCCGATCGCAAGGCGACCAGGAAGGCCGTCGAGCTCGCCGAGCTGCACGGGATCGACCTGTCGGCGATCGAGAAGCGCGGCTTCATCACCGAGAAGGACGTCGAGGAGGTCATCGCGCGGCAGAAGGCATCGGAATCGCCTGTCGTGGGGCCGAACCTCGCCGGCGTCTCGACCGACGGCGTGTCGATGCCCTCGACGTTCGATCTCGGAGAGGACTTGGGCGTGCTCGACCCGAGCTTCCTCGAGTCGCTCCGGTCGGATCCGGAGCTGTTCAGGAGCCTCTCTCCGACGGACAAGGTGGTGGCACTACGCGAAGCTGGCGCGCAGATCGGCGAGGACGTCGACCTCGGCGAAGGCTCGCTCGTCGCGGCTCCTCGTATCGTCATCGACGACGGCGTCCGCGTGGGGCCGAGGGCGACGATCGTGTGCGAGGAGGTCGTGGCGATTGGCGAGCTCTCCCAGTTCGGCGCCGATCTCGAGCTCCGCTGCCGCCGCGCGTTCCTCGGTGCCGGCATCTGGGCCGGGCGCTCGATCCGCTTCGGCGGCGGCGGTCATCGCGACCCCTGGGCGACCCTGACCGTCGGCGATCTCGCGTTCGTCGGCGACGAGGCCTTCGTGAACGTCTGCCGGCCCGTGCTCATAGGCCGCGAGGTGTTCCTGACGATGCGCTCGATGATCGTCACTCACAACATCGGTCACTCGGTGCTCGAGGGCTTCGAGAACCGGTTTGCGCCCGTTGTTCTCGAGGATCGTTCGCAGGTCGGGCTGGGCGCGGTTCTGTACGCGGGGAGCCGGATCGGGGCGGAGGCGATCGTCGCGTCCAACTCGTACGTCGTCGGCGAGATTCCCGCCGGCGCTTTTGCGATCGGCGTGCCCGCCAAGGCCACCGGGAGCTCGAGCCACAGGCTCTCGGATACACGCCGGCTCGAGCTCGCGCGGCGCATGATCGACGACCTCCACGAGTTGCTGGCGCTGCGCGGCCATCGCGTGTCGGCCATCGAGGGCGACGACCCGCGCGGCTTCGAAATCGAGGGGACACGCGTGGTCTTCACCTCGAGCTATGCAGGCGGCGTGGACGGGCCTGCCGTCGTCCTCGCGCTGGACGTTCGCGGTGACGTGCCCCACGGCGTGACGGTGCTCGACCTGCTCGGCCGCCGCGTGCACGGGAGCGGCGGAGCCGTCCTCGACTCGGTGCGCGAGTTCTGCCGCAAGCGCGGTATCCAGTTCGAGCCGGGTCCATGGAGCTACCCCGGCGGCTTCATTTAGGGGGAGACATTTAGGGGGAGACGCAGAATAACCCTGGTATTTCGCGCCTTCGGCTACTAGGGTGTGCGCGCCGAGGGGACGCGGACCGAAAGCGAGGGCACCGGGGTGGCACGAAGGGCGCAGGTCGTTCTGGGACTTGCCGTACTCGTTGCGTTCGCGCTCGCCTCGTCCTCGCCTAGCCAGGGCGCGCCCGGCGCCAAGCCGCCGGATTTCGACAAAGCCGCCGCCGCGTTGGAGAAGCACGGGGACAACTGGCTCGACAAGCCGGGTGTAGTCGGAGTCGGCATCGGCGTGAACAACGCCGGCAAGGCGGTCATTCACGTCTACAAGGTCAAGGACGACGACGAAGGCATCCCGTCCGACGTTGACGGAGTCGCCGTCGCGCAGGTTCGCACGGGGCGCTTCGACCCGCGCGCGGCGCCCACCGACCGCTGGCCACGTCCGGTGCCCATCGGCATCTCGTCCGGGCTCGCAGATTTCGCAACCGGCACGCTCGGTGCCCGCGTCACCGATGGAACCAACGTCTATGCGCTGTCCAACAATCACGTCTTCGCCGGTGTCAACACCGCGAGCATCGGCGACCCGATTACTCAGCCAGGCCCCGATGACGGCGGCTCCGACCCGGGCGATCGCATCGCCACGCTGGCCGAGTATCAGGCGATCGACTTCAACGGCGGCGACAACACCATGGACGCCGCGATCGCGCTCACTTCGGCAGGCGACGTGGGTACGGCGACGCCGCCCGACGGCTACGGCGCCCCCAGCACCACTCCGACCGCAGCCTCGATCGGCATGGGCGTGCAGAAGTACGGACGCACCACGGGTCTCCAGCTGGGGACCGTTCAGGACATCAGCCTCATGGTCGACGTGTGTTACTTCCCGCTCGGCGAGTTCTGCTTCCCGGGCTATGAGGCCCGGTTCGTCAACCAGATCTCGGTGTCCCCGGGCACCTTCAGCGCGCCGGGAGATTCCGGCTCACTGATGGTCACGCAGGGTGGCAATCAGCCGGTCGCACTCCTGTTCGCCGGCGACGGAAGTCTCACGATCGGGAACCCGATCATCCCGGTGTTGCAGCGGTTCAACGTCACGATCGAGGGAGGGCCGCCGGTCAGCGGGCCCCCGACGGCGCCCACGAACCTGCGCGCGACCGCGGGCGACGCTCGGGTAGCCCTCGCCTGGAACGCTCCCGCCTTCGACGGAGGCTCCTCGATCACGGGCTACCGGGTGTACCGCGGCCCGAGCCCGGGCGGCGAGACCCTCCTGCCGACACCCGCGATCACCTCGACGAGCTACACCGACGCGACCGCTGTCAACGGCACCACCTACTACTACAAGGTGTCCGCAGTCAACGCGAATGGTGAGGGCCCGCTTTCGAACGGCGCGAGTGCGACCCCCGTCGCGCTCGTCACCCCGGCGGCGCCTCTCACCATCCTCGACGGCTTCAACCGCCCCAACGAGAACCCGCTCTCCGACCAAGGGCGATGGTCGAACAGCATCGTCGCCGGCGAGAACGGCCACAACGTCACGTCCAACCAGCTCGCCTGCTCGGTGACGACGACATGCACGGCCTGGCGAAACAACGCTCAGTACGGCCCCGATGTCGAGGTCTACGCGCGCCTGAGCACGCTGCCCGGGGCCAACAACCAGCTGCGCCTGTACGCGCGTCTCCAGCTTCCGGGACAGAACGGATACCTGATGTGGGCGAATCAGCTGAGCGGCACCGACGAGGTCTGGCTCGACCGCTTCACCGGAGGCGCCGGTATCCGCCTCCTGACCATTTCGCAGGAGCTCACGGCCGGGGACGTCATGCTCCTACGCGTCCACGGCACGAGCATCGAGGCCTGGCGGCACAACGGGACGGCCTGGTCCCGTCTCGGCGTCGTGCAGGACGCGACCCATGGCTCCGCCGGCTACGTGGGCGTCGGCCTGCGGGGTACGACGGGGCGCGTGGATGACTTCGGAGCGCGCGGTCTGGGCCCGTCCAGCCCACCCGGCGTCCCCACCACCCTCTCGGCAGCCCCCGGCGACGCTCGGGTAGCCCTCGCCTGGAACGCTCCCGCCTTCGACGGAGGCTCCTCGATCACGGGCTACCGGGTGTACCGCGGCCCGAGCCCGGGCGGCGAGACCCTCCTGCCGACACCCGCGATCACCTCGACGAGCTACACCGACGCGACCGCTGTCAACGGCACCACCTACTACTACAAGGTGTCCGCAGTCAACGCGAATGGTGAGGGCCCGCTTTCGAACGGCGCGAGTGCGACCCCCGTCGCGCTCGTCACCCCGGCGGCGCCTCTCACCATCCTCGACGGCTTCAACCGCCCCAACGAGAACCCGCTCTCCGACCAAGGGCGATGGTCGAACAGCATCGTCGCCGGCGAGAACGGCCACAACGTCACGTCCAACCAGCTCGCCTGCTCGGTGACGACGACATGCACGGCCTGGCGAAACAACGCTCAGTACGGCCCCGATGTCGAGGTCTACGCGCGCCTGAGCACGCTGCCCGGGGCCAACAACCAGCTGCGCCTGTACGCGCGTCTCCAGCTTCCGGGACAGAACGGATACCTGATGTGGGCGAATCAGCTGAGCGGCACCGACGAGGTCTGGCTCGACCGCTTCACCGGAGGCGCAGGTATCCGCCTCCTGACCATTTCGCAGGAGCTCACGGCCGGGGACGTCATGCTCCTACGCGTCCACGGCACGAGCATCGAGGCCTGGCGGCACAACGGGACGGCCTGGTCCCGTCTCGGCGTCGTGCAGGACGCGACCCATGGCTCCGCCGGCTACGTGGGCGTCGGCCTGCGGGGTACGACGGGGCGCGTGGATGACTTCGGAGCGCGCGGTCTGGGCGGTCCGCCGCCCGACACCACGCCTCCGAGCGCTCCCGGCACCCTGAGCGCGACGACTTCGTCCTCCACGCGGATCGACCTCACCTGGGGGCCTGCGACCGACGACGCTGCCGTCGCCGGCTACCGGATCGAGCGCTGTGAGGGCGTCAGCTGCAGCAACTTCTCGCAGATCGCGACCACGACAACCGCGACGAGCTACTCGGACACGGGCCTCAGCCCCTCCACCTCCTACACCTACCGCGTGCGCGCCGAGGACACCGCGACCCCGATCCACAACCTCGGTCCGTACTCGAACCTCGACTCGGCGACGACGCAGGCGCCGCCTGACACCGAGCCTCCGAGCGCTCCGGGCATCCTGTCCGCCAACGCGGTCTCGTCCACGGAGATCGACCTCAGCTGGCAGGCCGCGTCCGACAACGTCGCCGTGACCAGCTACCGGATCGAGCGCTGCCAGGGCGCCGGCTGCTCCGGCCCGGACTTCACCGAGATCGCGACCACCGCGGGCCTGAGCTTCCAGAACACCGGTCTCACGCCCTCCACCTCCTACTCCTACCGCGTGCGCGCCGAGGATGCGGCCACGAACACGGGGGCGTACTCGAACATCGCCTCGCAATCGACGCCGGCGCCGCCCGACACCGAGCCGCCGGGAGCGCCCGGCACGCTCACGGCGAGCGCCGTCTCGTCGACCCGGATCGACCTCTTCTGGGGCTCCGCGAGCGACAACTTCGGGGTCTCCCTCTACCGGCTCGAGCGCTGCACAGGTGTGGGCTGCTCGATCTTCACCGAGATCGCGACCACCGCGGGCCTGAGCTTCCAGAACACCGGTCTCACGCCCTCCACCTCCTACTCCTACCGCGTGCGCGCCGAGGATGCCGCCACGAACACGGGGCCGTACTCCAACGTCGCCTCGCAGTCAACCCTGTCCTCGATCGTCCCGCCCGTGGAGCCGCTCCCTGTCCTCGACGGCTTCAACCGTACGAACGAGAACCCGCTATCGGACTCTGACCTGTGGTCGAACGGCGTGGCGGGTCCGAGTGAAGCCGGTCTGCGTGTCGCGTCGAACGCACTAGCGTGCACGAAGAACTCGACGTGCAGCGCGTGGCGCGGAACGACGCAGTACGGGCCGGACGTGGAGGTCTATGCGCGCGTGGCCACTCTTCCGGGACGGAACCACGAGGTCCGCCTGCTGGCCCGCGTCCAGCAGCCGGGGTCCTCTGCATACGACGGCTACATGCTTCGTGCGATCCAGCGGAACGGCACTGACGAGGTTCGTCTCGACCGCGTCGACAACGGAGCAATCACGGGGATGCTCACGATGCCGCGTGAGCTGGCGGCAGGTGACGTTCTGCTGCTGCGTGTCGTCGGCTCGAGGCTCGAGGCGTGGACTCGTCGAGGCGCCGCATGGTCGCTGCTCGGTGCGGTCGACGACTCGACGTATTCGGCAGCGGGCTCCGTCGGCGTGGGCACGAGCGGCAAGACGTGCCGGCTCGACGACTTCGGGGCGCGCTAGTCCACCATCGCGACGCGCTCAGCGACCGGCGGTACAGGAGGGAGCGCGTCGAGCATGGCTCGCACCGCGCCTCTGTCGCCCTCGATGGACACTGCGTCGACGTCGCGGTCGACCATGAGGGCGTAGAACGCCGGCGCGTCGCCGACGATCACTGCGTCGGGCTCGTCGAGCCGGCCGTCGCGAACCACGCCGTCGGCAGTCGAGGCGGTCTCTTCTCCGATTCGGAACTCGAGGCGAGGCGTCTGCGACACCGGGAGTGCGATACGAAGCGCACCGTGCAGCCAGCCCGGCTCGAGGTCGCCGGTCCTCGCGGGCGGGCGGAGTGACCGCGCTCCCCAGTGCGCGAGCACGTGGAGCACCTCGCGGAGCCCCGACCCGTACTCCGTGAGCTCGTAGACCCACGACCCCGCCGGCGGGTCGAGCTTGCGGCGGCGGACGACGCCTCCCTGCTCGAGCGTCTTCAGGCGCGCGGCGAGGATGTTGGTGCCGCAGCCGGGAAGCCGTGCGTGGAGATCCGAGTAGCGAAGCTGGTCGTCCTCGAGCAGTTCGCGGACGATCAGCAACGACCAGCGCTCACCGACGAGGTCGAGTGCATGCGCCATCGGGCAGTACTGGTCGTAGCACTTGGCCACGGGGCCGATTCTAGCCAATCTTCTTCCAAAAAGAAAGTCTTGACTTGCAGAATGCAAGTATCTCTTGTAGGATCGGCTCTTCGTCTGACTTGAGAAACGACGAAAGGGACTCGAACATGGTTGGTACGGAACGCAAGAAGTGGTTCGCACTCGCACTCATCCTCGCGGTGCAATTCATGGTCATCCTCGACGTCGCCATCGTGAACGTCGCCTTACCGTCGATTCAGGTCGACCTCGGCTTCTCCCAGGAGAACCTGCAGTGGGTGATCAGTGCCTATGCGCTCGTGTTCGGCGGCTTCCTGCTGCTCGGAGGGCGTTCCGCGGACCTCCTGGGCCGCCGGCGCATCTTCATATTCGGAACCATCGTGTTCACGGTCGGATCGCTCCTCTGCGGATTCGCCTGGAATGACGAGGCATTGATCGCGTTCAGAGCGCTCCAGGGGCTCGGAGCCGCGACGATCACTCCGGCTGCGCTGTCCATCCTCGTCTGGACCTTCCAGGAAGGCCGGGAGCGGAACATCGCGCTGGGCGCGTGGGGAGCGGTCGGCGGGTTCGGGGCCGCAGCCGGTGTGCTGTTCGGCGGCATCCTCACCGACTTCCTCTCGTGGGAATGGATCTTCTGGGTCAATGTCCCTGTTGGAGTTGCCGCGCTGATCCTCGCTCCGATCCTGCTCTCGGAAAGCCTCGACAAGCATGGCCAGAGCTTCGACATACCGGGTGCGGTCCTCGTCACGTCGGGCCTGTCGCTGCTCGTCCTCGGAATCACGCAGGGGCGCGGCTGGGGCTGGGGCTCCGCCGAGACGATCGGCGTCTTCATCGCCTCGGCGGTGCTGCTCATCGCGTTCGTCATCTGGGAGCAGCGCGAGAAGGATCCGCTGGTGCCGTTCTCGATCTTCCGGCTCCAGACGCTCACGGCTGCGAACGTCGTCGGCCTCTTCATGGGGACGGGGATGTTCGCGATGTTCCTGATGCTTACGCTGTACATGCAGCAGGTGCTCTTGTTCTCACCGCTGAAGACCGGGGTCGGCTACCTGGCTGTCGCCGGTACGGCGATCATCTGGGCAAACCTAGCCGCGGCTGCCGTGACGCGGGTCGGGGTCAAGCCGGCCCTCATCTTCGGGATGTCCGTGATGACGGTCGGGATCCTCTACTTCACGCAGGTCTCGGTCGACGGCTCGTACTGGACCGACCTGTTTCCGGGCTTCCTCCTGATCGGCCTCGGACTGCCGTTCGCGTTCGTTCCGGTCACGATCGCGGCGGTGGCCGGGACGAAACCGCAAGAGGCGGGTCTCGCGTCGGGTCTCATCAACACGTCGCAGCAGATCGGCGGCGCGGTTGGCATCGCGCTCCTGTCGACCATCGCGGTCTCGACGACTGACGATGCGCTTGCGACGGGCACGGCCCTCCCCGATGCGCTGACCGACGGCTTCCGGGCTGCCTTCTGGGCGGCCGCGGCGATCATGTTCGCGGGTGTCCTCGTCTCGGTCTTCATGGTTCGCGGCCGCGACCTGCAGGAGCAGGAAGCGCACGCCGCCGAGCCCGCGCTCGAGCCCACCAGCTAGACGGGGACGACATCGCGCCACCGGTACCGCGCGAGCGGTTCCGGTGGCGCTGATCGGGGTAGGGTCGCCTCATGCGCTTTCGCAAGGATGCGAAGCTCGATCCGTCGCAAGTCGAGGACTACCGGGGGCGCGGCGGCGGTCTTCCGGGTGGGATCCCCGTCAAGCTCGGAGGTGGCGGAGGGCTCATCGCTCTCATCGTCGTTCTCGCCTTCGTCCTCCTGGGCGGCGGCGGAGGTCTCGGCGACCTCGGCTCGCTCTCCGGACAAACCGTCGGGCCGAACACGGCGCCCGGCGATCTGTCGGGCGAGTGTCAGACGGGCGCCGACGCCAACGAGCGTGAGGACTGCCGCATCGTCGCCGTCGTCAACAGCATCCAGACGCACTGGAATCGGACGCTGCGCGGCTACGAGCCCGCGCGGACACGCTTCTTCGATGCACCGATGCAGACCGGATGCGGCGTCGGTTCGCCTGCGACGGGGCCGTTCTACTGCCCGAACGATCGCTACATCTACATCGATCTCGGATTCTTCGATCAGCTCAAGTCACAGCTCGGCGCGCGCGGCGGCCCGCTGGCCGACGCGTACATCCTCGCGCACGAGTACGGGCACCACGTCCAGAACCTCACTGGTGTACTGCGGAACGCGGACCGCGATACCGGCCCGCAGGGCGGGCAGGTGCGAGTCGAGCTGCAGGCCGACTGCTACGCGGGTCTCTGGGTCGGAAACGCGCTCGACACGGGCTTCATCGAGGAGCTGACGCGCCAGGACGTCGCCGATGCGCTCGATGCAGCCGCCGCCGTCGGCGACGACCGCATTCAGGAGCGGACACAGGGACGCGTCATCCCCGAGTCGTGGACGCACGGCTCCTCGGAACAACGGCAGAGCTGGTTCGTTCGCGGCATCGAGGGCACCGGGCCGCAGAGCTGCGACACCTTCAAGGGCCGCGTCTAGGAGCTTCGGCGGTACTCGACCGCGCGCGACCGCGCGAGACGAGCAGGTATGCGATGAACGCAATGAGCGCTGCGGCGAGGATCCCGCCGGCCAGCGTTCCACCTCGGAACGCGGGCGCATCGACATCGAGCGTGCGGTCGCCCGCATGGGCCGCGTTCCCGCGCCCGACCACGATGCTGAGCGTCATGAGGTTCGGAAGCGCAAAGACGATCCCCACGACGAGCGCGAATACGACCCACCTCCAGGTCCTCCGCCATCTGAGGAGCAGCACGACGATGGCGATCGGCACGAGCGTGAAGACGAACCCGTAGAAGAGGCCGAGGAGCGTCCCCTGCGTGATGCTGCCGTCGACCTGGTCGCCGATCCGGTGCGCCCACCAGCGCGGCACGGTTGCCGAGGCGATGAGAACGGCGACCGCGAGGACGACGAGGACGCCGGCGATCCACATCGCGCGGCGCCCCCAGTCCGATCGTGAGTCAGCTTCTGCTGGCACGTGCCCCCGTGGCGAGAATAAGCATTCCTGGCGGGACTAGACTCGCGTCGACCGATTACGACACCGACACGGAAGGGGTGGGCGCATGTCCGTTGCCAAGGTCGTCGAGGTATCCGCCAGCTCTCCTACGAGCTTCGAGGACGCCGTGAAGAACGGCATCGAGAAGGCCTCCGAGTCGCTCCGTGGCATCAAGGGCGCGTGGGTGTCCGAGGAGAAGGTGGAGGTCGAGGACGGGAAGATCACCGAGTTCCGGGTGACGCTCCGGATTTCGTTCGTGCTCGAGTAGAGGATCTAGCTGCTCGTCGAGTCGAGCAGCTGCAGGAGGTCGTGAGCTGCGAGTTCGATCTCCTTGTGGCGCCATTCGGCCGCGCGGTAGTGGCAGGCGATGATCCCGCTGCGGTGGAGGCGGCGGAAGTCGCCGTAGACGAAGCCGTACCGCGCCTTCGTTTCGTCCTGGGCGCCCTCGGTCAGCCCGAGATGCCACTCCGCGTACTCCTCCCACGAATGGGTACGAAGGAACCTGTTCTGGGCGTCCGCGTTCGGCTGGACCTCGCCCCACTCGCTGTCGAGGACATACTGGCGACTCTCGATGAGCCGGCGCGCGCGGGCGACGGCGCGCGAGTTGACGGCGTAGGAGGCCACGACGGAATTCTTGCCGAGCCGCGCGGCGATATGTTGCGGCGCGGGTGGGAGATGTGTTGGTCACCACGGTCGTCGGCAGCTATCCACAGCCCGAGTGGCTGATCGATCGCGAGCGGCTCGGCGATCGGCTGCCGCCACGCGTGCGCGCTCGAGAGCTCTGGCGCGTACCGGAGCCGTACCTCGAGGAGGCGCAGGACGATGCGACGCGCCTCGCTGTCCGTGACCAGGAGCTCGCCGGGGTCGACGTCGTCACCGACGGGGAGATGCGGCGTGAGAGCTATTCGAACCGCTTCGCCACCACGCTCGACGGGGTCGACCTGGACACGCCGGGCGTCGCGCTCGACCGGACAGGTCACGAGAACCCGGTGCCACGCGTCATCGGGCCAATTCGCCGGACGCGCCCGGTCGAGGTCCGAGACGTCGAGTTCCTGCGCTCGATCACGGACCGACGAATCAAGATCACGGTCCCGGGGCCGTTCACGATGGCCCAGCAGGCCCAGAACGACCACTACGCGAGCGACCGCGACCTCGCGTTCGCGTACGCGGAGGCCGTGAACGAGGAGCTCAGGGACCTCAAGGCCGCGGGCGCCGACGTCGTGCAGATCGACGAGCCGTACCTGCAAGCCCGCCCGGAGCCCGCCCGCGAGTACGCGGTCGAGGCGATCAACCGGGCGCTGGACGGTCTCGACGGGGACACCGTCCTGCACACCTGCTTCGGCTACGCACACATCGTCCACGATCGCCCGACCGGCTACCCGTTCCTTCGCGAGCTCGCCGACTGCGCGGCGATACAGCTCTCGCTCGAAGCCGCTCAGCCCGGGCTCGATCCCGGTGTGCTGCGGGAGGTCGCGGACAAGGTCATCGTGCTCGGCGTGCTCGACCTCGGCTCGCCTGAGGCGGAGACTCCCGAGGTCGTGGCCGATCGGATCCGTCAGGCTCTCACCGTGCTCCCGCCCGACCGTGTCGTCGTTGCGCCCGACTGCGGCATGAAGTATCTCTCGCGGGAGCTCGCGTTCCGCAAGCTCGAGGCGATGGTCGCGGGCGCGCGCATGGTGCGCGAGGAGATCGGCGCATGACCATCGGCAGGCCGGGCCGCGCCGTCAGTCACATCTCGCAGGCGTACCCCGACCGGGTCGAGGTGCGCGGGCGGGACTTGGCGGGTGACCTCATGGGGCGGCTCACGTTCACCGAGTACTTCCATCTCCTGCTCACCGGCGAGGAGCCGACGGAGGATCAGGTCTTCTTCCTCGATCTCCTGCTGGTGTCGATCGCCGAGCACGGGATGATGCCGACGAACGTCGCGGCGCGGATGACGCTCGCGGCTGATCCCGACGCTCTGCAGGGAGCTGTGGCGGCAGGCATCCTCGGCGCCGGCTCTGTGGTTCTCGGGACCTCGGCGGAGTGTGCGCGCCTGCTCGCCGACGGAATAGCGGGAGAGCGCGACGCGCGTGAGCTCGTACGTGAGATCCGGGGCGCCGGTGGGCGGATGCCGGGGTTCGGCCACCCCGTACACAAGCCGGACGACCCGCGCGCGGAGCGGATCCTCGGGCTCGCCGACGAGCGCGGTGTGAGCGGGGCGCACGTTGCCTATGCCCGCTCGCTGCGCGATGCGGTGGCAGAGGAGTGGGACAAGCCGCTCCCGATGAACGTCGCGATGCCGATCGCAGCAGTCATGCTCGACCTCGGCTATCCCGTTGCAACAGTCAAGGCTGTCCCGATCCTCGCCCGCACCGCCGGCGTTCTCGCGCACCTGGCAGAAGAACAGGAGCATCCGCTCGGCTTCCTCATGGCCGGCAAGGCGGAGGAGGCGGTGGAGTACGAGCCGCCGCCTGCCGACTGATGCTCGAGCCCGAGGTCGAGGCGCGTCCCTGGGAGGTGCAGCTCGCTCTGGACGACGCGAGCTACCGCGACCAGGTCGAGTACCTCTTCGAGCGCTCGGTGTTCTATCGCGAGAAGCTCCGCGCTGCGCGGGTCGAAACCGCGGACGCTGCAGGCGGGCTCGCCGAGATCGGTCGCCTGCCGCTCACGGAGAAGACCGAGCTCAAGGCGACGGTGTCCTCCGAGAACCCCATCGGCACTCACCTCGCCGCAGAGCCATCGGAAATCGTGCGCATCTACTCCACGAGCGGCACCACCGGAACGCCGAGCTACGTCCCGCTGACAGCCCGCGACCTCGACGACTGGGTGACGGGATCTGCACGCAGCTATGCGGCTTCCGGCATCCGAGCGGGCCAGCGGATCGTCTCGACATACAACGCCGGCCCCTTCGTTGCAGGTGCAGCGCTCGCGTCGTTCGATCGCATGGGGCTCTGCCACATCCCGGTCGGCACCGGGAACACGGAGCGCCTGCTGCGTGCGGTCGAGCTCCTGAAGCCGGAGGCCGCGGTGCTCACGCCGTCCTACGCTGCGCACCTCGTCGAGACGGCGACCGAGCGAGGCTTCGACCTGCGCGGCTCGAGCGTCGAACGCGTCCTCGTCGCCGGCGAGCCGGGCGGGGGAGAGCCCGCGTTCCGCGCGAAGCTCGAGGAGGGCTGGGGCGCCCGCGTCACCGAGGCGATGGGAATCGGCGACATCGGAATCTCGCTCTGGGGCGAGTGCGAGGAGCAGGACGGGATGCACCTCGGCGCGCGCGGCTTCGTCCACCCGGAGCTGATCGACCCGGAGACCGGTTCGGTGCTCCCGCTCGAGGACGGCGCCTCCGGAGAGCTCGTGCTCACGCACCTGCGGCATCGGGCGGCACCGCTGCTGCGATTCCGCACGCGCGACCATGTGGTCGTCCGCATGAGCCCGTGCCCGTGCGGGCGCACCGGCCCGAGAGTCCGCTGCATCGGCCGAACCGACGACATGCTCGTCGTACGCGGGGTCAACGTCTTCCCGTCGGCCGTGCGCGAGGTCGTGAGCGAGTTCGAGCCGAAAGTGAGCGGACAGGTCCGCATCCATCCGCAGTCGCCCGAGGTGAAGCAGGATCCGCCGCTCCCCGTTGCCGTCGAGCTGGCGCAAGGGGTGACGTTCGAGGACGCGCTCGCGGAAGCAATCCGTGACAGACTCCGCGACGTACTCGTCGTCCAGACACGAGTCGAGCTCGTGCCCTGGGGAAGCATGAAGCGAAGCGAATACAAGGCGACGTTGATCGAGCGCTGATGCGAAAGCTTCAGACCCAGGGCGTCCACCACATCACGATCAACGGGGCGAGTCGCCAGACCGCGATCGACTTCTGGGAGGGCGTGCTGGGCATGCCCTTCGTCTTCGAGCAGCCAAACCTGGACAACGCATCGGAGAGCCACCTCTACTTCGATCCGGGCGACGGCCGGCTCATCACCGTCTTCACGAACGAGGAGCGCGAGCGCAGATCGAATCCCACGCCAAGGGAGCCCGGATTCGTGCATCACCTTGCATTCGCGCTCTCGCAAGCTGTCTTCCACCAGGCCGTCGAGCGGCTGGACGAGCGTGGGATCGAGCACTCGGGGGTCAAGGATCGCGGCTTCATGGACTCGATCTACTTCGAGGATCCCCTCGGCCTCCTGATCGAGCTTGCGTCGTACCGTTTCGAGCCTCCCGCCGGGCATACGCACACAGACGTCCTGCTCGAGGCGCACAAGCTTCGTGTCGAGCGCGATGATCCGAACATCGACCGGGTGCACCTGGCCGACGCCATCGAGCTGCTCGTGGCTCGCTCCCGGGAGTCGCTCTCCGAGGATCGATCGCCGAAGAATCCGTACCGCTAGACCGAGAGGAGGAGCACATGGCCACGAACACGCTCAGCATCCTCAAGCCGAGCGTCAACAACCTGACCACGCGGATCTTCGTTCGCGCGGCCGGGCTCGACTTCGAAGAGGAGGACGTATGGGGGAAGAAGACGACCCCGGAGTTCCTCGCCAAGGATCCGGCCGACCTCACGCCGCTGCTCGAGGAGTCCGGACTGCCGAAGGGTGCGCTCTGGGAGAGCTGCGCAATCATGCAGTACCTCTGCAACAAGCACGGCCTCGACCGCTTCTACCCGACGGATCCGGGCCAGAGGGCAATGGTCGACAGCGCGATGTTCTACTTGATCGGGACGCTCTATCCGCTCGTCGCGCGTGCCACGTATCCGAACCTCGGCTTCGCGCAGTACCCGGGCGAGGTGGCCACCGCGGACGTGAGCAACGAGCTCAAGGAGAAGGCGCGGCAGGACGCGGAGGACGCTCTCGCCGGTCCGATCGACGTCTACCGGGCGTTCTTCCTCGACGGCAAGCAGTTCATCGGCGGCGATACGCCGTCCATCGCGGACATGCGCTTCGCGGCGACCCTCGAGTTCCTCCGCGTCATCGATTACGACTTCCCGGAGTGGGTCGAGGAGTACCTGGCCGCGATGGAGTCGGCGCTCGGCGACGCCTACTCCGAGCCAGCGGCGGACGTCCGTGGCTACATCGACTACGTGAGGTCGCAGAGCGCCTGACTCACGTTTCCGTCAACAGTCGTCCGTCAGCTCAGGAACTGAGCAGCAGCCGGTTCACATGCTCGGGCCGTCGACCTGCAACCAGTGTCCGGCCCCGTCGACTCGCTCATAACTCCGGGGACCCGCGACATGCCGAGCAGACTCGAGCACCGGCTCCTCGGTGAGGTAGGCGTCGTCGCTGCTCCAGAGGGCGAGCGTCGGCGCGGCCACGGCCGGGAAGTCCCGTCGAGGCTCGAGCTCGTGCCGCGGGTGGGGAGGCGCTACTCCTCGAGTACGGAGAGGATGTTCCCGGCAGGATCGGTGAACCAGGCGATCCTCGGGCCTCCATTCGGTTGTGCGATGCCTCGGTCGTCCTGGCCGATGCCGTCGTAGCGCTCGAATTGGACTCCGCGCGCCGTGAGCTCGTCGACGACCTCCTCGATGTTCGCGACCGGGAAGTTCAGGATCGTGTACGTCGCGGGGACGTGATCCGGCTTCGGGTAGACGAGTGTGTCCCGGTCTCCCGCAAGATGCAGTGTGAGGAGGCCGTTGTCCTCGGACACGCTCAATCCGAGCGCGCCTTCGTAGAATCCGCGCGCCTCCTGCAGGTCGGGGACGGCAAAACCGCTGAATGCCTGGGCGTTCGCGAGCATGCGTCGCTCCTCTCATTCGGTTGCATGAGGGACCGTCGTGCGGCTCGAACCTCATCGGTCGGCGTCAAGCGTGTGCAAGGACACCGGCCAAGGGCCGAGGCACCCTCGCGAGGTCGAGCGCCTCGACGAGCAAGGCGGCGTATCGGATCTTACGGTTCCACATGAAGCCGTGGAGCTGCTGCTCGCGCGAGAGGCTCCGCTTCTCGAGCTGCTTCTGGAAAGTACGGAACGACCCCAATTCGCCCTCGGCTTCGATGACGTTCTCGACGGCGTCCACACCGAGTGCGCGGACGAGCTCGTCCTCGAGGTCTGCCTCGCAGACGTAGAAGCCGAGCGTCTCCATGCCCGCCCTGTCGAGGTCCGAGCCGAGCCCGCCGCGCTCAAGTGCGCGCCTGAAGTGAACCTCCTCGGCGGCGTCGCAGAGCCCTGAGAGTCGAGCATCGAGCCCGCTCGGGCCGAACCGACGAAGGACGTTTCCGATCGCCTGTGCGCCGCCGATCGCAAGCACGGCCGCGCCCTCGGCTCGAAGGTCTCGACCCTTGCGCTCGGCCAACGCCTCGACCGCGACCTTGTCGCTGATTCCTTCGACGAGAACGACCGATCGTGGGGAGGTGTCGCCGATGTGCGTCACCGTACGCGGTGGGGCGTGTAGGAGTACAGCGTGCCGAGAAGGCCTCGCGCCGCCGAAGCCGACGTGATCGCGTTCCGCGACGCCGCGGAGTTCGAAGCGTGGCTGGACGAGCACGTCGATCTACAGGTTGGTGTGTGGCTGAAGATCGCGAAGAAGGGATCGGGCGTTCCGTCGCTGACCGCCGACGAGGCTGTGGACGTCGGCCTCTGCTTCGGGTGGATCTCCGGCCAGCGCAAGTCCCTCGACGACGTCTACTTCCTGCAGAAGTACGTGCCCCGGCGGCGCCGCAGCCCCTGGTCTCAGATCAACGTCGCCAAGGTCGCGGAGCTCGCCGCGGCCGGGCGGATGCGACCTTCCGGGCTCGCCGAGGTCGAGGCCGCGAAGGCCGACGGCAGATGGGCCGCCGCCTACGAGTCGCAGCGCAACGTGACCGTCCCACCCGATCTCGCCGCTGCGCTCGCAGCAAGCCCGAGAGCGTCCCGGGCGTTCGACGCCCTCGGCAAGACCGAGCAGTACGCCGTGATCCTGACGCTCGTCACCTCACGCACGGACACCGCCCGCGCGGCGCAGCTGCATAGGGCGGTGTCCGTGCTCGAGTCAGGGGATGGCTAGACGTCTAGGCATGCCGAGACGTCCTAGCGGATGCCGGCGAGCGGTACCCGGCGGTCGAGGCTGCAGACCTCGCATACACCGCGGCGAAGCCGTGCCGCCAGCTCGGGTAGCAGAGCGTCCAGCCGAGCGCACGCTTGGCCTTGGTGTTGGAAGCGCCGCGCGCGCTGGTTCCCAGCATGACTCCGGCTTCGCCCGCGAAGAGCTTCGCGAGCCAGGTCGGGAAGTGCCGCGGCGGCTTGGCGCCAAGCGCCTTCGCGAGCGCCGGCAGCCACTCGCGTTGTGGCGCGGGCGCGTCGTCGACGATGTTGAAGATCGCCGGGCCCTCGTGCTCGAGCGCCAGCACGGTCGCGGCGGCCGCGTCCTCGAGATGGACAAACGAGGAGACCCCGCCGCCGTCGCCGACGACCGGGAACTGCCGTTTGCGCACCGGCTCCGCCCACCCGTCGTTCGAGGCGCCGTAGAAGTTGCCGTAGCGAAGGGCGATGCCGCCGGCTCTCGTGACCGCCTCTTCGAGGTACGTCACGGCGGCGGCGGTCTCGTTCATCCCGGCCACCGGCGTCGGGTCGAGCGGCTCGTCCTCGCCCTTGACCGGCCCGCCTTCGCGGGCGTACCGGAAGTTGGCGAAGCTCTGGGCGACGAAGCGCGTGACGCCCGCCTCGCGTGCGGCGGCCAGCAGCGCGTCCGTTCCCTCTCTCCGCAGCCGGTTCGTCTCGACCAGGGAGCGATCCAGATCCTTCGAGAAGCGCACGTTCGCGAAAGCCGTCGCCTGATGGACAATCGCGTCGGGCTTGGCCTCGAGGACCGCCTTCCGCACGGCCGAACGGTCGAGCAGATCGAGCACCACCGGCGACGCGCCGAGCGCCCGAATGCTCTCTGCGTTTTCGGGTGACCTCGAGGTGCCGATCGCCTCGTGTCCCCGGTCGATCAACTGTGGGACGAGCCTGGTGCCGATCGCACCGCTCGCGCCTGCTACGAAGACCTTCATCGTGCTCTCCTTTCGTTCTCCCGTCACATCGGCGGGAGCTCGCGGGTCTACGTGTATGACCCCAGGCGAAGGAGAGATGTGACAGTGGACGAGCGCGAGTTCCTGGCCGAGCGATTCGAAGAGCACCGGACTCACCTGCGAGCGGTGGCCTATCGGATGCTCGGCTCGCTCAGTGAGGCGGACGACGCCGTTCAGGAAGCGTGGCTGCGGCTCAACCGCACGGATGCGAGCCACGTCGAAAACCTCGGCGGCTGGCTCACGACCGTCGTCGCCCGCGTCTCGCTGAACATGCTCCGCTCACGGCGGGTGCGCCGCGAGCAGCCGCTGGATGTCTACATACCCGAGCCGATCGTCGACCGCGCCGACGGCGTCGACCCCGAGCACGAGGCGCTGCTGGCCGATTCGGTCGGACTCGCGCTGCTCGTCGTGCTCGAGACCCTGTCTCCGCCGGAACGAGTCGCTTTCGTGCTCCACGACATCTTCGCCGTGCCCTTCGACGAGATCGCGCCGATCGTCGACCGCTCGCCCGATGCGGCACGCCAGCTCGCCAGCCGCGCACGCCGCCGAGTCCAGGGGGAGAACACGGTTCCCGACGCCGACCTCGGCACGCAGCGCAGAGTCGTCGACGCCTTTCTCGCCGCCGCCCGCGAGGGCGACTTCGAGGGGCTGCTCGAGGTGCTCGATCCAGAGGTCGTCCTGCGCAGGGACGTCGCTCCGCTCGGCGGATCGGGAGAGGTCCGTGGCGCGCGGGCCGTCGCCGGTCAGGCGCTCGCCTACTCGCGGTTTGGCGCGCTCATGCGGCCGGCGCTCGTCAACGGCGCCGTCGGGGCCGTCGGAATCCTCGACGGCGAGCCCTTCGCGGTCGGGGCGTTCACGGTCAGCGGCGGAAAGATCGTCGAGATCGACATCCTCGCCGACCCGGAGCGGCTCCGCGAGCTCGATCTGACGATCCTCGACGACTGACGACCGTGGGGCCTTTCAGCCGCCGACGTCTAGCCGCCTCCGCCGCCGCTGTCTCCGCTGCCGCCACTGCCACCGCCGCCGTCTCCGGCGCCTCCGCTAGATTCGCCGGCGGCGGACGACTCGGAGCCGGCTTGCGCCTCGACGTCGTCGTCCCTCGATGTTGTGGCCACCGAACTGCCAGTCACTGCGGTGGAATCGGCACCAGACTGCTTGCCGCTGAAGAGTTCGCGGATCCGATCGAAGATGCTCATTGCCCAAGCTTAGTTCGTCCGCGCGCTTGCGGCCGCCGTAGCTCGCAAAGGCCAGGCGCACGATGAGTCGAGCGGGCCCGCTCTGTCCTACTGGATGAAGGAAGCTCAAGCGACCCCGAGAGGAGAAACACAGTGAGAAAGATCACCGCAGGCCTGTTCATCGCGCTCGACGGTGTCGTCGAGGCGCCCGACCAGTGGCACTTCCCGTACTTCAACGACGAGATGGGTGCTGCCGTCGACGCCAGCCTCGGTGCGGCCGAGGTCATCCTTTTCGGTCGCAAGACCTACGACAGCTTCGCCGGGGCGTGGCCCGAGCGGGAAGCGGCTGGCGAGGAGGACGCTCCGCTTGCGAAAAAGCTCGGCGACACCCGTAAGATCGTCGTGTCCAGCCAGCAGCTGGAGTTCACATGGCGCAACTCCGAACAGCTGCAGGGCGATCTCATCGAGACCGTCGCCGCACTGAAGAAGGAGCCCGGCGAGGGCACCATCGGCATGAGCGGCTCCGTCTCCGTCGTCCGCCAGCTCTTGGCCGCGGGTCTGCTGGACGAGCTGCATCTGCTCGTGCACCCGATCGCCGTCCGCAGTGGCATGCGGCTGTTCGACGAGGGCGAGTCCGCTATTCCCCTGACGCTGATCTCGTCGCAAACGTTCGAGACCGGTGTGCTGAACCTCGTCTACGCCCCGGCCGAGTCAACCGACAGCACCGGCTACGCGGAAGCCGAGGTGCACCTTCCCGACCCCGAGCGGTAGACCCCGGTTACTCGGCAGCTCGCCGTTCCGGGGCCGGGGCTCAGCGCGCCCGGCCCCGGAACTTGGGTCACTGCTCCGCGCCCAGCTTGAGGATGACCAGCTGGCCTTCTGACCCACCCGCGCCTTGCGGGAAGCCCGCGCCCGTCACGAGCGTGTCGCCGGCGATGGCGAGCGTCGAGTTGGTGCCGGCCCCCAAATCGCTGGTCAGACCTCGGCGCCGTCTTCGATCGAGTAGGCCCGGAGCTTGCCGTCGAAGGTCGTAATGAACACGAGGTCGTTCGACACGGGACAGCACCTAAATGATGAGTCTCGTAGCGAGCAAACACGAGACTGCTTCGTCCCGTATTCCTGTGCAGGGCGAACCCCGTCCACCGCGATTGGCCGCGACGCTAGTCCTTAAGGTCGAGCGAGAAAGAGTCTCTTCTCCTTCCCGAGGTGTGGCGGCCACTCGAGGCGGGAAGCGCCCGCGAAGCGGAGGTACGCCCGAAGCGCCGAACGCATTGCGTCGATGAAGCCGTCGGCGCGCCGCGGTGCGAAGCCGTCCTCCCACCAGAGACCCAGCACCTGGACCCTGCCCACCGCCCGGTCGATCTTCGGCTCGATGCGTCCGACGAAGCGGTCACGGAAGAGGAGCGGCAGCACGTACCAGCCGAAGCGCCTCTTGGCCGGCGGATGGAAGAGGTCCCACACGTAGTCGAAGCCGAACAAGTCTCCGAGGAGGCCGCGGTCCCACACGAGCGGATCGAACGGTGAGAGAAACGCCACGGACGCCGGCGGCTCCGGCGGGGAAGCGAGCAGCTCGACCTCCTCGCGGAGGACGAAGCGCTTGCCACGCAGGCCCTCGACCTCGACCGAGACCAGCTCGCCGTCCTCGATGAGCTCCGCGCGCAGCGCGGTCCTCCCCGGATGCCTCCCGTAAGGGTCCGCCTTCGCGGAGCCGATGCCCCCGAAGACGTCTCCGCCGCTCGAGACGCCCAGGAGTCCGTGCACCCGGTAGCGCGAAAGTAGCCTGTGGCGAAGCTGATCCTTCAGCGGGACGTCGCGCTCGAGCGCGACGCGCGGCACCAGCCGTTCGAGGAGGTCGTAGTAGCGACGGTTGCCGTCGCGTCGCGCCAGGCCGAGCACGCCGGTGACTGCGTACGCCTCGAGCACGGCGCGGACGACGTTCGTCGGGATTCCGAACCAGTCGACCTCCGCACCGCGTGCGCGCTCGAAGTCGAGCGCCGAGAGTGGGCCCTCGGCGCGGATCCGCTCGAGCACCCGTTCGGCCACCTCGGCGTTCTCCGCGAGGAGCCGCGGCGGGTCTCGGTACAACGTCGCGCGGAACCACGGGTACTCGCTCGTCGCCACGAAGGAGAGCCCCTTGTTCTGGGCCTCGAAAATCTCGCGCCGTTCGTAGAGCAGGTCGCACCACGCCGGGTCGTAGCCGGCGACGCGTGCGTGGAGTACGAGGTCGTGGCTCCGGCCCGCCACGGGGATCGGGTCGAACTGGATCGAGCCGAAGCGGCGGAAGAACTCGCGCACGGCGTCCGGTCCTCCTTCGAGCGAGCGCGCGGGCGCGAGCAGCTGGCGCGCTACGAGGAAGCGGCGCGCGGCCTCGGCCGTGACCTTCACGGGGTGGACGCTACCCCGGCGAGCACACGCCGGACCGTCAGCGCAGCAGGTCGACGGGGACGAGCCGGTCGATCGATCCGAGGATGTAATACGCCGACGCGGTCGCGCGGTAGAGGCGAATCTCGGCCGGCGGCTCGACATCCTCGAGTGTCCACCCGCGTCCGCCGTGTCCGACCGAGCGGCGTGAGAAGACCTCGATTGCGGCACCACGCGCATCGCCGGTGACCTCCTCCGCGGTAGCCGCCATGTAGACCCCCTGGCCCGTGCTGATCGGCACCGACGAGTCGAAGATCACGATGCTGATCTCAGGCCGGCCGAGCAGGTTGTCTGAGTGGAGCGTCTCCGGTCGCGACACCCAGATGAACTCGCGATAGTCGACGGGCGCGTAGTAGACGGGGGATACCCACGGATGACCATGCTCGTCGGCGGTGCCGAGCACCATGTACAGGTTGGCGTCGATGATCGCCTTCGCGGTCGAAGCCGGATCGGTCTCGCCTCGCGTTGCTATCGACATCAGCGCAGAACCCGGTAGTGCACGTGGGTCACACCGGCCTCCCCTTCGAGGATCCGGGTGCGCTCGAGCTCGATCTGCCCGGGACCGAGGCCCTCGAACAGACGGCGCCCTTGGCCGAAGAGCACCGGGATGACATGGAGCTCGATCTCGTCGAGGACGCCGGCGGCAAGCGCGAGCTGTGCGGTTCCGGCGCCGTGGACCAGCACGTTCTTGTCGCCCGCAGCCTCCTTGGCTCGAGTCATCGCAGTCGTGACGTCGTTCACGTAGGTGACCAGCGGCCACTGCCTCAATTCGGCGGGCTCCTGGCGGGTCAGGATGAAGATCGGCACGCCGTCATGGTGGTCACCGTCCCAGCCGTCGGCCGGCTCGAAGGTCCCCCGGCCGGCGACGACCGCCCCCGTGGTCATGAACTCATCGATGACCTGGCCGTTGACACCGCCCGAACGGCGGATCGCCCCGAGGTCGTCGACGCCGCCTCCGCCCGGAATCGCCCAGTCGTGGAGGCGTTCCCCGCCGTCACCGAGGCCGTTGTCCGGCCCCTCATTGGGCCCGGCGATGAATCCGTCGAGTGACATGGACATGTAGAGAACGGATGCGGACACGGCGGCTCCTTTTTCGTGGTGTGATCCTCTGCGCCAGCGACGGCTGCTCTAATCTACAACTGAATGGTTGTAGATGAGCTGACCGCCGAGGTGCTGGACGACGCGTTCCACGCGCTTTCGGACGCCACCCGCCGGGACATCCTTCGCCGCTGTGCGGAGGGAGACCCGTCAGTGTCGCGTTTGGCCGACGCCTACCCCATGAGCTTCGCGGCTGTGCAGAAGCACGTCGCGGTGCTTGAACGAGCGGGTCTGGTCACCAAGGAGCGACGTGGGCGAGAACAGCTGGTGCAAGCCGACCTCGCCGCCCTGGAGCGGGTGCGACAGGTTCTCGACGAGCTCGAGCTGACGTGGCGCGGCCGCGCCGAACGGATGTCGGATCTGCTCGCGCGGCGCCCGAACACGCGAGTGACGGACTCAAACGAGGACAGCACAGGATGAGCGTGACGAGCCTCGACAAGAACTACGACAACCTGACGAGCACCCTGGTGGCCGACTTCGACGCTCCGATCGACGAGGTCTGGCAGCTCTGGGCCGATCCTCGCAAGCTGGAGCGCTGGTGGGGCCCGCCGACCTACCCCGCGACCTTCGAGAAGCACGACCTGTCGCCGGGCGGCGAGGTCGCCTACTTCATGACGGGCCCGGAGGGCGATCAGCCCCGCGGCTGGTGGCGCGTCACCGCCGTCGATCCGCCGACGTCGCTGCAGTTCACCGACGGCTTCGCCAACGACGACGGAACGCCCAACGACGAGATGCCGGTGATCAACGTCGAAGTGCTGCTCAGCGAGCGTGATGACGGCACGCGCATGGAGATCCGGTCGACCTACGAGTCCCGTGAGGACATGGACAAGCTGATCGAGATGGGCGCGCTCGAGGGCCTGCAGCACGCGGTCGGCCAGATGGACGGTCTCCTCGCCGCGGGCACGAGCCCGGCGTAAGCGACCGGACCACCCAACCAAGGAGGTTTACGTGCGCAAGATCAAGTCGTACTTCTTCGTCTCCCTCGACGGCGTCGTCGAGTCGCCCGACCAGTGGCACTTCCCGTACTTCGACGACGAGATGGGCGCCGCGGTCGGCGCCGGCTTCGCCACCGCCGACGCCTTGCTGATGGGCCGCGTCCTCTACGACGAGTGGGCCGCGTACTGGCCCGAGCACGCCGACGAGCCGTTCGGCGACGTCATGAACTCGATGAAGAAGTACGTGGTCTCCAACAGCCTGCGCACGGCGTCGTGGCAGAACTCGGAAATCGTGAGCGGCGACGTGGCCGAGAAGCTGACCACGATCAAGGCCCAGGACGGTGGCGACATTGCGATGTCCGGCAGCCCCACCACTGCCCGCTGGCTGCTGCGCGAGGGCCTCCTCGACGAGCTCAACCTCCTCGTACACCCGGTCGTGGTCGGCGACGGCCTGGCTCGGCTCTTTCCGCCCGACGAGCCGAGCATCCCGCTCGAGCTGACAAGCGCACAAACCTTCAAGAGCGGCGTGCTGAACCTCAGCTACGCCCGGGCGAAGGACTGACTGGAAGGAGACCGACCGATGTCAGCACGGATCGTTGTGACCGAGTTCGTGTCGCTCGACGGTGTGATGGAGGCGCCGGGAGGTGAAGCCTTCAAGTACCCGGGGTGGACCTTCGAGTTCGATCGCGGTGAAGACGGGAACCAGTTCAAGTTGGAGGAGACGAGGCACGCCGACGCCCTCCTGATCGGCCGGCGCACATATGAGGGCTTCGCCGGCGCCTGGCCTCAGCGTGAGGGCGAGTTCGCCGACAAGTTCAACTCGATGCCGAAGTTCCTCGTCTCGACGACGCTCAAGGATCCGGAGTGGAACAACACGACGGTCCTCGATAGCGGCGACGCGACCGCTCAGGTGCGCAAGCTCAAGGAGGAGTTCCGCGGCGAGCTGCAGGTGCCGGGCAGTCACCGGCTCGTGCAGGAGCTGATCGAAAGCGATCTCGTCGACCAGATCAACCTGATGGTCTTTCCGGTGATACTCGGGACGGGCAAGAAGGCCTTCGACGAGAAGTCCGAGCGACGCAACCTGCGGCTGAAGGAATCGAAGGTCGTCGGCGACGGCGTGGTCGTGCTGATCTACGACCGGGCCGCCTGAGCTCAGGTCGGCGCGCCGCCGAAACTGCAAGACACGCGTCGTCTACGCTCGCCGGTCATGGCCGCGGCCCTTCTCGATCGGACGCTCTCCATCGGCGCCGATCCGCTCGACACGGCTGACGAGCGCTTCCGGAAGCGCCTCCTCGTCGGGCTGGCGCTCGTCATCCTCCCGATCGGCTTCACGTGGGGCGCGCTCTACTGGGCCATCGGTGAAGAGGAGGTCGCGCTCACACCGTGGGCGTACGTCGCCGGATCGGCGATCAGCCTCGTCGTCTTCGCCCGGACCAGGAATTTCGCGTTCCTACGTACGGCGCAACTGCTTCTGATCCTCATCGCGCCCGCGCTCGGCGCGATCATGCTCGGAGGTCTCGACGCGTCGAGCTCCGTTGTCCTGTGGTCGCTGCTTGCGCCCCTCGGGGCGGTGGCCTTCGACCGCCCGAGCCGCGCGTGGCCGTGGTTCGCCGCCTTCGTCGCCACGATCGTCGTCGCGCTCGTTCTCTCCGAGGTCGTTCGGCCGGACGAAGCCGACCTGCCCGACGCCTTCGTCCGGACCTTCGACGTCCTCAACATCGTCGTAGTCTCGGCTGTCGCGATGCTGCTGCTCGTGACGTTTGCGCGAGGACGGGACGCCGCACAGGCGCGCGTCGAGGCGCTCCTGCTCAACGTCCTCCCGGCCGACATCGCGCAGCGGCTGCAGTCGGATCCGAACGCGATCGCCGATCACTTCGACGACGCGAGCATCCTCTTCGCCGACGTCGTCGACTTCACGCCGCTCTCGAGCAGGCTCGACGCGCGCGAGGTGGTCGAGCTCCTCGATCGGCTCTTCACGAGCTTCGACGAGCTCGTCGATCGTCACGACGTCGAGAAGATCAAGACGATCGGCGACTGCTACATGGTCGCCGCGGGTGTCCCCAGGCGGCGGCCCGATCACGCGCAGGCCCTGGCGGCGCTTGCGTTTGAACTGCTCGAGTGCGCGAAGACCTGCCTTCCCGAGGGCAGCGAGCACGACCTGCGCCTCCGGATCGGCATCAGCTCGGGGCCGGTCGTGGCAGGCGTGATCGGGCGCCGGCGTTTCCTCTACGACCTGTGGGGCGACACTGTGAACATGGCGAGCAGGATGGAGTCCCACGGGACCCCAGACGTCATTCAGATCACTCGCTCGACGTGGGAGCTCCTGCGCGACGACTTCATCGCTGAGCCGCTAGGCGTCGTCGACGTGAAGGGCAAGGGCGCGGTCGAGACCTGGCGGCTCGTCGGCCCCGCTCAGGACGCTCGGTTGCTCAGCCGCTAGTCGTCAAGGCTCCCATGCTCAAGTTGACGGTCGCTCCCGCCCTCCGACGGAAACGCGCGCGCGACGGCGCCGCCGACTGCGCCTCCGGCTCCGTAGATCACCGCAACCTTGTCCTTCAGCATCATCTCTGCGTCCTTCACTCGCTCTCGTACTCGTCGTGCCGGCGGATCCAGAGCTGCCACGCCTCACCCTCGTCGCGGCCCTTGGGTGCGTGGTCGAGGATCGGGTAGTAGCCCATGACGAACTCCAATCCGCGCCACGTCGTCGAGTACGTGTGGTAGACGGCGCCCTCGTCTCGTATGAAGGTGCTGAAGCCGGGGCTCTCGGTCATGTAGCCGGCCGCGTCGGAGCCCGCCGAGCGCGCGTTGTGCGCGACGATCGGCGGCAGCTCTCCGCTTCCCATCATCGCCGCGACGACCTCGCGACCTTGCTCCGCCGTGTGCGAGAAGCCGAGGTCGAAGTTGAAGTCCGTGGGAGCAGACGAGATCCACGGGAAGCTCCAGCCCATGCGTCGCTTGTAGGCCTGCAGCTTCTCGAGCGGCGCCTGCGAGACGAAGAGAAACGTCACGTCGCGAGCGTGCAGGTGCCGGAGCACGCCATCGACGGTGTCGGCGATCGACGAGTTGACTGGATCCCCGGCCTCGTAGCTCGGGCCGAACATGAAGTGGTAGACGAGCAGCTGCGAGCGCCCGTCGAACAGCTCGCCGAGCGCCTTCTCGCCGTCGTCCGTGTCGAAGCGATACTCCTTCTCGACTCGCACCCACGGCAGCTCGCGACGCTGCCGGGCGAGCTCGTCACCCAGCCGTGTGTGCTCTTTCTCGCGGACGAGGAGCTGCTCGCGTGCTGCGAGCCATTCCTCACGTGTTCCGATCTTGGCGACTGTCGTAGTGCTTGTCATGACTAGCTCCCTTTCTTGCTTGAGATCCATGAAGCGGCGAGGTCCATCGCTCGCCACGTTAGGACAGCATTTGGGTCATGTGATCGCAGCCTCCGCCGCAATCTCGGACAGCCTCGCCTCATGCGCGCCGTAGAGCTGGTTCATGAGGATTCCTGCGAAGCTGACCCTGGCGACACCGAGCTCGGCCAGACGCGCGAGCGGGGGAGCGCCCGACGCCACGACGTTCACCGGGCCCTCGACACGCCGGACGAACTCATCGATGAGCTCGTCGTCTGCGAGCCGAATGGGGAACACGCAATCGGCCCCCGCCTGCAGATAGAGACGCGCGCGCCGCACAGCCTCCTCGAACAGCTCGCGGCCATCGCCTTCGCGGCGCAGTACGTCGACCCGCGCGTTCAGGACGATGTCGACGCCGGCTTCGCTCGCCGCCTGACGGACGGCGCGTAGGCGTTCGGCGTTCTCGTCGGCGTCGACAAGGTCGGCGCCGCCGTGATGATCGGTGTCCTCGAGGTTGCAGCCGACGGCTCCCGCATCCAGGAGACGTGCGACCAAGTCGTCCGGCGAGAGCCCGTAGCCAGCCTCGACGTCGGCCGTGACGGGGACCGACACGCTCCGAGTGATCCGGGCGATCACGCCGAACGCCTCGTCCACCGGCATCGAATCGTTGTCCTCGTATCCCAGGGTCGCTGCGACCGCACCGCTCGATGTGGCAATGACGGGAAATCTCGCCTGCACCACCAAGCGGGCACTCGCGACGTCCCACGCGTTGGGCAGGACGAGCGGTTGTGAACCGTTGTGGCGACGGCGCAGCGTGTCCGCCTGCTCGGCAAGCTTCATGATTCCTCCTTTCACGGCCTCTTCGCTCAGTCGCCTCCGGCTGCGGTTGAAGGCTCGAGCTCGAGTAGCTCCTGGCTGGCACCGCGCGGACGCCCGAGGAGGACGAGAGCGAGTACGACCCCGAGCCCGGCGAGAACAGCGCTGGCGAGAAAGGCGGACTGGAACCCTTCGGTCAGTGCGACGAGCGGGCTCGCGTCTGCGTTGGTCGCCAGATAGTCGTCGGTCTGGGACACCGCGACGGTGGCGACGATGGCGGTGCCGATGGCAGCGCCCGTCTGGAACGCGGTGTTGCTGAGGCCCGAGGCGAGTCCGGACTCGTGTTCTGCGACTCCCGCGAGCGCCGCCACCGTGGCGGTCACGAAGGCGAGGCCGATGCCGGGCCCGAAGATGAGCAGGCCGAAGAAGATGTCCCCGAAGTAACTACCCTCGGCCGAGACCTGGGTCAGCAGGAGGGCGCCCGCACCCATCAGGGCCATGCCGGCGGCCGCCACCGGACGGAAGCCGACCCGCAGGACGATGGCCTGGCCGGCGATCGAGCCGACGGCGGCCATGGCGGGGAAGACGACCGACGTCAGGCCGAACTTGACCGCGGAGTAGCCGAGCACCTGCTGCGCATAGAGCGTAAGGGTGAACGGCATCCCGAAGGCGACCGTCGCGAAGAGGAGCATGACGGCGTTGGCACCGACAACCGTGCGCGAACGGAAGATGCGCAGCGGAACGAGCGGCGCCGGATGGCGCGACTCGATGATGGCGAAGGCGCCGAGCAGAGCCGCCGAGCCTGCGAAGAGGACCAGCGTCTGCGTTGAGGCCCAGCCGGCGTCGGGAGCTTCCACGACGGCGTAGACGAGCAGGACGAGGGCGCCCGTGATGGTGAGTGCACCGGCGGGGTCGTAGCTGCGGCGCGCCGCGTCCGCGCGGCTCTCGGGGAGCAGAACCGGGCAGAGCGCGATCGCGAGAAGGCCGATCGGGATGTTGATGAAGAAGATCCACTCCCAGCCAAGGCCGTCGACGAGGGCACCTCCGATCAGCCAGGCCGTCGTCGCCCCGAAGCCGCCGAGCGCTCCCCAGATTCCGAGCGCCTTGTTGCGCTCGGAGCCCTCTGCGAAGAGCGTCGTAATGATCGAGAGCGCGGTCGGGGTCATGATCGCGGCACCGATCCCCTGGAAGGCGCGGGCGCCGATCAGCGCCTCGTCCGACCAGGCGAGCCCGCAGAGAAGAGAAGCGAGCGTGAAGAGAGCGAGGCCGACCATGAACACCCGCCGCCGCCCGAGCAAGTCCGCGGCTCGCCCTCCGAGCAGGAGCAGGCCGGCGAAGGTGAGGGCATAGGCGCTCACAACCCACTGCAGCCCCTGCGCTGAGAAGGCGAGGTCCTCCTGGATCGAGGGGAGAGCGACGGTCACGATCGCCGCGTCGAGGATGACCATGAAGAAGGCGCCGCACAGGAGCGCAAGAGCCCACCAGCGGCGGGGATCGAGAGCGGGCGCGGGCTCGAAGCGCGCGACCGACGCGGACGGTTCCATCAGCAACCTCCGAAGTCGTAGTCAGCAGTCGACGTACGATCCGGAGCCGCGCAGAAACTCATCGGTCCCTGCTTGCGACGTGCGCGAGACCGCGACGAGGACGAGCGGGCCCGAGCCCGCGCTGCGGAGGCGAGCCACGGGGAGCCGTGCGATCGGGATCATCGAGCCGCGCCCGAAGCGCCGGCGCATCCGCGACCGGCACTCGAGTTCGGCCTCTCCCGCCTCGACGATCACGATCTCGTCGGGTACGCCACTCGCCTCGAAGTCGAGCTCGAGCCCAGGCGCAACTCGTAGGACGCGCCTCGAGAATCCCACGGGGAGCGGGTCGCGAAAGAACATCGCCAGCCGCACGTCCTCGCGCAGGAGCGCGACGAGCCGACGGTCGTCGTGTCGCTCGAACGCCTCAACGTACGACTCGAGGAGCGATCGCTCGGCGTCCTCGGCGTCGGCGGCCGTCTCCCACTCGAGCCGTGTTTCCGGAAGCTGCTCCTTCATCGTCACGCGCGCCCGCTGGAGCGCGCTGTTCACGGCGGCCAGGCTCATCTCGAGCACCGCAGCGGTGTCGTCCGCGGGCCAGTCGAGCGCGTCGCGGAGGATCAGGACCGCGCGCTGGCGAGGCGGAAGGTGCTGGATCGCGGCGAGAAACGCGAGCTCGATCGTCTCTCGCGCGACGACGGCGTCACCCGGCTCGGCGCCTTCGTCGATGAGTGCGTCGGGGTATGGCTGCAACCAGGGAAGGTCGGACGGCGGCTGCGGACGGGCGCCGACATCGGCTGCGGGGCCTGTTTCGTACGGCGTGAGGCGCGGAGGCCGTCGCTCGAGAATCCTGAGGCAGGCGTTGGTCGTGATCCGATAGAGCCACGCTCTGAACGTCGAGCGCCCGTCGTACGTCTCGCGGCTGCGCCACGCACGGAGGAGGGCGTCTTGTACCGCATCCTGGGCGTCCTCGAGCGAGCCGAGCATCCGGTAGGCGTGCACCTGGAGCTCGGAGCGATGTCGTTCGGCGAGCGCCGAGAACGCTGCTGCGTCGCCGCTCCTCGCCGCGGCGATAAACCGTTGGTCGAGCCCGATCGACGTCACTGCGATTGAGATCCCTTCTGGGGCCGAAAACTCATCGGCGACCAGGACCTAGAACGAGCAGGGCCGCGCCTGACTTCCGTCGGTAGGCGTTGTGGGAGCCTCCTCAGCTAGCCGCGAGAATCGCAACATCGCCAGCGCGAGGTAGCACGATATGCCCATTGGCAGGGCTCTCAGCAAGTCCTCTGACGGACTCGAGCCATCGAACCCTGGATACCGTGCTCGGGAAAGCGTTGCCGGGTGCTGTCTGGGAGCCCGAGGTCACCAGTCGCCGATGACGTTCGCCCAGCCTGCGCGGTCTATGCCATAACACTGTTGGTCTTGTTCCGAGGACTTCGAAGGGAGGATCCGATGAACACGCCGCCTATCGTCTCGCCGCAGGAGTGGCAGGCCGCCCGCGAGCAGCTCCTCGTGAAGGAGAAGGAGCACACCCGCGCCCGCGACGCGCTCGCCGCCGAGCGGCGGCGCATGCCATGGATGGCAGTCGAGAAGGACTACCGGTTCGAGGGCCCGAACGGCCCGGCGAGCCTGACGGACCTGTTCGAGGGCCGTCGCCAGCTGATCGTCTACCGTTTCTTCTACGCGCCGGACATCACGACCTTTGCCCCGGGAGGCTCGTATCCGGAGCGAGCGTGTGTCGGCTGCTCCTTTCTCGCCGACCAGGTGGCGCACCCCGCCCACCTGAACGCCCGCGACACGACCCTCGCCTTCGTCTCGCGCGCGCCCCAGGTCGACATCCAGGGCCTGAAGGAACGCATGGGCTGGGAAACGATCCCCTGGTACACCCTGACGGACGACTTCGACGCCGACTTCGGGGTCGACGAGTGGCACGGCACCAATGCCTTCCTCCGCGACGGCGACCGCATCTTCCGCACATACGTCATCGACAGCCGCGGCGACGAGGCGATGGGGAGCACCTGGAGCTACCTCGACATCACCGCGCTCGGTCGGCAGGAGGAGTGGGAGGACTCACCCGAGGGCTACCCGCAGACGCCGCCCTACCAGTGGTGGAACTACCACGACGCGTACGAAGGGGCCGCACGAGCGTGAGTGCCCACCTTTGCCGATGCTACGTCCGCTCGCCATGTCCGAATCGCCGCGCTACGGGCTCTCCGCAGCGTCGAGCGCTCGGATCCGCGCAGTCTCGTTGGCGAGCTTCTTGCGGACGCGCCTGTCGCGCCCGGGCTCTATGCGACGCCGGGACGTGGGTCAGTTCGGCGCCCGAGAAGGGATCATGTGATCGGCTGCACCAGCTGCGTACGCCACTCCGAAGGCGTGGGCCAGGCCGACGGATTTGGTTCCACGCTGAGGTCGATCCACCAGTAGACCTCCCAGGCAGCGCCGTCTGCCGTCATTCCGTGCTGTTCCAGCCAGGCGCCGAGGCGCGCGTAGGCTTCTCCAAGCCCATCGTGTGATCCGAGGTGCCAGGTGGTGACGGCGGCTCCGCCCGGTAGCGCTCCGGCCGCGATCTGCCCGTCGCCCGGGGCGGCCTCGGCCACGGATGTGCCCACCTCGAGATCCGTCTCCGTCTCGCCGAAGGTGTGATAGCGAACAAAGGGCGCACCAGCGGGCCGCACTCCACGTCGTTGCATGAAGGTCCAAAGTTCCTGTAGGCGCTCGCTCTGAGCCTCGGTCAAATGGACTAGCTCGACGTTTCGCCTGATGCTCAAGATGGGTTGTGGTTCACGCTCCTCAACCACGAGGGCTTCGGGATTCTGACCTGCGTCCATCACGATTCTCCTTCCCTTGGTCACGTTCGGCGACCGACCTGCTTCAGGGCAAGACGGCCGTGCCGGGCTCGAAAGGCGCCGCGAAGCTGACGGTCGACGTGCGCTCGGCCGTCACCTCGCCCGCTGCCTCGGTCTTCCGGGTGTCGAGGCTGTACCAGTCCACTCTGTACGAGCCGGCAGCCAAACTCACAGTGAACGGATCTGCCGCGTCGCCGGGCTGGTCCAACCGCGAAGTAGCGGGGTTGGTCGCCGAAACAACGAGCGGCCCAGCAGCCGCGTCACGTTCGGCCACGAGCTTGTTCATGTCGCCCATCGGCCCGTTGGGACTTGATCGAACTCATGCAAGACGGCGCCCGCCGATGTCGTAGGGAAAGTTCACGGTCTCGTCGGCGCCCGGGTTCGGGCGCCAGCCGCCTGAGAAGGTGCCGTCTTCGCGCCACGAGCCGGTGAACGTCGCGTCCAACGGAACGTACGACACGGTGATGGTTACGGAGTCGCCCGCGACCTCCCACCGGTAGGGCAGAGGGGCGGGTGCCAGGTTCGAGAACACTGTCGACGGAAAGGTCTCCGTCTCCGGGTCGTAGCCGATCAGCTCCAGGCTCTCGATCTCGAGGCCCATGAAGTTCAGCTGCATGTGCTGCTCGAGGAAGAAGCCGCCCGGCAGCCAGCGAAAGGTCGTCTCGCCCTTGATGTTCCTCTCGTCGGAGCCGACCAGGTTGCCTTCCATGCTCCAGCGTCCGACGAAACGGTCGAGACGTCGCAACGCCGGGTCTGGCTGCGGCAGGGTGGGGTTTTCGGCCATGAGATTCCCTCCTTCGCTCGCGTCAAGAAAAAGTCACGTGCGTTGCTCCATCCTCAAGCAGATGGCGTCAGCAGCCCGAGCTTGGCGGCGATCGGCTCGATGCTCAGCTCCATCAAGAACTCCAGCTCGTTCGAAGGCTCGTACTCCTTCATGCGGCCGACGACAACCGACTTCGCCCGTTCAGGCTCGGACCAGTGGGCATTGGAGACGGCATCGATGAAGCACTCGATGTAGCCGCGCTGCCAGTCCCACATCTCCGGGCCGACCGGGCCTCCGTGACCGATGTAGAAGACGACGTCATCGGGGAAGCGCACGCGGAGCGTCTCGATGTTCGCCAGCCACTGCTCATAGAAGCCGTCGGCGAGGTAGCAGTGCTTGTGGTCGTAGATCTGGTCGCCGAGGAAGACCGTCGTTGCGTCGTCACCGAGAAACCACGGGCTGTCGTGCGGCGACTCGCTCGGGCCGAGGTCGACGACCGTGAAGGTCACCTCGTCGAAGCTCACGCTCTCCCCATCGGCAATCGCGGTGTTCGGGAAGACGCGATTCGCCGGCCACTCTTCTCCGAAGAACGGGCCGACGATCCGATCCTTGAGTGCGTCGTCGGCCGTGATCGTGTCGATCACTCCCTGCGGCGCGTAGATCGGGACGTCGGCGCCGGCGACGACCTCGCCGAGCCCGGCGTAGTGGTCGGGGTGAGAGTGCGTCAGAAGTACGGCCAGGAGCGGCTTCCCCAGGCGGTCGATACCCGCGCGCATCTCCTTGGCGGCGGAGACCTGCAGCAACCCGTCAACGGCGACGACCCCCGACGCGGTCTCGACCAGGTAGGCATTGACGAACGCGCCCTCGTGCTCGACCGGGAAACGATGAATTGTGGGAACTGCCGACATGGTCGCTCCTTTCAGCTGAAGGCTTCCTCGCTCCGAACTCCGGGTCGCTCGCTCTCGTACTCGTCGTGGCGGCGGAGCCAGAGCTGCCACGCCTCGCCCTCGTCGCGGCCATTGGGTGCGTGGTCGAGGATCGGGTAGTAGCCCATGAGGAACTCCAGTCCGCGCCAGGTCGTCGAGTACGTGTGGTAGACGGCGCCGTCGTCGTGCACGAAGCTGCTGAAGCCGGGGCTCTCGGTCAGGTAGCCGACGACGTCGGTGCCCGCCGAGTGGGCGTTCTGCTCGACGATCGGCGGTAGCCCGGTGGCCTTCTCGAGCCCGGTCGGCCGCAGCTGCGCCATGGCCTCGCGGGCCTGGTCCTCGGTGTGCGAGAAGCCGAGGTCGAAGTTGAAGTCCGTGCGAGCAGACGAGACCCAGGGGAAGCTCCAGCCCATGCGGCGCTTGTAGGCCTGCAGCTTCTGAAGCGGTGCCCGGGAGACGAAGGCGAACGTGATGTCACGCGCGTGCAGGTGCCGGAGCACGCCGTCGACGGTGTCGGCCATCGACGAGTTGACCGGGTCACCGGCCTGGTAGCTGGGGCCGAACATGAAGTGGTAGACGAGCAGCTGGGAGCGCCCGTCGAACAGCTCGCCGAGCGCGTTCTCACCGTCGTCCGTATCGAAGCGGTACTCCTTTTCCACCCGCACCCACGGCAGCTCGCGCCGCTGTCGGGCGAGCTCGTCACCCAGCCGTGTGTGCTCCTTCTCGCGGGCAAGGAGCTGCTCACGGGCAGCCAGCCATTCCTCGCGGGTTGCAATCTTGTGATCAGTCACTTGCGCTCTCCTTCCTGTTTTGCTGCGACGTTGCGCAAGATCCGCGCTACTTCGTCGGGGGCCTCTAGTGCGGTGAAGTGACCGGTGTCGCGCAGCACGATGTAACGCGCGCCGGGAACCGAGTCGATGTTCGCCTGCCGATCCGAGGGCCGCGACCAGTCATGGTCGCCGTAAACCAGAGTCACGGGAACGTCGATGCTTGCGTACCGTTCACGGGCCGCGATCAGGCTGTCCAGGTTGCGGAGAATCGCACGGGCCACCGCTGGGTATCCGGGACGCCGGCCGACCCGACGGAGCTCATCGAGGTAGTGGTCCGGGAAGTGGCGAGGGTCGTACAGTCCGCCTCGTAGGACACCTCCGAGAATTTGCCTGTTCTCGAGGCGGGCGACGGTCGGGCCAACCACCGGAGCCTCGATGCTTCCCGCCACCAGGCGCGCAACGAGACTCGCTCGCTTGATGCCGTCGGCGAAGTCGTAGGTGTTGAAGGCGACGACGCGGCGCACTCGATCGCCGAGGTCGACGGACGCCGTCAGCGCGATTGTCGCGCCAATGGACTCGCCCGCCAGCGTGAGGTCGGAGAGGTCGAGCTGCTCGACGACCTGGAGGATCGCGGCGCGCAGCGCCGGCTCTTCGTAGCTGGCGCCGGGGACGATGTCCGACCAGCCCATGCCCGGGAAGTCCACCGCGTACACGGTGAACGCGTTCGTGATCTGCGGGATGAGGAGCTGGAAGTGGTCGAGCTGCGTGCGCACCGTGTGCATCAGGAGCAAGGGTGGGCCGTTGCCGACGCGCAGGTAGCGGACGCGAGCGCCACCGCTCAGCACCACGTGGCCGATCTCCCCGTGTTCGCACCATGTCTGCGTGTACCGGTGTGTCGCATGGTCGGTTCGGCCAGCGGTTAGCACGGCACCGACTTTGCGTGCCGGGTGGCGGATCTCGCATCGGAGGAGACCCCAAACCTCGCCCCTAATCTTTTACCCCGGCCCCGCCGGCGGACGAGACTAGGCGGAAGCGGGCGCCGGGCTCGGTGCGGGAGTCAGGAGGGCCCGGTCGAGCTGCGCGCGGGAGCTGATGTCGAGCTTGCGATAGGAGTGGCTCAGGTGCACTTCGACCGTCTTGACCGTGACGAAGAGCGTTTGCGCGATCTCCTTGTTGCTCATCCCGTCGGCTGCGAGCTGTGCCACGCGGCGCTCGCTCGCGGTCAGCGCGTCGAGCCCCGTCTGGAGGATCTTTCGCGGCCTCGCACCGGTGGCGGCGATCTCCTCGTTCGCCCGCCCAGCGAGCCCGAGGGCGCCGACCCGGTACGCGAGGTCGACGCCCTCTCGGAGCCGCTCGCGTGCCTCCGTCCGCTGGTTCGCTCGGCGCATCGCTGCCCCGAGGTCGACCACGGCGCGTGCGTGCTCGAGCCGAGCCTCCGAGCCTGCGAGCACCTCGACCGCCTCCCGGAGCTGCTCGATTCCTGCCGCGCCGCCCTCAACCAGACCGAGCACGCGCAGGGAGGCGCCGATGGAACGCGGGTCACCCCAACGTCGAGCGATCGCGAGCTCCTCGTCGGCGAGCGCGCGCGCTTCGTCGTTCCGGTCGAGAAGTCGAAGGCCCTCGGCGGCCCAGCTTCGCCACGGCACGATGCTTGGATTGTCGTAGGGGACCAGCCGAGTGGTCTCGCCAACCTGGAGCAGCTCCTCGACTCCCCGCTCGGGTCCTCCGGTCTCGATCCGCAGACGGCCGCGGATGAGGCGAAAGTAGATGGGGTGGACCTGGTCGACAGGGAGCTGCTCTGGGAAGTCACCCTGGTCGATGGCTCGCGCCGCCTCGTCCGCCTCCCCCTGCTCCAGCAGCGCTTGCGCCACGAACCCGACGTTGTACGGCCAGGCGACGAGCATGCCGTGCGCGACGCAGAGATCGAGCGCCTCACGCAGATCCGCGACCGCTGCTCGAAGATCGCCGCGATCCGTCTGCCACTTACCGCGCCACATCAACATGAACGCGACGTTGAAGATGTCGCCGCGCCGGCGAGCCTGAGCGACCGAATGGTCGAATATGGAAACCGCTTCGTCGAGCGACCCCGACTTGGCCAGCACGTTCACCGCGTAGTAGAACGCGATCGAGCCGCTGGCGAACAGGTTCCCGGTCGCGAGCGCGCGCCGGGCGAGCTCGACTGCGCGCTCGCGGCGCACCGCCAGCCGGCCCTCGTAGTGCGCCATCGTCCCGAGCAGGATCTCGCTGCCGAGGCCTCCGTGGAGCGCATCCAGGTCGAGCTCGCCGATCGCTGCTTCGGCGATGGAATACGTCTGCGGGTTCCACCACGCCGAGCTGATCAGCTCCCCCACAATCAGCTCGTAGAGGTCGGGATCGCGCTTCCGATTCATCTCGGCAAGCGCCTGTTGAAAGACTGCAAGGGCATCCGTGATCCGGTCCGTGAACCAGAGCGCGCGGCCCAGCTCGAGCGCGACCGCGCAGCGCCGCACCGGGTCGGCGAGGAGCTCGAGACCGGCGCGCAGGTGGTCGGCCGCGGCCGGGCCGTTCGTCCGCCGCTCCGCAAAGCCGAGTTCGACCAGCACCTCCGCCCGCACAGACGGATCCATCCGCTCGTCGAGCGCGCGGCTCAGAAATCCGACCGCGGCCTCGGGTGCGCCCTGGGCGAGCGAGCGCTCGGCCGCCTGGCGAAGCGTCGAGACCACGAATGGGTCCGCCTGCGGGGCCACGCGAAGGAGGTGCCCCGCCGCACTCTCTGGCGGTGCGCCGTCCTTTAGCAGGAGCTCAGCGGCCAAGCGGTGCGCAGTGTCTCGTTCAACCACATCGAGCGTCTCGTACACGGCCCTGCAGACGATGGGGTGGAAGAACTCGAGCGGATCCTCGCGACGTAGGAGGTCGAGCCGAACGAGGACGGCGGCGGCCGGACCAAGCTCGCCTGCCTCCACGCCGGCAAGAGCGGCCGCATGGCGCAGCTCGGGCCCGTCGCCGAGGATCGAGGCCGCACGGAGGAGGGCAAGCGCCTCCGGCTGCAGGCGAGCGAGCCGAAGCCCGACGTTGCGAGCAACGCCTTGCGCCCCGATTTCCTGCAGACGGTGCACCTGCTCGGCGGTCGGGCTGGCTCCCTCCCGGGCAACGGCGTCGAGCACCGCGCCGACGAAGAGCGGATTTCCGCCAGTCGCCGATTCGAGGGCGGCGCAGAAGGCCTCGTCCGGCTCCAGACCGTGTAACTCGCGCGCGAGCTCGGCGATCGAGGCACGCCCGAGCGGCTCGGGGCGAATCGCGGCTGCCTCCGGATCGGCGACGAGCTCGGCGACGAGTGTGGGATCGTGGCTCTCGCCCTCGGGCGGCCGGGTTCCGACGGCGACGAGGAGCGGCACCCCCTCGAGCCTTCGCGTCAGGTAGAGGAGCCACCGCAGGGACGGGGTGTCCGCCCAGTGCAGGTCGTCGATCGCGAGCAGCGTCGGTTGCTGGAAGGCGACGTTGGCGACGAGCCAGTAGAGGCCGTGGAGGATCGCGAACGAGCCCTCGGCGGGCGGCGCGGCCGGTGAAGCGGCAAGCCGCGAGGCTCCGAAAACCGGTTCCATGAGCGCGGCAGGACCCGAGAGCAGCTCCGCGCGGAGATCCGCAGAGGCGGACGCGAGCAGCGGCTCGAACAGCTGCCGGACGATCCCGTACGCGAACTCTCCCTCGAACTCGCCGCCGCGGGCGGCGAGTACCCGCATCCCGGCCGAGTCGGCAATCGCGCGCGCCTCGGCGAGCAGGCGGGTCTTGCCAATGCCGGGACTCCCCTCGATGACGGCAAACCGCCCGCCGCCGCTGTGTGCCGCATCGGCGAGTGCCTCGAGCGCGGCGACCTGGGCTTCGCGCTCCAGGAGCAAGGTTCGGCCCGAAGGAAGGACACTCGCCGGCGCCATCACGACCAATCCCGTAGAACTCCTCAAAATCGACAGTCTAGGGCGCGTTTGGGGTTGGCCCCGACGCGAGGCGCTGCCTCCGAGTCTAGTCTCTACGACGAGATGATCGCTGGTCGCCGTCAGCTGCCCATCCGAGCATCCGGTAGCAGTGCGTCGGCGGCTCGGCGCGCTGCGGCACTGTCAGGCGAGCATGGGCGTTCCCGCAACCGATAGGAGGCTCAGGGTGGCTCGGACCCGGTACTACTGCGCTGCCTCGCTTGACGGATATATCGCAGAGGCCGACGACACGATCGAGTGGCTCACCGGCTACGAAGGCCGCTACGAGGGAAACGGCGCGCAGCCGATCGAGGGCGGCTACGACGACTTCTACGCGGAGATCGGGGCGTTGGTCATCGGCTCGGTGACGTACGAATGGATCCTCGGACACATCGAAGGCGGCGGCGACTGGCCGTACAGCGGAAAGCCCTGTTGGATCCTCAGCTCGCGCACTCTGCCCGGACCGGAGGGGGAGGGGGTGGACGTGCGGATGGTGAACGCTGCGGTCCCGGACCTGCACGGCGAGATGGTTGCCTCAGGCGGTGACGGTGACTTGTGGATCGTCGGCGGCGGGAACGTCGCCTCCCAGTTCGCGGATGCGGGGCTGCTCGACGAGGTCGCCGTGACGATCGTGCCGGTGGTGCTTGGAGCGGGCAAACCGCTGTTCGACCGCCGCCTGCCCAGCGGCGCGATGCAGCTCGCGGGCGTATTCCCCCGAGCGAACGGGATGGTCGAGCTGCGCTACGCAATCATCGGGCGCGTCGGCCACGTCAGTTGAGCTCTGCCGGCAGGCCGAACTGCGGGAAGAGCTCGGGGAGCGCGAACGCGGTGATCTCCCGCACATGCGCTCCTTCGAGTGTCAGCCGTGTTGCGCCGAGGACGGTGGTCGCCCATGCGAGCCAGCTCGGCAGCATTCCGTTTCGACGCGCACCGAGTCCGAATGCTGCCCTCGGTTGTCCTGCCACCACGAGAACGTCTCCTCGAACGATGTCTCACTATTCGGAATGCTCTACGACAAGGTGAGTCCACCGACGAGCAAGAGTCCAGCAAGCACTCCTGCGAGCCGCAGGAAGCGGGCAAAGCGGTCTGAAGCCACGAATCTCCTTTCCTGTTGGGTCGGCGACCCTACGGAGTTCGTGGGTGGCATGCAACGAGCGCGACAGGCTTCAGCACATCGCGGAGATCGCAGCCCCGACGGCCGCGCCGCACCGCAGTCCCACGACTAGGCACCAACGCCCGAGCACTTCGCGAGGGCGATGCACTCGTGCTCTTCGAGATCCCAGCTACCCGCCAGGCTTTGGTCGTCTGGGGGTGCGGACCGCGTCGACCCCATCGGCTCCACCGAATCGAGCCTGCGCCGCCTGACGGGTGACACCGAGGGCCTCTGCGATTTGAGCCCACGTGTGGTCGGCCTTCCTCGCTTCCTCGACCATCTCCGGCAAGACCTTCTTCGCCTCGACTTCGATGGTCGCCAACGCTCGGATGGCGACCAGGGGCTCCCTCGTGATTCTCAGCAGGTACGAGGCTTCGGCCGCTGCCGCGCTGAAGTGCAGCGAGTAGACCGGGTCTCGATCACGGAAGCCTTCGGCCATCGGGGGCAGGCTACTTCCTTCCTTTGCTGAGCGCCCCGCAAACCTACCTGCGCGACGTTTTAGTGATTTAGGGCAAGTTCGATAGCGCCATGACATTCAACGAGGACGCAGAGGATCTTGACATACATAACCAGATCTTAGAAGATCCCGCCTTGGCAGACATAGGCAGCGCGAATGCGCGGCCACAACTGGAAGGGGATCGATGAGAGCTCAAGTCAAGCGAGCGTCGGGCGCAGCGCGTCGCCGGCGGTTGGCGGTCGCAGGCCTGCTTGCCGTCGTCATGGGGGCCATGGTCGCGTTCACTGCGGCGCAGGCGTTGGCGACGGCGGGCTCGGGCGCTGTCAGCATCTACACGGCTCGCGGGCCAGTGTCTCAGTCGGTCGTGATTGGGACGCCCAAGACGGCGACAGCCACGAAGACCGTGCGGGTCCGCGTGAAGGGCAAGGTCGTCACGAGGAAGGTGAGCTTCACGTACCAGACCGTGACGCCGATGATGACCTGCGGAACGGCCACCGCATGCGACACGGCCTACCAACAGCTGACCATCCCGCCCGGTGGATTCACCGGCTGGCACACTCACCCAGGCCCCACGTTCGTCGCGGTGGCGCAAGGAGAAGGAACGCTCTACCACGGGATGTCGGGCTGCCCGTCGGTCAAGTACGCGACCGGCGCAGGCTTCATGCAGCCGTCGACTGAGGTCCACAACATGCGAAACGAGGGCTCGACGCCGCTCGTCCTATGGGCGTTTTACGCGCTTCCGCCGGGGACGGCAAATGCGGCGATCCGCATTGATCAGCCGCAGCCTGCGGAGTGTCCGAACATTCCGTAGTCCTGATGACTTCAGCGGGAGCGGCGGCCAGGCGAGCGCCGCTTCCGCGACCCGCCACCAGGCCCAACCACCTCGTGACGCGTGGAAGTGCGATTCAAGCCCTTCTGAGAGGACTGGCTCGGCCGTGAGATACGGAAGTCGGCAAGATGCTGACGTGTCGCGTCGGCTGACCGTCTGGCTCGTGACCCTCCCGCTTGCAGTTGCGGGCACGCAGCTTGCTCACGCGATCGCATACCGGCTCGCGGTCCCATCAGCCAACGAGCGGGCGCACGAACTCAGTACGACCGGCCATGGCTACATGGCTTACCTGCCGCAGGCGTTAGCGATCGGTGCCGTGCTCGTCACCTACGCGTTCGTGGCGGAGGTGCTCCACCTCACGAGAAGCACCAAGCCCGTCGCGCAACGGCCGCAGGCGTGGCACTTCGGGATCGTTGCACCTGCGCTATTTGTATGCCAGGAGCACATCGAGCGGCTGTTCCATGACGGCACGTTCCCGTGGGGCGCCATGCTCGCTGCCTCGTTCATCGTCGGACTGCTTCTGCAGCTTCCATTCGTGCTTGCGGCATATGCATTCGCCCGGCTGCTTCTGCAGGCGGCTCGCACGTTGGGAGATCGGCTCGCTCGGCGGAGACACCGACGGCTCTCGTCCGCCACGTTCAACTGGCCGACCGAGGGGTTCATCGCGCCCCGCCTTCCGGCTCTCGCGCTCGGATACGGCTCTCGCGGTCCGCCTCTCGCTTCTCGCTGAGTCAGTCGGCGGCGCGTCACGCGCCGCTCGGATGAGCGGAGAAGGAGACACATGCCCCATCTGCGGGCGAAGTACCGCGCACGTATCTGGGTCGGACTTGCGGCCGTGCTCGTCGCACTTGTCGCCTCGCCTTCGGCGTGGGCGCACGCGAGGCTCGACTCATCGACGCCTTCGAACGACGAGGTTCTCGCTCGCGCCCCGAGGCAGGTGGTACTCAGGTTCAGCGAGCCCGTCGAGACGGCATTCGGCTCGGTTCGCGTGTACGACGGTTCGGCCAGTCGCGTTGACGACGGGCGAACAACGCGCCCCGACGCAAGTGCTGTTGCGGTCGGGTTGCCTTCCGATCTGCCGGAAGGGACGTACACGGTCGCGTGGCGAGTCCTGTCGGCCGACTCGCATCCCGTCAGCGGCGCGTTCGTGTTCCATGTCGGAAGGCCGGGTGCGGGTGCTGCAGGCGTCGTTAGCCAGGTGCTCGACGACCAGGCCGGGTCGCGGACGGTCGATCGCGCAGCTTGGCTTGTCCGCGTCCTGAGCTTGACGCTGATCTTGCTCGTTGTTGGCGGAGCCGTCGCGCTCGCCTTCGTGCTCGTGGGTGAGTCGACCTTGTTGCGGAGATCCCTCTGGATCGTCCTCGCCGCTCTCGCGCTCGGCGTCGCGTTGCTCTCTCTCGCGGGTATCGGGCTCCAGGGGGCTCAGGCAAGTGGGCTCGGACCCGATGCCGCAGTTCGCCCGTCGGTCGTGGGAGACGTCCTCGCCACCCGTTTCGGCCATGTGTGGCTGTTGCGAGCCGGGCTGGCGCTGCTCCTCGCGATCCTGGCTGCAGTTGCTGTATGGAGGCCGATTCGTACCGAACGCTGGATGGCGGCGGTCGCGTGTGGACTAGGTGTCGCGATCGCCGCCACGCCAGCTGTCTCTGGGCACGCACGCGTTGAGGGCGGGGTCGCAGTCGCAAGCGACTGGGTGCATGTGCTGGCTGCGTCTGCGTGGGCGGGTGGCTTGGCGTTCCTCTTGCTCGCACTCTGGCGAGCGCGAGGAGATCGCTGGGCGCTCGCCGCGAAGGCGGTGCCGCGCTTCTCTGCACTCGCGGTTGTCTCGATCGCTGCGCTTCTGACGGCGGGTGTCGTGAGCGGCTTCCTCGAGGTTCGCTCGTGGAGCGGACTCTGGGAGACGACGTATGGACGGCTCCTGCTCGTCAAGGTGGCGCTCGTTCTGCCCTTGCTCTTGCTCGGCGCATTCAACAACCGCGTCTCGGTTCCACGGTTTCGAGCCGGTAACGCTTCCGGGCTCGAACGGAGGCGATTCCTCGCGTCGACGGCGATCGAGCTCAGCCTCGCGGTAGTCATCGTCGGAGTTACCGCAGCCCTCGTCGCCGAGCCTCCGGCGAAAGCGCAGTTAGCGGCACAGGCTGGCCCGATCTCTCGCGACGCGTTCGTCCATCCATACGAGGTCACCGTCGTCGTCGACCCAGCCCAGACCGGCCCGAACAAGATCCATGTCTACGTGCTCGACCATCTCACTGGGCAACCGGCGACGGTGGCTGAGATTCGGGTTAGTACGTGGCTACCGGCCGCTGGTATCGGCCCGCTTCGCTTGAAAGCCGTGCCAGCTGGGGCTGGTCATGTCGTCGTCCCGCGAGCGACGTTTCCGCTCGTCGGGGCGTGGATCCTTCGGCTCGATATACGCCGAGGAGCGTTCGACCAAGTGAGCACTCAAGTCACCGTCCCGATCAGAAAGGACTCATGAAGATGAAGACACGTCTCGTGCTGTTTGTCGCTGCTGTCGCTGCCGTCGCAACACTCGCAATGGTCGGCGCTGCGCAGGCGCATGTAACCGTGCATCCGAATGCCCTTCCGGCAGGCGGCTTCACGGTGATCAACATCCAGGTCCCCAACGAGCGCGACAAGGCCTCGACCGTCAAGGTCGACGTCCAGTTTCCGAACGGCATCTTCATCGCCTCGCCGACGGTGATGCCGGGCTGGAAGGGCCGAGTGATCACGAAGAAGCTGTCAAAGCCGGTCGAGATCGAGCCCGGCTTCACCGTATCGAGCCGCGTCGACCGGGTCGTGTTCTCGGGCGGGCGGATCGGGCCACGGCAGTTTCTCTCCTTCCCAGTCTCGATCAAGGCCCCGTCCGCGAAGGCGGGGACGTTGCTCACCTTCAAAGCGCTGCAGACCTACTCGAGCGGCGAGGTCGTGCGGTGGATCGGCAACCCGAGCTCGGACGAGCCGGCGCCGCAGGTGCTGATCCGGGCGGCGTCGTCGCCGGTACTCGACTACCCCGCCGGCGCCAGCGCCGCCAAGCAGGGCATGGGCAAGACGCTCAAGGGCTTCGTCTTCGGGCTCCCACTGGGCGTGCTCGGCACCTACCTGGCGCTCCGCCGCCGCAGGCAGGCGACCGGGTGAGTCGTACTCTTCTCGGCGCCGCACTCGCGGCACTCGTCGTCTGCTCCGCAGCCGCAGCACATGGCGGCGGCGGAGCGCTCGGCTTCCGCTCGAAGGTGACCCGGCTCATGCCCGCTACCCAGGGACTCTCGGTCACCGTGCTCGACTACGACGATCGGCTGCAACTCCGGAATGAGACCGGCGAGCCGCTGGTCGTGCTCGGTTACGAGGGCGAGCCCTACCTCGTCTTCCGCGACGGCCGCGTCTACCGCAACACCCGCTCGCCGGCCACCTACCTCAACGACGACCGCTTCGGGCAGGTGGCGCTTCCTGACCAGGCCGACCCGAAGGCCGCACCCGAGTGGGAGGAAGTGTCCGTACGCGAACAGTACGACTGGCACGACCACCGCATCCACTGGATGAGCAAGACGCTCCCGCCCAAGGTGGAAGCCGCCAAAGACAAGCCCCGCCACGTCTTCAACTGGACCGTCCCCGCTCGCCTAGACGGCAAGCGCCTCACGATCGCCGGAACGCTCGACTACCAGCCCTCTCCAAACCAGATCCCGAAGCCCCTAATCGTCCTCCTCGTCCTCGTCATCTTCGGTGGCGTCGCCGCTGTGTTGCTCCGACTAAGACGCGAGCGAAAGAGAGGACGCGCGGTCGGTGTCAAACCCTGACGAGCCTCGCTCGTGTTTTCGTGGTGTCCATGACGGGCTCCTCTCTCGCGTTCGTCGAAGGTCAGGCCGCGTAGGCAAATGGGTGGTAGAAGGCGTCGAGGGCACGGTCGGGCGCGACCGCGAGCTGGAAGCGATCTCCGACCCGCTCGTCCTCGACCAACACGGTGATCGCGTTCTCATCCGGATCCCAGAGCAACAGGACTTGGATCCCGTCGCTCTCGCGGGCGGCGAGTTCGCGGGCTTGTGACGTTGCTGGGCTCATGGCTCCTCCTTCGAAGTCATCGCTCGACGCTAGGAGCGCAGTGGCGCAGCGGATCGTCGGAAGGCCGCCTCTCGAGTTCAGACGATGCGACGATTTCGCCTCGTACTCGGGTAGGAGGCGCCGAGCGGTACCTCCGCACGACGTGCCAAGTCCTGCAGGTCCGAAGGCCCACAGGACTTGGACTGATAGGCAGTGCGATGCCTCAGACGACGAGCGTGAAGATGAATATCGCTAGGAACACGCTCTGGGCGCTGTGCACTGCGATCCCGATCCAGGCGCTCCGATACCGCTTCGTCGGGTACGAGATCGTGAACATGTCGAGGAGCGTCCCCGGGATCGCCCACGGCACGTGCAGGTGGTAGCCGGCGAAGAGGAGGCCGTTCGCCACCCAGTCGCCGCGCCCGAAGGCGCCGTTCATGCGCGGAAGGAGGTACCCGCGGAACAGGAGCTCCTCGCCGAGCATGGTGTTGAACAGGAACATCACGAGGATGAGGCCGTACCAGCCGAAGGCCCCGTCCAGGAACGCCTTGCCGGCGTCCGACTCGAGGATCGTGGCGAACTCCCGGTCGTCCGGCGCCGGCACGATCGCGAGCAGCTCCTGCGCGAAGGTGAACGCGAGGATCAGCGGAATCACGACGAGCCACACGCGACCACCGACGCGGCCGCTGCGCGGGCTCCGCGGAGAGCGGAGCCAAAGCGCCTCGCGGACCGTCGACCAGCGGAGGGTCCTCTGCTCGCGACCGACGAGGATCGCAACGAGGACGAACTGCCAGACCATGCCGATCGCGAGGGAGACGATCAGCGCCTTCGCCATCGGCACGTCGCCAACGCCGGCGAAGCGGTCGGCGAGCGCTGGCGCGACGAGCCAGGCGAGCACCGCCATCGGGAGCGCGGCGGCCGCCCAGACGGCGAGGATCCCGCGGATCCGCAGCTGCGGAATCTCGACGCTCGAGACGGCGGCGTCAGAGCGGGCAGTAGCTGTGAGTGGGTATGAGACGCTCATCTGCGTCCTCCTTTGGGGGTCGATTCCACTGCCCGACGCTAAGAGGCGGTGGCGCCAGGCGCCTCGTCGGAAGGCCGGATTCGGGCTCCGACTCGCCGACGATTCCGGCTCCTACTCGGGTAGGAGGCGCCTTCAGAGAGCGTGCGGTACGTTCAGCCCATGAGCCGGATCCGATACATAGCGCGCGAATACTGGTTCGAGCTGCTGATCGCGATCCTGGCGCTCGCGGGCATGCTCGAGCTCGTGGTCGGACGCGACTCGCCCGGCGCACCGCCCACGTCGCTGTGGTTCGCCATACCCACGGTGGCTGTGCTCGTACTGCCTCTGTTCGCGCGTCGCCGCTTCCCCTTCGCCGCGCCCGCGGCCTACTGGGTCCTGGCCGCGGTGATCTCGTTCGGCGACGGGGTGCTGCTCGCGTTCATCGGCAGTCTCGGGCTCGTCGGCTTGGCGAGCGCCTTCCTGCTCGGGAACCTGCGGGATCCGCTGAAGGCAGGCGCGGGCCTGGTCATCGTGTTGGTCGGAATCGTGATCCTCGTCCACAACATCCCCGGTCCACTGCCAGTCGGCGACTACGTCTTCATTCCCCTTCGGTTCGTGGTTGCCTGGGTCGCGGGCTACGCACTGCGTGAGCGTGCCGAGCAGGCCGAAGCGGCGGAAGAACGCGCCGTCCACGCCGAGCGCGAGCGCGAGTCGGCTGCACGCGTCGCGGTGGCCGAGGAGCGTTCACGGATCGCCCGTGAGCTCCACGACATCGTCGCCCACGCCGTGAGCGTGATGGTGCTCCAGGTCGGCGCAGTGAGGCACAAGCTTCCTGCCACCATGGCCGAGGACCGCGATGCGCTCAAAGGCGTCGAGCGCGCCGGCCGCACCGCGCTCGCCGAGATGCGCCGTCTCCTCGCTGCCATGCGCCGCGAAGGGGATGAAGCCGAGCTCGTGCCTCAGCCCGGCCTCGACGGCCTCGACTCGCTGCTCGCTGACGTCAGCCGCGCCGGCCTGCCCGTCGAGCTGCATGTCGACGGCAAGCCCTTCCCGCTGCCGCGAGGAGTCGACCTCTCGGCCTATCGCATCGTTCAAGAAGGGCTTACCAACGCTCTCAAGCACGCGCACGCCAGCGACGCCGACGTGACGGTCCGTTATCGGCCGGACGAGCTGGAGATCGAGGTGCGTGACAACGGCAGCGGCGGCGTGACAAGCGACGGCCTCGGCCACGGGCTCATCGGCGTGCGGGAACGCGTCAAGATCTACGGTGGCAAGATGAGCGCGGGAACGGCCATCGACGGCGGCTTCGTCCTCAGTACACGCCTCCCGCTCGGCCAGGACGAACGATGACGATCCGTGTGCTCGTCGCCGACGACCAGTCGATGGTCCGCGCCGGCTTTCGCATGCTGCTCGCGGGCGAGGAGGACATCGAAGTGGTGGCCGAGGCGAGCAACGGGCTCGAGGCTGTCGACAAAGCGACGCGGTTCAATCCGTCGGTCGTCCTGATGGACATCCGCATGCCCGAGCTGGACGGTCTGCAGGCGACCCAACGCATCCTCGCGGCCGACAACGCCGCGCGGATTCTGATTCTTACGACGTTCGACCTCGACGAATACGTCTTCGAGGCGCTGAAAGCCGGGGCAAGCGGCTTCGTCCTCAAGGACGACTCTCCCGAACAGCTGATCGCCGCGATCCGCACGGTCGCCGACGGCGAGGCGCTCCTCTCACCGACGATCACGAGACGCGTGATCGAAAAGTTCGCCCGGATAGCGCCGCCGGCTCCTCCGAAGGAATTCGAGGAGCTCAGTGAGCGCGAACGAGACGTCTTTCGCTTGATGGCTCGTGGCCTCTCCAACGCCGAGATCGGTAGCGAGCTCTACATCAGCGAGACGACCGTCAAGACTCACGTCACTCACATCCTTCAGAAGCTCGACCTCCGCGACCGCGTGCAGGCAGTCGTGCTCGCGT
>CAVRRU010000001.1:0-61029 GCA_963723695.1 uncultured Gaiellaceae bacterium | reverse complement strand
ACGTAGCCGCCGTTGCAGTACGAGAACCGCTCGCCTGCCGCGAACTTCGGCGGATAGCCGCCGAGCACGGCGACGAACTGCTCGGTGGTCGCGAGCTCGTGAACGGGAACGGGCATGACGTAGTCGGTGATGGCACCGCCTGCGTCCTCGTCGAGGTCGTCGCCAATCCCCGAGCGATGTGCGAGCACGTGCTCGACGGTCACGTCGTCCGCAATGAGCGGAAGATCGTCACCGAGAATCGAGCGCGCCGGCGTCCGAGGTCGAGAGTGCCGTCCTCGACGAGGCTCACGACGACAAGCGCCGTCATGCCCTTGACGCCGCTCGCGATCGCGAAGCGCGTGTCCACCTCGTCGGAATCCCATAGCCGCGGTGCGCCAGCCCGTACGCCTTCTCCAGCACGACTTCAGCGCCGCGATCGACGCGGACGACGCCGGAGAACGACTCGCTGGCCGCGAGCTCGTCGAGCGCAGCCTCGATCTCGCTCGGTAGTCCAGACCCGATTCAGGCTTTCCGAGGAGAACCTGATCCCAGCCGTTCATGAAGTCGCCGTGCGACCCGAACTTCCCGGACGCTGGGCGGGCGAACTTCGTCGTCGGTGAATAGATGAAGAGGACGGTGATGGTCGGGATCCGCACGGGGTGGGACTCCGGGCACGCTCCGCGCGTCGAGTACGCCATGTGGCGCTTGTGGTCGGGGCTGTCGGTCGTCTTCCCGTTCCAGCAGTTCGGGAAGCGGAGATTGAAGACGAGCACGCTGTCTTGGGAGCACGCGATGACGACGGCGAACTTCTTGCTCGCGCCTCCGCCGCAGCTCCAGGAGACGATCCCCTTCGGCTGCGGACGCTTCGCGTTCTGGTTCCCGGCCACCATCTTCAGGCCGGGCGGGATCGTCGCAACGGAGCCGTTCGTGTGGCGCGTGTAGTACACGACGGCCGCAAGCGGCGGTACCGCGTCGACCCCCTCGAACAACGTCGGCACCCAGTAGGTCGACGAGTCGAGCTCGCCGCAACTGGACTCCCCCTCCCTCAGCGACTCGGGAGTCGTCGCCGCGTCGACGTTCCTGTTTCCGATGAACGTGTGGTTGTGCGAGCGGCCCGGGTCGCCCGGGAAGAGGATCGGGTCGTCGTTGTTGCGGTGGCTGAAGCCGCAGGCGACGTTGAAGTACGGGCCGCCCGGGAACGAGGGCGTTATGAACTGCAGCGCTGTCGTGGGCGTCGCCGAGCTGCCGGCTGCGAGGTAGCCGCTCCCGGCCACGACGAGCAGGCCGACGAGCGCGATGAGGACGACGCTGCGCGTACGTCCAGCTCTGCGACCGTCGGCGGTCACGCTTGGTTGAGAGTACAACGATTCGTGGATTGCAGCCAGCCTCTCGTGATGCGAACATGTGTTCGTGTCCGGCCAGGCCACGATCCTCCACGCCGACCTCGATGCGTTCTTCGCCTCCGTCGAGCAGCGCGACGATCCACGACTCCGCGGGCGACCGGTCATCGTCGGCGGCGGAGTAGTGCTCGCCGCGAGCTACGAGGCGAAGGCGTACGGCATCCAGACGGCCATGGGTGGCCGCACCGCGCGTCGGCTGTGCCCGCACGCCGTCGTCGTCCCACCGCGGATGTCGGCGTACTCCGAGGCGAGCAAGGCGGTCTTCGCAGTGTTCGAGGACACGACGCCGCTCGTCGAAGGGCTCTCGATCGACGAGGCGTTCCTCGACGTACGAGGGCTAGAGCGACTGGCTGGCGCACCAACCGCGATCGCGTCGCGTCTCCAGAAGCGGATCCTCCAGGAGGTGGGGCTTCCCATCACCGTGGGAGTCGCGCGAACGAAGTTCCTCGCGAAGGTGGCGAGCGCCGTCGCGAAGCCGAACGGGCTCCTCGTCGTGCCGCCTGACGATGAGCTCGGCTTCCTGCATCCGCTGCCGGTCGAGAGGCTTTGGGGCGTCGGGCGCGTGACGGCGGCGAAGCTCCACAGCCGCGGGCTCCGGACGGTCGGCCAGGTTGCCGGGCTCGACGAGGGGCTCCTCGTCTACATGCTCGGACGCGCGTCGGGCCGACACCTCCATGCGCTCGCCCACAACCGTGACCCTCGGCCGGTCCAGACCGGCCGCCGGCGCCGTTCCATCGGTTCGCAGCGCGCGATGGGGCGGCGGCCGAAGTCCTTCGAGGAGATTGACTCGTCAGTCATCGCAATCGTGGACCGCGTCGCACGAAGGCTGCGCGCAGGCCGAAGACTGTGTCGTACCGTCGTTCTCCGGCTCCGGTTCGACGACTTCACCCGCGCGACGCGATCACTCACGATGCCACGATTGACCGGTCAGTCAGCGGAAATCCTGGAGACCGCGCGTGCTCTCCTTGCCCAGGCGACGCCACTCATCGAGACCCGAGGAATCACGCTCGTCGGCATCTCGCTGACGAATCTCGAGGACGCTGATCGGATCCAGCTCACGCTCACGGACGACTGGCGTCCCGACGCCCTCGACGCCGCCCTCGATCAGGTCCGCGATCGCTTCGGCTCCGACGCGATCACGCGCGGCGTGCTCGTCGGCCGCGATCCGGGGATCGCGATGCCACTCCTCCCAGACTAGGAGGCGTTCGCTGCCGCCTTCTCGGCGGCCTTCCGCGCTGTGTCCTCCCGCCTGATAGCCACGAACGCGAGACCGAGCCGGCTGACCAGAGCCAAACCCCGATCATCATGATCGCGGAGACGAACACGCGTAGGAGTTCCTGAGCCGGCGCATGTGTCCTTCGACCTATGTCTCCTCCGGGACCTCCTGCAGAACCCACGTATTGCCGTCCGGGTCGGCGAAGTCCGCGAACGAGGCGTACTTGCCGCGCCCCGGGTCGGGGCCTGGCTGCCACTCGCCCTTCTCACGGTCGAAGTGCCGCACGTCGCTGACCTCGACGCCGCGCGAGAAGAGCTCCTCTCGCGCGGCGACGATGTCGGTCACGACGAGGTGCGTACCGCGGTACGAGCCCGGCTCCGCGTCCGTGAGCCCGGTTCCGATCGTGATCGAGCATGCCGATCCGGGCGGGGTCAGCTGGACCACGCGGAAGCCCTCCGTCGGGCTCGTGTCCACGTCGAGCGCGAACCCGAGTCTCTCCTCGTAGAAGGCCTTCGCTCGATCGACGTCCGAGACCGGGATCAGCACGAGCTCGAGCTTCAGGTCAGGCACCTTCACCCCCCTGCTCGCGAGGCTGGATCTGCTGAACGGCCCACTTGTTGCCGTCCGGGTCATCGAAGAACACGAACGAGCCCCAGGGCAAGTCCTGGATGTCGCTGGCCTCGACACCGCGCTCGACGAGCTCCGCATGCGCGGCCTCGATGTCCGGGACGACCATCTGCATACCCTGGACCGAGCCCGGCGGAGCATCCGTGACGCCCCTGCCGATGGTTATCGAGCACGCCGACCCCGGCGGAGTCAGCTGGACGAACCGGATCTCGTCACTCACCGCGTGATCGTGGTCGGCGTCGAATCCGGCCTTGTCCACGTAGAACGCCTTCGCGCGGTCGACATCCGAGACGGGGATCGCGACCAGTTCGATCTTCCAATCCATCGGTGTCACTCCTTCCCTTGGTGGGCTTTGGGTCAGGCGCGCGCGGGCGGCCCATGCCTCGACCTCGATCGACATCTGCGGGCATGGGAGCGCCGAGGCGACCAGCAGCATCGAAGCCGGTCGGGCCGTGCCGAGGAACTGCGAGCGGATCGCCGCGTGCGCGGGGATGTCGTCGGCGCTCGTCAGGTACTGCGTGATCTTCACGAGGTCGTGGACGCCGAATCCAGCCTCGTCGAGCGCTGCGACCACGTTGCTCCACGCGAGAGTCGCCTGCTCCTCGAAGTTTTCGGGGACGATGCCGTCGGACGTCATCCCCGGAGTTCCCGAGATCGCGAGCCAGCGGAGCCCCGGCCCGACCTCGACCGCATCCGAGTACGCGCCGATGTGCGCTGCGATTCCGATGTCGTGACTCGCGTGCACCGTGCCAGACGCTATCTGCCGGACGTGTGCGAGCTGGCAGCATCACAACGTGCGAACCATCGACATCGAGACTCCCCATGGGCTCGCAAGGGCGCACCTTCACGAGGCGGACCGGCCTCGAGGGGCGCTCGTACTCGGGCACGGCGCAGGGGGCAGTGTCGGCGCCACGGACCTCGTTGCCGTCACCGAAGCGGCGCTCGCGGACGGTTTCAGCGTCGCGCTCGTCGAGCAGCCCTATCGCGTCGCGGGACGACGATCGCAGGCTCCGGCACACCAACTCGACACCGCGTGGACGACAGTCGTCGACCACCTCCGGACGACGGACCTGCGAGGGCTCCCACTCGTCGTCGGCGGTCGCTCCGCGGGCGCCCGCGTCGCGTGCCGCACCGCGTCCGAGACGGGCGCTGTCGGCGTCCTGTGCCTCGCATTCCCGCTGCAACCGCCGCGGCGCCGATCCGGGGAAGCGTCGCCGAGCCGCCTGCCGGAGCTCGATGCCGTGCCCGTGCCGGTGCTCGTCGTCCAGGGCGAGCGCGACCGCTTCGGAATCCCCACGGCCACCGCTCTTCGCACAGTCGTGCAGGTGCAGGGAGACCACAGCCTGAGAACCGACCTCGACTCGGTCGCGGGCGCAGTGCGAGCCTGGCTGTCCGATCCCCTCGGCTAAAGCGGCGGGATGTTCTGGTTGCGGCGCAGGACGTTCTCCGGGTCGAACCGCGACTTCAGCGCCCGCAGACGGCCGAAAGCTTCGTCGCCGAACGCCGCCCGCACGCGCTCGATTGGCTCGTCCGCCTGCATGTAGTTGGCATAGCCACCGCCGAGAGACCACGGTTCTATCGCCGCGGCCGTGCTACGGGCCCACTCGATGTGCTGCGAATCCTCCTCCAGGTCTGCCCAGACGGACATGGCGCTGACGTTGAACGCGGCCTGTCGATAGGCGACGGGGCCGAGCCTGACGTCCGTCTCCTTGGGCGTCCCATGGAGCGACTCGATGAGAACGTGCACGGGCGGGCGGCCGAAGTCCACGACGCGCGCTAGTAGCGCGTCGATCAGCTCGTCCGGAAGCTCGCGGACGAAGTGGCCCTTCCAGTAGTGCCGGTTCGCGCCATAGGTCGAGTCGAACACGAGCTGCTGGTCGAGGAAAGCCCACGCCCGCACGTCGTCACTCACGAGGCCGGGCGCCTCACGGAGGGCGCGAAGCTGGCCCGAGTCCGCGTCTACTCCCGTGTAGCACGGCGCGACGAGGAGAGCAGGCTCCAGCGACTCGTCCACCGAGAGCACGGCCTGGCAGCTGAAGTCGGCCGGCGCTGCGGCGACGACGTCGCGGAACAGTCGGACAACCTCGCGAACCTCCTTCCCGTTGTACATGAGTGCGCCGCCGACGACGCGCACGAGCGGGTGGAGGCGGAACTCGAGCTGAGTAACAACCCCGAAGTTGCCTCCGCCACCACGCAGCGCCCAGAGGAGCTCCGAGTTCTCGTCCTGGCTCGCGCGAACCAGACCTGCTGCAGGAGTCACGAGCTCCGCCCCCACGATGCTGTCGCACGTCAGACCGTGCTGTGCGGTCAGGTGACCGATCCCTCCGCCGAGCGCGAGCCCGGTCACACCGGTCGAGCCAACCACGCCTCCGGGCGTGACGAGGCCGAACGCCTGTGTCGCCGAATCGAAGTCGAGCCACGTCGCGCCTCCGGCCGAGCGCGCGATTCGTGCATCGGCATCGACCTCGACCGTCCGCATCGCGGACAGGTCGATGACGAGGCCGTCGTCGCACACGCAGTGCCCCGCCGGGTTGTGCCCGCCACCGCGAACGGCTACCTCGAGCCCGTTGGCGCGGGCGAAGTCCAGCGCGGTCGCAACGTCGGCCGCCCCCGTGCATCGAGCGATGACGGCGGGTCGGCGATCGACGAGAGCGTTGAAGCAGACGCGGGCAGCGTCGTAGCCCTCGTCGGCCGGCGCGAGCACCGTGCCCGCGATGGACCGCCGCAGGTCGCCTAGCTCGAGCAAGCGCCGACCGGTTCCGCCTAGGCGGCCTCGGTGACGGGCTCGGCTCCGTGGGCGTCCATGGCCTCCATCGGCTTCGGCCGGAGCAGGAGCCCGCCGATGAGAGCCGCACCCGCGGCGAAGAGCGCGCCCACGAGGAAGGCGGCGTGGTAGCCGCCAGTGAGGGCCTCCAACTCGCCGCTGCCCGACTCGGTGAGCGTCTCCGTCCGTGAGGCCGCAAGGCTTGCGAGAACCGCGAGGCCAAGCGCGCCGCCCATCATGAAAGCGGTGTTGACGACGCCGGATGCGAGACCGGCCTCCTCCTGCGGGACGTCGCCCATCGCGGCCAGCAGAACCGGGTTGAACGCCATGCCTGCACCGAGGCCGAGCAGGATCATCGGCGGGAGCACGTCCACCACGAAGGTGCCGTCGACCGGAGCCCGCGCGAAGAGCAGCAGCCCGAGCGCGGCGAAACCGAGACCTGCACCAAGTGGCAGCCTGATCCCGAAGCGCATCACGAGCCTCGCCGATAGCCCGAGCGAGAAGACCGCCATGATGAGGTTCCCCGGAAGGAAGGCGAGCCCGACCTCGAGCGGGCTGTAGCCCAGGACGAGCTGCAGGTAGAGCGCGGAGAGGAAGAACCACGCGAACATCGCGGCAGCCCAGAGCACACCGACGACGTTCGAGATCGAGAGGTTCCGGTGCCGGAAGAGGCGGAGCGGCATGAGCGGCGCCTCGACGCGGGACTCGATGAAGAGGAAGATCGCCATCAGCACACCCGCGACGGCCAGGAGGCCGAGCGTTCGCACCGTCGTCCAGCCGACCTCGTTTCCATTGACGATGGCGTAGACGGCCACCATGAGCGAGGCCGTCACGGTGATGGCGCCGGCGACGTCGAGGCGGGTAGACGAGGCGAACCCACGGCCGCCCGGGAGCACGACCAGCGACAGGGCGACGACGGCGATCCCGATCGGGACGTTCACGAGGAAGATCCAGTGCCAGGTGAGCACGTCGGTGAGGATCCCACCGAGCAGCACGCCGATCGAGCCGCCGCCCGCGGCGACGAACCCGAACACACCCATCGCCTTCGCCCGCTCGGCGGGCTCGGTGAAGAGCGTGACGATGAGCGACAGCGCGACCGCGGAGACGATCGCTCCGCCGAGGCCCTGCACGGCACGAGCGCCGATCAGCACCTCCTGCGAGCCCGCTAGGCCGCAGGCGAGGGAGGCGGCGGTGAAGAGCACTATCCCGATGGCGAAGAGCCGCCGGTGACCAAACAGATCGCCGAGCCTGCCGCCGAGCAGCAGGAACCCGCCGAACGTGAGCAGATAGGCGTTCACCACCCACGCGAGCGACGTCTCCGAGAACCCGAGGTCCTCCCTGATCGACGGCAGCGCGACCCCGACGATCGTCACGTCGAGCACGATCATGAGGTCGCCGAGGCAGACGATCACTAGTGCGAGCCAGCGTGAGCGGGAATCGAGTGTCATGAGCGGTCCTTTCGCGGTCGTCGGTGTCTACGGGCCAGACCGCCGACGACCGCGAAATTCATCGTTGAGCTCCTAGGCCTCCCTGGGTTCGGGCCGGCGACCGACCGGTGCCGGCTCCGGGGACTCCCCGTCGTGCGGCGGCTCGATGGTGATGTTCGGCAGGAGCCGGTCGAGCCAGCGCGGGATGTACCAGGTCTTCTCGCCGAGCCAGGTGAAGAACGCCGGAATGAGCGTCATCTTCACGACGAGCGCGTCCGTGAGGATCGCGACCGCGAGGACGAGGCCGAACTCCTTGGAGATGCGGTCGGACGTGAGGATGAACGCCGCGAAGACCGTGCCCATGATGAGCGCTGCGGCGACGACGACGCGGCCGATGGCGGCGATGCCGTGCTCGATGGCCTCACGGGTGTTCAGGCCATGCACGTGCTCCTCCCGGATCCGGCTCATGAGGAAGACCATGTAGTCCATGAACAGGCCGAATAGGATCGCAAAGGCGATCGGCGGCACGAACGTCTCGATCGGGCCGGTCCGGTCGAGACCCATGACGTCGAGCAGGTACCCCTCCTGGAAGACGAGCGTGAGTACCCCGAACCCGACGAACGCCGACAGGATCGTCGCCACCGCGGCGGTCAGCGAGACCACGATCGACCGGAACGCCATGGCGAGCACGATGAATGTGACGCCGATGATGTAGAGCAGGAAGAGCGGCAGCCGCTCCATGATCCTGTCGCCGATGTCGATGAACGCGGCGTTCAGGCCGGAGACGTAGACCGCCGCATCGCTGCCCTCGGTCGCGGCGGGCACGATCTCGCCGCGCAGCCGGTCGACGAGCTCCTCCGTCTCCGTGTCCTGCGGCGCCGAGTCGGGTGTTACGAAGACGATGGCGACCGTCTCCTCGTCGTTGAACTGTGGCTCGTTGGCCGACGCAACTCCGTCGAGGTTGCGCACGCCTTCGTAGACGCGCTGCGGCGCCTGCTGGTCTCCGTTCGTGTCGACGACGATCGGGATCGGCCCGTTGAACCCGGGACCGAACCCCTCGGCGAGCAAGTCGTACGCACGCCGCGCCGTTTGCTCGGTCGGCTGTGTGCCCTGGTCGGAGGCGCCGAGCCGGACGAGCGACGATGTGCCCGCGACCACGACCGCCACCAGCAGGACGACGACGAACACCGGCTTGTGGTTCCTCGTCACGAATCGGCCCCAGCGCGCGATGAGCGTCCGCTCCCTCGCGGTCTCGGAGTCGTCGATCGGCGGAAGGAGAGGGACTTTCAGCCGGTCTATGCCAGGCGCCGGCTCGGCTAGGTCCGGGTCGCTCTCGGCGAAGCGGTTCATCGCCCCCTGAACCTTCCACCACCAGACGAACGCCGGAACGATCAGGAGGCCGAACGGGAAGAGCCAGAGGCCCGTCCAGCCCGTCAGTCGTGTCTCCTTTCCGGCCTGCCGATACATCCGGCCGATCTCGGCAGGGATCACGAACGCGTTGATGGGATAGAAGAGGACCCAGAGGACGAGGCCGAGGGGACCACCGAGACCCTGCCCAGTCCGCTCCTTGGTGGTCTTGTGCGTCTTGTACGCCCAGTACCACCAGTAGAGACCCAGCGTGAGGATGCCGAACACGATGTGGCGAACGATTCCGCGCCGCTCGCCGAGCCTCGCGAGGACCGCGATGAGGAGCGAGTTCGCCAGGAGGACGGTCGTCAGGACACCGAGCGCCGAGCCGACGCCGAGCTTCGTAACGAAGTCGAGGCCGAAGAAGGCCAGGCCGGAGACGGAGATCGCGACCGTCAGGCCCGCGAAAATCGTGGCTCGGCCAGCGGACGCACCGGCCTCCGCGGCGGCGTCGCGCGGCGACAGCCCTTCGTGGAGGAGTTGCCGGAAGCGCGTGACTATCAGGAGCGAGTAGTCGATGCCGACGCCGAGCCCGATCATCGAGACGAGCAGCGGCGTGATCGTGTTGATGTCGGTGAAGCCCGCGACGATGAAGAGGAGCAGGAATGCCGTCATCAACGCGACGAGTGCGAGCGCGATGGGCACCATTCCCGCGACGAGCGTGCGGAACACGATCAGGAGCACGATCAGCGCGGCAAGCAGGCCCAAGACCTCCTGGATTCCCTGCTCGATCGGCGGGAACTCGGCGTCGCCGTTGTACTCGACGGTGATGCCCGGCGGGCTCGACCGCCTCGCGTACGGCCTCCTGCACGGCCTCGACCTGCGGCCGATCCTCCGTATAGATCACGCGGTCGAACTGCGCCTCCGCGTACGCGATCCTGCCGTCGTCGGAGAAGGTGTTCTCGTCGAAGGGATCGCCGACGCTGGTGATGCCGGCGTCCCCGTCCGGCGCCTCGCCGGTGGGGGCGAACTCGTCGGTCTGGAGTTCCGCGATCGCCTCCTCGATCGCCGCCCTACGCTCAGGCGTGTCGAGCCGCTCGCCGGCAGGTGCCGCGAAGACGAGGTTCAGGACACCACCCTGTTCCTCGACGAACTCCGCCTCGATGAGGTCGGTCGCCCGCTGCGTGTCGGAGCCGGGAATCGAGAACTCGTCCTTCAGGCTGCCTCCGACCGTCGCAACCAGCGCGATCAGCACGACGATGATCCCGATCCAGGTCAGGACGACGCGCCACGGGTGCGCGGCACACGCCCGCATCCAGCTCGCGAGCGCTCCGGTCGAAAGCCTCTCGTGTGCGGCGAGCCGATCGAGGCTCGTGTCGGTACCCGGCGTGTGCTCAGACATGCGCTGCCCCCTCGATTGCGGTCTTCGTACGACGGCTAAGCCTGTTCAAACTCATCGGACCCCTCATTTCTTCCCGATTCGCTGATAAGCTAGTAAGGCGACTATCTAATCAAACGAGATATCAATATGTCAAGAGAAAAAAGGCACGTCCTCGCCGACGAGCTCATCCACCTGGCGCGGGCACATGAGGCGGCCAATGATGCTTTCGACGAGGTAGCACGTGAAAAGCTAGGGATCAACCGTACCGACCTTCGCTGCCTCAACATCGTCGACAACCACGGCCCGATGACTGCCGGCCGATTGGCGGAGCTCAGCGGGCTGACGACGGCGGCCGTCACCTCGGTGCTCGATCGGCTCGAGCGGGCGGGTTACGCGCGGCGCATGCGCGATCAGGAGGATCGTCGCCAGGTCATGGTGGAAGTGACACCGTTGCTGGCAGAACGTGCCACGCCGATCTGGGGACCGCTCGGTGAGGAGGCTCGCTCGGCGCTCGTGCGGATGCCGGCGGAGGAGCTTCAGGCATTGATCGACTTCTATCGCCTCGGGATCGAGCTGAACGAACGGCACATCGAGCGCGTACGACACCTCGACCTCGAGTAGTCACCAGTCGGTAACAGTCCGAGCGGCGTCGATGAGTTTCCCGCTCCCCCCGGTCTTGCTGGCGACGATGCCCGGCTCAGCGTCACACGAGGTCGCCTTCAAGATCAGCGGCCCGATCTGCCGTGAGGATCTGCCGGGCCTCTGTGAGCGCATCCGCTCGGTCTTGGACGAGAGTGGTTCCGTCGTTCGCTGCGACGTCGCCGGGGTCGAGCCTGACGCCGTGACGGTCGACGCGGTCGCCCGCCTTCAGCTCGCCGCGCGGCGCCGCGGCTGCGAGGTGCGACTCTGCAACGCCTCGGACGCGTTGCTCGAGCTCGTGGAGCTCATGGGTCTCACGAACGTCCTGGCCTGCGAGCGCTGAGTCTGTGCAACGCTTTCTCCATCGCCGACTACACGCTCACGAACCTCGGCGAGCTCGAGGACATGGCCGTCAAGGGCGCCTTCGCCGACTTCCAGGAAGCCCGCTTTGCGAGCCGCGACCTCGGTCTCGAGACGCTCGGCGTCTCTCACCAGGTCGTCAAGCCCGGGAAGCACCACGCCTTCGGGCATCGGCACAAGGAGGCCGAGGAGGTCAACGTCGTCCTCGCCGGCCCGGGCACGTGCCGCCTCGACGACGACATCGTCGAGGTGAAGCGCCTCGACGCGATCCGCGTCGGTCCGAGCGTGACCCGCGGGTTCGAGGCCGGAGACGAGGGGCTCGAGCTGATCGACTTGAGCCACAGCGCGCCGGGCGACGCCGAGATCGTCTCCGACTTCTTCGCCAGCTGACGGCGCGGCGATGAGTCCTGCTCGAGCGCACGGTCGTCGACGGGCGTGAAGCGGATCGTTCAGGCAAACGGCGTCGATCTCTGCGTCGAAACGTTCGGCGACGCAGACGACCTCGCGATCCTTTTGATCGCCGGAGCGGCGAGCTCGATGGACTGGTGGTACGACGACTTCTGCCAGCGGCTGGCCGGCGGGCAGCGGTTCGTGATCCGCTACGACCATCGCGACACCGGTGAATCGGTGACGTACCCGCCCGGCAGCCCGGGCTACGTGCGGCTCGATCTCGTGAGCGACGCCGTCGGCGTGCAGGATGCGCTGGGCGTGAGCCGCGCGCACCTCGTAGGGATCTCGATGGGCGGCGGGATCGCGCAGCGCCTGGCGCTGGATCACCCAGACCGAGTCGCAACGCTGACGCTGATTTCATCGAGCCCCGCGGTCCCGAGCGACGGCGGGCCCGAGCTACCGCCAATGTCCGACGAGCTCCGCGCCCACTTCGCCGAGCCACCCGCGCAGCCCGATTGGTCAGATCGCGATGCCGTCGTGAACTACGTCATCGCGGATCTGGGCGCCTACAGCGGCTCGGTCACCATGGACGCGACGAGGGTGCGCACGCTCGTCGAGAGGGCGGTCGACCGCACGGTCGACATGGCTTCGACGATGTCGAACCACTTCGTCGCCGATCCCGGAGAGCCGACGCGCCGCAAGCTCGCCGACATCGCCGCGCCAACGCTCGTGCTCCACGGGACCGAGGACCCGCTCTTTCCCTTCGGCCATGGTCAGGCTCTCGAAGCCGGGATCCCAGACGCTCGTCTCGTTCCCCTCCCTGGAGTCGGGCACGAGACGCCGCCTCCCCAGACCTGGGATGTCGTCGTGGCCGTGATCCTCGACCACACTGCTGACGGTTGACCCCCTACGAATTGAACTCGAGCGGCAGCCCGAAGCGCGGGAAGAGCGTCTCGGTGTCGAGAAAGAATGTGAGCTCGACGATCCGTCCGTTCTCGATCTCGATCACCTGCAGCGCCCACGGCTCGTAGCCGTCGCCGTGCGGCTTCGGCCGGTACTGGCCGAATGCCGGCGCGCCATTGGCCGACTCGACGGGGATGACGCGCGAGTCACGGCAGGTGTTTCCGGGGCCGACCCACCAGCTGAGGATGTCGTTGCGCCCCGCGAGCCACAGGTCGTACGGCGGCATCGACTGCGTGGCGTCCTCGTGGATGAGCGAGGTGAGCGCGTGCATGTCGTAGCGCTCGAATGCGTCGACGTAACGCTGCAGGAGCTCGGCGTCTGCCGCCTCGGCGGAGGGTGATGTGGTCGACGGCGAGACGTCGCTCGCGTGGAGCGTGGCACGCGCCCGCTGCAGGGCGCTGTTGACCGAGGCAACGCTCGTCTCGAGGAGCTCCGCCACCTCCGCCGCCTTCCAGCGAAGGACCTCGCAGAGGATCAGCACCGCGCGCTGGCGTGGCGGGAGCTGCTGCAACGCAGCGACGAACGCGAGCCGGACGGACTCGCGCGCGGTGACCACCTCGGCCGGATCACCATCCGGCACGACGCGCGTGTCCGGGATCGGCTCGATCCACAGCTGGTCGGGAGTGCGCAGGTTCTCGATGACCGGCTCGCCCGCAGGCCCGAGATCCATCGGCCGCGCGCGGCGCTTCCGGCTCTCGAGCATGTCGTAACAGACGTTCGTCGCGATCCGGTAGAGCCACGATCGCAGCGCCGCGCGGCCCTCGAAGCGGTCGTAGCCGCGCCAAGCGCGAATGAAAGTCTCCTGAACGGCGTCCTCGGCGTCCACGGAGCCGAGCATCCGGTAGCAGAAGGCCGTCAGCTCGACGCGGTATTGCTCGAGCTGCTCCGCGATCGGCGGGGCGGCAGCCGTCGATGCGTTCTGCATGACGCCCCATCGTAGGCGGACCGACCCATCCTGGGCGTGGCTAGAGTCGGGCCGATGTCGCGCCTGTCGGCGGAAGAGCTCGCGGCGCTCGTTCCGTGCACGCCGGGGAACGTCGTTCGCCTCGAGGGTCTTGGCCTCCTTGGGGCTGACGAGCCGGATGGCCTGTTTCCGACCGGCGACGTCCACGTCGTTCGCCTGATGGCTGCGTTCGAGGATGCCGGGATCTCGATCGAGGACGTCGCACGGGGTGTAGCAGCCGGGGAGCTCTCCTTTCCGCCGGGTCTCATTCTCCCCGAGCCCGACGAGATCACACAGACATACGAGCGCCTTGCCGCGACCCTCGGGCGCTCGCCGGACCTCCTGCGGCGGCTGAGCGGCGAGCTCGGCCTCCCACCCGCACCGGACGATCGCGTGCGCGCGGAGGACGCCGAGATGCTCTCGCTCCTCGTGACGAACCTCGACCTCGCGGACGACGACGAGCTGTCCCGATTCGCGCGACTCTACGGCGGCACCATCCAGCGACTCGTCGCCTCGGGCATCCAGTTCTTCGACCGCGCCGTGCGCCAGCGCGTGGCGACGTTCGACGTGCCGAATCAGGAGAAGGATCAGCTCGTTTTCGCGCGTGCGGCTACGTTCACCGAGCTCGTCAGCTCATTCGTACCGTGGCTCCAGCGCCGCCACCGCGAGCACGTCGTTCTCGACTATCTCGTGTCCGTCACCGAGAACTACATGGAAGAGCGCGGCATCGCTTCGCGCCCCTCCAGGGAGCCTCCGGCCATCGCCTTCCTCGACCTCACCGGCTACACCGAGCTCGCGGAGGAGCGCGGCGACGAGGCGGCAGCAGAGGTCGCAGCGTGCGTCGGGAGCATCGTCCAGCGAGCGTCGACGAACCACGGGGGACGGCCGGTGAAGTGGCTGGGGGACGGCGTGATGTTCCACTTCAACGACCCGGCAAGCGCGGTCGTGAGCGGCCTCGAGCTCGTCGAGGAGACCGAGCGCGAGGTCTCGATGCCCGCACGTGTCGGTATCAACGCCGGCGCGGTCGTCGCGCAAGAGGGCGACTACTTCGGGCGAACGGTGAATGTCGCGTCTCGAATCGCCGACTACGCCCGGCCGCACGAAGTCCTCGTCAGCGAGGAGGCCCGCCGCCACGCCGAAGGAGCCGCGGTCTCGTTCGAGCTCGTCGGTGACGTGCCGCTGAAAGGCGTTACCCGGTCGGTACGACTGCACCGCGCCACGAGGCCTTCGAGCCCCTAGCGCAGGAGCGGTAGGACGCGCTCGCAGATGAGTTCGACGCCCTCGAGCGGCGTTCGGCCCTGCGGCGTCCCCAGCTCCACTCGGTCGGCGCCCGCGTCCCAGAGCGCGACCACGCGTGCCGCAACCTCCTCCGGAGTGCCGGCGATGCAGAAGCGCTCGAGCGGGGCCGGTTCGCCCGGCTGTAGGCCGAGCGTCGGATCGAGGTGGGCAACGACGCCGAGGTAGGGCTCGACGGCGGCGCGTGCACGCTCGCGTGCCCACGCGCCGTCCTCGTCGACGACGCTGACTGATCCGATCACGACCCTCACGGCAGGGTTGTCGATCCAGCCGCGAGCCACCGGGACGAGGTCGGGATTGGCGCTTCCGCCGAGCTTCAGCTCGTGGGCGACTGTCCCTGCCCAGCGTGCAGTCGCCGGACCCCAGGTGCCGATGAGGAGCGGTATGGAGTCGCGCCTGCGCGGGTAGGAGAGCCTGGCGCCCGGCTGCAAGGTGAACCGGTCGCCCGCGACCCCGCGGTCATCGTCCGCGAGGAGCGCCTCGATGATCGCAACCGCCTCGCGCAACGCTGCAAGCGGCCGGTCCTCCTCGATACCGAGACGGTCGAGCCACGCTCCCTTCGTGAGGCCGAGGAACGCCCTCCCGTTCGAGACCAAGTCCAGCATCGCCGTCTGGCCGGCGATCTCGTACGGATGCAACGTGAACGGGTTGAGCGCGACCGGGCCGAGCCGGATCCGCTCCGTCACGCGCGCCATGAGCAGGAGCGGCCCGATCGCGGGCTGATCGAGCAGGTCGTGGTAGACGGACAGGACGTCGAGGCCCGCCTCTTCGGCCCGCCTCGCCAGCGCCTCGTACTCCTCCGGAGCTTGATTCGTGCGAACGCCGATGCCGAGCTCGCGCGCTACTAGGTCAGCTCCTCGGTCACGAGGGTGCGCTCCCCGATCCGCTCGATCCGCATGACGAGCCGCTCGTCCGGATCGGGGCAAGCGACGAGGGAGTCCTGTTCGAGCCAGTCCTCGTCCGGGAGCTTGCGCATCTTCGCGGGGAGGAGCGGGAGCACCGCCTGCATCGCGAAGAGGCAGAAGTGCTTGCCGTCGGGTATACGGACGCGGCTCGACTCCGTGACCTCGAAGTAGTCGCCGACCTCGAGCCCGCAGACGGACCGGCCCTCGATCCGCTCGACGGTCACGCGCAGGTCGTAGAGGCGCATCTCCGTCACGGAGCGAGCGTAACGATCGCCGCGTGCTATGGATCAGACGTGGCCGATTGGGACACGGTACGCGAGATCGCCGGCTCGTTCCCAGGAGCTGAGGAGGCGACGACGTACGGCCAGCCTGCCTTCAAGGTCGGCGGGAAGCTCTTCGTGTGGATGAGCCCGGACCTCGCCGCCGCAGGCGCTCTGGCGGTTCGCGTCGACCCTGACGAGAAGCCTCTGCTCATCGAGAGCTCTCCGGAGCGCTACTTCGAGACGCCCCACTACGACGGGCACCCCATCGTCCTCGTGCACCTGGGCGACATCGGACGCGACGAGCTGCGGGACCGGATCGAGGACTCCTGGCTGCTGCGAGCACCGAAGCGGCTCGTCGACGCATTCGTCGACGAGGAGTGTTAGGGCCATGGTCGACTGGGACACCGTCCGCGAGCTCGCGCTCTCCTTTCCCGAGGCCGAAGCGGTCGAGGGCGAGCGCGCGGCGTTCCGCGTCCGGGGCAAGCTCTTCGCCTGGGCTGCACGCGCGCGTGACGGGGGCGGGCTCGGGATCCGGGTCGACCGCGACGAGAAGCAGTTCATCCTCGATGCGAATCCCGATGTGTACTTCTCGAGCCCGCACTACGACGGCTGGCCGGGCGTGCAGATCCGGCTCGAGAAGGTCGAGGCGGACGAGCTGCAAGATCGCCTCGAAGACGCCTGGCTCATCCAGGCGCCCAAGCGGCTTGCCGCCGCTTACGTCGAGGCGAACTCCTAGGCCGCGTCGGCCACGAACGCCGCGATCGCGGCAGTGAACGCCTTCCGGCTCGTCTCCCACGCGTAGAACATGTGCCCGCCGCCGAAGTGCTGCACGGTGAGGCGGTCTGCCATCTGCGGGTCCAGGCGCATGAGGTTCCGCAGGCGGTCACTCGCGAAGTAGGGCGTCACGAGGTCGTACTGCCCGTGTGTGATGAACGCCTTCATGTGTGGGTTCAGCGCCATCCCGTAGCGGAAGTCGTCCGTCGCGCCCGGGGACGGAGCGAACGCGTGATGCTCGCTGTCGTCCTTCCACGCGGTGTTGACCTCGTAGGAGAGAAGCGTGTACTCGCGATCCGACTCGACGCCGATCTCCGAGCGCAGCATCCGGTTCACGGCCATCGTGTAAGCGGGGCTGATCCCCGAGAGCGTGGGATCCGGCCACGTGAACTCGTCGCGATCGGGAAACGGATCGGTGGCGGTGATCGTCGTGTCGTAGAGGCCGAGCACCTTCCGCTCGTCGCGGAGGAGCTCACGGACGAACCTGAAGATTCCCACCCGGCCCTCGGCGCGATTCACGATGTCGGGTGACAGGCCGAGGATGTCCGCGAGGCGCGAGAGGATGCGCGCGCGCTCCTTCGCCGGCATCGAGGCGCCGCGCGTCAGCAGCGTCGCGTAGTCGCCGGTGGCGAAGTCCTCGGACTCGCGCAGGACGCGCTCGAGCGCGGTCCCCTTTCTGAAGGCACGCGACTTCCGATGGTGCACTGCTGCGGCAGCCATCGTCGGTATGCGGTCGACCCAGCTCAGCACGTCGTAGTCACCGAGCTGCAGGCTGGTGATCTCGAGCGCAGGCGAGACGAGGATCGCGCCGTTCAGGCCGATGCCCGAGCTTTCCTGTAGCAGCCGCGCGAGGCGACCGACGCGATACCCGCCGTAGCTCTCCCCTGCGATGAACACGGGCGAGCCCCAGCGGCGGTTCTCGGAGAGCCAGCGGCCCATGAACTCGCAGAGCGACTCGAGATCGCGCTTGTAGCCGAAGTACTCCTTCGGGTCGGTCGCGTCGTCTGGCTTCTTGTCCTTCTCGTCGCCCTTCTTCTCGGGCTCGATGATGCGGCTGAAGCCGGTTCCGACGGGGTCGACGAACACGAGGTCGGTGAATGCGACCCATGACGACTCGTTCTCGACCAGCCGCGGGGGCATCGTCGGCAACGTGCCGTCGGCGGGGAAGTCGACACGCTGCGGCCCGACGGCGCCCATGTGGAGGTACGCCGAGGAGGCTCCAGGACCACCGTTGAAGACGAATGTGACAGGGCGTTCGCGGTCGCTGTCGGCGACATACGAGACGGAGAAGACTTCGGCGGCAGGCTTTTCCTTTTTCCGTAGGACTGTCCACTTCCCGGTCGCCGAGTAGGTGATCGCCTTGCGCCCACGTCCCCACGTGGCGGTCGTCTCCGCGCCCTTCGGCGGCTCGTGGTCGCGCTTCTCCTCGTCCTTCTCGTTCTTCGTCTCGTCGCTCATGGGCGCGCACGCTACCCGCTGCGACATCGCGCGGGGGTGGCGCTCACCGAGCCACGCAGCAACAATGAGCGCCTTGTGTCTCAGGTGATCGACTCGCTCGAGGACGCACGCGCCGCCGCGGGCCGCCAGGCCTGGCGCGAAGCCTACGCTGCCTATGCGGGCGTGCAGTCGCAGGACCTGACGCCGGCCGACCTCGAGAGCTACGGCGAGGCAGCCTGGTGGAGCGGCAAGCTCGACGAGGCGATCGCGTACCGAGAGCGCGGGTACGCCGCGTACACCGCGGGCGACGACACGCTCGGCGCTGCGCGATTGGCGCTCACGCTCAGCTGGGACTACGAGGGTCGAGGCTCCTTCGCCGTCGCGGGAGGCTGGCTCGCGAACGCCGAGCGGCTGCTCGCGGATCTGCCGGAAGCCCCGGAGCACGCCCGCCTTCTGCTGTCTCACGCACTGACGGCCTTGTTCGCCGAGGGCGACCTCGAGCGAGCAATGAAGGTCTTCGACGACGCATACGAGCTCGCGAAGCGGGTCGGCGACCGCGACGTGCAGATGCTGGCGCTCTCGGGAAAGGGACGCACATTCATCAAGGCAGGCGAGATCGATGAGGGACTTGCGCTCTTCGACGAGGCGACCGCAAGCGCCATGTGCGGCGACCTGCGGGCGCACTCGACAGGGCTCGTGTACTGCCTCACGATCAGCTCCTGCCAGGATCTCGGCGACTACCGGCGGGCGGCCGAGTGGACCGAGAACGCGAACCGCTGGTGCGACCGCCTCGATCTCTCAGGGTTCCCCGGCGCCTGCCGCATCCATCGCGCCGAAGTCCTGCGGCTGCGCGGCGACTGGCCGGCGGCCGAGGCACAGGCGCTCGAGGCGTGCGAGGAGCTCCGTGACTTCGACCACAACATCACGGCCAAGGGGCACTACGAGATCGGCGAGATCCGGCGGCGGCGTGGCGACTTCGCAGGCGCCGAGCAGGCATACGGCATCTCGAACGAGCTCGGGCGGGAGCCACAGCCTGGCCTCTCTCTGCTCCGCCTCGCAGAGGGAAAGGTCGACGCGGCGATGGCAGGAATCAAACGCACGCTCGCGGACATCCAGGATCCGTTCGTTCGCATGCGGGGTCTCCCGGCACAGGTCGAGATCGCAATAGCAGCCGGAGACCTCAGGACGGCTCTCGCAGCCGCGGACGAGATCGAGCACATCGTCGACTCGTACAAGATCGGCGGTCGTCGTGCCGCGGCATTCGATGCGACGGTTCACTTTGCTCGCGGACAGATCGCGCTTGCCCAGAAGGATTGGGACGGCGCCGTCGCCGAACTCCGAAGGGCGAAAGATGAATGGCACGGTGTCGGAGCCCCGTACGAGACTGCGCAGGCTCGAATGCTCCTCGGCACCGCGTACCTGCGCAGCGGAGACGAGCACGCCGCCATGGTCGAGCTCGAAGGGGGACTTGCCACATTCGAGCGGCTTGGCGCGGGACTCGACGAAGCTCGGGTCAAGGAGCTCCTCGGCAGGGTCGAAACCCGTCGCACGTTCTTGTTCACGGACATCGTCGACTCGACCAGGCTCCTCGACACGCTCGGGCAGGACAAGTGGAAGCGGCTCCTCGCCCGCCACAACGAGCTCATCCGTGAGCAGATCGCCGAGAGCGGCGGCGAGGTCGTCAAGCAGACCGGCGACGGCTTCTTCGCCTCGTTCGGAAACCCGAAGGCGGCGCTCGAGGCGGCCGTCGGCATCCAGCGCGCGCTTGCTGGCGAGATCGTCGCGCCCGACGTGCGGATCGGTGCGCACTCCGGAGGCGCCTTCCGAACCGGTGCCGACTCGGCCGACTACGGCGGTCAGGGAGTCCACGTCGCGTCACGGATCGGAGCGGCCGCCGGGGCGGGCGAGATCCTCGTCAGCGTCGAGACGCTCGACGGCGTCGGCACTGCCTACCGCGTTTCGGAGTCGCGAGCGGAGATCTTGAAAGGGCTCGAGCAGCCTGTCGAGGTCGTCGCGGTCGATTGGCGCTGAGCCAGGGGAGCGGAAGCGTTCCGCCGCCGGCGAGGCAGTCGGCGAGATACAGCGCGGTTCCCGGATCGCCGGTCCACAGGCTGTAGCGGCCACCGCCGAACTCGATGCGCGCACGCTCCACCTGGGCGATCGCATGCATCGCGAACGAGCGAGCGCGCGCGAGCCAGAGCTCGTCGCCAGTTCGCTCGAAGAGCGCAAGGAACGCGTACCCGTTGCCGGCGGTGCCGTGGCACAAGTTCGCGCCCTTGGCGAGCGGGCCTGCGCGCCACGTGAGCTCGCCGCCGGCCCGATCGGGGTCCCAGGCGTTCTCGATCAACGGTTCGTGGGCACGAGGATCGAAGTGCATCCGCTACCCGCAGGTCGTGGCCGCCGGCTCACGGGCGAAGCGATCGGCTAGCCACTCGAGGACATCGGGCGCCGCGACTTCGCCCGTCTGAATATGGCCGACGCCCGGGAGGAGTCGAAGGTCGACGGTCTCGCCTGCGGCGCACAGCATGTCGGCAAGCCGCTCGGTGACGTCCGGCGCGACGATCGGGTCGGCATCGCCCTGGACGAGCAGGATCGGGATGTTCGTACGCTCGCCTCCAGGATTGTTCATCTCGAGGATCGTCTCCCAGGGCTCCACCCCCCATGGCGGCTTGCTGAGAAAGGTGAGGCCGAGAGCGAGTGCTCCGGGCACCGATGCCAGTATCTGATTCGATCCGTAGAGACAGTTCCTGGCGATCCTCCGCACGAACGGGCGCGCCAGCGGCGTGACGATCTGGTCGAGGCTCGCGTCGTCGTACACCCTCGCCCAGGAGCTCAGTGCCATCGCGATCAGGACCCGGCCGACCGTGGTCTCGATATTGACCGCAAAGAGGTCCCGCAGGTTCGGGACTGGACCGCCCGCAGCGACTCCGACGAGGTTCAGCTCGGGTGCATAGGTAGACGCGAGCTGCCCTGTGAACAGCGAGGCGTGGCCGCCCTGCGAGTGACCCCAGACGGCGAACTCGTCACCCGCGCTCGCCTCGGTCAGGTTGCGGGCGGCGCGCACGCTGTCGAGCGCGTTCATCCCCTCCGACTCGCCCACGAGGTACGGATGCGGTCCCGGCGTGCCCAGTCCCTGGTAGTCGCTCGCAGCGACCACGTAGCCGGCCTCGAGCAGGTCGTCACCGCCCTCGACGAACAGCGGCTGCTGCTCCTGCTCCGTCACGAGCGACGGCGCGCAGTTCGATGCGACTCCGACGGTGCCGTGCGTGTAGGCGACGACCTTGCGTCCGTCCGCCGGCGGCTCGCCTTCGGGCACGAGGACGAATCCGCTGACAGCCGTCGGGTTCCCGTCGTACCCGGTCGACGTGTACAGCACGCGGTAGGCCGTCGCTCCGGGCCGGAAGCCGTCGATGACCTCGCTCCGGATGATCGTGCCGGGCGGTCCCTCGGGAAGCGGGTCGGGGGCGCTGTAGAACTCGCCCGGCGCGTCGGGCTGCGTGCTGCGCACGAAGATCGCCCAACCGGCAACCGCGGCGAGTACGAGGAGCACGACGACCACGGCGGAGATCCACAGCCAGCGCCGGCGACGCCTTCCCTCCTTGGGCACAGACGGAAGCTAGCCGCGGCGATGCAGAAAGTGTCGATCTCGCTCCCCGGCATCCGTCGTCCATGCGCCAAGCTGAATCCGAACGACGGGAGGAGCGACGATGAAGTACCTGATGCTGGTCTGCTGGGACGCCGAGAAGATGGACGCTCAGGCCGAGCCCGACCCCACCGAAACGAAAGAGGAGGAGAGCTTCCCCTGGCTCGAAGACCTCCAGGCGCGCGGCATCTGGGTCACGGGTGACCAACTGGCGCCGCCTCGACGCGCGCGCTCGGTCCGCGTCCGCGACGGGAAGACGATGGTCACCGACGGCCCGTTCACCGAGACGAAGGAGGCGATCGGCGGGTTCGACCTCCTCGAGTGCGGAAGCCTCGAGGAAGCCGTCGAGCTCGCGTCCGCGCACCCGATCGCGCAGATGGGGACGATCGAAGTCCGCCCGCTCTGGGGCAACTGAGAGCTAGGGGCTGCTCGGCGCGATCCCGTGCCAGATCGCGTCGAGCAGCTCCTCCGCGTAGTGCGGCGGAGCTTCGGCGATCCCGAACGGGAAGAGGATCCGGACGAATGGCGGGCTGACCAGGAGATCCGTGATGAGGTCGGGGTCGGTGCCTCGTCGAAGCTCTCCCCGCTCAAGCGCCTGACGGAGAAGCGCGTCGATCGACTCTCGATACGGCCTCACGACGCGCTCGCCCCAGGCGTGCGCGAACTCCGGGTTCCTGTGAAGCTCGCCCAGCAGGCCCGGGAGGATCCGGCCGAGGAGCGGGTCGGCGAAGAGGCGGCTCACCTCGCGGATCTGGTGGAGCAATACGAGGTAGATGCTCTCGCCCTCCAGCACGTCGACCTCCGGGGAGAGGTCGTGGATCGCGTCGGCGACGAGCTCCTCCTTCGAGGCCCAGCGCCGGTAGATCGTGTTCTTGCCGACGCCTGCTCGCTCGGCGATGGCGTCCATCGTCGCCGCCTGGAAGCCCCGCTCGGCCAGTAGCTCGAGCGTCGCCTCGATGATCTCCGGCCGCGCCGCGGCTCTTCGCGGGCGACCGCGAGGCCGCGGCGTGGTCTGTGTCTCTGGCGTGCTCATCTTTCGGTACCCAACAGTACCGGAATGCGGTTTAATACGGATACGTTGAGTATCGTAAAGCCGAGAATACGAAGGAGAGCGAACTAGGAGGCAGCGATGTACGCACGAGCTGTCGATGACGCCGAGACTCGCCTTCGCACACTCCGTCGCGAGAAGCGGGAGGATCTCGGCTTGGCGGGGCTCGCGCTCGCGCTCGCGGTCGTTGCGGCCGAGGTTCGTCCGGAGCTCGCGCTGCCGCTGTTCATCGGTGGACTCTCCGTCGGGGCGCTGGGTCTGCGCGCACTCTGGCGTCGCTGGGATCTCGTCGAGCGGCTGTCCACGGAGCGCGATGCGTACGTCATCCCTGAGGTCCTGGCGTACGCGTCCCGCGAGGCGGAGATCGACCGGCGGCAGAGCTTTGCGGCGTTGATCCGAAGCCGTCTGCCACAGCCCGGGCTCGTCAGCGACGCTCGCGTCGTTGCTGCCGCAGAGGAGCTCGAGGCCCTGGCTCGCGAGCTCGAAGACGGCGCGCTCAAGCTGGACCCGGCCGCGGCGGTCTGGTGCATGCGGCTCCTGACCGACCTCGGCGAGAGCCCTCTCCTCAATCCCGCGCTGCCACCGGAGGACCTGCGCTCGCGCATCCGCCAGATCCGAGCCGGCTTCGGGCCACCGGCGGAGCAGGCGCCCGCGACGCCTTAGCTCTGGCTGTCGACGAGGAACACTTCCAGGCGCTCGGCTTCGTCCTCGACCTGGCGTCGCGCCGACGGCGACAGCGCTGCGAATGGGTCGACGACGACGCGTCCGTTCTCCACGCGCCACGTGCCGACGACGAACCCGTCGACGAGGAACGTCTGGGCGACATCGCCGTTCATGCCGATGACAGTCTTTCGGTACTCCTCGGGCAGCACGCGGGTCCGGTCCGCCCACGCGAGGAGTGCGTTGTCCCACTTCGGCAGGAAGCGAACGGGGGCGGGCGTCGCGGGATCCGGCAGCAGGCCACGCGGGACGTCGAGGAGCTCACGTCCCTGCTCGTCACGGAAGCGGCGCAACGGCTCGAGCCGGTCGAGCGCGCGCTGGATCTCCGGCACGTGCATCATCGACCAGGCGACGATGTCGCGGCGTGAGGCAGGTCCGAACGCCGCGAGATAGCGCCGGATGATCTCTGCTCGCGCCTCGGTCGGATCGTGCGCCTCGGGCACCTCGAGCGCGACGAAGCGTCCCTCCGGACGCCCGTTCCAGAAGGCCGTCTCGTAATGGTGCAGCAGGTGGGCGCGCACACGCGCCGCACGCCAGGCGCGGCGCGCTTCGACACCGGTGAGCCCGTGCTCGCGCTCGAGGAACGACAGCGCCTCCGGCGAAGAGACGGGGCCCGACGCTGCGAGCGCTCGCACCGACGGCTCGAGGCGCTTCGCGACGGACGACTCCCACGGGAAGTTGGTCTCGCTCTGCGCCGCGCGTATGAGCGCGTAATCGCGTCGCGTCACGAGGTGCAGCGTCTGTCGCATCACCGTCGCCTTGACGACCGCGGTGCGCCTCAGCTCGCGCTCGAGCGCCTCGCGCTGAAAGCTCGTCGTACGCGTCCAGATGCCGACGTACGGCGCCGACGGCCACTGCGCCTGCATCCCGACGAGGCGTTCGATCACGGCCTTCGGCGGCAGGCGCTTCCGCTCGAGGAGGAGCTGGCGTGCGAGCGTCGCGCGGTTCAATTCGCGCAGCGTCAGGACCCGCTCGGCCACGGTCAGGCCGCCAGTTCTGGATGCCTGAGCGTCAACCGGTCCTCGCGATACCGAATCGCCTCGTACGCGACGACGAGTGAGCACACCGCGCTCACGAGGGCGAGCGCCGCGAGCGCCGGGATCGCTACGGCAAGCGGGATGAGGGCGAGTAGCACGACGGTCCCGACCGTTCGCCGCCGGAAGACGTAGCCGGTTGCACGGAAGAGGAATGCGATGTCCCCACCGAGATACAGCGCCGCACCGCCGCAAAGGGCGACCGCAGGCACCGTCTCGAGGTGGTCGCCGACGTGGCCCACCGTCGTCTTGAGACCGAGAGCGAAGAGCACGATGCCGGCGATTATCGGCAGGTGGAGGTAGCTGTAGGCGTGGAGCGCGAGCCGGTGCAGCTCGAGACCGCGCGCCTGCATTAGCCGCGCTCGCGCGATGATCGATGCCACGTCGAAGTAGAGCCACCAGAGCGCCGAGACGACGACGATCCCGAGCGCGGCCGCCACGATCGCCCCTGTATCCAGCTCGAAGCCGGCGCCGAGACCGATCGCAATGATCGACTCGCCTAGCGCGATCAGGATGATCAGCCCATGCCGCTCGGCGAAGTGCTCGGGGGCGACGCGCCAGCCGCTCCCCACTCCGACGACGACCGGGCCGAGGTAGTCGATCGTGAGCGCGACGAGCCAGACCGCAATTCGATCGACCCCGTCGAGGAAGCCGGCGAGCACGAGTAGGGAGGCGCCGAGGGTTGCCGTCGGCGCGAAGCGGAGGAGTGCACCACGGCGGACGGGCTCGTCGCGAACGACCGTGGCCGAGAGGACGAGGTGAAGGAGGCGAACGACGAGGTAGGCCACGCCGAAGAGCACGGCGTCGTCTCCGAACGCACCGGGCACTGCCAGCGCGACGCCGAACATCGCGCCCATCGCCGCGAGCATCAGCAGCCGGACGCCTCCCTCGTCGACGTCCGTGGCGCTCGTCAACCAGGCGTACGTGCTCCATGCCCACCAGATGGCCGCGAGGACGAGCATCCCGCGGAAGACTCCGCCCCACGTCGGGTCGTCCGACAGGGAGACGGTGACTTGCGTCATGGCGAACACGAACGTCAGGTCGAAGAACAGCTCGAGCGGTGTGACCTGATGCTCCGCGTCGAGCTCGGGCTCGCGGTTGGCGTGCGGCGGCGCCATCGTCCCGCGGTGCGTCGCCTCAGAGACGAATGATCGACAAGAGGTACTCCTGAGAGATCCTGAGGCTGCCGTCGTCGGCCTCGTTCGCCTCTAGCTCTCCCGCGCTTGCGAGGTGCTCGGCGAGCGTCGGATAGTCGCCAGCCGCCCAGATCGTTCGCTGTCGCTGCTTGAACTCGTCCATCGCCACCCCTCTCGTCCGGCTGCAGCCGAGCCTACTTCAGCCCAGCCACGCACGGCACCGCGCAGTGAGCCGGACGCCGCTGTGGGCCAGTGTGCGGGCATTCCCTTGAGCGGATCATGACCCGGCGTCGGCATCCCACGCATCTGTGAAGCTTCGCGCCGAGTTCGGTCAGCCGTCAGCTGTCGAGACGATTCTCGAACCAGTGGTCAGCGTACAGCTCGTCATTGAACGCTGCGACCTCGCTGTATCCCGCGATCGGTAGAGGTTGATCGCCTCGGTCAAGACCGGCAAGCCAACGTGGTGGATCCGAGATGGCTGCATCCAGCCTCCTTCGCGTGCTGCGGATGCCGGGTCGAAGTCGAAGCACGATCGGGCTGCCCGAGCGTGCTCTCCCTTGATCATCGACACAACGCCGGCGGGCGACCGAGGAAGCGCAGCGTTCCGCGGCACAGGCCAGCCGCAGCGCGCTGCTGGTAGGCCGCGGTCGCGAGCAGCCTGTCCTCGGTCGGATTCGTCATGAAGCCCATCTCGACGAGGATCACGGGAACGTCTGCCCAGTTGAAGCCGGTGAAGTCGGATCGCTCCTGCAGGCCGCGGTCGGGAAATCCGAGGGCGGCTCGGAGATCGGCCTGCACGATTCGGGCCGCTCGCTTGCTAGCCGCATAGACGTCGTCCGTCCATCCGCGGCGGAGTGCCGGATACAGCGCATGCGTTCCGCGCGTCGAACGATCCGTCGAGCCGTCGGCGTGGATCCGGAGGAACAGTGCGGCTCGCGCGCGGTTCGCGATGCCGGCGCGGGCGACGTTCCCGATGCTCGTTCCGGCCGTCTTCGTGCGCGTCATGACCACACGAACCCCGGCTCGCTCGAGTAGCGGGCGCAGGCGCAACGCGACCCGCAGGTTGAGCTCGGCCTCGCTGAGTCCGGAGACCACCCCGTGCGTGCCCCCGCCGTCCTTGATCTTCCGCGTCGACGAGCCCGGGCCGATTGGCTCGGTGGTCGTGTTGGCGCGTAAGTCGTGTCCCGGGTCGAGCACGACGACGGGACGAGGCTGCGCGGCTGCGGCCGGGAGCGCGATCAGCGCGAGGGCGACTGTCAGGCCGAGCGACCACACAGTCACTCGGCGGCGCGGATCAGCCGCCTGAGCTCAGCGAGCGGGCCGAGCTGCTTCGCGGCACGCGGATCGGACGCGCGGAGCTCCAGCGCGAATCGATACCGGCGACCCGGGTCGTAGATCTTGCACGAGGCCGTGCGACAGGGGGTCATCGAGAGCTTCCGAACGCGCTTTCCCCGTGAGTCGAAGTACGCGATCGTGAGCGGAACGAGGGTGTTCTTCATCCAGAAGCCGCCGGTCGTCTCCTCGGAGAAGACGAAGAGCATGCCATCGATGGGTGCCTTCTTCCGGAACATGAGACCTCGCTGCCGCTGCGCCGACGTGAGGGCGAGCTCCGGCTCGAAGAGGAGACCATCGAGACTGAGCTTTGCCGTCGCCGTGCCCTTGGCAGAAGCTGATCCCGACGCGAGCACGGTCGCGACAGCAAGACTGAGAAGGGCGACGCGGAGCACGCCTAGAAGATAGGCACACGCAACCCGTCGGCGTCGGCGAACGATTCAGGTGGTGAGCATGAGCCTCTCCGTATGGAAGCTTCCCCGCCCCCGACACCGGACGCTCGATCTCAGTACGACAGCCCGTGCCCGAACGGAAAGAGCGGATCCTCGGAGTCGTAGGGAACGTCGGGAAGCTGCCGTCGGACGGCGTCCATGGACGACGGGAGCTCGAACGGCAACGCCCCGGTCGGCGTCGCCCGGCCGAAGACGACGTCGAGCAGGGCGGCACCGCTCACGCCGAAGTCGGCGAGGAGCGCCGCAGCTGCGTCCGCGAGCTCCGGAATGACCGCCGGTCGGTCGAGGTAGATGTCCAACACGGTCGGCACGCGCCGCATGAGCGCGACGAGCCGCTCGAGCTCCTCCGCCCCGAAGTCCAGTGCGCCTGCATGGAAGAGCGCCTCGACGAAATTGCCGTCGCGCGGCTCGTACGGGGCCTGGAGCCGGACGATGGCGACGTCGGCGTCCTCCGGCCGGTCGACCACCGCACCCTCCGGCAGCTCGGACGGGTCGAGACCCTCGACGTAGACGCGCGAAGTGTCGCCCAGGGGGAGCAGGCCGCCGTCGTTGCCGAGCAGCACGATCGACCGTGTCTGGGCGTACAGGCCGCGCTCGACGAGAGACGCAGTACCGACCTGCTCGGCCGCCGCGTCCGGATCGACGTACGGATCGTCGAAGAGACCGAGCCGGAACTTGTCCCGGAGGAGCCGCCGCGCCGACATGTCGATCCGGGCCTCGTCGACGCGCCCCGATCGAACGAGCTCGACGACGACCTCGGGACACGCCTCGCCGCCGAACTGGTCGACGCCCGCCTCGATCGCCTTCAGCGCACGTTCCTCCCGGCTCAGGTGCTCCACGCCCCACGCCCGAGCGGGCCACACGGCGCCGTCGAGCACGGTGTCACTGAGCAGGCCCCAGTCGGTGCAGACGACGCCGTCGAACCCGTACCGCTCGCGCAGGAGACCGGTGACGACGCCGCGGTTGAAGCCGAAGCCGACCTCTTCGTGCTCCGTCCCGACCGGCATGCCGTAGTACGGCATCAGTTGCGCCGTCCCGGCGGCGAGGGCGGCCTCGAACGGGATCAGGTGATAGCCGAAGCGGCCGCCGGGATACACCTGCTCGCGCCCATAGGAGAAGTGCGGGTCCTCCCCGTCGAGCTGCGGGCCGCCGCCCGGGAAGTGCTTCGTCATGCACGCGACGCTCTCCGGGCCGAGCGTCGCCCCTTGCATACCTCGGACGTAGGCGCCGACCAGCCGCGCCGCGAGCTCTGCGTCCTCGCCGAAAGTCCCGGCCACCCGCGCCCAGCGTGGCTCCGTCGCCAGGTCCGCGCTCGGGTGGAGCGCCAGCCTGATCCCGACCGCGAGGTACTCATGGCGAGCGATGTCCGCGAACTCCTGCACGACGGCCTCGTCTCGTGTCGCCGCGAGCCCGATCGGATCGGGCCAGACCGAGAAGCCGTTGCCACTCATGTTCGTCGCCGGGTTGTCCCCGGTTCCATGGCGCGGGTCGGACGCGATCGTTACCGGGATGCCGAGCCTGGTGCTCTCCGCGGCCTCCTGCATCCCGTTGTGCCATTCAGCGAGGACCGCAGGGCCCGGGCCCCAGTAGATGTTGAAGTGCGTCAGCCCGACCTCGCCGACCAAGGCACGAGTGGAGGTTCCGGCGACCAGCTCGGGGCCGTTGCCGACCGTACCGTCGTCGGGAACGACGAGCCCCTGGTGGAAGAGGAGCGCCGTCTTCTCCTCGAGCGTCATGCGCGCGAGGAGATCGTCAACACGCTCCTCGACCTGGAGCCGCGGATCCTCGTACGGATCGAGCGCTCCGTTGCCGTTCAGGTCCCGGTACGTGAGACCGTCGCTCGCCTCGCGCCAGCAGCTGCCGCGCCGCCGCACTGCCCCGCCTGTCGTCATGGAGCGACGCCGTCCCCGCCGAGAACCAAACGCATTGGCGGTGCGGCCATAGCGCCGACGGGTTCGATCGCCACGACGGATCCGCGCTCGCATGCCTCGAGGATCGACGTCGCGACGTCGACGACGTGCGCCGCGAGCTCGGCCGAGGCCAGGTGCGGCCGCCCGTCCTGGATCGCCTCGACGAGGTCATGGAGTCCGAGGCCACGGACATCTTGCGGACCTGCCGAGGTGTAGGAGACGTCCTCCCAGTCACCCCGACGCTGCCTGATGCGCACCGTGCCGCCGAACTGGTTCGGGTCGGGGAGAGCCAACTCACCTTCCGCGCCGTGGACGAGCAGGGTCGATGCGTAGTGCCCCGGCGCTTCGAAGGTCGCAACGAGTGCGGCCGTTCGGCCGCCGGAGAGCTGGAGCAACGCCGCAGTGTGGGTCGGCGTCTCGACCGTGAACCGCTCCCCGGCACGCGGGCCTATCTCGATCCGTCGCTCGGTGACGAGCGTCGAGGCGAAGCCGGCCGCCCCGCGTACGTGGCCGAGTAGCGCGACGATCGCGGTCAGGTAGTACGGCCCCATATCGAGGAGCGGGCCGGCGCCGTTCATGAAGAACGTGTCGGGGTCGGGGTGCCAGTGCTCCTGCCCTCCAGACAGCATCGCTGCGGACACTGCGAGCGGTTCGCCGATGGCACCCTCCTCGAGCAGCTTTCGCCCGGCCTGATAGGCGCTTCCGAGGAAGATGTCCGGCGCGCAGCCGACGCGTTTGCCCCGCGACTCAGCAAGGCGGACGAGGTCGCAGGCGTCGCTCGACGTGATCGCGAGCGGCTTCTCCGAGTAGACGTGCTTGCCCGCCTCGAGTGCGGCTCGCGTGACATCCGCGTGGGCGCGCGGCGGAGTGAGGTTGAGAACGATGTTGATCGAAGGAGACGTGAGGAGCTCCGCGACCGTCATCGGCTCGAGCGCGTGCTCGGCGGCGACGGCATCGCGACGCGCATCGTCGAGGTCGGCGCAGGCGACGATCTCGAACGTGTCGAACGCGGCCGCACCCTTCGCGTACGTGTGGCTGATGACGCCGCAGCCGACGATCCCGACCCTTGCAGGCGCTCTCATGCGACGCTCCCGACCAGGGCGGCCTCGACGGCGGCGTAGGACCGGCGCACGGCGTCGAACGGCGACCCGTCGACCTCGTCCTGCTCCACGAGCAGCCACTCGACGCCGAGCTCCGCGAGCGCAGGCAGCACCTCCGCGTACCCGACACCGCCCTCGCCGACAGGCACGAAGTGCGGCTCTGCGCCGGGCGCGAGGTCCTTGACGTGGACGAGCGGCACGCGCGGCGCCAGACGATCGACGAGCCCCACCGGCTCGACCCCGGCGAACCACGCCCAGCCGAGGTCGACCTCGAAGAAGAGTCGGTCCTCGTCCAGCTCCGATCAGCCTGTCGAGGACGGTGCGACCGTCGTCGAGTGGACGCAGCTCCCCGTCGTGGTTGTGAAAGCCGAGCCGGAGACCAGCGTCTCGCACGCGTCCTGCGGCTACGTCGATGCGCGCGACGAGAGCGTCCGCTTCCTCGGCGGAGGCCGGCACCGAGATCCACGCCAGCACGAGCTTGTCCGTACCGAGCGTTCGGAGCTCGCCCGCCAGGGCATCCAGGTCGTTCTCGATCTCCTCGAGCAACGCGTGTCGCCCGCAGGCCTCGAGCCCGAGTGCGTCGAGGAGGCCGCGCACCTCGCCCGGATCACGCCCATGCAGGGTGTGAAACTCGACACCCTCGTAGCCGACCTCGCGGACTCCGTGCAGCGTTCCCTCGAGGTCGCGAGCGCACTCGTCGCGCAGCGTGTACAGCATCAACCCCAGGTGCGGGCTCATTCCTCGATCCCCTCGCGCCTGACGAAGTGGCCGGGCCGCTCCTCGACGAGCGTCGTGGGAACGTCCCGGTCCCACCCGTGTGCGGCGAGCCGCGCCGTCTCCCCTGTCCGCCCCTCCCACGCCACCGCGTCGAGCCCGGCCTCGGGGCGGGGAACCGCGGAGAGCAGCAGCCGAGTGTACGCGTGGAGCGGCTCCTGAAGCACGCTGTCGGTCGGCCCATATTCGACGATGCGACCGCGGTACATCACGTGGATCTCGTCGGCCACGTACCTGGCACTCGCCAGGTCGTGGGTGATGTAGAGGAACGCGAGGTGCTTGCGCTCTTTCAGCTCCCGGATGAGGTTCAGGATGCCGAGCCGGATCGAGACGTCGAGCATCGAGATCGGCTCATCCGCGAGCACGACCTTCGGTTCGACGGCGAGCGCCCGCGCGATCGCAACGCGCTGCCTCTGACCACCCGACAGCTCGTGCGGGTACTTGGCCGCGAAGATCTCGGCAGGCACGAGGCCGACGTTCGCGAGCAGCTCCAGCACGCGCGCGTCAACCTGGTCGGCGGGCACGACACGGTGGATCCGAAGCGGACGGGCGAGGTGATGCCCGACACGCTTGACGGGGTTTAGCGAGTCGAAGGGATCCTGGAAGATCATCTGCACCTGCGCTCGGTAGGCACGCAGCCTGCGACGGCCGTGGATGCGCGTCACGTCCTCGCCCTCGAGGACGATCGAGCCCGTCGTTGGCTCGTGGAGCCGGGTGAGCAATCGCGCGATCGTGCTCTTGCCGCTGCCGCTCTCGCCGACGAGCGCGGTTACACGGCTGCGTTGCAAGGAGATGCTGACATCGTCGACTGCCCGGAGCGTCTGGCGCGCGCCCCAGAAGCTCGTGCCGATCGAGAACGTCCGCGACAGCGAGCGAGCCTCGAGCACCGTCGACCCGGCTGCGACCGCAGTCATGACAGCTCCCCTGCAAAGTGGCATGCCGCACGACGGTCGGGCGGGCCGAACACCCGAAGCGTCGGGACCTCGGCAGCGCACACCTCCTCGGCATGCGGGCAGCGTGGATGGAACCGGCACCCGGTCGGCGGCTGATGCAGGTCGGGCGGATTGCCCGGGATCCCGGCCATGACGACACGGTCGCCCGAGAGCGGCGGGAACGAGCCCATCAGGCCCGTCGTGTAGGGATGGGCGGGGCGAGCGAACAGGGCCGATGACACCGCCTCCTCGACGATGTCTCCGGCATACATGATCGCGATCCGGTTCGAGAACTCGACGAGGAGCGACAGGTCGTGCGTGATGAAAAGCACGGCGAACCCGAGCTCGCGCTGCAGCTCCTCGATCTGCTGCAGGATCTCTCGCTGCACGATCACGTCGAGAGCCGTCGTTGGCTCGTCGAGGAGCAGAAGCTCCGGGTTGAGCGACATCGCCATTGCGATCACGACCCGCTGCCGCATGCCGCCGGAGAGCTCGTGCGGGTACGCCCGTAGGCGGCTTCTGTCGATGCCCACCAGGTCGAGGAGCTCGGCTGCCCGCGCGAGCGCGTCACGCTTCGAGATCTTCGCGTGGGCGAGGAACATGTCGACGAACTGATCACCGATGCGCGTCACCGGGTTGAGCGAGCTCATGGCGCTCTGGAACACGAGGGCAACGTTGCGCCAGCGAATGCGCCGGAGCTCCGACTGCGGCAGGCCGACGAGATTCCGGCCCTCGAACATGATCTGACCGCCCACGATCTGCCCAGGCGGGCGTAGCACCTGCAGGATCGCATTCGCGACCGTGCTCTTGCCACATCCCGACTCGCCCGCGAGCCCGACGATCTCGCCCGGATGGACCGTCAGCGAGATCCCGTTGACGGCGCGGACAGAGCCCCGCTCGGTCTCGTACTCGACGACGAGATCGCGGAGCTCGAGTAAGGGTTTCCCCGCTGCCTTGGGGCTCGAGGTGGCGCGAGCTGCTTCCGTCACGGTGATCATGCCTCGCTCCGACGCCGGAACGACCGACCGCCGAAGCGCCGGCGGCGCTTCAGGCGCAGCCGCGGATCCGCGAGCTCGTCGATGCCGTAGTTGATGAAGACGATCGAGAGGAGCGTCAGCGAGATGGCGAGCCCTGGGAAGACGAAGTGCCACCACTCGCCCTGGAGGAGCGTGGAGTTGACGGTCGCCCAGTACAGCATCGTGCCCCAGCTCACCTGGTTGACGTCCGCGAAGCCGAGGAACTCGAGAGCCGCCTCGAAGAACACCGCGGCGATGAACACGAAGGCGAACCCCGCAGCGATGCGGCTCAGCATGTTCGGCAACAGCTCGCGGAACACGACGCGGGGGGTCGATTCGCCGCCCGCCCGCGCTGCGAGAATGAAGTCACGGCTGACGAGCGACAGCGCCTGTCCGCGTAGGACGCGAGTCTCGATCGCCCAGCTCGTCAGGCCGATGATGAGCGCCATCGTCATCGGGCCGGTCTCCTCGAGGAACGACGAGATCACGAGCAGGAGCGGCAGCGTGGGGATGACGATGAAGACATTCGCGAACAGGTTGATCACGTCGTCGACCAGGCCACCCTTGTACGCCGCGAGCAGCCCGAGCACGATCGCGATGGACATCGCGATCACGGTGGCCGCAAGCGCGACCACGAGCGAGATGCGCCCGCCGTGGATCACCTGCGCATAGACGCTGTAGCCCTGGTCGGTGGTGCCCATGGGGTTCTCCCACGACGGAGCCTCGCCGGGGGGCGAGGTCGGCACGGCGGGATCGAGCGTCGTGAGCAGCGGCGCGAAGAGCGTGACCAGCACGATCGACGACAGCAGCACGATCCCGAAAGCGGACGTGCGGTTGCGCAGCAGCTGTCGCAGCCAATCGGGCGTCGCCAGTCGCCGCTGCGGCCGAACCGTGGTCGCCGTGCCGGCCGTATGCGTGAAGCCGCTCATCCGGTGGTGCGCACCCGCGGGTCGAGGAAGACGTAGACGCAGTCGATGATGAAGTTCGCGACCAGCACGCAGAGCGCGATGACGAGCAGCAGCGCTTGCACGACCGGGTAGTCATGGCCGAGCGCCGCCTGCTGCAGCGTCAGACCGACGCCCGGGTAGCTGAACACGACCTCGACGAGGATGAGCCCGCCGACCGCGCTCGCGAACAGTGACGCGAACGCGGTGAGCGGCGGCAGGATGGCGTTTCGGGCCGCGTACCCGGTCATCACGCGCGTGTCACTGAGACCCTTCGCACGGGCCATGGTCACGTAGTCCTCCTGGACCGTGGTGATCATCACGTTGCGCATCCCGAGCATCCAGCCGCCGACGCTCAGGACGACGATCACGAGGATCGGTAACTGGGCGTGGCGAAACGCGTCCGTGGCGAAGTCCCACGACCACGTCGGCACCACGTCGATCGAGTACGCGTGCTGCGTCGGGAACCAGCCGAGCCTGAAGCCGAGGAAGTAGACGGCGAGCAAGCTGAGGAAGAAGGCCGGGAACGACAGCAGCGCCATCAGCGCCGGAGTGCCCACAGTGTCGACGAACCCCGCGCGCCGCCACGCAGCGACCATGCCGAGGAACGTCCCGACCACGAACGAGATCAGGAAGCCGACACCGACCAGGAAGATCGACCACGGCAGCGTGTTCCGGATGATCTCCGTCACCGGGACCTGGTTGGCAGTCGATACGCCGAAGTTCCCGGTGAAGGTGTTGGCGAGATATTGGAAGTAGGCCTCCAGTGTCGACTGGTCCGAGCTGCCGAGCGACGCCTGCAACTGCTTCAGCACGTCGGGGTTCGAGCGGATCGCATCGCCGTAGCGGAGGATCAGACCGTCGAGTGGGGAGCCCGGCATCAGCCGCGGCAGTGCGAAGTTGATCGTGATCGCGATGAAGAAGGCGAGGAGATAGAAGACGAGTCGTCGAGCGAGGAAGCGCATCGGCTAGCTCCTCGGGGTCGGCAGGGTCGAACCAGCCGTTCGGGGGTGGGGGCGCACGGTGTGCGCCCCCACCCGGTCGTCGGTTTGGTGTCCTACGTGTCCAGCGAGTTGGGCAGCGCGGGGACCCTCGGAGCCTTCCCTTTCGCGTCCGCGTAGTACAGCGACAGGAGCGAGATCTCCACCTGCTGCTGCGTCGAGTAGATCGGGTCGGCGTACTGGTTGTTCCAGGTGACGAAGCCCTTGACGAACTTCGTGCTGTAGGTCGACCAGCGCGGACCGATGAACAGCGGGATGTACGGCAGCTCGTTCAGGAAGATCTCCTGCAGCCTGTACGCGGCCTGCAGCTGCTTCTTCGGGTCGAGCGTGCCCTTGAACTGGCGCAGGACGCCCGCAGCCTGGGCGTTGGAGTTGCGTTCGAAGTTCCCGAATGCGAGTGCGTCCTGTCCGGTCGGAACGACCTGCGATGGGTCGAAGTGCGAGAAGAAGTATGCGTACGGTGTCGGGTCGCCGCCGCCGTTGCTCCAGATCAAGCTCGGCTTGGTGCCGCTGATCGCGCTGTTCGACACCCACGCCGGCCAGTCCGGTTCGATCTTGACGCTGGCGTCGATCCCCACGGCATTCAGGTTGCGCGCGATGATCTGCAGTGAGGCGACCCAGTCCGACCAGCCGCCGATCACGTGCATCTGGAACCTGACGCGATCTCCCTTCGGGTCGAACAGGTCACCGCCCTTGTACGTGAAGCCGGCGTCCGTGAAGGTCTTCCTCGCCGCAGCGGGGTCGTAGGCCGCCATCTGCCTCGCCTTCGCCTTCAGCGCCGGGTTGATCCACTTCGGATACAGCTGCTCGAGCCCGAGGGCGGTCGTCGGGGGTGCGTAGCCGTACTCGCCGAGCTTCGACACCATCTTGCGATCGATCGCCAGGCTCACTCCCTTGCGGAAGGCGAGCAGGCCGTACGGGTACTCGGTCGTGTTGAACGTCAGGCTGACCGGCAGACGCGGTCGTGAGGTACGCGTTGTGGAAGTTCTTCGGGTCCTTCGCCTGGTACGCGGTCTCGACGTTCGGGACGAAGTTGTGCGTCCAGTCGGCCTGGCCGCTCACGATCTGGAGCAGGCCGGCGTCGTTCGACGCGGTGAAGAGCCGCTCGACGCACTCGATCCGCGGCAGGCCCTTGGCCCAGTAGCTCTTGTTCTTCGAGAGCTGGTAGGACTGGCCGCTGAAGCGAGTGATGCGGTTGAACGGGCCCGATCCCACGGGGTTCGGGTTCGCGAAGTTGACGACGTCCTTCACCTTGGACCAGACGTGCTTCGGCACGATCGGGACGTTGACGAGCTGCGACCCGAGGAACGTCGAGTCGACCGCCTTGAAACGGATGACGACCCTGTCCCTTCCGACACGCGAGACGCCGGCGATGTTGCTGTTCGCGCCGGTGAGGTTGATGCGGTCGGCGGCCTTGTCCTGCCGCCCGATCGTGAGGCTGTAGCGAACGTCTTCCGCGGTCAGCGGCTTGCCGTCAGACCACTTCACGCCCGAGCGCACGGTGACGGTGAGCGCCTTGCCGTTCTTCGACCATGTGAACTTCTCACCGAGGAGGTTGTACTGGCGGCCGCCTCCGACCGCCGTCGAGATGAGCAGGTTCTCGTAGACGCCGCCCCACGTGAAGTCACGCTGGGCCCCGAGGTTGAACGGGTTGAAGTTGCGCGCGAATGCCTGGTCGCCCGACCCGGCTGCGACGACGCACGGGTGGCTCTTCTGGCTCAAGGTCGATGTCGCCGCGATCGCGGATGCGGCAACCGCTGCTGCGAGGACCGCGCCTACTGCAACGAGCTGCGTTCCTCTCCGAATCGGGATTTTCATGCCCCACTCCTTTGTCCGGGGCCACGCGGCTCGTTGCCGGCAGCCCGGGCGGCCTGGGCTCGCGGATCGGGCGTGCGCCGTCTCCGCGAAACCGTTTCCGGGAATTTTCCGGTACAATGACAGATCGTCGCCGGTGATGCAAGCCCTGCGTGAGACGCCATGTGCCACCCAAGGCGTTGGCCGATGCGAAATATCGCCGATGATGCGTTTCCGGTAGCAACCGTAACGACACCCGGGAAGTGTGCTACACATAGGTGATGAGCACGACGCGCATTCGCCAGCCTCGAGCGACGATCCGGGACATCGCGGCGCGCGCCGGCGTGTCGATCGCCACGGTGTCGCGCGTCCTCAACGACCGGCCCGACGTTGCGCCGGAGACCCGCGAGACCGTCCTCGCCGCGGCTCGCGCGCTCAACTTCAGCGTGACCACCCGCAACGGACTGGCGCAGCGGCCCGGCCTCTCGGGGCTCGTCGGCGTCACGATCCCGATGGTGCTGGGCGACTACTTCTCGTCGCTCGTCACCGGCATCGCGGATGCGCTCGACGAGCTCGGCTTCATGGCCGTGCTCTGCTCCACGTTCCATCACCACGATCGCGAGGCGACCTTCGTGGACAGCCTGCTCGAGCGCAAGATCGACGGCGCCGTCCTCGTGCTGCCGGGCGAGTCGAGCGAGGAGCTCGCTGCGCTCAAGCAGCGCGGGTTCCCGTTCGTCGTCGCCGACGAGGGGTATCCGCTCACCGGCGAGTTCCCGCGTGTCATCGCGGCCAACATGGCGGGAGCGATCGCGGCGACCGAGCACCTCATCGGCCTCGGTCATCGCCGGATCGGCCTCGTCAAGGGCATCCCCGGCTTCGTCGCCACCGAGGACCGCGCGAGCGGCTACCGGGCTGCGCTCACGGAGGCTGGAATCTCGCTCGACCCGGAGCTCGAGGTGTGCGGCGAGTTCGACACGATCGAGGGCAGGGTCGCAGCGGCCAGGCTGCTCGACCTCCCCGATCCGCCCACCGCGGTCTTCGCCTGCAACGACGACATGGCCCTGGCCGTGCTGCAGGAGGCCCGCGCCCGCGGCATCCGCGTCCCGGAGGACCTCTCCGTCGTCGGGTTCGACGACACGACCATGGCCCGCATCGCCGTACCGGCCATTACGACAATCCGGCAGCCGCTCGAAGAGGTCGGCCGCATGGCGGTGACGCTGCTCACCCGCATCATCGACGGGCAGACGGTCGACCCGCTCCGAGTGGAGATCGGGACCCGTCTCGTCGTCCGCGAGTCGACTGGCCCCGCGCCGGTGGCGCCGGCAAGGCGACTACGGGCGGCACCCGCGCGCGCCTAGTTCGACGAGAAGCGCGCTCGAGGAGCTAGCGGACGGTGACCGCGACGCGCTGCACGGCATTGTTCATGTAGCCGCCGACATTCCAGGGCGCCTCGAGCGGCTGCTCGTTCCCGGCCGAGTCGCGGGCGCGGCAGCAGAGCTCGTGCTCACCGGACTGCGCGTCCCACGAGAAGCGCCACGAGCGCCACGCCCAGCGGCCGAGCCCACCGGAGTCCAGCTCCGCCGGCGCCCAGGAGTCACCGCCATCCGTCGACACGTCGACGCCTGAGATCTCGGCCTCGCCCGACCATGCACGCCCGCTGATCTCACAGGGCCCTGCCTCGACCAGCCGGTCGCGGCTGAGGTATTCGGGGATCCCGGGCGGCACCATCAGCGAGCGCGGCGCCATCCGCGTGATCGGCTCACCCGGCTCGTCCTCTTCCTGGCGAAGCCGGTAGGAGTGCCGCATCTGGTACCCGTCGAACGGCTCGGCGCGCAGCGTGATCCGCGACAGCCACTTGACGCTCGTCATCCCGTACCAGCCGGGGACGACCAGCCGGAGCGGATAGCCGTGCTGGGGCGGGAGCGGGATCCCGTTGACCTCGTAGGCGAGGAGCGCATCGCCGTCGAGGAGCTCGCCGACCGGGAGGCTCCGCGCGTACACCTGCTCCTCACCGCCCTCGACGCCTCGATCGAGCCCCGTGAACAGCGCCTCGACCGCGCCCTCGCTGACACCGGCCTCCTCGAGCAACGACGCGACCGAGACTCCACGCCAGCTCGCGGTTCCCACCGCCTCGAGGAGCCACGGCTGGCTCACGACATGCGGCTCGACGTGCGCGCGGCCGTTTCCGGCGCATTCCATCGTCACGGCGAGCCTCGACCGCGGGTCGCGCGCGCAGCTCGTCCAGCGAGAGCGAGAGCGGCCGCTCGACGAGCCCGTCGATCTCGAGCCGCCAGGTCGACGCTTCGACGTGCGGGATGTCGTAGTGGGTGAGCAGGTAGTGGAGCCCGATCGGGGTGACGTCCCAGCGGAGAGCCTCGAGCGGCATGCCGTGGTTGCGCGCGGCGAGCTGAAGCTCCTGGAGGTTGATGACCTCGCTCACGCGAGGGACGATATCGGCCAACGAGACGAAGCCGCGCTGGGCGGCGATCAGGTCTCGATACCAGCGGTAGCTCGCCTTCGGCACGCGCAATACGAGCAGGTCGGTGACGTGCCGAACGTGGTCTTTCCGTGTGCCGCACTCGTCGACGCCGAGGCCGACCGCGTGTCGATCTATTACGGGGGCGCCGACACGGTCGTCTGCCTCGCGCACGGGCACCTCTCCGAGATCCTCGAGTTCTACGCCTTAGGCGCCGAGGACGTTCACTGCACGTGCCGCAACGAGCAGAATCGTCACAGCCGAGATGAACGACTCGAGCCCCATCAGCGCCTTCGCTCGCAGCGACATCGGCATCGTGTCGGTCGGGCTGAATGCGATCGCGTTGGTCAGCGACACGTACAGGTAGTCCCACACCTGCGGTCGCCAATCGGCCGGCTCGCTGGGCGTCGTCCTGGGGGAAGCGGAACTCGGGCGTCATCGCGCTCGTCTTCGACGCCGCGAACGAACGGCCCTCCGGACTCGAGCTCCCAGAAGAGAAGCCCGAACACGATGACGTCCGTCGCGTAGATCGCGAAGCCGGTGAGGAGCAGCTCGCCTCCGCTGAGATCGGACGTGCTCGTGGTCACGAGACGCTGCGACGAGAATCGCGAGCGCGGCGACGTTCCCTGCTCACGAGGAGCGACGAGCAGAACGAGCGCTGCCACGGCGCGACCGGACGAGCCCAGCGGCCACGGCGCGAGCCACGAGATCGACGACGAGCAGAAACGCCGGGAAGCCGAGGACGAGCCAGATCCACCACGGCAAGCCCGAGGAGCTCCCAGCCCTCCGTCCGGCATGACGACCGCGAGCACCGCGAATACGACCAGTACCGCGACCGCAGCAGGGGCAGCTTCGCGACGTGCCTCGGATCGCTGTCGGGCCTCGGTAGCCACTCGAGCCTGCGTTCGGGTCGGGCTGCGTCGTTCCTGTCGAGACGGCGTCTCCATTCGATCTGCTTGGATCGAACGATGCAGCTGGACCGTGTCCTGACGAGGCCGTTCGTTCTCACCGTCGTCACCGAGTTCGCGCTGTGCCTGTCGATCGGGATGCTGCTTGCCGTGATTCCCGTCTATGCCGACGACGAGCTCGGGGTGGGAAGCTTCGGCGTCGCGCTCGCCGTCTGCCGCGGTCAGCCCGATGCTCCTCTTGAGCCAGCCGATCGCAGGACGGATCGGCGACCGCCGCGGACGGAGACTCCTCGTCGTCACGGGGGGCCTCATCGCAGGGGTCAGCGTCATCTCGTACACGGCGGTCGACTCGCTGGCGCTTCTGATCCCACTGCGAATGCTGACGGGCATCGGAGAGGGGCTGCTGCTCGTCGGAGCCGCGACGATCGTCACCGATCTCGCCCCCGAACACCGCCGTGGCGAGGCATTGAGCCTCTACAGCCTCGGCCTGTGGGGCGGTCTCGCGCTGGGGCCGGTGTTGGGGGAGCTGGCGCTGGGTGACGAACGCTTCGACGCCGTCTGGCTGCTTGCGGGCGGCTGCTGCCTGGCGGCTGCGCTCATCGGGCTGTCGCTGCCCGAAACGAGGCGAACCGGGACTCCCGCGGGGTTCGCCCCGGCACGACTCGTCCATCCCGCAGCGGTGGGTCCGGGTCTCGTGCTCGCGCTCATGGTCTTCGGATTCGCAGGTCTCGGCACGTTCGCGGCCCTGTACGCCCGAGAGCTCGGCCTCGACGGCGGCGGCGCGGTCTTCCTCACCTACTCCGCGGTCATCGTGGCTACGCGCATCGTGGGTCGACGGATTCCGGACACGCTGGGCCCGAAGCGCACCTCCGGAGCCGCGCTGCTGCTCATCACGGTCGGACTCCTCGTGATCGGCCTCTGGAATGTGCCGACTGGGCCTCTTCGCCGGGACGATCGTCCTTTCGTTCGGCCATGCGCTGGGGTTCCCCTCGCTGATGACGTTGGCCGTGAACGCAGCTCCCGCAGGCGAGCGGAGCTCGGTGATCGGCACGTTCACGGCGTTCACCGAGCTGGGCTTCCTGGTCGGCTCGCTGAGCCTGGGTATAGTCGCCTCCGCGCTCGGCTACGACGGCGTGTTCGTGTTCTGCGCGCTCTTCCCGCTGCTCGGCGTGCTGGTGCTCATGCGCCTGGCGGCCCCGCAGCCGATGCCGGCAGCCGAGGCCGCCTAGATGGACCGCCGCGAGCTCGGGCGAAGCGGGATCTCGGTCACGCGGATCGTCCTCGGCTGCGGGAACTTCGGCGGAGTCGGCTCGGCGCCGGCGTTCTTCGGTCAGGGGATTCCGCACGACGAAGCGTTCCGAATCATGGACGCTGCCTGGGAGCTCGGGATCACGGCGTTCGACACCGCCGACGCGTACGGCGGTGGGCGGAGCGAGACGTGGATCGGCGAGTGGCTCGCCGCGAAGGGCCCGATCGTGCGCGACGCGATCACTATCGAGACGAAGACCTTCAACCCCATGGAGGCCGGGGCGGATCACGGGCTCTCGCGACACCGGATCCGACGGCAGGTCGAGACGAGCCTCCAGAGGCTCGGGCTCGAGCGCGTCCCGCTGTACGTGGCTCACGCGCCCGATCCGGACACCCCTGTCGAGGAGACGCTTTCGGCGTTCGACGACCTCGTGGGTGCCGGCAAGGTCGGCGCAGTCGGTGCATCGAACTTCACGGCGGAGCAACTCGCCGAGGCCGTCGAGATCTCGGAGCTCGAGGGCTTCACGCGCTATGAGTGGGTGCAGAACTCGTTCTCGCTCCTTGATCGAGAAGACGCGGAGACCGTGTTCTCCGTCTGCCACGAGCACGGGCTTGGCTACGAGGCGTTCGGCCCGCTCGCCGGGGGCTGGCTCGCGGGCCGCTACCGGCGAGGCGAGAGCTACCCGGAGGGCTCGCGCATGACCCAGCGCCCTGACGGCTATCGGAAGTACGAGTCCGACGCGGTCTTCGACGCCCTCGAAGCGCTCGAGCGCGAGGCGTTCGCGCGGGGCATGTCGATGGCTGGCCTCGCGCTCGCCTGGCTCCTCGCCGTGCCCGAGATCACCGCCGTCGTCGTCGGCCCGACTCGCGCCGAGCATCTCGAACCGGTTCGCGAGGCGCTCTCGCTTGGGCTCACGCCTGACGACTTTGCGCATCTGCGAGTCTTGTTCGCGTGATCGTTCTCTCGGAGCACGACGTGCGCGAGCTCCTCGACATGGAGTCGTGCATCGAGACGATGACCGAGGTGCTCGCGTCTCTCGCGCGCGGGGAGCTCCACAACCCGCTTCGCTCGATCATGCGACCGCCGGGGGCGGAAACGCTGCTCGGGCTGATGCCCGCATACCGCGGAGGATCGTCGCCTACGTATGCGCTGAAGGAGATCGTCATCGTCCCCACGAACCCGGCGCGCGGTCTCGACACACACATGGGCGGTGTCCTCCTGCACGATGGAGAGAACGGGGCACTGGACGCGATCATGAATGCGTCGCCGATCACGGAGATCCGCACGGCCGCGGTCTCGGCAGTCGCCACGCGAGCGCTCGCTCGCCCGGACGCCGAGCGCGTGGCGATTCTCGGGGCCGGCGCGCAGGCACGCGGACACGTGCACGCAATGCGGGCCGTCCTCGACGATCCCGAGATCCGCATCTGGGCGCGCCGACTCGAGGCGGCCGAGGAGCTCGCCGGCGAGGTCGGCGCAACGGTCTCGCCCTCCGTGGATGCGGCACTCTTCGGCGCAGAGGTCGTGTGCACGACGACGGCCGCGGCCGAGCCGATCGTCGAGAAGCGCTGGCTCGCGCGCGGTGCCCACGTCAACGCCGTCGGCTCGTGCTTCCCGAACACCCGTGAGCTCGACACCGAAACTGTCGCGAGCGCGTCCTACTTCACCGACAGGCGCGAGTCGTGCCTGAACGAGGCGGGCGACTACATCCTCGCCGCGGGCGAGGGCGCGATCGGCCCCGGCCACATCAAGGCGGAGCTCGGCGAGGTGCTCGCCGGGATGCATCCGGGCCGCGAGCACGAGGACGAGCTGACGGTCTTCGAGTCCCTCGGGATCGCGGTCGAGGACCTCGCCTCGGCAGAGCTCATGGCGCGTCGCGCGCGAGAGCGAGGCGTCGGCGTCGAGGTCGACTTCTGATCCCGCTCGCAGACATCGAGGCCGCTCGGGAGCGGATCGCCGGCACGGTCATCCGCACGCCGCTCGTCCGCCTGCACGTGGACGACGCGCCGGCGGAGATCTGGATGAAGCTCGAGAACCTCCAGCCGATCGGCTCCTTCAAGCTGCGCGGCGCAGCGAATGCCGTGCTCAACGCGCCGCGGGATGCGCTCGCCCAGGGGCTCGTCACGACGAGCACCGGGAACATGGCGCAGGGCGTCGCCTGGATGGCCCGCGAGCTGGGTGTCCCCGCGACGATCGTCGTTCCCGACAACGCATCGGCGGGCAAGCTCGCCGCCGTCGAGCGCCTCGGCGGCCGGATCGTGCGGGTGCCGTGGGAGCAGTGGTGGGCGGCCGTCGAGGCCGACGAGGAGCGCAACCTCGGCTCGGACGTCGAGGGGTTCTTCGTCCACCCGGTGCAGGACCCGCCGGTGATGGCCGGGAACGGCACCATCGGCCTCGAGCTCGTCGAGCAGCTCCAGGACATCGACGCGGTGCTGATTCCATGGGGCGGAGGCGGCCTCTCGACCGGGATCGGGAGCGCGCTCCACGCGCTCACGCCGAACACGAAGGTCTACGTCTGCGAGCCGCAGACTGGCGCGCCGGTCACCGCTGCGCTCGCGAACGACGGCGTCCCTGTCCCCGTCGAGTTCACGCCGGCTTTTGTGGACGGCGCCGGTTCCGGCGGCCTGCTGCCGAAGATGTGGGAGCACGCGAAGCCGCTCGTCAGCGGCTCGTTCGCGATCTCGCTCGAGGACACTGCGAAGACGGTGCGCCTGCTGCTCGAACGCGCGCGCATCGTGGCCGAGGGCGCCGCCGCGCTGCCTGTTGCTGCGGCTCTGTCGGGTCGAGCCGGAGGCGGCCGCCTCGTCTGCATCGTCTCCGGCGGGAACATCGACGCGGTCCGGCTCGCCGCGATCCTCGACGGCCGCGTGCCCGACTAGTCGACGAGCGTTCGCTCGAGCCCTGCGAGCGACTCACGCTCGAGGCTCTCGTGGCCGACGTCGTTCGCGTAAAGGGCGAGCAGCGCGGCGAGCGAGAGAGCGAGCACCCGCGCTCGGAGAAGCCGCTCGCCGTCGACCGGACCGTACGCAGCGAAGAACCTGTCGCGCGCGTCCGGCAGCAGCAGGCTCCAGACGACGTGCAGGTCGATCGCGGGGTCTCCGGCGCAGACGTCGCCCCAGTCGACCACAGCGGAGGGCGCATGACCGTCGACGAGGACGTGACGGGCGTGCAGATCTCCGTGGACGAGAACGGCCTCCCCCGGCGACGGCAGCTTCTCCGCATCGACCAGCAACCGCTCCACGTCGTCCGGCGCATCCCACAACCCCGCGCCCTCGAGCTCGACGAGTTGCTCGCGCACCCGCACTACACGGAGAGCCATGTCCGCGCGTCCGTTGGGATCCACGGGCAACGAGGCCTTCGGATCTACGGTCTCGACCGGCACGTCGTGCAGCTCGCGGAGGAACCGGCCGAGCTCGGCGGCCAGGACGACACGATCTCGCTCCGCGAGCTCCGCATCGGCCAGCTCCTGCCCCGGCAGAAGCCGCGACGCGAAGAACGGCCACGGGTAATTCGCGCTCGGCCGGCCGATGAGCACGGGCTCGGGGACCGGTAGCGGGAGCAGCGGGGCAAGCCGCGAAAGGACTGCGATCTCGCGCTCGACGAGCGGAACCGCGATCGCGCGGCGCGGCATCCGAAAGACCCAGCACTCCTCGACCACCCACGCGGAGTTGTCCCAGCCCTCGCCCAGCAGTCGGGCGGAAGACACGTCGAGCTCGGGGAACTGCTCAGTGAGAAGCGCACGCACGAGCGCCTCGTCGATCGAGATCTCGGCGTCCCAGACAGGCACCGCGCCACCGTAACGGCCGCCGCATCTCTGCGAAGCTCCGCGAGCCGTGCACTGGCAACTCGCGATCCTCGGCGCCGTCCTCCTCGCCTTCGCGGCAGTGTCTGGCCGCATCGAGGGAACCTGGGTCACGGCACCGATGGTCTTCACCGCGGCCGGGCTCGTCTTCGGAGTCGAGGCGCTCGGACTCGTCGATCCGGCTGCAACCGGGCTCGAGGTCAAGGTACTCGCCGAAGCAACGCTGGCCGTCGTTCTCTTCTCGGACGCCTCGCGGATCGATCTGCGTGCGCTGAGAGCCGACGTGGGGATTCCGGTGCGACTTCTCGGAATCGGGCTGCCGCTAACGTTGCTCGCGGGGTTCGTCGTCGCGGTCGCACTCCTCGGCGACCTCGCGTGGCCGGAGGCGCTCGTGCTTGCGGTCGTCCTCGCGCCGACTGACGCTGCGCTGGGCCAGGCTGTCGTGACGCTGGGCCGCCTTCCCCTCCGCGTGCGTCAGAGCCTCAACGTCGAGGCCGGCCTCAACGACGGAATCTGCGTTCCGTTCTTCCTCATCGCCCTGGCAGTCGCCCAGGCGGAGGAAGGTGCGATCGGTCACGGCGAGGCGGTCGAACTGGTCGCCGAGAAGATCGGATACGGGATTCTGGCCGGGGTGCTCGCCGGTGCCGTCGCAGCCGCCGTCGTCGTCTACGCGGCGGGTCGTGGGCTCGTCATGGGCTCGTGGCTCCAGATCGTCCCCCTCGCCGGCGCCGGGCTCGCGTTCGGCTTCGCCGAGGCGATCGGCGGCTCCGGTTTCATCGCCGCCTTCGTCGGCGGATTGGTGTTCGGTGGGCTCAGACGCCACCGAGGAGCCGAGGTCTCGTATCTCATCGAGCAGGCTGGCGTGGTGCTCGCGGCCGTCACGTTCGTCGTCTTCGGAGCCGTGCTGCTCGGGCCAGCGCTCCGAGACCTCACCTGGGAGGTCGCCCTCTACGCCGTGCTGAGCCTGACGCTGATTCGCATGCTGCCGGTCGCCGCGTCGATGATCGGTACCGGCGCCCTCCCTCCCACTGTGGCCTTCCTCGGCTGGTTCGGACCGCGCGGCGCGGCCTCGATCGTGTTCGCGCTACTGATCGTCGAGGAGGGCGGCCTACCGAACGACGATCTGATCCTCACCACGGCGTTCGTCACCGTCGGGCTCTCCGTACTGGCTCACGGCCTCACCGCAGCCCCGCTCGCGAACCGCTACGCCGGCTGGCTCGACGCGCATCCGAGGCCGGAGGCGGTCGAAACGGGAGGAGAGGCCGTGGTTCGCTGGCGTCTCGAGCGGGAGGCGGAATCCGCGTGAGACTCGTCTCCACGGAGGAGGCACGCCGGATCGCCGTCCGAGCCCAGCTCCTCGATGGCTCGGCCACGAGCATCCTCGACACCGTTCGACACCTCGGCTTTCTGCAGATCGACCCGATCTCGACGGTCGCGCCGCCGCAGCAGCTCGTCCTCTGGAGCCGGCTCGGCCCGTACGACGTCGCCGAGCTCGACCGCCTCCTCTGGGATGAGAAGAAGCTCTTCGAATGGAACGCCTACATCTGGCCCGAGGAGGCGCTGCCGGTTCTGCAGGCCAGGATGCGCCGAAGGCGCGGGAAAGCCCTCGACGAGCAGCGCGGCGTCGAGTTCCTGAGGAAGAACGCCGCTTTCAAGCGCTTCGTGCTCCGCGAGCTCGAGACCAACGGGCCGATGCTCTCCCGAGAGATCGAAGGCAATGCGCCTCTGACGTGGACAGCGCACGGCTGGTACGGGAGCCGTGGCGTCGCAGTGATGCTCGAGATCCTCCACGGGCGCGGCGTCGTCGCGGTCGTGGGGCGCCGCAACGGCCAGCGGCTGTGGGATCTCGCGGAGCGCTGGTACCCGGAGGTCGAGAAGGTGCCGCTCCGCAAGGCGGAAGAGCGGCGCGCCGAGCAGCGCTTCCGCGCCCTTGGCGTCCGGCTCACGAGGAGGGGCTGGGAGGCGCATACGGAGGCGAGCGACGGCCCGGTTCCGGACCGCGTGACCTTCCTCTCCCCCTTCGACCGGCTCATCCACGACCGTGACCGCGCCGAGGCGCTCTTCGACTTCCACTACCGCCTCGAGATGTACGTGCCGAAGGCCAAGCGGGAGTACGGCTACTACGTCCTGCCGATTCTCGTCGGCGACCGGATCGTCGGGCGCATCGAGCCGCGGATCGACCGCAAGACGAAGACGCTCGAGGTGCTGGGCGCCTGGGGTGACACCTCGCGCGCGGACGAGGCACTGGCAAGCCTCGCCGCCTGGCTCGGCGCCGAGCAGGTACCGCTTCCCTAGGATCCTGCGCGATGGACTTCGAGACCCGGGCGATCCACGAGGGCCAGGACCCGGACCCGGCCACGGGGGCTCTCACCACTCCGATCTACCAGACCTCGACGTACGTGCAGGAGGCGGTCGGCGTCCACAAGGGATACGACTACGCCCGGGTCGCGAACCCGACGCGCACCGCGCTGCAGGAGTGCATGGCGTCGCTCGAGGGCGCCGCCCACGGGCGTGCGTTCTCGTCGGGTCTCGGCGCGGCGACCACGCTGATGCACCTGCTGTCGCCGGGCGACCACGTGGTCGCGGTCAACGACGTGTACGGCGGCATCTACCGCATGTTCACGCAGGTCTACGAGCCGAAGGGCTACCGCTTTACCTTCCTCTCGCCGGAGGAGATCTCGACCGGCCTTGAGGAGCACCTGGAGGAGCGGACGAGATTCGTCTGGCTCGAGACGCCGACGAACCCGGCGCTGAACATCGTCGACATCGCCGCCGCCTCCGAGGCCGCGCATACCGCTGGCGCAATCGTGATCGTCGACAACACCTTCGCGACGCCGTACCTCCAGCAGCCGCTCGCGCTCGGCGCGGACGTCGCTCTCCACTCGACGACGAAGTACCTCGGCGGGCACTCGGACGTCGTCGGCGGGTTCGTCGCGACCTCGGACGACGGAGTCGCCGAACGGCTCGCCTTCCTGCAGAAGTCGCTCGGCGCCGTGCCGGGACCGTTCGACGCCTGGCTCGTCCTGCGCGGCGTGAAGACGCTCGCCCTGCGCATGCACCGGCACTGCGAGAACGCGGTCACGATCGCCGCGTTCCTGGAGCGACATCCCCGCGTGCAGCGCGTGCTGTACCCGGGACTCCCGTCGCATCCAGGGCACAAGATCGCCGCCCGGCAGATGCGGAACTTCGGCGGGATGGTCTCGTTCCTCGTCTCCGACGAGCAGGAGGCCGTCGAGCTCGTCGCGCGCACGAAGATCTGGAAGCTGGCCGAGAGCCTCGGCGGCGTGGAGAGCATGATCGAGCACCCGGCGCGGATGACGCACGCATCGACAGCGGAAGCGCCGTTCGCAGTCCCGCCGACGCTCATCCGGCTCTCGGTCGGAATCGAGTCGGCCGAGGATCTCCTCGAGGACCTCGAGAGCGCGCTCGCCGGATGAGCCCGGAGCCGATCGACCTCCACCACCAGGCGCCGGGAATCGTCAGCTGCTACCTGCTCGAGACGAACGGTGGCCCAACGCTGTTCGACTGCGGGCCTACCGTCTCGATCCCGCACCTGAAGGCCGGTCTTGCCGAGCGCGGGCTCGATCTCATGGACATTCGGCACCTGCTCCTCTCGCACATCCATCTCGACCACGCGGGAGCGGCCGGCGTTCTCGTGCGGCAGAACCCGTGGCTGCAGGTACACGTGTCGGAGGTCGGTGCGCCGCACATCGTCGACCCGACGAGGCTCGACACAAGCGCCCGCCGACTCTACGGACCGGTATTCGACGAGCTGTGGGGCGAGCTGGCGCCGGTACCCGCCGGGAACGTCCACGTCGTCGGCGATCGCATCCTGGGACTCGAATGCTTCCCGACGCCGGGTCACGCCTCGCATCACGTCTCGTACCTCGACGCCGACGGGACGCTCTACGCCGGGGACGCGGCGGGAGTCCGGCTCGAGGGAGCCCGTTTCGTCATGCCTCCCTGCCCGCCCCCGGAATTCGACCTCGAGGCGTGGGAGGAGACGATCTCCGAGATCGAGCAGCGCGTACCCGCCCGCCTCGCGCTCATCCACTTCGGCGTGTTCGACGACCTGCAGGAGCACCTGGCCGCGCTGCGGGAAACCCTCGCCCGCTGGGGGGAACGCGTCGAGGACGGCATGGACGAGGACGCTTTCATCGCTGCCGCGCGCTTCGACGTCTCCCAGACCGACCCCGAGCTCGTCGACGAGTACGGGCGCGCCGGCCCGTACTGGCACCACTACCGAGGGATCGAGCGTTACTGGCGGAAACGGCGGGAGGCCGCAGCCGCCGAGCGCTCGTAGGGGCGAGACAATCTCGCCGCTACGTCTTGGTCTGGCGCGCGAGATCGTGTTCGTCACGAACGACGTGGTCGTAAGTACCCGCGCTGCCAAAGACCCGACCGTCTCGCGCACCTCGTGACCGCGGCCGTGTACGTCCCGACGACGTTTTCCGAGCGTTGTATCTGCCCCGCTCACGGAGCGCGAGGACGACGTGGACGTGGTTCGGCATGACGACGTAGAGGTCGACCGTCGTGCCGTCATGGTGTTCTGGGATCTCGATCAGGCGATCACGCGCGATGAGCCCAGCTCTGACAGCTTGGCCTCGCCGTCCACGATCGTGCCGAGGACGGCACGCGTCGTTGCGTATAGACCGTTACGAAGTAGAGGTTGCTCGAGGAGTATTCGAATTCACGGAGCCGGAGCGCAGCGTCGCCGCATCGACAACACGATGGATCAGGTCACGACTGCGAGGGTCACAAAACGAGAACGTTGTAGGGGCGAGATGTATCTCGTCCTACGGCGACACGGCATGCGCCTCGAGATCGTCGAGCGAGACGAACTCGAGCGCGGACGCATGCGTAGCCTCGAGTACGGCAGGCGGCGCGGCGCCGGCCTCGAGCGCCTCCTGCCAGCGTGCGGCGACGACGCACCAACGATCGCCCGGCTGCAGCCCCGGGAAGAGCCACTGCGGCTGCGGCGTGGACAGGTCGTTCCCGACCGACGCCGAGAACTCGAGGAATTCCGCCGTCATGACCGCGCAGACCGCGTGGAAGCCCGGGTCACGACCCTCGGTGCGGCAATGGCCGTCTCGGAAGAAGCCGGTCAGCGGATCAAACGAGCACGGCTCCAGCTCACCGCCGAGGACGTTCACTCGTAGAAGACTAAGGCGAAGCCTCCGCCGCGACGCAGTTCGTCGTCAACCTCACGTTCATCCTCATCGCCGGGTGATGGCGCCACAAGCGGACTCTAAGGCGGACCTAACGCACGGCTGGGAAGCTCGCAGAAACCAGCGTCGCCGTTCTAGCCGCTCGCGCGGAGAGCACGCGCCGGGATCGCTTCGAGGGCTGGGGAGAGGCTCCGAAGGAGGCTGGTGATGTCTAGAGCGGCAACCTGACGATCCGCTTCAACGCGAACAACACGATCAGCCCAGACCAGATCTCGCAGCACGCCGCGGCTGACGCGGGATCGCTCGGCTTCGCGCGCGTTCCGTCCGCGCACGCGGACGGCGACTACGTCACGGCGGTCACCGACGTCTCGAGCGGGAGCTACGCCTGCGCGCGTACCGCTCGGGTGACCGGCCCTACTGACCGACAGCGGCTCCAGAGCAGCCGGGCTCCCGGCTGCTCTGGCTCGCTCAGCGGCGTCAGGCCCAGCCCGTCACGAGCCAGCGGCCGCGTCGGAAGCGCGTCGCCATCAGCGTGAGGCGCACGACGATCAGCACGACGAGGGCCGCCCAGACGCCGCGTATCCCCCAGTCCGCCTCGAGCGCGACGAGGAGAACCGCAGCGCACGCGACGAACGCCCCGACCATCGACATCGCTAGGAACGGCCCGTCGCTCGCGCCGATGAGGATCCCGTCCAGCGCGAAGACGGCCCCGTTCAGGGGCTGCATGAGCGCGAAAAGCGGCCACAGGAGAGCGGCCTCGTCGAGCACCGAGGCGTCGCCGGTGAACGCTCGCGGCAGGATCCCCGCGAGGGCGAGCATGATCGCCGCGAAGACCGCGCCAAGCGCGACCGAGAGCCAGATCATCCGCTCGCTCGCACCGTAGGCAGCGTCACGCTGCCCCGCGCCGAGCTCGCGCCCGACGATGATCTGCCCCGCGATCGCGACCGAGTCGAGCACGAGGGCGAGGAAGACCCAAAGCTGGAACGCGACTTGGTGCGCGGCGATCGAAGCTTCCCCGAAGCGCGTCGCCACCGCCCCGGCGAGGACGAAAGACCCCATGAGCGCCGTCGTGCGGATGAAGATCCACTTGCCGAGGGAGAGGACGCGCCGCGCGAGCGCGAGCTGCACTCGAGCTTCGCCCGGCTCCAGCCGCCGTAGGACGACGACGATGAACGCCACTCCCATCCCGAGCTGCGCGAAGGTCGTCCCCCACGCCGAGCCCTCGATCCCCCAGCCGAAGCCGTAGACGAACAACACTTCGAGGATGACGTTCGCCGCGTTCGCCGCGATGAGGATGACGAGAGGCGTCCGCAGGTCTGCGACTCCGCGCAGGTACCCCTGCGCACCGAGCGCGAGGAACGCGGCGGGGAAGCCGATCGCGGCGATCCGGAGGTACGTCACGGCGTAGTCCGCCGCCTGCCCGTCGCCTCCCATGAGCGAGACGAGCTGCGGCGCGAACAGGGCAACGAGCGCCGAAACAGCGACGCCGAACGCGAGCGAGAGCCACACCGCCTGCGCACCGAGCCGCCGCGCAGTCTCCTCCTCCCCGGCGCCGCCCGCGCGCGCGACCTGCGCCGTCGTCCCGTACTGGAGGAAGTTGAAGATCGCGAAGGTCCCGCCGAGGATCGTGATCGCGATGCCGAGCGCGGCGAGCTCGGGGCGCCCGAGATGCCCTACGATCGCGGTGTCGACGAGGAGGTAGAGCGGCTCCGCCGCGAGCGCGCCCAGCGCCGGGAGCGCGAGCCGGAAGATCTCGCGGTCGTACGGTGAGCGGAGCCTCACGCGCCGCGCGTGGCTTCGATCGTCGCCTCGTACGCGGCGACGTAGTTCGCCACCATGTGCTCCGGAGAGAAGCGCTCCTCGACTTCCTTCCGGATCACGACTGGATCGAGCGAGTCGGCGAGCTCGAGAGCGGCCTCGTCCTCCATGTCGCGGTAGTTGTCCACGATCACTCCGGTGCGTCCATGGTCGACGATCTCGGGGACCGCGCCGCGACGCGTGGAGATGACCGGCGTCCCGCAGGCCATCGCCTCGATCATCATCAGCCCGAACGGCTCCTCCCAGTCGATCGGCGAGATGAGCGCCCGCGCGCCCATGAGCAGCTCGACCTTGTCGGCGTGGCCAACCTCCCCCACATACTCGATCGAGCCGCCGAGGTGCGGGCGGATGAACTCGTCGAAGTACCGGATCTCGAGCGGTTCGCGGCACTTCGCCGCGATCTTCAGCGGAATGCCGGTCTCGAGCGCGACGGCGAGCGCGCGGTGGGCGCCCTTGTCCGGGCTCATGCGCCCGAGGAAGACGAGGTAGTCGCCCCCCGGCTTGCGCCGGAACGGATACATCGAGAGGTCGAGCGCGTTGGGGCAGTTCCCGATCCACGGGAGCTGCGGCTTCGGCTTGCGCTGGTTCATCGAGATGGAGATGAGCTTCGCCTTCGGCGCCAGATCGAGCACCTGCTCGTACATCCGGCCCGGCTGACCGTCGAGTGGCCCGTGCACGGTGTGGCAGAAGGGCGTCGGGATGAGCCCGCCGAACGCGAGCCCGAGCATTCCGGTGTGGTCGTGCATGACGTCGAACTCGTCGGCTCTTAGGAACGCGTGCAGCGCGTGCTGCATCTCCCAGTAGGTGTGGCCGATCCACTCGCTCGGCGCGGTGTGAAAGACGGACTCGAGCCGGGCGCGTGTCTGCGAATCACCGGAGGCGAAGAGCGCGACCTCGTGGCCGGCGTCGACGAGCCCGTCGGCGAGGAGCGCGACCACACGCTCGGTCCCGCCGTACGCCGCCGGGGGCACCGGGAACCAGACCGGACAGACGAGTGCGACTCTCATTGCGCAAGACCGGAATCTGCGACCGCAGATTCCGGTCGCGCGAAGATCCCTGAAGGCGGGCGCTTCGCGCCCGCGGCCGCTGCGTTACTCGTTAGCGCGCTCATACGCCCTCGGCAATCGTGACACGGCCGCGCTCGACCGCAACCGTCCACATGCGGCCGTACGCCCGGACTCCCTCGATGCGCATCCCGTCGAGCCAGCTTGGAAGCTCGTCGGTCACGGTCGAGACGAGCCGCTGCCGCTCACGGTCGGGCTCGATGCCGAGAAGGACACGCACCAGGAGGATCGGTGTGCCGGCCGCCCAGGCCTGCGGTCGCGCGGCGGTCGGATAGGCGATCGGGAACGGCGTCTCGTCACGTGCGTAGCCCGCGAATACCTCCGGCAGCGACCAGTCGAAGTGCGCGGCTGCCTCGATGAGCGCCCGTCCGATACGACGCGCCTCGGCGACGTGGCCGTGGCGAGCGAGCCCCCAGGCGGCGAGCGCCGTGTCGTGCGGCCAGACCGTCCCGTTGTGGTAGCTGATCGGGTTGAACGCCGCGGCGTCGCTCGCCATCGTGCGGATCCCCCAGCCCGTCCACAGGTCCTCAGAGAGCAAGTGGTCGACGACCTTCGCCACCTTCTCGGGCGTCACGATCCCGCTCCACAGGAGGTGGCCCATGTTGGACGCACGGGAGTCCACCTGCCGCTTCCGCCCGTCGAGCGCGAGTGCGTAGAAGCCACCTCGGTCCTCGACCCAGAACGCCTCGTCGAAGCGCTTTCGCAGCTCGTCCGCCTCGCTGTCGAGCCGGTCTGCGAGCGCCTTGTCACGCCAGACCTCGCGCGCGAGGTCGGCAAGCCCGCGCTTCGCGTCGTAGACGTAGCCCTGAACCTCGACCGCCGCGATCGGGGCCTCCGCGAACGAGCCGTCCTGGAAGCGTTGGGAGTCGCCGGAGTCCTTCCACGACTGGTTCGCGAGGGCGCTGTCCACCTGGCTGCTGTACTCGACGAACATGTCGCCGTCGCGATCGCCGTAGCGGTCGATCCACTCGAGGGCGAGCATGGCCGGTTCACGCATGCGCTGCGCGAAGGACGCGTCGTCCGTCCAGCGCCAGGTCTCGGTGAGGAGCACGAGGTAGAGCGGCGTCGAGTCGATCGAGCCGTAGTAGCGCGGGAACCACGTCTCGGCACACCGCCCCTCACGCACCTCGTGGACGATCTTGCCCGGTTCGGCGTCGATCGTCGGGTCCTCCTCGTGGGCCTGCAGGTCGGTGAGCGCCTCGAGCGCGCCGACGGCGATCTCGGGCCCGAGGAGAAGCGTCTGCAGCGACGTGATCGCCGTGTCGCGCCCGAAGACCGTCATGAACCACGGCATGCCGGCGGCGAACAGCGGGCGGCGCTCCGCGCCGGTACGCATCCGGAGGGCGGCGAGGTCGGCGATCGAGCGGTCGAACGCACGACGTAGGCTCTCCCACCCGCCGCGAATCCGCGGGACCCGGAGCGTCCATGCCGCCACGACGTCGCCGACGGTCTCGATCTCGTCGGCGAGCTGCTCGCCCGCCTCGGCCCTCGACTCCTCCTCTAGCCAGGGGATGATGTCGACGGTGAGGTCCCACTGCTCGTGCGACTCGAGCACCAGCGGGAACGTCATTGCGTTCCCTTCGAGTCTGCCGGGCTTCGAGAAGACGAGTCGCGTCCCGAGGTCGCCCCGCGGGTCCACGATCGAAACCTCGTTACGGCTCTCCTGGTAGGTGCACGCCCCGGGCGGCGGAAGCGGCCGCGCCAGCGTGGGGTCCCCGAGCGAGAAGTCGTGCAGCTTCACGGAGATGATGTCCGCGAAATCGGACTCGACCTCGAGCTCTACGTCGATCTCCAGGCGCTCGGGGCTCTCGTTTCGGATCATCACTCGTTCCTGCATGCCCACGCTCACGAATCGGTTGCGCGCGATCGAGATCGCGTCGCGCGGCAGGCCGTTCGTCGTTCCGTTGCGGAGGTAGAACGCCGCCCGGAAGTGCTCGACGGGGCTCGACGAGAGGAGCAGCGGCGAGGTCCGCCCACTCTCAGGACGAGTCGCGATAGGAAGCGCGTGTCGTGCGCAAACAGGCCACTCGTCGCCGCTTCGATGTCGCCGCGGTCGTCCGAGATGCAGAAGGTCGAGCCTTCGAGGATCGTGAGCAACCGCTACGCCTCGTTGCGCAGGATGCGGCCGCCGCTCGACTGCGCCAGAGCCTTGATCACCATCTCGTCGATGTTCACGTGCAGCGGTCGGGTGACTGCGAAAAGGACGCACTCGGCGACGTCGTCGGGGGTCAGCGGCTCGACCCCGACGTACGGCGCCTCGGCTGCCTCGACGTCGCCCTTGAACCGGACGAGCGAGAACTCTGTCCTCGAAAGCCCCGGATCGACGGTCGTGATCCGTATCGGGCGCCCGAGCAGGTCCTCGCGCAGCCCGTAGACGAACCCGCGCAAGGCGAATTTCGCGGCGACGTAAACGGCGGCGTTCTGGTACGCAACCCTGCCCGCGATCGAGCCCGTGAACAGGATGTGGCCCTCGTCGCGGATGTGCGGGAGCGCGAGGCGCGTGACCCGAATAGCGCCGTCGACGTTCGTGTGCAGAACGGTCGCTTCGTCATCGGGCGTCGACTCGGTGAACGGGTAGCGGCCGAGCGCGAGGCCGGCGTTGTTGTAGAGGATGTCGATCCCGCCGAGCTCTCGGGCGGCCCGATCGATGAACTGGACGCAGCTCTGCTCGTCGGTCACGTCGAGCGGAAGGGATACGTCCGCCTCGATCCGCTCGACGCGGCGCGCACCCCCTGCGACGCGTACTCCGGCCTCGCGAAGCTTGCGCACGGTCGAGGCGCCGAAGCCGCTCGAGGCACCGGTGACGACAGCGGTCTTCCCCGCGAGCTCCACGCGCCGGAGCCTAGTGGCTACGAGACGGCGATCGACTCGATGACGACCGGCTCGACCGGGCTGTCACGGCTGTCGCGCTCGACGAACGAGATCGCGTCCGCGACGTCTTGGCCGGACGTGACGCGGCCGAAGACCGTGTGCTTGCCGTTCAGCCACGATGCGTCCTCCACGGTGACGATGAAGAATTGCGAGCCGTTCGTGTTCGGACCCGCGTTCGCCATGGCCAGCGCACCGCGCGCGACGGGGTGGTCGTTGAACTCGTCCTCGAACGTGTAGCCGGGCCCGCCGGTGCCGTCACCCTTCGGGCAGCCGCCCTGGATCATGAAGTCCGGGATCACGCGATGGAACGCGAGCCCGTCGTAATAGCCCTCGCCGGCGAGCTTCGTGAAGTTCTCGACCGTCTTCGGGGCGTCGCCGTCGAAGAGCTCGAGCTCGATCGTCCCCTCGCTCGTGGTCATGACCACCGTCGACATGCCCGCGACGCTAGCAACAGCCGCCAACCTTCGGTCAAAAGAGGCGTCCGTACACTTCGACGGTGGCGACCGAAACCCAACCCATGGGGATGTTTCAGCAGGCCGAGAGCTCCAACGAGCTGGCCAGCCAGTGGCGCCGTCTGACGCGCGCGGCCACGGCCGTCGCGCTCATCACCGCACCGGCAGTGGTCGTCTGGCTCAACCAGACCGAGGGCTGGTCGTGGTTCTGGTCGATCCTGGCAGGCCTCGGTCTCGTCGTCTGCTTCCGCGGGATCGTCGACGTGCTCTTCCACCGAATGATCCCACGCCCGAGCCTCTTCGGCCTCGAGAGTCAGCAGCTCCGCGAGGAGGACGTCGTTGCGCGCCGACGCGTGTGGTTCTGGCGCTTCTGGGTCAAGGTCGCGATCTGGGCACTGGTCATCATCCTGCCCTTCGCCCTGTTCCTGGACGCAGCACTGCTCGTCCAGATCGTGCCGCTGCTCGTGATTTTCCCCTTCTTCCTCATCATGAACTTCCTCATCCTCTTCGGCCCGCTGCTCGCGATGAACGTCTCGCAGATCCAGGCCTTCGAGCCGGGCGACGCTGAGTGGGGCGTCAAGCTCGCGGACGTCCGCGGGCAGGTCGAAGCGAAGGAGGAGGTGCGGCGCGTCGTCTCGATCTGGCAGTCCGGCGAGGCGTTCGAGCGCGCAGGCGGGAAGCGCGAGCGCGGGCTTCTCTTCCTCGGCGCCCCTGGAACGGGCAAGACGATGCTCGCCAAAGCGCTCGCGACGGGCTTCAACTCGCCATTTGTCTCGATTCCAGGCTCCGGCTTCGCGGCCACCTTCATCGGCATCGACGCGATCGTCGTGCGGATACTGGCGCGACGCGCAAAGCGCCTTGCGCGCAAATGGGGCGGGCAGTGCATCGTGTTCATCGACGAGATCGACGCGGTCGGCATGCGCCGGCAGGTGCTCAATCCTGCGTTCGGCGGCGACGCAGGAGGGTACCGCCCGGTCGACCTGCACGAGCTCCTCTGGTACGGCCCCAACGGAGCTCTGAATCCGTCGGGCGACCTCATCCTCGAGACCCGCCAGTGGCGCGAGCGCCTGTTCGCGGAGCGTGCGCCTCAATCGCCGGGCGGGTCCAGCGTCGCAACCCGTGTGAACGGCGTCCTCAACTTCATGTTCCCGGGCGGAATGGGTGGAGGCTCGCTCGCTTTGAACCAGCTGCTCGTCGTCATGGACGGGATCGATAACCCGCCGTTCTTCAAGAAGTTCTTCACCAACAAGGTGAACACCCTGCTCGACGGGATCTACGTCGTTCCCCGCCGCATCGGCAAGCGCTCGCTGCGCATCCCCGGCGCACGCCCGCGCAAGGAGCAGATCTACTTCATCGGCGCGACGAACGTCCCCGTCGACCGGCTCGACCCGGCGCTGACCCGTCCCGGCCGAATGGGGCGGCACGTCTGGTTCCGCACGCCGACGAAGCAGGATCGCCTCGACATCCTCGACCTCTACATCGGGAAAGTCGCCCACGAGCAGGAGCTCGACCAGCCGCACAAGCGTGAGGAGATCGCGCGCGTGACGAACGGGTACGCGCCGGCGATGCTCGAGCAGGTCACGTCGATGGCGCTCACGATCGCGCACCACTCGAACCGCGGGGCCTTGACCTGGGACGACCTCGTCGAAGCGATGACCACTCTCGAAGCCGGCACTGCTGTCGGTGTCGAGTACATCCCGGAGGAGAGCCGCGCCGTCGCCATTCACGAGGCAGGCCATGCCGCCGCCGGCCACGTCTACCTGAAGGGCGCGGAGTCAACGCGGCTCTCCATCCGGATGCGCGGGGGCGCGCTGGGCCATCACCAGGCGCTCGAGAAGGAGGAGCGGTTCAGCCGCTTCCGTAGTGAGGAGTTCGCACGGCTCGTCTGGGCGCTCGGCGCCATGGCGGCGGAACGTGTCTTCTACGGCGAGAATTCGAACGGCGTCGGCGGCGACGTCATGAGTGTGACCGCCCAGGCGGCGTTCATGGTCGGCGCCTCCGCGATGGGTCCCGAGCCCTTCGCCGTGACGCCACGCGAGGACGAGACCGAGGAAGAAGCGCGCGAGCGGATCCTGAAACGCTTCGAGAAGATCGGCATCCAGATCGTGAACCGGACGGGCGGTGGCGGGCCGTTCGCCGAGAACCCGATCGCGTCCGTTCTCGGCGACAGCGACAAGCGGGCGATCGTCGGTCAGCTCGTCGGCCAGGCGTACGTCGCGGCATACAACCTCGTCGTCCCGAACCGCGAGGCTGTGGAGCACATCGCGGACGTCCTCACCGCGCGGCGCGAGCTCTTCGGCGACGAGCTCCTGAACCTGCTGGACGAGGCCAAGATCACGATTCCCGAGGTCGATCTATCGGAGGAGAGCTCGTGGCCGACGATGTGATGGACAAGGCAGCGGCCGATGCGAAGCCCGTGCCGCAGAAGGGCGCAGGGAACGCCGTCGTCGCTCGCCCGGAATCGCGTGCGGACCGCGCGCGGCGCCTCGCCTACCGCAGCCGCTTTGCCGCGTTCTACGTCCTGCTCGCGGTCGTCGCGGGCGCGGGCGTGGGAGCGCTCCTCGTTCTCGTCGGCCGCGGGAGCCCGGATCCCGCTCCTGCCTGGTCGGCGTGGGAGCCGAGCGGCAGCACCGAGCGCCGCGCAGCCCAGATCGCCGACCACGTCAGCGATCCCGTACCGCCTCCCGAGCGGAAAAGCTCTCGTCGGCGTCACGTACGCCGGGCCGCCGACGGTCACTGGCCCGGACGGCTCGACCTTCGAGGTACGTGCGCTGGCCATCGAGCCGGACACGACCGCCGGCCGCGCGGAGGCGACCGACATCGACACGGTGAACGCGGTCTCGCACCGTCATGTACACGCTCTGCGGCCTCGGAACCGCCTGCTCGATCAAGGAGGGAAAGCCGACGGCCGCTCGCAGCCAGCTCCTGCGCCGCGAGGCCCTCGAGCTCGCGCTCTACTCCTTCACGTACCTCGACGGGATCGACTCGACGCTCGTCCTCTTCCCGCCTCGCCCCGATGGCCAGGCCGCGACGGCGGTCTTCCTCGAGCGCAGTGACGTGCGTCCCGAGCTCTCGCACCCGCTGTCCGAGACGCTCACCGCCCCGCTCACGCCGGGCATCGGCGAGATCAAGGAGGACGAGCGGCGGGTGATCGACCGGCTCACCAGGTCGCGCCTCTACGGGTACAGCTACCTCCAGGCGCAGGACGGAAGTCCGGTGATGGTTCTCACGCCCGCGCTCAGTGGCTGAGCCCGACGCCGCCCTCGCGCGCGCGAAGTCCCGCCTCGACACGCTCGACTACTACCTCGAGCCGGTGCGCACCGAGCGTGTCCGCGTGCTCGTCGCGCCGTGGTTCTTCCGCATCCCGGGCTTCCGGCGCTACCACGGCTACGCGTTCTGGCGGAGGATCCTGCTGAAGAGCGCCGATGCCACGGACGATCTCGTCACGCACGAGCTCTGCCACATCTGGCAGGGCCAGCACCGCCCCTGCACGTGACCTGGAAGCACCTGACCACGCGCTACCGGCAGAACCCGTACGAGATCGAGGCGCGGCGGGCCGTTGCGGAGACGAGGGGTCAGCTGTCGTAGGCGATCGCCTCGATCTCGACGAGCTGCTCTGGATAGCCGAGGAACGAGACGCCGAGGAGCGTGTTCGGCGCCCGACCGAGATGCGGCGACACCACGTCCCACGCGCGCACGAGGTCGGCGCGCTCCTCGCCGACGACGTAGATCGTCGCCTTCACGATGTCCGCGAGGCTTGTCCCCTCCGCAGCAAGCGCCTCGCGAAGGTTCTCGACCGCGCGCTCCGCCTGCGCCTCGAGATCTCCGGGCGCGACGACTCGCCCGTCCTCGTCGAGCGGGCACGCTCCGGCCGCGAACACGAAGCCGCCGGCCACAGCCGTGTACTCGTACGGTGCTCCCGACCAGAGCGCCATGTCCGAGAACGCTACTGCGATTCGATCTGAATCGGCAGCCCAGCTCGGGGAACAGCTCCGGATAGCCCGCGAACCCGGTGATGCTCGCGACCGACTCGCCATCGAGCGCGAACACCATGACACCGTACGCCTCGTCGTCCATGTACGCGGCCACCGCCGTTGGCCATTCGCGCGGGTCAGAACCACACGGATGCGCTCCAGGGCGCCGTCCGCCGGCACCGTCCTGAAGAACTCCCCGATTGCCTCCTGCGGCTCCGTCAGCCGCATCGGGTCAGGCGGCATCGTCATCACGGCGTCGTCTCGGAGCAGCTCGACCATGGCGTCGACGTCGACGGCTTCCCA